>CAVVLX010000001.1:0-60972 GCA_963749195.1 uncultured Thermoplasmata archaeon
ATGCGTTTACGCGATCGGCTACCGTTTTTACTCGTCGTTCATTTCAGCGCGGGTCCTGGAGTTGGACGATTCGCAGCCCACGCCGGCGGTGATGCTCGACAACGGCCGCGACTACATCCCGACCTCGCGATGGATCACCTTCGGCCATCACTTTGCCGCGATCGCCGGCCCGGGACCGCTGGTGGGTCCGATTCTGGCCGCCCAGTTTGGCTATCTGCCCTCGATCATATGGATCGTGATCGGCGCAATGGTAGGTGGGTGTGTTCAGGACTTCGTGATTCTGGGGCTCTCGCTGCGGCGGCGGGGCAAGTCGCTGGGCCAGATGGCGCGTGAAGAAATTGGCCCGCTGGGCGGCTTCACAGCCCTGATTGGCGTCTTGCTGATCATGATCATTCTAATCGCGGTGCTGGGACTGGTGGTGGTCAACGCGATGAAAGAAAGCGCGTGGGCGACCTCGACCGTCGCCACCACCGTACCGATTGCGATGATTGTCGGGGTGTACATGACCTGGATGCGCCCGGGCCGCGTTTTGGAGGCGTCGATCATCGGAGTGCTGCTGATCGTCGCCGCGGTCGCCGGCGGACGCTGGGTGGAGTTCCACGAATGGCGCCGCCTGTTCATTATGGACGCGGCCCATCTTTCGCTGTGGATCATCGCCTACGGCTTTTTGGCCTCGGTGCTGCCGATCTGGTTGCTGCTGGCGCCGCGCGACTATCTTTCCGCATTCATCAAGCTCGGCACCATCGCACTGCTGGCTATCGGCATCATCGCGCTGCATCCGCAGACACTGATGCCGCCGCTGACCCAATTCGTCAACGGCAAGGGCCCCCTGTTCGGCGGCAAGATTTTTCCCTTCGCATTCATCACGGTGGCCTGCGGCGCCATCTCCGGTTTCCATTCGCTGATCGCCTCGGGCACCACGCCCAAGATGCTGACGCGCGAAAGCGACGCCCGCATGATCGGCTACGGCAGCATGCTGATGGAATCGTTCGTCGCGGTGATGGCATTGATCGCGGCCGGAGTGCTGCATCCCGGGGTCTACTTCGCGATCAACAGTCCGGCCGGGGTAGTAGGGCGCGGCGCCGCCGCCACCGCGACCATCACCGGCTGGGGTTATCCGGTCACCGAACAGGAGATGCATCAGTTGGCCGAGGACGTCGGCGAGACCACGCTGCTGGCGCGCACCGGCGGCGCGCCGTCGCTGGCGGTGGGGATGGCGCATATCTTTTCGCGCTCGCTCGGCGGCCGCGCCGTGATGGGCCTGTGGTACCACTTCGCCATCATGTTCGAGGCGCTGTTCATCCTGACCACGCTGGACGCCGGCACCCGGGTGGGACGCTTCATGCTCCAGGACTTGCTGGGCCATCTGTACGCGCCGTTGGGCGAGACCAGTTCCTACCCCAGCATCATGCTGACTTCTTTGATGATCGTCGGAGCCTGGGGCTACTTTCTCTACTATGGGGCGATCGACCCGCTGGGCGGAATCAACTCGCTGTGGCCATTGTTCGGAATCGCCAACCAGATGTTGGCGACGATCGCATTATGCGTCGCCACCACCGCTCTGATTCGCCATGGCAAGGCGCGATATGTGTTCGTCACGCTGATACCACTGGGATGGCTGGTCGCCGTCACTTTGACCGCGGGATGCGAAAAGATCTGGAGCGCGATGCCGAACGTGGGCTTCCTCGCCCACGTCGAGGTCTTGCGCGCCGAGTTGGCTCTTCCGGCGACCAGCGCCGCGCGCGCGGCTGAAATAAGCCGGTTGATTTTCAATGACCACGTCGACGCCGCGATGACCTTCGTCTTCATCGTGCTGGTGGCGATCATAATCGCCGATTCGGCGCGAGCCTGGGCTAGAGCTCTCGCGGGCGCGCAAGCGTCGCCGACGGCGCGGATGGAGAGTGCGGCATGAATCCTTCCCCCGTCAGATTCAACTATCTTTCGAGGCCGCGCCAGGTGATGAGGGCCTTGCGTAACGTGCTGGCCGCGGCGTGGGCGGAATTGAGGCGCATCAATTCGCTGGGTCTGTGCGAGACCGGCGCGACGGAGTTGGGCCGGACGGAGCGCGCCGCCCGTGTCCGCGATGCTTTGTCGCGCGCGTATCGCGACCGCTCGACGTGTTGCTGATGCTGTGGCTCGATATAGAGAACCTTGGGGTATTTCAGTTAAGCGATCTTTTGTCCGCTTCTAAGACATTTCTTTTTCCAAACTAGGACTTTCGACAATACCCAGTCTGGTCCCGGCGATCTAACTGGAAGGATGGTTGACTGCGCGCAAGAGGAAACACCTGTGCGGGCTGGTAAGCACAGGACGCAAGCATGGCTGTCGCGCTCAGGACTCGCGCCGGATGCGGAAATGGGTTCGTCCACGGACCGCTTCCAGATCATGTCAAAAATGTGCCACGAGTTGCGCACGCCGCTGCAGATTCTAAACGGCTATCTGGAAATTTTGTCGGAGGATTGGTCAAACCAGTTCAGTGCGGAACCATCACGCATTCTCGATCGTCTGCGGCTGAATGCCGCCGAACTCACCTACACCATCGAGAATCTGCTCGAGTACGCCGCCACCGTAACCGGAACCCGGGCGACCGCAATCGAGGCCGTCGAGATCGCCGATCTAATTGTCGAAATGCAGACCGCCTTCACGGCGGCCGCCCAGCAAAAGAAACTTTCGCTCCGATGGAAGATCGAGCCGGATCTAACTCACATAGACTCGGATCGCCGCCTTTTGCGATCGATCATATCCAATCTGGTGAGCAATGCGATCAAGTTCACCGAGCGCGGCGAGGTGACCGTAAGGCTGCGGCGATTGCGGTTCCAGAGCAGAAGCACAGTTGAATTGGAAGTCGCAGATACCGGAGTTGGAATTGACGAGGGACGGCTCGGCCAAGCCTTCGAGCCATTTGTCCAGCTTTCCGGGTCCAACACCCGCAACCATCGCGGATTGGGGTTGGGTCTGGCGCTGGTTGCCCGCAACGTGAAGTCGCTGGGCGCAACCCTGGAAGTCAGGTCGAAGCCCGCGCTGGGCTCGCGCTTCAAAATCAGGTTTCCCCAGCGCGTGCGGGGTTAGATGGGCCAGCGGTAGCCGCGCTATGACCGCGCCGGTGCGGCGCATGAATTCGGCCGCCCGGCTTGGCTCAGCGATAGTGGCGCATCAGGCCGACCACCACACCCCGCACTTGCAGGTCTTCTGCCGCGGAAAAAATCGGTTGCATCGTGACGTTGGCCGGCTCCAGCCGGATGCGGCCGTCGTGCTCGCGGTAGAACTTCTTGACCGTCGCTTCGCCGTTGACCAGAGCGACTACCGTCTCACCATCGCTGGCGGTTTCGCGACCCTCGACGATGATATAATCGCCGTCGCGGATGCCTTCATCAATCATCGATTCGCCGCGAACACGCAAGCAAAAGGTGTTCTGCCGCCGGATGAATTCTTCGGGGACGGTGATCGAATCGTTGTTCTCCGTCGACTCGATCGGAGTGCCTGCCGCGACCACGCCCAACAGCGGCAGCTCCCGCGCCGCTCCGTGCGCGTTGTTGTCGACCATCTCCAGCGCCCGGCTGTGGTTCCATTTGCGCTTGATAAAGCCCTTGGCTTCGAGGTTCTTGAGATGCTTGTGGATGGTTGCCAGGGAGGACAGGCCAAAGAAACCCCCGATCTCCTGAAGTGTCGGTGCGTAACCGAACTGACCGATATAGTTGTTCAAATAATCCAGAAGCTGCTTCTGCCGTTTTGTGAGCGTTGCCATCGACCGCTTGCTCTCCCTCTGGACGGATATCCTCTCGCCGGCTCCGTCAGACTGGACGCTCCGGCCGGTTCCGAACACCTCTGATCCTGGCTACCAAAAAACTGCTCTGATTGTGGCGAAAATCGGGCGAAGGGTCAAGTCAAACGTGATGCGAATGTGTGCCCTGTAATTTTTAAACTTCAACGAGGCGCGGACGCTCAATCACGCAGGTTTTCCTCGGTCAGGGCATAGCAACCGCGCGCACCGGCGGCGGGCGGGAGCGACGCCAAAAGCTTTTCACGGACCAAACGGTTGATCGCGCTGGCCACGAGCTTGGGCTCGATTCCGGCCACCCGCGCGACGGAGCGCGGCGTGCCGTAGCCCGCAATCAAAAAGTAGCGTCGAACTATGTTGTAGGCGGCTTCGCCGCGGCGCAGCCGGCGCGCCTCGGTCAGCGCGTCGGGCCATTGATGCGCCAACGTACTCCAGATGTAGGTAAACGGGTTGTAGCGTTCCTCGACTTTCAGGACCAGGAACTTTTCCTGCAGCTCCTTCATCGCGCGGTCGAACTCGGCCCGCCGCGAGGGCCGGGAATAACCGGTTGCGATTCTGAGTTCGCGGGTCGCCGCGACCGGGCGCCGGCGCAGCGCGTCCATCACCAGCTTGGCGCAAAGGCTGAGGTGGCCGCGGCGGAACGTCGCCAGGTAGGAGACGGGTTCGGCGCGCAGGCGCAGAAATGCGGGAAGCAGTTGCGGAGCGATGAACGCCGGACGCCCCGCGATCGCCTTGCCATAATAAACCGCGCGTTTCGCGCTCAGCACGTCCTTGAGCCGCCACGCCATCCCGATCGCGTAATCGTTTTGAATATGATGCGGCAGGGGTGGTTCGCGCTGTCCCACAATAGCTTCGCGCAGGCAGGGTACGTCCAGACCGGCGGTGAAGGCGGTGCAGAAGCCGACTTCGCCAATGAAATTGAGCGCCTGATCTTCGGACTTCACCTTGCGCGCGGACATGCGGCGGAAATGGAAATCGCGATGGCGTTCGAGGCGGCCGAGCACATCGTCGCCGCTGGAGAATGCGGGCGTGGACCGCGCGCCGGCCGTACGAGGCGGGCGGTCAGCCTTTGACGCGCTCAACGCATTCGCGGAACATCGCATGGTAATCGGCCACCACGCCGAGTTGCCGCACGATGCCTTCCGCTCCGATCAGCGCACGGATCAGGAATACGCTGTGCGCGGGTGATTTATACAACCGGTTTTGTACCGCGATCTCGCCCACCGTGGTCGCCTTCGACACCGACTCGTATTTCTTGGGGTCGAAGCGGCGGTTGACCAACACCGGCTCGAACAGGATCCGGATGATCTCGATGAGCGGGGGCGCATCCTGTACGCGGTCAAGATAATCCAAAGCTACCAGCGCCTGGGCCATCGCGCGGTCATCGCCCGCGAGCAGCGCGCGGGCGAGCTTCAGGTTGGCCTTGCGAATCGGTTCGGGGAAGCGTCGAATCGAGCCAAAGTCAAGGATGCCAAGCCGCGGATGGTAGGTGACCAGGTAGTTGCCCGGATGGGGATCGGTGTGCAGCACTCCGAACTCGAGAATCTGGCGCCAAATCAGGGTGAAATACTTGTGCGCCACCCAGCTCTTGAGATCGCGATCGACCACCGGCGCGAAGACGTCGGTCAGCGCGTAACCGTCGAGGAAGGTCATCGTCAGCACACGGCGCGAGCTCAGTTCGGTGAAGACCGCGGGGATCATCACCTCGGGATCGTCGCGCAACAGGCCGGCAAACAGCTTCATGTTGGCCGCTTCGCGTTCGTAGTCCAGTTCCTCGTTGAGCCGCTCCTCAAGTTCCGCGTACACGGTGCGGACGTCGATCTTCTGGCGCATCAAATCATGCGCGATTGCCTTGAGCGTGCTGAGCAGCAGCTTGAGATTTTTGAGGTCCTGGCCGACGGTCTGCTCCACACCCGGATACTGGATCTTGACCGCGACCTGCTCGCCGCTCTTAAGCGTTGCGCGATGGACCTGACCGAGCGAGGCGGCGGCAAAAGCTTCGCGATCGAAGCTTAAGAATAACTGCTCGGGCTTCTTGCCCAACTCGCGCCGGATTTGGTCCGAGATCGTCGCGTAGTCCATCGGCGGGACATTGGCCTGCGTGAGGCTGAGCACTTCGAGGGCTTCGGCCGGCAGGATGTCTTCGCGCGTGGAGAGCATCTGGATCAACTTGAGAAACGCTCCGCGCAGTTCCTTGGAGCTTTCGACAATCAGGCGGGCGTTCTTGATGTGGGTATCGAGCAGCGCCTGATGATGGGCGTCGTCGCTGAGAAACGGTTTGCGCAGCGACGCCCACAGGTAGTTGGACCCCACCTGCGAGGCGAGGCCGCCCATCTTTATGGCGCGCCGCGCCCTGCCACTGGTCAGGCGCTTGTTATCGGCCATCCGCCCCGCTCCGAATCCTGGCCCACGCGATTGATTAGCGTGGCCGCCATCGCGGCGCCAAAACCGTTGTCAATATTGACCACTACGACGCCGCCCGAGCAGGCGTTGAGCATCCCAAGCAGCGACGCGATTCCGCCCAGCGCTCCTCCCACCGCATAGGCGTTGGGCAATCTCCGGCCCTTCGTCAGGCGATCCCCGCCCGTCCGGATTTTTCCGATGGTCGGTCGTGAACCAGGTCCCCCCCATTGATTCGGATCCATGTTGACAGCTTCGACGCTCAACGTGTCGTTGGGGACTCCAGTCTCAGTGCCGGGTCGAGGACGAGACGCCCACGAAGCTCGACAGCCTCTTTTTGTGTCATCGACGCCCCACGCCGACGTGGGCTGACTTCCCGGACTCGCGACACCGAGAGGGACGCGACGGTTCCGGGACACCGCCCTGCGGGGGAACGAGATCCGCCCGGATCACTTCCGATCTACTTCGGGCGGGTTGTGGCTGACTTCGTTGGGACTCGGAACCTACATCGGGCCGCCCGACGCGACGACCGACTGGGCGGTGGAACACGCGGCGCAATTGTCGATGGCGTCTCACCGGATCAACGTGCTCGATACCGCGATCAATTATCGGTATCAGCGCGCCGAGCGCAGCTTAGGCCGATCGATCGCCCGCGAGGTCGAGAAGGGGGACGTCCAGCGCGACGAGCTCTTCGTCTCCACCAAGAGCGGCTACTTTGCGCCCGATGGGGAATCGAAGATTCCGACCGATGAATGGGTCGAACACGAACTCATCGGACCCGGCGTCCTCGATCCCGTCGATATCGTCGATGGATGCCACGCGATGAGCGTCTCGTATCTCCGAGACCAATTCGAACGAAGTCGGAACAATCTCGGGCTAGACGCCATCGACTTGCTCTATCTGCATAACGCGGGAGATGCTCAGTTGCCCGTTGTGGGAGACGAAGAGTTTCGCAGCCGATTGGTCGAAGCGATCCGTCTCTACGAAGGTTTTCGGACGCAACGGATTCTCGGAGGGTACGGATTGGCGACCTGGGATTGCCTTCGGGCGCGGCGCGGAGAGGCGGCCTACCTTTCGCTGGAAAGCATTGTGCGTTTGGCGGAAGAGGTCGCGGGCGAGCGCCATGGACTGCGATACATCCAATTCCCGTTCAGCCTCGGGATGCCCGAGGCGGCGCAGCTCAAGAATCAGGTCGTCGCCGGCCAAAAGATGTCGCTCTTTGACGCCGCCCAGCGGCTCGGAATCGGATGCTTTACGAGCGTACCGCTCATTCAGGGACAACTCGCGCGGGGCGGGCCGAGCGCCGAAGGTCTTTCGCCCGCACAGACGGCGATCCAATTCGCTCGTTCGGCTCGCGGGGCCTTGACGACGCTCGTCGGTCAGAAAACTCCGGAGCACCTCGCCGAAAATCTTCAGCTGGCCTCGGTCTCTCCTTGGGAGCCCGGGGTCTTCGAACGACTCTTGGCCTGACCCCTAAGCCGGGGCGTCGCTCCGTCGACCGAGGTCGATGGGAGGCTCGAGGTCCCCGACTTCGACGAGGTCGGCGCTTCACTTACGTCGATCAAAGAGGAACTTCCCGCCTCCTTCTGGACCCGAATGACGCGGTCGGCGATGGAACTCAGCTGGATCTCATGGGAGACCAGAATCACTTGGGGGAGGGCCAATTCTTCGAGGAGCTCTCCCATCCGTACCACCTGTTCCGGGGAGAAACCGTCGGTCGGCTCGTCCAAGATGATGGTCTCGAGCTTCATCTGGCCTAGCGTTCGAACGACCTGGCCGAGCGCCAGCCGAAACGCGAGGGCGAGGGACGTTCGTTCGCCTCCGCTGAGAGCCGCAGGGGGCGTCCACTCTCCGTCGATCGCTACGGCCGGCGAAAATGCTCCATCCGTCCGGGCGACTAGCGACTCATCCTCGATGAGCGTCGCGAAGAATCGCGCGAAGCTCCGTTCGAATTCGGCCTGCGCTTGACCGAGTAACTTTTTCTCCATCCGGAGCACCGATTCTCGGAATGGACCGTTGATCCACTCGGCCACCCGCTGCAGATGTTGAACCTCCTCGAGCAGCCCCGCTCGCTCCTGGCGCCCTCGTTCCGCTTCGACAGCCCGCCGCTGCGCTTCCTCGAGGCGTGTCTCGAGTCGAGCGCGTTCCTGCTGGATCGCTCGGACGTCGGCCCGGTTCGCGCGTAAACGTTCGGTCATCGCCGTCCGCTGCCCCGATTGTAGTTCGCCTTCCCGAACCGCTTCCTCGAGCTGTTGGAGCAGTCGCACCCGTTCTCGGAACCGATCCCGAAGCCGCGCGACCTCCTCTTCGACCCGTGCGATCTCCGAGCGAATGCCGTCGATCTCTCCCCGTCGCGCGCGGATCTCTTCCGTCGCCCGTTGGAGCGCATTGACCCGGGAATCGAGTTCGGTCGTTTGTCGATCGAGCGCGGCGAGTCGATCGGTGACGCGGGCATACTCCGTCGGTACCGCCTGGAAGGACTCCGCCCGGAGCTTCGCGCGCTCGAATTCGAGCGTAAGATTCGTGAGCGCCGATTCGGCCCGCGTGTGTCGGTCGATCAAACGCTCGAGCTCCTGGCGCGCGCTAGTCCTGCGCTGATCGAGCTGTTCCCAACGGTCGTGCGCCCGTTCGTACCGCTCGCGCGATCGTCGTTCTTCCTCGCGACGGGTTCGCTCCTCCGAAATGGTCGCGTACTCTCGGTCCGCGATTTCGAGTTCGCTCGAAGCTTCCGACCGATGACGGGCGAAATCTTCGGACCGGACCGTCTGATGGCAGCGCGGGCAAACGCCGGCCTCCAGAAGCTCCTCCCACTCCGCGAACTCGGCCCGGGCCCGACTCGCTCGCTGCGCGGCGGCGGTCTCTCGCTCGCGGATCTCCTCGAGTTGTCGGTCGAGGTCGACCAGCGTCTGCGGTGTCGGCGCAGGAGGTTCTCGCTGAGGACCCTCGAGCCGTAACGATTCACTGCTCCGCTGAGCCCCTTCGAGTTCCGCCTCAGCCTCGCGCTCCGTCCCCCGCCCTTCCTTCAAGGAGCGTTCGGCGGCTCGCGCTTCCGCCTCGGCACGGGTGCGGTGGTTTCGTTGTTCCTCGAGCTCCCCCAGGCGGAGTCGGAGACTCGTAACCTCGGCTCGATTCTGCTCCACCGCCACCCGAAGTTCCTCGCTCCCCTCCGCGCGCTCTTGCCATTCTTCGACTTCGCGGCTCAACCGATCGATGGTGGTCGAGCGATCGGCTCTACGGCGCTCGGCGGAATCCCGCAGCCGCACGTCCTCTTCCTCTTGACGCCGCAAACCGTCGAGTTCTCGGCGGTCGGCTTCCCAGATGCGCAGCCGTTCCTCCATCGCCTCCAGCGCTCGTTCGGCTTCGGCCGTCGTGGCTTCGGCGAGGGTTTGGGCGGCCAACTGGGTCTGCAGCAGGTTCTGAAGTTCCGCGATCTCAGCGACGCGGCGCGGATGTTCTTCTTCCCAATGCGCCAGTCGTCCGGACTCGGACTCTCGACTTTCCGCCCGACGACGCAGCTCGGTCGCTACCAACTGAGCATTGTCCGATGCGGTCCGAAATCGTTCGACGCCGAGCGCTTTCCGCACCGTTTCCAAACGTTCCGCCGGATCTTGCGAAAGAACCTCCCGCATCTTTTCCTGGGGGATGTACACCGCCCAACGCCAGAGGTCGGAATGCGCGCGGGGATTGGGGTTGTCCGGGAAACCCAGAAGCTCGATGACGCGCTGACGGAGTTCCGTCGCGGAGTACGGCGTCGTCGCTCCATCGACGCTGAAGGTGACCTTCTCGGGCTCGAAGGTTTCGCGGCCGCGGCGAATGACCCGGCGAAAGCGACGAGTGATCCGGTAAAAGTGCGGCCCCTCCGATAGCGTCACCTGGACCTCGGCATGGCCGGCTTGGTGCCGGACGAGATACGTGGCGTCGACTTCGGCGAATCCGAACAGCGCCATCTCGATCGCGTAGAGGAGGGACGTCTTGCCGGCGCCGACGTCCCCGGCGATCAAGGTGGTCCCGGGGCCGACGTCCAGAACCCCCGATTCGTAACTGCGGATGTTCCGCACTTCGATCCGGCGCAACTGCATTATTCGGCCCCTCGGACGCGCGCGGGCCTCCCGACCTGGAGGATCTTGAACGCGCTTTCAATGCGGCTCGTTTCGTAATCCTGCCGGGCTTCTCCGTCACCGCGCGGAGTTCCCAACTCCCGCAACAGTTCGCGGACCATTCGTTCCCCTTCCTTCCCGGAGAGCTCGGAGAGCGTGCCACTCGAATCGGCCAAAAGCTGTTGAAGGAGCGCTCGTTCGATCTCGCTTTCACTGACCACCGGTCCGAGCTCCGCACTCGCGGAGAGAGTGAGGTCTCGGACGTCCCAATGGACCGTGCCGGCGCCCTGGTCACCGGCCACGCGTGCCGTCTCGGAGAGTCCGAGATCGGCGAGCGTTCCATCCGCCAAGATGCCGTGGAGGTGGGGAAAGACGAGCGTCCCGCGTGCTGATTGGGAGGTCACGCGTTCCTGAATCTCGGCCTTGGCGGCTTCGACCGATTTTCCGGAGACGTCGAGGTCTACGACCCGGAGCACCTCCCGCGGCGCGGTATCCACGTACTCCGCGGTGGGGACCCCGTCGCGCACGGTGACGATCACGACGCCTTGGTGCGTGGTCTGGGTTACGGCATTCCGAAGGTCGGTGAGGCTGGTCCCGAAGACCGCGCCCGGATTCACGAGAAGTCCCCCCTCGGGGCCTTCGCCCTGGTAGGAATAATGGATGTGGCCTCCCGCGTAGTAATCGCATCCTCCCGGCAGATCGTAGACGCTGATCCCCTGGATATGGGCGCGGAGGGAGGCCGGTAGGAACTCTTGGATCGCCGCGTGGAATTGAAAGATCTTGAAACCCGGTTCGGCCCGGAACGCTTCCGAGTCGACGGCGGCAAAGTATGCCCGGTCGAGTCCGTGGGAGCGCCCGGAGATCCCCGCGATGCGAGCGCCGGTTTCCGTGTCCATCTGGAAGGGGAGCGTCCATCGATCCCCTTCCGCCCGGACCGCTTCTGGAGCGACCTTCAGAAAGACGCCCGTCTCGGCGAGCACATCGAGCCAACTCGTACGATGCGCCACGTAGTCGTGGGACCCATAGATGACGTAAACCCGCCGTCCGTGGTCGACCAACCGACGGAGAGCGGCGGCGATCGGCGCCACCTCTGCGGGCTCCGGACTCGCCGTGTGAAAGAGATCGCCCGAGATCAGCAAAAATTGGCAATCTCTTCGTTCGACTTCCTCGAGGGCTCGCAAGACGCTTTCCCGAAGCGCCGCGCGCACGGCCGGGTCACGGGGCCACGCCCCGACATGCGCGTCGGCGAGGTGGGCGAAGACGAAGTTGCGCGGATCCATGCGCCCTTCTACGAAGTCTTTCGAGTCGGTTTGGCTGCGCTACTTGCGATCGAAGTTCCCCCCATCGACTCGCCCGCCTTCTTCGCGATCGCGGCCAAGACTCCGGCGCCGGCGCCCGCCCCCAAGATCGCGAGCCAGAGGAGATCATCCGGCACCCCCGCCCCGCCGAGCCGGGGGAGACCTAGGCGGGGTCTTCCGAGCCGCGACGGGGCCGGCCCCGAGGTCGTCGACGAGATGACCATCGCGAGGCGGGACTCCGAGATCCGAATCATGCCATCCATCAGCGCGAAGAGCTCCGTCGCCTCTTCCATGGTGATCTGTCGACCGCGGAGTCGCTGAATGAGATAGACGTAGCGAGGGTTTCCCGAGCCCGGCGCCGCATCAGCCGGATCGCTGTGGCGGCGGAGGTGGCGGAGTATCACTCTGCATTCGCACCTTTCGAGGGGATTCCGCTGCGGCTCTTGAAGGATTGGGGCTAGTTCTGCCGGGAGCTCCGGTAGGACTTATAGGACCGCCACGACTTCCGCGCCCGATGCCCCCTCCCCCTGACGAGCCGGCGAACGACGAAGAGCACCGGCACCTCCACGTGCGACTTGCGGATTCACGGGGTTCCGTGTATGATCTCGTCACTGAATATCTGCAGGCAGCGGGAAAAGCACCGGACTGGTACTGGCGAACCGCGGGTCGGCTCGAAGGAACCGATGCCGACAATCTCGAGGAGTTGCTCAGCTCGGCCTTCGAAGCCGGTGCGTTCATTGCGCACGACCATCCCGAGGACCTCAAATTTCTGTGGGTCACGGAAGAGGAATGCGAGCAAGAGCATCGCGCCGAAGAGCGGGGCGAAAAAAGCGAGGACGCCCGAAAGGAACGCTCTTCCTTGAGTCACTACGCTTGACGGACTCGTCAAAAATACAGGGGACTGCCGATCGCTCTCGATCCCCCAAGGTCTTCCGGGCCATGGCTACGCCCATCGGACACTCGCTCGCGAAGAGCGAGGAAGCGCCGGCGCGGGATCGACCGGCTTACTTCTCCTTCTTTTCGGTATCCGAATTACATCCGCAAGTATCGCACATCGGGTAAGCCTCCCAATCCACGCAACCCATCAGCGGTTAAGAACCCGTCGATACACCTCGGGGCCGAGGACGCGCGCTCAGAAGTGAATGATCGAATGCGCTACGATGAGCGCGATGAAAAGAATCGAGATCGTGTTCACGACTTTGATCAGCGGGTTGATCGCGGGGCCGGCGGTGTCCTTCGTCGCGTCGCCGACCGTATCTCCGACGACGGCCGCTTTGTGCGCGTCGGAATGCTTGCCTCCAAAGTGGCCGCTCTCAATGTATTTCTTCGCGTTGTCCCACGCACCCCCGCCGGTCGTCATCATGAGTGCGAGCGGGAATCCCGAGAGGATCACTCCGAGCAGGACGCCCGCGAGGGCGATCGGCCCGAGGATAAACCCGACCAATAAGGGAGTCGCGACGGCGATGGCGGCAGGGACGGCGAGTTGTTGGAGGGCCACGAGGGTCACGATGTCCACACACTTTCCGTACTCGGGCTTGCCCGACCCTTCGAGGATCCCGGGGATCTCCCGGAATTGGCGTCGAACCTCGAACACGATCGCCTGGGCCGCCACGCCGACCGCGTTCATGAGGAAGGACGTGAAGAAGAACGGCAAGATCGCCCCAAAAATCAGCCCCGCCACGATCAGCGGATTGTCGATGGTCATTTTGGAGACGAACGCACCGTACGAAATCCCGGCATCCTGGGCGCCCGCGAAGATGTAGGCCGCAAAGAGGGCCAGCGCGGCAAGAACCGCGGAACCGATCGCATATCCTTTCGTGATCGCCTTCGTCGTATTCCCCACCGCGTCCAATGGGTCCGTGACGGCGCGCGCTACTGCCGGGAGATTCGCCATTTCCGCGATCCCTCCCGCGTTGTCGGTGATGGGTCCAAATGAGTCGATGGAAATGATCATGCCCGTGACGGCCAGCATACTCGCGGCTGCCAAACCCACCCCGTAAAGCCCCAGCTCGCTGTTGGGGGCGATCCACCAACCCTGCCAGCCCACCGCCAGGTACGCCACCAGGGTTCCGGTGACGATCACGACCCCCGAGACCATGGCGGATTCCAGACCCACTGAGAGACCGGTAATGACCGTTGGACCCCCGCCGGCCTGAGCGGCTTCGGCGATCCGGTGAACGGGACGGTACTTCGCGGAAGTGTAGTAGTCCGTCGCGAGCACAATGAAGATCATGACGAGCAATCCCACGACCGTCGCGACAAAGATTCCCGAACTGGCATTCATGAACCAGTAGTCGAGGGCGTAGAGTCCCACCACTCCCACCAACGTGGTCGCGGCGAGGCCCTGGTAAAGGGCACCCATGATCGTTCCCCCCGGACGCATCCAGACGAAGAAGGTCCCCACGATCGTGGCCAAGATCGCCCATGCGCAGACGATGAGTGGATACAGAATCGCGGTAGGAAAGTCCGTGGTGACGGCGGGGATCAACGAGGCGAGGAGCATGACGCTCATCGCCGTCACCACGTAGGTTTCGAAGAGATCGGCGGCCATTCCGGCGCAATCCCCGACATTATCTCCCACGTTGTCCGCGATCACGGCGGGGTTCCGTGGATCGTCTTCGGGAATGCCCGCCTCGACCTTCCCCACGAGATCGGCACCGACGTCCGCCCCCTTCGTGTAGATCCCGCCGCCGACCCGGGCGAAGAGACTCATCAGCGACGCGCCGAACAAGAGCCCGACCATTTGGAGGATGTTGCCTCCGAACCATGCGTAGAAGCCGATGAGCTCGAGCAAAGCGAGTCCGGCGACGCAGAGTCCGGTGACGGAGCCGCCGCGGAAGGCGTATCGCATCGTGGCCGGCAGATTCGCCTTGCGCGCATGCGCCGCCGTCCGAACGTTGGCCCGGACGGAGACGAGCATGCCGAGAGCTCCGGCGAGCGCGCTCCCCGCTGCTCCAAAGAGGAAGCCAACGGCGAGTCGCGGGCCATTGGTACTGATTCCAAAGGCGACGGCGATGATGACGGCGAGCGCGATCGCCACGACGAAAACGACCGTGTACTCCCGCCGCAGAAATGCAATAGCCCCTTCGCGGATTGCCTCCGAGATCCGACGCATCTCCTCCGTTCCTTCGTCTTCCCGGAGCAAGAGAAGTGTCTGGATCCCGGCGTATGCGAGCGCGAGCACGGACGCGAGGAAGATCAGTCCCTCGATCTGCGGTGTGGTCAGGCTCATCCCGGCTGCCCCTTCTAAATCGAGGAGCGCTGTAGCGGCGCGTTATTAAAGGATTGCCGAGAACGGCCGATTCCGATTCGATAGAACGGGGAACTCTATATCCTGCAAACGCCAAGGAGAGGCGGATGCAGCCGGTCACCTCGCACGATTCTGGCCTTCGGCGGTCGCGCCTTCCGTGCCGGGTCTGCGGGCAAAGCGTGGAACTCGTTCGGATGCGGGCGCATTTGCGTTCGGCGCATCAAGTGAACGCAGCCGACCTCGAATCGATGTACTTGGATGCGCGTAAAGTGGCTCGACGGTCCGCTCGTTCGCAGCGCCGTTGAGTTCGATCCACTCACGGATCATACGACCGGCTCTGGATTCGTTGGAGCAGCCGCTCGAGCAGTTCCGGACGCGACAACGATTGTTGGCTCTTCTCTCCGCGGATGCGCAATGTCACCGAACCGGCGGCTGCCTCCGCGTCGCCCACCACGGCGACATACGGGATCCGGTCGAGCTCCGCCGAGCGCACTCGCTTGCCCAACGTCTCGTGCGGATCGACGGTCTCCGCCCGAATGCCTCGCGCGACGAGTTCTTCTCGAAGACCACGCGCGGCGTCTTCATTTCGATCGGTGACGGGGAGTACTCGGAGTTGGACGGGCGCCAACCAGGGAGGAAATCGTCCCGAACAATGTTCGATGAATACGCCGAGGAATCGTTCCCAGGTTCCCAGAATCGTCCGATGGATGACGATCGGGGTGTGCAGCTGGCCATCCGGACCCTGGTATTCGAGTCCGAATCTGCGCGGCATCTGGTAATCGAGCTGAATCGTTCCGGTCTGCCAAGGTCGTCCCAGGGAGTCGCGGATGTGAACATCGATCTTGGGAGCGTAGAACGCCCCCTCGCCGGCTCCGACTCGATAATCTACGCCGGACTCCTTCAGAACCTTGCTGAGGGTCGCTTCTGCTCGATCCCAATCCGCTGAATTTCCGAGCGAACCGGCCGGCCGTGTGGAGAGTTCGAACGACCAGGAGAGACGAAACGTCGTGAACGCCTCGCGAATCCATTCTAGCAGTACGCGCAGTTCGGGTTCGACCTGCTCTTCCGTGACGAAAATGTGCGCGTCGTCCTGGACCATTTCGCGCACGCGGGTCAGACCGTGGAGCGTTCCGCTCGGTTCCAAGCGATGGAGCGGGGCAAACTCGGCGAGTCGCATCGGCAACTCGCGATAGCTGCGGGCCCGCGAGCGAAAGATCAACATCGACCCCGGGCAGTTCATCGGCTTCCATCCGAACGTTCGGTCTTCGGTGGTCGTCAGGAACATGTTCTCCCGGTAATGTTCCCAATGACCGCTGGTCTCGTACACTGATTGGGCGAAGAGGAGCGGGGTCCGGACTTCCGAATACCCGGAGCGTTGCAGATGTTCGGTGACGAAGCGTTCCAGCTCTCGAAGCATGATCATCCCCTTCGGCAGCCAGAAGGGGAAGCCTGGCGCCTCGTCCCCGAATAAGAACAACTCCAGACGCGGGCCGATCACTCGATGATCGCGCGCTTCCGCCTCGGCCCGGAGCTTTAGATAGCGCTTCAGACGGTCCGGGTCCGGAAATCCGACTCCGCGAATGCGCTGTAAGGGAGCCCCGTCCCGGGTTCCGCCCTCCCGAATGGCCGAGTATCCCAAGACGTGGATCCCTCGGAGCCAGCGTGTATTCGGGACGTGGGGTCCCTTGCATAAGTCCACAAAGCTCCCCGTGGCGTACGCCGAAACCAGTTCGCCGGGCGGAATCTCTCGAATGTAGCCCAATTTGTGGGGATTGGAGGCGAAGATCAACTCGGCTTCATCGCGAGTCATCTCGCGTCGCTCGAATCGGTCTTCGAGTTCGATCGATCGTTCGATCGAGGCGAGGACACGCGCCATGTCTTCGGGGGTGAGCGGGCGCACGTCAAAGTCGTAGTAGAATCCCTCCTCGGTCGGGGGTCCCACGGTCGGTTTCGCCTCCGGGATCGACTCGACCACCGCCTTTGCGACGAGATGAGCCGAGGAGTGTTGGAGGATGTCGCGACCCATGCGATCGTCGAACGTAAGCGGGGCGAGCGTCCCTGATCGATCCAGTCGCTGATCGAGGTCGATGGGGATACCATCGAACAGCGCTGCGAGGAATTCGCCGCCCTTGGCGGGATTCCATTCGGAGAGGGCGTCCCCAGCGCGGGTCGCGATTGGTACGCTCAACTGCCGTCCGTCGGGGAACGTGAGTTGAATTCCTCCCGAAGTTGCCATTAGTGCTCGACCAGACCGCTCGACCCCGCCGAGGACGAAAAGGTTTAGGTGTTAAGACTCTCGCTCGTCTCGGGATACCGTCGGATCCGCTCGCGTCCCAGCGGCGTAGTAGCAGGAGAACCCCGCTCGAGCCGGATCATCCTCTACCGACAAAGGCTCCCTAAAGCGAGTTTGTCGTCCGCCGGCCGGGCATGCGCCAATGAGGCAATCGAATGTGCCTTGCCTGCGGCTGCAAAATGCCGAATGATTGACACAAGGCAGGGGACATTGTTTGGGAGGATATCGAGAAAGCTGCCAAGCATTGGGAGCTCACTCCCAAAGAAGCACTCGACAACCTGACTGAAACGGCCAAATTGGTCAAGAAGTAGGATTCGGAAGCGAATGGCCGCTGCCCCTTCCCGACACCGCCTCCTTGGCGTGCCCTCTCAGGGGTGAGGTCGTGTCCGGCGAACGACCATGAAATCGGAAACACTTGCCGTAGGGATGGTGTGGGCATGATTTACGAACAATTGCACGCGAAGTGTATTGTAGGCCACGGAGCGATGTCGAAGTGATGGATCTCGAGAAAAGGTCCGTGGCCGCACCCAAGACCGCGGTTTGCTTTGCTTGCAATCAATCATTCGACGGAAACCCGATCGCCCTTCAGTTCCAGAGCCGGCTCCTCGCCCCCGGTGACGCGGCGGAGCTCATGGGACTGTACTTTCACCCCCACCACCTTCTCCACTACGCGAAGCGGAGGGAATGGCACGTACTCGTAGACTACATCAGCCGCAATGGTCCGGAGAATTTCTAATCTCGAGTCGCCTCGCGAAGGTTATGCGCCTCGGTACGTCGTTCGATCGCCGTCAGTCTGGACCGAACACCGGACGCGGTGAACCAGCCGGAAACGGGGCGCTTTTTGGGCTCTGCTCGCATCGGACCGTACTGGTCCGCCATTGCGGGGAATCCGGCGTGCTCACCCCAAAAACGTAGTCGAACGCAAACCGAGCCGTTGGCGGGGTACCACAGTAGGCGACCACCAAAGTGACCTTTTCCTGGCGGAACACTTGAAGGAACGCGCGAGTCTGCTCTAAGGAATCCGGGTAGATGTTGACAATCTCGTCGCTGTTCACCATCACGAAAACATTCGGTCGCCCCCCTGAGCTGAGGCGAGGGAACAGCGATTGGAGGAAGTGGGGGATTCGGAGAAAGTCAGCGAGCTGCCCGAGCTCTTCTCGCGCTCCCTCCGACCGGCGGACGACAATCGGACGGGGTCGCTCCTTCGTTTCGGGCCTAATGGACGTGACTGGGGGAACGGCGACGAGTACGCGTCGAGCCGGAATCCGACCGGCAGTCGCAGGGTCCTGGGGATCCGACGGTACTCCGGGACGGCGGACCTCCAGCCACAGAAAGTTTTCGTTGATCCGCGACGCGCATTCAAACGCGAGGTGATTGAGGGCCAGACGACACGTACCGCCCAAGAACACCGAAGTGGCCCGCGCGAACGTGGGCGCGTCGAAATAGGGCACGAGCGGCGGAGTATCCGGGTTCATTCACTCATGCCTCTCGGCCTCGGCATCTGGATGGCGCTCCCGGATAAGCGGTTGCGGACCCGAGCTCCCCTTCTCAGCAGCGTTGAGAAGAGCTCCGCACGGCCCGACTTCGTTTCCTCGATCCTTTATGGACGGTCGAGCTATTTAGAGTGTAGCCGGTTTGAGGGCGAAGAGACACCTTATCGGGGTCGGCCCGTCTGGTTCATTGGGGGGTCGGGGCTCATGGGCGAACGAAGCGATGGAGTCTTCGCTCGCGACGAGGCGAACCCACCCCACTCCGCCCCGGGATTGATCGGGCCCGGCAACATCCTCGATTGGGCCTCGCGCGTGCCTTCGAAAGGTCATCGGAGACCGTTTCGACATCTGCGTCTCGAGATCGACCTCGCGGGCGGACGAACCGTCGAGGTGCCGTTTCCTCACCTGGAAGTCCTCCGTAACGTGCTCCACGCCCGCCGAATTGTTGAGAGCGAGGATCTCCTGACGCTCATTGGCCAGACGTTGTCAGCGATGACCACGATCGGTCTGCGCAAGGTCCACAGTTGGGAGCTCCTTCCAAGCGGAATCCTACCGAACCCCCCGGAGGGCGATCATCTCGGTGGCGCGGCCATCGGAACCATACTCCGAACGATCCACGAGGATGCGCTGGAGGAGGTCCGATCGGCTACCGGATTCCACGCCCATCTCCGGGGGGATGATGGGAACGCCGCCGAGATCGTACTCAACCGAGATCATTCCCGAAAGGTGCACGCTCTTTCGCTCGATCTGAACGGAAGTATCACGCGGGAGCAGCTGCGGCATTTGTTGACGAGGTTGTCGCAACATCTATCGATCGCCCGGGCCGAAGTAACGAAGTTCGCGACCGACTCTGCACGACCTCTCTGACTGGAGCCGAGAGGCTTCGGCCCGCGAAACTATCGACCCATGCCTCGCTACATCACACAGTCGTCCCTCTCCTACGCCTGGGTTCCCCCCAAGGAGTGCGGTCAGCTCGCCCATCATCTGAGACTACGTCAGGCCGTTGCCCTTTCGGGGGCCCCACTGACCTCGCCCCGTCCGATCTCGTCAATCGTTTGCGCTCTGCTCCCCCTCGGTCCTCCACCGATAAGGAGCTAACCCTTTCCGCCCCGGGGCAACCCGGGGCGCCTTTTTCTTTCGCAAGGTGCGAGTGCACAGCGCACCGGAGAAAGGGGGTGTGAACGCCGTCTATATACCCGAATCCGGCCGTTTCGTCGCCTCTCCGACGCCAAGTATATGGCCGGGCCCGTCTCACCGTCCGAGGGTCTGCCGATGAGCGAAGTCTCGTCGATCGAGTGGACCGATGCGACATGGAACCCTGTCACCGGCTGCACGAAGGTGAGTCAGGGCTGTAAGCACTGTTACGCCCTTCGATTCGCAGAACGCTTCCGCGACGTTAAGGGACATCCGTACGAGCAGGGATTCGACCTGAAACTCTGGCCAGATCGCCTCCGCCTTCCGCTCGAGTGGAAGGAGCCGAAGCGAATATTCGTGAACTCCATGAGCGACCTGTATCACCCTGGGGTTCCCGATCCGTACATCCGAAATATCTTCGCGACGATGGTCGAAGCCCGATGGCACACATTCCAGATTCTTACCAAGCGGGCCGAAAGGTTGGGGAAGCTTGGTAGATCGCTGCCTTGGAGGCCCAACATTTGGCAGGGCGTGAGCATAGAGAACGCAGATGTCGCGTGGCGAGCGGAGGAGCTCAGAAAGGTTCCAGCGAACGTTCGCTTCCTTTCTCTAGAGCCCCTGATTGGTCCCCTCACCAGTCTTGATCTTTCCGGGATTCATTGGGTGATTGTTGGCGGCGAGAGCGGTCCTCATGCTCGCCCGATGAAGAGGGAATGGGTCACGGGTCTTCGTGACAAGTGTCGCCGCGAATCGGTTCCCTTTTTCTTCAAACAGTGGGGGGGCGTGCAGAAACACCGGAACGGCAGACTTCTCGATGGCAGGACGTGGGACAGTTTCCCATACTCAGTTTCGGGATCCTAGGCTGCGTCCTTTGATGTCATTCAGCGCCCCTTCCACCTCACGAGCAGAAAGGTGCTCGAGCCGGCCCGCGATCGCCTCGTATCCCTTCCAGTAGGGCGACTTCCCGCGGGTGGAGCGCGTGTAGATTTGCACCTCGTACAGAGGTCGGTTTTCCGTGTCCCTGATAAGGCATGTCTGGCCCAGTTCCCGACCGAGAACTTCCCGGATTTGGCCCGCGATTGCGTCGCTAGCCGAGCCTTCCCCCATACGCAGGATTTCAGCGACCGTCAAACCCGTGGTCGCCTCCATTGTAGGGGAAGCCCGTGCCTGTCCCTCGGCCGCGGCTAGGACTCGCTCGATTCCAGTAGGGAGGGTTAGGAAAATGTCCAGGGCTCGGAAGGCATCCGAAAGCTGCCGTATAGTTTCCCACTTAGCTTGGAGTGTTTCCTGGTCGAGGACGGTGAAGACCATCGAGTTCTTCTCGCCGACCTTTTCGAGGATTCGGGGGACCGAGTTGTTGCAATCGCCGTCGACAATGGTGACCCGGACGTCAGGGCTCAGCGCAACTCTGGCCCGAAGTGCCTCGCAGTAATCTGCGCGGGCTTCGACGAGGATTATCTGATCGAACGCTCTTGGCGCTGAAAGTCCGACGAAGGGCGAACCGGCTACGACGTCGCCGTTCGCCATTCGATTCAAGCCGCAACCTGCGAACAGATCCAAATAGACTGACTTCCGGTAAGTGTGGTCGTCGTGCACAACCGATCGGCCAACTGTCGAGAAGACGTCAGTCGCGTGACGAATGGCAGCAAGCTTCAGCCCAGTATGCCAGCCGTACGTGTGAGCCACGTCTGTGTGAACTGTAGCGACGCGCTCGCCGATCTCGACCAGCGGGGCGAGCTGGTCCTTGAGCCACTCCGCGTGAGACTTCTTCCGTCTTCCGCGGATAAGTCCGGTTCCTTCAGTTGCCATTCATTCCTTTGAAGCGCGAGTTCAGGGCGAGACGCACGGGCGAGGATATCTAGGTCGCGGCGGACAGGGTCCCGTATTCCACGACCCAATCAGGGTACGGAGGGGGGACGTTCACCGAGGCTAAGCGTGCTTTCGACCATTTTCACGTCATCATCAGAAAGGTCGTACAATTGGTAGATCGCACGGTCGATTTCCTCATCCGTAGCCGCCACTTGTCTCAGCAAGAGTTGGCGTTCGGCATCGGTTCGAGCACCTTCCAGTTCCCTCCCAGATTGCATCCTTGACGTAACTAACTCTACGATTCGATCGTGTTTCGCTTCGTCATCTGCATTACTGAAGTCGATTATTCGAATTGCGAGGGGGGAAAGAAACTGCTTGTTAGCTGACTTATAACCACCTCGGAACGGAGCACTGACCTGTTGAAAGTTCCAATCGAGCAGGCGGCTGTTCAACAATCCCAAGAGATAGAGTTCTGAATGCCGGGAGAACTCCCTCCTCCATACAATTCCATTGACGTCAACGTTGTCAAGATAAAACTGGCCAGCGCTGTCGGCAGTGGCGGAAAGCCTCTCCACGAGCCGAGGTACGCAGATCTTCGGCCGCGCCTGCCTTTTCATGTTCTTGAGATAGAGGTAACCCTGCCAATCCTTACCCCGCATCCGGCCCCTCTCACGATCCACTAATCGTTGTCGATTCACTGTTAAGTAGGCCGCTGTGAAGGGGGCATCCTCTCGGAGAGTCGACATCGGAATGAGGGCGACTTCGGGATCAACTTTGTAGGGGAAGATTATGAATTGCCGCTCCGATAAAGGAGCATATCGTTTCACGTCGGTTCCAGAAACCAAGGGATGAACATAGGTTTCTTCAATCTCGACATCGTGTCCGAGTGCCTCCGATCTGAGAACTAGACCGCCGGACGTCTTCTTGACCAAATCAAGTATGAAAACGTCATCCGCACTCGTTTGCAGGCCCACGAATACCTCTGCCACTTCGCCCAACGGGGAGGCTTTCGCGTTCAGCTTCTCCAAGAGCCCCACGCTCGGTCCGACGTTGAAATTCTAGACCTTGCCGCCTATCTTGGTCGCGGGAACAACCCCTTCTCGCGCGCTACCCTGCAGAATCCAATCCTGAAGGTTATCGACCATTGCCACGTTGCATTCTCTGGAACCTGCCTTGTCGAGGAACAGGAGGCAGGTGTAAGTGGTGGCATCCTGGAAAACTTGCTGATGTCCGAAGTGAACGACTTCGGAGAGGTAATGTCCACTACTGATTAGCTCACGAACGGATGCGCCATACACTGCGTTGAAAAACTTGTGCGGTAGTATGAACCCTAAGCGTCCCCTCGGGCTAAGGAGCGAGAGACCTCGTTCGATAAAGCAGACGTAAATGTCGTAGTTCCCTTTGCTCGCGGCCTTGTAGTTCCTCTTGTAAAGTTCAACCTCGAGAGGGGCCCACTCTTTCATCAGTTGGACGCGGATATAGGGTGGATTTCCGAGGACAACGTCAAAGCCTCCCTTCTCAAAGATCCCGGGAAATTCACTCTTCCAATCAAAGGGATTCACGCGCCGGCGGGTATCATCGTCGAGCAGAATCTGTCCAATTTGCCGATAATCGAGCAAGCTGTTTCCACATCGGATGTTCGCGTCGAGGTCAGGGAGTGCCCTTTCATGGCTCAGCTTCAGCTGCAGGTCGAGAACTTCCCCAGGGGTTCGTTCAAGAACCTTGAGAAGGAGGGACAGCTTCGTTACCTCAACAGCCTGTGGGTCGATGTCGACCCCGAATACATTCTGCAGCAAAATTCGGCGACGCTCTTTGGGTACTAGCACAAATGACGAAGCACCGGTCTCCGCAATTCGGGCCTTCCATCGGCGTGGTTCCTTGATGTATTCACCCAGGTGCCAGTCGAGCAAGAATTGGTAGCCTCCAATCAAGAAAGACCCGGACCCACACGCAGGATCAACCACCCTCAAAGTCGCGACGTCGTCGGGGCTCTTCCCCTCTGTCAAAGGTCCGAGGGTCTCACGCACAATTCTGTCGACGATAAAACTCGGTGTGTAGTAGACTCCGCCCGCCTTTCGAACCTCGGGTTTTGGTTCGATTCGTGCTCTTTTCTCGGTGACCTCAATGACTTTTCCGAGAAATCGTTCGTAAACCTGGCCAAGAATTTCAACCGGAAGGGCGCTGAAATCATACGGAGAAACGGGGGGATACAGGCGTGAAACAATCCGCTCCAGGACCTCGTCGTCCACAATCAATTTCGGGGTCAGGGCATCAGCGGTGCTCGCCCTTCCACGTTCCTTCTCGAAATGGAAAATCCCGGAGTTGTACCTTTGGTCCGCTTGCAGGAACAGATCAACGAGTCTCGGGTAAATCGGGCCGCTTCCGAGGGAGGATTTGAGCCGACGGGGAGGCTCGACCCCTCTGTCTTCGCAGATTCGTAAGAAGATAATCCGATCGATCGTTGCCTGGACGGCAAAGTTGAGTTCCTGACGGTTTAGGGAGGGATTCCGCAATTTCAGGTTCTTTGCTAAGTCCTCTCTCCAGAGCTCGATTTCCCGAAGGAATGTTTCGTCGACTTCCTCCCTGCCCCTGGTGGGTTGGCGTTGGGTCTCTCGATCAAAGCGACCGCTGAGAACACTCTTGTGACTGAATACTTGCCAAAGCTCAGGCCATTTCTGTGGATAGTCCGTGTAGCTGTAGTATCGTAATCGGGCTACGCCGGCTCCATCCTCCGGCTTGGGACGAACCCTCGTATCATAGATTGCAAAAGCTTCGAAGTTGGTGAGAACACATAATGGAAGTTTCTTATTCCAGCCGTAGCGCCGGAGCTGGAGTGCCGGATCCTGAGCTTCCAAAATATTAATCGACGGCTTTTTCGCTTCTACGATAAACTTGGGAATTCCACCAATCCGAAACACGTAGTCCAGGCGCTGGACTCCATGCTTCAGGCTGAGAGTTTCTTCAACTAACACATCTTTGTATGACTCGGCAGCCCCCGCATCGTTGTTGACGTCCCACCCAAGACCGTCATGGAACAATGTTTGGAGGAAGCTGTTTCGGAGATTTGCTTCGTTGAAAGTCGGTGAGTGGTACTCAGCCAAGTTCTCCTGGTAAAGTCGAACGCGATCGATTACTGAGGGTGGGCAGCTACCCTCCGGGGCAGGGGAGTTCTCGCTCATTCCAAATCTGCATCAAGGCCACTTGAGGGTAGACGATCTCGCTTTCTCCAGAACTGGGGGGGGTGTGCCTCCCTCACGAGAGTCACCACGAAACCCCCCCGGTTTGCCTCCACCTTCCGAGAGCACGCATACCCGTCATAATTTCTCGATCTTGCCGGTCCTCCCGAGCGAGATCTGCGGTCTTCCCTTGTAGTCCTTCACCCAGCCCTCGACAATCTGGACTTTGTCACCTTCGGCGACCAACTCCACCTCGTCGCCCCACAGGACGAGTGAGATCTCACCGGTTCCGTCCTTGAGAGTCCCGTTCCGAACCTTCTTCATTCCGCCAGTCCGCTGTTCGAGCTCTCTGACCTGCTCGAGCTTCGCCACGGTTACCTCGATGGTCGCGACCCTGCCGGGTCGCAAGTCGGAGATGAAAGTCTTCGGTGGAGCCCCGGTCGACATCATCGCCCCCCAGCTTCCTGTTGGGAAAAGACTCTTCGCCTGAACTGGGTCGGATACCAGCCGCACATCGCTCGTTCCCCTATTTGCTAGGTACGAGCGATGCAGACCAACCTCCGGTGTCATGCCAGCTAGCGTCGTACGCTAACCGAGCGATTGATTAGCCGGCCCTGACTCTACGGCTGAGGGACGCGGGCACGAGGACGTGCCTGCCTACGTAGAGGCGCGCCGAATGACATCAGGGAACCTTGAGCCGTCAGCGGACCGACGCGCCGCGATCCTGATTGTAACAGCTGCCTTGATCCTCGCCGCCCTTCTTCAGCTTGTAGTCTTCGAGCAGTACTCAGAAGAACGGCTCATTACTCTGGGAGTGATTGTCACCCTCTTTCTCGTGCTTATTTGGGCGTACTCGGAGGGGTATGCCAAGTCGTCCCAAGCTTGGCAAGATTGGAAACTTCGAAGACATGTCAGGAGTCACCCTGAGATGGTCGCGGCCCTCGAGGGGCTTATTGTGCAAGTCGAAGATGTTCTCGGACAGCGTATTGACCGATTCGGAAGTGCCGCTCGGAGTGTCCTCAACGAATGGTGGCGAATCTACTCAGCCACGTTGAACACCGACCGGCCCTCTGCGTTCAACGAAGGGGAGCGGCAGCGCTTCGAAGCGGCGCAGAGGGCGACCGGGTTTTGGTCGACGCACGCTGGAGACTGGATCACGATCAGGAACACTGCGACGCACCTCCTCGACACTACGGCGCGTCGGGATAGTCGCTCCTACGCGTTCGCCGCATATCTAGTCCGATCCTACATTGGATCATCAATCACCTACATCCAGGACTTCACCCTGAACGCGCAACAGATGGGCCTGGCAAAGGTAGGCCAGATTCCCCTAAACGACTGGGCGGTTTTCGCCCGAAAGGTGAATGACCTAGTCGCCGCGGCGCGAGCGATCGATCAGTTCGGTCCATCGAAAGTCGGCTATGGTCTCGACCTCAAGTTCGAGTCGGTCGTCGAGAACCTCGCGATTGCGGCCCCGGTGGGCTCAATGGGTACTGCTGTAAAGGTCACCGCAGGTCCGCCCACTGCGTAAGAGAGTCCCGATCCTCCGCCCTCTCTCCCATCCGGGGACTCGAAGCCCGGCGAGAAGGGAACTCAGGACTCGAAGCCCCGCACTGCTGGCGGTCAGCCCATAGTGACGGAGATCCAGTTGAATTTGCCTAACAAAGTTGGAGCCCCGTTTTCGGTCTCCAAACCGTTTCAGAAATTCTCGGACGCTCCGACTAGGAGGGGTTTCCCCCTGCGGAGAGTAGCGACAATCGATTAGATCTGTTCGAGGAATGCGTGATATCGAACATGACTCGGGGCGACCACGAATTCGAATTGCCTGTCGTTCTTTAACCCGCGCACTCGGGCGACCAAACGCGGACATCGCTCGTTCCCCTCTTCATGCAGAACGAGGGATTTCTAGCGAGATTCATAGTGTAGCCTGACTTGATGACGCACGAACCCATGCCGCCGGAGCAAGCCGAACCGAACACTCGCGCCGTCAGAAGCATCATCGCGACTATCTACTCAGCACAGCACGCTCTTCGGGCACTTGCACCGGAGTACAAGTGGGCGGGACTCGGAAACCTCCTCGGCGACTACGGTGAGTACGTGACCACCAGGTACTATCACCTCGAGAAGGGAGCGCCTGGTGCTGATGGGTACGACGCGCGGACCCTGGATGGCAAGACCGTCCAGGTCAAAACCAACCACTCCGCGGACCAGATCGGGTTCAGGGGAACCGCCGACCTGCTTCTCGTCGTCAAGGTCGATGAGTCGGGGTCCTGGCAGGAGTTGTACTACGGCGACTTTGCCGCGGTGCAGTCGGAGTCGCGCCGGTCAGAGCGAGATAACAAGTGGATGATTGCCGTTTCGAAGCTCCGCGCACTTCAGTCCAAGGCGGGTCGCCCTCCGGGCGCCCCACCGCTGCCCGCCTGACGGGACTAGTCGGGATTGAGTAGGCACCTTTTGGATGTCCTGTCCGTAATTCCGTGATTCCGCACAAACGAACGAATCTGGTGCGGCCACCCCGTCAATTGATCCGTTTTCTCAGGTCTTCTGCAACTTTCCCGTTCATCCAAGTGAGATCTGTGGTCGGCCCTTGTAGTCCTTGACCCACCCTTCGACAATTCGGACCTGTTCGCCCTCGACGACCATCTCGACTTCGTCGCCCCAGAGCACGAGCGATATTTCGCCTGTGCCATCTTTGAGAACCCCGTTCCGGACCTTTTTCATGCCACCAGTCCGCTGTTCGACCTCGCGGATCGGCTCGAGCTTGGCCACGGTCGCTTCAATGGTCGCGACCCGACCGGGCCGCAAGTCGGAGATGAAGGTTTTCGGTGGGGCGCCTGTCGACATCAGCGTCCACAATCCTCCACGGTGAAAAGACTCTTTGCCTTATCCGGGTCGGGCACCAACCGCGCATCGCTCGCTCCCCTCTTCGCAAGGAACGAGCAGTGCAGTCCAGCATCCAACCTCCGATTTACCCGCGCCGACGGAATCCACCGTCGCGGTTTCGTGACTGTGAACCGTCACTTGGATTTGTTCCCTTAGCAAGCGCGCCGTCAGGTGCGGCGTGCGGATCCCACGAGCCGCAATTGAGCTAAGGTCCATCCCAGTCAAGTGCGACAACCGCTCACTTCCGCAATGCAACCAATGCCTCTTGTCGTCGTAACTCGGCCTCAAGTTTTGAGCGGGGGTAAGCTTCTATCGCGCGCCGGAGCTCAAACTCTTGTCGCGAGTTCAGCGGCGGGTCTTTCCGCCGTGCGGGGGCGAGGCTCGGGTACGCGTAGGCTCGATCTTCTCCACCCCCGGTGAGAAACCTCGCATGGACGTGCGTCGGGGGATGTTCGTGTGAAAAGTGGACTTGCAATTCGATTCCCCGATAACGAAGAGGAAAGACGAGATCGGGTCCAGACTTGGCGTCGCGAACCACGAATCTTGGGATCTCCCAGCGAACGCCCCTTGCCCAGACTAGGGTCGGGCCCGCCGCCAGATGTCCGATACCGACGTGGTCCTGGGCGGAGTTCACGTAACGGTCCACGCCCTCGACGAATGGGTCTCGCCAGCGAAAGTCCTCCCAGTCACTATAGCCAGACGGCTGAAGGCTAGCGAACATCGCCAGCAGTGGCCGAGCTCGAGTTGAAGATGCTCTAATTGAGTCCGAATTCCCGAGCGCTTCTTCCACGAGGCCGACGAAGGCGGGATTTGGAGTCACCCAGGGGTCTCGATCCGCCTCCAAATAGACTCGCCTCCGCGTCAGTAGTTCGTAGGTTGTCAGGACGGCCTCAACAATCCCGTGGAACTCCTCATGTGACTCCAGGAACCGAAACGAGCCCGGGAGAGCGAGGCCGCGCGGCAGTCCATGGGCTTCGAGAAATTCGGCAATCAACTCGATGCCAGTTTCACGATAGTAGATTCCCCAGCGACTTGGAGAAACGTGGAATGGAATATACCAAGCTAGCGCATCTACACCAGTCTCGACAACCTCCTGCCCCAGAGGAGACTCGATAACCTCGGTAGGTGAACGCACCTTCCGCGGTTCCAAACCTTCGTGTCCCTCACCGTCCCACACAGGCGAGGATTCGCCAAGGTCCCAGGGATTCACATCCCTCTCGCCACGCGGAAGATCGGTATCTGAATCTAGCGGCGGATTCTCCCTCATTCGGTCTCGCGGCCGACCTGCAGCGCCAGGGAGTTCTTCGTGTTCTCTCTTCCTGATCCAATCAGGGATAGCAACCCGAGGCGATTCTCGCGTCCGCCTATCTGGAGAGGGTTCAAGCAGATCACCTGGTAGCTTTCCCAATACTTCTCGGAGGCCCGTCATTGCTTGGTGTCGGAATTAACTAGAGGTACAAAAAGAGCAAACGGTCACTCAAATGCGTGGGGCTTAACATTCCGAAGATGCGCGGCGTGAGTGGGTGAGATCCGGTCGCGGAAGCATCCCTCGTTCCCCTCTTCGCGAGGAACGAGCGATGCAGACCAGCATCCAGTACCCAACTCCAGAGCACCCCACGCCGACCGAAGCCACTGCCACCCCCCCGCCTCCGCACCATCACGGGAAACAGCTACCCGCGAAATGCGTCTGCGAATGCGAGCGCCAGATCCCCCGCTCGACGAAAAGTAAGCTCAGACGGCAGGGGCGGAACTACAGTTTCTCACCTGCTACTTCATGGAGGGCAAGTTGGCTGAGTTCTGCGAACGCCAGTCGACCGGCGGACAGGAAGGTTCTCTTGGCGATTGCAAGTTTGCCGAGGAGCATGATGAACTCGGTATCGGCGGCCATCCCTGGGGTCCATGTCCTATTTACGCTATCTACCGGCAGAGGGCCAAGTAGGATATCCGACCGTTCTCGGACGCGATCGAGTGCATTGTCGAGGTCTGCCCGTCGACTATAGACACGGTCAATTCGCGTGCGTAGCGCGTCGGGGAAATCCAGCAGCGCTCGGACCAAGGCATCGGCAGAGAGTATGGTGAAGTCGGAACGCCTGAACTGCTTCTCTGGGTTGGTGACCTTCTCCGGCGAATCGGGGATGCCATCGACCACTGTAAGGGCCGTGTTTATGTCCACCAACAGTACCACCGCGGTCTGGCCAATTCTGCGCGCTGTCTGTCTGGCGTCTCGGCGCCGAGCTCCCCACTCACTGAGCAAGTATCCGACGACCGCACCGACCAGCGCGGAGGCAACTGCGATGATGCTTGTTAGGACGAGGGGGTCGATCGTGAACGCCACGTCCTCGTCGAGCGCGTTCCCCGATATGGGCCCTTCGTCGTTCGTCGACAGTATTTCTGTCGAAGGAGATGGTCCAATAGTTGGTGTCCGCGGTATTGATGTAGTCGGAGCGGCGCTTTCTACCTACGGGTGCATCTGGGCTTGGCGGGTTGTCGGGTATCACGGGTGGACTAGGTGTTATTTTGGGAATTGTCGGCATAGTTGTAAGCTACCTGAATGATATCTCAATCTACAACGAATGGCCGAACGAATGAGAGACGACTTGGGTCCACGTATCGATCAATCTGGACCTGCGAAGCTATCGGTTCGAACGAACGGCTGGACTTGGTTCGACCGAACTTGGCAATTGACCGTTCTGGCGGTGTCGCCCTTAGTGATCATAATGCTAGCGTTCCTCGCTCAGCCGCCTTATCCGGCCGATTTTATCCCCCGACTAATCGGAGGCGTGATCATCCTGGCATTTGCCGACATTCTGATAGAGGAAATCGTCTCAGTTCGAGGGGTCGAGATCGACCGTGAGGGTGTCACCTTCCACTATCTATTTCACCGCGAAAGGGGAGCTTGGACAGACCTATTCCCCGACCCCAGCCCACCCCAGCACGGGAGCTGGTTTATCGGGCGGTTGCGGCATCGAAGGAGTCAGAAGACGGTTCGCGGTCATCGCGTAACGCTGGAGCAGGCACGCGCGATTCTCACCTATCCCGCTTGTCCAGAGTGGAGCCTAGTTCCGTCAGTAGAGTCGAGCTTGGGAGTACGAACTTCAAACTTGTTACCCCAACATTAATTGTCGAAAATCGCCAGCCGGAATCGAGACGGGAAGTCGAGAGAATCTCTCAGAAGGCAGTTTCTGGACAGGCCAGCTAGTCTCTGTGAAGTGAACAAGGTTAGCGTGCCGTCAGGGCTTCCAGCGCAAAACCACATCGTCAGGTCGCCATAGATAGTCCGCCGTCCGCCGCGCATCGCTCGTTCCCCTCTTCGCGAGGAACGAGCGATGCAGACCAGCATCCAGCACCCAAACGCCGATCGCCCCATGCCGACCGACGCCAACGAAGTAGCCCCCCGGCTCCGTACCGTAACGGGAAACCGGTTTCCCCGAAAGTGCTCGTGCGGATGTGGACTCCATATCCCGCGCGACCCGGAAGTCCGTTACGTTGTGGACTTCGGCACCACGAAGCCGTATCCCGCCTACCTCCGCGAGCATTCGCCTGACTACGGGACCTACAACGGTGGGCGAGTTCGAAAGTTGGAGGGCGACTTCGGCCGGGTCCCGGGTTTCAAGACTGGCACTGAGATCCTCCTCGAGTCTGCTGCGACCCGTGAACGCGAGGTCGCCCACGAGGAACCGGAAAGCACCGCGAGCCCCGAGGCCGGACGCCCCTGGGCCTCAGGCCAGCTCGTGTTCAACGCGGGGCAGTTTGAATCGGCTCGCAGCGGATTCGCGGATTACGTGAAGAATGGAGAAATCTCGGTTGGTCTCGATACTCGTTTCTATTCGAGATACCGCCGACGGTGGCCTCGATAACTTCAAGCCACCACACCTGCTCACGGTAGCCCCCGGACGTAAGGCAATTGACGCTCCAACCTGGTCGCCTCGGGCCCTTCTTTGCGAACGCTCCTTGGATCGCGGTGATAACAGCCTTGACTCTCGTAGCGACTTTGATTCCAGGGTTCGCCTCGGGGGCTAATGCAATCCAAGTAACTGGAACCTCGAATTCGATGCTGAAGGCCAGCTGCAACATTGGGGAGACTCCCCTTTATGCCGGATTTGATCCGGCGAACGGGTTGATTTACGTTGACATGGGACCGACGATGTCCAGCCCCAACGACTCCATCATCATCTTGGAGCCACCTTGCAATATCATCAAGACGATTTCGCTTCCAAGTTCAGAATCCGGCCCGTGTGGAGTCGTTTACGACCCAGTCGTAAAGGAGGTCGTTGTCGGCGACGAGGTCGGTAACGCGGGTCAAGGCGTCGGATATCTGATCAAAGGAATTTCTTTGGTTCGGACTATCCCGCTAGGCGGGGACGAGGACCACACACCGTGCGCGCTGACATGGGACCCGGCAATTAAGTCGGTCCTCTTCTCCGACACATCGCGAGGAATTGACACAGTAGAACTATCGATTACTTCTGGGAAATTGAATGTCGAAACTAATCTGGATGCCTTCGATCGAAACAGTTTCACCGTCGCAGCACTGGTGCAGGACGGCTACCTTTACTGTGCGAATGCCGACATCAACGACCAAGTCAGAGTATACGACGCGTCCACTCTGTCTCTGATCGGAGACTTCAACTTCACCCCCCATTATGGGGCGATTAACTCTATTGCCTGGGATCCGCTGAACCGAAGTGTGGTGCTGGGCTTGTACGGGGGAAATGCTCAACGAGTGGTTGCGTTCCTTGACTCATCTAGCATTGCGATGGGCAAATTCTCTCACTCGTTCCTATACGCTCGCGGCATTTTTGATCAGGGAGTAAGTTCCGTAGTGTACTCACCGTCGACGCAATTGCTCTATTTTGGGGTGGCGGCGGGAGATGACGTTTGGATGCTCAGCCAATTTGGGACGTTAAGCCACGTATACTTGGGGGGAAGTGATGGAGTTACCGCACTAGTCTACGATTCTCTAAACCAAAATGTGTACGCCGTAGGGTTGTCCGGAAAGGTTTCCGTCTTGGGCTAGTGGAACACGGCCAAAGTCATCATTCTACTGTTTTGTCTCACTAATAGTGGTTCCCGTTTGCCGTTAACATGATTCCAAATGCAGTGAGCAGGGGGTTGAAGTCATTCGCGTCCTTATTGTGGCCGATCCAGAGGGTGTCGAGGCAGCCTGGGTTATTTAGTGTGTTTGCGGTCGTATCTATGGAGCAGAGCCCGTGACCCGTCGCGGTCGTAACGTTTTGAGCGACACTCTTTAGGTCGAAGATCAGCTCGACGGTCGCAAGTAGTCCATAGTCCGATGATTCGGGTTTCCATTTGTAGTATGTCAGGTTCTTCGCCAGGTAGCCGCCGGGGTTGACTACACTAAGGAAGACCGCCCCACCGCATGAACCATCCTTGGCCCCACTGATGGTGGAGCAAAACTTACGGTTGTCCGTCGTAGTTGCTTCATTAGTCGCCGTGAACCCTTTGTAATAATCGGTCGAAGTCGAGGGATTTGCCTCATCATATAAAACAAAAAAGACAGTGTGATTCATTTCGCTCCGAATCATCGACTTGTTGCCGGAGTAGTAGGAGGAAGACGCATTGAGTAGAGTTCCCAGAAACACCCTCAGCCAGGCGTCGGCCTGTTTGTACAGGGTCGTAGAAGACGCAGAACAGTCGTGCTTGGGTGATCCACTCGCCGATCCATTGCATGTCGCGCCTTCCCACAGTCCAGTGCACGCCGAATGACCGTCGTCGCATAAATTCGGCGTTATGATGCTATAATTCACCATCTTGTCGTCGAGCACGGATTGATTGAATGATAGCCCGAGCCCATTTCCGCCTGGCTCTACGCTTAGAATGTGCTGCTTACAATATGAGGCGCTCGAAGAATTGTCAATTACTTGGCTCTGGTAAAGGAATGGGACGTGTTTGGATGCGAATAGACCCACCCCGCTGTTCAAGTAATCGACTGATGCGAATCCGGCCCCGTTCGTTCCTCCGGTCTCATATCCGGCCGGGTTGGTGCACGCGTTGCTTGGGAGGTTCTCCGCGTAGTTTGCCCAAGTAAAGTTGTGGTGGGGAGTGCTAGGATTGTTTTGGGCCTGACTCAGCAAGTTCGCGATAGTAGCCTCGTCGTATGATCGATTATATCCCCCGCCAGATGGAGGTGCGTTCCCTGTGGGTGAGCCAGGATAGAGGTCGTAGTTGCACTGATTCGTGTCTGCATCAATAAGGGCCAGGTATTCAGGAGCTGAAGGATGACATTGAGCGAAGAAACCACTGGTGCCAGTTGCTCCGCTCTTGTAAGTCGTGCTTGTCGAAGCTGTCGGGTAAAGCTTGGCTAGGTAATTCTCATACATCCCTTTGGCGCCCTTAATCGTCCCTACAGCTTCGTTCTCGAGTACGATTATCACAACATGTTGAATAGGATGTCCGTTGGGATCGGTGAAGCTGATTGAAACTGAGGTTGACGAACCGGATACGGTCACGAAGCCGGCAAAACCGGGGGAGGCTTCGTAAGACCCGGTCCCAGAGTAGGAGATATTCCAATAATAAGTCCCGTTAGGTAGATTAAAAGTCGATCCCGACGGGGCGTTATCGCATTGAGTCCCGTAGCTTCCATACCCATTCGCATCCTGACACCATAATGTCCCGCTCGACAGTCCAGTCTCAGAAAAAGTCACGACGTACGTAGCGGGATTGTATGTCGCGCCCAGGGTAATGATGTCCTCAATCCACGGAGCGCTTGACGTGAGTGTGCCATTCATCCATGCGGACTTTGACGTAGAGTTGTTGTTGGAGTAGAACAATACCCCAGCGGTCACATTCGTGCCGCTCACCGAGGAATTGGTGGTCACCTGGTCTCCGAGTTGAGACACTCCTGTCGCGGTGATGTTATTCCAGCTCCATGTCCCGATACCTGCGAGGGCAAGGTCGTCGGCATGGACGGTCAGGTGTTCATTGGGAGTCTTGCTGGCGCCATGGATGATGTCGGCGACTTGATCCACGAATGGGATTGGGTTTCCACCGTAGGGGTTTCCACCGTTCACGTCGACGACCTCAATCGCAGCGCTGTCGGTGGTACCCCCTGTAAGGGAGACGTTCACGTCAGTCCCCGGCCCCCCGTCCACGTCCGCGCACGCCCAGACAGAAAACCCGTGGGTTCCACCATTCACGTAGTCGAGGAGAGACGCCTCCTGGACGAATGTGTCGTTCGGTCCGTTCTCAATCGTTACGTTGTTCACGGTCGTTCTACCAAAGAGTTCCACGAAAACGACCAAAGTGTCAGCGGGATCGACACCGAAGGGGCCGGTATCGCCGGAGGTATTACCGGTGATGGTGAAGTTCACGATCTGGGCAATGTTCGGCAGAACGTTGTAGATTCCGGAGTCGGTAGAAAGCCGGGAAGTGGCTTGTGAACCGGCACCACCGATTGTGGTCTGTTGCTCAAGATTCGAGGCAGTGGACCAAGCTACGACCGCCATTAGTACTACTGCGATTGCAGCAGTGGCGGCCCAAGATTTCCCTGAAAGGCCACATCGCAAGCGCATCACGGGTCTAGGCTCCCCCGCGCACGCAGTCTTCGAGGTTCATCCCGATCTGGCGACGCACCCGGGATCATCGCCAGACCCGCAAACGCGGGTCCAGCCATTGTGAATAGACCGGCGGCCTAAGGGTATAATGATTGTGCGACGAACTCAATTATCGCCTGAAAACGGGAAAAATATCCCGGGTTTGGATGGTTTGCCCTTCGTTCCCTGGCAATAGATTGCGTGCAGGAGTTTCTGCGCGACCAGCGGGCTCCGTACAGGGTAGCTAGCTTCCGTGCAGCGAAGGGGTTGGGGGCAAAGCCTCAACACCCGAAAACGGTAAAGAGACTCCCGCCCGCAGCGCATCGCTCGTTCCCCTCTTCGCGAGGAACGAGCGATGCAGTCCAGCATCCAGTACCAAACGTCAGAGCGCCCTACGCCGACCGAAACCACCGCGACCTCCTCGCGCTTGCGAACCGTGACCGGGAACAGATTCCCGCGAAGGTGTGCCTGCGGCTGTGGATTCCAGATTCCGCTAGATCCGGAAGTCCGGTATGTCGTGGATTTCGGAGCTGCGAAGCCGTATCCCGCCTACCTTCGGGAGCACTCCCCCGACTACGGTACGTATCAGGCGGGGCGGACGCGTAAGCCCGAGCAGGACTTCGGGCGTGTTCCCGGATTCCGGACTGGCGCCGAGATCCTCCAGACAGGCGCTCCGCCCCACGAGCGCGAGACCGCTCACGAGGACGCGGAGACGATCGCGAGCCCAGAGGCCGGCCGCCCGTGAGCCTCGGGCCAACTCGTCTTCAACGCCAGCCAGTTCGAGTCCGCGCGCAGCGGGTTCGCGGACTACGCGAAGGACGGCGAGACCGGGGAGCAGCTCCGGAAGCGCGTAAACCGAATCATCCTCGAGGACCTCGAGCAGAAGGTGCTCGCCCTCCGGGCGCTCCACGCGAAGCTCCGCGACCTGGATAAGGGACCGTCGTTCGGGGACGTCGTGGCGCGGTCGCGGCCCGTTTGACGCCACGCCCGAGCCGGGGGGCCCATGTTCGAATTCCGCCTGCGCATTCTCGATGCGCGGGAGAGCGACGCGGGTCCCAACTCATTCCTCGGGATTGTAGAGGGGTTCCCGGAGATTCTGGTGCACTCCGAGTCGATCGAGCAGGCAGAGCTGGACCTGGCTAACTCCTTAATCGAGCATCTCTCGCGGCGGCAGGATCGAGAGGCGACGAGGATCGATTGGGACGATTTCCCGACCGTGCGAATCTCACGTCTGCATCTGGGTATATGTTCGGGCTAGGAAAAAAATCCCGAGCCATGGGGCTGAGATCTAGGGCCATCTGTCGCTCGATTAGTCGACGTTACTACCCCCTCCGGATCCATTCTCGGACTTGCGGACCGAGATCCTGGGAAATCGAGATACGCGATAGATAGTCAGCTGATGTTCTCCCACCGTCAAAAGAATCTTCCAGGGCTTACCGTCAACAGGTCTAATTTGCGCGTCTGAGAATCCTGGCCTATCATAATCCCAACAAATGCACATCCGCGTCTGTGCCAAATTGTGCTTGTGTTTGTAGAACGACTGAAAACCGGAACTCCACCTCACAATAGACGGGGTTGAATCGCTCGCTCTCAGGGCTCTCTTGAATGTCAATTAGGAGGTCAATGCCTTTGGGGGAACCAGCGTATCGGAGGGTACGGAAGAATTGAAATGGCAACGCCCCCGCGCCTTCAAGTTTCCACAGGATGGCCGCGGTGTCCATCTCGTTTTTTGGTTCTGCATGAATTAAGGTATCATCAAGAAACACCATCTGTGACTTCCTTAGATCTTCCTTCGCCTTGCCCATCATCTTGGCTGCCTTTTCGTCAGAATCTTGATGCCAAACGGTATCGAAGTCCTTGAACCCCGGCATCACTTTGATTTGCGCTGCCGCCTCATTCACCAGATCGAGAAACGTGTCAGTTGATCGATGGCCGTAGTCTAGTTCAGTGCGAGAGGTATTCAGTTGAATGTCGTCTGAGTCCACTACGAATCTTAGGAACTCAGCTTGAGTTCCAAGGACTTTTTCGAAGTGGCGACCGTCAAGCCAAAAGTAAGGAATACCGCGCCATGCGACCATGGTCCCACCCGTACCCTCCACAAGATCGTTGTCCCCTGTATCGACCGTGGCCCCTCCACGCACTTCAATACTCACTCCTTCCCGGGAGAGTCTCAGAGGCTCTCCCAGCACAAATGATCGCTTGCTCCCCTTGGCGGGTGGCTTGATGTAGGGAAATCCGGTTGCGACTTCCCTCATGTTGCCCTTAACTCTTAGGTGAATCTTCGGAATCTCTCTCGGCCGAGTAAATCCAGCTGCCGTAAAGTAGCGAAGGTAGTGATCTAGTTCGTCTCCTTCGAAGTCCTCAGGCACTTGGTTCCAGCCGCCGTAGCCAAGGACCTCAATCCTGGTTCCGCGTTCCCTCTTTTCGTTGATACGGAGAATGCTGGGTTTGCGGACCTTCTTCTCGATCTCGATTGCGGATTTGGGATCGTGGATTTCCACTCGATAGTAGGGAGCCAGCCCGGTGCTCGTTTCGATTACCGCCTTTCGGGAATTGTGCAAGAGTTTGGCTCCAAGGCCCTTGTAGGAAAACTCGTCCGCGGAGAATCCAGCTTGAGCCGAGTAGGCTATGTCAAGAAACCGATCCAGTCTTCCTGGCCGGTCACGCTGGCCGGTATAATCCATTCCGATGCCATTGTCCTGAACCGCGATAGCTAGACCGAGATCCGATTCGTAGACTGAAATAACGATGTCGGTCGCCCCTACTTCTCGCGCAAAGGCATTTGACAACAACTCACGGATCACCTCGCGACCATCGGTGACATTGCTCAGGATTTCGGCCAGGACACCGACCAAGTTGGCGGAAATCTCGTGGTCGAACGAATCCGTATCAGAAGTGTTTGGTGGCATACGGGGACCGACACCGTTTGCGCATATGAATGGTAGTGAAGAGAACAGCGACACGTTTCGAAGCTCGACGGCGAAAGGCAAGGCACTGTTGGCCAGTCGAACGGGGAGTGCCTCCGCTCCCGATGTTTCGCGGGGTAACATTGGCCCATGCCCCTCTCGATTGGTTGATAGCGAAGCGATAACTTCCCTACCGCCGATGAAGCAGAAGAAGTCTCTCGACGATTTGTTCAGGACGAAGAGGCGAAAGGTCGAGTTCGACCGAATTCCGAAACACTCAACTGCCGAGATATGGATGATTGGATCCCCGGAAAACCCCCAACAGAGGGTTGTCTCGTATCACTGCGAAATTTGCCGCGACCCAAATAACTCGCGATTGGTGACCATCTATGTGCCTACCGACCCGCTCGTGGCTTCAAAGAAGGACAAGCACTCAGGAAAGTCACACCCCGTTCGGCTGCTTTTGCACTTGACCCGAGACCAGCTCGAAGAGATTCTGCGGGACATGGGGAAGGAGAACAACGCGGACACTCTTAGGGCCGTCTTTTACCACAAGGACGAACCGAGCGACAATGCGGTCTCTAAGAACCATCGCCCGAAAGGGGGGTGATCCCCTTACTCGGGGCCCTTATCGATCAGGGGCGCGATGATTTTTGTTTGCCGCGAGGTATTTTTCTTAGTACTACCAGAACGAGCGACTACCCGTTCTACAAAGCAACTCCCGTGGCTCTCAAAGCTTCGATGAGCGTGTGCTTGGAAGCTGTCTGAGAGTTTAGGAACTCCTGCCAGTCCAGGTACTCTTTTTCACCCTGGGTCTGCAGGACCAATCGCATAGCGCGAGAAAGGTTCACGAACGCATTATTTTGGATGCGGTGCGCAAGGACCATAGATGGGCGGCCCCGAGCAGTGAGAACCGTGATCGCTTCTGCGAACCCGGTAGGAGGAACAATACGGGCCGCTAGTCCAGCCCTTTCCAAATCTTGAACGAAGGTTCGATCCTTGGTGATCAGGAAGGCGTCGAAGCCGCGGAGTTCGAAGCGCCTTGTTAAAGCGGTCAGACTGAAGTCGGCCTCCCGAGTCTTCACGAAGCCTGCGCAGGTGGCAAGCTCCTCCTCGCTCACCGTTTCAAATGAGACGTATCTCGCCAAGTCACTTCCGATGACCATGTGATCTCGAACCTCACGTTGGATTGCCTCCGTGCTGAACAGAAATGGCTTCAGTGGGGCCAAGATGTGGACCTCCTTGACGAGGTCCCCCCGCCGCTCTTTGTGGTCGTCGGTCCACTTTCCGAAGAGGTCGAGCAGGGCGGAGGTGTCGAAGACGATCCGAGGGGCGGAATCCGGCACCGAAATCCCGTCCTGGGTGTACAGAATAGAGGTCGGGACTATTCTAACTTCGCCGACCCGATATGCTCGGACTGGGGCCGGCCTTCACGGTCCTCGGGTCGACTATCAGATGCGCGGTTCTTTCACGACGATCCCGCTGTCGCATCATTCACGGGTAGCGGTAGAGGAGTCGGCTACGGATTGAAACTTTCAATCCTGTCAATAAGACTCTCCATCTCGCTTACCCATGGCGCGAGCTGGCCCTTAACGTGTGGATACATAATCGAAGTACGGCGCATCCTATTGCTGACCGATTCGGGAAGCTTCCAGTCCTCCCGCTCCTGAACGAGAAGGAGGTGGGATTCGTTTGCCGGCGCGGCACACATGTAAGAACACCTCGCTACCTCATTCGGCGCAGCACTGTAACGTACGTCGCTCCATGAACTGTCATCTTTCCGGGAGGCTGCGAAGACTGTCGCGTTCCCATACCAACCAACTACCCGTAGGTGCTGGCTCGGCGGTCTGGAGACCCAGATGACTGTCACACCGCCAACCTCTGACCCGGTTTCACGATTGTCGACTCTCTTGAGATTGACGGGGCCGCGGCGGCCGGGGAAATGCCCCAGGAAACGTCCGTCGGTCGTGCGCTGGAAGTTGAATGCCTCGTTGCCAGTACCACCGGTTCGGATATACCTGTGGATTCCCGTTGGCGCATCGCCTCCCGGGCCCTCGTATCGCTCAGCCCAAGCAATCTTCGCAAGGAGCATTCTTTCTCGGTTGATCGGCGTCATGAAGAGCCAGAGAGAACTATGGACGTATGAAGTTCAAGGTCTTCATCCGTTGCTACCGCGCTACAATGGGATGGGGCTCCCGCCATCAGTTTGAATCACAATGGTATTGACCCCATAACCCCGGAGCAGATCCTCGTAGCGCTTCGGCGGTTGCTCGGTATGAACTGGGATGATAGCCTTCGGGGCAACCTGCTTAATGAACTCCAAGAGCTCTGTCTGTGTGGCGTGGCCACTCGAGTGATGTCCGACGTCGTCCGGGTGGTCGAAGCTCAGTTGAGGTTCGCCCTCCGCGCCAGTGTTGTAACGGAAACCCACCTGGTGCATCCCGGCCCACCTGATCCAGTTCTGAAGACGCACGAAGTCGAACTCCGCCTCCTCCCCGTGCGCCTCACTAGATGAGTAGAGCCACAGGCCGCCTTCGGTGGCGCTTTTCAGGTCCACAAGGTCGTTGCAATCGTAGAAGCTGAAGCAGAGGATCCACCTCTCTTTGTTAGTGGCAATCTCGGCTGGTGAGATGAAGGCGTTCCCGAACAGCCGTGTGACCTCCCTCTGCCACACTTTCCGGTCCTCCGCCGATGGCTCCTCGATAATCCGCATGCCGCCCGGGCCCAAGTCCAGCTCGATGGATGAATCGACGCTGTGCAGGACGTGGAGAAGATACGCGTCCTTCGGGGTGACTACAAGCTGCCGCCCGGTCGCAAGCGCGATTCGTCGGAAGGTTCGGAGACGTTCGACATTGCGTGGCCCAAAGTCGGCGACGACTAGTCTCCCCCGATATTGCTCCACGGCTCTTCGGCAGTTGGCTTCCACTTCGTCCTCCGTGATGATGGGTTGTGCTTTGGAGTCACCCGGACGGGTAAGCCGCGTCCCTTCGACGATCAGTATTAGATCGCTGCCTTGCTTCTCAAGGAGGCTGGTGTAGGCCTCCGTCTCCTTCCTCCGTTCTCCCGCAAATCGCAGATCGCCTGTGTAGCCAACTAGAACACCATCTGCTTCCAAAAGGAATCCCGCGGCGCCGTAGACCGAGTGATCTACTCCGCTCCAACGAAGTTCGAGATCGTCCCAGTGCCTCGGTGCCCTAGTGGGGGGTGTCGGGTTGTAGACCGTCCTCTCACCGTAGGGAGACGTCCGCAGGATATTGAGGAGCGGCCCCGGAACTTCCTCAAGCAAAGAGAACGCTCTCCCGACTTTCGGGGAGGCTCGGTCGGAAACTATCAGTCGGCCGCTCGAGTCGTTCTTTCGCTCCCCGAGGTAGGTCAACTCGGCTTGCATCGGACTATTCCCTCCCTCCTGCCAGGCCCGGAGCAAGGCGAGGGTCATCGGAGTGCTCACGATCGGAATGCTCGGGTCTAAGAAGGCGAGACCCCCAGCGTGGTCGAGGTGGCCGTGGGTCAACAAGACCGCGGATGGTGTCTCTCCCGGCCACTCTCTATCCAAATCGGGGAAATCGTCGGATGGAAAGAGATCCCTACGGTAGATGCCTCTGATCCGGGGAAGCAACCCGACTGCAAGCCAATCCGTCAGGCCACGCGACGGTCTAGGTTGGAGGTATTCCTCGTAGAGTTCCCCCGTGCGCTTGTAATTCGTCCCGAAGTCGAGAATGAGGCGCACTTCCTTCGACTGGAGGAGTATCTTGGTTCCGCCAATCGACTGGTGACCGTCGAAGATGGTTACAGACTGCAACTTCGTCACAACTCTTCAGTTTCCTCTCCTGATTCGTTCAGCCAATCAGCACCAGCGGGGCTCGCCATCTAAGGATTGCTAGGGCTAGAGTGTCATTGATCGCACCCCCGCCCTCGGGCAAGGGGATCCGTTAGACTCGGAGGCAACCGCTTACTAGTCATCCAGTCATTGCGGAATCAACAGGGCCAGAATGATCGAACCGCGCTATGTCACCCTCCAGTCTCTATTTGGAGATCGCGTCTTCAGGATTCCGGAATACCAGCGATACTACAGTTGGGAACGAAGACAGCTCGACGACCTATTCGGCGATATCGAGCAGCTTGCAAAACGCGGCGCTGACTCTCACCACTTCATGGCGACGATTGTCTGCTACCGCACAAAGGAAGTCGTATCGGTGGGACAAGACGAGTACCGCATTCATGACATAGTGGACGGACAACAGCGCATTACGACTCTTATCGTCCTGCTCAAGTGCATCGAGGGCGCTCTTCCATCCGGTTCTGACGACCAGAAAGATTTGGCGAAAGTTCTAGTAAAGCGTGATGGCAACGTCCTCTTGCTTCAGTCGAATAATGCAAATGAGCCGATCTTTAACCGATTTCTCCGTACCGGGTCGGATCCGTCAAGGGCAGATATCGGCACCAAGGCTGACAAGACCTTGGGGGCCGGAATCCGGGAGTGTAGGGCCTTCGTGAAACGATGGCAGCAAGAACACGGTGACGTCCTCTCATTGCTTAAGCTAATTAAAAATCGCCTTGGTTTCGTCGTATACGACACTGAGGATAGCCAAGTTGTTTACAGCGTCTTTGAAGTCCTGAACAGCCGCGGACTCGCCGTCGATTGGCTCGACAAATGTAAAAGCGTCCTCATGGGCAAGGCCTTTGAATTAGCCGGATCGCCCGACTCGGCAACAGCCGCCATCCAGACCCTGCAGAGTATTTGGGGCGACATTTACCGCAGAATGGCAGACGCCTCCGTTGACGGCGAGGAAATCCTTCGAGTCACGGCAGCCCTGTACTACAGCCCTCCGCGGGGAAAACCACCCAAGGCCGACGAAGCAATGGACGTCCTTGCCGAGAGGTGCACCACGTTCGAAGAACCCATGAATATAGGTCACAAGCTCCGGGATGTAGCGTCAAAGCTAGTCAAATTAGACAAGGACGTGTTTCTCGGGCCGGCGACTAAGATACTGCAATCGCGAATCCTAGCCGTCTCTATCCAGTCGGCTCCCACCCTAAACGAAAGTCAGAAAGAAACAGCGCTGTCCCAATGGGAAAGGATTACCATTCGCACTTATGGGCTCTGCGCGAAAGACGCACGGACCCAAGTGGGGGATTACCTGAGGCTTTCGCGGGACATTGTAAGCGGCGCTCCCGGGGCAGGTAAGTTGGACGAAATCATGAGCCGCCTGCGAGAACTCGGTGCCAAATATCCAATCGAGGAAGCCATAGACGAAGGGCTAAGCGGGAAGAACATCTACGACGACGATCCCGATCTCGCACGCTACATACTCTGGCGGTACGAAGAGTGGCTTGCCCGAGAAGCAGGCGCCGGCGCTACCGTCGATGAGCAAGGGCGACAGGCGATCTGGAACCTTCGAGCCGGCGATTCGTTGGAACACATCTTCCCTCAGCAGCCGGAGGCCGACGGGCCTTGGCAGGGGAAAATGAAACGTACGCCCAGCGAACCTGATGCGCCTCAGACCAACGTCCATCGAATCGGGAACCTGCTACTGCTGCCTCTGCCCTTAAATCAGGAGGCCCAGCGAGCCGGTTTCTCGGACAAAGGCAACATCTACGCCAGGCACCATCTCCGAATGATTGACGAAGTACTGAAGTCGAGCGATTGGAATCTATCCGAAATCGACCGGCGAGAGCAGAAGATTATCGAATTCGCCCGTCGGGAGTGGGCCGACCTCTGACCCCCTGAATCAGACCACATCATGGTGGCCGGTAGGAAAGGGGGTTTAGGGGGTTGCAATCGGGAGGAAAGCGTCGATCTCCGATCGTCCCGCGCGCTCATCGCGGTCCGCCCTCGACCGCCCGGGTCGCAGACAACGCCCGCGCGGCCGCGAGATCCTGTTGCGACGACCCACGGAATTGCGGAGCCGGCGAACATCATCGCCAACTCGAGCAGCGCCGCGAGCAGGCGTGACCGAGCCTAATGAGTTGATTTGTGGACCTCCGTATGCGGATTCGTCACGCGATCCATTCAAGACGTCGTAGCCGGTGTCAGCACGTTTCACGTTTCGGAGAGTGGATTCACCAACGCCCGCGGACGAGAGTTCGCGGGCTTAGGGAAGACCGACGATCGGTCTTCCAGTCCCGCTCACGACCTCGTAGATGTTCTCCGTAATGTTGAAGTTGCTCCGGAGCATCTGGGGCGCAAAGTCCCAATCATTCGGCGGCTGGCTCGGCGTTAACGTGGCCTCGTGCACTCGGCTCTGAAGGTTGTGTGTCCCCTCCTCGAGCTTCGGCCCACTTAGGTAGAGGTCAGCCTCCTTGTAGCCAGGCGGAGCACGGGGGAAGGTCCACTCCAAGTAGTCCCAAGTCGCAGCGCAGACCCAGGGTGGCAGCCACCTTTTGTAGGGGGCGGTGTCGAGACGATAGTAGGCGTCAGCGTTTGCGAGCCCGTCCTCCAGATTGTCCTTGGTCGTCCGATATGGTGCGTATACAAGCGACATGTACGGCACGTACGAGGACTTGCGCTCCACAACGTGCAATCGGATTCCGAAGGACTCGACCTTGTGATGGAAATGTTCGTGGAGGAAGAGCACCGCGAACCCAGCTCTTGCGAGTGCTTTGACGAGGGTTGGCGATCTAGGCGTGGTCGGATGAAGGAAACCGGCGATCTTTCGCATCAATGAGAAGATACACTCCTGCCGGATGTAAATCCCCCACATTTGACCGAAGAAGTGGATTGGTTGATACCACGCGCATATGTCCCACCCGGTGTCCTCCCTCGGTCCGTTCTCTTCCGATGGAAACTCCTCTCTCCCGCGGCCAATGTTCCCATAGACACCATCCATCACGTCACCTGGAAAGTCGGGATTCCAGGGATCGCTTGGACTGACCCACTCTTCATCCAAGTTCTCGCATGTCGTTCGACCAATGGAATCTCTGTCCGGCCCGACTGTTCTCTTTGCTCGGGGGAAAAGGACCTCATCCCAATTGATCCTGTGAGGGCGATCCTCGTCGGTGGTTTGAGGCCAGGGCAACTTCTCTGCTTTGGGGATGCCCTGCTTGCCCAACCAGTCAATGATTCGGTCGGTCTTCTCCGAAGATGCCAACCCCGCCACGGTAGGCGGTATCCCACCCAGTTCATCTATCCTTTCGCCTCGCCAATCTCGCCGTCCTTGGTGAGGTACCTTTTTCGTATCAAGAGGTGGGCCCCCCAAATCCAGCCCTCTGCCTACGACGAATGGAACGAGCGGTCGGACTCGGAGGAAATCTCGCGGGAAGCTTTGGTAGACGTTGTTCGCTTTCGGGCATCCTCCGGTCTTCCCCGCGCTTGTCGCGGTCACTGTCATGCTATGTACGTTCCCTCGCGACTAGGTTTTGACGCCGAGGCTGGCAATCGAGTGCCTGGCTGACGATCTATCGGTTACATTGTTCCTCTTTCGGGCAAGGATGTTCGCGCTCGCACCATGCTATCGGCGTCGTTCACGCACTTGGACAGCGGCGGCCACGAACTCCCGAATCGCCACCCAGCACAATCGGACAGGCGGCCGTCTCACGACACCGCAGACAGGACCTGGCGGCTCGACGATCCAGGAGAGTCAGGTTGGTAGGGAGTGCCCCGTCGGAGAATGGCCGCACAGATGCGCGCGAGCTTGCGAGCCGCGGCCACCGCTCCGTGGTTCGCCGTTCCTCGGCGAGCAACTCGCCGTCCGACACGAGCGATGTCCCCCTTGCGCTCACGAAGGCGGACGTTCCATTGTGCTTCGATCAGGACCCACTTCAAGATCGCATTGCAGTCCCAGACGAGCCGACCATGGTAGCTCTTCTCGCCGGACTGATGAACGGAGGGACAGAGGCCACAGTACTTCACCACCGAATCGAGGCTGTCGAACCGTTCGATCGGAGAGAGAAAAGCGACCAGGGTCATCGAGGTGAACTTTCCCACGCCCGGAATGGTGGCCAGGAGTTGGGCATCCCTGGAGTCCAGGAAGGCTCGATGGATCTCTCGGTCGAGGGGCTTCGAGATCTCCTCGAGCTTCGACAGGGCGTCCAACCCTCGATCCACTTCTGGCACACCGTGGGTGCGGAGCTCCTCACGGAGTCGGACTCGTGTGAGAATCTCCGGCCGGTAAGGAATGCCCTTCTGAAGGAGCACGGCGTAGGTGTGGCTCGCGATGCCTTTCCACTTGGCGTGATAGAAGATCCGCTCGCGGATGAGCCGTCGGAGGGCTCGGAGCTCGGGCGAGGGAGCATAAGCCTCCGGGATCGCGTTGAGGCGAGCTAGGAGGGCGAGTTTCTCCGAGTCCACTCGGTCCGTCTTCAGCGTGGCCTTGCTGACGAGTCGTACCTTGAAAGGGTTCGCGAGGAGGACCTCAGCTCCCGTCGACTTCGCGGCGTCGTACGTGTGCTCCCAAACGTTGCACGACTCCATCACGACGAGTTTGGGGCCGGGGATCTCCTCGAGGAATCGAACGAGTTCCTCGTCGGTCACCCCCAGCTTCTTCTGACGGACGCGGTGGCCCAGAGGGTCCACCGCGGTCGCCATCGTACTCGTCTTGCTCAGGTCCAGTCCCACGTAGGTACCATTCTCCATAGTTCGCCGCCGAGGTCGGGACAGGCGGCGGACCGCAAGCGACTTGCGCGCCATCGAGGGAACGTATCATGTCCAATCGAACGCGCCGCCCCTTCTTCAAGCTCGCGGCGAACTTCGCATAGTCCGCCCGCGCGCCGATTGCGGTCCTCCATCAGCCGCGCGCGTCGTTCATTAAGGTCGCGGCGCGCTCCGCGCGTCGTCCCCTCGCTCCCTTCGGTCGCTCGGCGACCATAATGGCGACACGGTCGCCCTCGGCCTTTGCGCCGGCCTTATATGGCCGCGGTCGGGTCGACCGGTGCGTGAGTGTCGACGAATTCGGTCTTGCGTGGATCCTAGCGTTTTGTGCCGCCGGGTTCTTCGACGCATGGCTGTTCTCCTCCCTGCTCCGGCTCAATCGTCGCTGGTTTGTGATTCCCCACGTTGTGCTCACCAGCACACTATTCGTTCTGTTTGTGGAGTGGAGCGGCACCAGCGTAGTGCGGCTGTTCACGTTCCAGTGGTGGTGGGGGGTTATCGCTGGAGTCGTGATCGGAACCTTCCTGACTTTGCAGGTCCGGAGCCAGCCGAAATCCGCGCGGCCCTCGGGTGGCTGGCTTGCGATCGACCTAAGTTGGCTTGGGGCAGCTTATGGAATCGCCGATGGCCTACTTCTGTCCGTGCTACCGGTCCTCGCTGTTTCGTACGCTTTGGGCGGCCTCGGCCAGGAGAACCTTGAAAGCCAGACTTGGTACGGAGCGATCGCACTCGCGGCCACTGCTCTCGTGACCGTGTCTTATCACCTCGGTTTCGCGGAGTTTCGCAACCCCAAAGCCGCGCTTCCGACCATCGCTACGGGCTTTGGCAGTCTGGGGTTCCTGATTACTCTCAATCCACTCGCGGCGATCGTGAGTCATGCGGCGATGCATTGCGCCGCGGTGGTCCGGGGACCCGAGCGAACGCTCCAGCTTCCTCCTCACTATTTACCGGCGTAGCGATCTCAATTGGCCGGACGCTGTGGTCGCGTCTGGATCAGATGAACCCCGTGCCCATCGGATTCGCGGTCACTCGTCGCGCGACCTTCCCCCCGGTCCGCTACGCTTCGTTCGGCGCACTCGCCCGCGCGCTTGTCGCGGTCGCCCCTCGAACGCGCGCTCCCTTCTTGAAGTTCGCGCGGATCGTGGCCGCCGGCGTCCTCAGTCAGCCTCCCCGTGTAGCCACCGCAAGCCACCGGGCCAGCCACGGTCGCTCATCGATAGGATTGAACGATAGTATGGGGTGACTCCGCTAACGCGGTAGTTGTAATCTTCGCGTCGGCCCAATTGATATTTTGCTATGGCCGCAGTCCGAAACTGCCCCCGGCGCGAGTAGAGAGTCGACCGACCACGATAGTGCCGTTCGACCAATCCCGGCTGTGTCATCAAATCCCGCGTAGTCGCCGGGAGGCCACTCTTGGTAAGGTAAACAACATTCGTTAAGGGGTCCACCGCGCCCCAGCGCCCCCGACGGTAAGTCTCCCCGATCGCGTGTCCGCTGTAAGCCTTGAAGGTGTCCGCTAGATAGACGAGTCGCGAAGGGAACCCCATGACTTGGAAGAGCGCACATCCGGTGCGAGCGATGTCCGTGCACCAGTCCGAACCCCGCGCGATGATCTCCTCCTCGGTGCCGCCGAAGGTGAGCGAATCGAGGTCGTCGGGGGATTCGGGATGCAGCCCGCTGAGGAAACGAACAATCGCACGAATCCTTGCCTCATCACTCAAGCCCGGTGGCGCGATTCCTCGGGCGACTGCCTCCAGAATGGGTCGGGCGCCCCTTCGGTAAGAGGTCCGCCTCGACGGGCTTCTGCCGTAGAGAAAGGCAGTGGTGCGGTCATCGAGCCCGATCATCTTCGTCAATAGCTGGCGGTCGACGGACCCGCCAGCGTGAGGGTCTCGCCGCATCATGGCGGCGTACGCCGATCCGAACCACCGAGGACCGACGTATCTCCTCGGCAGGAGGCCGCTCCGGTTGTCTCGCGGCGACTCCCGTCTTGCGCTCATCGCGGTCACGCCATCGGACGCGCGCGTCCCACATCAAGCCGGCGGGGGCTCGCTCGGCGCGCCCTCGCTCGCCTCCGCGGCATGATGAGGACACGGGCTCGCGTCTCGCTCGGATCGCTCGCCGCGGGCCCTGCGCGCTCGCTTCGCGCCGATGACCGCGATGAGCGCGCAAAGCGCCTCGAATGCCAACGCAGCGAACCCGTTCCCCGACCTGCCCGCGAGCCTCGGGCCCGGCGCGAGCCCGCAGCCGCCCCGCCCTCACGGCCCTACCCTTCGCTCGTACCGGCGCCCCCGCTTCGGCGACTACTCGCGGACGCGGTTCGAGTCGCGGGTCGCGTTCGCCGGCCCAGAAGCGGACGCCGAAGAGATCGCGACCCCCTCGCGGCAGTTCAGCCTCCTGGAGATCACGAGCGGCTTCCCGGAAGACTCGCGCGAGGCGGACGAGCGCGTCGAGACCCGACGACTCCGAGAGGCCCGCGCTCGGGTGAAGGCCGCGCGAGCGATGGTCGCGACGACGCCGGGCCTAGCACAGACGCTCGCGCGAGATTGGGGCAAGGGGGCACGGTTCTTCGCGCGATGGGGAATCACGGAAGCACAGTTCCGGTGGGGGGTACCGCCCGGCAGCGGTGCGAGGTCGGACGCGACAGAAATTACCCCTTATGATCGTTTAGCCCCTTCTGGACGGTGGCCGCTGCTGAGGTTTGGAATTCGGGGGGTGCTTTAAGGTCGGTAATCGAGATTCCAGGTGAGTTTCGCCATAACCTGGCCGAGCGTCCCATGTCTTTCGAGATTAGCTCTTGAAGGCTAGACATCCCCCCATCAAATTTGGTCCAGTCGATTTCGGCCTTCCCACCCGTCGAAACAGTAGTCGCGAGGATGGTTTGGGCTTCCCCGAACAACAGATTCAGAACCTGTTCCAAAAAGACCGATCTTTCGATGGTCGTAAGTTCCGCAATTGAGGACGTAATCGTCCTAGCGGCGTCGCCGGTCGCCGACAAGAATGCGCCGTACAGGTGATACATGAGTTCCAGAGCGTGCTCATTGGACACGTCACCCGCCAGTTCCGCCACCCTCGCTCTAGACTCGCCTGCTCGGTCCATTTCAGAAACGGACTGCAAAACGTGGAAGGAGAAGCCCATTCGTGGGGCCAGCGCTTCGACTACCTTCTTGCCCGCTTCTTCAGTGGGGAGGCTCGTCACGTCAGGGATTGTGGTCGGCATTGGAAAGGCGCGCATGGTGCGCTGGACCAGTGGAATATCTCGCCTGAACTCTTGAAGAGAGGCGATAATCGCCGGGTAAATGCGCTGTTTCGCCTCGAATATCTTCTGAGGGCGGTAGAGTCGAACGGTAACGTAGTACGCCAGGATTGCTGTCGCTACGGCCCCGAAGGCCACGATGGTTAGAGGTGATTCCAGCGTGGCCGTTGTGGCCGCAGACCACGACCATGCAGCCCAACTCATAGTGCCGTTCTCTAAGACGGCCCACCATTCGGCAGGCTAAGAAGGCTCGCGACGTCGAGTGTTGGTCGATCTTGATTGGGGCATAGGGCGCGGGTCCTCCCCCTTTCGCTTCGCTCGGAGGTCCCCCCCCGCGCTGGAGCAGATCTGCGTTGAGGCGTTGCCCGTCGTTCGCCTTCGGCCAGCGCAGGCGGTCAAGGTGATCGAAATTGTTTCCGAATCCATCTCCCTCGGAATATTTCTGGAGTATATTGCACTCAGTCTTAAGCCGCTCGAAACACCTAAGAATAGTGTTGATGGATCTCCACGAGCCGCATGGTTCCGGGACGGTTTCCAGCGTCGGCCGGGAGCACGGCCGACACGGGTGGCGGCCCCGACGCCCCCCGGTGCAGGGGTCCTGGATCTCGAAGTCGGCCCTGCTGACTATCATGATGATTGTCGTTGCGCTTTGGGTGCAAACGACCGTACAAGTCGGCCCGATCGCCCCTCCCAGTTCACCACTCCGTCCGACGATCATTGCAAATCCGGAACACACCGAGTCATCCGGCCCACTCGCTGCTGCGGAGCGGTCCCTGTCCTCGGGAGGCGGGCCCGCGGGAGGAGAACAGTGGTCGTGCACGGGCGGCGGGGAAGGTTCGCTCCAATGCGGGAGCAATCCCTCTGCGGAGTCGTCCGGATCGTCGACTGTTCTTGGCTGGAAGCCGATTGGATCCAGTCCTCCTTTGACGGCCGGTGGGTTAATGACCTACGACGCCGCCGACTCCGAAGTCCTCCTACTTGCCCAAGGCTCTATTAACCCCGTCAGCGGGTACACCTCGACCTGGGCTTACTCGAACGGGACGTGGTCCTCCGTGGACACGCCCGTCGCTCCTGGAGGCTGCGGCGGCTCCTCGCTGACGTACGACAGTGCTGATTCGGAGGTCGTGCTCTTCACGGGTGCCAACTGCACCGACCGCGCGCAAACATGGGTCTTCCAGGCCGGCACCTGGCTCCAGCTCCATCCTTTCGTGGTTCCTCCGGCCCGCGATCAGGCGACCTTCACCGACGACCCTTCCGAAGGCTACGTACTCCTATTCGGCGGCTACAACGTCTCCTGCGGCGGTAACGGTGTCTGTCTCGATTCCTGGGCCTTCTCTGGGGGCGTTTGGACGAACCTGACCTCGCATGTGATAGGCCACCCTCCTGGGCGTTGGTACGCCGCGGCGGCGTACGACCCGCTCGACCACGACATCCTCCTCTTCGGCGGCGCCGGCGCTGCGGGAGCCCTGAACGACACGTGGACCTTCAACGGGACCGCATGGAATGAGGTGGTCACCTCCGGGAGTCCCCCGGCGATGAGCTATCCGATTCTCACGTACGATTCCACGGACGGTTACGTCCTTCTCGCGGGTGGTGGCTATCCGAACTGCGGCAAACAGATTTGTCTCAACGAAACGTGGGAGTACTCCTCCGGTAGTTGGTCCGAGTTCACGCCGCCCGGGGCCTCTCCTTCCGTCGGAGAGTGGGCATGGACTTTCGATGGGGCGAGTGGCACGGTCGTTGCGTTCGGCGGGCCTACCGTGTATTCCCTTTCACCGAACATTGGCTTGACGTGGACCTACGTCGGGGGAACCTGGTCTAACCGGAGTCCATCATCCCCCCCGCCACCGCGGGCAGATGCGAGCATGGTGTACGATGGAGCCGATGGGTACGTGCTCCTATTCGGGGGGTACGGAGCCAATCCGAACTTGTTCTTCTTCGGGGATACCTGGACCTATGCGCACGGTAACTGGACCAACCTCACGGGGAAGTTGCTCACAGCCCCGAGCCCCCGAGCCGGTGCGGCCATTGCGTACGATGCCGCGGACGGGTATATCCTACTCTTCGGTGGCGAGAGTCCGAGCTGTCACGGCGGCCCGAATCCCTCCTTCCCGGTCTGCGGGGACACATGGGAATTCGTCGCCGGGGTCTGGACGCAACTCACACCATCCGCCTTGCCATCGAATCGGAGCGACGCCGGAATGGCCTACGACGTATCGGATGGGGAAACGGTCCTCTTCGGGGGGACGAACGAGCTGGGCTTCAATGACACCTGGACGTACCGGGCCGGTGTGTGGACGAATATCACGACCTCCAGTTCCCCTCCTCCCACATCCCCGGTCGCAGCCCCCGGCCTCACGTACGATCCGGCCGACGGCTACCTCCTACTCTTCGGCGCGGGTCTGAGCAAGGCCCCCTGGATGAACAACGATACGTGGGCTTTCCACGCTGGCACCTGGACCAACCTCACAGGGTCGGTAAGGGGGGCTCCCCCTCCCGAGATTTCTGGCGTACTTGCTTACGACCCAGCCTACGGCGTGTCGGTCGAGTTCGGGGGCTGCGGGACATCTGATTGCTCCACGCTGACCGGCGAGACCTCTACGTACCTCAATTCGAACTGGACGCCCCTATTCCCTCCTGAGTCGCCAAGCTCACGGGATGGTTCCCAAATGGCGTTCGATCCGGCGGACGGCTACCTGATGCTCTTCGGTGGCCAGACTTCCACGGGAGTCACTGGCGATCTATGGGAGTTCGGCCTTGTCTCGACCACGCTCTCGGTGCGGGCGTTCACCTCCACCCCGGACGCTACGGATGTCGGCCTGCCTGTCGTGCTAAACGTTTCGACCGCTGCTGCGAACGGCGCTCTCAGCTACACATACATCAACCTCCCCCCCGGTTGCCTGAGCCAGAACGCCTCCACGATCCGCTGCACGCCATCCAACCCGGGGACGTATGCGGTCGGGGTCGTTGTCACGGACTCGGCGGGACACCATGCCTCCGCTCAGCTCACCCTCACAGTAAACACCGTCCCTATCGTCTCCTCCTTCCATGCGGTCCCGGCGGTCCTTCCAGTAGGCAACCGCACCGTCCTAGAGGTCGCTGTCTTGGGCGGAAGTGGAAGCTACGCGTTCCGCTATGCCGGACTCCCCACTGGGTGCCTCTCGCAAACCGTCCCGACGCTCCCCTGCCAGCCCACCACTGCTGGAAACTACACCGTCTCCGTTGGCGTGACGGACTCTATCGGAGGGGCCGCGGGAGCAACGCTAATCTTGACCGTCGATCCCGCCGGTACCGGGACGGCTCCGAGGGTCTCCGAGTTCGGCGCCGTTCCGGCACCGATTTCGTTGGGGAACAGGACGAGCTTCTCGGCCGAGGTGGTCGGCGGGAACGCCGGAATGACGTTCGAGTACGCGGGACTCCCGCCAGGATGCTCCCCGGCCAACCTCTCTGTGCTCCCATGCACCCCCACCTCGGCGGGGACCTACACCGTCCAGCTCGTCGTCCAAGCCCCCAGCGGGCTCTCGACAGAGGTAGGGTCGACCCTGACAGTTTACCCTGCTGGAGCAACGGGCCATCCTCTCGTGGAATCGTTCGCCGCAACGCCGGACAGGGTGGCCCTCGGCAACTCGACCCTGTTCGCGGTCACGGCGACGGAAGGGATTACAATCCTCGCGTTCTCCTACGACGGCCTGCCACCGGGGTGCCGGTCGAACAATCAATCTGACCTTCCCTGCACCCCATCCACCTCAGGAACGTACTCGGTGATGGTCCTCGTCCGGGACACGCATGGGAATGCCACCTCGGTTTCCACGTCTTTCACTGTGACAGGAGGTCAGGCCAGTCCGGGTTCTACGCTCTCTGCCCTCTATGTAGAGCTCGCGATCGCGGCGGTCCTAATCGTCGTAGGCGCGCTCGCGGCCACTGTAGTGCTCCTCCGGCAGCGCGACCGGCGCTGGCGCGACGAGGGAGATCAATGGATTGGGGAACTGCTCTCGGAAACCCGTTCTCCTCCGAAGAAACCGGGTACGTAAACCCAGGTGAAAGCGGGTGCGTTCCCTGGAGCGTAGGAGGTCGGTTGGACTCCTCCCGAACGCTCCAGACGAAAGGGCGTGTCTCCTTGAGGGGCGGGGACGTGCCGGGGATCGCCTATGAGTCTGGGGGACATTACACTCGGCTTCCTCGCCGGCCTCGGAACCGGCCTTGCAATCTGGTTCGGTTGGAGCCGTATTCTATGGTTGCGGGCCTCACGCAAACCTCGTCGCCACCACTCCGCGAGTGGCAAATCAAATGACGGCGAGGGCACCCACCCGAATGCCCGCGACGTGAGCGCCTCGCGAGTTGACGGCAGGAGCCCCGCATCCTCCCCTGATACGAAATCCTACGGTAGCGGGAAGAATGAGTGGGCACCATCGGCAAACCTGACCGTGCCCTCCTCTCTGGATGTTCCGGGGGTGACGGTCGAAAATTCCCCCGAGCAGCCGAAGTCGTCGGGCTTAGGGGGGCAGGAAATCTCTCGGAGGGTCATCCTGCACCTGATTAAACAGGGTCCACTCTATGACGCGGACGTCGCCCCGCTTTCCTCAACCCAAGAGGGTATGGCGACAGCCCTTGCCGTTCGCCAAGGCTCCCTAGCTAAGGTCTTGCAACGGCTCGTTGCCTCGGGTGCGCTCAGCGTCGAGCGGCGTCACGTCGCACTTCGATCCACTCGGTTGAAGGTCTACCGTCTCACGCCACTCGGCGTGAGCGTGGCCCGAGAACTTCAGCGGAGATAGCCCGCTCTCTCGGCGAGGCTCGGTGGGAAGTACTCTCTAGGGGCGCGGGTCCTTCCCTCTTGCTTCGCTCGCGGGTACCCCCTCGCGCCGATTACATCGAAATCACTTGGCGACCCGCTTTCGTCTTGCGAGAAGCAAGTCACTGTAGGATCCTCGGATCAGGTTCGCACGGTGCAGTCCAAGGGCACTAGCCATATTCTCCGCTTGCCTCTGCAGTTTCGGGAAGCTCTTCGCTCGGCCCACGGCCTCGATCTCCACGAACTGACCCAAGCCACGCACCTCGTCAATGTGGACTCGGATGTTGTCCTTCAGGTAGACCCGGCGTACCTTGTCGACTATGCACTTGATTCCTAGCTCCCGCAAGAGAGTCGCTTTCAAGGAGGCTGCGTGGGACACGTGGAACATGAGAACGTCGCTCCGCTTCGAGCGAAGGGCGTCTCTTCGGAAGTACCATACAAGTTCGGCCCGAGACCCGCTCTCGCGAAGCTTCAGGCGGCCCTCGGAGACGCGGAAGTACGTGTCAATCTGACGTTCGCGACTCCCCCAGCGGGCGCCTGCGGCGCGGACGCGCCGTATCGCGTGGCGTGGGTCGGAACACCGCGCCTTGAACTCTGCGGTCACGTGAGCGCGTGTCATCGATCAGTCAGAAGCGGACCATCAGATATCACGCGCGGGTCCCTCCCACTCGCTCCGCTCGTGGGCCCCTCCCGCGGCGCCACCCGCATCGGTCTCGCCCTTTCTCCCTCTCTTTGCGAGGGAAAAAGATGCGAGAAAGCATCCGGAACCAGGCAATCGTGGACCCGCGAACATGGAGACTGGCCGCGCGTGTTGCGGAGGGATTCCCATGAGACGTCGCGTTCTCTGGAGCGGTGCAATCTTCCTCGCCGTCGGCCTTTCCGTTCTCGTCATCGTCGGTGAGTGGTTCGCGGCATTCGACGCATGCCTCGCGAATCCGGCCTGCGCTGCTCCGGGTTCCGTATCGACGCTGGAAGGTTTCCTCGCGCTCATGGTCGTGGGAATGGGAGTCACAGTCGGTGGCGCGACGATCGCGTTGGTTGGATTGCGTGGCGAGACAGGAGAATCATTTACGGTGGCACCATGAATTATCGAGGTTGGACCGACTCTATTGCACTTTTTCCGAACCCTCTCTATCTAATCATCCGGTCCGGCTGGGTCGGTCGGTCCGGCGCCATGATTCTCTATCGGAGAATCTATGGACCGACCGAGCGGGCCGCCGCCGGTCGAGCCCGTGTTGGTTTCAGGGTCAGTCCGGCGCGTCGGTCCACTTGTTGTCCGCACAGTCCCGCCCGTCTCTTCTGACTCCAAGCCACGCAGATCGTAAACCCGAGTTCGGATTTTCCCGACCCAGACCCGACGGCGTTTCAATCTCAGATTGGTGAGAGCAATCCCGACCTGCTGCTCGGTGCGATTGACCCGTTCGGAGTGAGGCAGGGCATCGAGGAGTTCCCGAGGGGTGGCCTCGACCTTACCTGAGGTCACGAATGCTCGACCCGCCGACCGGACGAAGCCGATGAGTGGATCCGTCTCCCTAGCTCCGGAAGGACCTTGACGTGGGAGGGGTTCTTCCTCCGCGGTTGCAAAGTCGACTACCGAATCAAGGAACGGCCAAACCCTCGCTCCCGGAATCCGATAGGGTCGGAACGACGCGCGACCGTCTTTCCAAACCAGTCCGACGCCGCCCAACCAAAGCCGGAAGCCTGGAAAGGCATCGTCGAGCAGGGCGAGCGCCCTCGGAATTCGCGAGCGTTCTGGGAGAACGATCAATACCCGGTTCCCTGCCGCTCGGCCCTTCTTCACGTTCCGCACCACCTGGCCAGCGGCCTTGGAAAGTGTGGAGGATTCGACCTCGACGTTGTAGATCGCGTCCCCCCACTGGAACTGTCCATCCGGGAGCAGCACCCCCGCGATCTGCTTCGGGATGGACATCGCGATTCCGCGCGTCTCCAGAAACATCGCGAGCTCGGTGAGTGTCTCGACGTGCTCCTCGCCGTCGTTCCGGCGGGCCTGGAGCGCCCGAAGGTGGAGTTCTCCTCGAGCCGTGAGGCGAAGCTTCCCGTCGGCAGCCCCGCGTTCGACATCTCCCGTAGCCGTGGCCAAGGTGAGTGCGCCATCAAGCCGATCCACCGAAAGGGCGGTGTCGTTTGCCAGCCCCTCACGGGTCGTGGTCCCCTTGGAAAGGCTGTAGAGCGAGCTTTCGACTTCCTCCTGCCCCACGAGCCAGGGCGACGCCTCCGAGTCCTCCGGCTGGGCGTATCGCCTCGAACTCTGGGCCACTGCCTCCTTCAGATCACTAATCTGGATGGTCACGGGAGGGCTTGGCAACGTTCCAAGCTTCAGGAGGTCTCCCGATACCGCCATCGCGACCTCGTGCGGTCGCAGTCCGTCAACGAGATCCTGGGGGTGCCAACCGTGACCCGCCCCGTTGACGATCTTCCAGGCATCGTCCATGTCCTCCGCTCCGAGCGAGAAGAGGAGCCACGCGTCGACGTTACCGGTCAGAGCCGCCCGCATCTTTGGCGGCACACGGTGGAGGTACTGAGTGATGGCCACGACGTGGAGGCCGAACTTCGCCCCCTCGCTGAACATGTCGGCGAGCGTTGGGACCGCGTAGTTGTGAACTTCGTCGAGAACGAGAAAGACCGGGCGGTCGGGTCGTCCGATCCGCTGGAGCGACGCCCAGAGCTGGGTGAGATAGATCGCGCCGAGGAAATTTGCACCCTCGGCACCTAGGGCGGCTTTGGAGAGATTCAGCAGGAGCAAGCGGTGCCCGAGCAGTCGGTCAAATGATACCGGGTGGATCCGCTGGCAGAGCGCGATTCGGAGGAGAGGGTTGGTTGCGACCTTACCGACCTTGTCGAGCGACGACATCGTGAAGTCGTAGTTGAGCCGGGGCAGGTGACTTTCGAGAAAGTCACGGAGCGGTCCCGGAGGGGCGGTCTTCACGAACCGTCGCAGGGCCTCTTTCGAGGACAGAATTTGGTAGGCGTCGACTAAGTTGGACCCTGGTGTGAGCGAAAGCCCTTGAACGAGCGCGCGGAGAACGAGTTCAGCACGTCCCCCGATACTCTCCTCGCCCCATGCGTTCCGTATCGCGATGAGGAGGTCGCCCGCGAGAACCTCCGACCAGCGGTCCCGACCCGATGAGTCACTCTCGGCACGCTCGGGCGGTTGGAGGAGCGATAGTGGAACCGAGACCATGGTCGTGTCGTCCTCTACGAACGTCGCATGGGCAGGATCGATCTCGATGGTGTCCGAGGCGACCTCGAGGGGGAGGCGCGACACGATTCCCTCGACGAGCGTTGCCGTGGGTTCGATAACGATGACGGTAGCTTCGGGCTGCTTTGCCAGAATCTGGACGACGAGATTGAGGGCGAGCGTGGACTTTCCCGACTGGGTCCGACCGAGGATGGCAAGATGGTTCCAGTCCCGTGGAAGGCCGACACGATGTGAGCCACTCGTGCCGACGACCAGTTGTGCGTCAGTACGTAAGGCAGGGGACGAAGGCGGGACTCGATTCGGCATCAGTGCGGCCGGGGACACCAAAGGCCGCAGGACGAGCTCCGACCTCGGTAGCCCGGCCGGCGGCCCGGCGTACGAGCATTCGGCATAATGGGCAGCCCATGGAACGCTCAGTAGGTGGGCTAGTTCCGCTGCAGAAACGTCGCGATTGCCCTTTTTGCTCGAGAAATGATCGATGTCATGGGTCGCGAAGGCCGCGTGGAAAGGTTGTTCTTTCTTGCGTGGGATCACCTGCCACGAACGCCAGGACGATCCTCCCGAATTCGTCCACTGCCCGAGCCATGCCCCCAATGCGATCAGAGCCTCGGTGGGATTCGGTCCGAGCAGATGGACACGTAATTCAACGTGATAGGCCGGCTCGGCGCGGCGCGCATCCATCTCGCTCCTGAGGTCGCGATTTTGCTGATGGGCGAACGACTCGTAACGCGGCGAGAAGAACGTCGATTCCCAAACCCATGCCCTCCGAAACAGTAGCTGAATGACCACGTCGTGATCGTGCAATGCACGCGAACTCAGAGTACGGAGGAGGAACCCTGCGGGATCCGCATCAGGTCGAATTTGGATGGGGAGGTGATGGTGGTGTTGGAGAGGGATCGCTCGAGCAAAGAGACCCCGGCGGACGAGATTGACCGCAGGGCATTCGACGAGCCATCCCGCCGCGACGCGCGGTCGCGAGTTCTCGAGATAGTTGAACATCGAATCTAGATCCGTTGGGGAGGCCGAGCCGAGAACGTATCGCACGCGTCCGAATGCCTCCCGGTGAATCTCTAGCCAGAACGGATTCGGCGATGTCCAGACGAGCGGAGGGATTTCCTGTGGTTCTTTGACGGGCGTCGGGAGGAGCAACTCTCGGTGGACGGGGGTGTAGTCCATGCGAGTGGCGAGCCGGGCCGAGCGTGATTAGACGGTCCACTTGGGCGAACGATGAACGATGGGTCGATGACTGTCTCCGGCGCTCGATCCGAAGTATTCGACATAGCCACGGTGGCCTAGGCAGAAATACGATGCGCGCCTGCATAGTTCAGATTTACTTAGATGATCTTGGAGCGTAGTCAGCGGGCAGGCCCCAAAGAATCGGGAAGATGGGTACGGCGACTTGGTCTGATCGCGCTCATCGCTCTCGTCGTGGCCTTGGTTGCCTTCAGTTACATTCCCCTCAAGCAGACCATGTCCACGGGAGTCGATTGGTTGGGTTTTGAGTTCGGACAAACAATTCCGGCGGAGCACTTGTTCGACCCCTTGGACTTCTGCCCTTCCGTCAGCTCTAACGGTCTGGGTAGAGTATCGTTCGTGTGGTGGACGGTGAGCGGCCGACCGGTAACTTCATTCGAGTTAACGGGGACGTCGCTCAGGATGGGGCCCACACCCATTCTTTATAATTCCACCAACGCGAGTTCAGGAGGGTACTCTTTCGATCTCACCAGTAGCATAGGGCCAACCCCGTGTGGGGTCGACTACACAATGGTGATGTATTCCTCCTCGGCGAATCCCACTACAGTATCCATCACGATCGTTTACAACTACACAGCCGAAGTCCCCCTACTGTAACTGACTCGCGACGACTCCGTTCTCCTGGGGGGGAGCGTCGAGCACGTTCCACCGTTCGAGATGCGAATCTGTCCCTTAAGATTGAGCTCTCTCCAGCAACTCGGTGGCGATCGGGATGGCGCAGGGAGCGATTATCTCGAAGGCGTTGACCACATCGAAGTCCTCTCGGTCGTCATCTCTCGATTCTCTGGACCACGACGACGGGAAGTTGAGCGGAGAGTCCTTGAACCGGAACTGTTCTCTGCCCGATTCGGAGGACACCGTGCCCGCAAGGGAGCGGTGGTGGCCCGAAGCGAGCAGAGAGTACGCGAGCGAGCAGAGGTTGGACGGTAGATGGGAGGATGTGACGGCGAGATCGGCGATTCGCTGCATCGAGGCATGGCCAGCGCGTTTCGCGGTGGCGAATCTGCCGATCCCCGCTCACGCCCGAGACGTCACCGCCGAAATGGTCCTGACGTGGAAGGCGAACCCGGCGGGCCCCGGACGATATGGCGAGCGCCAACGGATGAAGCAACCCTCGGCGTTCCAGGCGCTCTGGACGCTCCGGGGATTCCTGAAGTGGGCCCGGTGCCCGTTGGCGAATCGAGAGAGCCTGTGGCGCGGCAAGAGGGGCGACGCGACCAATCGTCGCTGGTTCGATGGTGGAACGCTGGATCGAATGTACGTCATCGCTCCATCCGACCGGCATCGTCTCGTGCTATCGCTGCTCGGATGGGCCGGACTTCGGCGGAACGAGCTATGGACGCTCCTCACCGGCGATGTGAACTTGTCGATGGACCGCCCTGCGATTGTGGTCACACGCAAGGGTGGCCGCCGACAGGAACTGCCGATCGCGCGAGCGGTCGCGAACGCGTTGCGACCCTTTGTGGTCGGGAGAGCGGCGACGGCGCGGGTCTATCCCCACTGCTATCAGGGGATCTACAACGACGTGGAGGCCCTAGGGACTCGGCTGGGAATACGGGCAGCCCCGCACGACCTCCGGCGGTCGTTCGGCAGGGTGCTCTACTACGAGAAGGGAGTCGACGTCAACGAGATCCGGTCGCTCTATGGTCACGCCACGACGGAGATGACGCTCTATTACATCGGAGCCGTCTCCGACAAAATGCGGGCCGCCGTCCAGCGGTTCGACGACCCGCACCCGGTCCCCGTTCTTCCTGTCGCCGGGGGCCAATAATCCAATGTCCCGGGGGCCGGTCTCTGAC
>CAVVLX010000002.1:0-31005 GCA_963749195.1 uncultured Thermoplasmata archaeon
GAAGTAAAGCTCCGGAAGGGCGTCTCCCGCCTGGACCCTATAAGATTACCATCGACCGGCAGCCTTCGCATTTGAGGGAAGTTTCTAAGACGAATCTCGGAGGTATGGTTCAGAACGGCCGCAGGCCCAGAGGCACGGACCCGTGAAGAACCGGCGGTAGCGCTCGTTGTTCGCCACGATAACTGACGAAGTGGACGTTCCCCACCAAGATCTCGGAGCTATCATGGGAAAAACTGATGGACTTCTTCACGGCGCTCGTGCCGGCATAGAACGAGCCAGAACCGTCCTTGGTGGTATACCCAGCCGGGATCACCTTGGTCGCGTAGTCATATCCCCCTCGCGCCACCGTGAACACGATCTTGGCCCCGGTGCTGTAGCGCGTTTGGGGCGCCGGGCCGCCGGAGGTAGTCTTGCTGGTCAATTCGACGCTCCAGTTCGCCCCGCTCGCAAGTCCGGTCTCCGTGATCGTTACGGTCTGCGTTTTGACGAAGGTAACTTTGTCGGTTGTCGGGCCAGTCACCTGCAATTCACTTTGATTTTTGGCCGAGGTCTTGGATACTCCGTAGCCAGTCGCGGGCGAAATCGTGACCGGAAGGGTACCGGCCGGCTCGGAGAAGTCGATCGACGTGCCCTTTGTAGTTTGGAGTTGCGGGGGGGATCCAGCGGCAACGGACCACGTCGACCCTGTCGGCAGTCCGGATTCTGAGAACGTCACGGAATACGTCGGGGTTACGTCAAATATGTCCATCATCGGCGGGTACGTCGTCCAATTGTCGTGGTATCCCGTATGCCCCAAGCCGAGCAGCCACTCGCTGGTCGTCAGTAAATTGTAATCGGTGTAATGGATCGTGGAGTCATAGTCGGCCTTTGCATAGGGGCTGAGGGCCACGAAGTAGACGTTCGCCGGGGTGGTGGTCTTTTCCGAGGAGTTGTAGTCGAACGTCAGGAAGACCACGCTGTCGGTAAAGGCACTGCTGTTGAGGAACGGGTTCAGAAAGCTTCGGAGCCAGGCGTCTCCATGGGGGATGGCCGCTGGACAAGTCGCCGGGGGGCAGTGATGGTCGTTGTCGGTGTCATTGGGAGTGACCCAGACATAGTTCGGGAGGGTGCTGTCGTTTAACGCCGTATTCCACGCGGAGAGGTTGAGGACGTGTGCGTTACAGTAGGCTGAATTCGAAGAGATGTTCTTGAAATCGACGAACGGGTCGTGGTTGATGTCGTAGACGAGGTGGTTGGTCTGCGTCCCGACGATCGAAGCGGGCAGTGTCGTATTGAAGTACGTGCTCGTCTGGTCACAAGGCGTCGGCATGCTTTCCTCATAGGCCGCCCAAGTCTCCCCGGCGCTGTCGACGAGCGTCGGGACGTTCTTGGTCGTCGCGGTGCCGTTTGAATCCAGTCCGCTAGCGGTGTCGCGGTAGTTTGCGAGTGAATCGGAGGTTATGCCGTAGAATTGCGATGCCGCCGCATACTTCGTCGTCAAGTAGCGCTCGAAAGCTCCGTTCGCGAGGACGTTCGAAATCGCCTGATCTTCCATGAAGATCGTGATCACATGGCGGATGGGGGTCGGGAAGGAGTGCGCCGCCAGGGAAGTCGCCGAGTTTCCGGGAGGAGCTCCTGCCGTCGCGGGGACCCCGCCGGCAGTCCCGAGCAAGAGAAACAACGTGATGAGGCTCACTCCGGCCGCTGAAAGTACGGTGCCGAGGAAGGAACGGGATGAGGGGCGATCGTACCGCGGGCAGGCCTCCTGGGCGAACCCGGAAGACGTAGCACGCCTTCCCTCTGGATACGTGGTCCCAGCTGGCATGGATCCGAAGACTGGATCGAGGGCCATAATCCTTTGTCCAACCTGGAACGCGAGAGAAGATACATCGAGACAGATTCGTGAGCTTCGGTCGCGAACTAAGGGCACGGGTACATGCTACCCTAGGGACTCACGCGGGGCCTTCCAGCGCGACGATCGCTTCGGCCCAAGGCTCGGAGACGTTGATCGCGGCACTCATGACGACCGTTCCGGCGTTAAAGGCGTCAAAGTACTCGTCGGCCCCCGAAGTATCATAACTGTTGAGAAGGGCGGTCCCCGAGTCCAGGAGGCTCCCGACCCCGGTCGAAGAGAAATCCACGGTTCCCCTCGTGGCAAATCCCGCCAGGATCAGTTCAGTCGAGGCGGCTCCGATGGAGCCCGTCAACGCCTTGTTGTCTTTGCCGGCGCTCGACACCAGAACCGGAGGCGGCGTGAGGGGACTGACGGCTACTCCCGTAACATCGACGACCAGAACGGCATAGGTCGCGTCATTGGCCGAGGAACCGGTCATCGTCACCACGACGCCGGGCCCCCCGGTTGCGTCGACGGCCACCCAGACGGCGAGCCCTACGGTGCTCCCCGACCGCTCGGAATAGTTCGACGAGAACGGATCTCCGACCGAATCGGTGACCGAGACAACCGTCTTGGAAGAGTGAATCGCGACGAAGACCACGATCGCATCTCCCGGATTCGAGTCGAACGGAGAGGAGCTCCCGCTCAGGCTCGACACCACCGTAAAGAACGTGTGCGAGAGAATGGAAGGTCCGGAGAAAGCGATGGCCACCAACGCAAAGTTCACGCCCGAGGCCGGAGCCCCTGCGACCGTGACGGAATCCTGACCCGGCACATAACCGGAATCGCTGGCGGTGACGGTGTACATTCCGGGCGGCAAGAAGAGCTCGTAGGTTCCGCTCGGAGCGGTGAGTCTTGATTCGGTCACCGACCCTACCGTGGCAGAAACGGTGGCGTTTGGGAGGCCCGCGTGCGACACGCTATCGCTGACGGTGCCGCTCACTGCGGGATAGAACAGGTCTTCCATCGGGGGGTGGAGGGTCCAGTTATCGTTCTGAAGCGTGCCCCCGGGGAGCCCGAGGAGCCATTCCGCCGTGGTCAGCAGATTGGTGTCCGTGTAAGGAGTCGTAGAGCTGTAGCCGGGAATCACGACCGGGCTGACGACCGAAGCGTAGACGTGGCCCCCGGAAGCGCCCACGATCGAGCCCGAATTGTCGGAGGTCTGGGTCTGATCATAGGTGATGAAGACGGCGGTATGGGCGAAAAGTGCCGTGTTGCTGATCAAAGGAGTGAGGAGCGCTTGCAACCAGGCGTCCGCGCATTCGGTCTCCGCGATCGGTTGGTTCGTCACGCCCGGCGTGCACGTTCGCGAATAAGTGTGGCCGTCATCGTAGAGGTTCGGCGTGATGAAGGTGTAGTTCGGCAGGGTTCCGCTCATGAAAGCCGTCTGCATCTGGGTCAACGTCATCGGCACCACATCCGCATTGCATTCGGCTGAATTTCCATACACATCATCGTACCAGACGAATGGGACGTGCGCCGTGTCGTACAGGTGGGCGACGTTGTCCGTGCGGTCGCAGGCGCCGACCGCACTCTCGCTCCACTGGGCCCAGGTTTCGCCGTGAGCCGTTGTGAGATCCGCCAGATTTTGAACATTAATTGGAGTCGGACCAGCCGGAGGGGTGTCACCTGAGGTTGCTGCGACGTAGGACGGCCAGGAGGCTTGGCGGATGGCATAGAATTGCGAAAGGTTCGCGTAGGTGCGGGCCAATGATACCTCGAAGGCTCCATGTTCCCACACCGTGCTCCACTCCTTGTTCTCGTCCATGATCACGATCACATGTTGGATGGCGGTCGGAAAAGCTGGCATGGTCGCCGGCGTGTCGCGAGGGGGAGCCACGCTCGACTGCGGCGAGAAGGTCAATCCGCTGGTCGGGCCGACCGTTAGGATCAGGGCGACCAGCACCGCTCCGAAGAGCGTGAAGGTCGCGATCGCTTGAGGGGATGACCGGGAGCGGTTTGCCATCCGCCGTGGAGCGGGATCATCACTCTCGATTTGGGTCGTCTCACTCATTTCGAACAAGGGGGCGCGGAGTCGGGTGTGTGGTATAACTCCCACCGTCAGCGACGGCTCTCTCGAAATCCGGCTGGAATCGATATCAGGGTCGTCCGCCGGCAATCCCCACCAGACTCTCGCCACGGTCTTCGACCTCGCCGTGCCTAGCTTGCCGGCGGAGCGAGGAGGGGAGTTACGGCTGCGGGGGCGTCGGCTCTGAAGTCGCAACGGGGGATTCTTTTCGTCGCCGAGTGGACAGGATCGCGACGATGATCGCGATCAGCCCGAGGATCACGACGAGGATGATGATCCAGTCGAAGGTCGTGAGGCCCCCGCTGGATCCGCCTCCGGAGCTCTTCGTGGGGGTGAAGGAGATGATCTCATTCAAGCCTTCTCCCTGAATCGAGACTTGGAGCTTGGTCGGGACGACCGTATACCCGCTCACGTTGATCGGCGTGAACGTGTAGGTCCCATTGGGCTCATTGAAGGTGATCGAAGATCCTTCCGAACTTTGGAGCTGGCCGTTCACCGTGACCGACCAATTCGTTCCGGAGATCAACCCCGATTGAGTGAACGTCAACTGGTACGTCGTGGGGGGTAGCGCGGCGAAGGTGACGGGCACCGAAGCCGGCGCGCCAGATACGATGACGTTGCCGCTCGCAGGGCTCTCTCGGTAGCCGGGGACCGAATGGACGGAGTAGCTGTAATTGCCGTTCGATTCGGTGAATACGATCGTCGCGGAGGTCGAGTGCTGGAGGGACGAATTGAGTGTTACGGACCAATTGGTGCCGGAAGCGAGGCCGGATTCCGTGTAGGTGACGGTATAGGTCGGGACGACGATGACGCTGAACACGACCGGCTGGGAAAGCGCGGCACCGTTCACGACCAGGTTGCCCGAAGCCGGGCTCACCGTGTAGCCGGAAACGGCGCTGACATTGAAGCTGTAGGAGTTATTGACCTCGACAAAGACGATGGAATCCGTCGCCGACGATTCTAGCGAACCATTCAACGTCACCGACCACGTCGTACCTGCGGGGAGACCGGTTTCGGTAAAGGTCACGTTGTACGTCGCAGCAAAGAAGTCGGCCGTCTCATTGATCGGGCCGTTCATCGTGATCGACGCCGAGTCGTTCGGGCCGGTGTAGTTTCCGGCTCCGGCGCCGACCCAACTCGTAAACACGTAGCCATTCGCGGGTCCTTCGCCGATCTGAACGACGGCGCCCGCGGCATTCCATCCGCTCGGGGGAGTCGCCGTACCCCCGTGGATCGGGTTCGAGAAAGTGTTGAGCTCGTACTGCGTCGTAAAGGTCACCGAATAGCTCAGATTGGCTCCCCGGACCTTGATCGGTCCGTAATCAGACACCGTAGGCACGTAGCGGGTGCCATAGGGTCCGGCCGCGGTCAGGACCTCCATGTTGTACGTTCCATTGTACAACGGGTAGTGGAAATTGTCGTTCGTTGAATACCGATTCGTGGTGGGCGTCTGACCGTAGGCGAGCAATCTCGTGGTCCAGTTGGTGCCGGAAGGAAGTCCCGTCTCGGTGAACGTAACGGTCCACGCCGGAAGGAAGGTGACATTGACGTTCAAGGAAGTCGCGATGATCTGAATAGTCCCTCTCGCGGGGTCCGGGGCATACTCGGGCCAAGCTTTCCCGCCGGGCGTAAAGCTCGTCGGGAGAACGGACCAGTTGAAGGTTCCGTTGCCGGTCGACCAGGAAACGGAGGTGTTGTTCGTGCTGACGTGATTCCCCATGAACACGCCGGTCCACTTCGTTCCGTTAGGGAGTCCGTTCTCATTGATCGTAAAGGTGCAAGCGCACGCCGCCGGATGGATCCCTGCGCTCGACGTGAGCGCGGGGGCGCCGGCAGCGGGCGAAACGAAGAGAGTGGGAACGACAAACGCCGCGATCAATGCGATCGCGGCGATCGGAACGAGCGAATGCTTCAGACCTCGAAGTCTCAACGTCGTCCGCGAGTGGCCTTTCGCATACGAGCTGTCGGCAACGTCGTTCATCGAACTTACCCGGCTGCAGGGTCCCGGACCCCGACAAGGGAGCGGGAGCCATGTGAGTACTTATACGTATCCATCCGCCCTCCCCTCCTCACCGCGAGACCCTACTTGGCTTGGCTGAGGCCCCAGACGACGGGGGAGGACTTACCTGACCGCCCCCTGGAAGGCGAGCGACTCCCCCGGGCGGTGACCGGACCCTATTAATGGGTCCGCAGATAACTGAAAGTCGATTCAGTCCGATTACGGTTGTTTGGGCGGGGCTGGTTCGACCTTCGGGGGCGATCGCCGCCGCATAGTCAACACAGCCACGATGGCCGCGATGACCGCCAGGATGACGACGATGAGGATGATCCATTCGAGCGTGGTCAATCCGCCGAAGAGGCTCGAACTCCCGCTGGAGTTGGCCGTAAAGGTGACCGCCTCGTTAGAGTTCAGCCCCCGAATCGTCACGTTTCCCAAAGCGGGAAAAGCACTGTAGCCGCTCACTGCGCCCAGGGTGAATGAGTATGATCCATTCCGCTCGTTGAACACGATCGAGGCGCTTGACGAGCTTTGCAGCGTTCCATTGAACGTGACGGACCAAGAGGTGCCCGAAGGCAATCCGGTTTCGGCGAAGGTTACCGTGTATGTTCCAGGCGCCGTGGTCGTGAAGCTAACTCCTTGCGAGGCAGGCGCGCCGCTCACGTCCACGTTCCCGGAGGACGGACTCACGTGGTAGCCCGCCACCGAGGTCACGCTGTAAGAGTAAGTTCCGTTGGGTTCAGTGAAGACTATGGTTGCGGTCGTGGAAGATTCAAGGGCCCCGCCGAGCGTCACGGACCAGGAAGTTCCGGGAACCAGTCCCGTTTCGGTGAATGAGACCGAGTAAGTGGCCCCCACGATCAGCGCGAAGGTGACGGCTTCCGGGAGGGCGACACCGGCAACGACTGCCCGGCCGGAGGATGGCTGCACTGTGTAGCCAGTAACAGCGCTCACGTTGAACGCGTAGCTACCGTTGATCACCGTGAACACGATCGTACTCGTGGTCGAAAACTCGGTCGACCCATTCAAAGTCACTGACCACGAAGTCCCCGAGGGGAGCCCGGTCTCTGAAAAGGTGACGTTGTAGGTCGAGGCGAAAAACATCGCCGTTTCATTGATCGGATTGTTCAGCGTAATGGTTGGGGAGCTGGCTAGCCCCGAGTAGCTTCCGGTGCCGGTTCCGACCCATCCGGTGAATCGGTAGCCGTTCGCCGGAGTCTCGCCGAGCTGAGGGGACGCCCCCGAGGCATACCATCCACTCGTGGGAGAAGCGGTTCCGCCACTCGGCGGACTCGAGGCAATGCCTAGGTAGTAGTAGGTGTCGTAGACCACATTCTCGGACACGTTGTGCCCGGCAACTTTCACCAAGGTGTAATTGGCCTGGGTCGGAATATATTCCACTCCCGCAGCGCCCTGGATATTGAACACTTCGAAATTGTAGGTACCGTTGGACAAGGGATAGTGGAAGAAATTGGTGGTCGAGTAGCGGTCGGTGGTCGGGGTGCTGCCGTATGCAAACAGACGGGTCGTCCAATTGGTCCCGGACGGCAGTCCGCTCTCGGTGAATGTGACGGTCCATGCCTTCAGGAATGAAATGCTCAGGTAGATCGATTGGCCGAGGACGTGGACGGTCCCTCGAGAAACGTTCGGGGCCCATTCGGGCCAGGCCTGCCCCCCGAAGGCGAAGCTCGTTGGTAGCACCGACCAATTGTAGGTACCGTTCGCAGCCCCCCACGAGAGGGAGGTTCCGTTGGTGGTCTTGTGGACCCCCGCGTACACGGCGGTCCAAGTTGTGCCCAGGGGTAAGCCGGTCTCCGTAATGTTGAACATCCAGCAAGTACAACTCTCTTTTTGAATTCCTCCGACCGACGCCGGAGAGGTGACCGAAGCGGAGGGTGGGACGAAGAAGCCCGGGACGAGAAAGGTCACGACCAATGCGATCGCGGCAACGGGGATCATGCTCCGTGCCAAGCTTCGCGAACGGGACGCCGGCTTCGTGGGGAGTCCCATCCTCGCGCTCGATCCTTCGATGTTCATCAATCTTACCCGGACCCAGGGTCCCGGACCCCGGCGATGGGGCTCGAGCCACGGGAGTACTTATACGTATCCATCCGTTCTCCCTCGTACCTCTGCGACCTCGGGTTCCGGGCAGCGAACGACCTTCCGAAAGTCAGTTTAATACCCCGAATCGCAGGACCAAAAGAAGATGACGGCGTCGAACGAGAACCGAACGGCAAGGCGACCGAATCTGCTGTTCGTCATCCTAGACGCCGCTCGAGCCGTGGATTCTGGTCCGAACGGATCGGGATTTGGAGGCTCGACCCCCGTACTGGACGGGTTGGTCCGTCAGGGGGGGACGGTGTTCCGCCGGCTGATCGCCCCGGCGAATTGGACGATCCCGGCCCACATGTCGTTCTTCACGGGCTCGTATCCGAGCGCCCACGGACTGCGATCGTTTGTCAAAGGTCCTCCTCCCTTCGAGACGGTGGCTTCGTGGTTGAATCGCCGGGGATATCAGACGGGCCTGTTCACCGAGCAGCTCCACCTCGTCTCCGGCTATGGACTCGAGGACGGATTCGAGGTCCAGAAAGCGACGAGGATCATGGCTTCGAACGACGACCGAAGCTCCCTCCACCGACTTTTCGGACGCCGCAAGTTTCTGTACTCTCCGGAGGTTCGAAGTGCGATTCGAGCGATCCCCCCACTCGTGTTTCCGGTTAACGCCCTCAACTACCCCTCGGAGGTCGCCTTCAAAGCCGAACGGACGACGGATCTGGTGGTCCGAGAGTTCGATCAGTGGATCACGCACCGCGGTCGGGAACGGCCTTTTTTCGCCTTTATCAATCTCGTCAATTGCCACGAACCGTATCCGGAACTGGATGGAAAGCGGAGCGTTTCATTTGCGGATCGCTGGTTTGCGAGGACAGCACGCTACTACCTGTTGGCGATCCCGGAGCTCCAGCGTCGAGTGCCTTGGCCGCTATTGATCGACTCGTACCGAGAGGCGCTCCACATCGCCGACGGAAAACTCGGAGCCATGCTCGAAACGCTGGAACGGGAACGCGAGCTGGACCGCACGTTAGTCATCGTAACCTCCGATCACGGCCAGTCCTTCGGGGAGCGGGGGAACGTCTACCATGGTTGCGGCGCGACGGAGTCCATCACTCGAGTGCCCGCGGTCATCGTTCCCCCCCAGGGCATGAGTCTCCCCCCGCAGATCGACCCATGGGTGAGCTTGACCGAGGCCGCGGGCTGGCTGCGGGCCGCTGCCAGCGGTCGAGCTCCCTTCGACGCGACGGGCCGAGCTCCATTCCCTTTTGTTCCGCAGAGCCGAGCAACCGGATGGGTCTATTTCGAAGGCGGCCCCGCATCCGACCAAAACCGATCGCTACGGGGAATCCGCAACGATCTGACCTGGAACCACCGGCTCGTCGCGGCCTACGCGGAGGATCACAAGTACCTCCTCGATCTCGTGACCGGCGCGGTTTCGACGTGGACTTTCCCCGGTAACCCGGACGTGGATGCACCCACTGAGCTCTCCGGCGCGGTGCGGGATTCCACTCGAGCCCGAGTGTTCGGCGCGTATGAGCGACTTGAAGCGGAACGAGTGCAAGCGCGGGGCCACCTACCTGTTCAAGAGGCCGAGCTCGACGCGCAGATGCGATCGTGGGGGTACGAGTGATGAATCTCAATGCCGACGCCATAAAGCCTATCTACGATGCCCCAGCAGGCTAGGCCCTCTCGTCCGATTCCATGCCGAAGAATCTCGTGGTTGTCGTCTTGGACACGCTCCGACATCCGCGATGGTTCCCCGGCCTTCAGGACGGCAGCGCCATGCCCTTCTTTCGGAAGCTCGCCTCGGAAGGAGTGGAGTTTTCGAATGCGGTCGCGAGCTCTTGCTGGACCCCCCCCTCGCATGTCAGTCTGCTCTCCGGAACGGATCCTTGGCTCACGCATTTTCACGTGGCCTCGGGCACTTCCGAGATCCCATCCAATCCCTTCCTCGGGGAGATCTGGACGAAACGCGGAGGCGCGACCGCCGCCTTTTCCGCCAATTGGCTCGTCGCGCCCGAAGTGGGAACCGCTCGCGGGTATGAACAGTTCAATCCCGGCCTGCCGACCTGGCTGTCGAGCCTCGTTCTCCAGGGGATCCAGGTAGCCGGATTCGAACAGTTTCTTTTCTCGCGAATCCAGCGATTGGCGGCCTCGGGGAAGCAAACCGGATCCGGATCGCTCGATCGATTTCTTCAGTTCACCGGGACGGCGGCGCATCAGGCGGTCCGTCCGATGTACGCCGGCACGCAAGTCGTGCGTTCGGTCCGAAAATTCCTGCGTTCGCAGGATCGACAAAAGCCGCTCCACCTGTTGGTCAATCTCATGGAGATGCACGAGCCGTATGTCGCGCCGTCGAACCGATCGACGGGCGGCTTGGACCTCGAGTACCTCCCGTCCGTGAACCTCGCGCGTCACACGCAGGCATTGGCGCATTGGGGAACCTCCCTCCGTATGATGGAGCCATACTCCGAAGCAGGGCAGCGGTTGGACCGCGCGCTCGAGCAGCTCATCGAGGTCCTCCGGTCCGAGGGGATCCTGGCGGACGCCTCATTGTTGGTCGTGAGCGATCACGGGCAAGCGCTCGGAGAGAATCGAGGTTCCTTTGGGCACGCCTTTTTCCTGTTCGACGAGCTCGTCCGCGTTCCGGCCCACTATTTCGAATTCCGAGGGGGTCAAGCGGTGCTACCACCGACCCGAACACCGGAATGGGTCGATCTTCGGCACCTATTCGATGTCCTAGTGGCGCGCGGGATCGAAGAACAGGACGTTCCCATCGATCGGATCTTAGCGTCCAGTCTGGAGCGTCGGGGCCCCGCGGCGGCATTCTGGGAAGGACCCGCGCCGCATCCACCTCGGGGCTTTCTGCTCTCCCCTCCGCGCTCCAGCTACCACCGCAGCATCCGCGTGTTCGGATCCGAAGGGACCTGTTCGATGGATGACTCCGGCAAGGCGCTCGAAATCGAGGGGGAAGGCTCTGCTCCACCCGGTCGGCTCGTGGAGTATGCGGAGAAGGCCGTCGGCCGATCCCGAGCCACGGCGGGTCCTCCCACTACCGGACGACGGGACACCGAAGTCGACCGTCGACTTCGTAGCTGGGGATACGACTGAGTGGCGCTTCGCTCCAACCTCGTCCGAGCCTTCCGTCATCCCAGTTTAGGATAGAAGTCGACGCGCGGCGTAAGTTATTAGCGAGCTTTCCCCATCGCCTCCTGTGCGTCCGGGTCGGTTCCGAGCGATCGTGGCCGTGCTGGCGGCGCTCGGTATCGCATTTGCTGCGTTGGTCGGGATCGGGATCTATCTCGCTTCGCAACCGACCAGCCCGAGTTATCCCCAAGCCGCGGCCCAGATCATCACCGGTCCCGCCTCCGCCTCGAAGGTACTTCCCCCTAATTTACTGGGCGTGGATCTCCGGGCCGACTTCTCGATTGCTGGGGCTCAAGGGTCAATCGTGGCCGCGGCGGGCGTCGAAACGGTTCGGTGGCCGGGCGGAGCGCTCTCGGATCGCCTCGATCCCTTGGCCGACAATGGGTCGGGCCTGATCTACGGAAACTCCGGCGAGCCCTATCCGCCCGCCACAACGATGGCGGCCTTCGTCTCCTGGTGCCAACCGATCCATTGCGCCGCCATCATCACGCTGCCCGGCGAGATCAATGATCCCGCGTTCGCCGCACTCGAAGTCAACGCCTTCGTACACAACTTCTCCTTCGAGCCTGCCTACTGGGAAATCGGCAATGAACCCGGGCTTTGGAATCACTACGGAATCGCCTGGGCTGATTGGGCGCCGAATCAAACGGCCCCCCCTACCCCGCCCGAATATGCGGCCGAGGTCGGGCAGTACATTTCTGCCATCCGAACAATCGATCCCCATACTCCGATCATCGGTCTCCCCGGAATCGGGACGGGGGTCGCGGACGAGCCGGCCTGGATCGAATCTACCGTCGCCGCGAATGGTCCCAATATCAGCGCTGTCGCGATCCACGTCTATCCGGTCGGCACCTCCCAGGAAAATGGCTCGCTCACGGGATTCTACGCGACGCTCTCTGGGCCCGAAGGATTACCGGTGCGAGTCGCCGCGGATGAGGCGGCAGTTACCGCGGTCTGCTCGACGTGTCACATTCCAATTCTCGTCGATGAAATCTCGGTCGGCCCGTCGTCCCCCGGATCGCCGAATACCGGGTTCCCGTGGATCCCGTATGAATCCGCGGAGATCGTCCAATCGATCGATCTCAACGTTTCTACCGCGCTTTTCTGGGTTTCTCAGGGGACCTACCCCGCCAGCTGGCTCTCTCCGTCGGGCTCCACTCAACCCATCTACAGCCTCTTTTCTACGCTCTTTTCTTCGTTGCCCCCGATTCGGTTAGCGACTTCCGTTTCGTCGACCGTCGGGAGTCTATACGCGGCAGTGCTGGGTTCGAGTCCGGAAGCCCCGAGTCTCCTTGCCGTCGTGAACGCGAATGCCAGCTGGTCCGTGAGCGTCAATCTCAGCTCCGCGATCCCGGTGGAGGCGCCGGCGACCCTGTGGACCTGGTCCAACGGAAGCAGTGACCCGGTAAGTCACAGCGGAAGCGCTGGCGTCGCTTCAACCTGGGTGCTTCCCCCGGGCAGCCTCCTCGTCTGGCGGGCTTCGAACTCCCCTAGGCACGGAGGGGGACCCATGGGAGATTCGCCGCCTATGGTGACCGGGGGGATCATTCCGTTGGCCCTCGAGCCGCCTCAAGGTATGGGATTGCGGCCGGCCGACCCCGTCGCGCCCTTGCCCGAATTTATCGCGACCGTGCGTCCATGATCCAGGGGGGTTCGTCCCCGGTGCTCTGCGGATGAAAGGCAACGCTGCACGTCAACCCCAATCCCATTAAGGACTGATTCGCTCCGGCGACGACCAACGGAACGGGTCTCGAGGTACAACCGAGGGAATACGCCTCGAACGTGTATTGCCCGTTCGGTAAGCGAAGCGAGAACGTTCCGTTCGTCACGGGAACGGAGTAGCCGTCGCCGGCGACGGTGACCGAGGACATCGGGAGGACCGCGGGGTACGAGACCTTTCCCAGAACCTCGTACGTCGGGGCGAAATCGAACAGGTCGGTCATGGGCGGCGCATTCGCCCAATTGTCGTTGTGGCCCGTGTGGCCTAGATCGAGGAGCCATTCGGTCGTCGTCAAGAGGTCGTAGTCGTTGTAGGGCGCATTGGAGGTATAGTCAAAATGGGCGTAGGGGCTGATGGCGGTCAGATAGACCAGCCCCGTGCCGTTGGGCTGTGGCGATGTTTGATTCGATGCGTATGCGACAAACACGGCGCTGCTCGAAAACGCCGGCGCAGAGACCACGGGCGCCAGGAATCCCGACAACCAGTCGTCGACCATGGAGAGGTTGTCAGCGCCCCTTTGGACTGGAAGCGTCGGTTGAATCCAGACATAATTCGGAAGGGCATCGTGAGTGAGTGCATCATCCCAGTCGGCGAAGGTCAGGATGTGGTCAGCGCAGTACTGCGGGTTTTGAGTCACGTAGTTGTAGGTCAGGAAAGGGTCGTAAATTGAAGAGTAGTTCTGCGCCCCGCTGGTGTTGCACGGGGTGGTCATGTTCTCCGAGTAGACGGCCCAACTCTCGCCGTCATGGTCGATGAGTTGGGCGATCGACAGCGTGTTTTGCGAATCAACGCCGCTGGTGGCGTAGAGGTAATCATAGTAGGCGTAGGAACTAAGTCCGGAGAAATGTCCGGCGTAAGCGTACTGCTCCGCAAGGTTCGCCTCGTAGGGGGCTTGTTTGGACTGACTTGAGCTGGCGTTCGCCACGAGCTGTCCTCCAGCATTCCCCCCTACGAACACGACGATCACGTGCTGAATTGGGGTCGGGAGCACTGGCGCGACGTAGGACGCAGGGGAAGAGTGCCTCAGGTCGTGACTCGTGAGGAGGAAGTAGAGCGCCGACCCCCCGACCGAACTCAGCACGACGAGCACCGTGATGACGGTGACATTCGGATGCCGCTTCCCGCGCCTTCGAGGAGTTCGGTTCCAGTACGGATTGGAGAGCGGGACCGGCGCGAGCGGCGGCGCTCGAACGATCTTCGGCGTCTCGCTCATGGGTTCGCCCTCCAAGGGCCAGCCACCCGACCTCGCTCGAGGGAGAGACCAGAAATCAACCCCGATCGGCAGCAGGTCGACATGTTCATGCACACGAGAGGCGGAAGTCGGCGATCGTGGGTCCGCCGGCGACGGTGAAACCCTGGGGCGAGCCGGAGCACGTCCCGTGAGACAAGCTCGCCGAGAAGGAGTAAGTCCCGTTCGGAAGCGGGACCTCAAAGGTTCCGTTCATCCCCGTGACCACATTATAGCCGTCCCCCCCGACGCTCGCTCCGACGACCGGCGAACCGTTGTTGGTCACCGTCCCGCTCACTACATAGGTAGCCGCGAAATCGAAGAGGTCGGTCATCGGGGGATTCTGTGGCCAGTTGTCATTGTGTCCCGTGTGGCCGAGGCCCAGTAACCATTCCGTGGTGGTGAGGATGTTGAAGTCATTGTACCCCACGTTCGACGTAAAATCGAGATGGGCCCATGGACTGATCGCTACCATGTACACCGGCGCCGGAACGTTATCCGGTTGGCCATTGGGCAGGGCTTCGGTCGAATTGTAATCGTAGGCCAGCAGCACGACGCTGTTACGAAAGTAGCTGCTATTCAGAAACGGATTGAGGAAGCCGCGGAGCCACGCATCTCCGTGCGCGATGGCCCCGGGGCACGCCGGAACATCGGCAGTCGCCACGGGCGGACATTCGTGATCGTCATTGGTGTCGTTCGGAGTGATCCAGATGTAGTTCGGCAACGCCCCGGAGGCGAGCGTCGCATTCCATTGGCTCAGATTCACCACGTGTTGGTCGCAGTACGCGGTCTGGTTCCCTTTCCCGATGAAGCGGTAATTGTATTGGACCCATGGGTCGTGGTTGGTGTCATAGACGAGGTGGTCCGTTTGGGTGCCGACCTCCGACGCCGGCAGGGTCGTCGTCGCAACTGTACTGTTGTTGTCGCAGGGAGAGGGCATACTCTCCATGTACGCCATCCAAGATTCCCCGGTCGTATTCACGAGGTTTGCGACGTTCGAGGCGTTGGGATCTCCCTCATCGCCGCTCGTGGTATATTCGTAATTCTTGAGCGAATCGGAGGTCAAGCCGTTGTATCCCGACGCAAAGGCGTAGTGAGTCGCCAAATATCGCTCAAAGGAACCGTTCGTCAGGACATCGCTCAGGTCCTGGTCTTCCATGAAGATCACGATGACGTGCTGGATGGGGGTCGGAAAATTATGAATCTCCTGCGGGCTAGTTGCCGCAGGCGCCGGCCGATGAAATAGCTCGAGATCGATCAGCACCACCCCCCCGACGACGATCAGCGCGACCAGCACGGCGGCTACTCGCGTGTTGAGGCTCGCGAATCGGTGTCTTCGAGGAGGAGGTCCGGATAGGGCGACCGGGGGAGCAGCGGGGCCGGCTCCCTCCGCGCCAGACGTCGCCGGACCCATCATAGCGCGTTCGCATCCCTACCCTCAGTTATAGCGATTTGTCCTTAGGCGTTCTGCGGGCGAGGAACGTAATCGGTTTGAAATCGAGACACGAGGGTACGCAACTGTGTTCGGTGGCTTCTTCGATCCGATGGGGTCGGTAGCCCTCGACGATCAGGGCCGATTAGGACAAAGAAATGAATCCAGCAGCTGTTCGCTACTCCTGCCGACAATCATTATGTAGCCTCGTCTAACCCCCCCTAACCGGCGGAGCGCCACGGAGCGAAACCAAAGGATGCGACGTGGGAACGAGTCGACCCGGCGACTTCCGTCGTACAGCGGGGTGGTAGCCTCGTTGTCCGCAGTCGTTCTAACCGGAATCTTCCCGATCAGCGCGGCTTCGATTTGGAACTCGTTCCTCGGGTTTGTCCGGCGGTTCTTTCAGGAGATCGAGCGGCTTCGGATCCCGCTTGGCGTGATCCCGATCATCTTTGGGATTGCGATCGGCCTCGCGTTCTTTTTCCAAAACATTCAGCGCAAGGCAGACGGCGCGATCGAGATCGAGCCGCTACGTTCGTTTCATGAGGTCCCCCTGAAAGGGGGCATTCCGGAAGCGGCGATGCCGACGGCGACCAGCGAACCGGGTGGGGTTCACATCTGGAGAAAAGAAGGGGTCACGACGCTGGCCGAAGGAGTCGTGCCAGCCGCTCCGTCGCTAGTTCCGCCCCCTCCCACCGCGTTCCTGCGAAACCTCCTCGCGGCATTCGCTTTGCTCGTCGTCTCGCTGATGGTCTTCCGACACGCGTTCTTTTACTTCTATGATCGGATCGTGCTAGCGGTCAGCGTGGCAGTCTACTGGCCGTTGGCGTTTCCCTCCGCGCTGTACGGATTGTCCGTCGGGCACACGGTGCCCGACTACATTTTTCTAGTCTATTTCGCCTTCATAGTAGGATTCCTACTCGCGTCGGGGGTTCTCACCACCGACCGATTCGAACCCCGTCGAGTTCACGCCGTCCTCGCGATCGCGATCTGCTATCCGATCGTCGCCGTCCTTTCCGACGTTTTCTTTTTCACCGTCGGCGAACCGTTTTCCAGGTCCGCCGCGCTCCTGATTCGGGGGATCATTGGCGGAGTCTTCGTGGGAGGATTGGTCCTCGCGGCGGTCCAGCTTCCCCAGCCCGTCCGGGTCCGCCCGAGTCGGCCCGCGGAACCCGGCATCGTCACCGTGTTCTTCCTGGCCGTCATCACCGCGGTCATCCTTGCGCTCGGCCTTCTGTATCTATTATTCCGATTCCTGGGGATCGGCCGAGGCCTCGTCCCGATCGGAGTCCTGTTGCTCCTACCGTTGCTCGCCTTGACGATTTGGGCGATCATTGGTCGAGGCGTCTACAACTACTACCTCCGCAAGCGCCCGATCCCCCCGGTCTCCGTGTACCACCCGCCGGTGACGATCATCATTCCCGCCTTCAACGAAGCCCAAGGGATCGCGCTCACGATTCGCTCCGCCGACGTGGCGGCCAAGATGTATCCGGGAACCACCGAGATCTTGGTCGGGAACGACGGTTCGACCGACCGAACCTTGGAGATCGCCGTTCGGGAGATTCGCGCGCTGCGCAATGCGAAGGGAGCGGTCATCGACCTTCCGCACGGCGGAAAGGCGAACGTCCTCAATGCCCTCCTGCGCATCGCCTCCGGGGAGATCGTCATCCGGATCGACGGCGACACCCAGATCTCTTCCCGGCTCGGCTTCAGTCAGATCGTTCCCCATTTTGCGGACCCGGATATTGGGGGCGTTCAAGGACTTCTTCTTCCGTTACAGCAGACGGGCTGGACCAGCCGACTTCGATTTACGGAAGTGGCCTGGAATCACTTATTCCTGCGACCCGCGACCATGGGGATGCGGGCTTGCCAGGTCATTGACGGAGCCTTTTCCGCCTGCCGGAGAGTGGATCTTCTCGCCGCGGGAGGATGGGTCAATTGGAATGGGGAAGATACCGAGGTAACGCTGCGCCTCGAGCGTCAAGGATTCCGAATGCGCCTCGAGACGGGCGCCGCGGCCTTCGAAGATGTTCCTCGAAATTATGCCAAACTGGAGCGGCAGCGGATTCGATGGAACCGAGGGGGTGTCTACGCCCACTATCGGCACTTTTACGCGTCCTTCAACGAGGCGTGGGCGTATGGAGGGCTGGCGATGCTCTACTGGATCGCGCTGTTCATCCGCGCGGGCCTTCGGAGTGGGCTGTACGTGTACGTCGTTCTCTCCGTCGTCTTCGTTCCCACGATCCTTCACTTGGGAATCATCCTGGCGATCCTCTTGATCCCGCGCGGCATCGTTATCGCCTCTTTCATGATCCGCTACCGCCGCGCTCGGTGGATCCCCTGGGTGGTCGCTTGGCCGGTCTTCTCGGTCATCAAACAACAGTTCGCCATCAAATCCTGGGGAACGATGTTTCCGGGCGAAGCCGAAGAGTTCGTCTGAGGTCCCACCGGAACTCCGTCCGGTTGGCAATCAATTCAAATACCCCCAACGACCAGAATCAGAGAGCGCATTGGAGGTCTCCATGAAAGTCTTGATTACGGGAATTGACGGCTATACCGGCTGGCCTCTCGCCCTACATCTGTTGGCCCGCGGACACGACGTCGCGGGCATCGACAATTTCGTCACCCGGCGCCGGGTGCAAGAGGTCGGCAGCTGGTCGGCGACTCCCATTCCGTCCTTCCCCCGCCGATTAGAGGCGGTCCACGAGGTCATGGAAAAGACGATCTCGTTCCATCGCGGAGATGTCACCAATTACGAATTCATTCACCAGGTGCTCACCACCGAGCAGCCCGAAGCGATCGTGCACCTGGGGGAGCAACGATCCGCGCCCTATTCGATGATCGACGTGCACCACGCCGTCGAGACGCAAACCGACAACATCGCCGGTACATTGAACCTGATTTACGCGATTCGCGACGTCGTGCCCGAGGCCCACCTGGTCAAGATGGGTACCATGGGCGAGTACGGGACCCCGAACATCGATATTGCGGAGGGATTCTTCGATGTCGAGTGGCGCGGCCGAAGGGATGCGCACCTTCCATTTCCCCGTCAAGCCGGCAGCTGGTATCACTGGAGCAAGGTCCACGACTCGGGGAACGTGATGTTCGCCGCTCGAGTGTTTCAGATCCGCGCCACGGATGTCATGCAAGGCGTCGTCTACGGGATCCGGACACCGGAAATGACGGACGATCGGCTCCGAACCCGCTTCGACTTTGATGATGTTTGGGGCACCGCCCTAAATCGATTCGTGGTCCAGGCGATCCTCGGACTCCCGATCACCCCCTATGGCCGCGGCGGGCAGACTCGGGGCTACATCGCCCTCGAAGATTCGATGCAGTCGTTACGACTTTCCGTCGAGAATCCGGTCGCGCGAGGAGAGTATCGCGTGCTCAACCAGTTCGATGAAGCGTACTCGGTCAACCAGCTCGCGGACATGGTCAAAGAGGTTGCCGAGGAGTTCGGCCTGCATCCCACCATCGAGCACTATCCGAATCCGCGAGTGGAAGCCGAGGATCACTACTATCATCCCATCCACGACAAACTCACGGAGATGGGCTATCGGCGCAGCCGCGAACTGCGGGACGTGATGCGCGAGCTGTTCCGCGAACTGCGTCGCTATCGGCGCCGACTCGAAGCGAAGCGCGGCGCGGTGCTCCCCGCCGTCCAGTGGCGCAAAGCAGCGGACCCGGCCGAACTTCGATCCCGATCCGACAAACCCCCTTCCGCTCCCTCCGAGCCATCGGCGCCCACGGCTCCCGATACGTCGACGGCACCGGTGCGATAATCGCCATGCACGGCGTGCTCACCCTCGCCGGCGAGGGCAGCCGGATGCTGCCCTGGAGCCGCGGACTGCGCAAAGAGTTCCTCCCGCTCTTCGACCGCAGCGCGGACGGTCAAGCCGTCCTCAAACCGGTCGCCAACCTGGTGTTCGAAACCCTTGTCGCGAGCGGAATCGACGATTTCATTCTCGTCGTCGGCGGTCCGGATGGAGGGGTCACTGCTCAGAATTATTTCACCGTCGACCGGGAGTTCCTGGAGCGCAACGCCGACCGAGCGGAGCGATTGTCCGAAACTTCCCGGTTCTACAATGCGCTCTCGGATTCGCGGATCCGATTCGCGGTGCAGCCTCGCCCTCTCGGATTCGGGGATGCGCTGCTCTATGCCGCTCCGTTCGTCGGGCCCGATCCGTTCGTGCTCCACGCCGCGGACGCCGTTCTTTTGGAGCGTAAACGAGGACGTCTTCCCGCATTGATGGCCAAGATCCAGGCCCGAGACGACCTCGATGTCGTCCTCTTGGTACGCAAGGTCGCCCGTCCTCAGAACTACGGGGTCGTCGAAGGCCATCTGACGGGTCGCGTGGAAGATTTCCGGCGTTTGGCGGTGAGCGGGATGGAAGAAAAGCCCGCGAAACCTCGTTCCCAATGGGCCGCGACCGCCGTCTATTGTTTGACCTCGCGCATTTTCACCGAGCTCAATCAAGCCCGCGCCGAATCCCCTCAATCGGAACTCGAGCTCACGACCGGCATCGTACGATTGATCGCGGCCGGCGCTCGCGTCGAGGCGCTGATCATCAATCCGCGGTTCGCCGAGTGGCGCAGCGTGGGGTCGCCCGAAGGCTACTTCCGGGCCCTGCAGCGCACGCGCCGCGTGGTCACGGGCGCGAGCCCGTTCCTCGAGCCGTTGAAGACGGCGAAGAAGCGTTCGTCCTGAACGGACACCCGCCAGAACGGATTAGGATCGGATCGCCGATCCGTTCGGAGAAAGCCAGTGAAGCCCCTCGAGCTGGCCGAGGATGTACTCCGCGGACTGACCGGGAGTCAGATTGAGCGCGTCGACGACGAGGTCTGGGTGCTCCGGGGGTTCGTAGGGGTCGTCGATCCCGGTCATCTCCTTGATCTCCCCCGCGCGAGCTTTCTGGTAGAGCCCTTTGACATCCCGCTGCTCGCAGACGCCGATCGGGGTGTTGACATACACTTCCACGAACGCTCCGATCTGTTCCCGCGCCCGCGCCCGAGAGGTCCGATACGGGGAGATCAGGGCTACGATCGCAATAGTTCCGTTGCGCGCCAACAGCTTCGCCACGTACGTGACCCGCTGTGCATGCTTTTCGCGAGAAGCCCGATCGAACCCCAGGTCGGCACTCAACCCCGTTCGGATCTCGTCCCCGTCGAGGAGCTCCACGTGCCGGCCCCGGGCCCGTAGACGCGGAACGAGTTCTTTCGCGATCGTCGTCTTCCCGGCGCTGGGAAGGCCGGTGAGCCAGATACAGAATCCGCGCGCTTCGTCGACCATCTTCGGTCTACGAGCCCCCGAATTCGTATAAACCAATTTCCCCGCCCCGGTCCGTCGGTGCGGGGCGCGACTCTCCCGAGCGCAATCACCGAAGGGTCTATGAATGGAAGCAGAGGCTTTGAAAGTCAGCCGCGAACTCGCGGGAGCGAACGCCGGCCCAGGCATCCTTGGATATGGAAGAGAAGCCCCGAACCAAGATCGGTCTATTCGCGAACTTCTACCCCGGAAAAGACCGGCTCGGAACGCACTCCACCAGTCTGGCCCTCCTACTGTTGCGCGCGGCTCCGGAGTTGCAGCTCGAGCTCGCGGTGCCCGACGGTTCGGAATGGCCACCCGGCTTCGACCGATCTCGGGTAACCTTCCGACCAGGTTGGCGGCACGATGGCGCGGGCATGATGGTCTGGTCCGCCGCAAAGTTGGCGCGTTCGCTCACCCCGAACGGACATGCGCTCTTCAACTGGTTTCCCACCTGCTTTGGAGAGACCCGGGTGGCGAACGGCACCGGGATGTTGCTGCCCCGACTAGTACGTCTACTGGGTCGACAGATGCCGTGCGTCTATGCACACAATTTCATAGAGACTCAGGACGTCGGACGGCTCGGATATCGGGCCTCTCGCACGGAGAAGGTTGCCCTGCGAACGCTCGAACGCTCGCTGGTTCGGTCGTCCCGCGTGTTCGTCCCTCTCGACAGTCAGCGTCGGTCGATCCGGACGATCTTCGGAGCGTCGGTCACCGCTCGCCCGATCCCCTTTGTCGAAGCCTTGTATGGCCACTGGGTCCACCAAGCCTTTCCGGGCCAATCTTTTGGTGCGGCCATCCCGCCGCGCACGAACTTCCGCGTGCTGTTGTTCGGGGTCTGGGGGCCCGCGAAAGATCTGGATTCGGTCCTCCCGGTCCTGGACGGATTGTACCGCACGGGTCATCGGTTCGAAACGTTGTTCGCGGGTTCGTTCAATCGTTTCTTTCCGGGGTATCGAGAGAAGCTCCGAGCGGCTCTCGCATCCCTCCCCGCGGAGTACTGCCAGTTCGTCACCGAACCGCCGGACGAGGCCACCCCCGAACTTTTCGGGTCCAGTGACCTGGTGATCTTGCCCTACAACGCGATCGCGGGACCCTCCGGCGTAATGGGACTCGCCGCGTTTCACGGATGTCGGATCATTGCCTACGATGTTCCGGAGTTGCGAGAATACGACGCGATCCTACAGGGGCGCACCGTCTTCGTTCCCCCGGGAGATCGTCCCGCGCTCTCCGACGCGATCGCCCGCTGCATTGCGGGCGAGGTCCCGGGGTCGACCGAGTCAGCGGAAAGCAAGGTCGGTCGGGCCGAAGACGCGGCGCGGCTCCTAGTAGAGGAGATCGCTCGGGGCTAGTCGACCGCGGGTCCTCCCCCGTCGGATGCGATCTACGAGGTACGGGGAAGAGCCTCGAGGACGGGTCGTCCCTGAAGGCGCGCGGGAATCTCCTCTCCGATCGCGGTCAGGAGCGTGGGCAGTACGTCCACCGCGTCAATGCCGGGAAAGGTCCGGCCGTCGGTCCGCTCCGGGTCGTAGACGATGAAGATCCCTTCCGTCCCGTGTACCGCATCGTCCGGACCCGTGTCATTTTCTTCAAGATAGTTCGTTGGATAGCCGATCGTACCGGCCGATCGCCAGCGGAGCGCATCGAAGTACACCATGAGGTCCGGAGGGTCGCCGTTCATTTCGCGATAGATCGTCTTGGGATTGAGGATTTGCGTGGGGAGCGGGGCTCCGTCCGGCTCCTGGAGTGTCGCGAGATCTCGCTCCAACTGGGCGCGAAGCTCGGGAAGGTCCACCGCATCCACGATTCCTTCCTTCTCGCGTCCGCGTACATTGAAAAACAACCGCGCGTAATACCCACCCGCACCCCAGACCTTGGTCTTCCCCCAATCCACGTCCGCCTTCTCGAAGGGAGTTCCGGGTCGAGTCGGAGGGTGACGCAGCGTAAGGTACCCCTTCTGTTCGAGCCATTGATTGATGCAGAAACAACCCTTCATCGGCATCATTCCGTGATCGGAGACGATCACGACAATCGTATCCGAGTCGATGTGAGAGACGAGTCGGCCGATCCACTGGTCGAGCTGCGCGAAGTACTCGTCGGCCGCGTGTTCGAACTCGTTGCCGGGAACGAACCGCGGGTGCGTCGGATCGACGTACTTCCAGAAGGCATGGCCCAATCGGTCGGTGCCGATCTCATGGATCGCGAAGAGGTCCCAGCTTTCTCGAGTGTACAACGCTTCCGCGATCTCAAAGCGCCGCCGCGTCATGCCGAGGATCTGCTGGAAGAGATCTCGTCGTTCCTCCGCCCGAAACGGCACGTCGAAACGATAGGTGCCGAACCGGGCGTCGATCTCCGCGCGGAGCTCGGCGGGAAACGTCGTATCCGTGCTTTCAGGAGGCGTAAGGAAGTCCGAGATGTAGAATCCGTTGACCTTGGGTGGGGGGTACCCTGGGGGAACTCCGATCACCCCAACCCGTCGACCGCGTCCGGAGAGGAGCATGAACAGGGTGGGGACTTCGAGCAGCGTCGAACGCGGTACATAGGTCTGAGTGTAGGAGTGGTTGAGCCGATGCCGGAATCCGTAGAACCCCAGGGTTCCGGGATCGAACCCCGTGAACATGACCGGCCAAGCCGGGATGCTGATCGGTGGATCAGTCGTTCGCATCGGGCCGTGCACGCCTGCGTCCATCATCGCCGAGATGTTCGGCATACGACCCCGATGACGGTCGAACAGGACTTCCGGAGGAACCCCGTCGAGCCCGATGATGAGGAGCTTCCGTCGTCGCAGAGCCGGTGCGTTCGGGGCCATGATCGGCGGGGTCACCCCGGCGGGTTCTTAATGGTATGTCGTTCGAACGGAAACGAATTGAAAAGCCGAGGCACTCACATCGATTCGTCGACCGGACTTGCGGTCGAGTCGTCAATCGAAATAGTGGAGGAACTGGCCGGCGACTCCTGATCGGATCGATGCCGCATTCGTACGAACAGAGCCACGCCAATGATTAACGAGGCAATGATGGACGAGGCGATGAGGATGATCTCGGCTTCCGAGAAGCCCTTCGGTGGGCCAACACCCCCACCCCCTCCGGGAACGAACGTGATCATTACCGTCTGATTGGCGCCGTCGACGTAGACTTCACCGGAAGGCGTGGGCTGTGTGTAGCCCGCGACGTATCCGAGATAGTACGACCAATTCCCGTTCGGCAAAAGAATCGCTGTAAAATTGGTTCCCGGGGCAAACACGGTGAAACCACCGATCGACACGCTCCAGGCGGTACCGGGTGCCAGTCCGGTTTCAATGAACTCAACAGACCACGTCGCAACGGGAATAAAAATGATCTGTAGGTTCAGGGGGTGGCCGTTGACCATCACGCTTCCCGTCGCCCCGGTGAGAATGAAACGGATCACGGGAGAGACGGAGTAATTGTAGGTTCCATTCGCTTCGAAGAAGTTGATCGAGGACGAGCCCGGTCCGGTAAGGGGAATGCCGTTCAGCGTAACGGTCCAGTTCGTTGATTGAGGCAACTGATTGTTGAAGAAACTTACCTCATAGACGTAGGCGGAAAATCGGATGTAGACGACGGCCGCCGCCCCGGCGACTTGAAAGTTGCCTCCAGTAACATTCGAGGAGTACCCGCGGACCGTCGGGACGAGGAAGGTGTAGGTCCCATTCGCCTCTTGGGTCGTAAGAACGCTCGTGTTTCCAAGAATTTCGTAGCCGTTGATTGAGATGCCCCACTTGGTACCTACGTTGAGGCCCGTCTCGTTGAAGACGACGTTGTACGCGAATTGGGGGAAGTTAATCGACACCTCCTGATTGGAACCTGCGATCACTACCGAAGCATTGCGAGGTACGGCCTGATACCCCGGCGGGGGGGTTACAGAGAAGCTGTAGTTCCCGTCGGGTTCGGAAAAGACGATCTGGGGCGTCGTCGACGATTGATTTGACCCGAGGATATCGACGCTCCAAGCTGCCCCGGAAGGAAGACCGCTCTCCAGGAACGTCAACGTGTAGTAATCCTCGGTCCACGTGATCGTAACTCCCTGCGGGCCGCCCGCGACGGTTACTTGTCCGCCAGCCTCATTCGGCGTCCAACCGAAAACGGATCCGACGGTGAAGGAGTACGTCCCATTCGGCTCGCTGAACACGATTGTAGGGGTCGTAGATGACTCGAGTGTGAGGAGCGTTATCGCCCATGCGGTGCCTGTAAGGAGGCCGGACTCCGTGAACGTTATCGGATACGTGACGAGGATGAAGTTCACGCTCTGGCCGACCCCCTTTCCATTCACATTAACCGTAGCGGAGGCAGGGGAGGGTCGATACTTCGAGTCTGAACTCTGGATAGTGAACGGATAGCTGCCATTCACCTCGCTAAACTGAACGGTTGTGGTCGTTGAATGCTGATTAACTCCGTTGATAGTCACTGACCAGTCCGTCCCTGTCGGTAGGCCGGTTTCGGTAAAGGTTACAGGGTAGGTTTGAAGATTGAAGGTGATCGACTCCCCAGCTGGGCCGGCGTTTACATTCACGTTCCCCTGGCCGGGGTTGGGGGAGTAATCGCCAGACGGACTGACGGTAAACGGCCACGATCCATTCGGCTCGGAGAAGACGATGGTCGATGTCGGGCTCGACATTTCATTTCCGTTAAGCGTAACCGACCACATTTGTCCCCCCGGAAGGCCAGATTCTGTGAACGTAACGGGGTAGGCCAGCACTGTGAAGGTGATGAGTTGGGAGGCAGGTTCTCCGTTTACTACTACCTGTCCGTTTGGGGGAGTGGGGGTATATCCCGCTGCTGAGACGGAAAACGACCACGATCCATTCGGCTCGCCCGGCGAAAAGACGATCGTAGAAGTCGCAGACGATTTGGCGTGTAAACCCTGGAGCGCGACAGTCCACATCCTGCCGCTCGGAAGTCCGGACTCCGAAAACGTAACTTGATAGTCGGTCGGTGGAATCGCTGACCAAGAAATGGGAATCGAGTTACTCCCCGTGAGATTTGACCCTGAAATGTCAAAAGGCCCGGACGACGGGGTCGGTTGGTAGCCCGTTCCGCCTCCTACCGAGAACGTATAGGTCCCGTTCAGAACATCGAACGAGATACTGCTCGAAGTCGACGATGAAGAGTTGGGGCTATTCCCCGTAATCGATACGGACCATGATGTGCCACCGGGAAGTCCGTTCTCCGCGAAGGTAACGACGCACAAGTTACCGGCAGACCCACATGGAATGTTTCCTTGTCCGCGGACCCCCCCGATGGACGTGGGGAGCGCGATTAGCAGTGTAAGGAATACGAGGGCGAGTGTCCATCGTGGCCGTCGCGTGAGCATCGATCGGGGCGCCCCCGCCAGAGTGGCGACGTGGCCTACTAAACCTTTGTCCTAAGATTTGGTTCCGAAATGGGACTGGGAAGTCGCACGATAGCAGGTCTGGGAACCGGCCCGCTTCAAAGCGCTCAATGTGCAGCGGGCTTCCGTCTCCTTACGAGAGCGTCGCGGGTAGGAGCAGCACTTCCCACTGCCCCTGCCGGAAAAAGATGGTGGATCGATACTCCTGAGTGAGGTAGATGGCCACGCTCTGCTCGGACCCCCGCGTGATGTTGTCGAGCAAGACGAATCGGGTGTTCCAATTGCTCAAGATCGAGGGCGTACTGATCACCTGAGGAAGCGGCGTCCCGAGACTCGTGGCAATGGGTGTGGTCAGGGCAATGGAAAGGCCGAGGCCACGACTACCATTTGCCGCGGCCGGGCTCGGCGACTGGAACTTGAGCGTCACGGCTCCCCGGGAGTATTCGGAACCCCCCCCATAGGCCACGGTGGACGGTGCGGCCACCGTCCCGTAGGTGGTGGTCACGCCAAATTCTCCGTTCCCAGCGTTCCATTGGAACGTGTTCGCCGCGATGGAGACTTTCGGGAGGACGAGCACCCCGGGCGCGGGACGTGCCGCAGCATTGAGGGTTAACAGCCCAATGGCGCACGTGGATACCGCCGTCACATCGATGACGACGGGTTGGCCCGGATCAGTCATGGAGGTGACGTTCAGGTCGTAGCTCAGGTTGTAGAGATGGGCCGCGTAGTGGGTGGTCATCGTCGGATTCGCTCCGGACGAGAAAGTGGTCAAAGGTACTGGATCCGCCGGAGTCCAAGCGGGGACGACCAGATTGCTGTTGTTTGCGAACGTGACGGAATAGCTGTCCGGAGCAAACTCCAGGATGGCGGAAGGGGTACCGTAACGGAGCGCCCCATAGGCGGGCGAACCCGAATAGAACGTCGAATTGGGTCCAGAAATACTAGAAACTCCAGCGAACTGCACCCCATTCGAGATTGCGCTATGGAAGTGGAAAGGAAAGTAGGCTAACTGGGAGTCTGAAACTCGAGTAGCTTTGAACAGAAATCCACTCACGACCGTCGGGGAATAGACGTTCCGATTGCTCATGGCGAAAGTCCAGTGAAGCGTGGCGCCCCCGGAAACCGATAGAATACTGCCCGGAATGCCGGAGTTTTGGATGGCCTGCATCGCATGCACGTAGTCCCAGGTATGCAGGGGCGTCGCGTACTGTCGTTGGTAATGTTTCAGTACAGGATAGGAAAACACGACGCCCGCTAGGAGCACGATGAAAACCCCGGTGAGGGCAAAAAACACGAGTAAGAGCTCACGGCGTCGGGGCCGAATCGAGCGGGGGGAAGGTTGATAGCGTCGAGCCGGGGCGGGCTGTGCCTTCGGCGCAGGAGTCGTCCTCGCACCCTTTCGCCGTGCAGGCGCTGCGCACCAATAGAACACGGTGTCGAAGGCGAGCATCCCGATCAGGAGGAACGGCAGGTCGAGCGAATAGGCGAACCGACGATAGTCCGTATAGATATTGAGGATCCAGCCGCCCAGTGCCATGGCCACGATCGCGAGGATGCTGGCGCCGACGATGACGAGCGAGGGGGTCAGGTAGCGTGGCCACCAAATGGCGAGCGCGAGCATCCCAAAAAAGACCAGTGCCGTGAATCCCACGGCGATCTCAAATGCGCCGTTCGGCGTCTTGATCAGCTGATAACCGACCACCCCCCCCAGCGCTTGCAAGTGCAGGGGATACAGCACCGGCGCGATTGAGGATTTGAGGTGCGCGAGGGCGTTCGAAGAGAGGTAGTTATTCTGAGGAATATGCTTGAGTCGAGTCCCTAGGTAGTAGGCGCCAATTCCGGCGCCGGCGATCGTAACTCCGGCCGCCCCCGCCGGACTGGCTACGAGGCTCACGGGTAACTGCCGCTTGATCAAGAGGAAGAAGCCAGCGATCGCCAAGGTCACCACGAGCGCCAGGCCCACGAACTCGTGCGTCAGTAGGGTGGCGCCAACTGCCAGCCAGAAAAATACGAGGTGCAGGGGACGTCGGCCTCGAATGTAGCGAACGCCGAACGCAAGGGCTAGATTCGTGAATATAAGGGCCAACAGCGTCGGATATCCGCCAAAGAAAAACAGTCGGTCAAAAGGGACCGTTACGAAGAGAAGTCCCTCGACCATGAGCGCTGAAATTCGGAAGCGAAACAATGATCGCCCCAGGACGTACGTCGACAGTCCGATGAGCACGATCGCGACCCCAACGTAGATCCGGGGGCCGATCAGCGGTCCGCCGCCGAGGAGTACGAAAAACCCAAGCAACGGGAACAGACCCGGCGGATAGCCGAAGGGAACGATTTCCGACGGATGCGGGTAGAAAACGAACGGATACGAGAGCGCGGTCCAGGTTCCTGTATCTCCTCCAAGAGGTACCGGAACGATGGAAAAGAGATATTCGACGATCACCACAAACACTAGGGAGATACCGAGGGCGGCGAGCCAGCTGCCCGCTTCTGGACCGGGGGTCAACAGAGTCCCGGTATACGGTGTGATCCGGGCCTTTGGGTCGACGGGCTTGGAGCGGGGTAACTTCGGCTTCGAGGAGCTCGGGGCACGGTTGGAGGTGTTTGCGGGAGGCGGGTTGGACGTGCTCACTGATGTTTCCCTAGCAACGGTTGGAGTTTACTGGCGGTGGATCGGCCCCCGAGCATGCTACCCCTCATGAAACTATCGAACCGCAACGCCACACCGTGGAGTCCATACAAGGCAAGAAAGATACGCTCGATTTCGCGGTGTATGAACTGGGTCGAGAATTCGCGGACGAGAAGGTCGGATGGCACCGCTCGAATCTCCCATTTTAAATATCTCCAATGGAGCGGGTCGGTTCGATGCAGCGTCTCCTGATAATTGGGCTGGATTCGGTGCCTCCCGAGTTCCTATTCGAAAAGTACCTCGACCGAATGCCGAATCTCAAGCAGATCATCGCTCGATCCCGGCATGGGACCCTTCGAACCATCGACCCCCCCATCACCGTCCCAGCGTGGGCCGTCATGTTTTCCGGGGTGGACCCCGGTACGCTCGGAATCTACGGGTTCCGCCACCGCCGTCCCGGGACGTACCATACGATGTACACACCCACCTCGGGAATGCTGCCGTTTCCCTGTATCTGGGATCTATTGTCGCGTCAAGGACGACGCGTGGCGATCGTCGGCATGCCGCCGGGCTATCCGCCACCCCAAGTCAATGGTACTTACGTGTCCGACTTCCTCACCCCGGATGACGCGACCGATTTCGTCTCCCCGGCATCGATGATTCCCGTCGTCCGCGCGGCGGCGGGAGGAGAGTACGTCTTCGACGTGACATTCCGCGCCGAAGACCGGGACCGCGTCGAACGCGAGATCTTCGAAATGACCCGCAAGCGGTTCGCGGTCGTTCGCAAGCTTTGGGACCTGGAACCGTGGGACTTCTTCGCGCTCCACGAGATCGGGCCCGACCGCATCCACCATGCGTTCTGGAAGTACTTCGATCGATCCCACCCGAAATACGTGTCGGACTCGCCGTTCAACTCGATCGCGGATCGATACTACGCCCTGCTCGACGAGGAGATCGGCCGCCTTCTAGCGGCCGTGCCGAAGGACGTGCTGACATTGTTCGTATCCGATCACGGCAGCCAGGCCATGGACGGATGCTTCTGCATCAACGACTTTCTGATCCAACACGGATTTCTTCACCTGAAAGGACCCCGCCCACCCGCGGGCACGCCCATCGATTCCGTCGAGATCGACTGGTCGAAGACTAAAATCTGGGGGTCCGGAGGGTACTATGCTCGCCTTTTCTTCAATGTAAAAGGACGCGAACCTGAGGGAATCGTGGACCCAAAGGAGATACCTGCGCTCGCACAAGCGCTGGAACAAGACCTGAAAAAGGTCGTCCGCCCCGACGGCCGACCCTTGGGAGCCGAACTCCTCGACCCTGCTAAGATCTATCGAGAGGTGCGGGGGGACGCTCCCGACTTGATGGCCTACTTCGGTAACCTCCGTTGGAGGTCGGCGGGTACGATTGGATACGATTCATTGTTCCTATCGGAGAACGATACGGGCCCCGACGATTCCGTTCACTCGATGGAGGGCTTCTTTATCCTCTACGATCCCCAGGACGACGGAGTTGGGGGTCACTTGGCGGATCAATCGATACTCGACGTCGCGCCCACCCTGTTACGACGCCTCGACCTCCCCGTGCCCGAACATATGCAGGGGAAACCGATCAATGCCCTGCTAAAGTGAAGGCGACCGGCGACGGCCCTTCGAACGAAGTTCACAAGGGATCTCGACTCCAAACGATGGAGCCACACAACGAGCGGTCGGTGGGGGTAATTTACCTCGAGGAATCGAGCGTCGACGAATAACCAAAGTCGAGTTTGTCTAATGGGTTCCGCAGCTTCTTGTACCTGAGTATATATGCGCACTGCGCAATGGGCGCGCGGCGTTGAATAGGATGCCTTATATCCATGACGTATAATCCGCGCGCAGTGACGTCGACCGGGTCGACGCCTGAGACGGGCGCAGTCAAAACGGGTACGGGCCGGCCGCGAGCCGATCCGCCCGAAGTGGTCGTGATTCTTCCTACCTTGAACGAGGTCGCTAACCTTCAGCGGACCCTCGACTCGATCCCGCTGGCCGACCTCAAGGCTCGGGGTTGGCATGTGACGCCTATCGTCATCGATGGGGGTTCGACCGATGGAACAGTTGCGGAAGCGCGGCGCCTGGGCCTGCCCGTCCTCCGGCAACAGGGTAAGGGCAAGGGCATTGCGATTCGCGAGGCGCTTGGGTACTCTCAAAACGAGGGGATGCGATTTGCCATCGTCCTGGACGCTGATTGTACATACCCTGGC
>CAVVLX010000003.1:0-115359 GCA_963749195.1 uncultured Thermoplasmata archaeon
AGTATCCCAAGAGACTCGGAAGCTTTTGGAAAGTCTCAAGTCGGGAGGCGAGACCTACGACGACGTCATTCGCGGACTCATTGTCGCTCACCCAACTCGATTGACAATGGCCGAGCTTTCTCGCCGGATTCGGGAGGGTCAGCGCCACCCGATCGACGAGCTGATCAAGAAGAGTCGGCAGCAGCCCTACTGAGCACTCCGTGCCATTCCGTATCCAATCTATCGACGAGGCCGATGAGGAGTTCCTCGGTCTGCCGCCCGCAGTTCGCGAGGTCTTCATCGCTGCATTTCGCGAACTAGAGCTTCTTGAGAGCCCGATCAGTGGAGGGCCGGGATGGCACGTCGAGGAGTTGCGCCAGAATCAGCGCATCGCGTCCGAGGGATTGTTCTCCCTCCATGTCGGAGACCTTTGGCGTGGGGCCTTCTTTCGCGACCGACGGGACTTGGTTTTCATCGGATTCGGATACCGAATCCCCGAATTTTATGACAAGCTCGCCCGTCTCGGCAAGACCGTAAGGGAAACTCGCGAGTGAACTAAGCCGTGTAGGTCACAACGAGAGGCAGGTCTCATTGCGCTCTCGAAAACGCCCCTCTGCCGGTGAAATGGCGATTGTATCATCACCTCCAATCGTCCAAGGGGATTGGACATGCTCCCTAATCGGTCCAATCACAATTGGGCTCACCTAGGAGTTGGTCCAAGCTCGATTGGACGCATTTCTCAATCCGACTATTCATCGGCTAGCGAAGTCTGTGAGACGGGCTTTGGACGAACCTCTGAAAAGTATTCGTTGTAAGTGGGTTTGACCAAACTTCTCGAGTGAGATCTCGATTCGAGTCGCCTCCGCCACTTTGGTCACCAACCGCCACGATGAGATGATATAGTTTCACTACATACATACAATGTAGATCTATGGCGACTAAGACGGTTGCGCTCGACAGCGAGGCATACGATTTGCTCAAGCGCCAGAAGCGGACGGAAGAGAGTTTCAGCGATGCGGTGAAGCGACTGGCCCGCCCACGGCGCCCGATCTCATCTTTCGGGGGAATGTGGAGCGACATGTCGACTAAAGAACGCAAAGAGCTCGACCGAACCTACTCCGATTTGCGCGACGTGGATCGACGCCGAACTGAAAAGATACGACGTTTGTGGAGCTAGGCTGTGAAATGCCTCGACTCCACATTTTGCATCGACTTTGCAAACGGCATACCCGAAGCCCTGGCGAAGAGCTGCCGAGCTTTCGGACCTGGGGAACGGCTCGCCATTCCAGCGCCAGCGCTCACCGAGTTTCTCGTGGGGGCTTTTCACCAGGGAGGCCGACGCCTTTCTCAAGCTCTCGAGTTTGTCTCCGAACTCGAGGTCCTGGACGTTACAGAAACGATATCGGTCGATGCCGCTCGGCTAGGGGAATGCTCACGACGGGGGAGCCGGTCGGAACCCTCGACTTGCTCATCGCGTCTACTGCGAAGCACCATCACGCGCACTTGATCAGTCGCGACAGGGACTTCGCGCGGGTTCCCGGCCTCACCCTGGAAACCTACTAGTGGGGGGACGGTTCCAATTTCTCAACCAGGTCTGCGGCGTTATTGCATGAGCCGTAGCGTTGCGAGCGGGGGTCGAAATCTCATGACGTTGGTCGAAAAGAAGGTAAGAATCAGACCTCTATGGTTTGCACCTCAACGAACGACGGGCCGGGTGGTAATTCTGTGTTGCTTCCAGATAAACTTCGATTGCTTCCTTCATCCGGCTTCTGAGCTGCGTTAGGGACTTCGCCAGTGAATGACAGCCAGGCAGTTCCGGGACTTCACCAACGAAGAATCCGTCCTCGTCCTTCTCGATAACCACGTGGAACTGTACGACCTTTCATCTTCGTTGACGAGCCGAGTACGTAGATCTCGGCTTGAGGCTTTCGGGGGGACTGAAAGGTGCCCTCCAAACACTCCGAGATCACCTTCGCGAAGTACGGCTTAGGCGTGTACCGCTGTAAGGGTATGAAAATCGAGTTGGACCGATTGAAAGTGCATGGGCCGTCTGTAAAGAGTTGTCACCCTCGAGAAAATGTGAGACGGGCTTTGCACACATTCAACGGACTGGCTCGGAGCAACTTGAGCGAAAATCGACGGTCGTGAAATCTGGTCGGGGGTCTCGCGCCGTGAGCCGCGTCGTAGGGCGAGCTTAATGGAATGCTTCGCCGTGGCCGAGCTCGATCATGGCCGAGTATCCCTCCTGGCGTCCGTCGAAGCGGTTCTCTCCGTCCTTCGGTCAAACCACGGGTCCCGGGCGCCGGTGCGCGACCTTAGCCGAACTCGAGCGGCGAGGCCACCGAATTTCGTTGGCGGGGTTAAACCGAATACTCGAACATTGCTTGCGCAGACAGTTGATTTCGAATAGTCCAGACGGGGTTCGACTCGATACGCCCACTGGCTGAGGAGGACCTGTCGACCCCAAGGCCGCCGGTTCCTCAGAGCGAGTCAAGCCCGCCGTGCACTACCCGGCGGGGCGACCCGTCAGTGGATGATGCCCAACCAAGCTAGTACTACCGCTACGACCACGATTACGACGATCCAACCGATTATCCCCATGATCCGCAGATCCTCGGCGCCCGTATGAAGTCGGGCTCAATTCGAATTAAGCGAGGGACCCAGCGTAGCTTCAATTCGCGAAGTTCGAAGTCGTGAATCACCGTTTCTTCCGAGTGAGCTTCTGTCTGAGGGCTCTCCGATTACCTCCGCAGAATCGGAAACCCGGTCGTTCGGAGTGTAATACTTCATCGAAACGGTACGAGGGCGATGTCGCTCCACGACGAGTTCCGAATTAGAAATTCTATCGGCGGCGATGCATTTTCCGAGAGCCGCGACCCACATCGGTTTTCCGGTTGCCTCAAAAATCATCAGCTTTAACTAGGATGCCCTCGGCTCGTACGGGTTACCCCGAGGTACTTCGACTGATGGATGCCAAGACAAAGGGACAATCGATCTTCGCGGTTATTCTCGGCCGGCCATGCTTCTCGTGGTCGTTGCTGCGGCCCTGACCCCGAACTTCGGGACCGTCTCGGCGCAGTCGAGCTGCCCGTACGGAAATTGCACTAGCGGGAGTGGCAGTTCCTTCCCATGGACCGAGCTCTTCCTCGCGTTGGCAGTCATCTTGGCAGCCCTCATTCTCGCGATGCTCGCTGTCTACTATCGGCGCCGCAAGCCTCCCGCGGGCGACGACCGAATGTTCCGGGAGGCGCTGGCACTCCGGGAGGCGACTCGCCTCCTCCGCCTACCACGGGAACGACCGGAGATCGGATCCTCCGCCGAGGCCGGCCATTATCACCTCGAGCCAGTGGAGTTCTTCGGAACGATTCCCCCGGCCTTTCGGGAAGATGGAACAGGCACGACCGCCGCGTGGGCAAAGACGACTAGCTACGTGGTTGGGAGCGGCGGTGTCGAATCCGACCTCGATTCCATCTTGGCCGAGATCGACAAGATCAGCGGTGAGATCTTGAAGCGGAGTTAACCGGGGATGGACGAATGGGGTGGATCAGTTGCCGCTCCAGGACGGTTGCACTCCATGCGTTGGATTCATAACCCAGTTCAAACACTTGTCTCGACTACAACGGTCTTGGAACCTCCCAGGAATCAGCGCAAGTAGATGAAGAATGGGAATCGGCGTGAACAAATCCCGAGTTGGAGTCATCGGCTTGGCGCAGTGGGTAAGACGTACGGCCACACGCTTTCGTGGTTTCACGAGGTAGTCCCTTATGACAAGAAAGGAAACTACGACTGGGAACCAATTCTCAGCGCCGATCTGGTACTGGTATGCGTCGATACGCCGCTCGGGCCCGACGGAAGACTGAACTGCGGGAATGTGGACGACGTCCTGGACAGGCTCCAAAGGGAGGATTCTCTCGGCCGGTCGCGATTCGTAGCACATTGAGAGTCGGTTACATGACCCAAGCCGTAATCACGCATCCCAGGCTCCGCCTTGTCTACTTTCCGGAATTCATACGCGAGCGTAGTCGCCTGCAATGGACGGTCTGCCCCGACAGACTCGTGCTGGCCGGCGAAGAGCGTGACTTACGAGTAGTCCAGGACGCATTCAATTGGGTGGAGGACGTGCCAATCCTTCGAATGTCATTCCTAGAGGCAGACTGGGAAAGTTGGCTCACAACGCCTACATTGCCACCAAAGTCAGCTTTACCAACGAAATAGAGGCGATTTGTCGGAAGTTCGACTCGCTGGATCCCGAGAAGGTGATGCGAGTAGTCACGGTCGACCGCCGAGTGATTTCGCAAGAACACCTACGGCCACGGAAAGGGACGTATGGCGGATCCTGTGTGCCAAAGGATACGCACGAGCTGATGATGGTCGGGCTCGTCCCCTCTGCTCTCCGCGGTAGAAGAAGTGAGAAATTCATTCGGTGGTAGCATTGCTCCGACAAGGAGCACGCTTTCAAAGTCGATTGTCGGGAAGTCCGGCCAAGTTGACGAGTCGACGTGACCGAAATCCAATCCCCATTTCGATTGCGCCCTGTCTCGCTCGCTTGACCGGAAGAATGCTCCACTTGTGGGGTGCGAAGCAAAGGGCTGGAATCAGACGACCCCGCCAAGGGATCAAGCTCTCAATGTTCGGATGTCCGCCAAGCGCCGCCCCGCACTTCACTCCTCGCGACGGGAGGTAATCGATACTTCAATCTAGTCTGGTCAATACTTCCAACCAGAAATTCTACGTTGGGCTCCACGACGGCGTTGTCGAAGAGCAAAGCTCAATCTGATCTCTACCATTACCCACAATCCAAGACTTGTGAGAAGAATAGCGTATCCAATAGTGAGCAGAACGGTTGAGCTGACAACTATCTGAATATCGGTTACGTTTAGGGAGTTCCACACGATAGAGTCTACGGCGCCAAGCGCAGGGGTCAACCGAGAACTTGAATCGGTCGATATGAGGTCTGAATAGAATCCGATTCTCACGAACAGAAGGGCCGCATCCGAACCAGAAAGTCGGTAACCTTCAGGATCGCCGGTCACTGACCATGGGGGGCTACTAGCGAGGTCTGAGACATTCGAATTGAGTAGGATTTTCGCCTCCACGATCTGGATCGTGAAATTCGCATTCACAATTCGATTAGGGGAAATCACATATGAGGATAACGAGATGATGAAATGGGAGTAAGCACCGCTTGTGTTTGCGTATCGAAGCTCCGCGGCAGTACTGGGTCCAGCCCGCGGACCCTGAACCACCTAACAACATCCCATTCAGATTCAAAATAAGGCCCGGGGATGTTTCGAATTTGACGGCGATTGTTTCATTACGGTTCAGGGTCTCATTGAAGTCGATTGCGCCGAGGCCTTGGTAATATGCAGGACTGCGAAAGTCGACTGACCCGTTGACGGTGGCGACCCCCGCTTCCGAGTTAAATACCGAATAATTGAAGTATCCCACCGACGGGCTAGTGAAACAGACTCTACTCGTAGATCCAGGCCGGTCTGGAGTCTCGATCGGTTGAGGATAAACTGCCGTGGGGGAAAAGCACAATTCAGATATCCACAGACTCCCGTTGGCGACCTGAAGGGGTAAGGTATAGTTGCTAGTTATCTCCGATGCGTTGACCGGTACTCGCATCCATGATGTCTCCAATGACGACGAATTGTAATTTCCGGTATCGAACCCGACTTCCATTTCCTGAGTCGCGCCGATTGTGAGAACTGCGGCTCCCATAGCCCAAACAAGAAGCGAGAGCCAACCCCCGGAAAGGCCCGGGTACTGAAACATTCAACTTGAGCGGGACCGAACCGACTGATTCGAGAAAAATGGATTGATCGCCAAGTTCTGTCGAACTTGGTCGTGTGTTGAAATATCCGACAGATTGACCCGCTGACGAGATTGCAGGGAGTTGCAAGCAATCGCCTGCCGTCAGTTCCAAGACCGACTTTGAACGGGTCAGATTATCGACCATCGACGTAACTTCCGAACCGTTGGCCACATACACGGTACCGACCCCATTCCACCCAGACACTGACGTGATGCGCAGGTCCACGCTGACATTGGTCAAACGGAACGGCAGACTAATCCATAACATGGTGTTATTGCTGCCGTCGAACCCGCGACTGGTATTGAGGCTCCAAGTCGAGCCTCCGAGTTGGAAATTTAAGATACCCCCATCGCCTGAAAGTCGGACAGCCAACCAAAGAGTGCAGTTACCCACACAATGGTTGGTCACGAGGGGTACGTCCAACGTCGAACTCTTGCCATAAGCCGCCGCAAGGGCAGTAGGCCAAGAATTGAATACATCCGCTCCAAGTAATTGGGTACTTGGAGTCCAGCTTGTGGTCCCAACCGGAATATCATCGAGAGGATTACCTTCGTCTGATGATACGCAAGGTAACGCGATCCCGTTCAGCCCGTTTGTTGACGGAGTGTATATCCTTTCGATCTTGTCTAGGTACATATTGCAATCGCCAGTCGGAATATCTGAGGGGAACACTAGTCCCCGACTTGTAAGATTGATCCCCGCGTAAGCCATCGCGTCGAGTTCAGAATAGCCGCCAGCAACCATTGAGAGATTGTCTAACGGCACGGCGACTGGCGGTAAACGCGAGATTGCGGAAAATCTCGAAATCCGGCGAACTGAAAACAGGGACAATGCCGGTTTGATAGACCATTAACTGGCTTGCATTCTTTCCGAACGAGAATGGCAAAAAATACGGGTACGACGATGCAGCTTCGGTCCCATAGAAGACGAGTAAGAATTCAATTCCCGCCAACGCAAGTAGCTGTCCGATGTATCGAGTAGCATTCGTATAGAATTCCTCGTAAACCCAATAGAAGTAGAAATTGGAAGAGTAATCGGGAGCGCCGTACACGGGCAAACCCGGTGTTCTGACGGTCGGGAACGAGTAAAACGCGTTAGGGACGTAATGGGAGGAGTTGAACAGAAACCAGTTAGTGTCAGGATTGAATAGGGCGACACCCGCGTAGCCAGAACCAATAAGGTTCGTAAGCAGCGCGGGGATTTCGTTATAGTCTGCGGGATAATTTACGCCATGAATCCCCAGAGACCCGTTCTGTGCCCCCGTCGCAATGGGTAACGCACTCGACGTTAAAACTGCGCATGCGAGGCACACAGCACCGAGCAAGATCATTCTCCGACGATTAACCCGAAGAAAAACGCTGGGCAGACTCAAGGGAGCAGTGTACCGCCCAGCGAGCTGTGCCTGGTTCCTATTTTTCCACCATCGCTGGATTCGACCATCTAGCGATCGTTCAGCAACGACTCCAAGTGCGAGAGCGAATACAGGAGCGACTATGACCCAGTCCCAATAGTAGGATGCATTCAGAATCTGGTACCCTGGAGCATGTAAGTAAAGATATGAGTTGAAAAATCCCAACGGACCATAGGGGCCTGACCCAAAAATGGACCCGGCAGTCGCCAGAGCCAAGAGAAGGTAACCTCGCCGGTCCCTGTAAACTATAACAAGTACCCAGGTGAGCACCACCATAACAACGACGCACCAAAACCAAATTCCCGCTGTGGTCGGACCGCCCGCCGAGACGACCATCTGGTACCCGATTGAATTCGGCAGCGGTGAACTCGAAGTGTAAGTGTATCCGGCAAGCAAGAATATAGCAATCGGACTCGCGCTGTTGGCTGAGAACGTTGAGAACGAAGGAGCATATGCGGAGGAAGGGGCCAAGCTGATCGGGGCGCTAATGAGCGGGAGCAACAAGGGAGCCAGCAAGAGCGGGATAATGAGGAACCGTGAGGCAAACTTTCCTAAGTCCTTCAATTTGGCGCGCGTAACGGTTTCGGGAAGCCAAATCGTGAAGGCTCCAAAGAGCGCGAAGTATAACGCCAGACCCAAGACGAAGACTTGAAAGGTGTTAATTGAAAGGAGGATTGAGCACACGGAGAGGGGGAAAAAAAGCCACAAACTGTGTCGATTTTCCAGGGCTTTCCAAAGAAAGTAAATCGCGAGAAAAGCGAATCCTTGGCTGGTAAATGCGATGTAATCACCCTGACCGTAGAGTTGGATTTGAAACGGACTAGACACGAAGAAACCGGCTGCTTATCAGCTGGGCCCAATAGTTTCGGATCAACGTTCTGGAAAGGAGGAGGAAGGTTAGACCCAGGAATGATGTCGACAGAATGGCGTACAGCTTGGCCGCAGTTGTCGGGCCCGCTATGAAGGAAAAGAATGAGAGGGGTTCTGTCGATGTAAAATATCCGATTACCGCTTGAAAAGGAACCACCAGAGGTGCGCCCATGTACTCAAACTGATTCCACCCACCAGGCATCGAGCCTAGTGTAGCGTACTGAGAAGCAGTGAATGGAAGAAGGTAGTTTCCCCACGTGAGGTAATTGTCCGCACTAATGAGGAGGCTCCAGTGGATGAATATGACCAGGAGAACGATCGCGAAAAACTGAAACCAGAGAGTTCCTCGAGCGGCATTCCATGCCTCTCTGGCCAATTTTTCGAGGCGGCGACGTAGCCTGTTCTGAGGAGTCATCACTGCTTGAACCGACAAAATTCGGGCGTTTCCCCGGTCTTCCTCCCTTCAGGTTACGAATGTCAGGAGCCCCAAGGCGGTGTCGAACGGACGACGCGAGTGGGGTGGACCGAGGGTGACGCGGTCCGCACGTTCGACAAGGGGCCTCGCAACTGCCAGTTCGACAATAATGGTCGGCGTGGGAACCTAGCGAAATCTTTCACATTAGGAAATCCCATTTCTTAGCATCTAGCGCCTGAATCTGGATATATCGATATGCCTTCACGTCCATAAGCGACCAGGCTCGAGTCCCTCCCGCCGTATTATTCGGGCCTTAGCGCGGTTATTGGGGTAAATTCATTAATCTGAGCCTGGGGCGAAAATCCTAATGACTTGCGATTATCGAAGGACTGACAGCTGGGCAAAATGCAACTGAAGGTTGGAGTTGTCGGGTCATTTCACCCTGTCTACGATTTCACCGGGAATACCACAACTCCCATCGCATTCGGTCTGGCCCGCAACGATCTGGTAGAGCAGGTAAACGTGTTCTGCCAATCGGGCGGTTTCATACCGACTGGGTTCGACAAAGACCACGTTCGGGTGTTCCCGTGTTGGAGGCATAATGACCCGTTGTCAATTGCCGGCGCACTCGGGTTTATCCATCGGGCTTCTCGGGGCCTGAGTTTGCTTCTCTTCAACATGTACGTAACTGCTTACGGCCATGATGCCATGGCCAATGCGGCGGGGCTCCTGCTGCCCTCTATTCTCTCTCGAGCATTTCGGATCCCGACCGTAGTATACATGCACAACTTCTTAGAAACCCAAGACGCCGAACGCCTTGGCTATAACCCATCTCAGGCGGTAAGACTCGGAGTGCATGGGCTGGAATGGCTTTTGCTTCGCAGCACGGAAGTGCTCGTGCCGTTAGGGGATCAGGCCACGAAGATTCAGGCATCGTTTGGTGTCAGGCCAAAATCGATACTGATTCCGTTCCTCGAGAGTTATTTGCCGATGCTCGAGCGGATCAATCTTCCACCATCGTCTGACGCAAAATCCGGCCGACCATTTCGAATCCTTTTGATGGGCAGCTGGGGCCCTCAAAAGGATCTCAGCGGCGCCCTGAACGCCCTATCCACAATCGCTCAAGAGGGAATAGAGTTTGAGTTGACAATCACCGGGACCTCCAATCCTCACTTTCCAAACTATCTTTCTGAGTTCGACATCGATTCCATAGGCGGACTCTCTGGCCGCGCCCGATACACGGGAGCCGTATCTGACGAGGATTTGCTTGGTCTCGTTATGCATCATGATCTCCTATTACTCCCCTACAATGCGACGGGAGGGTATTCCGGCGCGATGAATTTCGCAGCGATAACGGGGATACCGATGGTCGCATACGAACACTCCCAACTTAGAGAGCAAGCGGCAAAGATAGGGGCTAATGTGACTTTTGTTAAGCCTGTGGATTTGGCGGACGGAATCCGGAAGAACTCGACGTAGTTTCCATCCGCACAGGGCGGGACTTCGATTCACTTCAAGAACGACTTCGAGCGACGGAAGCAGGACTGTCGGATCTTGTCGACATTTTGAGCCAAAAATCGGAACTTTCCAGTTGGAATTCTAGGGCAGAATCGATTGTTCGCGATGAATAGGGACAGCTGCTGCAGTCGATCGACCTACTGACCTGGATTGGAGGTGGGAGATATACATGCGGTTTGCTGGGCCGTCAAACGAAACTGGTCTAGTGAAAAAAATTCAGACGTTCACCACTTACGTCGCCATCAAAAGAGCTCGGTGCAGCTCGGAACGCTGTCGACAAAAAACAATCAAAGGCTGTCGCCGTCCAAGAGCTCGTGCCCGAATACATCGGCTTGCAGGTAGCCTTTCTTCGAAAGCTTGGTGCCCGAGATCGGGCAACACCCGGAGGTCCGGCGCCCCAGCTGATTGCTGCGACATAGAACCCGGGCTGACACTGGCCGTGCATGAGTCGACAACAAAACTTCGAGGGAGACTCCCGGGACTGCGGGGTACGCTCTTCACGAATTGGCTGCAGAGTCATGGCGACAGAATTCAGGGCGCCTACCCTCTGATTCTATTTCCGGGTCGAGGATGAACGAGAAAAGAAGGAGCAAGTCCCCGGCGTAAAAGAGTCAGGAATCTCTTGAGCGCGACATGCCATTCGTGAAAACTTGACACCGATGGGATGCTTATCTACAACGGATTGACAAGAAGCGTCACAAGATATAGAGTTCAATCTTGGAACTGGCGAGGCATCTCACGTGAAGATAGGATTCTTTTCAGAGTACGCCTACCCGGGGGCGGTGGCGCAGAGCGGTGGGTCCATGAACATTGCACTGAACTTGCAAATCGCGGTTACGAAATCACGCTTTACACTCCACAACCTGCGAAGATTTCAGAAACCTTTGACTACGACGTATTCGGAGTAAAAGAATTGGTCAAAGGCCGGGGTTGGACGGCCTGGACGCCTACCGTTATCAGATCAGTGCGCGAACTTGGCACAGACGTGTTTCACCTGAGCGGACCGACGCCATGTGAGTTACTGCTGGTCCGAGAGTTGAGCCGAAGTGGGATTCCAACGGTACTCACGTATCACGCCGATTATCACAGCCGACTCGGAAGGCTATACAACTCAGTGGCGACGCCGCTGCTCTACAACCTCTATTCTGAAATCTTTGTTCAATCGAGTCGGGATCGAAATCATCTCCGCTCGCAGGGCGTGGAAGCGAGAAAACTCATGATGTTGCACTGGAACGGAATCGATCCGAGTTGGGTATCGATGGGCCGAGATCTCGAACCGAGGGCTTCGGAGGTCCTGTTTGTCGGGCGCTTAGATCGAGGCCATTCATACAAGGGTCTTGACCTGTTGCTCAACGCTATCAACTATTCGAGGCGGACTTTGAGGATTCCTTTGACTCTGACCATCTGTGGAGACGGAGAGAAACGAGTACATTACGAGAATTTGGTTACGAGGATGGGGCTAGAGGGTTGCACTTTTTTGGGAGAGGTGGATGACAGAACTCTGCATTCCGTCTATGGTCGAGCGAACATCTTCGCACTGCCTTCCTCCAGCACAGCAGAAGGATTCGGGAAGGTTGCGCTCGAGGCCATCGCAGTCGGACTTCCGGTAGTAGTATCGAATCGGGCTGGGATCGCAGAACTGGTCGGCAAGTATGCCGGGGGTCTCGTTATAGATCCGTTCGATGTTGATCAGTTTGCCCGGGCACTAGTGACCCTCTCGCAAGATGTTTCTCTACGGCGAGCGTGCGTCGAGGGCGGACATCAAATGATCGAAAGCGAAAACCTTGTAAGAGGTCACTCGTTCGCTCTCATTCTGAAGGCCTACCATCAGTGCACGGAGAAATCTCAAGTCGATCCATCAAAACATTCGGGGTTCATGCGGTGAGCGAGCCACTAAGTCAATATTTTCGGGTATCCACTCTAGTTTAGTTTTATATTGGTTTGTCAAGAAATTCGATCTCGAGAGTAGTAACCTCGGATTCCTTGCGACCACGCGTCATCTAACAGAAAGAATTCGTCTTCGCGAACTTTCTTGGCTCCCTCAATCGAACACAGGGTCGGTACACCCTTCTCTCCGGCGGCAAATCTTGGCGCCAAATAGTGCGGCGAAGTCGTTAGGCCTGGGTCGGTCTGACTATCCGCACTGCGGTTGGTGAAACGATACTAGATGATTTCCCACCGAGCAGAAGGCGGCTGCCCATACCTAGTTAGCTTGAGAGCGTAACGCAAAAGATTAGGGTAGAGGCCTTTGAGTTTCGTGCTTCGGTTTCCGACAGACGCTTTATCCGCCAGAGATTGGGAAAATTCAGGTGAGACCACAACTGAGGAAAGATTCCCGTAAGAGAGTGTGTAGAAACTGAGCCCGGGCGCGTCTGTGTCTCGAATCGGTTCGTTACAATAAAAGCTCTGATTTCGGGGATCAAGTAGTCAAGCGAATCTAATCGCGACTCCGAGAATATTTGGATTTTGCCACCGAGCGGCTTGAGCAGACTAATGACTTCGTCCGAATCGGTACTCGCGAATGTGGTGGGGGCTTCGATAAAGCCGATAGTCATGGCGTGTCGAGGCCCCGTTGGGGGTTGATATTACTACAGTCGCTGAATCCCTTGCAACTCTCGGAATCGCTGTAATCAGCTCCTGAGGTTTGCTTAAGTGTTCGATTACTTCTAAAGCTAGGATCAGGTCATATTCTGGGCCGAGTCCCGCTCCCTCGTTCTGACTCAAGCTGTGGAACCAACCATCTGAATGGAATTCGTAATTCGAGTATAACGGGGCCAATCTCTCCCTTGCCCAGGCGATTGCTCTAACATCGTTGTCAACTCCAACGGTACTTTCTGCAGCTGTCTGCCAGCACAAGGCCACCAATGCCGTGACCGCATCCGAAGTCCAACACTACCCGATTCTTGCTTAGGCTCCTCGCGAACGAGTATCGAAGCCAGCTGTCTCCGAATCGACGAAACTCGCTGAGGAGAACACTGGGATCCCGGTCATCCCCTACAAAGCTGCCACCTGGATTCTCGTTAGAAAACATAGTTACACGAGAAGATCTCGAGCTCCCGAGCTGTCCACTCGTCACCTCAAGGGCAACATTTTGCGAGAGGTACTATATAATTCACAGCCTGGAAATTTCCAGGATTAGCGGTGCTCAACCGCCGGTGACGCCGACAGCATGGAAGCCCTCTGATGATGCCGTACGAGTCATCCGAGAAGGAATACTCCATCAGCGAGCTTCGCCAAGAAATCGCTTAGGAATGAACAGGCAATTAGCGTGCCTCGTGGCTCCTGAACGGACGTCGATTAATTTTCCGTTTTCGAATACAAAGCATCGGTAGCCGACGCCCTCAAGCAAGTGGAGTACGTCTTCGAACTCGAATCCGTATCTTCTATACCATTGAGCCTCGACTTCGCAGAAAATCACTGGGTGGAAACGATTGATGGTCTTCAACCCGCCCCTCAGGACCATAAGCTCCGCTCCCTCAACATCAATCTTGACAAAATCGACTGAAGGGAGTAGCAGACGATCCACTAGGAGATCCAGAGTGGTCGACCTGACCCTGAGTTTACTCGGCTCGTCGCGGGTTGCAATATGAACGAGCGGGTCGTCTGCCACCCTACCTAGGCGCGTTAACGGGACTACGAGCCCTACGGTGCCCTCGACTTCAGATAATACGTATTCCTGAGTCTCGAGATTGTGCAGTCTCAATAACCGTGCCCCCTTGTGTATGAATGTAAGGTTAGGAGAATAGGGATCTATCGCCACAACGTGTCCTGTCGGGCCGGAAAGCGTGGCCATTCTGAAGGCATAAAGTCCGACATTTGCACCAACATCTACACAGTAAGACCCCCTGCGAATGAATCGACCGAGAAGAGCGAACTCCGGATCTCGACATGGGGTGCCAACCGAGCTGGCCAACGCCCAAACCCACCTTATTGCAACGGACCACTTGACGACCCGAATCATCTCGACTCTGTCCATTGTCTGCATATTATACAGGCGCCCGTGACCGAAAGGTCAAGGTACATTTTACGCCCTCGCACTGGCCCCACCAGCCGTTCGGGTTGAACTTCACCACTCAGGACCAGGTTCGGCGAGTCGAGGAGAGCGCTCTTGACGTCACCAACACGGGTGTCCCCGCGTGCGAGTCAGGTCCAACCAACCAGATTCTTATCATAGAGAGATTCTCGCAAGAGCGCCGGAGACGCAGTCGAAGCTCCGTCTCGATATCTCAAGAAATCGTGCGCCCGACGATTGCTGATCCTTCGTTGCCGGGCTCTCGGGACACAATTCCCGCGCCTGGACCCTCGCAATCGAGCACCGGCGTGAGCTCGCGTGGCTTTACACCCACAAACAGAAATAGTACTTCCCTCAGATTGAATCCTCAGATGAGCACTCAGATTCTTCGGCCACTCCCGGCACTCCAACTTGAGGATCCGAGTCAGATTCTCTTTGAGGGCGGGCAAATTGACTCTGGCCAGGAAACATCGACTCCGAAAGCTCTTGCAGAAAGCCCCGAGTCTCTACCATTGCTTGGCAGTGTCGGACACAATAATGCAGCATCGCGTCCATCTGAAATTCTCCTGACCCTACCGGTGAGGAATGAAGCCACTAAATCGCGTCGGCGGTAAGTGTCGCATCGCGAACATTTAACGAGTCAAATCTTTCCTTCAAACTAGCCATAGCCGAGGACGGATCGACTGACGGCACTGGCGACCGAGTTAGAGAGATTATGAAGGATGTCCCTACGATCATATTCCAAACTGATGCCAAGAGGCACGGTCGAGGCTGGGCCCTCCGTAAACTCTGGTCCCACATCGACGCGGATTACTACGCGTTCTCAGATGCAGATTTCTCTGCGGCCCCATCCTTCCTCGTTGAGGCAATCCGGCAAGCCCAGCGTGGGAGCGATATTGTCGTCGGGTCCAGGTACGTGCCCGGTTCGACAGTGAATAGACCCCCTGTCAGGCATGCCGTCTCAAGAATGTACAACCGATTAGTTCGACTGATTTTCCGCGACGGGATATTTGATCACCAATGTGGGCTCAAAGTATTCAGCCGCAAGGCGATTGAACGACTCCTTCCTATCTCTACCGAAGATTCGTGGTTTTGGGACACCGAAATGTTGGTGTTAGCCCATGAGGCCGGTCTACACGTAACAGAGATTCCTATTCGTTGGATCGAACGGAAATCGAGGAGAACTAGCATCATCAGACTCCTGTCTGACGTCTATTTGCATGGAGCCGGGCTGATACGACTTGTGTCAAAGTGTTCGAGAGTTCCACATGGGGAGCGACCCTCTGTTTCCCTCGCACAACTGAATCTGCACTAGAGCGATTGGACCTGAAAAGCATTCGACTTCAATCAGAAGCTTGATTCCTGACCCGATTCCGAGACCAATCGACTCAAACGATACTTACTCCTCCCCATATGCCGGACGCTACGTGGGGGTGTCAGACCACGAGCGCGCAATCGAACACTAGATTGCTGTGCGAGCGCCCGAACAAAGCAGCTCGGCGGCCTCGTCCCAATCAAGTATGTCATGCTTCCTAGAGCGCAATATCATCATGTGTCGGGCTTGGGGATCCTGGGCCAAGCGGAGAATCTCGTGAGAGAGACTTACGTCGTCTCCAACGGGGACAATACTTGCCCCCCGCGACTTCCATTCTTCAGCACAGCCAGAGGCTGTAATTATCATCGGTATACCGCTGAGTAGAGCTTCTATTCTAACGAAAGGCGATCCTTCGTAAATGGAGGGCTGGCAAAAGATCGAGCTCATTTCGTATAGCGCATCGAGCCTATCCCTAGCCAACCAACCCGTAAACTCCACCACGGATTGGCAGTTCAGTTCCGCTGTGAGACGAACGAGCTGGGTGTGGTACGTGGCATCGTCTATTGGGCCGGGCAATAACCAGGCGCCAACCAGCTATCATTGGATGAATCTTGGAAAACGCCTTAATCAAGACCTCGATACCCTTCTGTGGCGCGACCCGGCCAACAAACAAGACCGTTGCTTCTCTTGGTTCGTTTGAAGAAACGCGCCGGGCTTTGTTAAGCCTGCTGTCGAAACCCCACTTAATCAGCCAAATGTGCCGGGACGGTATTTTCAACCAGCGCAGTTTCTTGCGCTGACATGACGTCTGAACTATCAACCGGTCAAACGAATGAGCGTATATTCCCAACAACACCGTTTCCAGCTTACCAAAGAAGTTCGTGGCCGCTTCTGAAACGAAATCCGTTCTGAGTGACGAAGATGGGGGTCGGCTTCGCGCTTCGACCGCCAAGCATGTGAACGGTCCGAAGTATACGACCAAGCGCGGCTATCGAAATTGCTGGGATGTCGCCGGTGACAGATAACCACATCAGGATTCGTCGCTCTGACGGTCCTGAGCACTTCTATCGTCTCCAACGCGACGTTGCGGGGAGTCAGACGGACGCGGCCATTTGACACGCAAGTGAAATTGGTTGGAGTCCGTTTCAAGCGGAGTGACCCCGTGTGTAGGACTACGGCATGTCCATGTCTCGCAAGCGCCTCCGGAATCGCAAGTTGCTCCTTTCCCCAATGCACGTCAGTGATTACTCCGAAAGAATCGCAGATAAGGAACTTCATTTATTTTCTATCTCACTTCTCTATCTCACTATGCTGGTGAAACAGCCCCCGGTCTCGCACCTCCGCGGCACATTTCTGAAGCCTCGCATGACTTTCATGTGAGATAGCCTGCACCCACACACTCGTTGTCAAGCGAACCGGGCATTACGACATGATTACCACAGTACGACCGGGAGCGCTCTTAGAGAATGATTTCAATTTGAATATCCTGAAACCCGGGTCAACTTTGGGCGAGTGTCACCCCACGGCTCGTTCGGAAGAGACTGCACTCATGGCAATTTCTCGGCCAAGCAGCTTGATGCCAACGTACGAATGTCCAATTTGACTGATGCCCCGCAGATACAAGCCGTAGCTCTTGAAACCAAACAGATTGGATGACCAACGAACTTAAGGTACCGGACTGGGAGCAGCGGGTTGTAGTCAACTATCGCCACAATTCGATCAGCTACTGGGTGATGCTACTTCTCACGTATTGGGCTCACTCCCGCCTCGTGAAAAAAAAAGCCTCTGTTAAGAACTACCCAACGACGTTTCTCTTTTTGAGCGCGTTGAACCTTAAAGGCAATCCTCCTCCTACTGGAGCGACCTAGTTCGCCTGGGACTGTGTACGGATTTCCCGTGTCGACCAAATTCGGCCCCACCAGGTTCCTCGTAGAAATCTCGGGCAGCTTGACCCGCTACGACTCGAATACGATCTCTTCTATGCAAAACGGCAAAGCATCCCTCCCAACAGCGTAGAGGTCCCAAAACCCGCTGAATTGGCGGGAGAATCCTTCGCCTCAAGGGGGTCTCAAGCATGGGCCAACCCGAACTTCGCGTCGCCCTCCACCACATCTCCGCAATGCGATCGGAGGCGGGCCAATTCGTGGTGAGTCATCAACCGCAAGGTCGGAGACTCGGAACCGAAATGTCACCGAAGTTGGACCTATCACCGTCCGTTGTAACCTGTAGTACATGCATGAGCATCGCTCGACGAAAAGGACCCGTTCGTCGCACTCTGTCGATTCGGCGAGGACAATACCTATTCCGACACGAGGTTGGATCAAATCGCCATGATACCCACTTTCAACGATCCTCGTTCGCTAAGCTCTCAGTTCGAAGAATTGGCGCAAAAACCATTGAATCAGCATTCCATGGAGCCTGGCACGGGCGGGGTTGGTTCGTATCGGAGTTTGGCCAATGTTCGACCCAGGCAAGAGCCCGAACCCTCGATCCGTGTAGTTTCCCGAGCCGCAAGAGCCGGGAGCAGCACTCAGTTAAAGAAGTCTTAGGAATTCTTCTACGGAAAGACCACATTGACGGATGATCGCTCTTAGGGTCCCGCGATCACGTTCTCGATGCAGCGGCACAACTACCGGCCGAAAACCTGACTTTACTAACTTTGCGTGGCTGCCTCTACTCGCAGTCCACTGCCATCCCGCTCGAGAAAGAGCCTTTACGCACTCAATTCCAGAGATTCGAGGAAGACCGGGCATTCAAGCGGGGGCGAGTTCAAATCGAATTCGCTGGATTGGTGCGTCCGGTTCGAGTCTAGCAGCTTCCCCTTTTTGGAGAGCCTCCTCGAGATAGAGTTCGAGGGCCTCGCCGAAGTTGCGAGTCACCTCCTTTAGGGTCTTACCTTGTGTAATACATCCAGGCAGCTCTTCGCACTGGGCGACGTAGTAACCGTCTTTCCCCTTCCAGACCTTTGCCGTGAACGTCACGGCTCTCGATTCGGCGAAGCGTATAAAAACCCTAGCAGGAGAGAGAACGATGGCCACGGTCTCGACGAGACGAAAACGACCGACGTATCTGACCCAAGGGCGACGTAGTTGACCCAAGTCAAGGGCGAAAGCAGCGAAAACAACCAGGAAGGGCCGGGAGGACTTAGTTCAACCTTCAGTCATTTAGACTACGTCCGGAAACCAGAGAACACACCGTCAGTCTAGTTCGACTGACTTGAATCCAGCAAACAGCCATAGACTTTATTAGTCACAATGACTAACAACTGTTCATGGGGATTCCCGTGGACCCTGGTCTTGCGGCCCTCTTCGGATCGAAGGACCGGGTGCGGATTCTCGCTGCGTTGGCCAACGCGGCGGCTCCTCTTACAGCGTACCGCGTCGCGACGATGGCGGGGATGCAGCCCCCCAACGTATACCGGGAATTGAAGCGACTGGTCGAAGTCAAAGAAGTCGGACGGGCGATAACTCCAGAGGGGAGGGACGGCTGGGTGGTGGCAGATCCTGATCTGCGGGCTCTTCTCCGTCGCCGCCTACGGATCGCCTGGATCAAGGACCTTTCGCGAGGGGCACAGGAGCGAGAGCAGCGTGCCACCACGGCCATTCAGGCGAGTGCAAAAGAGCCGTTGGACCTCTCCAAGTTCAAAGTCGGTCGTCCTCTCGCTGCGGCCGAGGTCCGACGGCGACGCGAAAAGGACGCGATACTCGAGAAGGCGGGGGCTCGGACCTCCGCCCGACTGAATCGGGTCGCGAGATGAAAGCGAATCAATTGAGCGTAATTTTAGCGCGCGCCAAGAACAAACCCGAACGGAATCTTTGGTTTGGGGCTCTGCTGGCGAGGGAAGCAAAGACGAACATTGTAATCGTCGGCGGATCCGCGATAGAAGTTTACACAAGCGGGAAATATGTATCAGGCGACATCGACCTCGTTGGCGATCGCAAGTCAATCAGCAGCTCTTTGGAGCGATGGGGGTTTCGCCGAGAAGGGCGACTCTGGTCTCGCCCCGAGTTCGAGCTTTGGGTCGACCCTGTAGGAATGTACTACACAGGAGATGAACGACGTTTGCGGGAAGTGACCACCCCTTACGGCCGGGTCAGGTTGGCGTCTGTCGAAGATTTGATTGCAAAACGACTTATCGAGACCAAAGTCTGGCCACGCGGAGGCACCGAATTGTTCGATCAAGCGGTCGCCCTAGCTACGGAATACTCGAACGAGATTGATTGGGATTACGTTACAAAGGTGGCCGAGCGAGACCAGGCAGAGGACTTGGTGCCAGAACTCAGGCGTCGAACCGAGAATCTTCGAGTGCGACCTTAGAAATCGCCCTGCCTTCCACTCGGAACCGCAATGATTCAATCACGCTTGAATCTTCGCCCTTGAGAAGAAGTTCCGCCTTCAGTCGACTCGAATAGTGGGCTCAGCCAGTCGGTTGCAAATCGGTCGAGAGTAAATACAAGAGCCATTGGACGCACGGCCTGGGTCCACCGGAACCGGGAGTAGCTCTTGAACTTCGAACCCGGTGCTCGATGCTCTCACCCGCGAGGGCGACGAACACGCTTGGAGCGATTCCCCGGGGGGTGCCGCGCGGTGGAAGAAGGAACGGCAGGGCCCCTATCTCGACCGTGGTGTGACGCACCCTGGTTCCGGTACTTTTCGCGAATTTGAGATGCGAAGAATCCGTAAACCGCACCATAGACGTTCTCGGCCCTCCCTACGAGTTGGCGAGTTTCAGCCGGATCCGAGAAGACATCACTCGGAGCCCGATCCGAACGTGGATCGCCATAGTTCGCCATGGACCGGCGTTCGGAGAGCTCTCGCATCGCGTCGGCCCATTCTGGGATCGTAGACCGAAGGTCCGCGGGGAACTTCGAACGGCGGGCAAGTAGGAAATGGCTGATGTCGTGGTCCTGGGGTGGATCCACCCCGACGGCACGTAGGGCCGCCTTCACTGCGAGCTCGACCGCGAACTGCGCCTCGCTCGTCGCAGCGGCAAGATTCCCCCGGTCAAGTGAGCCCGTCGCATTTTCGAGCGATTCCTTCCCGCGCCGGAGGAGCCCGGTTGCGAGCTTCGAGATCATGCGGTCGCGTCCATAATCGTCCCGAGTTCCCAGTACGGCTTCTCGCCTCTCGGGTGTACCTTCCTTGCTCCGCGACGGCGGAGCAGTATGGAGAGCTGCCGAAGATGCGACCGAAGTGAGGCATCGGGATCGTAGATGATCCGTGCTTCCTCGGGGAGGTCAAGAAGGACCGGTCCGGGATGCGCAAAATCTCCTTGAGCGACGGGGAGCACATGGATCGAGTGCCAGTGTCCGACCCGATCGTATTCGTTGAGCAAGAGGGGGGCGGAGCTGTCCGCAATACCGATCCGACCCCGTACCTCCTCGCCAACCGAGGCGGCCCGTCGAGTAAGCAGGACGAGAATGTCGAGGTCGCTCTCTGGACCGGAAGTTCCTCGGGCCGTCGACCCGAAGAGGGCGATCCCGCGAAGTCGACCCGAGAACCGGCGGAGAATCTCGCCCGTAACCCGGTAGATTATCGGGTAGTAGCAATTCGACCGAAACGGACGGAGGTTCTCGAGCGCCCCAGGGGTTAGCCGGACGAGGGGATCGACGACCGCGTATCGTCCACGACCGACACGGAAAAGCCAGCCGATCCGGGCAAGACGGGAGAGCTCAAGGTACGTCGTGATTCCCTTCCCCAAGAGCGGCTCGGCCTCCGACGGCGAAAAGACCGCGTCTCCAAACCTGGCCTGTAGGCGGAAGAACGACGCGGGGATCGTGAGGCTCCTCGAGCTCAGCATCTTCCATCGATATAGGCTGAAAGTCTATAATAGTACGGAGGTGGGGATCGGTCCCCTTGGAACGAAGACCGTCGGTTTGCGAACTCCCTGGCGCTCCTGCCTACTTTTGGCAAGTGGCGCTCGCACACGGCTCCCGAGCTTGCGTGAAACCAGCTCTTCGGCCAAAACCATCTGGGGAGCGGTGTCCGGAAACCAATGAACCCATTCGGAGACCTACCTGAATCGTGAGCAGTGGGTGACACCGAACCACGCGAGCGGGCGGAATGCCTTAGTGCGACGCCCAGTAACCTAGATTGCCACAACATCGCCTTCCCAGGGAGGTAAGTTTTTACGCCCTGTTTTCTTACCTATCACGATGGCAGCTCGTCGAGCCGAGGAGTATTGCTACAGGTGCGGGCACGTCTGGATTCCTCGCCGTCGGCGGCCTCGGATCTGCGCGCGCTGCAAGTCCCCCTATTTTTGGCTTCCCCGAGTGAAAGTCCCTACATTTGGCACGGGGCTGGGAATCGAGGAAGTGATCGGAAAGAATCGGGCTCGTATTCTGCGGCTTGCCCGTGCGTATGGTGCCACCAATGTTCGCATTTTTGGGTCGGTCGCACGAAAGGAGGCCAGCGCGTCGAGCGATATCGACATACTTGTCGACCGCATCGGAGGCCGGGACTTCCGACCGCTTGGGCTCGCGCGCGCGATCAGCCGGGCCCTCGGTCGGAAAGTGGACCTGGTCGCGGAGGACAATCTGTTCTGGCTTGTCCAGCCGCGCGTTGTCACCGAGGCTATTCCGCTATGAAGGCCGGCCGTGAGGCCAACGAAGTCTACCTTTCCCTAGCTGTGGAGCACCTACGGCATGCGGTCCGATACGCAAGGCGAGGCCACGATGTTTTCTTTGACTCTGCTAACCCCGACACCCTGCTACTAGTCGAGGGGGAACTCCGCAAGGCGTACGAGAGCTTGAATCGACTCGGCAAATCATTCCGGATTGCCAACCCGAAGGTCGATTGGGACCGAGTGGGGGAGATCCGGCAAATGCTGACCCATGACTACGCCGAGATTGATCGCGAGGCAGTGTGGGAAATGGTAACCGAAGATGCGCCCGCGATGCTCCGGCGAACTTCCCGAGCTAAGATACCCCGATCTGAGTGACTCTGTTCAGATCGTTTGGCACGAATGAGCCGCCCGCTTTGGGTCCTCCGTGAGTACCGCACTGCGGGCTTGAGCATTGGCGGGGGTAATCAGCTCGGCGCTGCGGTCCAGTGACCAATAGACCTACATCCCGGAAGCCCAGGTGTTCAGGAAAATCCCGCTTAGGCCCTGGATAAAACGCATCGATCAACGAGATCGGGCATTATCGCGCGTGTTTACTCAGGCCCAAATTCGCCTCAGATCCTATCAAACTAAGTCCGGTTGTAAGTCCGGGTTCGGACACCATGCCCAATAGTCGACAGAGTCTGGTCTCCGGTAAGAAGCACCTCGTCCCGGGCGAGGCACATCCCCGCAATCTGTGCGTCAACAGTGCCCAACGAACGGCCCTCCTTCGAAAGGAGCGCCTGGAGGGTCCCCGCTCGTCTTGCGTCTTCGGCATCGAACAAAGTAACCTCGTAGGCCAAAGCGAGTGCCTCGAGGCGAGCGGCTTCGTCCCGCCTTCTCAGGGCCCTCCCTGCTCCCACCCAAAGCTCGAACATCGACGGGGTCGGGAGCCTGAGAGCTTCTCCCGCTCTATCCACCTCTTCTGCAATTGCTCTTGCCTTGGGGAGACCTTCGAGGAGGTCAATCACAAAGCTACTGTCGAGTAGCATGATGCGCATCTAGTTGGGTTCGATGTTTGCGGTCCGCGGCGACAGCATCTCGAAGGCGCCGTGCACTGGCCGTGGGTAGGGTGCCGGCGAAGCTGGCAAGGGCCGGTCTTGCGGTGAGCCGTACGATAACTTCGGAGAAGCTTTCGGACGCTCCTTTCTGGGCCCGGAGCCGACGGTAGGCATCCTCGGTTACGGTCAGCGTTTTGACTGACATGTATGTTTAAACGTAAACGCGCCTCATAATCCTAACGGTCGAAGCGGAAGGTGAAATCAGAAGCGCGAAGGGAAGGGGACTGGATGTCCTAGTTATCTGCAGGACCGAGCTGGTCGAGCCGTTGTTGGCCCAAACACTAATCGACTTACGAGCGTGAAAACCGAGCGGCCTCGCCCGGTCAGGCTACGCCGCGGCACCTGTCATCGTTCAGTCAGGTGCAAAATCGGGTAACCCGGGTTTGAGTTACCTCGCTGTGCCTCCAGGTGCTGACCCCGTGGCCCGCTGGCTCCTCTCGAAATCGAACAAGGGCTGCCTTCCCCAAACGATAGGTCGCTATCGTTGGGCGACCGAGAGAACGATCAACGCCCTTCGGAAGGCGGGCCGGGTCAGCCATCCACGACTATGGAAAATCGACGATGGTATTTGGATACGGAAACGGTTTCACGATGACCCGTGGCAACTGGCGATCGTAAGCGATCTAGCGAGATTCTACGGAAACCGAATTTTCGACGAGATCGGTCTGCCGCACCAAGGACCGCCGCGACACGTCCGCTGGATGACCGAGGAAACTGTCCACGCCATCTTCTCCGCCACTCGTTCCGATCCTACACTTCGCCTGATTGCGCTTCTGGGTTTGGGCCAGGGCCTACGTCGCGTCGAATGGACTCGGCTTCGGGTCGCCGATTTTGACCTTGAGGGGAATCGTCTCCTCGTTCGGGGCAAGGGTCGGGCTCGCCCGAAGTTGGTCTGGGTTCCCCTCCATCCCGCCGTGCCTGAAGCCCTTCGCGACTATCTTCGTGTGCGGGAGGCTGCGGTCGGTCGCTTCCTAAAACGTACCCAACTCACGTCGCCCTTGCCGGAAGAACTTTTCGTCCACGTCTCCGGGGTTCGGCTGCGTCCGTACGGGGTTGGAGGAATGGATCGTTGGGTGACCCGGATTGAGAAGAAGCTCGCTGAACGAGGAGTTTTGGTAAAGCTATCTTCGCACATGTTCCGTCGGTCGGGTGCCACCTTCCTCGAGCGAACGCTCCTCCGTTCGCCAGAAGCGTCCCGCGATGGTGTATACCGGACCTTGCAAGGATTCCTCCGGCACGACAACCTCGCAACCACAATGAGGTACCTCGAAGCCGATCCCGCACGACAGCAGCGGGCAATGGCGGCGTTTGCCAACGCGCTGAGTTGGGACGGCCGCGACTCCGTCCTGATTCCCGTGCCTGAGAATACGGAATCGGGGACCGGTCCGAAAGTGGAGCCCCTCCTGAACGGCCGCACCACGAAGCGACGACGAAATTCGACGCACATCGTTGGTTGACGGCGTGGCGGTCGGCCCCCGGCGAAGCCCCTCGACGAATGTCGAGGCTTGAGGTTCGTTTGTGCATTTAAGAACCATCGGATTCATCCTCAGGCGGATCTCGAATCTCTTGGAAAGCATACCCCGCCGGATCGGTGGGCGGCAGGAGGTACCGATCACGGGGAGACTGACCCAGCTGCGTCGGCTAGATATCAGCAGATGGATTTCCGGTGACCTGCTTTCAGCACGAGGACCAGCAGCTCGAGCTCGTGAACCTCGACAATCACGCGATAATCCCCTACGCGGAGTCGAAAGTACGGCAGTCCGACGAGCCGCCGGAGCTGCGGCAGGGGATTCTCGGCCAACCGTTCGACCCGCTCGAAAATCCGCTTACCGACACTTCGGTCGAGCTTGGCCAACTGACGGGAAGCCGACTCGGACCATAAGATCCGAAATGCCATCAGAAGCCCAGCGCCTTTCGAACTTGCGCCGAGGTAAGGTACTTACCGTCTCGAATCTCGCCGCGGGCAAATTCCACTTCGGCTTTCGTCTCCTCGTCGAGCTCTCGTAGATCCTCGAGGACCCGCTCAAGAACGTCGTTGAAAGTCTCTCGGGGATGGAGCTTCATTCCTTCGAGGGCGCGCTTCATATCCGTGGAGAGCTGAATTGTCGATGTGGCCATGTTTCCGAAATAGATCGTTCGTTATTTATGGTACTCTATAGCTTGCTATGGCGTTCGATAGCGCCGACATGCAGCTGCTGAGATCACGCTCGGGGGGATTCTCGAGCACCTGCTCCTTCCTTTGGGAAGCAGGGTGAATCCAAAGACCAATAGACCCCCTCGCCGCTCAGGCCGGCATGAGCTCAGGCGAGGGCGCCTCGACTTACATCCAGACCCTGATCCAGACAGCTGCCGTCCTAATCTCCGTCATGTTCGCGGCCTTGGCCGTGATTGTGAGTGCCGGAGGGTCGTCGATCCCGATTTGGTTGAAGGTTGTGTCAGGAGCATTGGTTGCGACGTCCTCAACGCTACTTTTGGGTTCAATCTGGGTTGGCACGGATACGCTCGGAATGTTTGCTCTCGCAGGATCGGACACGGGCAGGACCCTTGAAGAGACCCAGTCGAGGGGCAGAGCCGCTGAAGTGCTCTTCAAACTGGGAATCGTCTTCATCGTCGTCACTGCGATCACTCTGACGGCACTAACCGGTTTGAGCAGTTGAATTCTGACAAGAAGGTGAAGCAGATGAGCCCAGGAGACGCAACCGGTGCTGAAGAGGACTTTGCCAAGCGACTATTGATGCGAGAGCACGTTGATCTAGACGCTGCCCACGAACTGTCCCGGGCGCTGAGGGAGTCCGTTAGTCACAATATTCACGAACCCACGCCAGTTGCCCGGCTCCTCGTGGAGGAAGAGGTTCCCCCGCGTGGCAAAGCTCCACCGCGTCGCGCTTCAGGCTGGGCCGTCCTTACCCAAGCCCTGTCGCACCTCACGCCCGCCGAGAGAGATGCGTGGCTCTCTAGCGTCATTCTCTCAAGTGTCGCGGACGGCATTGCCCATGTTCGGAAACATGACACGGTGACGGCGAGCGACGTCCAGGAAGCGAAAGGCGTACTTTGCGATCGATGGCCGAAGTGTTCGAAGATGCGGGTAGACTCGGCGGTCCATTCGGCGGTCGTGCTTGCGCTGAACCGTGACAAGATCCTATCAGTAGGATAGCGTGCGGAATCGGATTGCGCAGTATCGATGACACGACTGTAAGGTACGGGAGGTCGGGAGCTGGACAGCGAGCCGAAATGTGAAACGTGGCGTCGCCGGCTATGGCGCCCTAAATGGATCGCGAAGTGACTTCGCCTCCTTCCGCAGCGGTCCATGACGCTCGGTCACCGCCTGCTCGCCGTGCTGCTCGAGCTCGCGATGATATTCGCTGGCTCCGCGATCCTGTGGGTCGTCGCACCGCATTGAAGGTAGTCAGCGCGGTCAATTACACGGAGTTGCCCGCGACCAGCGCGATCGAGTACCGACCTCGAGCGACGCGCTGTTCTAGAGCCGGCCTTCCAGCTACGCCTGGAGAAAGACTACGGAGCTTTACTCGACTTTTGCAGCTTCTTTCCGATCAGGTTGAGGAGTGCGGCTGCAGTTGCGAATGCGAGATATGCGTCCTCCGGTTCGGCATTAACCGCGGGAACGACGGTCTTTTGGTCCTTGTCAATCCGATGGTGGAACGCATGAGAGTAGTCTAGGACTCTGTGTAATCCGTCCAGAAGCGCATCAGCCGTTGGGGCCTGAACGCCGTTTGTCTCCAAAAGAGGGCGAATGAGTTCAGGTTTGTTCAGCAGCTCTATGACGGGCCTCGCGTCTTCGGCGCACTGGGTCCACTCTCCTTTCTGGACATCAACTCGCATTTTCTCGAGGGCGGCACTCGCCTCTCGGACCCTTTCGGGCAAGTCCCCTGCCCCCGGTGGGCCGTTTTCCGGCTGCGGAATGTCGAACACCAAAAACCTGCCGATTCCGAACGGACTCGCAAAATCCGCGGCCCACGTGCTGCTGGGGATAACGACCTGGGATTTGGGGACGTCCTCAAGAACGACTTGAAACAAACCCCCGTTGGAATCCGGGGTGACTATTTGAGGCCCGATTGCGCCCGACCCCTTATTTGTCTTCCGGTGGACCAGGGCGGTCTCTTGCTCCCTGCTACCTTGGAATGTGACGTTGTAGTTCTCCGTCTCTGTGATGCCGTACTACGCGACGAATCGCGTAGACTTGCCTTCCAGACTCAGAATGACGTCGTGGCGTGGAGCCTTCTCGCGGCATCGCTCGATGTGCTCAATTTCGCGACGGGTAAATCGGAAGTCTGCCTGGACATACGATTCTTGATTCCGCCAAACGTCCTTGGCGCGAATGAGAGGAAAAGTTGCTGGACTCCCGCCGAGTTTCGCCTCAACGTCGGCCCCCAAAATGGCACCGTCACCGGCGCGCAGAGTCAGGCGCATCCCTGTGAAAGCCCCAGGTTCAGCGACCACTACGTTCAACTGGAGCCTGAGAGTCGGTTCTACGGAGTCTGCGAGGGGAGAGGGCTGCGCCGAGCGGATGTAAATCATCGAGATTGCAAGACAACTAGGGTAGATGAAACCGTCCGTCGCGGGGCCCTAGGCGAGGCGGGAGCCGAGTCCCAATCGGATTACTCGGACCGTAGGGAAGTCATCCCAGTCGATCCGCGTCGTCTCGCGGTCCTGCAGCTGCCTGAAGTGCTCAACCAAGGCGTTTGTCAGGTCCCGCTCGGCTTGTCCAGCTGAGGTCGCGTGAATGAGGATTTGAGGGAACCCCTCGACGATGCCGAGAAACGAAGGGGGGTCTCCTTCGCGCTCCCGCACATCCAGAATGCGCAAGCGGAACTCGAACATGAGACCTCACGATGACCCCGACCCGACCGCGGAATCGCTTCAGACCGGCCGCGACCGCGCCACGATGTCCCCGAATGAGTGCCCCGCATCCAGGGCGCGCAGCTTAGCGTGGAGCGCCCGGAGCGCGAGCACCTTCTGCTCGAGGTCCTCTAGAATGATCCGGTTCACGCGCTTCCGGAGCTGCTCCCCGGTCTCGTCGTCCTTCGCGTAATCCGCGAACGCACTCCGCGCGGACTCGAATTGGCCCGCGTTGAAGACGAGCTGGCCGGAGGCCCAGGGGCGGCCCGCCTCGGGGCTCGCGGTGGTTTCCGCGTCCTCGTGGGCGGTTTCGCGCTCGTGGGGCGGAGCGCCTGTCTGGAAGATCTCGGCGCCAGTCCGGAATCCGGGAACACGCCCGAAGTCCTGCTCGGGCTTACGCGTCCGACCCGCCTGATACGTACCGTAGTCGGGGGAGTGCTCCCGAAGGTAGGTGGGGTACGGCGTCACGGCGCCGAAGTCGACAACGTATCGGATCTCAGGGTCGCGGGGGATCCAGAAGCCGCATCCGCAGGCGCAATTGCGGGGAAAGCGGTTGCCCGTGACCGTGCGGAGGCGCGGGCTTCGTGTTCGATCAGCGTGGCGCGCTCTGGGGTTTGGTACTTGATGCTGGTCTTCATCACTCGTTTCTCGCGAGGAGGGGAACGAGCGATGCGCCGCGTTCGGGAGCCAATTGGCCCTCATCAGACCGCAGAGCGAGGCACAAGAATTGGTCCTGGCACGCAATCTCGCCTATTGGCTTAGGGCTTTTGGTTGATTCAGCTGGGCTCGGTGAGTTTATTGGGTCTGCTGTGATTCTGCCCCATCTGCATCCGCTAGCAGAAAGATTGCGACGGATCAGTCTAGCCCCACCCGTTTTGGAGGGCCGATTCTCGGGCGAGGCAACTCTCTCGGCATGATAGCCCTGGTAATGGTCGTCAAGACGAGAGCGGCACCGAGCCAATCAATGGGGCATGCCGGGAACCAAGGAGGCGCGAGATATGCGGAGGGAAACTGAAAAAAAACAAGGTACGCCATTGCGATTGTAGCTCCAACAGTGGTCACTAAACCCACACCAGCCAACACTCTGAAAATCGCGGCACCGATTGTCACGACAATCAACGTCGAGAGAGCAACAAACCACGAAGAGGAGATTACTGGCGAAACAATGCTGCTTGGTGTGTCAAGGCAACAGAATGTTGGTGACGAAGGGCGAACTCCAAGCAGAACTAGAGCGGTCAACTCCAAGGTAATTCCAACAAGTAGAATACCGAGTCCCTTCCGACTTACGATAAGTCGCATATCTCTCTCCGAAAGCCGGTTTCACTATCCAAGCGTCGATCGAGTGCGCCTGAAATGAAATTATGAACCTTGAGAATAGGCAAGTTTAAACTCGTCATTGCCACTGATAGTTGAGGGAGTAACGTATTGATAAAATCCCATGAGGTTAACCCACGAGTCCGCGTCCTTGGAATCAATAGCGGTGATGGGCAAGACGTATGAATAGACTGGTGTCCCACACCCAGACTGACAATAGGATGGGTCGGAGAACGGCACAGTACCTACGTCGGGAATCATGTATTGCCCGCCACCCCAAGCTTCCTCAACCCACTCCGCCGTCGTTTGGTCCGGCGTGAAGCTCACCGAGCCGTTCCACCAGACTAAGTTCACGTAGTTCCAATATCCAACGCTGAAATACGAAATACCCGAGGAGACGGAGAGGTCTACGATAATTTGAGCTCCTTGGTCTATACCACCTGTGAAATTGTGATACACAACAGGACCACCGGATTTAGTTGTCTCCTCGTACCACACATCTATCGAATCCGAATTATCGGAATTCACCTGTTCTTGAACACCTGCTTGCCAGAGGCCTTTGGAATTGGAAGAGAATCCGCCGATTCCTACCCAGTATAGGATATAATCGACGTTGGGCCAGTACCCAACGTAGGAATGTGTTGGCACGGTTATTGTTCCACTAACAGATGCGATGTTGCTCCCGCTAGCTATATAGCCGGCCCAAGACGATTTAGAGGTTATCTTTAGGACCATTGATATGGAGCCAGTTGTCTCTTGGCTAGAGGCGGTCATGGTGGTCGAACTAGATGTAGGGGAGGCTATGGTGCCACCGCCCTGGATCTCCCATTGCTCGAAAGCATAGCCGGTTGCAATACCTGAAGATGATATCGATACCTTTGCGCCTGTACAAGAAGTGTAATAGCCACCATTGCTGTAGAGAGTTCCGTTTATCTTTGCCTGCCCCTCGCCGGAAAATATTAGGACTTGGTACGAGTCTGTAGTTCAGCCTCCACCTTCGCAGTCGCAATTTGGGCACCCGCAAACCACGCCACCGCTGCCCTTTACTTGTCCGACAGGAGACGAAAACGCGAAGATTATCGCGACAAGAGCCACAGCAATCACGACCTTCTCTAGTAAACGTTCGGCGGTATAGGACGGCCCAGAACTACCGAGTGGCATCTGCTATTGTATTGCCGCCGGCTATGTACTTATGTGCGACTATTTTGTACTACAGTTTGACGGGCTTTAATCCCCGAACGCGACCGTTCCCCATGCACCAGGATCTCGGGGAACCCTTCCACGATCCCGATGAGGGAGGTTGGACCCCCATCGCTCTCCCGCGTATCGAGGACGCGCAACCGGAACTCGAACTTGCGGAACCCCGACGACCGCGGCCCCGCGTCAGACGGGGCGCGACCAGGCGACGACGTCCCCGAACGAGGGTCCCGCGTCCAGGTCCCGGAACTTCGCGTGGAGCGCCCGGAGCGCGAGCACTTTCTCTTCGAGGTCCTGGAGGATGATCCGGTTCACGCGCGTCCGGAGCTGCTCCCCGGTTTCGCCGTCCTTCGCGTAGTCCGCGAACCCGCTGCGCGCGGACTCGAACTGAGGACATGCTATCTTCCGTCGTATGGCCAGGAAGCTAGTTCGGTCGCGCCTCCTGTCTTCGAATCGGAGGCGCTCTCCGATGGAAGATATCTACGTGGGTCTCGACGTGCACAAGCACACGGTGGTCGCTACGGCAATCGACGCGCAGGGTAGAAAGATCTCGCAGGCCAAGTTTGGTCCGACCGACTCCGAGATGGTTGCGTATCTCGATGGTCTCGTCGGTGTGAAACATGTGGCCCTGGAGGCGTGCAGCGTCTGGGAACACTACTTCGACGCGGCCGCCTCCACCGGCGCCGAGGTGGTACTCTCCCATCCCAAGAAGACTCGGCTGATATCCGAGGCCACCCTGAAGACCGACAAGGTGGACTCGGAAGCACTGGCCGAGCTCCAACGACTGCACGGCCTACCTCTGGCCTACGCTCCGACCTCCACTATCCGTCAATTACGCGACCTCGTGCGTGAGCGAGTGTTCTATCTTCGGAAGGAGGTCGCGATCCGGAATCACACCTACTGCTACCTGAACCGAAAGGGGATTCCCTTCCCGGAAGGAGTACTCTCGCTGAAGAGGAAGCGGCAGGGGCTGCGGTCATTGGATCTCGAGGTCGTCGATCGAGCGCTGGACCTCTTGGATGAAGTGAACGGGACCACCTACGGCCTTGACAAGCGGTTGAGAGAGGAAGCGGACAATTCCGAGGAGGCTCAGCTCCCGATGAGTATCCCCGGGGTGGGGTTCGTTACCGCGATGACGTTGGTCGCGTTCCTCACGCCCATCGAGCGATTCGCGAACATCGATGCCTGCTCGTCCTACTGTGGCCTCTGTCCCACAGTCTCGCAATCGGGAGAGAGATCCTTCCACGGCCACCTGACCAACGATTGCAATCAGATTCTTCGGTGGATCCTGGTCGAGGCATCCTGGGGCGCCCGGAAGTATGATCGACGGGGTGACGTCGCCCGGGTGGGGAATCGGATTGCTCGAAGGAAGGGATCGGGACGCGGAGCGATCGCGGCGGCTCACACACTAATGAAGATCTGCTACGGGGTGCTCAAGCGGGGCACGCCATTCGAACCTCACGTTCCGGGATTCAACGGCCGCAAAACGCCGGCTGCAGCCTGCTTCGGCAGGGCTGCTTCGAACTGAGTGCGGTGGGGAATCCCGGATCTCGCGGCCGCCCATGTCTTCGTGCGTGTCAGACGCAAATAGGTGACTGCGGAGCGAGAGCCCATCCTATCCAATGAGGACTATGTAGCGAAAGTGCGGGGCGACCGCGGGGACTGACGGGACGGGTTGGGTCCGCGCCACCGCGGCACTCAAAGCCCGGTCGTCGAAACGGAAGATACATAGGTGGCCCGCGTTGAAGACGAGCTGCTCGGAAGCCCACGGGCGACCGGCCTCGGCGCTCGCGGTGCTTTCCGATTCCTCGTGCGCGAACTCGCGTTCATGGGTCGTAGCAGACTCGCGGAGGATCTCCGTGCCGGTTTTGAAGCCCGGGACCTGGCCAAAGTTGCCCTCCGACGTTTTAACTCTCCGACCGTGGTAGGTCCCGTAGTCGGGCGAGTGCTCGCGGAGGTAGGCAGGGTACGGTCGTGGCCCTCCGAAGTCGACCACGTAGCGGATCTCCGGGTCCCGTGGTATCCCGAGGCCGCACCCACAGGCGCGCTTCCGCGGGAAGCGGTTTCCCGTGACGGTGCGGAGCCGTGGGGTCGCGGTGGGTTCAGTCGGCGTGGGGCGCTCTGGCGTTTGATACGAAATGTTCTACTGGATCGCACGTCCCTCACAAAGGAAGGGCGGGCGATGCTGGGCGAATCGTGTCACCCCCAATTATGATAAGCGGTCTACGTTGCTAAGCAGAATCAGGCCCGGGGGACTAGGGCTCATGAGTGGGAGCGACATTCCGGACGATGGTTCGGTTCTCCGAGCTCCTTGCAGGTGCCGGCCCCAAATGGAGGCACCCTCCCGCGCCGATTTGTACCGTACTGGCAGGCTTGACAACCGAGCGCTAAATCGGCCCCTAACCGGGAGGCTAAGTAATGAAGGGACTCATCAGCGGTTTAAGTGCGCTTTGAACTTCGTTGATCGGCAATCGCATCATCATCGAGGCGTGTCGGTGCTCGCTGGATTAGGATCACACCGACCACGGCGTCGCGCGATTACTAGGGCCCTCATGGATCGTGCCGAAATCGGCACGGAGCTTCGGATGGATGGATTGGTCCAATTCGGGAGAAGTCCTTGAAGTGCTCACCGTGGAACTCGGCTTCGCTATGGCCCGCGGTTGCTGCTATTGGGGTTGTGTTAATGGCAATAGTGGCCTGGTCCTCTGCATCCGACCTTGACGGGCAGGTCGCATCGAGTGGGCAAGACTCCCGTTTGTCAGTTGATTCTGGCACCGCGAACGTTTTGCCGAGTATCGCCAACATCGTCAATTTCACCATCGACCAAAATACCTCTGGCGATACCGGCCCCTTCAATGTCGCTCCGACTGACACTATCGTAGTATTCGTTGAATCGTTTGGCAGGACGACGGTGAATAACGTGACCGTTGAAAACGGCCCGAACGATACATTCGTGGAAGAGGCATCTCTTCTTGACTACGTGAACGGCGGGACCCACGGCTTCTCTGTTTGGGCATGCGCAAATGTGGACGGGGGACCGAACACCGATGTAAACGTGACTCTGACCGGCGGCACCATAGACAGCGCGGCGGTCGAGGTCGTCGACGTGAATGGGGGAAATCCCTACGGAGGTAATCCAATCCCGTTTGTTGACCAGGTCGCCGACATTACCAAGGGGATAAGCAAGACGCCCAATGAGGGTCTGACAGTCCACGCTGATGACTTGGCCCTCGCGGGGATTGGGACATGGAGTTGGAACAACGTCACAACGGGGGGGGTTTCTCAACTAGGTGACCAAGTCACGACCAACTCAACAGTGGCAGGCACCAACGTTACGGCCGCCGTACTATTCTACTCAAACGCGAATTCAACTTCGAAAGCGGTCAATATGAATGGGACGTTAGAATCCAGTGCCCCCTGGATTATCGATATAATTACTATTGGTTCAGTTGACTACACTACTACTTATGCAGTTACATTCTCAGAAACCGGTTTGCCTTCGGGAACTACATGGTGTCAGACGATCGAAACGGTCGGTCCGACTCAGTGTGGATCGTCAGGCTCGAGTTGGAGAGCGCAGAACGGGACGTACGATTGGAACATTTCTGTAGAAAGCGACATGAATTATGTCGACCCGATATTGGGTAATTCCGGATTACTGACGGTCAAAGGGTCTTCTACAACGATGGCCTTTAACCTCTCTGACCCACTACAATGTGGTGGCTCTGGCCAATCGCCCTGCATCCAGCACGTCATCGTTATCGTATTGGAGAATGAACCGCTTTCGGCGGTCACCGCCACGGGCAATTTGCACGGTGGCGACACCGAGAAGTGGCTAGCGAAAAAGTACTTGAGTGCCAGTAACTTTTACGCGGCCTGCCATCCATCCGCGCCGAATTATCTCTCCCTAGTTTCTGCGAACACGGACCAGTGTGGGACCGACAGTTACAACGACTGGAGCGATATAACTCTCGCCGACACTCTGACGAATAATGCTGCATACACTGGTGGGCAAACTTTTACATGGGCCAATTACGCCGAAGATCTGCCCTCCAATGCATGTTCGGATCCCTCGGCCTACTCAGGCATCCAATCAGGGGTAACGACGGGCACCGCGCTGTTCTTTTCGAAACACGTGCCTTTCCTCTACGAAAAAGACACTACCTCCAGCTCGAGCTGTAATAATGACATTCTAAGCTTGGAGCCAGGTAAATACGCCACCAGGGGCCCAACGTTTAACGCTTCCGTGGCAAGCGGGAATTTGCCGACATTTTCCTTTATCACCCCCAATGCGTGCGATGATGGGCATGACCTCTGTGAGTCACCCACAGCTTATCAAACGGGACCGAACGCCACCTGCTACGACACGGGGATAAAGGGAGGGGGGACCAAGTGCGTCGCTGTGAATAACCAAGTTTCCTCGCAGTCAAACCAGGCTATCAGGAATCAGATTGACCCTTGGTTACGGAACTACATTGGACCCCTGATCAATTGTACTGGCCCATACAGCTCAGGATCCGACAACACGAACTGTGTCAAGGAAATGACTCATACAGTGCTGTTCATTCTGTACGACGAAGGATTGGGGGGGCCGACTTCAATCAGTGTAGGGATGAAAGCGAAAGGCGAAACGACGAACAACAACGTGCAGTACTGTAACAATAATGACTTCCCGACCAAGTTCTCGAAGTCGGTCTGCGGGAATAAGATTTATGAGGTTACTGTAATCCCTAATCCCGACAACAGCCGTGGTTACGCTCTAGCCGCTGGAAGTGGGAGTGGTTTCTTTTCCCAAGGTACGTCCGACTACAGCATAACAGCGACCATAGAATGGTTGTTTGGCCTCGCTAATTTTCAGACGGTCCATAGTGAAGGCTATCTTTCCGGATACACGTACTCTACTCTAGATACGTTGTGGGCGACGGACGACTTGGATCTGGGCGGAACCAGCGGCCAGACGCCCCATGATGAGTTCACTTTTTCTCAAAACGGGTATTGAAGTAAGACGTATGACAATGATGCGAAGAAAATCGTGCGTTCGAGTAGTGGCAGCGGCGTCCTTGATTGCAGTGACGCTAACGATGATCGCTGGGACATTGGGCGAACGGCCGACCATGGGAGACGAACCTTTCTACGGGTTGAGGACCGCTTCCTCCAGCTCGGAATCTAGCACTCAACCTTCGCCACACTTGGTAGCCACGTGCTTATCCGGATTCAGTCCGTTTTCTGTCGCGTATGACCCCGCACACGGCTACCTCTATACCTCACTAAGTGTCAGTCCTCCGCAGATATCAATCATCAAATCCCCCTGTAGTCTGGTTAAGACAATAACTATCACGTCAGGTAGCAACATATTCGGAGTGGCATACGATCCTGTAACAAAGGAGATCGTCGCAATAGACCAAGGCGCGTCAAGGGCCTACATTCTCCAGGGAACTTCGCTCGTCAAGACAGTAAGTCTCGGCTCTTCAGATGACGGTTTCTGCCCCGAATTCCCCGCTTGGGACTCCGCCCTCGAGGCGATGTTAATTTCCGACCAATGTCGCGGCGGTGTCGACGTCTTGTATCTCACCGAAGCGAGCGGAGTCACTCATGCGGCGACCATCCTCGATGCGTTCGATCGCGGAAATTCACCGACGGGAATTCTAGTCGCAGATGGATACATTTTTTCCGCGGGAAATCTGATCGATGTCTACAACGACCGGACTTTAGCATATCTTGGATCGTTTGATTTGCCCGCGAGCGCGTACTACTCCCCCCTCGCATGGGATCCGCTAAATCATACGGTCGTGATGGGAGCTCAGAACGGATATTCATCCGAAGACGTATTTTTCTTGGACGAGAAGAGCATCGCCACACACAAATTCACTTTCCACAATCTCATTGCCCATAACATCCTTGAGGGCGGAGTGGGAGGAATCGTGTATTCGCCGGCCAATGAGAACGTATACATCACCGCCATGGGAGGCGACGATGTTTGGAGCCTGAGTCCTACCGGAGTGCTCAGTCACTTATACCTTCAGCCTCCAATCGGTATGTGGAACGCAGTCTACGACCCTGCCAACCAAGACGTGTATGTCTGTGGCTTCGACATGTACGTGGTCAGTTGAATCCATTTTTCCTCCAAAGTCCCGCTTCTCGCGAGTCGTCCGGGAGGCCGCTCGCGAACCCCAGGAGGCTGAAAGTCAGGGTACGGTAGGGGGGGGGGGGTAGCAACAAATGGAGTACTGCCCATGCCATTCCCTGACTCCAAACCCATTCTGCCCGAATACTGCGCAACTAAGCGATTCGGAGTAGTGAACTTCACAGCCGATACATCCGTCCGGAACCGTTGCGGAAACGACAGGTGAGAGGAAGAAAATCGCCTCAAATAACACAACAAGTGGAATCGACAGCAGCAAAATTCTCCGTCGAGTAAAGAAGCGCCTCGGCGGTCAGGAGGGACCTGCCGTTTGGGGTCCGGACGTAGCCATGGGCGCTATCGGGAATACAGCGCCCTATGATGACTTCTTCACCAGGTCGGCACCCAATCTGCGACGAAGCACTTTCCAATCCTGACAAAGCTATTCACGGCTGCCCAAAAGCGGGCTAGCGAGGTAAGGGAGTTCCTGGGCGGACTTCGCAGAGTCACCTGGCACCCCGTGTCGGTAAAATTCTTCCGTAATCCCAAACCGGGAATAGCATCTCGCGGCCTTCTGCCAGTCGCGCGCGAGCGTCTCGCTGAGACCCGGTGTGGTTGCGACGACCGCCCGCGCTGCCTTCACGCGGGCGCGCAGCTCGCGCAGATTTCGCGCCGCCGCGCGCTCGTCCGCCTCTCGAGAGTCGTCCGGGAGGCCGCTCGTGATCTCGAGGAGGCTGAACTGCCGTGTGGGGGCCGCGATCTCCTCCGCGTCCTCGTTCAAATCGGGAAACGCAATCCGTGACTCGAACCGCGTGCGCGAGTAGTCCCCGACGCGAGGGCGGGGGCGCCACCGCGAGGTCGGGTCGCGGGGGCGAGCCGAGGGTGGGCTCGCGACAGCCTCGCGGATCGCGGGCAGGTCGAGTTTGGGGAACGGGTTCGCGGCGTGGAACTCGGAGGCGCGTTGCGCGCTCATCGCGGTCCTCGACACGGAGTGAGCGCGGAGGATGCCCGAGGAGCGATTCGAGCGACGAGGACGGCCGCGTTCCCATTATTCTCGCCGAGCGAAGCGAGGGAACGTTCGCGCGGAGCGCGAACGCGGGCTTAGTGTGGGACGCGCGCGGTCGATTGGACATGATATGTTTCCGCGATGGCGCGCGGGATGGGGCGAGGCCGTCGCATGATTGGTTCTGTAGGGCCACATTCTCCGCTCTTGGAAAGGCATGTCCGCGGAATGGGCACGAGCTGAGAGCTGCTCAGCCTTGAGGTACAGCGCGAAGCTCCGAGGTCGACGCGGTTGCCAGTGAGCCGGTAGCTCCGGAGTTCCTTTGATTGATTAGAAGCTCAGGGCAAAGCGGGTCGCCAAGCGCGTCCGTCGGCTTGCCCTGGGAAAGGGGTCGTCAACCCCGGAGTAGGCGCGCCTACTTATGACAGAAAGTTCAAGCGTGACAGGCGGGTAGTCAGTGCAGTGATTCGCAAGATACTCATCGAGAACTTTCGGTCCATCAAGTCGATTCAACTGGACGCGACCGGACTCAACGGGTTTGTTGGCCCCAACAATTCTGGGAAGTCGAACATCCTTCGGGCGATCGATCTCATCCTTGGGCCAAAGTGGCCTCCATACACGCTAGCGAGGGAGCAGAAGCACCACGACTTGCCGGGTGCACCCACGGTCATTCAAGTCGAGTTCGATTCACCTCTAACGAAGGATTACTACGGAAACCTTCACGCCGTCTGGGGCCTGAAACTGGCGGATGAGCCTCCGGAAGGGCCAGAGTTCTACTGCCTAGACGTCGGTGGTCAGGTAATCCGGGTAGGTCGCTATAACAACCCGCTTAGGCCCGACAATGAGCTCCGCGACCAGATGCCTGCGCTACTTGTCGAGGTAAACCGAGACCTCGAACCGGAACTCCGTGCAAGTCAGTGGACAATCCTGGGAAAGATCCTAGGGAGCATAGAGGCCAAACTCAGGTCCGATCCCGAGTTTGTGAAGGGATACGATGAGAAGGCGGCCAATCTTTCACTCCACCTGCACCAGGAGAGCGTCCGTGAGCTTCGGGGTCTTTTGAATGACGAACTCAGAGGAATGTCTGGCTTCGATTCCTTGGAAATCGCGTTCGATCCCCCTTCCGTGCTCGGGTCGCTCCGCTCCCTTAGGATCATGGTTCGAGAGGGCGCGGAGTTTCCGTTCGCGGATGCCGAGGAACTCGGCCAAGGCCTTCAGAGCGCCCTAGTCGTCGCACTCGCCCGATCCTTTCAGAAATTGTGTCAAGGGAGTACAAGACCGGTCCTCCTGATGGAGGAACCTGAGGTATACTTGCATCCTCAGGCTCGTAGGGCATTCTTTGCCCTCTTGGATCGGACTTCTGTTGAGGAGGGTTGTCAGGTTTTCTACACGACACACTCAACCGAGTTTGTCGACATTACGCGACCCGAGTTGCTAACCGCCGTTAGGAAGTCAAAGCGGAATGGGACTGAGGTTGTGCAGGGAAGAACAGATGTCATCACTCCGGATGCTAGAGCAGAGTTGAAGCTGGCGTGCGAGTTCGACTCGAACCTCCGCCAGACACTTTTCGCCACGTGTGTCATCGCCTGCGAGGGTGATTCAGAACTCGTAAGCATCCCGTCTCTCTTGGAGAAGGCCGGATTCTCAGTGGATACAATGGGAGTCGTCGTCGTTTCTACCGGTAGCAAGACTAACCTCCCGCACCTTCTCCGGATTTGCCGGCACTTTGGAATCCCAACAGTAGCAGTCTTTGACGACGATTCCGAAGCCTTGGATTTTGCATCCTACGTCGCCCCGCTTAACCAGGAGATTACTGACTTGTCGGGCGGACCGTCACAATGCTGGGTCTCTACGCCAAACTACGATCGGAGTCAGAAAATCCCACCCGGGGAGAGCAAAAGGCGGGCCGCCCTCAAGTGGGCCAGGTCCCTTCCCGCGAGCCAGGCCGCGCTGCGAGTAGGACCACTCCTAGACGCGCTTAGGGTTGCGATGGGCCAGAAGGAGGAAATGACTGGAAATGGGTCGCCGAAGGCGGTCTAGATTCCAGGCATCCGACAAGGGCCCGGCTTTTGTCGGGGCGCCAGTTGGAAGTGTGTTGTCGACGATGAACCTGTCGAACGTCACATGCGCGTCCACGAGCTTGATGCGCGACGGGCGCGACCGATGACGGGATCGCGATGAGCGCGAAGCGACCGGCACTATGACCGTTCCAATCGCCGACCTCTTGGAACGACTAGAAGCCTATGACCCAGATCACGACACGTCAGAGCCGCTTTCACACAAGGACTTGCTCAAGCGATTCCCGTATCCCGCTCCTCCAAAGTACGATGTATCGAGCACCTGGGTATCTCGATTCACGAACCTGGCATACTGCCCGTACAAGATCTGGCATGTCGTCCGGGGAACGCCAGAAGTCCGCCCACGACGAGTCCAAGTAGTCGTTGACCGCGGTAAGCTACTACATGCCAAACAGGAGGTGAAGCTTCTCGCCGAGGCTGCTGCGGTCCCTGTCGCGACTGCGAAGGAACTGAAGGACCCCTCGGTCGACTTGGTCGAATTGCCCGAGGTCCCGGCCAGGGTGAAACGAGGAGACTGGGTGTACATCGCGAAGCTCGATGGATTGGCACGCTTGGGTGGTAACCTGACTGTGCGTGAGCGAAAGACGGGGAGGTGGACCCAGATGCCGGATCACCTCCTTCAAGTCTGGGCTTACAGTATCGCAGCACCCGGGGCTCTTAACGACGAGACCAAGGGCTTGCTGAGAGCGAACGGAGTGACTTGGGAGGTTCAGTACCCGACTCAAGGAGAGATCTGGGGACCCTATTCCTTCCGAACAGCACAACTCCAGCTGCTCGAGGACTCGATGGACTTCTTCCAGGACACCGCAGCTCGTTCGAGAATAGAAGCCGGGTTTGATTTGGGGTGGAGTCCGACTCCGTCCAAGTGCTCGCCGTGCGGCTTCGCCCACGCATGTTCGTGGCGCGCAGGTGGGGGTGGGGCTGCTTCAGGCTCGACTCCGCCGTTCACCGCAAAGCCGGATCCTCGGACGATTCATCGAAGTCTTGGCGACTGGCAGTAGTTAACGCATTTTAGCCGGGACAACCGGAAGCAGCAGCCGTACACGCCCGCGCGAGCTTTGTCAGCGACCCGCGCGGTCGAGGGCAGACCGCGATGGGCTCGACGGCGAAACGACAGGGGAAGTCGAAGCGAACGTGACCGGTGTGCTCCGATAGACCAATGGACCCACTCTAGGGTCCACCGAAATCGACCGATCGTGAAAGACGCGGGATAGAACGTGGATAGAGGGAGGCTCAGGAGGATAAGTTCTTATCAGAGGCAACATCTTCCAAGCCCAACATGGCCGTAAGCCGACCTACACATCGCCCGGACATAACCCTGGGGACAACAGAGGTTGTCATGTCGCTCCTGCAGGAGGCGGGCGACCCTGTCAGCCGAAACTGGCTGCTAGAGCGTTTGAAAGAGTCGGGCCACACCACCAGCCGCGCGCGTCTCAACCGCGCGCTTAACTTTTGCTTCGAGCATGGTCTAGCCATCGACGGGTCGAAGGGAGTTCAGTGGACTCACTCCACGAGTCCGAGCCTCCTTCGGGCTCTTGCGAAAGGCAAACGACTCTGAGCGTCGGGCATGCCATTCCGACCCGATGAGATCATCGTTCACGACGACGTCGCGCAGACTTACGAGTCGTGGGAAAGCCTAGCCGTTCGAGGCCGGCACCCGGCAAAGGCGGTCTGGAACAGTCTCCAATCTGCTATCGTTCGATTGAGGCTGAACGCACAGTGGGGGGAAGTGATTAGGCAGCAAACTATTCCCCGTTACTTTCGGCAGAAGTACGGGGTCTCCAACCTATACTGCGTGGACCTCGCAGCCTTTCACCGATGTTTCTACACAATCGCGAATCGAGCTGTGATCCTCCTTGACATCGTGGATCATCCGACTTATGACAGGTGGTTTCCCGGTCGAAGGAGTCGCTGAGGAGGCTCGGTCAAGCTAGGCTGGAGGTAATCGGATCTTCTCCCCAGTAGGTTGAAGCACCTCTTGCCGAGAGTGGTCGAAATACTCAATGGACCTACCTTTCCCAAATTTTGATTTCGAGCGCCGAGGCGTCAAAACGTTAGAGTCAATAGACTTCAACCGCGAGTCCCGGAACGTCGAGGAAATCTCGATCCCGGGTAATCAAAACGCCTCGGTGGTGCCGGACGAGAGCTGCGATAATGAGGTCCGCCGCTGACAGCGTTCGACCCCGACGCATAAGGTCGGCCCCAAGACGAGCGGCATCGTGACCTACGATGGTGTCCGCGGACACGACTTCGAGGTTTTCGGCTAACTGGAGGGCCACTTCGAGCGCCTTTCCTCCTCGAAGATAGGCACCGCGTAACCACTCGATCCATGCTGGGAGCGGAACGGCGACTCGCATCCCCTCGCGTTCCCACTGTCGGACGAGCTGGGCCGCTTCGGGCACGCCCGCTTGAAGATCGATCAAGAAGGTCGCATCGAGGCAGCGCATCCTTCTCTTTCATCCCTTGTGGCGGCGCTTCGACTTCTCCCGTCCGGCCCTTCGGCCGACGAGGACGTCGGCGCGCATCCTTTCGACGTCGGCCGGGTCTAGATTGGACCACGATCCAGCAAACTGTGAAAGGGGGGTCCGAGAACGAGCGAGTCGCTTGACCGTTTTGCTAAAGCTCTCGCCCGGCCGCTTCGCGCTGCGCAGAAGCGTGTAGGCTTCTCGATCTAGGGCAATGGTAGTGGTGTCCATCTCAATACTATATATTCCATACACAGGTCATATAAGACACTGCCCATAGTGCGCTTCGGACTCTCGCCTAATTGACAGAGGAACGTGCGCGTAGACCAGATTGGACTAAGAATTCCAGATTTTGGTCCGAACAAAGTCCTCCCAGCGGCGAAGGTGGCTCGACAACCATTGAATCAACTTTCCGCGACTCACGACTCCCCCTCACTCGGGCGTTGGATACCGAGGAAAGGACCGGACGCTCCCTGCCCCGGAGTTATTCAAGGCTCTTACGGAGCTCCCGGCAGGCCTCCTCTACCCCCTCCCATCGGATTTCAGCCTCCAAGTAGCGGACATCAATTTCGTCCTTGTTCTCCGCAAAAAGGATGATTGCCGCGTCACGGAACTCCGACGTACCCTCCCGGCTCTAAAACACCGATCGCCGGACGATCAGGTCCTCAATAGCGGATACTCGAATGGGACCCTTCTCGGTCACCAACGTTCGAGTCCGCCCCAACCATCCTGAACCCGATCTAATGAATCGATGGAGGATGTCGACGAAGAGCCCCAGGTCGTCACGCCTCCAATAGACCTGCCCGTCGGTGTCCTTCACGGGAGCAAAGTTCCTCTTCCGGAGCACCGGGACAATCCGCCTTCTTTCACCCACGATGTCGATGTCTTCGGAGACGAATCGACTGCGGGAATCGAGGGTAATCGCTGACCCTCCGGCGATGGTCAACTTTGGTCCAAGTCCCGACGCCTTGGCGAGAAGCGCCCCGAATATTGCTATCCTTTTCGCGGGATCGGAGGTCCCTTGGATGGCATCGTCAAAGGCGGCCGTAGTCAGCATGGTTCGAAGTCCGCAATCGCAGTTCGCGAAGAACCCGGTCCTTCACTGGAGACCGGACGAATCTCTCGGGGTGCTTCGGCTTCCAGCCACGCCGGGGAAGAGCGTGATTGATCTTTCGGAGTCGTTCCAAAAGAGCTCCCCTTACCGCCATTCGACGGGACCGCTCGGAAACCCAATCGTCTCACCAACGTATCGGGACGGGCTTGTTGACTAACATGCGGATGTCGTTGTCTAAAAGGACCCACCCAGATCCCCGGCGCCCGACGAGCCCGGCTTTCTCGAGTCGATAGATTTCTTCGTAGGCCTTCGGGAGAGGTATGCCGCCCGTCTTCCCGACCAGATAAGCCGACATAGGGCCAAAGGCCCCCGCGAGCACGGCAAGGACTCCGACGCGTGTCTCGCTCCTAAAAGCGGCGACGAGTCGTGGGTCGATTTCAAGTTCCATCGACCGTTAGAGACCGATTCGGCTTGTTACCCTATCAGGTAAATAGTTCTCGGTCCGGAAACCATTGGACGCATGGCCCCTTACGGGCCGTGGGCTGGAACCCACCGGTTAGCGCCCTCAGCACCCTCGATCCGGGCCACGCGAGACATCGCTGCAATGATCTAGGAGAGCCGCGGCATCTACGGCTGTTCAGAGACCCAGCTCGGCCAGGCGACCGTAAACTCGACGGCGATGCTCGATCAGGACGAATCGCACCGTTTGACCGTCCCACTGATACAGGGCGCGGTACGGGCCGAAGCGCCGGCGCCTTATGGTCTTCGTGCCCCTAAACTGGCGGATGTCGAGCCCCGGCCCCGGCCGAGTGGGGGATACCAGCAAACGGTCCACGGCTCGCCAGAATTCGATTCGAGCTTGGCGGGAAAGTCTCCCTAGTTCCCGTTCGGCACGGCCTTTGAACACATATGGCGCTCGGCGGGTCACGCGTCCCCGGTCCCTCCCGGGTCGAGTCGAGCTCGAACTTGCTCGCCGGGAAGGTCGCGCTCGACGCGGAGTCGCCGCTCTACTTCGCGGAGCAGGTCCTCCGGGGCCGTGTCGTCCATGAGATCGTTCAGGACGGCATCGAGCGATCGGTGCGTCGCCTTACGGTACTGCCGTAGCCGCTCCATCGTCTCAGTTCGCACGCTAACGGTCGTATAGGCCATCGATGCGAATAATGTATTCCATTACAGAGCCCTTATGGGTCGACCCCGTATCGACCGGGCGTAGCGAGTTGCCCAAGAAACGGCTCGATAGGATGACCGTTAGTCTGCGGCTTGTCCGGAACGTATTGAACGCACCCTGGCATAGGCCGGTGTCGCGACTGCCTGGGTTCGGACGACTTGGCACCACACCCAACGATCCCGTAACCGTTCGATGGACGGCGGAAGACTCCCCCGCTGCCTCGACATCTTATATAGTTCATGGACCATGTAACACATTGCATGAAGTTGGTCCAAACTGCCGTTGCCGAGGAGGAGTATCAGTTACTTCGCGAGCGGGCGACGAAGGAAGGAAAGAGCATGAAGGCCGTCGCGCGTGAAGCGCTGCGCGCCCATCTTCTTCCCGATCGAGTCAATCCGGAAGACCCCGTCTTCCACGCCTTCCCTCTAATTCGGAGGAAGGGCAAGACGACTTGGACGTCCCGAGACCACGACGCCGAGCTTTACCCGGCTTCGAAATGATCTTCGTCGACTCAAGCGCCTGGATTGCCCTTCTTGACCAGCGAGACGGCTTTCACCGTCAAGCTCGTTCCTTCCAAGCAGAACTCGCGCGGGGGGTTCACGGCCGACTAGTCACGACGGACTACATTTTGGATGAGTCCGTAACCCACTTGAGACTTCACGCCGGTGTCGAGGCAATCCACAGATTCCGCACCATTCTGGAGGGGAGCCAGAGCGTCCAGATTGTCTGGACCGCAGCCAATCGTTTCTGGTCGGCATGGGACTTGCTGGCCAACCGGGACGATAAGCGGTGGAGCCTTACCGATTGCCTGAGTTTCGTAACGATGGAATCGCTAGGAATCCGGGCGGTCTTCGGATTCGACACCGACTTCGTTCGAGCTGGCTTCGAAATGCTACCTGGGCATGACTAAACCGTCGGTTGTTTGTGGACGGCTCAACAGAGAGCTCCCTCGGATCCGCTAGCTCGCCGTCTGCGCCGTTCGCTTGCAGCCCTCAGCCCGATCGTCGGCAATCCCGCCTTCAACGATCAATCATGTTGTGGCATGGCCGGGCATTGCCTGGAAACCATTGGATCAACTATCGACGGGGACGAATCCCCGTTGTGGGGGGGGGGAAGCGAGCTCGACCGGAAGGGTTAACGGCAGACGGTCCTGAATTCCTCCGAGCGTGCCTCGAATACCAAGAGATAACTCCGCGCGAGTCCAGGATTACGCTCGGTCGAATCGCTCGCGGAAATCAGCGAGTATATCAACGACCTCGTAGGTTTTCGCTTGCCGATTCAAATACTCGAAATCGATCCTATCCCAGTAATCCCGCCAAAGGAGAGCGGCCTCCTCGACGGCCGACTTCACCTGCCAATGTTTCGCCGCCGCGAGACGCTTGATTATCAGATCCTCGACGGCGGCAACCCGAACGGGCCCGTACGGAGTCTCGATCCGGACCGCGCGGTACGGGTCCCCGGTATATTTCGTCCCGACGACATCGACGGCGATTTTCCAATCTTCCCTAAGCCAAATTTTCCCTGCGTTCCGAAACCCCCATCGGGTGAGGACTCGACGGATCGCCGCCCGATCTCCTCGGAGGTCGAGATCGTCGGAATGGTACTTTCCCCGGCGATGGACTTCGATCGCCGAGCCCCCGACAACGATTATCTCTGTCCCGCAGTCCCGTTCGAGCAGCGCCGCGAAATTTAGGATCCGTTGATCGGGCGAGGGGTCCGCGGCGAGGATCCTCTCGACCTCCTCGGTGGACGTCATCGTCGGAGTTTACCGTGCCGGGATACCTGTAAACCGGCCGCCGCGAGTATCTGATCTTTCAAGGCGGGGCGCTCAAACTCCTTCCGATTCGGAACCCCGCTCGGATTCGCCTTATATCGGGAGAGGTCGAGGTTCAGGACCTCCAACGGGATCGGCTTTTGTTGGCGAACCCGCGCCTCAAGCTCGCGTTTCCATCCCTCGGCCGATAAGAGCCGGACCCGCTCTCGGAAGAACGATCGGAGATACGGGTCTGAAACGACCCACCCCGTCCGGCCGTTCTCCGTCACTTGCTTGGTAACAATCCCGGAGTTCGCGAGCCGGCGAATCTCCTCGTAGACCTTCGTCGGTTGAACGCCCGTAAGCTTCGTGACTCGGTATCCGGTAAGGGGGCTCGTTGAGTTCGAGAGGGCTGCGAGCGTAAGGACTCGTGTCTCGCCCCCGAAAAGCGAGACGATCCCAGGATCCACGTTAGCCGACACCTGATACGGTCACACCTCACCGGAATATAAATAGTGTCCTAAGTGGACAGTATCCTATAAGGATAGTGTAGACAATATCGGTGATAGTGAAAATCCAGATTTCGTGGATTCAATAGCCAAAGAACCTACAACGACCGAGCTTCGCCAACTTGCGGATGGCCCATCGCGGCTTTCGAGTCCGGGCGCGACAAATACCGTCGGGGTACCGTTCCAGCTATTTTGGAAGCCGCTGATAGACAGTGGCTCGGTTTCCGAATCGTATGAAACGAACCTCGTGGCCGTCCCATCGATAAATGCCCCTGAACACGCCAATCTTGAGGGTCCATAGGTCCAGGCCCCCCTCGAGTTGGTGGGTTCGGAATCTGCCGGGCAGCCGAAGGGGAGCTGCCTCGCCCAATTCTATCAGGACTTCGTAGAACGCTATTCGAATCGGGGGGGTAACCGCCGAAAGGAAGCCACACCCCCGGGGCTGAGTGTGACCAGTGCCATTCAGTGATTTCCGCGACTGAGATCCTTCCGAATTCTCGCGAATTCAACCGCAGGTCTACGAAGCTCCGACTCTGCCCATTCTAGGAAGGCTCGAGGAGGCACCGCGTCCATGAACTCTTCCAGGACATCGGCGTACGTGCGACCGCCGGTCTTGTAGAGTCTTAGCCGAGCCACGACCGACTGAGGCACGGTAATCGTGGTGGCAACATCGGAGGACATGTGCGTCCAATTGTCTCAATCGACGTTAAGGATTTCGTTGGCTTTGCCCGGAAACCATTGAAGGAACTCCCCACATGTTCAGAAGTACCTCTCCACGGGGATCCGAAGGTTCGAACGGGATAGACAAAGGCCCCCGGCCCAGCTACGAGCTATCTTTGGCTCCTTTGGAGCTCGCGATAGGCCTCCTCGACCCCTTCCCACCGGATCTCGGCTTCCAGGTAACCGATATCTAAATCGTCCTTGTTCTCCGAGTAAAGGACAATCGCCTGATCTAACAGTTCTGGCTTTCCTGATCGACTCCAAAAGACCAAGCGTCTCACGATAAGGTCCTCAATTGCGGACACCCGTACCGGACCTGCTGCCGTAACGAATGTTCGGGTCCTCCCTGACTTTCCACGACCCGACCTTAGAGACCGATGAATAATGTCGACGAAAAGGCCAAGGTCGTCACGCCGCCAATAGACGCGACCGTCGGTGTCTTTCTCGGGCTGGAACCCCCACTTTCTGAGGACTGGGACGATCCGAGTGCTTTCTCCTACCACATCGACGTCCTCCGAGACAAATCGGCTCCGTGAGTACAGGGTTATCGCAGACCCGCCGGCTATCGTCAAATTTTGCCCGAGACCTGAAGCCTTAGCGAGGAGCGCCCCGAAGATGGCGATTTTCTTCGCTGAGTCAGAGGCCGACCGAAGAGCCTCATCGAATCCAATCTTACTCAGCATGAATCGACGTCCGCAAACCCATCTCCCGCAGAACGCGATCTTTCAAACGAGAGCGGTGGAATCTTTGGGGATCCTTCGGTTTCCAGTCTCGGGGAGGAGGAGGATGTCGGATTCGATTTAGTCGCTCGATAAGCGCATTCTCCCCAGCCGCGCGGCGTGAGCGTTCGGAAATCCAATCGTCCAGCCAGAGTATCCGAACGCGCCGACGGAGCAGCGCCCGAATGTCATCGTCGAGGAGGACCCACCCAGAACGCCGCCGACCCACAAGCCCAGCTTTTTCAAGCCGGTAGATCTCGTGGTAGGCTTTGGGGAGAGGAATATCGCCAGTTTTCCCAACTCGATAGGCGGTCATCGGCCGAGAGGCCCAGGCAAGTACCGCGAGAACTCGAACTCGCGTTTCGCTGCCAAAGGCGGCGACGAGCGGAGGATCTATTTCCGGCTCCATGGATCTACCATGTTCGACGTAGCTTATTACCCCATCAGGTAAATACGAATAGGTCCGGAAACCATTGGACTTACGATTGTCGGTCCGCCGAGCCTGGCGAAGACTGATTGACCCTTCCTTTACACAACCCCCATCCTACAAAATGGTCAGAGCGTCTTTGTTGAGGGGGGACGCATTCAAACTCTGCCCGTTGCGGCCAGCTTCCGCTTGGCCGCGAACCGGATAACCCGAGATCCGCCCCTCCCCCTGCGGACTGATCCGACTGCCCGGCCTCATGTAGACCGCTCGATTGAGGCGTACCGCACACCGCTATGATCGCGAAGTTCACCTACACTGGAATCCGCGTCAAAGACCTCGATGCGACCCTCAAGTTCTACACAACGATTCTTGGAATGACAGCCCGGTCGCGAAGTACGATCGCAGCGACGAAGGGAGTAGTGCTCGACGTTGTGAACGAGGGGGGGAGTCACCCGCTCGAACTGAACTTCTACGAGAAGGGGAGCCTGTTTGACACAGACTACGAAGCGGGAGAGGCTCTAGACCATCTGGGCTTCAAGGTCACGGACCTCGACGCCGCAATCGCGGCGGCAGAGAAGGGAGGTTATCACGTCATCCAGGAAGTCAAGAGCAACGGCAGCAGATGGGTCTACATCCAGGACCCGAACGGGATCTGGATTGAGTTGTCGATGTAACCTACCACTTGAACCCTCTCCGAGTAAAACCCGCCCTTTGATAGCTATGAAGCTCACGGACCTATGGGGTCGACGTTTCGACTCGGTCGAGCCAATCTCCGAGAAGGGCGCAAGCCAATTCGTTCCGATCAGTCCAGAGCCGGTGACCGGCCCCATCGAGGATAGCGTAGGTTGCCCTTGGGAAGTCGTCGAGCAATCGCCAATACTTGCGGTAGCGGAAGGGCGCGTCCTGCCGACCAAAGAGAAACAGCGCGGGGTATTGGACTGGCTTGGAACTCTGATACAAGGGTACGGTCATGTCGCGAAAGGGCAGGCCCTCCAGCCATCGCGTGTCCTCCACGTATTCAGGAAGGTCCGGCACAAGGCGCGACGGAGTTTGGATTGACGGTGTACCGAACTCCTGATCCCGGAGCTCCTCCAAGGGACTGTGATTCACTTCGGGGACGCTAAGCAGAAGGCCCTCGACGCTCGATGGGCGTTTCCGGGCGATTCCGAGCGCGAGATACGCTCCGAAAGAAATCCCGCCGAGGGCGAATCCTCTATCGCCGAAGAGCTCGTCGACCATCTCCAGAAGCACCCCGAGATAATCGTCCATGTCCCGGATCCGCTCGGCGCCCGGTGTCCGCCCATGTCCCGGGAGGTCAGGGTAGACCCTTCGCCAGCCCTTGCGCGAGCTAAACGTGGGTTCGACGTGAACCATCGCCCGAGCGTGGTCGCTCGGGCTGCCGTGGAGCATCAGGAGCGGTCGGCCCCGGCCGCGCGCTTCATAGTGGATCGAGATGCCCGGCAACCTGGATTGCATCGATCGCGCGATCGCACAGATTGGTTTGGACCTTTGCTTCCGGCCTACATCCGCTCAACCCGTCCACTTTCCGACGAATCGAGGCTCGAGTGGAACCGTTTCCCACCGGGGAGAGGAGCGTCGCGAAAGACGTCCGCGTCACGGAGCGACGAGAGTCGAGGTTTGTACGTTTATCCAAAAATCCTAGGACACACTCTTCGTCAGATTCCCGAAAAGGGCACCTTCAGTTGACGAGTTCAGGTCCCGTCCCCTGTCGGGTTCTCGGTCACGGAGGGGGACCGTACAAGCCGAGAGTCTTTCTGGCGAACGCGACCCGTTCCCTTATTCGATCACTTACGCCGAAGTGGTCGGCGATCGTTGAAACGTCATCAAAGGTGGACTCGGGAATACCGGCGACAATCTCCCGTCGAATCTTCGACACGTACTGTTCCCAAGAATCCTCGATAGACAGTCGCATGTACCATACGGCCGCCGGTGTCGCGTATCGAAGCATCCCGAACTTATTGGACCGGTAGGTCCGAATGTAGTCGAGAAACTCATCGGCCGTCCGGGTTCCCGCGAAGGGCTCACTAGAAAGGAACTCTAGGTCCAGTAGCTCGGTTCCGAGACCAAGTCTTGTTCCGCGAATTGTTCCGGTGTAAGGTTCGAGCGGACTTGCTTCCCTGGTATTCTCCAAGGCTTTGTCGAGTTTCTCCCAATCGCCCACCGCAATCAGGACGTCAACATCCTTGGTCCCCGCCGAGACCAGCTGCTCGATTGCCGATCCTCCGACGATTACGAACGGGACATCGAGTCCTAGAAGCCATTCGGCGACGGACTTTATCTCTTCGCGGTTCACGGAATCCTCCCCGTCGGTAGATTCTTCCGGAACTCGCGGTCTAGGTTGGCCGCGGGGAGCGACTTGCCGAGTCGCGGAAGTGTCGGGACCACGTCGAAGAAGCGCGCCCAGGCTGCGAGCTGCTCTTGATTTTCCGTCAGAACTCGTTTGAGGAGATATTCCGGCCGGACTTCGTCACGATTCCGTTCGAGCACAACTCTCGCGACGACTGGATCGATGGTGAGGAGAGCGACGATTACGTCTTCGATCTTCGGTCGGAGAGCCGCTTCCTCCGAATTGAATAGTATCATCCGAAATGAAGAATCGACCGCGGAACGCACCGTTGATGCCACGACAAGCTGAGTCGGAAAGCGAATTGGATAGCCGAGGGCGGTAACGGTCCGCGAAGTCAGGGCAAAGAGTGGAACTCCAGCCTTGTTCGCGGCGTTTGCGTCCTCCTCTGAGTCGACGCGAACCCGAAGCCTGACGGAAGGGCGTCCTTTGGGACGCGGGGCCGGGACGAAGATGGCGGGCGTTAGCCCTTTCTTCGACCTAACGAAGCTCGAGACCACAGCCATCATAACCGCGATACTTATGCGTCTTTAATATATATACTATAATATGACTCAGAACTAAGTCCTATCGGAGATTCGAGGTCGATACTGCCCGCCCGAGTGTGCGGGGCGCGGGAAGGACAAAGTCGGCCCGAGGGCTCCAGGACCAATGAATCCACATTCTGCGGCTTCTCGAATTCACCACCGATGGAGGGGAGGGCCGGGGGGAGACTAACGGGGGCCGTCCCCCAGGTACCAGCGCCCCGGGTTCCTGCGAGGCTTCGGGAGAGTTCTCTACCGGACGAATTCGACGTGCTTGATGGTCTTGAACACCGAGTCCCCGGTCAGAAAGGGGACCTCCATGTGGCGAGCCGCGGCGTACCCCCACGCGTCGATGTAAGAGCAGTCTCTCTTCAGGGTGCGCATGAATTGGCGAAACTCTCCGGCCGAGAGTGCGACCTCCGGCGGGACCGTGGCCACGATTGGGAGGAAACCAACGGAAAGCCGTCGGGCCTCCCTTCGATCGAGCCGTCTCAACAATGCGGCATACACCTCGAGTACGTTCAAGGCAGTCGTCGCAATGGTTTTGCGACGGAAGATCCGGACGTAGCGCTCGTTCCCTTCGAGGAAGGCGACCATAGCGTAACTGTCGGCCAAAAAGTCAGTCAACTTCCTCGCCTTCGTTGCTCATACGCGTGAATTCCTCTGCGGTGAGCCGCCCTTTCAGTTTGCCGGCGAGGGTCAGGAGGGCCGGAACGCGTTCCAGCTCGACCAACATCTCATCGCCGGGAGACAGCGCGAGGTCGCGCACGATCTCGCGGGGCAGCGATAGGCTCAGCGAATTGCCCGTGCGCCGCACGATCAACTTCGGCATGCAAACATTGTAATACGCTACGTATTACATGACGCTGTCTCGACGGGCGAATGGCGAAGCGTGCCGCCGAAGCTCCACCGAGACGGACTTTGGGTTTTCGAGGTTGAAATCCTTGGGGCGCACCAATCTCTCGTGAAAAGCTCGATAAACCCGATCAAATTGAGACCGACAGGTAGGCCCAAACACCATTGGGCCTACTGTCGTCGATCCCTCAAGCCCGGCGAGGACTGATCTACCCCCCCTTTACACCACCCCCGCGTTACGAAACCGTCAAGGGGGCCCGGTTGAGGGGGGGCATTCGAAACCTGCTACTTCGATGAAGTGCCCCGGCTCCTGTACGGACCGAACCTGTCGGGTCAAGACCGTGCCCACTTCAGGAGGAGAACTTGGGACGCGCCGCCGGGGGCCAGGTACGCTCCATGCAATATACCTCGGTAGAGCAGCCGTGACAGAGGCGCTCTCTCGCCGGCAATGGTATCTACCGGATTGAGTTCGAGTCCGGGTGGACCTTCCCGACCGGGATGGATACGCGCGAGTCCGGGGCAAACGACTCTACTACCGACGAGTTGGGAGATCTGTTCGAGGGACCGTCCTCGTTCTTCACGGTGGACCCGGCTCCACCCACGAGTACCTGACACCTTTGGCCGATCTGGCCGGGGCCGGGTTCGAGGTGATTTTCTATGACCAGTTGGGCTGCGGACGTTCGGAGCGGCCGACCACTTATCGCGACTACACAATCACGGCGAGCGCCGATGACGCTGAAGAGCTCCGGCGCCGACTCAAGCTGGGCCAGGTACACCTGTATGGACATAGTTACGGAGGCGCCGTAGCCCTCGAGGCAGCGGTTCGTCACCCTCGTGCGTGGACGTCGGTTGTGGTGGCGAGCGGCTTCGCTTCGATGCGGGCACTTTGGCGAGCTCGCCGACTCCGCGTATCTCAGCTTTCCCCCGCCAACCGCCGGGCCTGGGTTCAGTACGAGCGAACGGGGGTTTCGACCGCGGCTTCCGCTCGAGCGGGCGAAGAGTTCCGAAGGAGATTTTCAGAGCGTTCCGTGAACCGGCCGTACGAAGTCTGGTTGACTCTCGCGCACCTAAACCCACGCGTTCTCGACGCGATGGGATTCAGAGCGCTCCGTATCTACGACGACGGTTTTCGACGGGGGACCATGGCCGGATGGGATATCACTCCGGAGCTCTCTCGACTCCGGATACCCACGTTGATAACGGTGGGCCAGTATGACCATGTTGCTCCCGAGTGCGCGCGAGAGATCCACCGATTTGTTCCCCACTCCCGATTGGTCGTCCTACGCGGAGTGGGCCACCAGCCGTTTTTCGAAATCAGGGACCGTTATATTTCCTTGGTCAAGGATTTCTTCGATAAAGCGAACGGAGACCCCAAATGCGCTGGCGCGCTCGAACGCTGACCGTATTGGGGGTTGGGAAGGGGACCCGATTTGCACGCGAGTCTCGTGAGGACGATCCCTCTATCTTGCGACGCGCTTACGCCTCGTCGTGCGGCTAGAACAAGCAGGAATTCGGGTCACCAATCTGCGTCGATCGATTCGGTTCTACACCCGAGCCCTCGGGCTGAGGGTGGCTCGGAAGGGGGATACTCGAGTGTGGGGAGGAGGGTTATGGGTCTTGCTCCGGGACCCACGGTCTCGTCGCGTGATCGAGCTCAATTGGTATCCTCGGGGGTCGCTCTTCTTCGGCCCATATCGTGCTGGTGCCGCGCTCGACCACCTGGACTTCACTCTTGGCGCAGTGAGTCGGACCTCTTTGGAACGAGTTCATCGAAATCTTCTACGGAATGGTGCCAAAGCCACCCGATGGACTCCCGCTACCACCGAGGGATGGAGCACCCACGTGCTGGACCCCGACGGAATTTGGATCACGGTGGGGCGACGACCGACCCGCGCCCGGCGCCGTTCCGCCCACTGAACCCCCTCGTCCAGAAACCGCCCATTGTGCGACGAATCGAGGCCCGAGTCGAACCGTTTTCCTCCGGGGAGAGGAGCGTCGACGCGCGCCGAGAGTCTAGATTTGTGGGTGAATCGAAAAACCTTGGGCCTAGGATCGATCGGCCATTTGTGAAGTTGAGCGAGTGCTGATTGAATCGGCCCGCACGCAAGCCTCCTCTCACGACAGGATTCGAATATCCGCTGCGCCAGTTGCGAAGCCAAAACCTCCCCGTTCCTAGCGGGCGTCTCGCCGAACGGAAGAGCCGCAGGGCTTAGGTTTAATTTACCGAGGCGCGTCCCAGGCTCGTGTCCTCTGCCCGTCGGCTGGCCGCCATCATGTTTACCGACACCGTTGGTTACACCGCCTCCACGCAGGCCAATGAGGGGCGTACCCTCGATCTGCTTCGCCAACAGGAGGAGTTAGTCCGCCCGCTCGTGGCCGTTCATCAGGGCCGCGAGATCAAATCGACTGGAGATGGGTTCCTGGTCGAGTTTGATAGCGCGCTGAAAGCGACGCAATGTGCCATCAGCATCCAAAGGCGAATCTACGAACGCAACGCGGAGGGCGGTCTCACACCGATCCAAATACGGATCGGCATCCACCTTGGCGATGTCGTCCAACGCGGCACGGACATACTCGGGGACGCCGTGAACATCGCCGCCCGGATCGAACCCATCGCCGACCCCGGAGGCATTTGCGTTTCAGGCGCGGTCCAGGAACAGGTCCGAAACAAGATCCCCGACAAGCTGGAGAAGCTCTCGCCCCGCGCGCTCAAGGGACTGGAACTTCCGATGGACATTTACCGCCTCGTGTTGCCGTGGTCGATTCGCGAACTCGTGCCGTCGGTCACGGATTCGTTCCCGCTCGACAAGAGTCGGATCGCGGTGCTTCCCTTCGTCAACATCAGTACGGACCCGACGGACGATTTTTTCGTCGACGGGCTCACGGAGGAATTGATTGCGAACTTGGCGCTCGTCAAAGGGCTCAAGGTGATCGCGCGGACGTCCGTAATGAACTACAAGAAGAAGGAGAAGAACGTATCCGAGATTGGCAAGGAGCTCGGCGTCGGAACGATCGTCGAGGGGAGCGTACGGAAAGCAGCCAATCGGATCCGGGTCACCGTCCAGATGATCGATGTCGCGACGGAGGAGCACCTGTGGGCGGCGAGTTACAACGACAACCTCGACGATGTCTTTGCCGTGCAGACCGATATTGCGACGAAGGTCGCGGCATCGCTTCCCAGCAACCTGCCGGGGGCGAGCACTCCCGTGCCCGTACTGGAAAAGACCCGGGATGTCTCGGCGTACCTGTTCTTCCTACAAGGCCAAGCGCTGGTGATGCAATCCGAAGAGGAGGCCGTCCGCCAGTCGTTGAGATTCTTCGAGCAGGCGATCGAGAAGGATCCCACCTTTGCGAGGGCCTACACGGCTTGTGCGCAAGCCTACATTCGGCTGGCCGATGAGGGATTGGTCTCCTTTTCCGAAGCCATCGAGCTCGGGAAGGCGGCCGCCGAGAAGGCCCGAGCGATCAGCCCCGACCTGGCGGAGGCGCACTCGTTGCTGGCCCGACTCGCTTTCATGTCGGACGACCTCGTCGCGTCCGAAAAAGAGGGTCGAAAGGCCCTGGAACTTAACCCCAATCTCGCCGATGCCCACGTGACCTTTGGGATTACTCTTGGATTCGATGGGGACCTCCGGTCGTATGTCCGGCACTTGGAGATCGCCTATCAATTGGACCCGCTCTCGGTGAACACGATTCGGGCTCTCGGAAGGGCGTATCTCCAAGCGGGACGCGGAGACGACGCGATGGAGCATTGGAAGAAGACCTTCCACCTCGACAAGTTGGGCGCGTACCGGGGGATGACAGATTTTTACCTCGCAAAGGCGGACCTCGAAAGAGCCGGCGAGATGGTGCGCGAAATGGAGCGAATCGGACCGACCAGCCAGTTTACCCGACTCAATCGAGGTTACCTGGCGGCCCTGAAGGGGGACCGAGCCACGGCCCTGGAGATGATCGCACTACTCGACTCGACCAACAAGCTCGGATTTACGCGATCCAGCTTCGCAGGATTCATCTACCTCGCCCTCGGGGAAAAGGATGCATTCTTCGAGCACATGTTTACGTCGGCGAAGGGCCACGTGTTGCCCGCGAATGAGCTTCGATACTCTCCACTGTTTACTGAGGCCCGGAAGGATCCTCGATTCGGGGAAGTCTTCTCCGCCGCCGGCCTTAAACTCCAACCCGCTTCGTAGGCCCGCATTGAGGGAGTCGAACTCGCTCGGGTGACGCGCGGTCGGGCTCCGCCTACCCTTCAGAGGGGCCTCCGAAAGCCAGGCGCGGGAGGCTAGCGAAGAGCGGGGTTGCCGGCGGAGCGCGACTCCCGAAGCCGGATTTTGATTCCGGGGACCGGCCTTCGGTGGCAGACCGCGCTACGGATAACCGATAGACTCGGCGGCGCCCCTCTGCTATATTTGCCGATCAGAGATGCACGGTCAATGGGAAGGGGCCCTGGGGCCGACGCGTGCGTCGTATCGACTCGCCCGGGACGCTCCCCCAAGTTCGGTAGCCCCCCCGTCTCTCTCGTCCGGGTAGGGTTCGTCGTCTTCGTGTCGCTTGCGTTGGTTCCGGTTGTTGCCGGCCCGGTTGCGGGATTCGGCAGCCCGGAAATGTCGCCCCGGGGAAATGGCGCCCCTCCTACGTCCCGCGGGTTAACGGACCTCGCGGAGCCCCAAATCAACTCATGGGTCCCCGAGGAGTCGCTATCCGAGACCTTCTGGGGAACGACGGCGCTCGCAGCGGACGCAACGGACGGGAATACCAGTCTCATCGTCAACGCGACTCCGGCGAAAACGGTCGTCTGGCCCGGAGGCTACCTGGCCGATGAAATGGATTACCTGAACGGTACGATCCACGGGCTCGAGGGAGGCGTCAATCCCGCCAATACGAGCGTCGCCGATTTCGTCCAATGGTGTCGATCGATCTCCTGCGAGGCCGTCTTCCAAGTGCCCGGCGAGACCGATTCCCCCGCCACGGCCGCCGCGGATGTCCGGTACGTGGAGCAGACCCTCGGCTTTTTCCCCGATTACTGGGAGATCGGCAATGAACCGGCTCTGTGGCACAAGTTCAATCTTCCGTGGTCCGCGTGGGCGCATGATTCCACATCGCCCCCGACGCCCATCCAATATGCGACGCTCGTCGAACGTTACATCGCGGCGATGCGCGCGATCGATCCCCACATTCGGGTCCTCGGACTTGCGGGAGTCGGAAATGGCGCCTCGCACGAGACGATCTGGCTGAACGCGACCGTCAGCGTGAACGGCCCCAATCTGAGCGGCGTCGCGATCCACGTTTATCCGGTCGGTCTGGGTCCAAAGACCGCGGGGGACGCCACGCTTTCGAACTTCTATGGGACGCTCGACGACATCGGCTCGCTACCCGTTCGAGTACCGTTAGACATCGCCGCGATCCGTTCGGCGTGCCCGTCGTGCGGTCCGATTCCCATCTTCGTGACGGAGATCGGATCGGCCGTCAGCGGAGGATTTGATGCGCCCCTCGTTGCCGGTTTCCCGCAAGTGCCCTACATCGCCGCCGAGATGATCCAAGCCACCGTACTTAACCTCCCGAACGTGGATTATTTCGCGCTCGAACACGGTTCGTCGGGTTCGTGGTTCTCGAGCGGAACGTCGCGCCCCGTCTACCAGCTCTACGCCGAGATATTCTCTCGACTGGGCTCGGAGGTGCTGCCGACCAGCGTGTCGACCTCGGTTGGGGGCATCTACGCCCTCGCCACGGAAGGGATCTCCGCGGATTCGCCGGTCGATCTCCTCGTCGTCAACACCAATGCGTCACTCCCGATTTCGTTCGAGACCGCCCAGACAGGGTTGAACTCCTCCACCGCCGTGGAAACGTGGGTTTGGAACGATACGACCTCAGTCCCGGTGGCTACGTTTTGGCCCGATGGACTTCCGGCCGCATGGGAGGTACCCCCGGGAAGTCTCGTCCTCATGGAGCAATCCCGGGTGCTTTCGTTTCCCTTGACCATTAATGCAAGCGGGATGCCGCCCCTCCTCCGATGGTTCGTGAAAGTCGGAAGTTCGACGGAAACGACGAACTTGAGTCGTCTCACGTTCTTTCTTCCAGTGGGCGAGTACAATCAGACGGTCTACCCGACCTCGTACCCATCGCCCGGCGAACGGACCGCGCTGTCGCTTCCATCGGAAATTTCCCTCGCCGATTCACCGGTGACGGAGAATGCGCCCTACGGGCTCCAGTACTTGTTGACCACCTTTTCGAGCCCGACGGCTGGAGGGGCCACATATCCGTCGAGTCAATGGATTTCCAAGGGCGGTGCGGTGAGCATCGCCGCCGCGGCCGCGCCAGGATATCAGTTCACCGATTGGGTCGGCTCGGGTCCCGGGAGTTACTCAGGCTCGGCGAATCCAACGAACTTGGAACCTTCCGGCCCCGTGAAGGAGTTAGCAGTGTTTGCGCCCACTGCTCCCAACCAGTTTACCGTCAGCTTCTTCGAGACGGGACTCCCAGAGCGTACCGTCTGGAGCATAAACCTGGGAGACCAGAACCTCTCGGGTCCCTTCGTTCAGCTTTCCGCTTCGTTCCCCAACGGCACGTACAACTTCAGTGTCAGTCCGCTTACGGACTACAGCGCGAACCCTTCCAGCGGCTCGCTGACCGTAGCGGGCGCCCCGGTTGACGAAAACATCTCTTTCGTGTTGCTTCCGGCGGGATCGTATCGGGTCTGGTTCAACGAAACCGGCCTCCCGAGCGGAACTCCCTGGTCGGTGATTCTCAACGGAAGTACGGAGTATTCTACCTCCAGCACGGTCGGATTCGCTGAAATGAATGGATCTTACCCCTATTCGATCGGAGGCGTACCGGGATGGCACCTCACTTCGTCCCCCTACACCGGATCGGTTTCGGTCAGCGATATCTCAGTCAACGTGTCGGTCGAATGGACGGTCACGTCGTATGCTGTAACGATCGGTGAGCTGGGGCTTCCGAACGGTACGACTTGGATGGCTACGCTGGGGAGTACCTCGCAGGATTCCCAGTCAAGCTCGATCCTGTTTGAGGAGCCCAATGGGACGTACTACTTTCGAATCGGCTCGGTCGCTGGCTACGGGGTAAACCAAAGCGTCGGGTCGATCACGGTGCGGGCCGCTCCGACTTCACTTGCCATCGCGTTCAAGGTCAGCGAGTCAGCTGCGGCGAGCCCGGTCGGCTGGTCTCCGACCGAGGAATATCTCCTGCTCGGAGGTCTCGGGGTCCTCGCAGCCGCGACCGTTATCGGTTTGACTCTGTGGCGGCGCCGTGGAAAGCGACCTCCTACGATCTCAACGCCTCCGTCACTCCTAAACGGAGAACCTCCGCCCGGGGCCGTGTAGATCAGCCGAGCGCCGGACGCTGGCTTCAATCCGGCGGGACCCTGGAGCGTCTGGGACGCCCCATCCCCGATAGTTAATTGCTCTGAGTAGGTGCAAGAACCGGTGGACTCACTGACTGAGACCCCTAACGTTGGTTCGCCGCCGCACCTACAGCTAAGACGCGGCGCGTCCGATCGAGGCGTACCGTCGATTTCAATTCCGAGAGCGCTTTGGGCTCCCAAACATCCTAATCCTCAACGGCGGACCGGATCCTGGAGACCGCCCGCTCGATTGCGGGGATCTCCTCGACGGCAGCCCAGAGTCTTTCCTGATCGATGGCCCAATACTCGTGTTTGGCGAATGATGCAAATCCTCTCATGGCACTCCATTCGATACTCGGATGGCGGGACCGTACGGGAAGGGATAGTTTTCCAGCAGCCTCCCCCATCAACTCAAAGTTACGGAGGACGGCATCCCGAGTCTTTTCCGACTCGAGGAACGCCGCCTTTCCCTCAATCGTGTATGCCTGAATGTGGTGGCAGGCCCGGAGAATGTCGGCAAGTCGCAAACGATCCCCGCGGGCATCCGCGCTCATACCGGTACTGCTTCGAAGAGCACCTGGGGTCGGACTAACCAGTGGAGGCCGCTGGGCTCGGCGACGTCGACTTTTCGGCCGAACAGTTTCTCGAGGTCCTCCATGAGACCGAATTGATCAAATGCGGACGCGCCAGGATCGAATTCTACCAGGAGATCCAGGTCGCTCTTCGGTCCTGCGGATCTCCGGGCCACGGACCCAAAGACGCGCGGATTCCTCGCTCTTCGAGAGCGTAGCACCCTCTCTAGCTCGGCTCGTTTTGGCGTTACAATCTCAGCTATGCCAAGTCCGTGCCCGCGCCGAACCGGCCGGATCACCGGGGAATCCCAAAGTCGTGACTTGCAGCGCGGACAGAGACGTGGTTCGGGGCTCCTTGGCCTCCAAACATAACCACAGCGAAAGCAACCGGACAACCCGTCAGGGGCGAGTGGATTGCCCATGGCTGGGTAGTGGCTCGTCAAAGTAATAAAACTTACTCTAATGCCTCCGCAACGCTCCCTTTAGTTGGGATGCTTAGGACGTGGAATGAGTAGACGTTACGGGAACACCGAAGCAGATTAAGCAATAAAAGCCACTTGGTTTCGGCTCATTGACGTGCCCATCTCCTTCGGGTTTCCTCCCCGGAGACGGATCTCCGCCGCGTCGTTCAGGTGCTGATGTAATCCGGTTCGACGTTGATGACAACCTTTCCTCGGGCGTGCCCAGTCTCCAGATAGCGAATCGCTGCCGGCACTTCACTCAGCGCATACCGTCGCTCGATCACCGGTACCATCTTCCCAGACGCCAGAAGTTCCGCTAGGTCGCCCAGGTCTTTCTTCGTCGGTCTCGCCATCATGAGCATGGCGCGCTTACCCTTCGAATTGGAGGTCAGCCTTTGCCGGAAGACGAGGGAGATCAGTCGGGCCAAGCCTTCGAAACCGAGGGCGAGGTAAATTCCTTGCGGGTTCAGCGCCCGTTTGCACTCTCGGAAGGAATGCGTGGGGTGAAGGTCTATGATCAGATCGTACCGGATTCCGGCTTGAGTGAAGTCCTGTCGGGAGTAATCGATGACGTGGTCTGCGCCGATCGATCGGAGCAGGTCGAGATTCCCTGAGTTGGAAGTCCCGGTAACCTCCGCACCCAACGCCTTGGCGATCTGAACGACGAACGTACCCACACCGCCGCCCGCTCCGTTGACGAGGACCGTCGGTCCGGCCCGAAGCACTGCTTTGTCACGAAGAGCTTGCAGTGCGGTTAGACCGGCGATAGGGACCGCGGCTGCAGCCTCGTACGATACGTCGGCGGGTTTGAGCGCGATCTCCTTCTCCGACGCCGAGACGGAATCGGCGAATGTACCGTAGGCACGGCCGAATAGTTCGTCGTCAGAGTGAAACTCGGTTGCGTTCGGACCTAAGGCCTCGACCTGGCCGGCGAAGTCGACCCCTAGTCGCGGTCTCTTGGGTTTCCAGAAGCCCCCCATCAAGCGAACGAGGAACGGAGAGGCCCGAACCGTCCGCCAATCGAGTGCGTTCACCGAAGCCGCATGGACCTTCACCAGCACCTCGTTAGGCTCGACGATGGACTTCTCTATCTCCTGAAGTTGAAGAACGTCCGGGGGCCTGTATTTGGGACATACGATCGCTCTCACAGGGCTGTTCCTCCGGTGGTGGCGACCTCGCCGCTTCCGCGAGTTGAGGATTCGAGGCGGACAGAACTAGCTTAGCGTGGCCCCTGCCCTTCGATGCGAGTTGGGGGCACCCCGCGGGACGTCTTCGCCGCCTGCGATTCCCGCGGGCTTGATTGGCTGGCACTCGTAAGGGAGGGGGCTGCTCACGCACTTGTCTATGATCGGACGACTCCTGCTGGCGGCGGCTTTATCACCGAAAAGTCGTGGCGAGTCTCGATGGCGACAGCGTTCAACCCCGAACCAGGAGTGATCCGGTGGCGTGTCCACCTTAAAGCCGCACCGGAGCGCGTTTACGCGCTTATCTCCACCGATGACGGGAGGAGCCGATTCTGGGTCGAGAAGACCGTGGAGAAGGGCGACGTCATCCACTGGACGTTCAAGCCGGGAGTGGGAGCCTCGATGAAGGTGTTCGAAAAGTCTCCCCCGCGGAAGTTCGCATTCGAGTTCTTTGATGACTCGCGAGTAACGTTCGACGTCGAGCCCGACGGGAAGGGCGGAACCGATCTCACGATGACCAACTCAAACCTTCCCGAGAAGGACATCCCCGACATGACCCCCGGCTGGGTTGGAATCCTGATGAACCTCAAGGCCGTCGTGGACCATTCGATAGATCTGCGCAATCTCGATTCAGCGCGATCCGGGGAACAGGGATTCGTCGAGCCCTAAGAGCGGCCCCAAATCAGGGCCGCTCGCCGATGAGGGGTGTTACTAAACCCCCTCCTACGGAGCGACGGAAAAAACGACGACCTCCGTTTATTCAAAGAACCACCGCCGTTTCTCGGCGGAAGTGCGGATCTATGTAGATCGAGATTCGAGTTTCGTTTGTATGTAGGTGCAATAACTAATGGACCCAAGGCTCTGATAGCCGAGCGGGGAGGGATCCGGAATCCGCTTCCCTTTGGGCCAAGCGCCGGAGGTTGCCCGATCCTCCAGGAGTGCAAGATCGTGGAACCTATTCTTACCGATTCGAGCGACCCTCCCATGCGCTGGACCATACGGGCGAGCTTAATCTAACGGAAAGAATCCCAGAAACGTGGCTTCAACTCGACGGCTCTCCGCGATCATGTTCACGGACATGGTCGGCTCCACGTCGTCCGCCCAGACGAATGAAGCACAAGCCCTTCGACTGCGAGACGAGCAGGCGAGCCTGGTTCGGCCCCTGTTCGCCGCCCACGAAGGCCGAGAGATCAAATCGATGGGGGACGGGTTTCTCTCCGAGTTCGGCAGTGCCCTGCGGGCCGTCCAATGCGCGATCGACATCCAACAACATCTGCACGAGCGGAATTCCCAACCGGGTTCCACGCCGATCCAACTTCGGATCGGAATCCACTTGGGGGATGTGGAGCAGCGCGAGGCCGACATCTTCGGAGACGCGGTAAACATCGCCTCTCGGATCGAGCCCCTGGCCGCGCCTGGAGGCGTTTGCATCTCTGGGGAGGTATTCAGCCAGATTCGCAACAAGATCCCAAACCAGCTCGAGAAACTGCCTCCGACCGCCCTCAAGGGGTTACTCAGTCCGATCGACATATACCGAGTCATGTTGCCCTGGAATCTTCGCGAGCTCTCCTCGCCCGACCGCGGTCCGGCTCCCCTGGAGAAGAGCCGGATCGCCGTACTTCCCTTCGTGAGCATGAGTCCGGATCCGAACGACGAGTACTTTGCCGACGGGCTCACGGAGGAATTGATCGCCAACTTAGCCCTCGTCAAGGGACTCAAGGTGATCGCTCGGACGTCCGTCATGGAGTACAAGAAAAAGGAGAAGCACGTCTCCGAGATCGGTAAAGAACTCGGGGTCGGAACGATCGTCGAGGGGAGCGTCCGAAAGGCGGCGAATCGCATTCGGGTCACGGTGCAGGTGATCGACGTCGCGACGGAGGAGCACCTGTGGGCATCCAAGTACGACGACAATTTGGACGATGTGTTCGCCGTTCAGAGCGACATCGCCACGAAGGTCGCGGCATCGCTCCCCAGCAACCTCTCGGCGGCGAGTTCGCCGATTCCGGTGCTGCAGGAGACTCCGGACATGCAAGCCTACCTGTACTTTCTTCAAGGGCAGGCGCTTCTCTGGAAGCGGGAAGAGGCGCCCCTTCGACAGGCGTTACGGTACTTCGAGCAAGCCGTCGAGAAGGACCCCACCTTTGCGAGAGCGTATACGAGTCTGGCGGCCGCCTACAAACAGCTCGGCGAGGAAGGATTGATCTCTTGGCCGGAGGCGATCGTTCAAGGAAAAGCCGCAGCCGAGAAGGCTCGAGCCATTAGCCCGGACATGGCGGAGGTGCATTCCATGGCGGCCCAACTATCGTTCATGGCCGACGATCCGCTCGAATCGCAAGAGAAAGAGGCGAGAAGGGCGCTCGAATTAAATCCGAATCTTGCCGAGGCCCACGACACCCTCGGGCAGATCGCGGGTATCCGGGGCGATCTCGACTCGTACGTCCGTCACATCGAAGAGGCGTACCGTCTCGACCCACTGTCGCCTCCCACGATTCGGTATCTCGGTCGGGCGTACCATTTCGCCGGCCGTTACGAAGAAGCCTTGGAATTTTGGAAGAAGACCCTCCACCTCGATCCAATCACCTCCTACCACGGGATGGCCGACTACTACCTCGCGAGAGGGGACTTGGTACGAGCCGAGGAGATGGTGCGCGAGATGGAACGGATCGGTCCAACGAATCGAGCCACCTATCTGAAACGCGGGTACCTCGCGGCCCTCCGAGGGGACACCGGAGTCGCCATGGCGATGATCGCGAAGCTAGACGCTGCCCACGATCAAGGGTGGGTGTCGTCTTCCTTTGCCGGGTACATCTACATGGCGCTCGGGAATTTGGACAAGTTTTTTGAATACATGTTCGCCGCGGTCGAGCACCACACCATGCCAATGACCACCCTGCTATTCTCTCCACTCTTTGCCGAAGCAAGAAAAGACCCGCGGTTCGACCAGGTCATTAGCCTCGACCGTAAACTCAATCCCTGAGAAGGGTCGCGTCACAATCCGGGCGCTCCGCCGGATCGACCTGCCCCTCGGGTCCGGTCGGTGATGACCACGATTTTCCCGCGCGGGAATCGTAGCGACTTTCCTCCACGATCGATTCACGGCGGCCTCCACCCGGTGGAGCGAAGCAAACGGATTTGATGGAGGAGACTATCCGACGACCCGAGGGAGAATCATGGATCGAGTTTACAAATCAAACATTCCCGCCCAGGTCAAAGAGCTCGCGAAACTGAGGACCGACTTCGCGGCGCTGGATTCGAAATCCCGCTGGATCCGGTTGCGGATCGATCCGCTGCTCGCGCATGCGCAGTCCTTGGAAAGTTTGCTACGGGCCGCGGAGTTCTCCCGGGAAGTGTCCCGGCTGCGACGGGGAGTCGAGATGTTCCACGCGGACCTCGTCTATTTCCGAGATAATATCCGAGGGCTCAAGAAGGCCCTGGAAACCGAGAGCAAAACGTTGGCGAGGAGCCGGAAAAGAAAAGGGGGCTGACTGCTTCCGGCCACCCTGGCTTCGAGCCAGGGCGACTCCGGTCCGATCCGCGATATTCGGGTGATACCGGGGGCAACTCCGGAAAGCGATCCTTCCTAAACTCCGGGCCACGGGTCTATCGGGGGCGCGTCGGCAGATCTGGACAATCGGCCCTTTTTGGAGGAAGTCTCATACCTCACGAGTCGCGCTCGATTCCCTGTCTGACGGGGGGGGCGAATAGAATGCGTCTCGAACCTTTGGGAACCCTCGAGCTAATCTACACCAAGTCCGCCTCCGTGAACTACGAGTCGAATACGGGACAAGCCTACGGGCACATGGAAGGGAAGATCGAGGGACCGGAACTCCAGGGCAGTCTGCAGCTAACGAATCTCGCGACCCGCCGTCCCGATGGGGATTACACGCCGACGTTACGAGGCGTTCTCACCACCCCGGGTGGTGAATCGATGTTCGTTACCCTGGATGGCCTTTCCGTAGTAGAGGAGGGAACGGAGCCTCTCGTGCGCGTCGGGTTGGTGGCCTTCACGTTCCGGTCGGCCGACCCAAAGCTCGTGGCTTGGAACCGAGTCTTTGCCGTGGCCGAGTATCGCGGGAAATCCATGGGAGATAGCTGGGGGTTGGTCGGAACGATCTACCGCTGCGTTCCAGGGACCTAACGCGTCTGCGGACGGAGCCGCATTCCCATTCACACCGACCCCGGGAAAAAATCCTCAGGGGCGACGACCCGGTCAAGAACCTATCCAGCCACTCCGCCTTTAGCCGGAACCTCGCGAACGGAAGGCTGCAACGCTCCCAGTCGAAGCGAGAGAGAGTTGAGTACGACCGACGTCGAGGACAGGGCCATCGCAAGCGCGCCGGTGATCGGAAGGACGTTGTAGATCCCCAGCCCGAATACCGGAACGAGAGCCCCGGCGGCTACTGGCAGGAGAATCGCGTTGTAGCCGAGAGCCCACCCCAGGTTGCCTCGGACTTTGTGGACGGTTCGCCGCCCGATCCGGAGCGCCATTGCCACTCCCCGAAAGTCGGACCGAACGAGAATGACTCCCCCGCTCTCCTTGGCGACGTCCGTTCCAGCCCCGATCGCGATTCCCAGGTCAGCGGCCGCGAGGGCCGGCGCGTCGTTGAGCCCATCGCCCACATACCCCACGTGACGCCCCCGGGTTTGGAATTCCCTGATGAGAGCGAGTTTGGCTTGGGGCGACATCCCGGCGTGCACTTCCAGAACGCCGACTTGCTGGGCAATGTGGCGCGCCGCGGCCTCGTGGTCTCCGGTAACCATGACGACCGGGATCCCGTCGCGGGCCAGCGACGAGACTGCTTCGCGAACCCCGGGGGCGACCTCGTCCGAGAAGGCGAGGAGACCCACCACGTGAGATCCCTCGAGGACCACTGACCAGCTTTTTCCTTGCGATTCGAGGCGTCGGATGTCGTCGGAAATCGGTCCAAGCTCGATTCCCTCTTCTTTTGCCAAGGAACCGCGCAGAATAGAATACAGTCGGCCGTCGAGCAAGCCGCGGACCCCCCGACCGGCCTCGGCGGTTAGCTCCAAGAGTCGGAGCGGCGGAATGCCGTCGAGCTCTGCTTTCTCTCGGACGGCTCGCGCGAGGGGGTGCTCAGATCCCAATTCGAGGCCGACGGCGAGGCCGAGGAGTCTCTCGAGGTTCACTCCAGGAATGGGTAGCAGGTCGGTCACGGTGGGAGCTCCGACGGTCATCGTACCGGTCTTGTCGGATAGCACGACGTCGATCTGACTCGCACGCTCGAGCGAGTCCCTTCCCTTGAACAAGATTCCTTCCTCTGCCGCGCGTCCCGTACCGACCACGATGGCGGCCGGCGTGGCGATCCCGAAGGCGCACGGACACGCAACGATCACGACGGAGACGAAGACGAGGAGGGCGACGGTGAGTCCGGCGCTACCGAAGATGAACCAACCCGCGGAGGCCAAGGCCGCGAGCCCGAGAACCAACGGTACAAATCGGGACGCGATTCGGTCCGCGAGCTGTTGGAGCGGTACGCGGCTCGTTTCGGCTTCGGCCACTAGCAGGCCGATCTGCGAGAGAAAGGTGTCGGCTCCCACTCGGGTGGCCTCGACGGTGAGAAGGCCGGTCCCGTTGATGGCTCCCGCAATCACCGCGTCTCCTGGTTTCTTTTCGACCGGCAGACTTTCCCCCGTCAGGATCGCCTCGTTCACATCGGAGCGACCGTCGACGACGGCTCCATCGGTCGGGAATCGGGCGCCCGGTCGAACGCGGTATCGGTCCGAGACTTGGACTTCGGACACGAGGGTCTCGACCTCCCTCCCGTCGCGCAGGACGAGCGCCGTAGTCGGCAACTGTTCCGAGAGCGTGCGAAGGGAGCCTCGCGCCTTCTCGCGCGTGAGGTGCTCGAGATAGTTGCCGGTCAGGATGAGAGTGATGATCAGGCTAGACGCATCGAAATAATAGTCCGACGGAAGTCGCGCAGGCAGCAAAACGGCGGCAACGCTGTACGCGTACGCCACCGTGGTCCCGACCGCGATCAGCACATCCATGTTCCACACGCGATTGCGGACCGCGTCGTACGTTCCACGGTAAAACGCGAGGCCGGGATAGAATTGTACGATCGAGGCGAGCCCGAAGGCCGCCCAAGGCCAGCCGGGAAAATGATCGATGTAGGAGAGGCTGAGGATCAGGATCGAAATCGGCCAGCCGACGGCCAATCGTCTCCGAAGACGAGCCAGCTGGAGCTCGGGTGCCGAGAACTCTTGCAGGCACGAAGTGGAACAAAAGAAGTAGGTTCGATTCTCCCGGGCAAGTGTTAGCTCGGCCGTCCGTTCATCGACGAACATCCCGCAGACAGGATCGGTGGCCATTGGGCTCGACGAGCGTGCGCCCCGCGTTACCGAGCGGCCCGCCGGGCTTCGAACTTGGTCTTGCAGCCCGGATCGCAGAAGTAGACCATTTGTCCGTCGTACAGCCCCTGGGCCGGAGCTTTCTCCGTATCCACCATCATCCCGCAAACAGGGTCCTTCGATTTCGCCATGCTAACGCCTTGTGGTGATTGAACCCATTAGCCTATTTAACCCTGGGCTCCTTTCCTTGTCCGTGACTCCTCTTAGAGAAGTTGTAGACTCTCTCGATTCGAGCGCGTCGTCATGACGGCCGGACACGGGACTCCGCGAGGGCGAATGAAGCTCGGGGACCTCGCGGTCGACTTCGCCAACTCGATTGCGTGTCCCAGCTGTCAAGTCGGCGACGCTCTCGCCACCGATGAGGATCTGACTCGATGGCTACGATCACGCCGAGCCCTCGCAGTCGGAGTCGTGCATCTCGATGATCTCCCAACACTCCGTCGATTCCGTTCCGATGTCCGAGAATTGATCAGGGCCAGCGTCATGGGATCGCGGCCATCGAGCGATCCGCTCGTTCGAGTCAATTCCGTTCTGCGCCTGGCGTCAACAAGGGACCGACTCCAATGGCGCCTCGGTCGATGGTCGATCGACTCAGGGCGTCCCCCACGGGACCTTGGCGCCGTTCTCGCGGGGGCCGTAGCTCTCTCGTTAGCTGGCTTGTTGACGAGCTCGGATCGGCAGAAGTTGAAGGCCTGTCGAGGTCCGGGTTGCGAGCACTTCCTTTTGGCCCGGACCCGCCAACAGATCTGGTGCTCCCCCACGGGATGCGGGAACCGAGCCCGCGTAGCGCGCCATTATCGAAGAGCGAAGGGAGGAAAGCTGCTTCCCCCGCGCCGAGTCACCTCGCGAAACAGAAAGTAAGCCGGGGGTCAAACTCTCGACGGCACTCGGGCACCGGAATCCAGGAAAGCGCGTGAAGACGTCCTGAATCGCGGCTCCGGTCGGTCAATCCGTGACCGAGGCATGCGCCGACCGTTCGGAAAGCCGGAGATATGTATTAATCCCGGGAGAAAATCCCGACCTTCGTGGCTAAAACAGAAAGTTACCCCACGAGCCAGTTGGTCGAACGGCTGGACAAGGTTTCGATTCTGGGCGAGCTGTCGAATCGTCAACTGAAGGGTCTCGCCAAGTGGGTGCAAGTCACTTCATTCGCTCCGGGCGAAACGGTCGTCAAGCGCGGAGATGAAGGTACGGGACTCTATTTGATCCTGGAAGGCTCGGCGGAGGTCAAGCGGGGCAATCGCGTGCTGGCGAAGCTCGGGCCGGGTCAGTTTTTCGGGGAGATGACCCTCTTCGACGACCAACCGAGGTCCGCGGATGTCGTAGCGTCCGCTCCCTCCCGGTTCGGCGTCCTGTCGAAGTGGGAATTTTGGGGATTCGCGGCGAGCGAACCGGCGGTGCTGCTGAGTATCCTCAAAGAGATGAGCCGGCGGCTCCGAGCAACCAACCAAGCACTCGCCGAGTGAAGTCGACCCTGTAGTTCATTCCGAAATCTTCGTCGCGACCCGACGGGGGTCACCGGGATAACACCCGAATCCCCCTCCGCGGAGATTGAGTTTTGGCGGTCGGTCGGTGGTTCAAACTCGAGGGCGCGGGACCTTCCCGCTCCTTCGAGCGCCGACCGAACCCACGACGGGAACCACGGCGCTCCTTGAAAATTGGCGGGAGGTCATGTATCAAGGTCTTCGTGCTGAGTATGATATACCCCCGCCCTGTTCGCCCCCAACGCACGGCGAGGGCGAATCCAATCTTGAAACTCACTTTCTTTGGCACCGGGGCCGGAAATTTTCAGGGTAGTCGCCGCCAAATGAGCAGCGCGCTGCTCGAGAGAGTCCTCCTGGACTGCGGGGCCGGAACGACCGGTCGCCTCTACGATGTGGGATTGATCGATCACGTCGACGGGATCCTGATCTCCCATCTGCACACAGATCACATCGCCGGCCTGTTCGATTTTCTGCTGCACGCGATGATCACGGGACGGAAGCGCCCGTTGACGATCGTTTCTCCCCCCGGGCTAGCGCCCATCCTTCGCGCGATGAACGACGCCGGGGCCATGGTCAAGGACCCGGCGGAACTCTACGACTTTCAGCTGATCGAGAGCTTGCAACCCGAAACGAGAATCGGTTCGTGGCATGTGAAGGGAATCCCGCTCGATCACACGGTGTACAATCTAGGATACCTTCTGGATACGGATCAGGGATCGCTCTTTTACACAGGGGACACCCGGCAACCGTCGGTGCCGGAAGGTCTTCGAGCGGACTTTGTCATCCACGAGTCGACCTACGCCGATCGGCATGCCCGTTTGGCTCACGACTTCGGGCACTCGACGGCCTCTCAAGCCGGACGAGCGGCGAAACTCCTGGGAGCCCGTAGTCTCTTTCTCACTCATATCGGGAGCCTCGAGGGGACCGACGCGGAAATCTTCCGGGAGGTTCGGGCGGCGTTCCCTGACTCGACGGTCGCCGAGGATCGAAGCCAGCACGAACTCTGAACGGTACTCGGCCCCCTCCGGTCCCTGCAACTCCCCAAACAATCTTTGGGGAAGAACCCCTTCGCCAGGATCGGAGACGGGAGTGGACCTACTCGACTTCGCGATCTATCGATTTCTCTCCCCGCACGGCGAGGCCCGATTCTGGGCCGGACGGCGGCTCATCGACCCCACGATGCCCGCTGGAGAGATCGCTCAGCATGTGGGGATCAGCGAGAACGGAGTCCGCGCACGCTTGCGCAGCCTGGCGGAGCAAGGATTCCTCCGGGGTATGACGGTCATCCCGAATCCCTCCCTCTTTGGGGTTAGTGTCTACGTCGCCGAGCTACCGGTCAAGGACGTGCGAGAGGTCGATCGATTATTCCGCGATTTGGCCCTGATTGACGGAGTGATTTTTGCTCGTGACACGCTGGACGAAGGCGACCGCCAACTCCGGGTCCATTTCGTGGCCGCGAACGATCCGGCGGCCTCCCGTCGCGCGAGCCTACTTCGTCGCCTTTCCCCCTCGAATCAGCTGCGTGGTCCAACGCTCTATTGGATCCCGCCCTGTGATCGAGAACTCACTCCCTTGGACTGGCGCGTGCTCCATGCGTTCTGGAGCCACCCGGACGCGAAGATCAACGAAATCGCTCGCTCCTTACGGATCAGTCCCAAGACGGCCGCCCAGCGGTATCATCGGCTGATCGACTCGCGCGCCTGCTGGTGGACCCACGGGGCGGATTCAGAAGAGTTCCCCCTCGCGTTGCTCCTGGTAGAGGTTCAAGATGCGGCGCATCGCGACGTCGTGGCCGAAAAAATAAAGAAAGAAGCGAGTGCATGGATGCCGGTCGCAGGAGACGGCCTCGGGGTCGAACCGGGAAGTCCCCTCACGTGGATTGCGGGCCTAGTGCCCGCCGATGCGCCCGTGGGGCTCGAGAAGTTGGTGCGGAAGTGCGTCGGATTTTCGGGAGTCCTCCGGGTCCGCCGCACGTTCCCGCTGGGTTCCGCGACCTACGGGGGATGGTTTGCCGAGCGAATCGCCGGGCAATTCGTCGCTCGAGGATGATTGCCTGACTCGGAGGAGCCGACGGGGCGGGTTCTTTCGCTCCGAGGATCCTTGAAGGGGATTCGATCGTTTCGGAACCTCGGGGATCCGTTGGATCCGCGACGCGTCGATCCGCCCCGAACGCCGGGAAGGTCTCGGGGGGGCGATTCGATCAGCCACAACCGGTCACCAAGGGAATGGGTCGTGGCTGGGAAGAAATGGTTGGGACGGCGGCGGAATGACCGAGCCGCTACTGGGACGTGACCTCGACCTGTCCCCTACTTGGGCGGTCTTTGCACGTCGGAGAGTCTATCGATCGCTACCGGTCAAGGAGTGGACGTCAGCTTAGAGACCGATAGTTTGGATACTGCGGGGTGAGCGGCCGCTGGGTGAACAACGGCAGGGTGCACGACCGCCGGGTGAGCCACGGCGGGGTGGACCACGGCGGGGTGGACCACGGCGGGGTGAACCACGGCGGGATGAACCACCGCGGGGTGAATTACGGCGGTGTGGGAAACGGCCAGGTGAGACACTGCGAGCTTGGCTACTGCCAGCTTGGAAACTGTCGCCACTTTGAACGCCGCCAATGCATGTAGGGCCGCGGCTCCGCGCGCCGCGGCAAGGGCATGCGCCGAGCTGATGGACTTGATCATGGCGAGCTTGGATACAGCGAGCTTAGACACCGCCAGTTTCGACACCGCCAGCTTTGACACCGCCAGCTTAGACACTGCTAGCTTGGAGACTGCCAGCTTAGACACCGCGAGGTGGGACACGGCCATCGACTTCGATACCGCCAGAATCTTAATCGAGGCCATCGCCTGCATCGCGGCGGCCGAATGGGCCGCTGAAAGTGCCGCGATTCGGGTTATGGCTTCAATTTCCGATATTCCCACTACCATGCTCTTCGCCCCGGTGTTTCCACCGACCTCAAGGAATCGTCGTTGGTAGTTAATCGTGCCGCTCGCGGCTGTGTACCAAAAGGCATGGAGGGCCACCGACGGACCGGTTCCTCCAAAATTTTCGTGGGAAACGGACACCCGTTCGTAACACCCCCCCATACGGCGTGCTCGGTCGTCCTTTTTGGCGGCTTGAACGGCTGATGTGGGAGATCCCTTCGCCTAACACGCGTTTCCTCCGGATTCGGATTCCTGAAGAGGACGCCGTCACTACGAAGTATCGTTTAACTAAATAAGTAAGAACAAATCTATAGTATAAACGTGTTAAATATTTATATCATTCCGCGATTGAGGATTCATGGCTCACCTCCGCGGATTCCGGGTTTCGGCGAGTGCGATCGTCTTCTTTGTTCTCGCAATGTCGACGATTTGGATCGCGACCACCTCGGGCACCTCCGCCCCACCGTCCGTCGCCCACCCTTCGGACTCGAGCACCCTGGGGACACTGCCAGAGGAAACCCTCGTGGCGTCGCCTCCTTCCGGCGACAGCGAGCCGGACGACATCGCTTGGCTACCGGCAGGTCACCTCGATGGAGGACGACCCTTGATTTGGACGGCGTTCCAGAACGGGATCAATCCGAACGGCACTCCCGGCACTCCCTACGGGCCTGATCTAAGCGTCGTGGCCGGATTCGATCCATCGACCGGACTCTTGGTTCGGGCGATTAGCGTGTGGGGCCACGTAGATGGAGTGACGGGCGACCCCGCGACGGATCAATTGCTGGTCACCACGAATGAGGACGCCAACTCCGCCTTCTACGTAATCAATCCCGGGACCGCCGCGGTCACGACCTATGCCTACGCCCCCGACCCGACGGTGCTCGGGAATGGGGGAACCGATAGCTTGGTGATCATTGGGGGACTCTTCTATGTCTCTCATTCCAACCCAAACGATCTGACCCAACCGACGGCGTACGTGATGACGCTCGAAAACACCGCGCCGACGCCGATTGCGCAGCTGACGCCGCTCTTCTATGATGACAGCCGGGCGCTCGACGCCAACACCGGGAAAGTGATCACGCTGGCCCTCACGGACCCCGACACGAATTATCTGATGCCGTCCTCCAGCCCTCGGTACGCCGGCGACCTGGCGACCGTGAGCCAAGGCGATGGACGACTGATCTTCGCGTCGCACATTCCCCACGATCCGCAGCTCATCCAACTGAATCTCTCGGACAACGTCTCGGGGAATCTGCCGCCGATCGATGGAATCGCGGTAACGACGGCGAGCGGAGGAACCCTGTACGCTTCTGACCCCGGAGCCGACGGGGGATTGGGTTCGATTGTGGCTTTCGACACGGCGGGCTGGCCGGCGGGGACGGTGTTCGTAACCGAGCCCAATGACAACGGGAACCCGTTGATCGGGGTGCTGAACCTCGCCACCGGCGTCATCACGCCGTTCGGGAACCACCTCGTCTCTCCGAAGGGTCTCATCTACGTAGCCCCTGATGGGCAGGAGTCCGGAGTCTAACCCCGAACAGGGAACTCATCCCCGCAACTCCAGAGCGTTGCCGCCGGTCGCGCCGAGGAGCACGGCGATTCGCAAGTGAATCCTTCGGGGCGTCCGAAAAGCCTCAACCGGGCTCGAATCTGGAGAGTCGAACCACTTTTCGCCACTCATTTATACCATCGTTTTCCTGCGCGGGTTCAGCCGTTCGCACCGGATAAAATTTCGGCGGGGGCGACGGGACGACTACGAGTTGCACGAGTACGAAACTTGCGGGGGGTGGATCGCTCCGCAGAGAAAAAAAAGTCGCATCCCTTTGGCTCTCGGACTCACTGTCGCCTTGTTGCTCGTCGTGGTTGCTAGTCAAACCACCTCGGCCGTTCGGAGTTCCCCTTCGACCCCGCTAACGCTCGAATCTTCTACTGCTCCACTCGTGGCGGCATCCACGATCGCGGCCTTCGCCGGGACTACTGGAGCTAGTTCTCCCCTCGTGGTCGCCACCGGCGATGCGATTGTCGTCGTCGTGTCCGCTCATTACGACACCGCGGTGACGGGCGTCTCAGATTCTTCGAGTAACTCCTACTCATCTGTCGCGTCGGTCCACACCGGTACGTCCGCGTCGCTAGCTATCTGGGTTGCCGCCAACGTACCCGCTTCACCAAACCTGGCTGTCACGATCGCGCTCTCTCGGTCGGCCGCAACGCTGCTCGCCGTGACTATCGTCAGCGGCGCCGCGGCGGCTCCCGTAGACGTGGTCGGTCCAGCTGTTTCGTCGCCCAATTCCAACACGATCCACGCATCGATTGTCACGATCGCCCCGGAAGACCTCGTCTTGCTCGGCATCGCCGCGACGGGACTGCCGACCGTTACTCCGGAGGGTGGGCTTAGCTCGGGGAGTTACCTAACGTCGTCCGAGGGATCGACGCACCAAATGGGCGCTGTCTTGTCCACCAATGCGCCGAGCGCGGGGGAACTGAATCTGTCCGCCCAGATCTCGTCAGACGAGGGCCTGGCTGCAGACGCCATCGGGCTCAAATCGAGCGGACAGCACGCGCCCCTGACGTACCCGGTCAGCGGGACGGTGACGAACACCAAGAGCAAAGACCTGGTGGGCGCGACGGTGTCTACCGAAGTAAAGGGAGTCCCGGCGACCGCGATCACGAACTCCGAGGGGGCCTACCAATTGTCGCTGCCGAACGGCACGTACACTTTGATGGCGACCGCGTTACAATACTACTCGGAAAACCGGTCCGTGACCGTCGCGGGGGCCGCGAAAACCGGTATCAATTTCGCTTTGAAGCCGGATCCGACCAACGGCCTCCCCGGTGGCGGTGTCGTGCAGCATGTTGTCGTCATTTATCTCGAGAACCAACCGCTCTCTTCCGTCCTCGCCTCGGCGCCTTACGAGCGGTACCTCGCCTTCACCTTTGGAGAGGCGACGGAGTTCTACGGGTCATGTCACCCCTCGATTCCGAACTACCTCGCCTCTACGTCCGGCGTCGATTATGGATGCGGTTCCGACGCCTATCATCAGTACGCTCTCACCAACGTCGGCGATCTGCTCCAAGCAGCGAACCTAACGTGGGCGGGCTACTTCGAAAACATGCCGAAGCCTTGCGATACCTCGAACAGCGGCTCCTATGTCGTGCACCACAACCCGTTTGTCTTTTACGACGACATTGTCAGCAACACCACTCGATGCGACACCCATGACCTGCCGTCCACCGATTGGAAAAGTCAACTCGCGACCGGTACGTTGCTGAACTACTCGTTCTACGTTCCCAACAACCGAGACGACGGCGACACGACTTCGCTCACGTTCGCGGACAACTGGCTCAAGGGGTTCCTCGCCCCAATCCTTAATTCGTCGACCCCGACCATGGAGAAGACCCTCGCCCACACCGCGTTTTTCATTCTGTACGACGAGAGCGACACGAAGGACACGAGCGGATATAGCGGCGTCATGGGGGGCCACGTCTACTCCGTCCTGGTCAGCCCGTTCTCCCACGGGACCCAGTATTCGCTGGACGCCACGGAGTACAACCTCCTGAGCACGATCGAATGGCTCTTTGGACTCGGCTCGACGGGCAATAACGACGGAACCGCAACCTTTCCCGCGATGACGAGTCTCTTCCAGTTCAGCTAGTGTAGCGCACTGAGCCTTCCGATCAACGGACAGGAACACAGTCCACGGTGGGCGTCGAAGGGGAACGGCCGCGAAGACTACAAAGCGGAAGGATGGTCAAGCCTGGTAGGGCGACCTTCGCCTCGGTCAGAACGTGTCGGATCTCCCGTGGTCTCGATGGCGAAGGGTTTTCGAACCGTCTTCGAACTGGATGGACTGGCTCTTCGTTCCGCTGATCGCTCAATTTCTCATCGTCAATCTCGTGTTGTATCCCCAGTACGCGCAGTACGTCTACCAGGTCGGGACCTTTAGCCGACCGACCAACGTCATCTTTCCGTACACCTGGGCCTCGGCCCTCCTTCTCTTTGGGTTTTCCGTAGGGCTGTTCTATTGGAGATATCGAGTCGACGTTTTGCGGAGTGTTCTCTATGCCCTGGGACTCTGCTTCGCCGCGGCGTCGCTGTTCGAGATCATCTATCAGAACGTCGGGAGTGGTCAGGGAATTGGAAACCAGCAATGGGAAGGACAGGGGATCAATCTGAGCGCTATCGTCTTTGGGTTTTCGAGCCTGCGATTCTGGCGCGCGACCCGCCCCGGACTGCTCGCGCTGATCTTGTTCCTAGCGGGGTGACTCGTGTGGCTGGCGGCGGGTTACCCCCAGATCTACAGTGCCGATCCCAGCGTATCGGCTCACGCCCACGTCTTCAACGCGGTCTTGAAAGTGGGTTCGTTTGCCGTGATCGCGTTGCTAGTGAGCTTCGCGCCGAGAACACCGCCCCAGCCTAGCTAACGAACTCCCGGCAACGAAGACCGACACGGTGGCGCGGTTCCCTCTGTGGTGCTCGAGGCATCGTGGGACCGCCTACGTCGCTCCGCTCCTGCGCCCGACTCCGCATCCCCACGCGACCTGTCCAAATCTCAGCCGAAGGTGGAGCCGCCCCACTCCCGTGAGTTTTCGTAGGCTTCGAAGCTCGGCGCCATATTCGACTGAAAGTGAGAATCCTGCGACCTTGCGAGCTGTTATACGGCTCGATATGACCCCGCGAACATGGAAGGCCCTCCCGATTCCAAACACAAGGTTCCTGAAGTCGAGAGCACCCGTCGATCGACCGCAGCGACTTTCTTGGTTGCGTTCCTCGTCCTCGTAATCGTCAGTCTCTTCTTGCTCTCCTCCTGGGGGACCCTCGTAATCGGGGCAAACGGTTCGATCTCGGCGACTGGTCCATCAACGACCATCACTACGAGCACCAAGGCGATGCCGGCTGCGGGAGATTGGCCCACGTACCTGCAAAACCCGACACGGACCTCGGCGAATTTGGCTGAGTCGACCCTTTCTTCCGCCAGCGTCAAGAAAATCAAGGAACTTTGGTCGTACAATACGGGAGACGTGATTTCTGGGTCTACCACCGTGGTGGGAAACACGGCCTACGTCGGCTCGTGGAATGGGGAAGAGTACGCCCTCAACACTTCGACGGGTGCGCTCTTGTGGCATGCTTTTCTCGGTAATTCCACCTCGCCGAAGTGTGGGAATACGGGTCTGGCGGGTTCCGCGACCGTAGCGAACGACACGCTCTACATTGGCGGAGGGGATGGATACTGGTACGTACTCAATGCTACGACGGGCTCGATCGAGTGGAAAGTGCTTGTGGGTCCGCCGTCGCAAGGCTTCTTCAACTGGGCGAGTCCGCTGGTCTATGGCGGATTCGCCTACGTGGGCGTCGCCAGCTATTGCGATATGCCCCTCGTACCGGGGGGGTTGCTCCAAGTGAATCTCACCTCCCACGAGATTCAGAACGAGTTTCGCACGACTCCCGCGGGAGTGCTAGGGTCGAGCGTGTGGGGATCGCCTTCGATCGACCTGAAGACGCAAACCGTTTTTTTTACGACGGGCAATAACTATCCGAAGCAACCGGGCGAGTTCGCCGACGCGGTCGTCGCCGTCCAAGCGGCGAACGTGTCGAACCTGGTCTCCTCGTGGACGATCCCAGCGTCTAAGCAAGTCGTCGATGGCGACTTCGGTTCGTCGCCCACGCTCTTCACCACTTCCGCCGGGGTGACGCTGATGGGCGCCCTGGACAAGAACGGATACTTCTATGCCTTCAATGCCTCGGATCTCGCCGCGGGGCCGCTCTGGGCGGACAAGATCACGACCGGCCAATCGGTCGGCTCCGCCGCCTTTGGACAGGGATTGGTGTACGTGGCGGCCGGAACCGCCGATTACAAGGGGATTCGCTCGTCGGGCGCCGCGTGGGCGCTCAATCCCGCGACGGGCGCCGTTGTATGGGAACAAACGTTGTGGGCGAAGAGCGTCTCGGCGCCCGCCTATGCGAACGGGATCCTCGTCGTCGACGCCGGGAAACATCTCTTCATTCTCAATGCTACGACCGGATCCAAGCTCAAGGAGCCGCCCTGCACCTCCACGTTCTACTCTCCCCCCGCGATTGCTCACGGAAAGATATTCGTGGGGTGCACGAACGGTCAGGAGTTCGCCTTTGGGATCCCCGGTTCCTCTGCCTCGGGCATTCGATTGCAAACTGAGTCCACGCTGACTCCGGAGATTTCTTCGAATCTCGTAGGCAATCTGGCCCTTCTTCCGAGATGGGCCTAGAACTTCCGGTCAATCCTGCGGAATCCGAGTATCTGCCGTGGTCTTTCTTGCGAGACGCCGCCTCGAAGCTCGGTCGCAGAATCGCGAGAATCTCGGAGGGTCCGGCCGCACGAACTCGAGCGGATCACACCATGACCGACGTGCGTCGCGCCGACGGTCGATTCGTGCGATAATGCGGTCCTAGCGCATGCCGGGTGAACGCTTCCTTATCCGAGAATCGGGCGCCGCATTGAGCACACACGGAGTCTGAGGTCCCTTGCGGACGCAGGTCGAGACGATCGATACCGTGTTCCGTCTTGGTATGGAATTCTACGTCGGCGGCGGCGTAGAACCGAGCCCCACAAAAAATACACTCTTCCGACATATTGCTCCTTTACTCCACATTGTTGGAGGTCGAAGGCCCTAGGGGTTCTTGAAATCTTGTCCAATTCTCAACGACGCGAGGCGTCGCCCAGTCGGATATTGCCCCCGGGACGACGGGCGCCTAGGCCGAGGCGGAGCCCTGGAGTTCCGAGGCCGTCGGCGTGAGCGTCGATCGATCGAGCGGGATTCGAACTTCTTCCTCCGGGAGAGAGGTCCGGGAATAGTAGTCGAAGACGAAGGCGGCCACGTAGGCGCTTGCGTAGTATCCGAGCCACGCGAGGAGGAACGTCTCCGGCAGGGTCGGAACGTGTCTTGCGAAGAGGCCCCAACGATACGCGGAAAACAGGATGATCCCTATCAGTCCCGCGAAGATACTCGTTTCGATCTTGGTCGCGCCTACCGCGGCTCGCAGCGCGGCCGCCCGGCCCGGAGCTCGGCTATGGGTCTTCGGGGTTCGAGCAAAGGGGATCCGCGCGCCGGCCCAGCCGCGCAGTGATGCGCGCAGGTCGTTGAGCTTGATCGCATACCAGAACGACATCACCCCGACTGCCTCCCGGAAGCTGACGTGGGTCGTCGATCGGAGCGCCAGCCGGAGCTTGAAGATCCCATCAAACATCAACAGCAGCGGGGCCGAGGCCAAGATCGCGACCGCGGGCAGCGAGTCGATCGAGAGCGATACCCCGAACCACGACGCAGCGACAAGGGTCGCCAGCGTGGCCGTGGCACACAAGAGAAAGATCCCGTCGACCCAGAATAGGCCGCTCATGCGGAAGTCGATCCGCTGCCGTTGCGTGAGTTTGTGGGAAACAAGATTCCCGCGGTTCATTCGAAGCATCTGCATCCCTCCAAAGGCCCAACGACGGTGCTGAGAACGGACGGCGCTCATTTCCGCCGGAGCGAGGCCCTTCCCGAGCGTCTCTTCCAGATACACCCCTCGCCAGCCCCCCGCGAGAAGTCGCATGGAAAGTTCGGCGTCTTCGGTCAAGCAATCTTCCGACCACCCGCCCACGCTCGAGAGCGCCCGTAGCCGGAGCACTCCCATCGTCCCGCAAAAGATGAGGGATTGCGCGCGCGCCCGCACCGGCTGGACCACTCGGTAGAAAAACGCGTCGGCGAGGGCGTACCATCGGGCCAGGGTTCCGGGCTGGGCATTGCGGTACGCCTGGGGAGTTTGCACGAAGCCCACCCCCGCTTCGACAAACGGCGCCACGGCCACCCGGAGGAACCGAGGCTCCACGATGTAGTCCGAGTCCACGATGGCGACGAGTTCGACGTTCGCGGGCAGACTGCGCGTGGCATCGTTCAGCGCGCCTCCCTTGAACCCCCGTCGATCGTCTCGGTGAAGGTATGGTACGTCGCGCGATCGACAGAAGGCCCGCATTTCCTCCACGGCGGCCGCGTCGGTCGAGTCATCCGCGAGTTGAATGAACATTCGGTCCTTCGGATAGTCTAACGCCAAGATCGACTCGATACAAGCCTGGACGATCGCGGTGGGTTCGTTGTAGCAGGCTACCTGTACCGCGACGACCGGAAGGTCGTGGGATCCGGCCGCGCTTCCGCCGCCGGCCGGCCCGTCAGTGGCCCGCGGTCGGCCGGTAATGTATTCCAAGGTGTAGAATTGATAGACCAGAAAGAGGAACATCCCGAATATTTCGACGCCGAGCAGCCAGATTCCGAGACCCTGGGCTACTGGCCCATTGCTGCCCTCGATGAGGAGCGCCGAGAAGATGAACAGACCGAGTGCGAGGAGGTCGAGGCCCAGCCAGGTAATCACGCCGGAGAATTTCCAGCGCGACGACGTGCTCATCCACCCGGCAAAACCCCCGATGGCCGCCGCGATGCCTAGCGCAATCGTGTTGACGATGCCGTAATGAGTATCGGTCAGCGCGGCGTGGAGTCCTCGTGCGGCGATCCCCGGAAACTTGTACGCCAGCCAATGGAGTTCTATCTCGAAGGCGACGAACGCCCGGGCGGGGTCCTCGTAAACCACCCAACCCGTCGCGATCATCGCGGACACGAGAGTGTGAAGAAACTCCCGACCAGGTTTGCCCAGGAGGAGCTCCCAGATCACGGGCAGACTGGCCCCATCGGTGAGGGCGAAAGCGGCAACGATCATCGCCGCAATCGCGACAATCGCTCCTCCTAGCACGCGGAAGAAGCCCGACGTGTACTGGCTCCGTATCCAGGCCGGCTTGTCCGGCGCCACCTGAGGTAGAAAGAACCAGCCGGCGAGGAACAGAAATATTCCGGCGGCGCAAAATGTGATCGCCACCGTGAGGGTGACCCAGGACGACCACGATACGGTCGAGGATCCCTGGAGCGCGGCTAGGGCCAAGGCGGCGACGTTCCCTTGTCCCATACTACTGGTCCCTCGCTCCGATTACTCGTTCTTGACTGCCCCAAGGGCGCTCGTCACTTGGTCACCTCTGGCTGCACCTCGTGCGCCGGATGGTCAGGATTTCGAGCGAAATTGGGGATATGTAGCTTCGTCCAATTTTCGACACCTGAAATTAGACAATGCCCGCCGTATCGACGCACCCGCGGCGCGGAGGCGAATCCGGAATCTCCCGTCTCGAGGAGTTAGCATCCCGTGGTATCGGTCAACTCTGGTGGCGCTGGAGCCGCCGTCGGCGTTGGCGGTGCCTACCCGCCGGGGTCGTGGAATTGTTGCGTCGACAAGCGTACGGAGATGCTTCGGTATCGCCCCGACGGCGAGTCCCGAAAATTACCGCTATACTCGACCGCGGTACGGTGCTCCGTCGATAAAGCATAAATCAAGTACCGTCCAAATTCTCAATTCTATTTCTACGACCACCGGAATTTGTGTCCTAGTTTCCCAACTGGGAGACTGGATTCAAAATGTCGACCGAAGTTCTAGAGCCCACCAGCACGTCACGCTGGACGGGCCGGAGGGGATTGTCCACGCCAACGGCCGCCGTGATCATGATCATTGTGATCGTGGTCGTCGGAGGTCTGGGCTATGTGGGGCTGAATGCGACCAGTAGCTCGGGGACGGCGACCAAAACCGCTTGTTCTCCGCCGACGGCGCCGCAATGTGTCTCGATCGCGCCGACCCATGACGTAACTCTGTTTGTGCCGTATACCGCCGGATTTGGCCAGAGTCTTTTGCAAATCGCTCAAGGACAGAATATTCCTGCGACCGTAGGTGTCACCGGATCAGAGAAAGTCAACAGCTACTCGGTGAACTGGGGAGACGGAACCACCACGACCAGCGCGAATCCTACGACCACGTATTCGTACTCGACCATCGGTACTTACGTCATCAGTGCGTCGACCGCCGTGGGCTCGACCACCCATGATGGACCGGGTCAACTCTATCCCGTTCAGGTCACGCCCTCGCTCGCCAACGTCAATCTCGGCTACTACCCCTCCATCACCGCCAGCCTATCGAACGGGAGCTCGAGTGCTGGCTATCAGTATGGCTGGCTCGCGGGTTCCGGAACGGTCAAGGTCTCGGCGACGATCTCGGGGGCTCCGCTGAACCCGGCCTATACGGCGGGTACTCCCTCGTTGCAATCCGCAACCGGTACCGCGTCCGGTCTGGTCGGAAACGCGACCAGCGCCTCGGCGTCCTTTGCGTTCAGCAACACGGGCAGCACGGTCTCCGTCAACACGATCACGTTCGTCGTGCCGATCAACGGCCCGACAGCCGGACTGTTTGGGAACTACACTTGGACCGTCATTGTGACACCCACTGGACTTGCGCCGGGCTGCGCGCGGTGCGTCGTGTCGCACGCGACCAGTCCTCACCCGGGCACCATCGACGACTACGAAGTGGCCCCCGGCGGCGCGGCGAGTCTCGACCCGTCGGTCGACTACGAAACGACCGGATTCGAAGTGATCTCGAACGTCTACCAAACCTTGATCATCTACAACGGGAGCCTCACCGGCCCCAGTTACGCGGACTACCAACCCGAAGCCGCGACCTGCGTCCCGGGGAGCCCCCAGTGCGCGGCGTTGTACGGTGGGAACACCCTCCAGAGTGGGAACTACTACACGTTCGTCCTCAATCCCTCGTCCCACTTCTACGACCCGACCACCGGCGCGAGCCGACCGGTATTTCCCTCGGACGTCGCGTTCTCGTTGTCTCGAACGATGGGCTTCTCGCTGTTGCCGGGCTTTGGCTCCAACCCTGGGTGGATTGAGACGCAAGCGCTCCTTCCCGCCGGGAACGGACACTGGGATGGCGGGATCCACGGGACGTTCAACAACACCCCGGGACCCATCCTGAGCTCGATGTATGTCAATGACACCTCCGCGACTCTCGGCGGAGCCGCCTGTCCAGCGGCGGCGATCGCGAGTGGCAGCGGATGCGTCACGTTCAACGCGACGGGCGGCGGCACATCGTGGCCGTTCTTCCTCGAGTTGATCGTGGATGCGGAAGGATCGGGTATCGAGCCGTGTGGCTGGTTCACCGCGCAAGGAGCGGGCGTGCCCGGCTTCACCCCGACGGGGGGAGCGGACTCGCCGTGCCTACTGCCCGGTGGCGCGAAGAGCACCTCGGACGCGTCCTTCCAGACGTATCTGGCGAACGCCTTTGCGAACCCAACCGAATGGGATGCGTTCGAGCAAGAAGCGGCCAACTCGCCGGGCGTCAACCCCGGCGTTCAGTGGAACACCGTAGGCTCCGGACCGTATTACCTGGTTCCGAACAGCGCCAACCCCGCGGTCGGCTACACGCTGAAGGCGAGCCCCGCTTACGGTACCCCCACCTGTGCGGGCCAAGCCGGATGCGAGCCGCTCCCCGGTCACTACGCCGGAACGATCAACACGTTCTGGGAGCAGAGCGACCAGGTCGGCTACGAGCAGTACATCGCGGGTTACGCAGACTTTGCTGGATTCCAGACTCCGAATACCGGCAACTTCCTCAACCTCGTCAACCAAGGGAAGATCGGGATCACCACGTCCCCCACGCTCGACATCAGCTTCTTCCCGTTCAACCTGCAGTTCACTCCCTCGGAGGCCACGAACGACCTCGGAGTGGCCGTGAACGTGCCGGGGAACTTCTTTGCGAACGAAGGTCTCCGCAACTTCCTGGCGACGGCGTATCCGTATACGACGATCGAGAACACCATCAACACCGTGGACGGGATCCAGTTCTTCTTCAACTATGGAGGAGCGATCCCGCAGTATATGGCCAACTACTACCCGCAGAACATCACTTGGCCGGATAGCAACCCCACCGGTTCTGCGGTGGGTAGCGCCGCCTGGTGGTGGACCCAGATCACAACCTCTGGCTCTCCGTGGTACGACCCCGAGTTGACCGCGTGTACGACGGGCTCGCCATGCATCTTCCCGATTGTGGGACAGAAAGGAGCGACCAACATCGACGACACGATCGTCGACTGGACGAACTCCATCGTGTCTCTCTCGGGAGGACGGTTCCAACCGAACACCGTCGATCTGACGTTCGCGGCCGAAGTGGGGTACAGCATTTCCTCCGGTCCGAACGCGAACCCGATGCCGCTCTACATCCTGGCGTGGGCCCCCGATTACCCGGACCCGACCGACTACACGGCCCCGTTGTACTACCCCGACTCGACCTACACGTTCTCCGACGCCGTGCAGGAAGCGTTGGACGGAACGTATGCGACCCCCTCGACCTACAACGAGAGCTGGTGCGGGCACACGGCGGACACCATGGCGGATCTGATCTACTGGGCGAACGGAGGTCCCTCGAACGACTCGGGATACGTGCCGAACGCCTGTCAGTACGCGGCATACCAGCTGATGACCTACTTCATGCTGGATGTCGCGGCGACGGACGCGAACCTGGTCGAGCGGAACCTCGTCTACAACCTCGTGGAGCACATCGCGGCTCAGATGGGATTCTACATCTACCAGGGGCAGGAGAACGCCGTAGCAACTTACGCCGGGTGGATCAGCCCGACGACGATCGACCGTAACGTGACCACCGGCGGCGGCGCCGGCTTTACCGGCGGGGTGGCCCTGTTCTGGTCGATGGGAGGCAATGGCGTCTGGTAGGACGAAAACCCGTCCAGGTTCGGGCCGACTCTGATGACTCTTGAGTTGGTTCCTCTATGCGGCGTGCGAGAGAAACCAACCGAGATTGTCGAGTTAGGCCTGACCCTGGCGGGCAGCCGGCGAGTCATGGTCCGTATCGAGGAAGAATCTTGGGAGGGGCCGAGACTCCATGCGAAGCTGTGCCCGGGAACCGTCGCCGCCGATTGGAAGATCCTCGGGGGCGACGGGGCGGAACGGATCAATAGTCATCTCACGCTTCGGACCCATGACGGAGCGCTCATTCAAGTCCGGATCACCGGTCGACGAAATTCGACCGTCTCCCGTAGCCCGATCTACATCACTCCCCTCTTCGAGACGGTCGATCCGCGGTATACGTGGTTGAACACGGTCCAAGCCGTTGGGAAAGGACTTCCCGACGGAGAGTTCAACGTCTACGAGATCTTCGAACTTCGCTAATCCACCAGGGCGCCTTCTTCCCTCGGGGATCCCTCCGAGGACGCGCGTGCTACTTCGGCGGATCCGGTGCGCCCGCGGGAGGAGCCTCGGACTCCTCGCTCCACGGGGGGATCGGAGCGGCGGGGACGCGTGCTACCCCCGCCACCGCGGCGCCGGCTGGCGCGCCGGTTCTGCCTGCGTTCGAGGCCGAGCCACCCGGCGGCGTGCGTCGCTTTTCGAAGTAGAGCACTGCGAGGGTCGCATACAAGAGGCCGATCGCGATGATCAGCAGCCACAATGGAACTTGGGAACCAAACGCGCTGAACGGGTCGGCGCTGCCGGAGGCACCCTGCGAAAATGTGGCCACGATACTCCCGTTCCCGGAGATCGTCAGTTGATTTTGATCCACCCGGACCCCGCCCTGACCGCTGACGGAATCGATGGTGTAACTCGCGCAGGCGTTCGCGCTCACCGAGTACGTTCCCTGAGCGAGTTCGAGGGAGGCCCCATTCGCGTAGACATTCCCGGCAACAGAGATGCTTCCGCAGCTCGCCGGATCGGTGCTGATCGAAACGTGGTCCACGGCGACAAAGCTCGCATTGATCCATCCGGACCCCGTGATCGTAGCGACGTCGGCTCCGATCGACACCCCACCGCCAGCTTCCCACTGCGCGAACTCCCAATCCGCCTGGGTCACCGACGCGAGCGCGTAAGCGCCCCCCGGGACGACCAGCGGTTGCGCGTTCGAATAGGTTTGGCCATCGAACAAGATGCTCCCGCTTCCGACGGGAGTGACTCCGAAAGTGACCTCGAAGTAGGAGCGGCCGTTCGCAACGAAGTCGGCGGTTTCGCTGATCGGACCCCCCATAGTCACGGATACGGGGTCGGCCGTCCCCGTGTAGCTGGCGCTTCCGACACCCGACCAGGAGGCGAAAGCAAAGCCGCTGGCGGGCAAGGCGCTCAGATTGACGTTCGCGAGAGCGGGGAACCATGCCGTCATCGGCGAGACCGCGCCCGAGCTGATGGGGAGCACGCTCGTGGACAGGAGATACTCCGTCGTAAAAGTGACCGGGACACTTTCGTCGCTCGCGGACACCAACAAAGTTCCGGCCGCCGGAGCGCCGGAATACTGGGTGCCGACCCCCCCCGCGATCGGGGTCTCAATCACGTAGGTGTAGCTTCCGTTCGTGACGTTGAAAAGGAGCTCGGAGCCAGGGGTGCTCTCCTCGAGCCCATTCAGGGTGGCCGACCAAACCGTGTTCGTGGGAAGGCCACTCGCGTGGAGCGTGACGGAAAACGTGGTCGAATTGACGAAATTCGCCGTTTCGTTGATCGGCCCATACAACGTGATGTTCGCCGGGTTCGAGGATCCATTGTACGCGCCGTCGCCGCTCCCGGTCCATGAGTGGAAGGCATGGCTCGAATTCGCCAGCGCACCCAGAAGGACCGAAGAACTGGCGTCGAACCAACCACCGGCCGGGTCGATGGACCCAGCTCCATGTGGTAGGACGATCGTGGTTAGCCGAAACTGCTGGGTGAAGTTGACCGGCTGGGTCAGGCCCGCGCTCGTGAGGGCAAACGATCCGGTCGGCGATCCATCGACGTATCGAACCCCGGCCGCGGCCCTGATCGGGGTCCCGACCGAGTACGTGTAGGTCCCATTCGGCTCGAGATAGTCGATGGTGGAGGCGCTCGAGTTCTCCGTGATCCCATTGAGCGTGACCGACCATTCTTGTCCCACATCCAAGCCGACTTCGGAAAATGTCACGGGGTAGCTCACGACGTTGGATACCTGCGCGACCCAGGTGCTCCAAAAGTCTACCGACGAGTAGGGGCCCGTATACTCCCCCACGACCCAGAATCGGTCGCCACTGAACGGTTCGAACGCCGCCCCAAAGGACGACCCAAAGGGACACACGCCCGCGATACAGGACGCGCCGGGTGCATCGGGTCCGACCCCTTGCTTGAGCAAGGCCCCGGGTTCGAGGGTTCCCGCCGCGTCTGCGGACGTTTGTCCCGTCACGAAGACGCTCGGGTCGAGAGTGGCCGAGGATTGACCGTAAACCACCGTCAATTGACCCGTTCCATTGGTCGCCGGCGCGGGATAGAAATCGTAAGTCCCTTTTCCGGAGCTCCAGACAAAGTCCTGCGTCATCGTGCTCCCGATCGTGGCCACCTCCCACAGATGGAGACAGGAGCGTAACACCGAATCCCCCGCCGGCACACACCCGTCCGTCGCCGCGGCCCAGAGAGTTCCGGCTCTCCAAACGGCGCTCTGAATGCGCCCGTCTCCGACGTTGACCAGGTCGGAGGTTCGCGATTGAACCGCATTCGGGGGCTTGGTGGTCGAGGTGGAAAAGCTCACGGGGGCCGAAAGCGTCGGCGTGCCCGGCGGAGATCCGGTGAGCGTAAAGAGGTCGAGCGCCGCCGCGCTACCCGTGCCGTCGCTCACGAGATACATGGTCTTCGTGGCGGTCGCGGGTTGCGCCGGAACAAGGGCTTCCTCCGAAGCAGTGAGGGAGGAACTCCAGGTGGCGACCCCGCCGCCATTGGCGAGCTGACTCTCGTTGGCGACGAAAACCTGGGCCCCTAGGTAGGCGCCACCGGGGCGACTGTAGAGATTGGTGGAGACGACGACGTTGATCGCATTGACGCCGAGCGTACTTCCAGCGGGCGTGGCACCGAAACCGATATTGAAATGCTGGATATTCCACGTCCCCACGGGGTCACTCGAGGGGGAGACCCCGTAGAGCACGTTGTTGCTGTGCACGTCGTCGACGGACGCAAACCACCGTTGGTCGGTCGTGACGTACCGGACCTGGGGGTCGATTAACGAGTCACTGCCCGCATTGAAGAGCGAATCTAACGTTCCCGAAGCGAGGAGGGTGCCGGTCGGGTTCCAAATGGAGTACGAACCATTCGCCATTTCGAAAACGTATCCCGGGCTGGACGCCACCTGTGGGTCCGCGGGGAGGCAAGTCCCACAAGTGTGATTGTAATCGATTCCATCCCAGGCCAGTTGCGGAGTGATCGTGGGGGGCGGGAGCCCGAGATCGGTCCCGAGAGCTTCGATGGGATTGGTTCGAGCCGCAGGAGCCGGGGACGCGGAGACGCCGACCAGGAGCAGGGGCACGAGCAGCGTAATTGGAAGTACCGCCGCGAGCACGCGCCGGAGTCGTTGAGATCCCATGGGTTCGAATGCCTGGTTTGCGGGCCATGCCTGCGCCGAGCGCGTCAGGGGGACCGCGCTCTATAATACGCATTTATACACATATATACGTCCTCGGTTGAAAATCGACCCCCTTCGAGAGGTGTCGAAGGGCGCCTTTACCGCGGTCGAGGTCCCCGGAGCGGGAGGCTCGAGCACGAGAGGCATCCCGGCACTGCGGAGATCGCCGTCCGGTTCCACCACGCGCACACGCTCACGGGCTTAGACGAACTCGTTGGCGTTCCCGAATCGGGCGCTCCCAAACCCTTCGAAACGAAAGACACTCTTCACGATTCCGAGGAACGGCCAGGCCGGGATCCAGGGGAGCACGTCGAATCGACGCATCCGGACGAGGTAATACGTGAGCGGGATGGCGCGCAGCACCAGCAGGGCGACCAACAGATAGAACGCGTGCAAGATGCCGGGAATGCCGAGGATCAGGGTCAGCATTCCAAGGTAGACGTAGACCAGGCTGCGCGCTCCCGCGTGAAGTACGAGCAAGTAGTAGAACAACACCGCGAACCCACCGAACTCGGGAACCGCGGAGAATAGGGCCGGGTAATGACGGGCGTTAGCGTAGATTCCCCCGCGCGTCCAACGAATTCGTTGCTTCCGGATCGAGCGGTAGGTCGGCGGAACATCCTCGTACCCGATCGCCTCCAGGGCTATACAGACCCGATACCCGGACCGCTGCAACCGAATCGATAGTTCCGTGTCTTCTCCGTTCCACGGAAGCCATCCGCCCAGCTCCTCCACGTCTTTACGGCGGAAAAGGGAGAACGCCCCGTCCAAGACTTCCCCCGCCCGAGCGCCCATCGCCGCCGGCCGAACAAAGAGGTGCTGCCACGCGATCTCCATCGCGCGCATCTTCCGTGTCCACCCGTCCTTTTGTCGAGGACGCAGCTGCGCCTGGACCCCGCCCACCTCCGGATCGGCGAAGTAGCGCACCGCGGGGCCGAACCCGGTATACTCCGAGATCCGGGTGTCGGCGTCGCACCGTACAATGATCTCCCCGGTCGCGAATCGAAGGGCGCCGTTCAACGCATCGGACTTCCCCCCGTGGGGCAGGTCGACCACCGTTCCGGTCGCGTGGGCGAGATGGCGGACCGCGTCGCGGGCGATCTCGCTCGTTCGGTCGCTCGAACCGTCGTTGCCGATGATGATCGATACCGGGCCCGGGTAGTTCGCGCTAGCCCGGTCGGCCGCCTCGATCGACTCCCGAATATTCTCCTCCTCATTGTACGCCGGGATCAGGATCGAAACGGAGGGATGATATTCCGCGAGCGAGGGGAGAGGTCGACGCCGACGGGAGCGGAAATAGAACGGACGGGCCATCAAAACCCAGACCGGCATCGCGACCGACGGAAGAAGCAGGAGGACCGTGAAGGCGGGAATCAGCCCTTGAAATCGCAGGTAGATGCCCGCAAAATAGAGCGTGACCCCGGCCACCGCGATCGCGAGCGTGCCGAGTCCGAAGAATACCCAACGAACCTGCCGGTCTCGGGGAAATCGAGGCGCCACGTTCGGAAGCGACGCGGGCAATGAGAAAGTGGTGTAGATCACGAGGGTCAGGAAGATCCCGCCCGTGAGGGCGCGAACGATGAGACCCAGATTTCGTACGGAGTCCCCGGGGAGCGTGAAAAAGAGCGAGTCGATGACCAGCTCGAAGGCGAGGTAGAGCGCGAGGATACCGACCGCCAGGCTCCGTCGGCCCGGCGGAAGCTTTCGCGCCCCCGGCGAAAAGCCGAACACGACGATCCAGCTCAGGACGAGCGCGAGGTACATCGGAAAGATGTAGTCGAACACCGCCGGACCTCCGAGCGCGACGGCATGCGTTCCCTGCCACGGCGTCGGCCAGAAGATCGCTCTTCCGACCCAGGCGACCAGCACGTTGTAGTGAGAGAACAGATTCCGGTAGAATACCAGGAAAACGGCGGCAATAGCCGTGAAGACGATCAAGAGAGAGAGAGTGAACCGGTTCGTCTTGGGAGGATCCTGGGACGGCGCGTGCGTCGCGCGGGAGATCGTGACCGTCTCCTCCGTGGTCGCCGTGTGGACGGTCGCGGGCACATCCTCCGTGGCCGGCACCGAAGGGGGCGCGGGCCGACGCTCGTGCGAACGATCCCGGAGGAAGGCGACGGCGCGGTAGAGAAAATATCCGAGTGCGAGTCCGATCGGAATGGCCCCGAGCGGAACCCCGAGGACCGAAAGAAACTGCAACGGAGCCGGAACCGGCAGCCCGATCGATCCGGTAAATTCAGCGAGCGACGTCATCCGGCTATTTCTCGGGAAACATGGGCAGAGGTAGGTACGCTCCCTCTACCCGGCTCCCGAGCGATCCCCCCCGTGCAAATCCGTCGGACTGGGCGCGGCTTCGTCCGACCATCCCTGGGACGAGGTCGGAGGAGTCATCGGGTAGCCAGATGCCCCTGAGGGGGGCGTGGGAGGCGAGACCGCGGGGGGCCGGCGCCGCCGCCAATAGAGAGTTCCAAAGGTCGCGAAGCCGGTCAACCCGATCACGGCAGCGACGATCGTCGCTCGAAAGACTTCCGTCCACAGTCCCGGCAACTGGATGACCCCCGCCGAGGCGGATCCGAGACGGAAAGTGATCCCCACGAACGGCCCGCCCGATCCGTTCACGACGACCGTTCCGCTCGCGGGGGATGGGAGATACCCCAGGACTGACTCTGCCTGGTACGAGTAGGACCCGTTGGGTTCCGTGACCGTGAGATTATCGGTCGAGGAGCTCCAGTAAACCGGGTCGGCGATTCCTGCGGAAATTGTAATGGTCCACTGCGAGCCCGCGGGAAGCCCTTGCTCATGGATGCGAATATCGAAAGTGGGATTCCCACCGCTCGACCCCAATACCGCGAAAGTGACCGTCATGACGGGAGGGGAGGCTCCCGCCACAAGGAAGGAGCCTCCCTGAGGATCGACACTGTATTCGCCGACCGCCGGAATGCGGTAGCCATACTGTCCGTTGGCTAGATACAAGTGGAGGACCGAAGTGTTTCCCATCGTCGGATCTGCGGTGTGGTTGTCGACGACAATCGACCAACTGGAGCCCGATGGAAGTCCGGATTCTTCAAATTCGACGGGGAACAGTGGGCTCACGAAATCGACTTCGATGAGGGTTTGCGAAGCGCCCCCGGCCGTGAATGTCCCAGAGGCGGGATGCGGCGTGTAACCCGACACGGGCGAGATCTCGTACGCGTACGTGCCGTTGCGCTCGACGACCATCTGAGCCGCGCTGGGGCTCGAGAACGTCTGGTTGCGCACCGTGATGCTCCAGGCTTCCCCTCCGGGAAGCCCGCGTTCGGCGAATGGCTGACCGAAGCCCGGGGCAAAGAGCGCGGTCTCGCGGTCCGGCCCCGTGGGGGTGATCGATCCGTTGACGGTCGAGCCCGAATAGTTTCCGGGGCCCCCCCCTTGCCACCGTACGAATACGAAGCCGGAGGCCGCAGTGGCTGCGAGCGTGTAGGGCGATCCGGATCTCACCCAGATCTGGGGAGGTCCGACGGATCCACTTCCGGCCGGGATCTCGGAGAGGCTCACCGAGTACTCGAGGGAGAATGGGACGGAGAGATTGACGGGGCCGAGTCCGACCACGAACGTCGAGGCCGGAAATGGCATCCAACGGGCATGCTGGACCTCGTTGGGAACCGCGATGGGGGCGGCGCTCGCGAGGGTATGGGTCCCGGGCGATAGGAGCAGAGAAAAGTTGGCGGACGTGCTGGTCTGCACGTGTCCGTCGACCGATAGGAACCAGCGCGCGTCAGCCGGGAGCCCCGCTTCAGAAAATCGCACGGGCTCCGCCGGTCCGGGGTCGGACTCGAACAATACGAGACTCTGAGGGGGCAGAACGTAATTCGCGGGAAGGGTCGACGAATAGCTGGATACGGGAGCGGGGGTCGAGTCGTCGACCCAAGACCGGATCTCCGTGGATGCGTCTCGAAGACCCCCCGGTAGCTCAGGGGTGAAGGAAATGCTCGAGGTCGTGTCCGCGTTCACGACCATGAGTGCCTCGACGCCGCCGGCAGAGTGGTTCACCGTCGCGATCGCGTAGACGTCGCCGCTCGACCCGGTGATTTTGACCGTATGAACCGTCGGGCCGAGATACGGGAGGATCGTGGAGTAGAGGGTGTACTCGGGCCGGAAATTTCCGGACGTGTCGTACCACGAATTCACGGTGTTGAGTTCGGTCGCGTAGGCATCGACATTGGTGATGTTGAAATCCATCGCCTGCGTGATCTCGGCGGCGATGTAGAGGGCTCCGGGAAACCCGACCGAGTAGGCGGACCCGTCCGGATGTCCGGTGATCGCCGAGCCGAGCTCCGTGAAGAGGAGGGGCACCGACGCGCAACCACAGTTCGGGGTCTCGGCGGCGGCGGCCGCAATCTCCGCACGCAGTTTAGGGACCCGTGAGGGAATCGATTGACCGTTCCCCAGCGTGAGGGTCGCGAAATACTGAGGAAGCGTGCTCAGGGTTGTACTAAGGTCCGGGTAAATATGTACCGCAACCGCGGAGAGGTTCGGACCGTCGAGATGAATGATATCGTCGATCCATGCATCGGCGCTCTGGCCCGTCCCGGTGCGACCGACCGCCGGGAGTCCGATGAGCCGAAGGGTTGGGTCGACGGCGCGCATGGCCTGAGTGTAGTTCCGGACCTCCTCCGCATACTGCATGGCCGTCGGGCCGGGGACCGCGTAAGTCCAGTTCCCCCAGCTCTGATTCCAGTGATTCCAGAAGCCGGGCTCGTTCCCAATCTCCCAGAAGGCGGGATGGAGGCCCAGCGTGTGCTCGGTGTAACGGACCTCTTGTGCCGCGAATCCCGGATCGTCGGTCACGCCGGGAACCTCGACGATCGCATGGCAACCGGTCGACTGACACCACGAAGCGAATTGGGCTTCGGTCGTGTTGGCGGACAGCGCCGTGTTATCGTTGGCCCAAATGAGCCCCGTTTGGTAATCGTAGTCATCTCCCTCATTTGCTCCAGGCCAGACCACATACGATGCCGGAGTGGCCCCGATGATCGAGGAGACGTTTGGGAAGAGCGACGGGTGGGCCGAGAGCGTCGTTCCCCAGAACGAGCTATTCAATTCGATCGCACTGGCGTTGATCGCGAGGCCGATGGGCAGCGTGCTGCTCGGCGAGGCAGCGATCGCCGGTCCCTTTTCCGCGGGCGAGGCCGCGGCGAAATTGCCCGGAAGAGCGCATAAAACGACGATCGCTAGCGCGACTGCGGTGGGGAGTAAGCGGATCCGGGGCATGGAGCGTGAGCGCGGACGAGCGGTGCAAGCTCCCGGATCCCTGCAATCCCGTCGGCAGGCCAATACAGGGTGAGCCGTCGGTTTTAACCCTTGTGTCGGCGCCCTCGGGGCCGATTCGATTCACCGGAGGGAAACTTTTCACCGATACGCACTTATACGTCTCGATACGTGTTCGAATGTTTTTGCCGTCGTTGGGGGGAATCCCGGATTTGGAAGTCGGACCCACCGATTGCCGCCCATCTGAAAGTTCGGAATCTTGACCGCGTCCGGTGCGAAACCCCCGTCGACGGACGAGGAGGAATTCACCATTTGGAGACTCGGCTCGGTTTGAGTTCTTGGGCGTGGTCTGCGGACCGGCAGAGTTGGAAGACCGAGGGGGTGCCCCAGAGCATCGGGCCTGGAGAGAGGAGCAGCCCTCGGTCGACTAACGAGCTGGGCGAACCTGAGAGGGGTTCAGCGCCGGTCAAGGGTTCGAACGACCCATTGATCTCGATTCGGAGAACGCTCAATGGGGCCAAGTAGAACGTGGGGAGCGACGGCCCTCGGAAGGATATTTTTTCGGGAGCGCTGGAACTCCCGTTCCAACTCCAGCCCGATACCGACCCCGAGGAGGAAAAGGCGTCGGAAACCGTAAGCCGAAACGCGTCCGAACTGTTCGCGTTGGTCGCGAGCAGGACGATCGGGCCCGGCACCCCACTCCGACCCGTCAGCACGACCGCGTTCAACCCCGTCCCCTCGGAGGTGAGCGTCGAATTTGCGCGGTCCGGCGGTAGCTGATCCAAGAACGTCGTAAAGAGGGTGTAGATCGGGCGGGCGGACCCATCGGGGGTTACCCAGGATCCGGAGTAGCCCGAGTCGGCGACCCAGAAGACCATGGCGGATACGTTGAGGACGATCCCTTGGATCACTTCCGATGCCTCGTAAGGCACCAACGGAAAGCCCGTGAGATAATTGGGAGAGCCCGGGCCGGTGGCGGCAGCCACCTCGTCGGCGAGGACCGCGATCGAGCAACTTGCGCAGGAGTCCGCGACCGCTGCTCGGGCGGTGGTCAGCCGACTAGCCAGCCCATTTAGCCCCGTTAGGCTGGATAGAAACTCGGACAGGGTAGTCTTGTTCTGAATAGGGCCGGCCGGATAAATGTGGAGCGCGACGGCGCTGAGGTTCGGGCCATTAACCGCGACCGTTTCCTTGATCCAGGTGGTTTCACTGGCATTCGAACCCCCGATTCCCGGAAGCCCGATGAATCGGAGCGTGGGATCGACCGATCGCATGGCCGAAATGTACCGGTGGACCAGCTCCGCGTACTCTGTGGGGGAAGGCGGAGCGGTCTGGTTCGGCTGCCACGCACTCCAAGGGATCCCAAAGTGGTCCCAGGTCCCTGGCTCGTTCCCGATCTCCCAATAGGTCGGATGGAAGTCGAGGTCGGATTCGAAATACTGGACCTCCTGCGCGGCCAGCGAGGATTGGTTGGTCTCCCCCGGCACCGTCACGATAGACGAGCATTGAATCGAGCGACACCAATCCGCAAAGTCCGCCGGGGTCGAAGCGGCCGTCTCGAAACTGCCGCTATCCGAGTAGATCGTAGCCGTTCCATTGGGTCCGAAGGGGTCGTAGCGATCCGCGAGGCCTCCTCCGGGCCAGCGGACGAAACGCACCGAAGTCGCCGCGACGGTAGCCCCTTGAGTGCCGTTGATCGAACTGTCGGCTCGCACATTCACCCCCAATAGGTCAGGGGAAAGCGGAGTCAATGGTTGGGAGAGGTTGATCGACCATGTGGCGTTCGTCACCGGAATCGTCGCTGCAGGGCTTGCTGCGTTCTGCGGGAACGAAAAATAGACGATCGTAGCGGACACGGCGATCCCCGCCACCAAGACCGTTACGATCATGTTCCGTAAACGAACGTTCAAGACTGATCGCCTCGCAGAGATTCCCGCTCGAGAGTATCGCTCCTCGGTAATCGTCCCGTGGTCCGACCCGGATCCCCGTTCTGGATGGGTGGATGTCGCAGCGATTCGATCTTCACCTTTGTATCGACACTCCGTGTTACGAGGCTACGAAAGGGGTAGGACTACGCGATGACTCTTTCGACACGGAACCTGGCGACTCTCCGCCGATCTGGTCCGGATTCCGACCCCGATATCTCTCGCCCCCTGCCACTCTTGCGAGTGAACCGGTAAGGCCCTTGGATGCCAATGGCCCCGGCAGGAAATGCGGGCCCCCCTCGATCGAGCGTCCGCGCTCGTCTTCGACAGCCGCCCCTTCAGCTCCTCCGAGGGAAGGTCCTCCCGGCTTTATATGCCGCGGAGCGGTTCTACTGCCGGGTGCCCTCCGCCCGTTTCGCTTGTGACGCCGAATCAACGCCGAGTGGTTGACATTCCTTCGCGAACGTCTACGGTGACCGTAAACGACCGTCGAAGAGCCGCCGAGGACACGAAGACCCAGACTCGCCTTCGCGATCTCCGAAACGCCACCGAGACACCGTCGCCCGAACGATTATTCTTAGCGACCCTACGGATTCGGATCCCTTCGGAGGTTTGGACGGGACCATTTTCGACCGCGCACCCGCACGTTCGGATCGAGGCACTCAACCGGACCGAAGTGAACCCCGGCCTCTCGGTTTCGGACTACTGGATCAGCGGCGGCCCCCCGGGAGTGTGGGCCCGGGAGATCGCCGCGTACTCCGACGTGACGCAGGTTGACAGCCTTGCCGAAGTGGGCGAGGGGAGTCTCTACCGGATCACGTATCGGAACCCTCCGATCATCGCCCTCTATCAACGGCTTCGACTTCCGCTCCAATTCCCGCTGCGCATTCAAGCCGGGTACATCGCCTGGGAGATCGTCGCCCGCTACGTAGAATTCCAGGAGATCATGAACCACGCTCGTCTCGTGGATCCGGGCGTCTCCGTAGTCTCCATCCGTCGGCGTCCTCTTCGAAGTCATCTCCCCCTGCTGACTCCGACCCAACATCGATTGTTGACGCAAGCCATGGCGCTCGGGTACTTCGCCGTCCCCCGCGGGATCACCTTGACCGCGCTCGCGAGGAAATTGGAGCGGAGTAAATCCGGGATCTCCGAATCCATCGCGTTGATCGAAAAGAAGCTCTTCGAAACGGCGCTGCGGCCGGCCCAATTTGGGAGCAGCGGCTCCGAATTCTAAGAACCGACCCTCCCGTTTTCGACGTGGCAAGGCACCGAACCCGTTCGGTGGGCCGAAGGTGTTCGGCATCCGGTCATATCTGCGGACGCCCTCGTGGAGATTGGAGTGGATCACGGCAGCGCGCATGGTCGACTCTGGGAACTCGTTTCACGCCACCCCCGGGCATGGGACCTCCATCTTGATTTGGGGGACCGGCGAAGCCTCGATGTCCATTTTCGCCAGCGCCCTCGCGCGTCAGGGGGATACTCCCTTTGTCTGGGCCCACTGCTCCCCTACAACGGATGGGCTGGGCGAAGTGGCCCGGGGGATCCTCGTGGAACACTCCGATTCGAGCCGGGAACAGGGCGTCGATTCGTCCGACCTCCTCGCGGCCGCCGATTGGAGCGCGAGGCTTCCCCACTTGATCGTTCCCGAATCGATCTCGCACGGCGAACGGCTTCGGCTTCATGCGTACCTGCAGCTTCCGCCGTTCCTTCAGCGACTCGCCTCCCGAACCCTCGCGTCGGCGGGTCCCGGAGTCATTGTCCTTACCAACATCGACGCCCTTCCGGAGCCATTTCGACAGAATTTCCTCGCGCAGCCGGAAATCCACGACTTTCTCCACCGGGAGGGCGTCACGCTGGTCATGACATTCCGCGGCTCCCCTTCGGGCGAACTGGAACGGGTATTCGACGCAGTCTACGCCGTCGATTCAACCCGAGAAACCAACTGGGCCGAAGCCCGGATCTTCCGCCAGCGCGGAGCAACCGCTCCCGGAATGCCGATGGTCGGTCCGCTCAAAGAGTTCCTGATTCGGCTCGGGGTTCGGGACGACCAGCGCTCCCAAGAGTAGTTTGAGTCCCTCACGACGTCGTTCGTTCGATCGATCGACCGCCGTCGTGGCCATACTGCCGGAGCCGACTCGTCTGGCAGTGCAAACTCAGGAAGATTCGTCCCGGCCGCCGCCAGCTCCAGCTCGAGAGTTCGGTAAGATGATATTCCGGACAGCCTTCGAGAGTCTCGGCGCGATGGAATTGACGTGTCCGCGAATTTCTCGATCTCGGATCCACCTGTTTGGCCCATGAGCGTAGCTCGGAACGGAGACATTCGGATCCATTACGAGGTGGAGGGCACGGGGCCGGCACTCCTCCTGCACACGGGGGCCGGAGGCGATCTCGAGATCTGGAAGGAAGCCGGCTATCCTCAGGCGCTCCACGGTCTCCAGGTCATCTTGATGGATCCGCGGGGACGAGGGCAAAGCAGCCGGCCCACTCGGGTCGAGGATCATCGCATGGAACGGTACGCCGAGGATATCGTCGCGGTGCTCGACGACGTGGGAGCGGATACCGCCGGTTTTTGGGGGTACTCGAACGGATTTCACGTCGGACTCGCGTTCGGGTCCGCATTCCCTCGGCGACTCCGCGCGCTCGTGGGTACGGGGGCGGTGACGCGGATGGATCTGACCGACCTGCCCCCGATCCCCGATCGTCCGACGTTCATTGCATCGGTCATTCAGGAAGGAGGAGTTCGGGCCAGCCTGGACCGGTACATGCTCGAGGAAGAGGACCGTTTTCCCGATGCGATCGACCGGAACGTGAGGGCGACGGACGCGGAAATGGGCGCGCTTCGCCAAATCGCGTGGCGATCTTGGCGAGGGCCGAAAAGCGTTCTGGCGTCGATTCAGGCGCCGGTCCTGATCATCCAGGGGGAGAAGGAGGACAAAACCGACTCCACCCAAGCGTTCGTGGCCGGGCTTCGTCAGGGGAGGGTCGTGACCCTGCCCGGGCAGGGTCACCTCAGTTCCTTTTACCGGAGCGACCTGGCGATTCCAATCGCCCTCCCTTTTCTGCAGGAATATCTGGGAGCCGGTCGATGAAGGCCAGCCGCTTCGTTCGACTTTCTGCTCCGCCCGAAATCGTGGACCTCGACCGCCCGACCATTCAACAGCCAACGGACGTGATCGTACGAATCGCTGGCGCCGGTGTATGTCGCACCGACATCCACATTCTGGATGGCGCGGCCCCATTGCAACCTCCCCCGAGTCCCCCGTTCACCCTAGGACACGAGAACGCCGGTTGGATCGAGGAGGTCGGCACCGCTGTGACCAGCGGCCGCCGAGGCGATCCGGTCATCCTCCATCCGGGCATTTCGTGCGGTCTCTGTGCCGCGTGTCGGGCGGGGGAGGACATGTACTGCCCCACGATTCGATTTCCCGGCGTCGACGGAAGTGATGGCGGGTACGCGGATACCTTCGGACATCGGTCCGCGCGGTCGTTCCGCTGAGCCCGGGAACCAATCCCGCGACCCTGGCGCCATTAGCCGACGCCGGAATTACGGCGTATCATGCGGTTCGCCGATTGGTTGGCACGGTCCACGCCGGGTCGGTGGTCGTGGTGCTCGGCGTGGGCGGTCTCGGGCATTTAGGGATCCAGCTTCTCCGAGCCATGACCCCGGGCCGGGTCTTCGCGGCGGATACCCGACCTGACCGACTCGAGCTCGCGATGCGACTCGGAGCAGAACTCGCCTTCAATGCATCCTCCACCTCGTTCGTGGATGATCTCAAGAAGGCGACCCGCGGAGAAGGCGCTGCGGTCGTCCTGGACTTCGTAGGAGAAAATGAAACTCCGGGGGTGGCCCTCCGAGTGTTACGCCGAGGGGGAACCTACTCGATCGTCGGGTACGGCGGGACGCTCACCGTATCGACGGTCACGATGATCACGCAGGAGTACCAGATCCTCGGAAATTTCGTGGGCACCTACCGGGACCTCGCGGAGCTCATGGAACTCGAGCGCCTGGGTCGAGTGCACGTCACCGCGCAGCAATATCCGCTTGATCGGGCGGCAGCCGCCATTGATGACCTGCGGGCGGGACGTGTGGTGGGTCGGGCGGTTCTCATTCCTTAGGCTCCTCACCCTTACCTCCGTGAGCCTTGAGCGAAATCGCGCGCGGAAGTGTGGACCAGAAGGGGCGGCGGCATTCACCGGACCGCCCGACGCTTCGCCGCCGGGAGCCGCGCGCGAGGGGCCTGTCGAGGAGGCATCCTTTCGGATCGACCCCAAGGGAAGTAGGCCGCCGGATTCGCGTCCGGTTCGAGACGGGAGGCCGCTGACTCCAATAAACGCCGAGCGGAAGCTACCGAGCCTCGATAGCCGGGAACGTGGGCGCGGGACGCCCAAGCGACCCAGCTCTCTCCTTCCAACGCATGCGCTCCGGTGCGGGTGTGCACCGACCGCGTCAACACGAGTAAACGGCGCTCGAGCTCGCGGAGCGCGCCTCGGAAGTCGCCCGACCCTGGCGGACCAACCTTCGGCAGATGATCGCCGCGAACGATGCCCTCGCGATCGATGTGGGTGAGGAGGCGGCGAGTGGATTCGTCCAGACGGTCGAGTTGCCATCGACTCCGAGACGAACCAATCCGAACCACCGCCGGCCAAAGTCGACGGTGGAGTAGGGTGAGTTTCGAGCGCCAGAGTTTGAGAACAAGTACGTTGGAATCAGCGTCGAGCAGCTCCCCGGCCTCATAGATCAGTGAACCCGCCGGATGCCCCCACCAGGAGCCTCGGACGGGAACCCCGGCGACGATGGAGACGAATGACGGGGAGTTGGGGTCGGTGAACGGGAGGAGGCCGTTTCGTCCGAGATCCTTTCTGACTCGAGCGAGCGCCGCGCGGACTTTCTCCCCAGGCACGAAGGGGGATAGGGATGGATAGGAATGAAGGATCGTCCTACCGGGGCCTGACCTTCAGGATCTGGTTTCGACACCCGATGGTGTCCCGGAGTTCGCCGGAACCTCGCGCCGACCTTCCCGTAAGTTGGCGGTTCCCCAGGATCGACGCGGGGACCCGAGACTGTTTCAGCCCCTCTCCAAGCCTTCCATACTCGGCGAAGTCTGAATCCGATCGTCGGGATTCCGATTGCGGAGAAGCAGGGGGCAGAAATGAAACCTGGGGCGATCGTACACGTGGAACTACTCTCGAACGACCCGGCTGCGTCCCGTAAATTCCTAGAAGCCGTGTTCGACTGGAAATTCACTAAGATGGACGCACCTCCGGGCATGGATTATTGGACCTGGAAAGCGGCCGCGGAACCCGCGGGTGGGTTGACCCGCACGATGAACGGGATGCCGCCGTCGACCCTCAATCACATTTTGGTTGAATCGGTTTCCGACACAGTGAAGAAAATTAAGACCCATGGCGGCAAGATCCTGCGGAGTCGTGAGGAAGTCCCCAAGATCGGTTGGTTCGCGGTGTTCGAAATGCCGGGCGGGGTGGTTCAGGCGATCTTCGAGCCGATGCGCGAGGGATGAAACGAAAGTCAACCTTCGCTCGACTTCACGCTTGGCGCAACCTTTTCGCCCCCTGCCCGACAGTCGAGGTTGGAATTCGGGAAAGCAAAGCCAAGACAGAATTAGGTATTCTCGACGTGCAGACTCCGACGATTCTCGGCTCCGAACGCGTGATATTCTCGCGTACGCTTTTGCCCGGCGGTGAGAGTGATCCTTTTCGGCGCCTCGGGGATGGTGGGCCAGGGGGTGCTACGAGAATGCCTCATCGACCCCACCGTGGAGCGTGTCCTATCGGTAGGGCGGACTCCAATCGGGGTCCCAAACGAAAAGCTCCAGGAGTTGGTCCGACCGAATCTTTCGGAGCTCGGACCCGCTGAGTCGGAACTTACGGGGTATGACGCGGCCTTCGACTGTCTCGGAATCTCATCGATCGGTCGGAGCGAATCCGACTATTCGCGAGTGACGTATGGCCTCACGATGTCGATCGCCGCGACTCTTGTTCGGCTGAATCCGGGACTCATCTTCATTTACGTCTCGGGCGCCGGAACCGATAGCACTGAACACGGTCGAAGCATGTGGGCGCGGGTGAAAGGTCGAACCGAGAATGCGCTGCTCCGCCTCCCCTTTCGGGCGGCCTACATGTTCCGCCCGGGAGCGATCCAACCCGTCCACGGGGTCCGTTCCAAGACCGCCGCTTATCGGGTCATCTACCTCCTCCTCTACCCGTTCCTCCCGCTCCTCCGTGTGCTAGCCCCAGGATCCGTGACCACTTCCGAACGCGTCGGACGAGCCATGATCCGGGTCGCGCACGAGGGTGCGTCGAAGCCGATCATCGAAAATCGGGACATCAACGAGCTCGGTCGGCGGCGAGCCCTCTCGACGGCCGAGTAACCGGGCCGAGCGGCTGCCGGAACTCTTACTTGTAGGTCGAAGGGTGGATCTTTCCTTCGTCGTCGGTGATCGTGATGCACTCCCCCTCGCATTCGAACAGGCAGGCTTCACAGACGATACAGTCCGGTCCGTGAATCACCACGGACTTTTCCCCTCGAAACTGGAATTTCGCGCCGACGACCGGGTCGTCGACGAGGTCCGGGAACTGATCGCGGGGTTTGAGTTCGAATACGTTGACGGGGCAAACGTCCCGGCAATGGGCGCAGCCGGTGCACTTTTCCATCTCGACCAGGACCTCGACCATCGTGACTTCCCCCGTCGCGGTGAGAGCCGGGAGTGATTTAGACTCCTCGTTCGTATGAGCGGTAAGTTTCCCAGGCGTGGGAGCAGACTCATAGCTCCACGTCTACATCTCCGATCATGGCGCGGGTCGTGGGAATCGGCAGTCATCGGAGGAGGGGGGCAAGACGGGTCTCCCCTCCCAGCCGCCGCCGGACTCGACCCCCGTTCCGTTCCTCGAGGGTCGAAATCTCCCGCCTTTCCAAAGACCTTACCGGGAGCGATCCCATTGCGGCGCGACGGGCCGCGCTGCGACTGGGGCAGTTGAGAGAGACTCGCGCCCGAACCCGGTTGGAGGCAGCCCTGGAGCACCCAGATGTGGGCGTCCGGGTGGGCGCGGCGTCCGCGCTCGGCGAGATCGCCGACCACGAAAGCCGAGTTGCGCTCGAATCGCGATTGTCCGACAGCGATTGGCGAGTTCGGGCGCAAGCGGCGTATGCGCTCTCGAGAATTCACGATCCATCGTCAACCTTGCCCCTCGCCCGCACTCTGACCCGGGACGAGAGCGCGTTGGTGCGCAATGCTTGCGCCTTGGCGCTGGGTCGCGTCGGAGACGCTCGAGCGATTTCAGCGCTCGAGCGGGCCTTGGATGACTCCTCGGACCGAGTCCGTCGAGAAGCGATCTTGGCTCTGGAACGATCGCATGACCCGGAGGCGGCAGGAAAGGTTCGTCGATTTCTCCAGGATCCGGTGCGCCGCGTTCGGATCGCCGCTTCGGTCGTCATCGGGCTGCGTCGAGATCGGGGGGGCGTTGCCCCACTCCTCGAGTTACTGAACCGTTCCGACCAGTGGGAGCGTCCCTCCCTGCTCGTTGCGCTGGGCCGAATCGGGACGGATGAATGTGGAGTTGCGTTGGCCCGGTCGGCGGACGACCCCGCGAGGTGGGTACGAGTCTGTGCCCTTCACGGCCTGGCGGAGATGCGTTCCGATCGGGCACGAAAGGTGGCGCTGGCCAAACTCGCCGATTCTTCTTGGGCCGTACGGGGGGCGGCCGCGCTGGCGCTGGGCAAAGTGGGAATCCCGTCGGATTCCGAAGTTTTGGGACCGCTGATGCACGATCACAATTCATGGGTTCGACGCGGAGCCATCTACGCGCTAGGCCAACTTGGAGTTCACGAATCGTTGCCCGAACTTCGCACGGCATTGGACAGCGCTGATCCAGAGGTCCAGTTAGCGGCGATCTGGGCCGTAGGAAACCTGCGGGACGTTGATTCGGTACCCCGACTTATCGAACTCCTCAAGGTCAGCCGGCCGCTGGGAACGTCTCCGCCTACCGTCCTCATGGAAGGGGACGGAGCGGTTCGCCTGATCTCGGACGCCAATGCCCGCTTGTTCGGCGCCCTGGTAGAAGCGATCAGCTCGATCGCGCTGGGTTCGGAGGACGCCGTCGCGCGGAGTGCCCTGCGTTCTGCCAAGCGCATTCTCACCGACGAGGAGCTCGACCGACCGGCGCGTTTGCCGACGCCCCTCGGCTCGGGCGAAGGCTCGAAGACGCTGCGACACCTGCTAGACTCGCTCGAGGCACCGAATTGAGACCGGATCACTCCCTTCGGAGGGAGACGCTCCCCCGAATCGCTCATCAACCCTATACGCTCGGGCATGCTGGAGCTCGGTGATGCTGGTCGATTCCTTCGGCCGAACCGTCACGGACATCCGCATCAGCGTCACCAAACGGTGCAACTTCGGCTGCATCTACTGCCACGACGAAGGGCTAGGTCCCGTGGCTCGACCGCGCAGTCCTCACGCGGACGAGATGACGCCGGTAGAGGTGGAGCGGCTCGTCCGAGTCGCCCGCGAATTCGATATCCATTCGGTCAAATTCACCGGGGGGGAGCCGCTCGTTCGCCCGGATCTGGAAGAGATCGTGGGCCGCACGGTGCGCCACATGGACGACATTTCGTTGACGACCAACGGATCCATGCTCGCCGCGCGGGCCGAGGCCCTTCGCAACGCCGGACTGAAACGCGTGAACGTCTCGATTGACTCCCTCGACTCTACAGCCTTCCAAGAGATTCGGAAAGGCGCCTTGGCTCCCGTACTGCGAGGCATCGAACAGGCTCTCCACGTCGGCTTGAAGCCGGTGAAACTCAACATGGTCGTATTCCGCCTGACGCTCCCCCATATCCCCGAGATGATCCGATTCGTGAGTCGGAACGAGGGACTTCGCCTTCAATTGATCCAGTTCATGCCCGAACTGGTCGGACCGAAGGATTGGTCGGTCGACATCGACGGAGTGAAGCGCTGGCTGGAGAGTCGCGCGGACAAGGTGCTCGTGCGGGAGATGCATCATCGGCGGATCTATCAATTCGGGGGCGCCGAGGTGGAAGTCGTGGATCCGGTGTACAACGAGGAGTTCTGCATGAACTGCCACCGCATCCGGGTTACTCACCGGGGCGAGCTCAAAGGATGCCTCAATCGGAACGACGATCTGATCCCCACCCGAGGACTCGAGGATCGCGAGCTCCGGGACGCGTTCCGATCGGTGGTGGCGAATCGAGTTCCGTATTATGGAGCGTACGTGCCCGAGCATCCGGTCCGAAACGTGGGCGCCGCCCCCCCGCTCATCCAATTTGACCCTCCCGAGCCGTAGATTCACAAGCGGGGCCTCTCGTAAGATTTCTTGCTCGGCCCCCAGGCCGCCGAACGGAGACCGAATGTCAGCATCTTCGGACAATAGCCCCCTGATTTGCCCCTCGTGCAACGGAGGCAATCCAGCCGGCGCCAGCTATTGCAACAACTGCGGCGCCTTGCTCACCATCCGTTCGACGGCCGAAGCTGCGAGGGCCGCGGGCACCGGAACTGCACCGAACTTCGCGTCGGGCGCGCTGCCGGCGGTGCCGGCCTGGGCGACCGACCCCGTCGCGGAGTACCTGGAAACTCAGGGTCCCCGCGACGATCAACGAAGAACGTTGACCGCCCTCACGCTCATGATCGTCGGATTCGTTTTGGCGTGGATCCCCTTGGTATACCTTTTCGGGGATCTGCTCGCATTTATCGGAATCTGTCTCCTGCTGTACTCGCGTCGGGCCTTCGGCGCCGAACATCAGAATTATGTGACCATCGGTGGGGTGCTCATATTGCTGGTAACGGCCGCCAGCATCGTCCTCGGAATCTGGGCGGTCGCGGTGGTCCAATCCCAAGTATCGCAGCCGGGGGTTTCCCTCGCTCAATTGGGCTCGGAGCTTCAGGGGGACCTCATTCTCCTCTTCGTGGCGGGCCTCGTTCTTGCGATGATTGGAGGATTTGGTGAAGTACTCGCCGTCTACGCCCTCTCCAACCCAACCACCCGCGTGATTCTCTGGACGGCCTTCCTCTTCGTCGTTCTCATCGCGATCGCTACGGAGCTCATCCTCGTCCCCCAAATTTCCGCGGTCATCAGTCAGGCCACCGGCGGTAGTTCGCTGGATGTGGGGCCGGTGACCAGTCTGATCGCGGAGGAGAACTTCATTCGAGTCGCGAGTATTCTTCCCTCGCTGCTCTTTGCGCTCGCCTATCTAGCTGCGCTGCTGCGTTGGGATCGTCATTTAAACGAAATCATCGAACGCAAACCGACCAGCGATGTGGTGGTTCTAGCCGCGACCTCGTAAGCCGCGAACGCAAATCCAATGGCAAGGCGCCAAGGCCACAAGTCCGCTTCCCGACCCCAACTCCCAAAGGTCGAGGTGCTACAGCATATCAAGGTCAACGCGATTGAACGGAGACGCAATGGTGACGGCGAGGAGGTAGTTGCGCGAGTGCACCTGACGTATGCCTTGGCTTACGATGGTGGTCCAGCGCACCCAAGTCTTCTCAAAGCCTGGGGGATCGAGGGTGAATACGGGACAACTGTCAATGAGCAAGGTCCCGTTGTGCTCGATGCTTACGGTACGCTCGCTTTCCCGGATGACTATGAGAGCGTTCGGGACGAGAGTCTTCGTACCTATTCTGGTATTCTCCAGCGCTTTATAGCGCTCGGCATTACGCCCTCCATCGTCTCGTCGCTGGACGAGCTGGGCGACGACCCCGCCCAAAACGAACCGGTTGTACTAGAGACAGGAACGTTGGCTGAACTACTCGGACACCGAATCACTCCTGGCGAGCTTTGGGTTTTTCTGATGAACCACGGTGGGGCGCGGCCAAAAGCTAGAGCGCTCCGCGGTCAAACAAACCCGAATGAAATCACGTTTCGCACAACGGACCCTTGGCTGGAGGCCGGCAAGCGGCGCAAGCGATTCGAAAAGGCCATGGGCTTGTGCGGGGATACCGCGCTGGCCCTACGGAGGGTTCAAGACGACGGCCTTTGGTGGCATCAACTCGGTGTCGGCCTACCGCCCCTACCCCCCGAAGCGACCAGGAGTTTGATTTCAGACTTGGAACGTTACGCTGAAATCCTAAAAGAGTTTGTCGGCAGTCTGAAAGGTCCCGCACACCGGCCGGCTGACCCAGACAGGACCCTTTTCTGCATTGATTGGTACGCTTTGGCCATGAAGAGAGCGGCCGATCCTCTTTACGCGGTCGGTGCGGCCTTATATTCACTGATTTTTTCTGAGACAACAGCCGGTAGTTTTGAAGTGATCTGCGCGCGTGCCCGAAAGGGTAAGAGCGCCGCGCGCGGTGCACAAAGCTAACAAAACGTCTCGCCAGCCCACCGACTTCCGTTAGTCCTCGAAAAGAGGCTGTCTTTCCTAAGCTTTTTCCGCGGCACTGCCCCTGCCCGTGAGCCATCGTATTGTTTCTTGCATGACCAGGAAAAATCTCGATTTGATCCGCGAACGCGAACTACGTGAGCGACTGGGAATCAGCCATTCGACGATTTGGCGAATGCTTCGCGCCGGAAAATTCCCAGCACCCGTCCGCATATCGCAGCGGGTAAAGGCCTGGCGTGCTGCCGACGTTCGAACGCTGGCTTGCTGAGCGCGCCGGCGAGTCGGTCCATGAAATAACCGCTGACGATCGTCAGTCGTCACTCCGTGCGCGCCGTGATGCCTGAAGTTAAAAACGTCCGGGGCCGTTTCTTCCTGATAGACAGCCGCATTTGCGACCGTGTCTACGAGCTTGGCATGAACGCAGCGGTCGCTTATCTGGTGCTCGCATGCGGGACCGACCGAGACAATCGCATAACCGAGTGGTCTGTGCACGCTATCGAAAAATACACGGGAATCTCTCGCGCACGAGCGGCGGCCGCGGTTGAGAAGTTAATCTCAGGCAAAATAATTCGCCGAGTGAGCCGCGGTGACGGCCCCCCTTTGTGAATCTCGCCCCACAATAATTTTTCGACCTGGCGATCCGTGGGAGCCGTGGTGACCGCGACGCCGTCGGGCCAGCGCACCAACCACCAGAGTAGGATTTGCGCGAGCGTGTACGTCTTGCTGCTGGAGTGACAGGAGCGTACTGCCGTGCGGAGGTGTGATGCGACCGAGCGCATGATCTCCTCCTGCAACGGCCAAGGATCGTCCTTCAGGACGTGTTTCGCGAATAGGACCGGATCGAGCAGATACCTGGCAGCCTGCTTAAACGGGCTTGTGACTGTCGCCGTCCTCATTCTCCACCTCGCTCCTCTCCGCCTCAACGATTATCTGACGCGCCACTGCGATGGTCAGGGGCGCTCCATCCTTGCCGCTCGCCTCGATCCTGGTCGGCATGTCGAGCCCGAGCAAGCGCGCCTCGCGCGCCCTCGAGCTTAATGAGTGCCTCGGCCGCCTTGATGGGATCCGACGCCGCGTGGTTCCAGAGCAGCAGCCGCAGCGCCTGCAGACGGGCGAGCTGCGCTTGCCGCAACTGACGTACAGCAGCCAGTGACCTATACCGATCCACGCAAAGATGACGCCCAGCGGAAAGAACAACCGGAATGGTTCGCTCCGTCAGCGCGAGACGCCGGCAGCCGGCGAAAGCAAAATTCCTTCGGTATTCTCCTGCGGTGCCATTTGATCGATATTCAACGCATTCGATTCAATTTGCGAGAGTGACAGATCGCGCGCGGTGGATTTCGTCTTCCGGCTTGGAGATGTCCCGCCCCGCTCACGATGCTTCCTGACCGGAGAGCACGTGATCTTCGATTACACTCAAGGGGGCGTTGCGCAGCAGCATCTCGAACTCCGCGGTCTCCCATGAACCGCGGCACACCTGAGGAGTTTTCCCGGAAGGCTCGACACTCGAATCCACAAACGGCTGGACGTTACTTATCGGCGAATGGCAGGTTCGTCCTCGCATCACACTTTGCCTCCTTCAGTTTTTGATTAAAGGGTGCCAGGCAGATTCGTGGTCGCTCATAACCGAGGTCGGTAAGCGAATCCCAGAAATTCACTGCCCATCCATGCTCGGTGCTCTACAAGAGCGGAGAGCCTGGTGGCACCCTTGGCGAAGAGCTCCTGGCCTATCTCCGTCACAAGCCGCCGCGCAATTCTCTTCCGTCGGTGCTCTGGTGTCACGGCGAGGCGATAGATGTTGCCCCGCCATCCATCCCAGCCATCCCATCCACCGATCACGGAGCCGATGATTTGGTCGTCAAATAGGGCGACCAGTAGGAGAGCGGCCGGCTCGCGTATCAAGCGGCTCAATCCTTCGATTGAGTCGCTGGCACTCGGAGGAGTAACGCCGGCCGCCTGCCACATCTCTAACACTGCAGCAAGCTCGTCCTCACGCACCCGTCTAATCAGCGCTTCAATCGGCATTTGAGTTTCCTCAATAAAACCGCACTCACGTTCACTTGATCCCGACAACCATCGACTCGATGCCGGTCAACTCTTCGACATACATCTCTCTGAAGCCCGCTTCGCGCATCCAGCCACAACAGTCGGCTCCGGTGTAGTCGAAACCGCCTTGGGTTTCGACCAGCATTAGCAAGCTCATCAGCAGGCCGTTGACCTTCTCTCTGCGCTCATCATCGATAAGGTGTTCATAAACGATGAGCGCGCCGCCGCCGGGCAGCGCGTCGTACGCTTTCTTCAGGAGCGTCATTTTCACATCGAGGGTCCAGTCATGAAGGATCATGCCCATCACGAGCACGTCGGCGGCTGGCAGCGGGTCCTTGAAGAAATCGCCGACCCGAAACTTGAGACGATCCTGGAGCCCAAATAACGAGACGTATTCTTCAAAGAAAGGACGCACTGTGGGCAGGTCGAAACCTTCTCCCAGCATATGCGGATGCGCCATAGCAACCCGCACGGGTAAGCATCCTTCAGCAGTACCAATATCGGCGAAGGTTCGGTATTTTCGGCCACGGAAACTTGTCGGCGATCGCCATCGCTGAGGGCAGGCTGTGACCGGTCATCCCGCGTAGAAAGAAGCGAAGCCTCTCCGGGGTCCTGTACCTAGCGTCGACCCAGTCTTCATCCCCGCTCTTGATTTCGTTTTGCGGCTCACCAGTCCGCAGCGCCTCGGAGAGCGTACCGAAGAGCTGATATTCTCGCAGGCTCGATATCTCTACGAAGTTTCCGATGTAAGTGGGCTTGGCGCGATCTAGATAGAAGTCGGTTTCGGGGGTGCTGGAGTAAATTGCGCCGTGACGCTCCAGCATCCTAAGCACCACCAGCGTATCGAGGAAGTCGCGGACGCCGCGCGGATGAAGTCCGCAGCGCTTCTGGATCCCTTCTGCGCCGAGCGGTCCTTTCGCGAGCTCCGTAAACAGTCCGAACTCGATCGCGCTGAAGAGGACCTTAGACGCCATAAACCCGAAAGAGAGACGCTGAATTTGATCCGGCTTAGGTGGTGTGTTCATCTTGTTCCTCCAAAAGGAATTCGCCTCTACGGCTTCACGCCGGTGACAGTGCTCCAGTAGCCGAAAGTGGGTATGACCTCTATATTGTCGAAACCGGCCTGCCTGAGCATTTCGCTCAGTTGACCTCCTGAGTATTGTTGGCCCTCACACCATGGCAGCATAGAAATCGGCGCACGGAGGTTCTGCTGATGCGGAGGCGCCGTGAAATCTCGCTTTTACTCAGTCCTTTTCTTGCCAGCGATCTCACCTGCGGCACGTATTTCCTAAGACTTGGCGGTCGCCCGTGTGGCCGACCTTCCTTGCGCGCCTGAGCAATGCCGGCTTTAACGCGGTCACGCAGTATGTCGCGTTCGAACTCGGCAAAAACGGAAAGCATTCCGGCCAGAGCCCGCCCGCTGGGCGTGGTCAGATCGAGCGCTTCGCTCAGAGAGACGAAGCCGACGTTCAATGAAGCAAGCTCCTGCAGGGTCGCGATGAGGTCGAGGAGCGAACGTCCCCAACGGTCGAGCCGCCACACGACGATCTGATCAACTTCACGCCGGCGCGCCGCTCTGACTAGGTCTTCGCGTTTAGGCCGCAGGCTTGCACCCGACCCAATATCCTGGACTTCCAAAGCGATTTTCCAGCCCCGCTTGGCCACATAATCGCGCATTGCAGAGAGCTGCATAGGGAGCGTCTGTTGGTCATGGGTCGAGACCCTGGCGCAGAGTCCAGCCCTCACAATTCCCCGTGGCCAAAAACCCCTCCCGGAGCGGGCTGTGGAAAACCTTGATTTTGCGGGTGTTCTGATGCTCGTTCGGCCCATGGCCATAAATTATTAAGGGGAGCAGTGAAAAGCATCATGGGTATTTCCGAACCATCTGTTTCCCGCGGTCGAGCGTTCGATGCAAGCGATCTACGGCATGTCAAGACCGTTATTCCGAAGCTGCGCCGGATGCTCGAGGGTTCAAATCCGCTCTTCTCCGCCAAGCAGTCTGCGGTCTCCGGCATTCTCCCGAGAAGCCCGTGAAAGTCCGGCCCCGCCGCGTCGGCGGCATCCAGGAACGCCTTGGTCTGAGGATCGAGCGGAACGTTTGCCATCGAATGAACTCCCAAAAGTTATCGGAGCCGGCGCCTCAGTAAATGAGATACCGGTTGTTGCTTCCGTCGGTCACTATCAGATGACTGCCGAATTGATAGACGCCCGTCGGCTGGTTGAGATTGTTGGCAGATGGTGCCCCGGTCTTACATCCCGAGCCGTCGTTGTTAGCGACGCCGCAGGAGACGCTCGTTTGGCCCAAAACGACATCGGCGGCGGTAAAGTTCGCGGTCGGAAAGTGATTCCAAACCATAACTCGATTGTTCATTTGATCTACGACGAACAGTTGCGTGCCGTTGCTGAACACGCCGTCGTACGGATAGTTCATATTGCTGGCGCTGGGCGACCCTGAACCGCCGCTGCCGTTGTTGTTGACGACGGCTGAAGTGAAATCGGGCTGACCCAACACAATATTCGCCGGTTGAAAGTTTTTCGTCGGAAACTTCTTCCAGATCATAACCCGGTTGTCGTCCGAATCGACCACCACCAGCCGCTTGCCGTCGGTCCATGCTGCCGATGGATATCCCACGTTCTTGTTGCTGGGCGCACCGCCCTGGTTTTCGTTGCAGGACGTAAAGTTAGGTTGACCAAGAACGATGTTGGCCTTCGCGCCGTTCTTGATCGGGATCTTCTTAAAGATCAGAACCCGGCTGTTCGAGGCATCAGGGACCACGAGTTTGCCGCCGCCCACGGTTGCGGTCTCCGGTGCACTCATGCCGGTCTGAGTACAAGTGGAAACCCTATTCCCAAACCCCGATTGCCCGACAACGGTGTTAGCCGGAGCCTGACTCGAGGTAGGGGCGTTTTTCCATATCATCACGCGGTTGTTGTAAAAATCGGCGACGATCATTTTCGACTGGTAAAGGACAACCGACTGCGGGCCGCCGAACTCATTGGCCGCGGTGCCTTTGCCGGCCGAAGTAGAATTCGGCTGCCCAAGGACAAAATCGGCGGCGGCATCATTTGAACTCGGCACCGAATCGAATCCCAAAACCCGTTGGTTAGAATAGTCGCTGACATAGAGTACGCCGCCCGAGGAAACCGCGGCGGCGCCGAACGGGCCTGCAATCGTGTCCGCCGCCGGAGTGGCACCCATCCCTTGATTTGGGGAGAAGCTGCTGAAATTGGGTTGGCCGATCACGGTCGAGGCCGCTTGAAAGTCGGTGAGTGAGATCGTATCCGGCGATGACGACAGGTCCGGCTCGTCGACAGCGTTCGCCGTGGGTACTGAAGCCAACGCGCAAAATGCGATCATTCCGAGAGCCGCTATCAAGCTTCGAGGTGAAATTTTCATGTCCTCTCCATGAAGCGCGAATTGACCGCTATCTCTACCCGCATACGGCAAGCGCGCGCAAACCGATCTAGATTAGAGTGCGCTTGAAAGAATTTATATGGTCGTCGTCGCTGCGACCAATTTCGGGCCAAAACTGGGACGTCAAGGAATGCGATGCGCAGAGTCGCTGCATCGAATCTTTGCTAGATTGGGGCTCCCGATTGCCTATCCATCGCTGGGACAAACGGGGCCTCGACACCTGTGCCTCCCGAAAACCTTATCCGGGATGACGCCCGGGTGGGCGTGTGGTAATGAAGCGGCCGATGCCCGCGTTTGTGACCCAGCTGCTGCTTGCTATCCGGTCGCGGTTCGCGCAGCGAGCGCGGCTTGAGGCCGAGAATCTCATCCTGCCTCAACAGCAGGTAGTGCTACGACGCAAATCACCGGCGCGCGTGAAACTGTGGAACATCGATCGCTTGCTTTTCGTATGGTCGTATCGACTGTACCCGTCGCTCCAGCAAGCAGGCACAAACTCCCGGTCCGTTTCGCGGAAACAAGTGAAAGAGTGTATCGCCGCCGCGTAGGGCGATCAGCCTTACGTCATTTTTGGATTCATCCCGCCCGACTGCATCGGGGCTGTGGCTGTCCTGGTTTCCTCCTGGTTTTCGGCAATGATGCACTCCGTGGTCAAAAGCAGACCTGCCACCGAGGCCGCGTTCTGCAGGGCGCTACGCACCACCTTGGCAAGCAGCCCGGATTGCCGACCCGCAATCCGGGATTTGCATTTGCGCGATTTTCGTCGCGCCGTTCCCGGATCTCGCGATGCTCGATCCGGGGTTACAGCAGCGTCTGCGCGATCAGCACGACATTGAGCGATAGCACCACCGCCGTGCCGATCAGCGCCGCGACGCGGGTTGTCCGGTTGTTGGTGAACGCGCCCATGATGTCGCGCCTGTTGGTGAAGATCAGCAGCGCGATCATCGGCAGCGGCAGCGCGATGCTCAAGATCACCTGACTGATGACGAGCGCGCTGGTCGCGTTGACGCCGAGCGCGACCACGACGAAGGCCGGCACGATGGTGACCAGCCGGCGCAGCCAGATCGGGATGCGGAAGCCGACGAAGCCCTGCATGATCATCTGCCCGGCCATGGTTCCCACCGTCGAGGCCGATATGCCCGAGGCGATCAGCGAGACCAGGAAGATTCCGGACGCCGCGGCGCCGAGCAGCGGCGCGTCAGCGTGTGGTAGGCGGTTTCGATCTCGCCGACCTCGGGATGGCCGGCGTGGAACGCGCCCGACGCCATCATTACCATGGCGATGTTGACGAGGCCGGCGACGGCGAGCGCGATGATCACTTCCCGGTTGGAGAAGCGCAGAACTTTTCCGCCGGTCGGCGTCGGTGCGCACCGGCACCCGCGCCTGGGTCAGGCCGGAATGCAGATAGATCGCGTGCGGCATGACGGTGGCGCCGATGATACCGACGGCGAGCAGCAGCGCCTCGGCATCGGCGATTTGCGGCGTGACCAGATGGTAGGCCGCCGACGCCCAATCGACCGGCGCGATGAACATTTCGAGGAGATAGCAAACGCAGATCACGCCGACGATCGCGCCGATGATCAGTTCGAGCGGCCGGAAGCCGTAGCCTTCGAACATCAACAGGCCGTAGGTCACGGCCGCGGTCACGCCCATGCCGGCCAAGAGCGGCATATGCAGCAGCAGCGACAGCCCGATGGCGCCACCGAGAAACTCGGCCAGATCGGTCGCCATGGCGGCAATCTCGCTGACCACCCACATCGCCAGCACCACCGGACGCGAAAAATGATCGCGGCACATTTCCGCGAGGTTCTTGCCGGTGACGATGCCGAGCTTGGCGGACAGGCCCTGGAACAGCATCGCGATGACGTTGGCGAGCAGCACGACCCAGAGCAGGCCATAGCCGTATTTCGCGCCGGCCTGGATGTTGGTGGCGAAATTGCCGGGTCCTATAGGCGATCGAGGCGACGACCGCGGGACCGGCAAAGGCCAGCGAGGCGCGCAAGCCCCCGCGCTGGCCGGCCAGCACCTGACGCGCGGTGACCAGCGTCCGGTCGGACAGCGACCCCGGTCGCCCGGTCGGCTCTGTCAAGGCGAGCGTTTCATCGAGGTTCGACATGGCCCCGTCCGGTATGGCCCCGGTCGTCTTGCGCCTGCTTGGCATGCGATTCCGCAGCACTAACCCTAAAATGTAGCATTGGTTACAGTATAAGGGGCGGTGCCGCTCGCGTCAACGGCTGGACTATGTAGCGTAGGCTACACTTTGACACGGCCGGTTAAGTATGGTCTGCGGTTCGGCGCGGGAACACGTGGCGCCGGAAGACTTGGCGCCGGAACACTCGGCGCCGATTGGCGGCCGGACCGGTACCAAGTCACCGGGTATCAAATCGCAATGGCAAAGCTTCCGGCGGAAGGCACGCAGGCGCGCCGCTTCGGCAAGACGCGGTCGGAGCAGGCGACGGCGTGCTCGAGGACTATGCCGAGCTGATCGCGGATCTATTGGCCGGGGAGGGCGAGGCGCGGCCGACCGACATCGCCCGGCGTTTCGGCGTCTCCCACGCCACCGCGATCAAGACCATCTCGCGCCTCAAGCGCGCCGGCCTGGCGACGGCGCGGCCAT
>CAVVLX010000004.1:0-3585 GCA_963749195.1 uncultured Thermoplasmata archaeon
GTTGCTAACTATGCATATTCAGGGGGAGGGCGAAGGCGGCCGAGAACCCGGGACCGTGACGGGAATCGTCTTCTCGCACCACGACCCGAAGGCGGCTTGCGCCGAGATTCGCAGACACGGCGGCTCGATTGTTAACGAACCTGAGACGTTCCAAAGCCCTCTCGGAATGCAAACTCGGGGTGTGTTCGCCGATCCGGACGGCAATGAGTTCGTGATACGTCATATCGAGAAGGGACGCCCGCGCAGGCCTTAGAAAGTCGGTTCATAGGTGCGCCGATTCGTTACGCCCGGGATCACCGTTCCTGCAAGGAGCGATTTCGATCCAACGAACCTTCGCAAGAGTGCGGGTGAAGGCGGGACGAGTGGGTTGCGCGACCAGGCGAACACGGAGGACGCTTGACCTCCGCTACCCGCTTTGGGGAAGCCGAGGATCGTCCCATCGCCTAGCGAGCGTGGCGAAGCGCGGGTCACTTCGGAACTTCTCAAAGGTCGGATAGAGTCGCAAGAACATGGCCGACGAGCCAGCGAGGGCGGCCGGTCCTGAGAGCAGAATTTCGAATGCTCGGTCGAAATCCCCGAGAATAGCGTAGACGAACCCGAACCAATTCGGCGGAAACTGGCGTTCCTTCGGCAGCGCACGCATTTCCTCGACGCGGCGAACCGTCTCGGATCGGTTACCCAACGCCGCATGCCCGCACGCGCCCACCCAGAGTTTCGAGAGAGGTTCGGCCGTCCCCGATTCAAACGCACGAAGGACTTCACTCGCCTCCTTCCTCCGGCTCTTTGACACCAAGAATAAAATCCTGTTTATGTTCACAATTTCACTAGTCGGTGAAATCTCGAGTGCGTGTTCCCAACGTGCCATGGCTCGCTCGTCCTGCCCTCGAATCCACGCATGAAGTCCGGCGTTGTTTAGGACGACCACCGAGAGGGGATCGGATTCTTCTGCCTTGGCAGCTTCGTCGGCGGCATCGCTGGCTCGCCCCAACGCCCCGAGCACCCCCGCAAGCCAGTGATGGGCCATAGCCAAACCGGGATTCAGCTCAAGCGCCTTCCGGAGCTCCCGTTCAGCCCCGATGAAGTCGCTGCTTTGCGAGAGTGCGAGGCTCATCGATGCATGAGTCTCGGCGAGCTTTGGGTCTAGTTCCAGAGCCTTCTTCGCGACGGCAAGGGCTCGGTCCAGAGCGTCTTCCGCGGGGACATCTCCCCGGTCCACCAAGATGGAGTAACTATCGGCGAGTCCGCAGTACGCGAGGGAGAAGGACGGGTCGATCTCGATCGCTTCCTCGAAGTGCCGAAGGGCGGCCCTGACCGAGGGCGACGTTCTCTGGTTCCAAAGATAGCGGGCGCGAAGGTACAGGGTATAGGCCTCCACCTGCGTGGGGGACGCCTTGGCGACCGCTGAGGTCTCTTGGAATCTTAGATCGAGGGCGTGGGCGACGTTCGAGGCGATGTCGGCCTGGACCGCAAAGATATCGGCGAGCTCTCTATCGAATCGCTCCGTCCACAAATGCTCCTCGGTGGACGCGTCAATGAGCTGGGCAGTGATGCGAATCCGATTGGCGGCCTTGCGCACGCTCCCCTCGAGAACATAGTTCACTCGGAGTTCCGCGCCGACCGTCCCGATCGGCTTGGGTGTGGTCTTGTAGCGCATCACAGAGGTTCGCGCGATCACGCGAAGTCGAGGTATTCGCGAGAGCTCAGCGATGGTTTCCTCGGTAAGTCCATCTGCGAAGAATTCGTCTTGCGGGTCCGGACTCATATTAGTGAAGGGTAGGACGGCGAGACGTCGTGGGCTACTCGGGTCAGGTTGCACGGGCGGTGCTTTTCCCCGACCGATCGGAAAGCGCACCCGGTACACCGCGATCGGCACTTGGACGTTCTTCAGCTCGGACGTTCCTAGTTTCTCGAATTGTATCTCCATCTTGTTTTGGACTTGATCGAAGACTTGGCCCGAGACACAGACACCGCCCGGGTCAGCCAGCGGCTCGATCCGAGACGCGATGTTCACCGTGTCGCCAAGGACGTCCCCCTCCGAATGGATGACGTCGCCCAGATGGACGCCGATCCTCAACCGGAGCGTAACGGCGCCTGAACGCGAAGGCGTTGACTCCAGAAGGGATTTCTGAATTTCGACAGCGCAGTTAGTCGCGTCGAGAGCGCTTTCAAACTCTACGAGAAAGGAGTCTCCAATCGTCTTGATTTCCCGACCGTGGAATCGCTCAAAAAAGGGCCGGAGGATCTGATTATGGCGCGCCAGAAGCCGCATTGCCTCGGCTTCGTTTCTCTGGGTTAGAGCGGTGAACCCGACAATGTCCGTGAACATGATCGCCGCAAGGCGGCGCGACCCCGTCGGCATCCTCCAGGCTCAACGTCTCCATGACAGAAACAGATTGCTAGGAGTCGCGCTCTCTCAGAGTCGGACGAGCTATCAACGACCGAAGAAGGCAAGTGCTCTCGTCGCCGGTACCCTCGTCCCTGCCGCGTGCGTGGGGGCCGAGCAGGCCCCACGGGATTCCTAACCCCCTTGCCAACTTCGCCCGTTGCATCGGGAACTCCGCGAGTGCCCTACGCTCATCCTGGTTCGCAGCAGATTACGGTTGGAGCATATGGACTTTGACGGCCCTCCACCCCGGCAGATCGCCAGCACCGGCGGTCGTGACTCCAAGTTGAGGCGCAACAGTCCTTACAACCACCCGGGCCAGAAATCGGACGTAGGGGTTGTAGAAGTCGATAGTTCCGGAGTGGACGCGTCCGTCACTTCTGGCGAGATATCAGGAATGCTCGAAGTCGAGCATAGACTTGAACTCGCGTTTCGAACATCTCGAAATCCGGACGTCCGTGGACGATTCGATAGATCCCCCGATGACCGCCCTCCACTCTAAGTCTCCAACGCCCCGCCCGATCTCTGAGTGGTGTGACATCGAGATCTCGTGTGGCGCGAGTTGGATGTTGGGCAAATCGGGGAAAAGCCGCGAGGAATGCATCCTGGACCGCCTTTGGCAGGGCGAGAAATTCTCGCTCCGCGGAGGCCAAGAAAGTGAGCTGCTCCTTCCAAGGAGTAAGAGCGTTACGGGTCACGCCGTACTCGGCGGCGGCGCGTAAGCATCGGGTGGTCCCTGAGTACGTCGGCAAACGGCCGACTGGTCTCTTCTCGTTCCCGTCGGTCGAGCTCCGCAAGGGTGTCCTGCGGTAGTAAGTCCTCGAAGGCAGAGAGCAAGAAGTCATCCCAATTCTGCGCCCCGGTCTTCAACTGCTGCAGCAGTTTGACGGTCGTGGCGTGGACCGGAATACTGGTCAACCGATCCTCTGTGGAACTCATGTACAGTACATGGATTCAATGTATATAATCGGTACGCGAGGCTGATTATCGGCGGTGGGTCTTTGACGGCCACCGACAGTGGATGGGTGCATCAGGCCTTGCACCCTGCGATTCATGTCAGTGCGGAATGTCTGGTCCTACCGGTCGGGGCGATCAACCAGGCTAGCATTGGTCTCGCGGCCTCGGGGCGCGCTCAATTCAATCCGTCCATGCACTGAAGTCGGCAGGCCCCCTAACCGGCCATCTTTATCGGGCAGGGTCGC
>CAVVLX010000005.1:0-30756 GCA_963749195.1 uncultured Thermoplasmata archaeon
GAATTAAAGCTCCGAGCGTGCGTCTTCCACCTGAACACTATAAGATTGACATCGACGCAGCGATATCAATCGGGACCCGCATCTGAGACGACTCAATCCCCGCGCGTTCAGTAGGCGCGTACCGCGGGTAGATGAAATGGATAAACGAGCCGCGGAACGGCGGCCGTCGGGTCCGCCGACGACAGCAGTCCGAGAGAGGAAAACGCAGTGTCATTCCAGGAGACCGAGACCGAGGGGTCCGAGAGACACGAGGGGCTGAACAGGTTCTTCAACGGGGGGTAACTTTTTCATGGAATCGTGTTGGTTTAAGGTTCCCAAATTGAGCAGCCATTCCGCGGTCGTTAGGTCCGAATAGGTCTCGTAGGGCGTCGTCGAGGTATATCCCAGACGGGCGCATGCGCCGGCCACAACCGTGTAGACGATCCCTCCGCCCACGGTGCCCCCGATCCCCCGGGTGTCCGAGTCATTGGCTTCATCGTAGGTTAGCAGCACCGCGGTGGAGCTGGCCTCCGAGGTGGTTGAATTCAGGATGGACGGAAGGAAGCCACGAAGCCAGCTGTCGCCGCAGCTTACGTTGGTCTCCCAGGCGGCGAAGGGAGGACAGGTGCTCTGAAGATTGTTGTAGGGATCCCCGTGGGCATCATTGTACTCATTGGCGACGACGAACGAATAGTTGGGGAGGGTCCCGCTTTGGATTTCGCTCAGCAGTGGAGTGAATCCAACGACATGGGAGTCACAGAGCGACTTGTTGCTCTCGACATCCTTGTACCACACGAAGGGATTGTGTCCGGGAGAGTAGGGGAATGACTTCTTCGCATTGTTGCTCGTATCGCAGACGGTCGGCATCGACTGCTGATAATCCCCCCACGTCAGACCGGCGGTTTTGAGGAGGTCCGCGATGTTCTTGGTGGAAGTAACCCGCAGCTGGTTGGAATCGGTTCCGGAGGTCGCCGCCATGTACGATGGCTGGGAAGAGTGGCGGACCGAGTAGAAATCGGCGGCGTAGGCGTAATTCGCCGCCAGATAGGCCTCATAGCTGCCGTTTTGCAAGACCCAGGACGCGTTCGCATTCTCCATGAAGATCACGACGAGGTGTTGGATGGGGGTCGGGAAGGAGTGCGCCGTTAGGGAGGTCGTCGAGTTTCCGGGAGGACTTCCTAGGGTCGTTGGGACCCCTCCGGGCAGTCCCGAGGAGGAGGAACAACGTGATGAGGCTCGCTCCGACCGCCGGAACTACAGCAGAGACGAGGGAACGGGGGGAGGGGCGATAGTGTCGTTGCCGGGCCCCCGGACGAGCCCGAAAGAAGAGTCACGCACTCCCCTGGGATACGTCGTCCCCGCTGGCATAGATCTGCTGACCGGATTGAGAGCCATAATCCTTTGTCCAGCTTGGCACTCGAGCGAAGATACATCGACACAGATTCGTGAGCTTCGGTCGCGAACTAGGAGCACGGGTACATGCTACCCTAGGGATTCACGCGGGGCCTTCCAGCGCGACGATCGCTTCGGCCCAAGGCTCGGAGACGTTGATCGCGGCACTCATGACCACCGTTCCGGCGTTAAAGGCGTCAAAGTAACTCGCCGGCCCCCGAAGTATCATAACCGTTGAGAAGGGCGGTCCCCGAGTCCAGGAGGCTCCCGACCCCGGTCGAAGAGAAATCCACGGTTCCCCTCGTGGCAAATCCCGCCAGGATCAGTTCAGTCGAGGCGGCTCCGATGGAGCTCGTCAACGCCTTGTTGTCTTTGCCGGCGCTCGACCCGAGAACCGGAAGGAGGCGTGAGGGGATTTACAGCCACTCCCGTCACATCGACGACCAGAACGGCATAGGTCGCATCATTGGCCGAGGAACCGGTCATCGTAACCACGACCCCGGGCCCCCCCGTTGCGTCGACGGCCACCCAGACGGCGAGCCCTACGGTGCTCCCCGACCGCTCGTAGTAGCTCGACGAGAATGGATCTCCGACCGAATCGGTGACCGAGACAACCGTCTTGGAAGAGTGAATCGCGACGAAGACCACGATCGCATCTCCCGGATTCGAAACGAACGGAGAGGAGCTCCCGCTCAGGCTCGACACTACCGTAAAGAACGTGTGCGAGAGAATGGAAGGCCCGGAGAAAGCGATGGCCACCAAGGCAAAGTTCACGCCCGAGACCGGAGCCCCTCCGACCGTGACGGAGTCCTGACCCGGCACATAACCGGAATCGCGGGCGGTGACGGTGTACATTCCGGGCGGCAAGAAGAGCTCGTACATTTCCGCTCGGAGCGGTGAGTCTTGATTCGGTCATCGACCCTTCCGTGGCGGAAACGGTCGCGTTCGGGAGGCCCGCGTGCGACACGCTATCGCTGACGGTGCCGGTCACGGCGGGATAGAACAGGTCTTCCATCGGGGGGTGGAGGGTCCAGTTATCGTTCTGAAGCGTGCCACCGGGTAGCCCGAGGAGCCATTCCGTCGTGGTGAGCAGATTGGTGTCTGTGTAAGGAGTCGTAGCGCTGTAGCCGGGAATCACGACCGGGCTGACGACCGAAGCGTAGACGTGGCCCCCGGAAGCGCCGACGATCGAGCCCGAATTGTCGGAGGTCTGGGTCTGATCATACGTGATGAAGACGGCGGTATGGGCGAAAAGAGGCGTGTTGCCGATCAAAGGATTGAGCAGCGCTTGCAACCAGGCGTCTGCGCATTCGGTCTCGGCGATCGGTTGGTTGGTTACGCCCGGCGTGCAGGTTCGGGAATAGGTGTGGCCGTCATCGTAGACGTTCGGCGTGATGAAGAGGTAGTTCGGCAAGGTTCCGCTCGCAAAAGCGGTCTGCATCTGGGTCAACGTCATCGGCACCACATCCGCGTTGCATTCGGCCGAATTTCCATACACATCATCGTACCACACGAACGGGACGTGCGCCGTGTCGTACAGATGAGCCACGTTGTCCGTGCGGTCGCACGTGCCCACCGCACTCTCACTCCACTGGGCCCAGGTTTCGCCATGAGCCGTAGTGAGATCCGCTAGATTTTGGACATTAATCGGGGTGGGACCGGCCGGCGGGGTGTCACCGGAGGTTGCTCCGACGTACGACGGCCAGGAGGCTTGGCGAATAGCATAGAATTGCGATAGGTTCGCGTAAGTGCGGGCGAGCGAAACCTCGTAGGGACCATGTTCCCAGACCGTGCTCCACTCCTTGTTCTCGTCCATGATCACGACCACGTGCTGGATGGTGGTCGGAAAATCTGCGAGGGTCGTCAGGGCGTCACTAGGGGGAGCTGAGGTCGAATGAGGCGCAAAGGTCAATCCATTGGTCGGGCCGACCGCTAGGATTAGGGCAACCAACACAACTCCGAAGAGCGTGAAGGTCGCGATCGCTCGAGGGGAGGACCGGGAACGATTCGGCGACCGTCGCGGCCCGGGAGCGTCTTGCTGGATTCGCGTCGCGTCACCCGTTTCGGACAAGGAGCCGCGCAGACGGGTGTGCGGTATAACACCCACCCTCGTCGGAGGGATTTCGCAGTTTGGAACGAGATCTGCATCCAAGTAGATTGCCTGGAGGCCGACCCACGGATGCGCCAAGATCTTCGACTCGGCCGCTCCCTCGCGGCGGCGGGCGGAGAAGCAATACTACGACTGGGTCTTCGGCTCTGGTTCCGCCACGGGGGGCTCCGTTCGTCGCCGAGTCGCGAGGACGACGATGATGAGCGCAATGATCCCGAGGATCACGACGAGGAGGATGATCCACTCGAATGTCGTAAGGCTCCCGCTGGAACCCCCTCCGGAGCTCTTCGTGGGGGTGAAGGAGATGATCTCATTCAAGCCTTCTCCCTGAATCGAGACCTGGAGCTTGGTCGGGACGACCGTATACCCACTCACGTTGGTGGGCGTGAACGTGTAGGTCCCATTGGGCTCGTTGAAGGTGATCGATGATCCCTCGGAACTTTGGAGCTGGCCGTTCACCGTGACCGACCAATTGGTTCCGGAGATCAATCCCGATTGAGTGAACGTCAACTGGTACGTCGTTGGGGGCAGCGCGGTGAAGGTGACGGGCACCGAAGCCGGCGCACCGGATACGATGAGGTTGCCGCTCGCAGGACTCTCCCGGTAGCCAGCGACAGAATGGACGGAGTAGCTGTAATTGCCGTTCGATTCGGTGAATACGATCGTCGCCGAGGTCGAGTGCTGGACGGACGAGTTGAGCGTGACGGTCCAGTTGATCCCGGAAGCAAGTCCGGATTCCGTGAAGGTCACGGCGTACGTTGGGACGACGATGACGCTGAACACGACCGGCTCGGAAAGCGCGGCACCGTTCACGACGACGTTGCCCGAAGCGGGACTCACCGTATCAGCCGGAAACTGCGCTGACATTGAAGCTGTAGGTGTTATTGACCTCGACAAAAACGATAGAGGTCGTAGTCGATGATTCCAGGGAACCATTCAACGTCACCGACCACATCGTACCTGCGGAGAGACCGGTTTCGGTAAAGGTCACGTTGTACGTCGCCGCAAAGAAGTTGGCCGTCTCATTAATCGGGCCGTTCATCGTGATCGACGCCGAATCGTTCGGGCCGGTGTAGTTTCCGGCTCCGGCGCCGACCCAACTCGTAAATACGTAGCCGTTCGCGGGTCCTTCGCCGATCTGAACGACGGCGCCCGCGGCATTCCATCCACTCGGGGGAGTCGCCGTACCCCCGTGGATCGGGTTGGAGAAAGTGTTGAGCTCGGTACTGAGTCGTAAAGGTCACCGAATAACTCAGATTGGCTCCCCGGACCTTGATCGGTCCGTAATCGGATACCGTAGGCACGTAGCGAGTGCCGAAGGGTCCGGCCGCGGTCAGGACCTCCAAGTTGTACGTCCCATTGTACAACGGGTAGTGGAAATTGTCGTTCGTCGAATACCGATTCGTGGCGGGCGTCTGGCCGTAGGCGAGCAATCGCGTGGTCCAGTTGGTGCCGGAAGGAAGACCCGTCTCGGTGAAGGTGACGGTCCATGCCGGAAGGAAAGTGACATTGACGCTCAAGGAAGTCGCGATGATCTGAATGGTTCCTCTCGCGGGGTCAGGGGCATACTCGGGCCACGCTTTCCCACCGGGCGTAAAGCTCGTGGGGAGAACGGACCAATTGAACGTACCGTTGCCAGTCGACCAGGAAATCGAAGTGTTGTTCGTGCTGACGTGATTCCCCATGAACACGCCGGTCCATTTCGTTCCGTTAGGGAGTCCGTTTTCATTGATCGTAAAGGTGCAAGCGCAAGCCGCCGGATGAATCCCCGCGCTCGACGAGAGCGCGGGGGCGCCGGCGGCGGCCGAAATGAAGAGACTGGGAACGACGAACGCCGCGATTAATGCAATCGCGGCGATGGGAACGAGGGAATGCTTCCGACTTCGAAGTCTCAACGTCGTCCACGAATAGCCTTTCGCACACGAGCTGTCGCCAACGTCGTTCATCGAACCTACCCGGCTGCGGAGTCCCGGACCCCGACAAGAGAGCGGGAGTCACGTGAGTACTTATACGTATCCATCCGCCCTCCCCTCCTCACCGTGAGACCCGAGTTGGCTTGGCGGGGTCTCCCGGACGGCGGGGGGAGGGAATTACCGGTTCGCCCCGTCGGGGGCCAGCGACTCCCTCCGGCGGCGACCTGTCCGTTTTGTGGGGTCTTCCGAAGGCGAAAAGTGGACTCAGTCCGATTACGGTTGTTTGGGCGGGGCTGGTTCGACCTTCGGGGGCGATCGCCGCCGCATCGTCAGCACGGCCACGATGGCCGCGATGACCGCCAGGATGACGACGATGAGAATGATCCACTCGAGGGTGGTCAGGCCCCCGAAGAGGGCCGAACTCCCGCCGGAGTTGGCCGTAAAGGTGACCGCCTCGTTCGAGTTCAGCCCCCGAATCGTAACGTTTCCCGAAGCGGGAAAAGCACTGTAGCCGCTCACAGCGGCCACGCTGAATGCGTAGGATCCGTTCCGTTCGTTGAACACGATCGACGCGCTTGAGGAGCTTTGCAGCGTTCCGTTGAACGTGACCGACCAAGAGGTGCCCGAAGGCAATCCGGTTGCGGCGAAGGTCACCGTGTACATTTCCCGGAGCCGTGGTCGTGAAGCTAATTCCTTGCGAGGCCGGCGCGCCGCTCACGTCCACATTCCCGGAGGCCGGACTCACCTGGTAACCCGCAACCGAGGTCACGCTGTACGAGTAAGTTCCGTTGGGTTCGGTGAAGACAATGGTCGCGGTCGTGGAAGATTCAAGCGCCCCGCCGAGCGTCACGGACCAGGTAGTTCCGGGAACCAGTCCCGTTTCGGTGAACGAGACCGAGTAAGTGGCTCCCACGATCAGCATGAAGGTGACGGCTTCCGGGACGGCAGCTCCGGTAACGACTGCCCGGCCGGAGGATGGCTGCACCGTGTATCCGGTAACGGCGCTCACGTTGAACGCGTAGCTACCGTTGATCACCGTGAAGACGATCGTGCTCGTAGTCGAAAACTCGGTCGATCCATTCAACGTCACTGACCACGAGGTCCCCGAGGGGAGCCCGCTCTCCGAAAAGGTGACGTTGTAGGTGGAGGCGAAAAACATCGCGGTTTCATTGATCGGATTGTTCAGGGTAATGGTCGGCGAGCTGGCCAGCCCCGAGTAGCTTCCAGTGCCGGTTCCAACCCATCCGGTGAATCGGTAGCCGTTCAGCCGGAGTCTCGCCGAGCTGAGGAGACGCCCCCGAGGCATACCATCCACTCGTGGGAGAGGCGGTTCCGCCACTCGGAGGACTCGCGGTAGTGCCTAGGTAGTAGTAGGTGTCGTACACCACATTCTCGGACACGTTGTGCCCGGCAACTTTGACCAGGGTGTAATTGGCCTGGGTCGGAACATATTCCACTCCAGTAGCGCCCTGGATATTGAACACTTCGAAGTTGTAAGTTCCGTTGAACAAGGGGTAGTGGAAGAAATTGGTCGTCGAGTAGCGGTCGGTGGTCGGCGTGCTTCCGTATGCGAACAGACGGGTCGTCCAATTGGTTCCGGACGGCAGTCCGCTCTCCGTGAACGTGACCGTCCAGGCCCTCAGGAATGAAATGCTCAGGTCGATCGATTGGGCGAGGACGTGGACCGTTCCTCGCGAGACATTGGGGGCCCACTCGGGCCATGCCTGCCCTCCGAAGGCGAAGCTCGTCGGCAGCACCGACCAATTGTAGGTACCGTTCGCAGCCCCCCACGAAAGGGAGGTTCCATTGGTCGTCTTGTGGACCCCCGCGTACACCGCGGTCCAGGTCGTGCCGAGGGGTAAGCCGGTTTCCGTGATGTTGAACATCCAGCAAGTACAACTGTCTTTTTGAATTCCTCCGACCGATGCCGGAGAGGTGACCGAAACGGAAGGTGGGACGAAGAAGCCTGGGACGAGAAAGGTCACGACCAATGCGATCGCAGCGACCGAGACCAACGTGCGTGCAAATCTTCGGGAACGGGACGCCGGCATCCGTGGGGGTCGCATCCTCGCGCTCGATCCTTCGACGTTCATCAATATTACCCGGTTCCAGGGTCCCGGACCCCGGCGAAGGAGTTCGAGCCACGGGAGTACTTATACGTATCCATCCGTTCTCCCTCGTACATCTGCGATCTCGGGTTCCGGGGAGCGAACGAACTTCCGAAAGTCAGTTTAATACCCCGAATCGCAGGACCAAAAGAAAATGGCGGCGTCAAACGAGAACCGAACGGAAAGGCGACCGAATCTCCTATTCGTCATCCTGGATGCCGCTCGAGCCGTGGATACCGGGACGAATGGATCGGGATTTGGTGGCTCGACCCCCGTACTCGACGGAATGGTCCGTCGGGGAGGGACGGTGTTCCGCCGGCTCATCGCCCCGGCGAATTGGACGATCCCGGCCCACATGTCGTTCTTCACCGGCTCGTATCCGAGCGCACACGGATTGCGGTCCTTTGTCAAAGGTCCTCCTCCCTTTGAGACGGTGGCTTCTTGGTTGAATCGCCGGGGATATCAGACAGGCCTGTTCACCGAGCAGCTTCACCTCGTCTCCGGCTACGGACTTGAGGACGGATTCGAGGTCCAGAAAGCTACGAGGATCATGGCGTCCAACGACGACCGAAGCTCGCTCCACCGACTTTTCGGACGCCGCAAGTTTCTGTATTCTCCGGAGGTTCGCAGTGCGATTCGGGCGATCCCCCCGCTCGTGTTTCCGGTTAACGCCCTCAACTACCCCTCGGAGGTCGCCTTCAAGGCCGAACGGACGACGGATCTGGTGGTCCGAGAGTTCGATCAGTGGATCAATCGACGAGGTCGGGAACGGCCTTTTTTCGCCTTCATCAATCTGGTCAATTGCCACGAACCGTATCCGGAACTGGATGGAAAACGGAGCGTTTCATTTTCGGATCGCTGGTTTGCAAGGACGGCACGCTACTACCTGTTGGCGATCCCGGAGCTCCAGCGTCGAGTGCCTTGGCCGCTATTGATCGACTCGTACCGAGAGGCGCTCCACATCGCCGACGGAAAACTCGGAGCCATGCTCGAAACGCTGGAACGGGAACGCGAGCTGGACCGCACCCTGGTCATTGTAACCTCCGATCACGGCCAGTCCTTCGGGGAGCGGGGGAACGTCTACCACGGTTGCGGCGCGACGGAGTCCATTACTCGAGTGCCCGCGGTCATTGTTCCCCCCCGGGGCATGAGTCTCCCCCCGCAGATCGACCCATGGGTGAGCTTGACCGAGGCCGCGGGCTGGCTTCGGGCCGCTGCGAGCGGTCGAGCTCCGTTCGACCCGTCTGGCCGAGCTCCATTCCCTTTTGTTCCGCAAAGCCGAGCAACCGGATGGGTCTATTTCGAGGGCGGACCTGCATCAGACCAAAACCGATCGCTGCGGGGAATCCGCAACGATCTGACGTGGAACCACCGGCTCGTCGCGGCCTACGCAGAGGATCACAAGTACCTCCTCGATCTCGAGACCGGTGCCGTTTCGACGTGGACTTTCCCCGGTAATCCGGACGTAGATGTACCCACCGAGCTCTCTGGGGCGGAAAGGGATTCGACTCGAGCCCGGGTGTTTGGCGCGTATGAGCGACTCGAAGCAGAACGAATGCAAGCGCGGGGTCACCTACCGGTTCAGGAAGCCGAGCTCGACGCGCAGATGAAATCGTGGGGGTACGAGTGACGAATTTCAACGTCGACGCCATAAAGCCTATCTACGATGCCCAAGCAGGCTAGGCCCCCCGTACGATTCCATGCCGAAGAATCTCGTGGTTGTCGTCTTGGACACGCTCCGACATCCGCAATGGTTCCCCGGCCTTCAGGACGGCAGCGCCATGCCCTTCCTTCGGAAGCTCGCCTCGGAAGGGGTTGAGTTTTCGAATGCGGTAGCGAGCTCTTGCTGGACACCCCCCTCGCATGTCAGTCTGCTCTCCGGCACGGATCCTTGGCTCACGCATTTTCACGTGGCCTCGGGCACCTCCGAGATCCCTTCCAATCCATTCCTTGGGGAGATCTGGACGAAACGCGGAGGCGCGACTGCCGCCTTCTCCGCCAATTGGCTCGTCGCGCCGGAAGTGGGAACCGCTCGCGGGTATGAACAGTTCAATCCCGGCCTGCCGACCTGGCTGTCCAGCCTCGTTCTCCAGGGGATTCAGGTGGCCGGATTCGAACAGTTTCTTTTCTCGCGAATCCAGCGATTGGCGGCCTCGGGGAAGCAAACCGGATCCGGATCGCTCGACCGATTTCTTCAGTTCACCGGGACCGCGGCGCATCAGGCGGTCCGCCCGATGTACGCCGGCACGCAAGTCGTGCGATCGGTCCGAAAGTTCCTGCGTTCGCGGGATCGACAAAAGCCGCTCCACCTGTTGGTCAATCTCATGGAGATGCACGAACCGTACGTGGCGCCGTCGAACCGGTCTACGGGTGGGCTCGACCTCGAGTACCTCCCCTCCGTGAACCTCGCTCGTCACACGCAAGCCTTGGCCCATTGGGGAACCTCCCTGCACATGATGGAACCGTACTCCGAAGCGGGTCAGCGGTTAGACCGCGCGCTCGGGGAGCTCATTGGCGTCCTTAGGTCCGAGGGGGTCCTCGCGGACGCTTCGCTGTTGGTGGTGAGCGATCATGGGCAGGCGCTCGGAGAGAACCGAGGGTCCTTCGGACACGCCTTTTTCCTGTTCGACGGGCTGAGTACGGGTGCCGGCCCATTATTTCGAATTCCGGGGAGGCCAGGCGGTTCTTGCCCCGACCCGGACTCCCGAATGGGTGGACCTCCGACATATCTTCGATGTCTTGGTGGCTCGAGGGATCGAAGAACAGGACACTCCCATCGACCGGATCTTGGCCTCCAGCTTGGAACATCGTGGGCCCGCCGCGGCTTTCTGGGAGGGACCGGCCCCGCATCCGCCCCGGGGCCTCCTGTTATCCCCCCCGCGTTCTAGTTACCACCGCAGTATCCGCGTGTTTGGGGCGGAAGGGACCTGCTCGATGGACGATACCGGCAAGGCCCTCGGAATCGACGGGGAAGGCTCCGCTCCTCCGGGACGGCTCGTCGAGTATGCCGAAAAGGCGGTCGGACGATCTCGCGCGACCGCCGGTTCTACCACGACGGGTCGACGGGACACGGAAGTGGACCGTCGCCTTCGAAGCTGGGGGTACGACTGACGAAGGTCTCGCTACGCACCAGCCTCGAGTTTCCGTCATCCCAGTTTAAGACAAAACTCGACGCGCGGCGTAAGTTATTAGCGAGCTTTCCCCATCGCCTCTCGTGCGTCCGGGTCGGTTCCGAGCGATCGTGGCCGTTCTGGCGGCGCTCGGTATCGCATTTGCCACGTTGGTCGGGATCGGGATCTATCTCGCGTCGCAACCGACCAGCCCGAGCTATCCCCAGGCGGCGGCTCAGATCACCACCGGGCCTGCTTCCGCGGCAAAGGGCCTTCCCGCGGACTTACTCGGCGTAGATCTTCGGGCCGACTTCTCGATCGACGGAGCTCAAGGGTCGGCCGTCGCTGCCGCGGGGGTCCAAATGGTCCGCTGGCCAGGCGGAGCGCTCTCGGATCGAGTCGACCCCTTGGCCGACAATGGGTCGGGCTTGATCTACGGAAACTCGGGCGAGCCGTTTCCGCCCGCCACGACGATGGCGGCCTTCGTCTCCTGGTGCCAACCGATCCATTGCGCCGCCATCATCACGCTGCCCGGCGAGATCGACGATCCCGCGTTCGCGGCGCTCGAAGTCAACGCCTTCGTCCACAACCTCTCGTTCGAGCCCGCATACTGGGAGATCGGCAATGAACCCGGGCTTTGGAATCACTACGGAATCGCTTGGGCCGATTGGGCGCCGAATCAAACCGCACCCCCCACCCCGCCGGAATACGCGGCCGAAGTCGGGCAGTACATTTCCGCCATCCGAACGATCGATCCCCATACTCCGATCATCGGTCTCCCGGGAATCGGGACGGGGGTCGCAGACGAGCCGGCCTGGATCGAATCGACCGTCGCCGAGAATGGCCCGAACATCAGCGCCGTCGCGATCCATGTGTATCCGGTCAGTACCTCCCAGGAAAATGGCTCGCTCACGGGATTCTACGCGACGCTCTCCGGGCCCGAAGGGCTGCCGGTGCGGGTCGCCGCGGATGAGGCGGCCATTACGGCGGTCTGCTCGACGTGTCACATTCCCATTCTCGTCGATGAAATCTCGGTCGGCCCGTCATCCCCCGGCTCGCCCAATACCGGGTTCCCGTGGATTCCGTATGAATCCGCGGAGATCGTCCAATCGATCGATCTCAACGTTTCCGCCGCGCTTTTCTGGGTTTCTCAGGGGACCTACCCCGCCAGCTGGCTCTCTCCGTCGGGCTCCACGGAACCGATCTATAGCCTCTTTTCTACGCTCTTTTCTTCGCTGCCCTCGATCCGGTTAGCCACTTCCGTTACGTCGACCGTCGGGAGTCTGTACGCGGCAGTCCTGGGTTGGAGTCCGGAAACCCCGAGTCTCCTTGCCTTCGTGAACGCGAATGCCAGCTGGTCGGTGAGCGTCAATCTCAGCTCCGCGATCCCGGTCGGGGCGCCGGCGACCCTGTGGACCTGGTCCAGCGGGAGCAGTAACCCCGTCAGTCACAGCGGAAGCTCCGGCATTGCGTCAAATTGGGTGCTTCCCCCGGGAAGCCTCCTCGTCTGGCGGGCTTCGGACTCCCCCCGGCACGGCGGGGGATCTATGGGAGATTCGCCGCCCGCGGTGACCGGGGGGAACGTTCCCTCGGATCTCGGGCCGCCTCCAGGTATGGGCTTACGGTCGGCCGACCTCGTCGCGCGGCTGCCAGAATTTATCGCGACCGTGCGCCCATGATCCAGGGGGGCGTGTCCCCGGCACTCTGCGGAGCAAGGGCAACGCCGCACGTCAGCACCAATCTACTCCAGGTCTGATTCGCTCCCGCGACGACCAACTGGGTAGCTCCGTTCGACGTACAACCGAGGGAATACGCCTCGAACGTGTATTGCCCGTTCGGCAGACGTAGCAAGAACGTTCCGTTCGTCACGGGAACGGAGTAGCCGTCGCCGGCGACGGTGACCGAGGACATCGGGAGGACGGCAGGGTACGAGACCGTTCCTCGAACCTCGTACGTCGGAGCGAAATCGAACAGATCGGTCATGGGCGGCGCGTTCGCCCAATTGTCGTTGTGGCCAGTGTGGCCTAGATCGAGGAGCCATTCGGTCGTCGTCAGGAGGTCGTAGTCGTTGTAGGGCGCACTGGAGGTATAGTCAAAATGGGCGTAGGGGCTGATGGCGGTGAGATAGACCAGCCCCGTGCCATTAGGCTGTGGCGAAGTTTGATTCGATGCGTATGCGACAAAGACGGCGCTGCTCGAAAACGCCGGTGCAGAGACCACTGGCGCTAGGAATCCCGACAGCCACTTGTCGACCATGGAGAGGTTGTCACCGCCCCTTTGGACCGGAAGCATCGGTTGAATCCAGACATAATTCGGAAGGGCGTCGTGAGTGAGTGCATCGTCCCAGTCGGCGAAGGTCAGGATGTGGTCAGCGCAGTACTGCGAGTTTTGAGTCACGTAGTTGTAGGTCAGGAAAGGGTCGTAAATTGAAGAGTAGTTCTGCGCCCCGCTGGTATTGCACGGAGTGGTCATGTTCTCCGAGTAGTCGGCCCAACTCTCGCCGTCATGGTCGATGAGTTGGGCGATCGACAGCGTGTTTTGCGAATTGACGCCGCTGGTGGCGTAGAGGTAATCATAGTAGGCGTAGGAACTAAGTCCGGAGAAATGTCCCGCGTAGGCGTACTGCTCCGCAAGGTTCGCCTGATAGGGGGCTTGTTTGGACTGACTTGAGCTGGCGTTCGCCACGAGCTCTCCTCCAGCGTTGCCGCCTACGAACACGACGATCACGTGCTGAATTGGGGTCGGGAGCACTGGCGCGACGTGAGGACGCCGGGGAAGGGTGCCTCAGGTCGTGACTCGTGAGGAGGAAGTAGAGCGCCGACCCGCCGACCGAACTCAGCACGACGAGCACCGTGATGACGGTGACATTCGGATGCCGCTTCCCGCGCCTTCGGGCAGGCCGGTGCCAGTACGGATTGGAGAGCGGGACCGGTGCGACCGGGACCGCTCGAATGATCTTCGGCGGCTCGCTCATGGGTCCGCCCTCCAAGGGCCGGCCACCCGACCTCGCTCGAAGGAGAGACCGGAACTCACCCCCGATCGGCAGCGGATCGACATGTTCACGCACACGAGAGGCGGAAGTCGGCGATCGTGGGTCCGCCGGCGACGGTGAACCCCTGGGGCGAGCCGTAGCATGTCCCGTGGGACAAACTGGCCGAGAAGGAGTAGGTCCCGTTCGGAAGCGGGAGCTCAAACGTTCCGTTCATGCCTGTGATCACATCGTAGCCGTCCCCCCCGACGCTCGCACCCGCGACCGGTGAACCATTGTTGGTCACCGTCCCACTCACCACATAAGTGGCCGCGAAATCGAAGAGGTCGGTCATCGGGGGATTCTGCGGCCAGTTGTCATTGTGTCCCGTGTGGCCGAGGCCCAGTAACCATTCCGTGGTGGTGAGGATGTTGAAGTCATTGTACCCCACGTTCGACGTAAAATCGAGATGGGCCCATGGACTGATCGCCACCATGTACACCGGCGCCGGCACGTTATCCGGCTGGCCATTGGGCAGGGCTTCGGTCGAATTGTAATCGTAGGCCAGCAGCACTACGCTGTTGCGAAAGTAGCTGCTATTCAGAAACGGATTGAGGAAGCCGCGGAGCCACGCGTCTCCGTGCGCGATGGCCTCCGGACAAGCCGGACATTCGTGATCGTCATTAGTGTCGTTCGGAGTGATCCAGGCGTAGTTCGGTAACGCTCCGGAGGTGAGCGTCGTGTTCCACTGACTCAGATTCACCACGTGCTGGTCGCAGTACGCGGTCTGGTTCCCTTTCCCGATGAAGCGATAATTGTACTCGACCCAGGGGTCGTGATTGGTGTCGTAAACGAGATGGTCGGTTTGGTTGCCGACCTCGGACGCGGGCAACGTCGTGTTAGCCACGGGTACTGTTGGGGTCACAGGGGGTGGGCATACTCTCGATGTACGCCATCCAGGATTCCCCGGTCGTATTCACGAGGTTTGCGAGGTTCGAGGCGTTGGGATCTCCCTCGTCGCCGCTCGTGGCGTACTCGTAATTCTTGAGCGAATCCGAGGTCAAGCCATAGTATCCTGACGCGAAGGCATAGTGAGTCGCCAAATATCGCTCAAAGGAACCGTTCGTCAGGACATCGCCTAGGTCCTGGTCTTCCATGAAGATCACAATGACGTGCTGGATGGGGGTCGGAAAGTTATGAGTCTCTTGCGGGGTTGTATTCGCGGGCGCCGGGCGATGAAATAGTTCAAGATCGATCAGCACCACTCCCCCGACGACGATCAGCGCAACCAGCACAGCGGCTACGCGCGTATTGAGGCTCGCGAATCGGTGTCTTCGGGGAGCAGGTCCGGAAGGGGCGACGGGGGGAGCTGCGGGGCCGGCTCCCTCCGTCCCAGACGTCGCCGGACCCATCATAGTGCGTTCGCATCCCTACCCCCCGTTATAGCGATTTGTCCTTAGGGGTTCCGCGGGCGAGGAACACAATCGGTTTGAAATCGAGACACGACGGTACGCAACTGTCTTCGGTGCAATCTTCGATCCGCTCGGGCCGGTAGCTCTCTATGGTCGGGGCCAGTTCGGGCAAAGAAGTGAATCAAGCAACGGTTCGCCACTGCTGCTGACAATCATTATGTAGCCTCGTCTAACCCCCCTAGCCGGCGGAGCGCCACGGAGCGAAACCAAAGGATGCGACGTGGGAACGAGTCGACCCGGCGACTTCCGTCGTACAGCGGGGTGGTAGCCTCGTTATCCGCAGTCGTTCTGGGAGGAATCTTCCCGATCGCCGCGACTTCGATTTGGAACACGTTCCTCGCTTTTGTCCGGCGGTTCTTTCAGGAGGTCGAGCGACTTCGGATCCCGCTCGGCGTGATCCCGATCATCTTTGGGATTGCGGTCGGTCTCGCGTTCTTTTTCCAAAACATTCAGCGCAAGGCAGACGGCGCGATCGAGATCGAGCCGTTGCGTTCGTTTCACGAGGTCCCCCTCAAAGGGGGCGGTCCGGAAGCGGCAATACCCGCGGCGACCAGCGAGCCGGGAGGGGTTCATATTTGGAGAAAGGAAGGGGTCACGACGCTGGCCGAAGGAGTCGTGCCAGCCGCTCCGTCCCTCGTCCCGCCCCCTCCCACGGCGTTTCTCCGGAACCTCCTCGCGGCATTCGCCTTGCTGGTCGTCTCGCTGATGGTCTTCCGGCACGCATTCTTTTACTTCTACGATCGGATCGTGCTCGCGGTCAGCGTCGCGGTCTACTGGCCGTTGGCGTTTCCCTCCGCTCTATCCGGTTTGTCCGTCGGGCACACGGTGCCCGACTACATTTTTCTAGTCTATTTCGCTTTCATAGTAGGATTCCTGCTCGCGTCGGGGGTTCTCACCACCGACCGATTCGAACCCCGTCGAGTTCACGCCGTCCTCGCGATCGCGATCTGCTATCCGATCGTCGCCGTCCTTTCCGACGTTTTCTTTTTCACCGTCGGCGAACCGTTTTCCAGGTCCGCCGCGCTCCTGATTCGGGGGATCATTGGCGGAGTCTTCGTGGGAGGATTGGTCCTCGCGGCGGTCCAGCTTCCCCAGCCCGTGCGCGTCCGCCCGAGTCGCCCCGCGGAACCCGGCATCGTCACCGTGTTCTTCCTTGCCGTCATCACCGCGGTCATCCTTGCGCTCGGCCTTCTGTACCTATTCTTCCGATTCCTGGGGATCGGCCGGGGCCTCGTCCCGATCGGAGTCCTGCTGCTCCTCCCTTTGCTCGCCTTGACGATTTGGGCGATCATTGGTCGAGGCGTCTACAACTACTACCTCCGCAAGCGCCCGATCCCCCCGGTCTCCGTGTACCACCCTCCGGTGACGATCATCATTCCCGCCTTCAACGAAGCTCAAGGCATTGCGCTCACGATTCGCTCCGCCGACGTGGCGGCCAAGATGTATCCGGGAACCACCGAGATCTTGGTCGGGAATGACGGTTCGACCGACCGAACCTTGGAGATTGCCGTTCGAGAGATTCGCGCTCTGCGCAATGCGAAGGGAGCGGTCATCGACCTTCCGCATGGCGGAAAGGCGAACGTCCTCAATGCCCTCTTGCGCATCGCTTCCGGGGAGATCGTCATCCGGATCGACGGCGACACGCAGATCTCCTCTCGGCTCGGCTTCAGTCAGATCGTTCCCCATTTTGCGGACCCGGATATTGGGGGCGTTCAAGGACTTCTTCTTCCGTTACAGCAGACGGGCTGGACCAGCCGCCTCCGATTTACGGAAGTGGCCTGGAATCACTTATTCCTGCGACCCGCGACCATGGGGATGCGGGCCTGCCAGGTCATTGACGGAGCGTTTTCCGCCTGCCGTAGGGTGGATCTTCTCGCCGCGGGAGGATGGGTCAATTGGAATGGGGAAGATACCGAAGTGACGTTGCGCCTCGAGCGTCAAGGATTCCGAATGCGCCTCGAGACGGGCGCCGCGGCCTTCGAAGATGTTCCTCGAAATTATGCCAAATTGGAGCGGCAGCGGATTCGATGGAACCGAGGGGGTGTCTATGCCCACTATCGACACTTTTACGCGTCCTTCAACGAGGCGTGGGCGTATGGAGGGTTGGCGATGCTCTACTGGATCGCCCTGTTCATCCGCGCGGGTCTTCGGAGTGGATTGTACGTCTATGTCGTTCTTTCCGTCGTCTTCGTTCCCACGATCCTTCACCTGGGAATCATCCTGGCGATCCTCTTGATCCCGCGCGGTCTCGTCATCGCCTCCTTCATGATCCGCTACCGCCGCGCTCGGTGGATCCCCTGGGTGGTCGCTTGGCCGGTCTTCTCGGTCATCAAACAACAGTTCGCCATCAAATCCTGGGGAACGATGTTTCCGGGCGAAGCCGAAGAGTTCGTCTGAGGTCCCACCGGAACTCCGTCCGGTTGGCAATCAATTCAAATACCCCCAACGACCAGAATCAGAGAGCGCATTGGAGGTCTCCATGAAAGTCTTGATCACGGGAATTGACGGCTATACCGGCTGGCCTCTCGCCTTACATCTGCTGGCCCGTGGACACGACGTCGCGGGCATCGACAATTTCGTCACCCGGCGCCGGGTGCAAGAGGTCGGCAGCTGGTCGGCGACTCCCATTCCGTCCTTCCCCCGCCGATTAGAAGCGGTCCACGAGGTCATGGGAAAGACCATCTCGTTCCATCGCGGAGACGTCACCAATTACGAATTCATTCACCAGGTGCTCACCGCCGAGCAGCCCGAAGCGATCGTGCACCTGGGGGAGCAACGATCCGCGCCCTATTCGATGATCGACGTGCACCACGCCGTCGAGACGCAAACCGACAACATCGCCGGTACATTGAACCTGATTTACGCGATTCGCGACGTCGTGCCCGAGGCCCACCTGGTCAAGATGGGTACCATGGGCGAGTACGGGACCCCGAACATCGATATTGCGGAGGGATTCTTCGATGTCGAGTGGCGCGGCCGAAGGGATGCGCACCTTCCATTTCCCCGTCAAGCCGGCAGCTGGTATCACTGGAGCAAGGTCCACGACTCGGGGAACGTGATGTTCGCCGCTCGAGTGTTTCAGATCCGCGCCACGGATGTCATGCAAGGCGTCGTCTACGGGATCCGGACACCGGAAATGACGGACGATCGGCTCCGCACCCGATTCGACTTCGATGATGTTTGGGGCACCGCCCTAAATCGATTCGTCGTCCAGGCGATCCTCGGACTCCCGATCACCCCCTATGGCCGCGGCGGGCAGACTCGGGGCTACATCGCCCTCGAAGATTCGATGCAGTCGTTGCGACTTTCCGTCGAGAATCCGGTCGCGCGAGGAGAGTATCGCGTGCTCAACCAGTTCGATGAAGCGTACTCGGTCAACCAGCTCGCGGACATGGTCAAAGAGGTCGCCGAGGAGTTCGGCCTGCATCCCACCATCGAGCACTATCCGAATCCGCGAGTGGAAGCCGAGGATCACTACTATCATCCCATCCACGACAAACTCGCCGAGATGGGCTATCGGCGCAGCCGCGAACTGCGGGACGTGATGCGCGAGCTGTTCCGCGAACTGCGTCGCTATCGGCGCCGACTCGAAGCGAAGCGCGGCGCGGTGCTCCCCGCCGTCCAGTGGCGCAAAGCGGCGGACCCGGCCGAACTTCGATCCCGATCCGACAAACCCCCTTCCGCTCCCTCCGAGCCATCGGCGCCCACGGCCCCCGATACGTCGACGGCACCGGTGCGATAATCGCCATGCACGGCGTGCTCACCCTCGCCGGCGAGGGCAGCCGGATGCTGCCCTGGAGCCGCGGACTGCGCAAGGAGTTCCTCCCGCTTTTCGACCGCAGCGCGGACGGTCAAGCCGTCCTCAAACCGGTCGCCAACCTGGTGTTCGAAACCCTTGTCGCGAGCGGAATCGACGATTTCATTCTCGTCGTCGGCGGTCCGGATGGAGGGGTCACTGCCCAGAATTATTTCACCGTCGACCGGGAGTTCCTGGAGCGTAACGCCGACCGAGCGGAGCGATTATCCGAAACTTCCCGGTTCTACAATGCGCTCTCGGATTCGCGGATCCGATTCGCGGTGCAGCCTCGCCCTCTCGGATTCGGGGATGCGCTGCTCTATGCCGCTCCGTTCGTCGGGCCCGACCCGTTCGTGCTCCACGCCGCGGACGCCGTTCTTTTGGAGCGTAAACGAGGACGTCTTCCCGCATTGATGGCCAAGATCCAGGCCCGAGACGACTTGGATGTCGTCCTCTTGGTACGCAAGGTCGCCCGTCCTCAGAACTACGGGGTCGTCGAAGGCCGGCTGACGGGTCGCGTGGAAGATTTCCGGCGTTTGGCGGTGAGCGGGATGGAAGAAAAGCCCGCGAAACCTCGTTCCCAGTGGGCCGCGACCGCCGTCTACTGTCTGACTTCGCGCATTTTCACCGAGCTCAATCAAGCCCGCGCCGAATCCCCTCAATCGGAACTCGAGCTCACGACCGGCATCGGTACGCTTGATCGCGGCCGGCGCTCGCGTCGAGGCGCTGATCATCAATCCGCGATTTGCCGAGTGGCGCAGCGTGGGATCGCCCGAAGGCTACTTCCGGGCCCTGCAGCGCACGCGCCGCGTGGTCACGGGCGCGAGCCCGTTCCTCGAGCCGTTGAAGGCGACGAAGAAGCGTTCGTCCTGAACGCACACCCGCCGGAACGGATTAGGATCGGATCGCCGATCCGTTCGGAGAAAGCCAGTGAAGCCCCTCGAGCTGGCCGAGGATGTACTCCGCGGACTGACCGGGAGTCAGATTGAGCGCGTCGACGACGAGGTCTGGGTGCTCCGGCGGTTCATAGGGGTCGTCGATCCCGGTCATCTCCTTGATCTCCCCCGCGCGAGCTTTCTGGTAGAGTCCTTTGACATCCCGCTGCTCGCAGACGCCGATCGGGGTGTTGACATACACTTCCACGAACGCTCCAATCTGTTCCCGCGCCCGCGCCCGAGACGTCCGATACGGGGAGATCAGCGCTACGATCGCAATAGTTCCGTTGCGCGCCAACAGCTTCGCCACGTACGTGACCCGCTGCGCATGCTTTTCGCGGGAGGCTCGATCGAACCCCAGGTCGGCACTCAACCCCGTTCGGATCTCGTCCCCGTCGAGGAGCTCCACGTGCCGGCCCCGGGCTCGTAGACGCGGAACGAGTTCTTTCGCGATCGTCGTCTTTCCGGCGCTGGGAAGGCCGGTGAGCCAGATACAGAATCCGCGCGCTTCGTCGGCCATCTTCGGTCTACGAGCCCCCGAATTCGTATAAACCAATTTCCCCGCCCCGGTCCGTCTGTGCGCGGCCTGACCCTCCCGAGCACACTCACCGAAGGGTCTATGAGTGGAAGCAGAGGCTTTGAAAGTCAGCCGCGAACTCGCGGGAGCGAACGCCGGCCCAGGCATCCTTGGATATGGAAGAGAAGCCCCGAACCAAGATCGGTCTGTTCGCGAACTTCTACCCCGGGAAAGACCGGCTCGGAACGCACTCCACCAGTCTGGCCCTCCTACTGTTGCGCGCGGCTCCGGAGTTGCAGCTCGAGCTCGCGGTGCCCGAAGGTTCGGAATGGCCACCCGGCTTCGACCGATCTCGCGTAACCTTCCGACCGGGTTGGCGGCACGATCGCGCGGGCAAGATGGTCTGGTCCGCCGCAAAATTGGCGCGTTCGCTCACCCCGAACGGACATGCGCTCTTCAACTGGTTTCCGACTTGTTTTGGAGAGACCCGGGTGGCGAACGGCACTGGGATGTTGCTGCCCCGACTCGTACGTCTACTGGGTCGACAGCCCCCGTGCGTCTATGCACACAATTTCATAGAGACTCAGGACGTCGGACGGCTCGGATATCGGGCCTCCCGCACGGAGAGGGTGGCGTTGCGAACGCTCGAACGCTCGCTGGTTCGGTCGTCCCGCGTGTTCGTCCCTCTCGACAGTCAGCGTCGGTCGATCCGGACGATCTTCGGGGCGTCGGTCACGGCTCGCCCGATCCCGTTTGTCGAAGCTTTGTATGGCCACTGGGTCCACCAAGCCTATCCGGGCCAATCGTTTGGAGCGGCCATCCCGCCGCGGAAGAACTTTCGCGTGCTGTTGTTCGGGGTCTGGGGGCCCGCGAAAGATCTGGATTCGGTCCTCCCGGTCCTGGACGGATTGTATCGCACGGGTCATCGGTTCGAAACGTTGTTCGCGGGTTCGTTCAATCGCTTCTTTCCGGGGTATCGAGAGAAGCTCCGAGCGGCTCTGGCATCGCTTCCGGCAGAATACTGCCAGTTCGTCACCGAACCGCCCGACGAGGCCACGCCCGAACTTTTCGGGTCCAGTGACCTGGTGATCTTGCCTTACAATGCGATCGCGGGACCCTCCGGCGTTATGGGACTCGCCGCGTTTCACGGATGTCGCATCATTGCCTACGATGTTCCGGAGTTGCGAGAATACGACGCGATCCTACAGGGGCGCACCGTCTTCGTTCCCCCGGGAGATCGACCCGCGCTCTCCGACGCGATCGCCCGCTGCATCGCGGGCGAGGTCCCGGGGTCGACCGAGTCGGCGGAAAGCAAGGTCGGTCGGGCCGAAGATGCCGCGCGGCTCCTGGTAGAGGAGATCGCTCGGGGCTAAACGACCGCGAGTTCTCCCTCGTCGGATAAGAACTAGGAGCTACGGGGGAGGGCCTCGAGGACGGGCCGGCCCTGAAGGCGCGCGGGAATCTCCTCTCCGATCGCGGTCAGGAGCGTGGGCAGAACGTCGACCGCGTCAATGCCGGGAAAGGTCCGGCCGTCGGTCCGCTCCGGGTCGTAGACGATGAAGATCCCTTCCGTCCCGTGGACGGCGTCGTCCGGACCCGTGTCATTCTCTTCGAGGTAGTTCGTCGGATAGCCGATCGTCCCGGCCGAACGCCAGCGGAGTGCATCGAAGTACACCATGAGGTCCGGAGGGTCGCCGTTCATTTCGCGATAGATCGTCTTGGGATCGAGGATCTGCGTCGGGAGCGGAGCTCCGTCCGGCTCTTGGAGAGTCGCCAGATCTTGCTCCAACTGGGCGCGAAGCGCGGGAAGGTCCGCCGGATCCACGATACCTTCCTTCTCGCGCCCGCGCACATTGAAAAACAACCGCGCGTAGTACCCCCCGGCGCCCCAGACCTTCGTCTTCCCCCAATCCACCTCCGCCTTCTCGAAGGGAGTTCCCGGCCGAGTCGGAGGGTGACGCAGGGTAAGATACCCCTTCTGCTCGAGCCACTGATTGATGCAGAAACAGCCCTTCATCGGCATCATTCCGTGGTCAGAGACGATCACCACGATCGTATCGGAGTCGATGTGGGAGACGAGTCGGCCGATCCACTGGTCGAGCTGCGCGAAGTACTCGTCGGCCGCGTGCTCGAACTCGTTGCCGGGCACGAACCGCGGGTGCGTCGGATCGACGTACTTCCAGAAAGCATGGCCCAATCGGTCGGTGCCGATCTCATGGATCGCGAAGAGGTCCCAGCTTTCTCGAGTGTACAGCGCTTCCGCGATCTCAAAGCGCCGCCGCGTCATGCCGAGGATCTGCTGGAAGAGATCTCGCCGTTCCTCCGCTCGAAACGGGACGTCGAATCGATAGGTGCCGAATCGGGCATCGATCTCTGCGCGGAGCTCGGCGGGAAACGTCGTATCCGTGCTTTCGGGAGGAGTAAGGAAGTCCGAGATGTAGAATCCGTTGACCTTGGGCGGGGGGTACCCGGAGGAACTCCGATCACCCCGACGCGTCGGCCGCGTCCGGAGAGGAGCATGAACAGGGTGGGGACTTCGAGCAGCGTCGACCGCGGAACGTAGGTCTGAGTATAGGAGTGGTTGAGCCGGTGCCGGAAGCCGTAGAACCCCAGGGTTCCGGGGTCGAACCCCGTGAACATGACCGGCCAAGCCGGGATGCTGATCGGGGGATCGGTCGTTCGCATCGGGCCGTGCACGCCCGCGTCCATCATCGCCGAGACGTTCGGCATACGACCCCGATGATGGTCGAACAGAACTTCCGGAGGAACCCCGTCGAGTCCGATAATGAGCAGCTTGCGCCGCCGTGGAGAGGGCGCGTTCGAAGTCATGATCGGCGGGGTCACCCCGGCAGGTTCTTAATGGTATGTCGTTCGAACGGAAACAAATCGGAGGCGGCGAACCACTTACATCGATTCGTCGAGGGAACTGGAATCGAGGGAACTGGAGTCGAGCGAGCTAGGCTCGGGGGAGGTGGTGCTCGAGCCGGTCGGCGACTCCGGCTCCGATCGATGCCGCATTCGAACGAACAGCGCCACGCCAATGATCACCGCGGCAATGGCCGACGAAGCGATGAGGATCAGTTCGGCCGCCGAGAACCCCTTCGGCGGCCCAATGGCCGTGCCCCCCGAAGGAAGGAAGGTAACCATGATCGTCTGATTGAGTCCCTGGACCGTGACTTCCCCCGAGGGCGTGGGCTGCGAGTAGCCGGCCACGAAGCCGAGATAGTACCGACCAATTCCCGTCCGGCAGCAGGATCGCGGTAAAATTGGTCCCGGGAGCAAAAACCGTGAACCCGCCGATGGACACGCTCCAAGCAGTGCCGGGGGCGAGCCCAGTTTCCACGAACTCCACCGTGTAGGTCGTGACGGGAACGAAGACGATCGGGACGTTCACGAGCCGGCCATTGACGGTCACACTTCCCGTCGCGCCGGTGAGAATGAACAGGACCACCGGGCTAACGGAAGTAATTGTACGTTCCGTTGGCTTCGAAGAAGTTGATCGGGGCGCTTCCCGGTTGGGTGACAGGAACGCCGTTCAACGTAACGGTCCAATTCGTCGATTGAGGCAGCTGGTTGTTGAAGAAACTGACTTCATAGACGTAGGCGGAGAAGCGGATGTAGACGACGGCCTCTGATCCCTGGACCTTAAAGTTGCCCCCCGTGATGTTGGCGGAGTAGCCCCGGACGAGGGGAACAAGGAACGTGTAGGTTCCATTCGCCTCTTGGGTCGTGAGCGTGCTGGTGTTTCCGAGGATCTCGTAGCCGTTGATCGATACACCCCACTTGGTGCCGAGGTTGAGGCCGGTCTCGTTGAAGACGACGTTGTACGCAAACTGCGGGAAGTCGACCGATACCTCTGTGTTGGACCCAGCGATGACTACGCTCGCGTTGCGAGGCACCGCCTGATACCCCGGGGGCGGGGTCACGGTGAAGCTGTAGTTTCCATCAGGTTCCGAGAAGACGATCTGGGGCGTCGAGGACGATTGATTCGACCCGAGGATATCGACGCTCCAAGTAGCCCCTGATGGAAGACCGCTCTCCAGAAACGTCAGCGTGTAGAAATCTTCGGTCCAAGTGATCGTTACCCCCTGGGGGCCCCCCGCAACGGTAACTTGTCCGCCCGCCACATTTGGTGTCCAACCGAAAACGGATCCGACGGTGTAGGAGTACGTCCCATTTGGTTCGGTGAACCCGATGGTGGAGGTCGTCGAGGACTCCAGGGTGAAGAGCGTAATCGCCCAAGCGGTGCCCGTGGGCAGGCCGGATTCGGTGAAGGTTATGGGGTAAGTAACAAGGATGAAATTCACCTTCGGGCCCACCGCCATGCCAGCCACCGTGATCGAGCCGGAAGCGGGCGAGGGTCGATATTGTGAATTCGAGCTCTGGATAGTGAATGAATAGCTGCCGTTCGTCTCACTAAACTGAATCATTGTCGTCGTTGAATGCTCATTGACCCCATTGAGGGTCACAGACCAGTCGGTGCCCGATGGGAGGCCCGTCTCGGTAAAGGTCACGAGATAGGTCTGGAGACTGAAGGTGATCGACTTTTCGACGGGTCCCCCGTTCACCTTCACCGGACCCGAACCGGGCGAGGGAGAATAATCCCCAGAAGGAGCTACTGAAAACGAGTAGGAGCCGTCCGGCTCGGAGAAGACGATGGTGGGGGTATTGCTGAACATTTGAACCCCGTTGAGTGTTACGGCCCATTGGTTTCCCCCCGGGAGCCCCGATTCAGTAAACGTAACGGGGTAAACCAGGAGCGTGAAAGTGATAGCCTGGTTGGCGGGGCCATCGGAGACCATAATTTCACCAGAACTCGGGTTGGGGGAATAACCGGCCGAGGAGACGGAGTAGGAGTACAGACCATTCGGTTCTGAAAATGCGATGGAATTGGTCGTGCTCGCCTGAGGAGTGCCGTTGAGTGTCACCATCCACTGGGTCCCAGGCGGCAGCCCCGATTCGGTGAAGGTTACCGAATAGAACGACTCGCTGAACGTGACATCCGTTTTGACCGCTCCGCCGTCGACTGTCACCATTCCACTCGCAGGCGATGGCGAATAACGGTTGTCCGAGGTCGAGATCGAGTAGGAATAACTGCCATTCGCCTCCTGAAAGACGATGGACGGGGTCGTTTGGGATTGGGGAGTCCCCTGAAGAGTCACGGTCCACGGCGTGCCGCTCGGGAGTCCAGATTCCGTGAATTTGACGGAATAAGTGACCGGGGTGAAAGTGATCGTCGGCACAGTAGTGTCGTTTCCCGAAACCATCGCGGTTCCGGAGCCCTGGCTGGGGGAGAAACCGGCCGAAGAGACGGACCAGGGGTGAGATCCATTTGCTATGTTGTTGAAGACGATGGAGGAACTCGAGCTCGACTGCTGATTTCCATCCAACGTCGCGGACCACTGCGTACCACCGGGGAGTCCATTCTCATTGAACGTCACCGTGCAGTTCGTGACCGGATCGTTGCAGGTCGGACCCTGGGCCCGCGCGTTACCAATCGAAGTGGGTACGGCGATCAGCAGCACGAAGAAAATGAGAGCGAGTGTCCACCGTGGCCGTCGCGTGAGCATCGATTGTGGCGCCCCCGCCAGAGTGGCGACGTGGGCTACTAAACCTTTGTCCTAAGATTTGGTTTCGAAACGAGACTGGGACGGCCGTCAGGGGAGACCCCAGAATCTGGCCGCATCCCAAGAGCTCCCGGAGCAGGGGGCAGGCGACTTCCTTAGGCGAGGGTCGCGGGGAGGAGCAGCACTTCCCACTGTCCCTGCCGGAAAAGATCGTGGACCGGTACTCTTGAGTGAGGTAAATGGCTACGCTTTGCTCGGACCCGCGAGTGATGTTGTCGAGCAACACAAATCGGGCGTTCCAGTTGCTCAATATCGAAGGCGTGCTGATTACCCGAGGCAGCGGAGTCCCCAGGCTCGTCGCGATGGGGGTGGTTAGGGCAATGGAAAGGCCGAGACCCTGACTCCCGTTCAGTCCCGTGGACGGGCTCGGGGATAGGAACTTGAGCGTGACGGCCCCTCGAGAATATTCGGATCCGCCTCCGTAGTTAACTCGGGAGTTCCCGCTCACGGACCCATAAGTTGTGGTCACTCCAAACTCTCCGTTTCCGGCGTTCCACTGGAACGTCGGCCCCGCGATCGAGACTTTCGGAAGTACAAGGACTCCAGGGGCGGGACGCGCCGCGGCGTTCAGGGTTAACAACCCAATGTCGCAGGTCGAGACCGCCGTCACGTTGACGTACACCGGTTGGCCCGGGTCTGTCGTGGAGGTCACATTGAGATCATAGCTCAGGTTGTACAGGTGGGCCGTGTAGTGAGTGGTCATCGTCGGATTCGCTCCGGACGAGAAAGTGGTCAAGGGCACGGGATCCGCCGGAGTCCAAGCCGGAACGACCAGGTTGCTGTTGTTGGCGAACGTGACGGAATAGCTGTCCGGCGCAAACTCCAGGATGGCGGAAGGGGTACCGTAACGTAGCGCCCCATAGGCGGGCGAACCCGAATAGAACGTCGAATTGGGTCCGGAAATACTGGAAACTCCGGTGAACTGCACCCCATTCGAGATGGCGCTATGGAAGTGGAAAGGAAAGTAGGCTAACTGGGAATCGGAAACTCGAGTGGCTTTGAACAGAAAGCCACTCACGACCGTTGGGGAGTAGACGTTCCGGTTGCTCATGGCGAAAGTCCAGTGAAGTGTGGCGCCCCCGGAAACCGAGAGAATACTGCCCGGAATCCCGGAGTTTTGGATGGCCTGCATCGCATGCACGTAATCCCAGGTATGCAGCGGCGTCGCATACTGTCGTTGGTAGTGTTTCAGTACTGGATAGGAAAACACGACGCCCGCTAGGAGCACGATGAAAACCCCAGTGAGGGCAAAAAACAGGGGTAAGAGCGAACGGCGCCGGGGCCGAATCGAGCGGGGAGAAGGTTGAGAGCGTCGAGCGGGGGCGGTTTGTGCCTTCGGTGCAGGAGTCGTCCTCGTACCCTTTCGCAATGCAGGCGCCGCGCACCAATAGAACACGGTGTCGAAGGCGAGCATCCCGATCAGGAGGAACGGCAAGTCGAGCGAATAGGCGAACCGACGATAGTCCGTATAGATATTGAGGATCCAGCCGCCCAGTGCCATGGCCACGATCGCGAGGATGCTGGCGCCGACGATGACGAGCGAGGGGGTCAGGTAGCGTGGCCACCAAATGGCAAGCGCCAGCATCCCAAAAAAGACCAGGGCCGTGAATCCCGCGGCGATCTCAAATGCGCCGTTCGGCGTCTTGATCAGCTGATAGCCGACCACCCCCCCCAGCGCTTGCAAGTGCAAGGGATACAGCACCGGCGCGATCGAGGATTTGAGGTGCGCGAGGGCGTTGGACGAGAGGTAGTTATTCTGAGGAATATGCTTGAGTCGAGTCCCTAGGTAATAGGCGCCGATTCCGGCGCCGGCGATCGTCACTCCAGCCGCCCCTGCCGGACTGGCTACGAGGCTCACGGGTAACTGCCGCTTGATCAAGAGGAAGAAGCCAACAATCGCCAAAGTGACCACGAGCGCCAGGCCCACGAACTCGTGCGTCAGGAGCGTGGCGCCAACGGCCAGCCAGAAAAATACGAGGTGCAGGGGACGTCGACCTCGAATGTAGCGAACACCGAACGCGAGGGCTAGATTCGTGAAAATAAGGGCCAACAGCGTCGGATATCCGCCAAAGAAAAACAGTCGGTCAAAGGGAACCGTTACGAAGAGAAGTCCCTCGACCAAGAGCGCTGAAATTCGGAAGCGAAACAATGATCGCCCCAGGACGTACGTCGACAGTCCGATGAGCACGATCGCCACCCCAACGAAGATCCGGGGGCCGATCAGGGGTCCCCCGCCGAGCAGGACGAAAAACCCAAGCAACGGGAACAGACCCGGCGGATAGCCGAAGGGAACGATTTCCGACGGATGTGGGTAGAAAACGAACGGATACGAGAGCGCGGTCCAGGTACCGGTATCTCCACCGAGAGGTACCGGAACGATGGAAAAGAGATATTCGACGATCACCACAAACACGAGCGAGATACCGAGGGCGGCGAGCCAACTGCCCGCTTCTGGACCGGGGGCCAGCAGAGTCCCGGTATACGGGGTGATCCGAGCCTTTGGGTCGACGGGCTTGGAGCGGGGTGACTTCGGCTTCAAGGAGCTCGGGGCACGGTTGGAGGTGTTTGCGGGGGGCGAGTTGGCCGTGCTCACTGATGTTTCCCTAGCTTCGATTGGAGTTTACTGGCGGCGGATCGGCTCCCGAGCATGCTACCCCTCATGAACCTATCGAACCTCAATCCCACACCCGGGAGTCGATGCTGGGCAAGAAAGATACCCTCGACTTCGCGGTCTCTGGAGCTCATCGAGAATTTGGCGTCGAGCAGGTTGGACACCACCGCTCGAAAGTCCCATCTTAAATATATCCGGAGGAGCGGGACGGTTCGATGCGACGTCTTCTCGTGATCGGTCTGGATTCGGTGCCTCCCGAGTTCCTATTCGAAAAGTACCTCGACCGAATGCCGAATCTCAAGCGGATCATCGCCCGATCCCGCCATGGGACCCTTCGGACCATCGACCCCCCCATCACGGTCCCTGCCTGGGCCGTCATGTTTTCCGGGGTGGACCCGGGGACGCTCGGAATCTACGGGTTCCGCCACCGCCGTCCCGGGACGTACCATACGATGTACACCCCCACATCGGGAATGCTGCCGTTTCCCTGTATCTGGGAGCTGCTGTCGCGTCAAGGACGACGCGTGGCGATCGTCGGCATGCCGCCGGGCTATCCGCCACCCCAAGTCAATGGCACGTACGTATCCGACTTCCTCACCCCGGATGACGCGACCGATTTCGTCTCCCCGGCGTCGATGATTCCTGTCGTCCGCGCGGCGGCGGGCGGTGAGTACATCTTCGACGTGACCTTCCGCGCCGAAGACCGCGACCGCGTCGAACGCGAGATCTTCGAAATGACCCGCAAGCGTTTCGCGGTCGTTCGCAAGCTTTGGGACATGGAACCGTGGGACTTCTTCGCGCTCCACGAGATCGGTCCGGACCGCATCCACCATGCGTTCTGGAAGTACTTCGATCGATCCCACCCCAAATACGTGTCGGACTCGCCGTTCAACTCGATCGCGGATCGATACTACGGCCTCCTTGACGAGGAGATCGGCCGACTTCTAGCGGCCGTGCCGAAGGAGGTGCTGATCTTGTTCGTGTCCGATCACGGCAGTCAGGCCATGGACGGCTGCTTCTGCGTCAACGATTTCCTGATCCAACACGGATTTCTTTACTTGAAGGGACCCCGACCGACCGCTGGCACGCCCATCGATTCCGTCGAAATCGACTGGTCGAAGACTAAAATCTGGGGATCCGGGGGATACTATGCTCGCCTTTTCTTCAACGTAAAAGGGCGCGAGCCGGAGGGAATCGTCGACTCGAAGGAAATACCTGCTCTAACACAAGCGCTGGAACAAAAGCTGAAAACGGTCGTCCGCCCCGACGGCCGACCCTTGGGGGCGGAACTGCTCGACCCCGCCAAGATCTACCGAGAAGTGCGGGGCGACGCTCCCGACCTGATGGCTTACTTCGGCAGCCTCCGCTGGAGATCGGCGGGTACGATCGGATACGATTCATTGTTCCTATCGGAGAACGATACGGGCCCCGACGATTCCGTTCACTCGATGGAGGGCTTCTTCATCCTCTACGACCCTCAGGACGACGGAGTTGGTGGTCACCTGGCGGATCAATCGATCCTGGATGTCGCGCCCACCCTGTTGCACCGCCTCGATCTCCCGGTGCCCGAACATATGCAGGGTAAACCAATCCCTGCCCTGCTTAAATGAAGGAGACCGGCGACCGTCGTGAGCCCGAAGTTCCAAGGGGATTTCGACTCCGAAAGATGGGGTCGCACAACGAGCAGTCGGAGGAGGTAATTTACCTCGAGGAATCGAGTGCCGACGAATAACAGAAACCGAGTTTGTCTAACGGGTTCCACAGCTTCTTGTACCTGAGTATATATGCGCACTCCGCAATGAGCGCGCGGCGTTGAATAGGATGCCTTATATCCATGACGTATAATCCGCGCGCAGTGACGTCGACCGGGTCGACGCCTGAGACGGGCGCAGTAAAGACTAGTACGGGCCGGCCGCGAGCCGACCCGCCCGAAGTAGTCGTGATTCTTCCCACGTTGAACGAGGTCGCTAACCTTCAGCGGACCCTCGACTCGATCCCCCTGGCCGACCTCAAGGCTCGGGGGTGGCGTGTGACTCCCATCGTCATCGATGGAGGTTCGACCGATGGAACGGTGGCGGAAGCGCGTCGACTCGGCCTCCCCGTTCTCCGGCAACAGGGTAAGGGTAAGGGCATTGCAATTCGCGAGGCCCTTCGGTACTCTCAAAACGAGGGGATGCGATTTGCCATCGTCCTGGATGCAGATTGTACGTACCCAGGT
>CAVVLX010000006.1:0-942606 GCA_963749195.1 uncultured Thermoplasmata archaeon
AACCTACCGAAGTGGGATAGCCGCTCAATAGGTAGGCTTTATCAACCCCGCCCTCGAATCCATACACCGCCAGGTTCCGACAGATTGAAAGAGCAGAGGACGCTGAAAGAAATGACAGGGCGGAAATCCGACTATAATTATGCCTGCTAGTACCGCCCATTCCTCTCAGTTTATTCGCGAAACTCTGACGGAAACCCCTTCAGTGGACTACAGCTGGGCCGACAACGGAACCTCCGACATTCCTCCGAATGGGGTCAGCTTGATCATCCCCGCGTGGAACGAGGAGCGCCGTCTGCCCGCGGCGCTCGACCAGTACATCCCGTTGTTGGAAGGCAGTAAACTGCCTTTCGAAGTCATCGTAGTCGCCGATGGCGTCACGGACAAGACGATCGAGGTAGCGGCGCACTACTCGAAGCGAGGAGTCCGAGTTCTTCGATTTGGCACAAAGCTCGGGAAGGGGGGCGCCATTATCGAGGGTTTCAAGAACGCCCGGTATGATCTGGTCGGTTTCTTGGACGCTGATGCCCCAGTTACGCCTCAGGACCTTTCTCGCATGCTTTCCCTATTGTCGATTGCGGACGGGGCGATCGCCTCTCGGTGGGTCAACGGAAGCTCTGGAGAGAGCACTGAGCCGCTCTCTCGACGTTTCTTCTCTCGAATTTGGAATTTGATGGTGAGGGGAATTTTGGGTCTTTCCGTGTACGACTCTCAGTGCGGAGCGAAATTCTTCCGTAGAGAAGCCGTTCTAAAGATTCTTCCGGAGGTTACGCTGACCAATTGGGCCTTCGATGTGTCACTTCTCTTTCACCTAGAGCGCGCAGGGTTGACTATCGAAGAAGTACCCGTGAACTGGAACGTTGATTTCGATACGAAGATGCAACTGGAAAAAGCTGTTCCGGCCATGTTTCTCTCACTCATCGGGATAAGACTCATGAGCGTACCCGCAATGTCAAGAATCTCGACTCCCTGGGCTCGGTGGTTCCACCTTCGGTGGGGTACTCTGTGAGCCTTTCGAGCTTTCGGTTCTGGGACTAGGGACAGGGAAGCGTTACCCCCTGAGAAATTGAATCGGGTCGGGTCGGGGACCTAAATTCAAGCAAATGATCTGTCGGACGTTGTTAATCATAGTAGCTCCGTATCACACCCTTGAATCACGAGAATCCGGGGGACGAATCCTGATGTCCGGAATCATCAATAAGGCGGCGAAGGTGGGTCCCTGCCTCGCTTGACTAATCATGGCGCGTTCTTTCTGGAACAATCCGCGTTCACGGTAGGTCCAGACTCTAAAAGGATCAGCTGATAGTATACATTGGAAGCGATTCGCCCGCTCTCGGTAATCATCGCCGCGTACAGCCGGCGCGACTTTGTTTCAGAGGCGATACAATCGGTTGCCTCCCAAGATATTGACCTATCCAAGGTCGAATTGGTCGTCACTACGAACCTCGCGGAGATTAGTACACCGAGCCTTGTGAGAAAGATTGCCGGAACTGACGAAATCAGCGTCCGTACGGTCTTTCCCGGACCGGCGCCCCTCGGACAATCTCAATCCACTGCCATATCAGCTTCCTCGGGAAAAGTAATCACCTTCCTGAACGACGATGACCTCTGGGAGAAGAACCGACTACGGATTATCTCGGCGCGGTTCGAGAAGGATCCGAAGCTCGGGTTCCTGCACAATGGTCAGTCATTCATAGAATCGGACGGGCGTCCTTCAGACTTGGCCCTGTCATACTGCCTCTTCAAACATCCCTCCGGACTTTTCAAGCACGGAGAGGCATACTTGTCCGCCGCTGAGGCCGCAAAGCGGCCTTGGATTCTGCGGCGATTTGAGGCGGACTTTAATTCAAGTTCGATCGCATTCAGGAGAGCTATTATCGAGCCCCACCTTGATGATCTGGCGAAAATCCTCGCCATGGATGATACGTTCTACCTGTACTCAGCGCTCGCCTCAGGGATGATGATTCTCCTGACATCGGAACGTTTGACAAAGTACCGGCTGCACGACAGGAACGAGTCGTTCCACTCTCATCAGCCGAAAACCGTCGTGGCTGAAAGGGCTTCTTCTCTTTCAAGACGCTATGTCGCTCAGCTTCAAGCATTTCGGACACTTTTTGAAAGTAAAGGTTGGCGGAATGTCTCTCAATCCCTGGCATCGGATCAGCTCTACATGGCGATGGTGCACGAAATCCAAGACTCTCACAGTTCAAGGGAAGCAGTCGGTAAGATTCTTCTTGAGATGTTATCGCAGCCGATTGACGCCGGAACGTGGAAATGGCTGGTCACCGAGGCCGCCGCCGTGGGACACTTGATGGCCCCAGGATTTGTGCGCGGTCTCTACTCTAGACTGTAGCCTGAGCTTGACTCAGAGGAGGATCTTGATGTTGAATGTAGGCGGAGACGTGGACAGGCCGCACCAGGTGAGTCCAATAAACCGAATTCTTCAAAGGACTGGAGCCGAGCACCTTGATTCGGTTGAATTCACTGCCCTTGGCCCCGGAGTTAATCGGATAGCTTGGCGAGATCGCGTATCAACGTTGGCAACGGGAACCGGGGATTCGCTTCTCCTATTGGTCGAGAAACAACGCTGGGGCTCGCGCGGCAGAAAAGGTGCCTTCAAGGGAGGGCACCGAACCTCGCCTACACCTCTACAATCTCAATTCCTAAACAATATGTGCCGAATCGATGGGTTGCATTCACGTCCATGAAAATAGTCGTATTGGTCAGAATTCTCTGGACTGCGGGAACGTCGCGCATTGCCATCCATCAAGCAAGGGCCCTGGCCGAACTTGGTCACGATGTTGAGATCGTGTTCATTCGCAGCACCTCAGGTGGTGACCTGTATCGTGAGCTTCTTCGAGGGCTAGCGTACCGAGTCCTAAATTCAGATAACGACTCAATATTCGTCCCGGTGTACGATTGGCTTACGGGTGTATTCATGCCGAGCCGGGTGGGCGCGGGTCGGCTCGACTACAATCTGATACGCGGTGCCTGGAGGCAATTGCGAGGACAGACAATCGATCTCATCGTGTGTCATGATCAGTGGGGGGGGCTGGCAGGATATCTGGCGAAGCGCCACTTAGGAGTGCCGTACTGCGTCTACATGCATGAGAAAGTCACCGATTATCCTTGGGTCAAGGGACCGATACGTTCACAATTGGCTCGTCTGGCGTCGTGGTATGAACGGTCAATTCTCAAGAGTGCATCCGCGGTTTTTGGAGTGACCGACCGGGTTGCCGCCACAATCGAAAAAAAGCACGGAATCAAAACAATCGGGCTTCTTCCGGGGCTAGAGTGGAAAGGGTCTGAAGGAAACAAGCCGGAGGCTGGTTCACTCGTGGCCCTCTCCTACTGGTCCGATGTGAAAAGGCCTGAGGGCTACCTCGATTTCATCGAAAAGTTACCGAACTTCCGACTGAAGATGTTGGGTAACTGGATCGCCCCGGATTTCAAGGCTGCTTTTGAGATTCAACTCGAGAAAAGGGGCCTAAAGGAACGAGTACGCATAATTGATTCCCTTTCGGAGTCCGCGAAGCTCAGCTACCTTCGGAAAGCAGAATTCATGGTACGATTTGGCTGGGGGGAGGCCGGGGTCGCCACGGGCACCCTTGAGGCTCTGGAAGTGGGCCTTCCCGTAATAGTCAACGATGACCTTGGCATCTCGGAGGAGATCATGACCCACGGACTTGGATATGTCCTGACAGGGCAGGATTACTCGTCTGTAACGCCTTTGCTTATGAACCGGGACACCGCTTTAAATCGTGAGGGAGCGCGCGCACGGATTGAGGGATTTGTAAAGGCCCACTCATGGAAGGATCATGCCACACGATTGCTGGCTATGGCCTCGCCAATGAATAGAGAGTCTCTTGACCTTCTCCCGGAAACCGGCATTGAACCATCATGAGGGGCCTTCCATACACGATCACGGAGGAACACTTTCCAATTTATCGTGTCGCACTCATTCGGGTGCACGAGCGTCTGCCCCGAAGTGTCTATTCGGTCGATATCGGGGGACGAGTTAATTTTTGTGACCTTCTTTCCCAGGAGCATCTCGAGATCGACATTCTATGCGCGAGGCTCGGCTCGTACTTTCCGGGCGTCGGCCGGTGGGCATGAAGACAAACTCTACTTACAAAGAGTTAGAGCCTTCGGCCAAACGCCCTTTGCCCGGCATATCGACCCGCCTCCGACTAGCGATTCCCGAGCTGGTTGTGGCCGAGACGCTATTCTTACTGACCGCCCTGGCAATCTACTGGATCCCAGTCCGTGCACTCGCCCAAGGCTCACCACCGGAAGTTTCGCTGGGCTATATTTACCCACTGACCGGTCCGCTGAGCTATCTCACGTTTTGGGCGCAATTCTCATCATGGGTTGGCTGGGGAGCGTTTGACTCGTATGTAATCGAGAGCGTTGTGACGCTTGTCTTCCTGCTCAATTCGTCGTGGCTCCTCCTAAACTCAATCTCCGATGCACTTCGACCGTATGGAGTCAGGGCTAGCTACCGCAGATTTGTGCGACCCGAAATCTTGGCGCCGGCTTTGCTCCTATCCCTTAGCCCAATTTTTGTTACGACCTTCATCGGATTCGGTCTTGAGTACTTCGCACTGATGAACATCTCCCTTTGGTTGATTGTTCTTTCGTCCAGGACCGGCCAAACCGTTCCGGTCTTTACGGCGCAGGTCGCGGGAGCTACCCTCGCGTTGACTCTGGCCTGCAACGAATACATCCTCATCGCGCCCGATTTCCTTGTGATTCTATTTATCTTCTCATGGTGCCATCCGGGGCTAGCTGGCCGACGGAAACTACGGTTTTTCGCACTCGGAGTAGTCTCGCTATTCGCGGCCGTCGCTGGTTCACTGAGTCTAGCCCAGTTCGGTTCGACGTTGGGGTCGTCAGTAGGTGGGCAAGTTCAACCAACGTTCCATGTGGTGAATCTCTATTATTACGATGCAGTGTTCCGCTACGGCCCGGTCCTGCCTTCGCTCTTTGGACTCAACACCAGCGCCATTCCATTCTGGACCCCCCTCGCTGCCCTTGCGTTGACGGCCCTATTCGGCGGCCTCCTTTTTGCTCTGTTGGTTGAGAACGCTGGGTCGCGGAACATCAAGGTCCCGCTCTTGCTTGCCCTCGTGATCCTAACTGCCTTCAACCTGAACGTCTCGAATGGAAGCAGTACCCTAGGTTTGATTACTACTTGGTTAGTCGGAAGCCATGCGGTGCGCTATGATCATCTGGGTGTACTGCTTTCGATAGCAGATGATAATCGAATAGTCCTCGTTCCATTTTGGTACGTTCTGGCGGCATTGATTAGCTTGGCACTTATCAGTCATCCTGTCGCACTGAGAGGTTCTAGCCGAACGCATCCATGGAAATCGGCAGGAAATGAGGACTATATCGGTCACGGCCGACAAGGCCGTCAAGCCATGCCGAGAGTCGTTCTAGTGGGAGCCCTCGCCGTCGTTGTCCTGATGTCAATGGGGTGGGCTGCACAAACAGTTGATGGGTTTGGCCTCAATCCCCTCAATGCGCAGGGATCAGCGCCCTTTGCGTATGTCTCGCTAGCCCCGAACCCAAGCTACAGCCAGGAGATGCTTCTCCCCACTGTCTCCAATTTTACATCGCCTTACCTGTATCCAAATGCCATGTCACCCGAGGGCAACGACTTCCCATTTTACGAGAATTTTTTGCGGTCAGAGGGTTCTCCCGTCCTTAATGGCCTATTTTCCACTTTTCCCGCTAGCACATTCGTAATTCCGAACACAACGAGCTTACCGTACATGAACGTGACACAGCTCGATTCTCAGTTCGGTTACTCCACGAATTGGAACGCGTCTAACGTAATAGCGGGGCAACCCGTGTTCGTAGTAGGCCCCGAGTCGACTTTCGATAATTTCGCGGCAACCAACACCGTTGAAACCGTCAACGGCAGTGAATCCGGATTCAACGGACCAAACCAGAGTAGCATTAATTATCTTCCACTGCCAATTCAAAACCTAGAGCTGTGGAATGAATCCTATGCTATCAGCGTAGAGTATTCCGTTTCGGTGTCCGCGCGAGAGGGGGGTTACTACCCGGTGGGTCTCGCCGTCAACTCCTCCTTTCCCTTTGGATATGACGCAAAGAACCCATTCTTGGGAATCCAAATTGAGTTGGGAGCCAACAACACGACTTACGCGTACATCCAATATACGGTGTCGAACACGTGGAAAGTCGTAGATCAAGTACCTGTGGGGGGAGCGAACGCCAGTTTCAGATTCACGATCGTAATCTTGAACGTCAACGGGTCTGGCAACGCTTACGTCGGCGTAGGCGGACAATGGTTTCTAGTTGGAGGAGGGTTCTCCCCCTGGGCTTATCGATACATTACAATGAACGCATACCGGGCAAACCATTCCTTGATTTCATTCGCAGGGACCGTTTCCAACATCGAGACTGTCCGAGAGGGCCATTGGATACCGATCTACTATGACTCCTTCTTTGGGAGTTCAACCGGATTCCTCACGGCTCTGAGCGATTCCCAGACGGTTTTAATGGCCCCAGGTTATGGGATTTCCGACCTGGCCCTGTCTGATGCCGTCTGGTCGGGTATTGGTTCCGTGGTTCGCCCGGCAGCCTATGCCATAAAGCTACCCTCCGTCGGATGGTTCCAGGCCTTTAATTACAATCCGCCGCAAGGAGCGCTCTACGCCGAAGGAGTAGACGGGCAGGCCCTCCCCGTTCAATCGGGCTACGGCGCCTACTCGGGCTACGCCGAGTCCACAGTGGCAGGTAGCGGCCTGGTCGTTCCGCTCCCATCTACTGCGGAAGGGGATAATCTAAGCCTCAATTTGTTGCTCTCTCCGATCGGCGGCCAACTGTCTGTCTCTGGCCCGGGGTTCTCTGAAACCATCCCTACGGTTGCAAACTCGACATACTACAAGTGGTTCCAGGTGTCAGTACCTGAGGGCGTAACCTCGGTCACATTAAGGGACCTCGCAGGGTTCCAGTCTGTAAACCTAATCACAGTAGAAGCCGCACAGTACATCCACTCTATAGAAGTTCAACTGACGTCAGCAATCGCGAACAAGTCCGTCGTCGGTCCATTCGGGTATGTAGGCCCCGGGCAAGGAGCGTCAATTACCGGTGAGTACGATTCGGGCGAGAGCACTGGGCAAGTCCGCGTCATGACGCCAAATGGACGAACGATTATGCTGGAACTCCCTACCGACGTGGACTATGGCGCTTCTGTCTCAATCATTTCCGGAACCGCTCGAGTCTCCATCGTGCCGGCCTGGGGAAGTTTCTTGGGAGTGGTCTTGTCGAACATAAGCGGCTCAGGTGTCCTGCTGTCGATCAGGGCCTTCTCTTTGCCAATCCTTTCAGATGTTGTCGTTCTTGGAAGCGGTGAACTTCTTCTCGGGTCACTCGTTGGTCTTGCCTGGATCAGAATCCGAAAAAGGAGGCGACCCGTCATCGGGTATAAATGGCGACACTGGTGGGAAGTGCGCCGCAAGCACTTGCGAGAATCTCTCTGGCCACGCTCTACCTTGGGGCCTAAAGGGCCGACGATATTCTGATTGGGAACCCGAGCTACTGCCGCCCGGGACCACCGGGGCCATTCCAAAGCGCGCGAAAACCCTTCGACTCGTCAACCACTCGCCGCAAGTGTCTTCTCCAACGGTCCGTTGCAAGTTCCCACGTGAATGATTCCGCGAATCGGCGAGACCGAATCCCCCACTCGTTCACACTCGAGAGTACGCGGGTGGCCGCATCAGCGAGGGCATCAACCTCTCCGTCTGGCACCGTTAGGCCATTCACCCCAGGCTCGATCGTTTCGGAGACCCCGGGCACAGCGAAGGCTACCGTCGGAGTCCCGGCCGCGGCTGCCTCGATAATAGAGAGTCCCCACCCCTCGGCCACGGACGCATGCACATTCAACCAAGCGCGCGATAACGCTTCCGCAAGCTGAGTGTCATCCAACCGCCCCAGGAACTGGATTTGTGAGTTACTCGATCGCGGTACCCTACCTTCCACGTGACCTCGACTCGGGCCATCTCCAATCATCAGGAGTCTCAGGGCGGGGATTCGTTCCCGTAGTTTCTCGTAGATCGAGACGGGGACCCATGGTCGCTTGTAATCCCGAAAGCCCCCGAAGTAAATCATAGTCGGTTCAATGAATTTCGATCTTGGGTGGAACCACTCGAGATCAACACCAGGGGGAATCCGGACAATCCGGGATCTCGGAATCCCCAAGCCCTCCAAGTCACGAATGCCTTGCTCGCTTTCCGTCACGAACGGCCACCGTCGGTAGAGTCGCGGGTAGACGCTCTCGACCCAACTAAGTGTCCAAGCGATTGGCGGCGACACTTGGCCGGGCAGTGTCCTGGAGTGAAGATGGCGGAAGAACACGGTACCGGGACGGCCGCCAAGCAACTCCGAAAGCCAGGGAACGACATGCCCCATGTCGTCGACGATAACGTCGGGAAGGCACTCTTGAATTAGAGAACCAACTTTGAGATGAGACGTCACGTAGCTTCCAGTCCGAAAGACGTGAACTCCGTCGATTACGGCACGCGACGGTGAGCCAGGGAAATTGCAGGATGCCCAGACCACTTCCTCCCCTAGGGCAACGAGGCGGCGCGAGACTTCGTAGATCGTTCGTTCAGCACCTCCGGCCCGAGGGTGCTGTATGTCACGGTGGCTGAGCCAAAGAATCCTCATACGACCCAATCCCATGCTGTCTGATGCTGTCCGAATATAGGAAGAAGAAGATGGAGGGTAAGCGAGCATGAAGGGCCGGAAATCGGAACACCGGGCGGTACCCTCACCGACTACCCCGGACGACAACGTTGGTCCGGAAATGGCTCGTGTCAGGTTCAGTAGGAGCCCAATTCTCTACGGTGTACGAAATCCGGGCAAAGCAGTGGATTACCTTACACTTTGGAGACGGTTCCGCAGGGCCTTCAAGGTAGAGACTCAGACACTTCGAAGGTGGCAACGAGAGCTGGTGGACGATTCAGGACTTCCGGGACAGTTACAGTCAAAATGGGAACATGTGAAAGGTATGCCGTTGACGGCTTACTCCGGGGGAAGTACGATTGGTCCGGCCAACGAGGTACTCTACTGCATAGTCCGGGCTTTGAAACCCTCCCTCGTCGTAGAAACCGGCGTTGCCTCAGGCTTTTCAACGTCGTATCTACTTGAGGGTTTGAAAGCCAACGGCTCAGGGATCCTTCACTCCGTGGACTTGCCGACCCTTAATCCCGATGGCCTCGTAAACGAAGACGGGAGGTTCGACAAAGTCCATGTGGACAGGGTCGAAGAGACTGGATTTGTGATTCCAGAGGATCTTAGAAGCTTCTGGCGCTTGCATCTTGGATCGTCGGCATCCGTGCTTCCATCTTTACTTAGCGAATTGGGGGAAATAGACCTTTTCTGGCACGACTCTGATCACTCGTACGCAAACATGATGTGGGAATACAGAACTGCATGGCGGAGCCTGCGTCCAGGAGGATGGATAATCTCGGATGATACTGATTGGAATAGCGCATTCAACGACTTTGAAAAGGAGGTGGACTCGCGGGCATTTCTTTGGCTAGGTCGTGGAGCTATCCCACGGTTGAAAGTGTGATGGGGGCTTCATGCCCGACGGTGAACACGAGTGCGCATAGATGTACCGTCGACGTCCAGCGATGGCGACGAATCGCAGATGTGACCTCTTCAAGTCAGGGGCCACACAACGCCGACTTAGACAGACCCAATCATGGCTTAGCAGGCCGGCGAATCGCCTGACGGGCCCAGAGCGGCCGAGGTAAGGCTCGATTCAAATCGCCGGGCCCCCTACTCAGGAGGGCTGGCTCCACGCTCTGGCGCCTTCATTCGATGAGGTGCGCCACAAAGGGAATCCTGAGGGAGAAGTCAGTTCTCGGCCGAGGTGTCTTCGGCGGTATTGGTTCCGGCGCCAACCGCACCCTTCTTCGCTGACTGTCCTTTCTTGACGATTTCGTCGCTGACCTGTTCGAGCTTGGTCATGAACGATTCGACGTCGCCTTCCCCCGCGGCCGTTCCTCCAGTGTGACCGACAGCTCTGACCCCTCCGGCGGCGACGCCCGCCCCCGCGGTTGCGATGCCCACGGCTCCGGTGGAGGGCGGGGGTGGCGAGCCGCCACCTGCGCCCCCAGCTCCGCCAGGTACCCACGGCTGGGTCGCCGCGGGAGGCTCGCGGCGGCGGCGGTAGTAAATCAGTAGCATCGCTAGGATGAGGGCTGCGAGGATTACCGCGATCGCGATGAAAAGTCAGGTCCGAGGGAAGGCACTGCCACTCCCACTCGGGCACTTATTGTACAGACAATTGGACTGGGCCGCGACGGCTCCAAAATTCGGCGGCAAGACGGCTGCGATCACAACTGCAAGCATGGCGCACCCGAGAATGATAGGGAATAGTGCGTGACCCCTCAATTGTGAGATCATATGCAGAAATAATCCGAACCTAGGGAGTACAATCCGAAGGCGTTCTATCTAAAGCTGACGAATTTGAAGCAGGACGATCAACTAGTCTTTGATCGTTAAACTCGCTTCAGAATCTCGTCGCTGATCTTTTCGATCTCGGCCAAGATTGAATCGAGGTCGGCTTCAACTCCGCCGCTTCCCGCCGCGTAGTTCGTCGTCCCCGCCCACGCTGCCGTCGCGCCAGACGCCTCTCCCCCAGGCACCGGAGGAATCGTTCCGAAGAATCTCGCAGCTTCGAGGTAGGAAGGACCGGATTCGGCAGAAGTTCCTATCTCCGTCGTTCCGGTGGAAGGCGGAGGAGCGGAGCCGCCTCCCGCCGTGCCTGCCCCTCCCGGAACGTTCGAATCGTCGCCCGCAGGAGGCTTGCGGCGCCGATAGTAGATGGCGAGCATCGCCAGGATCAAGGCTGCCAGTATGACCGCCAGCCCCAGGAAGAGTTCTGTCCAAGGGAACGAACTTCCGCCGCCGCTCGTGCAGTTTCCGTATAGGCAGCTCGATTGTGCCGAGACGGTCCCGAAGTTTGGAGTAAGAGCGGCAGCGAGGACTACGAGCAACATGGCTGAGCCGAGAACAGCCGCGAACATCGACTGACCCATTGTTTTGGCATTCATCGGTCGAAGTACCTCGAGGTAACCTGTACCAGCCGATTGCTCCCTAGTTAAAGCTGATGACTTTTGAGCAACCAGAAAACCGTCGTGCGTCGCACCTCTCGAAAAATGCATCGCTGCCGATAGAATCTCTAGTTTAGAACTCACATGGAGCGACCTCGCCCTCTTCCCCTCGATGAAGTATTACACCCCAAACGACCGAGCCGTTTCTACGGAGGGATTCGAGGGGGCATGGAGAGGAGCCCACTCGGAAGGAAGAGCGATCCACGACATAGAACCTCTGCGAATTCGAGTTACGCTGGGTCCTTCGCTTAATTCGAATTGAGCCCGACTTGATACGGGCGAAGCGGATCTGCTGATTATGGGGATAATCGGTTGGATCATCGTAGTCGTGGTCGTAGCAGTGGTACTAGCGTGGTTGGGCTTCATCCACTAACGGAACCGCCCCGCCGGCTGGTGCACGGAGAGCTAGACTCGCTCCGGAGAGCCGTCGGCTCTCCAGACTGTGCCCTAGGGCTCGCTGACAACTCTTGATGAAGCGTACCCTGGAAGCAATCTCCAGGTACCAACGAGACGGGGGCAACCCCTTCCCAAGGAGCCACCCCGCCAATCGCTTCACTGTCGTCAAGCGAAAAATCCTTGAATGCAATCAACGCGATTGAGGCCCCGTAAGCGGTGGCATCTCGACTTACGCTGGCCTCCTCAAACGGTAGGAGTATCGAGGCGAACTCCGTCTGGACCATTTGAGATCAAACGACTGCGGGAGCAATGTTCGAGTATGCGGTTAAGACCGGCCAAAGAGATTCGGTGACCTCGCCGTTCTAGCTCGGATAAGATCGCGCGCCGGCGCACTGGACCCTGACTTGACCGAAGGACAGAGAGAACCGCCTCGACGGAGCCGGGTGGGAAGCCGCCCATGATCGAGCTTGGTCACGGTGAATCGCTCCATTAAGCTCGTCTCCGACACGGTTCACGGTTTGAGACCCTCGAGCAGACCTCGCAACGGAGGATTTGCGATCAAGTTGCTCGGGTCCGCCCATTGAATGGGTGCAAAGCCCGACTCACGTTCTCTCGAGGGTAATAGATCTTTACCAGGTCCGATTCACCTTCAATCGGTCTAACTCGATTTGACGCTCTCGCACCAGTACACGCTTCAACCGTATCTCGCCAAGGAGACCCAGGAGTGTTGGGAGGGCACCCTCCAGTCCCCCCGAAAGCCTCAAGCCCGAGAATTTAGTACTAAACGCGTCAACGACGATGACGGGTCGAACGTTCCACGTAGTTATCGAGAAAGACGAGGACGGATTCTTCGTTGGTGAGGTGCCGGAACTTCCTGGTTGTCATTCACAGGCGAAGTCCCTGACGCAGCTCAGAAGCCGGATGAAGGAAGCAATCGAAGTTTATCTGGAAGCGAGGCCGGAGCTACCACCCGGCCCATCGTTCGTTGAGGTACAAACCATAGAGGTCTGATTCTTGGCTTCCCTTCGACCACTGCCCAGTCGAAAGGTTATCGGTGCTCTGAAGGCACTCGGCTTTCAAGAAATCCGTCAGAAGGGGAGCCACCTCGTACTCCGGCATGCCAACGGAAAGGTAACTGTCGTGCCCCTGCATTCAGGTGAGGAGATCGGCCGCGGCTTGCTTCGAAAGATCATTCGAGAAGCCGGAGTAGAAATCGACGAGTTCTTCGAACACATTTGACCCACAAATTGCTCCGAATTCGTTTAGATGGATTGGTCTGCAGGCTCAAAGCTCGTTCATGCGTTATCGGATAAGACCGGTCGGTGACCTTCCCTCCCTTCCGCGGAACTGACGGTACGCCTCGATCCACTGCGCCCCGACCGGCCTTTTGGTGAACTCGACGTCCTGTAGCCTCACTCGGTACTTTCTCCCGTTCCGCTCGCAGATCACCATCACCTCGAGCCCGTCGCTCTCCTCGACCTTTAGCACCGAGACATCCGCCCCCACTACCCTCCCTGGGAGGGGGAATCGAACGTGCTCCTGGATGGCGTAGCAGAGACCCATCGCCACATCCTCCTCGGTCTCACAGTCCTGCTCGGCGATCGAATCGATCAACCGGTCGAGCTTGGGGTCCTTCCGGGCCATGGCCTCCTTCGGGTAGAGGCCTCTTGATTCATACCTCGCGCCATGAACTTCCCGGGTGCTCGCGATCGCTCGAAGCCGCCGGGGCGCCCTTCCGCCGACCCTTCTCCAAGACACCCTCCTCGAACTCTACCCGCCCGAGGTCCTTACCCGCCTCGCCGAGGAGAGCGGGTTCATCCGTCGTTATCGGAAGATCGACCCGGTGGCGTTCTTCTGGGCCGTGACCCTCGAGGCCGGCGTCTACCTCCAGCGCTCCCTCGACCAGCTCCGACACGTCTACAATGAGCGGGCCGCCAAACCCCTGCACAGCTACGCCAGCTTTTACGACCGGTTCACCCCCGAGCTCGTGGAGTTCCTCCACCTCTGTGTCGCCCATGGCCTCTCCCAGCTGAAGAGCGCCCCGGGGAACCGCCTCAGCCCGAAGCTCGCCGACTTCGAGGACGTGCTGATTCAGGACTCTACCATCGTGCGGCTCTCCGCCGCCCTGATGACCCACTTCCCGGCCGCGAGGTCGAATCACCCGGCGGCGGGGGCCAAGATCGCCACCCTCGTCAGCGTGCGAGCCAACGGACCGAAGCGCGTGGAGCTGATGCCGGAGAGCGTCAACGACCACGACACGCTCCACCTCGGGCCGTGGGTGAAGAGATCGGTCCTCCTCTTCGACCTCGGTTTCTACAAGCACCAGGCGTTCGCCCGGATCGCCGAGAACGGCGGCTTCTACCTCACCCGACTGCAACCCCAAGTGGATCCCACGATCGTTCGCTCCCTTCGAGTCCACCGGGGTCGGACGATTGACCTCGAGGGGAAGTCGTGGAAGGAAGTCCGGCCCCGGCTCCAGCGCGAAGTGATGGATGTCGAGGTGGAGATCGACTTCGATCGGCGAAAGTATAGCGGCCATCAATCTCGCGACACCCTGACCACCCGCTTGGTGGCGGTGTGGAACGAAGAGACTCGGAAGTACCACGCTTACCTCACGAACCTCCCGGTCTACGTGCTGAGCGCGGAGGAGGTCGCGGGACTCTACGGATGTCGATGGGAAGTCGAGTTGGTGTTCAAGGAGCTGAAGAGCGAGTATGCACTCGACCGGGTGAACACGTCGAATCGATTTGTGGTGGAGTCGCTACTCTGGGCGTCGATCCTGACGATGGTGGTCAGCCGTCGACTGCACACGGCGGTTCGGGAGCGGATCAAGGAGGAGTATCGGTCCCGCTACACCCCGATCCGTTGGGCCCGGGCCTTCCGCGAACAGTCGGGACGTATCCTCGACACCCTGCTCGACCGATTACATCGGAAGAGAATTCCACCCGAACCTCTCCTCGAGATTGCCCGGGCCCTGATGGCCCGTGCGATCGACCCGAATGCTGGATGCACCCGGTTCCGCGAAGAATACTGGGCTTAAGCGACAACGCATGAAAGCCCGTCACACCCACTCCGTTAACCGACGAATCCTCGAATGGAGAAAGGCGTCCAATCTGGCTTGGATTCACTGCCTGTAGGTCCAAGCTGAATTGGACCGACACGCGAGTTATTGGGGAAGAGGCGGACGGAGATTTAGCCCACACGCTAATCGGCGTTGGCTTTATGTCTCTCTCGCTAGAGAAGGTTAGACGGCTCCCTCCGGCTAACTCGGGGTCGTAGGGGTCAGTCAGGCTAGCGTGTGGCGGTTCGGTTGACAGCTGACCCAGGCTTTTTCGACTTTAATCGATGCTCGTATAGTGCCAACGTGACGATCGTCGCGGCAAAGAGCAGAATCATTGTGCCGATGACAAGGATGTTCGCGAGAGCAACCAAGGGCATGTTGCCGCCAATTGCGCAAAGTGCGCCTCGCGGAGACGAACCACAATTCGTAACATCTGATGCGAAAGAGTAGACGATTTGTGATATGGTCCAGAGGGTGGCCGCAAACGCGACTAGCATCACGCTCGGAAGATAGGCCCAGAGGATCCCAGATATCTTGGCAAGAGAATGATCTTTGACAGAAACGGTCGTCACAATGCTACCGCAGAGGGGAGTTCCTCGATGATTCTCCTAGTGTCTATGTCGGTCGGAGTATAAGGCGATTCAGCGCGCCACACTTTTCGTCAATCTTGAATCGGTTAACGAGTTCCGCTCACCGACTCAGTTACGTGCGCGACCGCGGGGCGCCGTTCTGTTGATGGGTCGGTCTTAGGCCCCCTATAGAACATCATCGATAGCCTCTGTCCTTCTCGAGGGGAGTGAGAGAAGGAGAAGCCAATTCGGAGTTGGTCCATTGCCCTTTGGACGATTGGAGGTGATGATACAATCGCCATTTCACCGGCAGAAGGGGCGTTTTCGAGAGCGCAATGAGACCTGCCTCTCGTTGTGACCTACACGGCTAGTTCACTCGCGAGTTTCCCTTACGGTCTTGCCGAGACGGGCGAGCTTGTCATAAAATTCGGGGATTCGGTATCCGAATCCGATGAAAACCAAGTCCCGTCGGTCACGAAAGAAGGCCCCACGCCAAAGGTCTCCGACATGGAGGGAGAACAATCCCTCGGACGCGATGCGCTGATTCTGGCGCAACTCCTCGACGTGCCATCCCGGCCCCCGACTGATCGGGCTCTCAGCAGCTGCTAGTTCGCGAAATGCAGCGATGAAGACCTCGCGAACTGCGGGCGGCAGACCGAGGAACTCCTCATCGGCCTCATCGATAGATTGGATACGGAATGGCACGGAGTGCTCAGTAGGGCTGCTGCCGACTCTTCTTGATCAGCTCGTCGATCGGGTGGCGCTGACCCTCCCGAATCCGGCGAGAAAGCTCGGCCATTGTCAATCGAGTTGGGTGAGCGACAATGAGTCCGCGAATGACGTCGTCGTAGGTCTCGCCTCCCGACTTGAGACTTTCCAAAAGCTTCCGAGTCTCTTGGGATACTGAGATACTTGTAACGCTCATGGCCAATTCCCATAGACGCCATGGACGGGTCCTCTATTAACCGTTTTCAGAGATTCGTTGACCATGGTCGGCGAGATCTCCTAGAAGGCCGCCCGGTCTTTCAGCTCGTCGTTGACATTTCGGTCCGACCGACGTTGGATTGCGGGTTCTTGTCGATGCGGCCGAGGGAACCTGACTTCGGAGCCAATGGGGCGGTTGACCTTCCGTGGAAGTAGGTGAGATCGAGCTTGCACCTACTTCGGCGCCGGAGACGACGAGATAGAGATACCTGAGTCCACACTCAGGGTGTTTGAGACAAGGCTCGAAATGAAAATCTCCTCTTTCGGGCTGTCGTAAAAGACCCCTATCGGGCAGATGCCCGCCACTAAAGTGCTCAGCACTGAGTTCGTCACGCGAGGTTCGGGCTCTCTTTGTACGAGGCTGCGACTGGCACGAAGATTTCATGATTCTGGGGGTGGAACACGGAACTGGCCGGCGCAGAACCAACCTTCACGAGTGCGTTCACTCTCTCGAAAGGAACCGGCGGCTCCCCTCCGTAGCCAAATTGCAGGACCTGGCCCGATCCCCCCTGTCCGCTTTGAAGTCCTCCGTCGCAATTCGGCGCCCCGGCTCCACCGCCCACGAAATAGCGACCGGGGGAGTACCCACCACGACCATACGCAAGGAGGATGACCCCACCCCCACCAGCTCCGGTTAGACCGATTCCACTGCACGTGCCCTCGCCGGGCTGGCCGACGGCAACGATCCTTCCAGCCATCAAAGCCTGGGCCCGAATGAAAACACCGAAGCCACCCGCTCCAGAAGGAATATAGTGTGCGATTGCGCCTCCGCCCGCTCCCGAAAGATAATACCTGATACCATGCGAAAGCCAAGAGGCAATCTCTGCTGAGGTCACCACGGGCGTGGAGGGCGTGCCGCCTTGCTGCCCGGACTCGTAGTTTGTGCACGACAATCTTCCACCGGGAATCATGGTGTAGAATCCGTTTCGATCATACGGACAAAAACTGAGCGATTGGGCTCCCCCCCCCGAGCCCCCGAAGGAAGTAGGGTAGGCGCGATCCGGGGCGCTTCCGGTCACAATTGTCCCCATGTTATCGAATGTCCCAGCCGCGATGATGCTGAATCCATCTGTGGTTAGAGTGACTCCGCGATCGATGGTGATATTCCCCCCCGTAAGGTTCTCGTGCAGTCGTTGAGAAGCCGAGATAGTTAGATCTGCCAACGGAGACGCAGCCAAGTTCGAGGAACCGCTCGCATGGGCCACGACGGGGATCGTCAGAAGCATTAGAGCGAGAATTCCGAGTGCGCATACTGCTCGGATGACCATCCGGAGAGTCATGTGCGCGTTGAGCTTTGGAAGAGATGCCGATAGTTCAACCTTGCGAACTACACAGTACCCCCCAAGCGCGGCAGAATACGTGCGCCGCCTGTCTCGACCCAGGTTTTAAGAAACGACCAACCGTTCTCACTCGGACATTGCAGTAATCGGCGGCGACCGTGCTCAGACAGTACGCTCCTCATCATGTGCCTCGACTGTGTACAAATCTAGAAAGAGCTGGACGAACTGTCAAGAAAGGAAAGCTCAGGCGACGATCGACGGGGTCCCCTACGACTTGCTGAAGGAGTTCTCTTCCCCTTCCTCCTGCGGCTGGACTTGCCCGCGGCGAGACTGCCAGTGAAGGGAGATTAACATCGACAACCCCATTCGAAGAAAGGGGTATGTGGTTTTCGCAAGAAGCGCGATTTGAACGACGGGCATCGCGCAAGTTCCGCACGATTCCGGCGATGTGCCGCGGATCCCGGAACTCCAAAGCCTGTTGGATCCATTATTGAAGTGCCGCTGGTCACCCAGCAGAACGAGCGACCCCCAGAAGCCGCAAGTCAGAAAAAGCTTAAGGGGATTCAATTGTTCAATTAGTTTGATGCCAGCACTTCGCGACGTGGCGACGAAGGTAACTGTGCGCACCCCCACGCTCGCGCGGTTGCGGGCTTACAAGGCTCCAGGACTAAGTCTGGACGACGTGCTTAACGACTTGATGGCGGATACTCTGCCCGCTTCCTTCTGGCGCGAGATTGAGCGACGACGGCACGAACCCACCGTCTCTGCAGAGACAGTCTATCTCAAGCTGCGGCTGTGACTCTGGATCGCAGAGTCGTATTTACCCGATCCGCGGTTCGTGACTTGGAGCGGTTGCCGCGCGATATGCAGATGCGTTTCCGTCGAGCGTTTGATCGGCTCGCAGAAAATCCTACCACTCCGCGACCCGGACTCGATATTCGGCCCCTCAAGGGTGGCGAGGGGACTTGGCGATTGCGGGTGGGAGAATATCGCGCCACTTATGATTTTGATGAAATACGCGTTCGGATTTTGGAGCTCGGACACCGAAGCAATTTCTACTGAGTGCGGCGGGGGTCGGGCTGGCAGTAGGTTTCGAATCGGTCGGTGGGACAAGCATGGACCGGCTCGCTAAGATTCAGTTCCATCAACTCCGAAGCTTGTTATTCCCTCGCGGGCGAGAGAATTCGAACGGGCCGTCGAGGCGTCCACCCCGCGTTAGGACCAATCCTAGCGCATCACCGGGGATTCCAAGCCCGATTCACTCATCCGCGCTATCGGGCTTGGACCTACTCTCGCATCCATCCAGATCACTTCAACCTCGGCGCGCGATTCACGGATTAGGCGAAAGGCGTCAGTTTCGACACTGGGGGGCCACATAGTCGAGAAGATCCCTGAGTTTGAGCCGAGACTACCGCGAGTCATGTACCGGACCGCCCCGTCTCCTCAGAATCCGGTGGGACACGTTGCCACGGGGCTACGACGATGTGACCGGACCTGTGAACAGAGGATAGAGATCCGTTACGGCTGGATCTACCGGTGAGAAAACTCCATGTCTAGAAGAGCGTCGACGGCACCGAAGGAGGCGCGGGCCCGTTCGTAAAGGGCCGATTCTGACACGTTCTCTTTGAAGCCCGCGTCCGGTTCGGCGAGCGCTCTCGAGATCGCACTCGTCTCCGGCCGCCCTCGTCAAGCGAGGAGGGACCATTAGGTCAATCGAAAGCTCACGGTCTTGACGTGAGCGACGTCCCCGTCGGTCGCCGTGAGAGTGTAAGGCCCCGGCTGGATGGAGGGTGCAAGGAACGTGCAACTGAAATCTCCGGACCCGCCCGTCTCCACAGTAGTGGCCGACAAGAGCGTACCGTCCGTGCATGACTCGAGACTGATGGGGAAGTCGGTGGACGAGCAGGAGGCCGGGGTGCTACAAACGCCGGACAGAGTCACAGTGGCGAAGGGCAAGTATCCCTTGCCCGTCAGCGTGATCGGGGTGCTCGGGCCCCCGCTCGCGGGAGAGCCTCTCAAGCTCAACGCCGATTGGGTCACAGTGAACGTCGCCGTCAACCCGTTCGCCGGATCGCCATCGGAGGTGGAAATCGTGTAAGTGCCCTGAGTGACCCCGGGGGTCGGGAAGCTGCAGCTGAAATCCCCCGCCCCGCTCGTCTCCACGGTGGTGGCCGACAATACCACGCCGCTCGAGCATGTGGTGAGAGTGATGGGGAATAGTGCCGAGGAGTATGGCGAGCACGGATTGCTACAGGCGCCGGAGAGAGTGACGATCGCGAGTGGGAAATACCCGTCCCCCTTCAAAGTGACTTTGGTTCCGAAGCCCCCGGTAGTCGGGGTGTCCTTGAGAATCAGTGGCGGCTGAGTCACCGTAAACGTCACGTCGAGATCGTCCGTGGCTTTGGTGTCCGACGCTGAGATCGCGTAGAGACCTTGACTGACTCCCGGAGTCAAGAAGGTACAGCGGAAATCCCCCGCCCCGTCTGTTTCGAGGGCGGTGGCCGAGAGTATCACGCCAATCGAGCAAGCGGCGAGAGTGATGGGAAACAGCGCCGAGGAGTATGGCGAGCATGGACTGTCGCAAGCGCCGGAGAGAGTGACTGTCGCGAGTGGGAGGTACCCACCCCCCGTCAAAGTGATTTTAGTGCCGAAACCCCCGTTAGACGGGGAGTCTTGGAGGAACAGGGGCGACTGGCTCACCGTGAACACCACCGTGTCGATATTGTAAATGTCAGCGGCGGTGAGGGTGTAACTCCCTCGAGCAACCGCCGGGACTGGGAAGCTGCATTTGAAATCCCCGGCCCCGTCCGTCACGACGGTGTGGGCAGACTGCAACGTGCCAATCGTGCAGCTCGCCAGAACGATCGGGAACACGGCATTTGTGCTGCAGGAGCGCGGGGTGCAGACCCCGGTGAGCGTCACCAGGGTAAGGGGGAGGTACCCCTTTCCCGACAATGCAGTGTTAAGGCCGTAGCTCTCCGAAGTTGGTGAGATCATAAGACCCAGCAACGCCTGGATCTCTGTGAATGTCACCGTGGCAGTGTTCGCCTGGTCAGTGGCTGTGATAACGTAAGCGTCTGACTGCACCGGGGGCGCCGCGAAGGCGCAGATGAAATCACCGGTCCCGTCCGTTTTCACGGTGTTGGCCGACAATAACGCCCCGTCCGTGCATGCCGTGAGGGCGATCGTGAACACCGTGGTGTAGCAGGCCAGTCCTTGGGGGGGAGCACAGATTCCCGAGAGACTGACCGTCGCTAGGGGGAGGTAACCTTTGCCCGTTATGGTGATCTTTTTGCCATAACTGCCACTTGTCGGGGAGTCCTTGAGACTCAGCGGAATTCGAGTCACCGTGAACGATCCTTTCGCCGTCTGGCCCCCCACGTCGGTCACTTGGACTGTCGTCCCCGACGTCCCGCTCGGCACGGCAAACGCGCAGCTGAATGTTCCTTGCGCCGCGCCTGTGGTCAATGTGCCGATTGTGCAGCCCGAGACGATAACGGAATCGAAGGTCAAACCTACAGTGTTGGACAGGGAGAAGCCAGTTCCGGAGACCGTGATCGTCGTCCCCGTGGCGCCTTGGCCCGGAGCCACGTTGATCAGGTACAGTTGTCACCGTATACCCTTGGGCCGGACTTACAACGGACGTAGTCGTATCGATTCCCACAACCGCGTAGGTCCCAGCACTCGCGTCGGGGACAGCGAACGTGCAGGTGAATCCCCCGGAGTTGTCCGTCGTGATCGTCGTGCCACTGGATAGGCAATCCGAACCGCCGATCGGGGCTAGATTCGTGCCGCCGAAGGCGACCGTCGCTCCCGCGCTCGCCGTAAATTCCGCGCCTGTCAACGAGAATGTCGCACCGATCGGACCCTCGGCCGGGAAAGGGGCCGTGATCGTGGGCCTTGACGTCACGGTGAATTGGTTCGTCGACGAGATTGTTCCATCGAGTGCGTCGTGGGCAAGCACGGAATAAACCCCCGAGCCGAGCGTCGGAACGCTGAACGCGCAAGTGAACGCACCGGTGCCGCCCACCACCGGCGTCCCTCCGCCGCACGTCACCAGGCTGCCGCCCATTTCGACCGAGTCGATCGATGTACTGGCCGAGAATCCTGCCCCCATCACGGTCACTGTAGATCCCACGGGTCCCATCGTGGGAGTGCTCGTGATCGTCAACTGCGGCGTTACAGTGAACTGGTCGGTCGAGTCGATCGAACCGTCGCTGGCCGTCGTTGCAGAAACGGGGTATGGATTGTTGGCTGCCGAGCTCGATGGCACTACGAACGAGCAGGTGAATGTTCCGTCTCCGGCCACGGTCTGCGGGTCGCCGTTGGTACACGTGACCGGCGACGGGCCAAATTGCATCGAAACCGTGTCCCCGGAGGAGAATCCAGTAGCGGACACTGCCGTAGATGTTCCCGGCGGCCCCGTCCCCGGCCCGGTGATTCTCATCTGCGGAAGTACTAGGAATGAAGAACTTGCCGAGATCGCGCCGTCCGTGCTGGTCGAGCCCGCGACCAGATACGGCCCGTGGGACTCTCCGGGAATCGTTAGAGTGCAGGCGAACGACCCATCCCCTGCGACGACCACAGCTCCATCGATGCATGGCTCATCCGCGCCAGCGAAGGTGGCCTGGACGGCCTCCCCGGCAGTGAACCCGGTCCCGAGAAGCACCGTGGTGCTTCCCGCATACCCGCTCGTCGGGTTGATCGTCAACTCCGGCGGACCCACAACCGTGAAGGTGGCCGACCCTGAGGTCAAGACCACATCCGTGGCGACTACGTTCAGACCTCCTTCGTCCCCCGCCGGCGCCGACGGGACCGTGAAAGTACAAGGGTAACCGGTGGTACCGGGGAAGCTGCCGGTGGGGTCCGCCGCGCACGTCGAGGTGACGGCCATCCCGTCAAACGTGAAGGAGATGGTAGGACTGCTCGACGCGAACCCCGTCCCCAAAACTGTCACGACCGTACCGACCGGACCCGTCACCGGCGCCAATGTCACGTTCGTGTCTATGGTGAACGTCCCGATGCCCGAGTCCGATTCCGGATCGGAGGCGACCATCGTTTGTGCCCCGCCGGGGACCGCTGGTATCGTAACCGAACACGAGAAGGTCCCGTCGGAGTAGGTAGTGCACCCGCCCGGAGTGGCTACGATCGCGAAAGTCCAAGCCAGGAAAAACGTGATAGGCTCCACATTCGCCGCAAATCCGGCTCCAGTAACCGTCGTTGAGCTCCCGACCACCCCCTCGGCAGGGCTCAACGATAGGGACGGGATGGAGATGAGAGTGAAGGGAGCCGAAGCGTTGTCCTCGACCCCGTCAAACGCGTAGACTGTGGCCGGCCCCGGTGGGTCGTTCGGGACAAGGAAAGAGGCGGTGAATGACCCGGTTCCCGTCAGGCCCGAAGCGACTTCCAAGTCCTCTGTGGCGTCTAAGAAGTAGATGCTATACTGGTCGTTTGGATAGTAACCTGAAGCGGTGACCGTCAGGGAAGTGCCTGCGAGACCGGAGCTTGTGGAGAGGCTGATCGTGCACCCGGGGGAAAAGGCACATCCTGTGCCCGGAGGAGGCTGGGACTGGGCTCGTGCGACGGGCGGTGCAAGGATCGACAAAAGAAGGAGGGCGGTGAGCGACACTACCACGATCACCCCGAGTCGCATCATGCGAGGAGCTCCCTGCCGGCTTTCCGGGATGGACTCGGCCGAGGCGGTAGACCACTCCGGCAGTCCTTGTACGATGCCCACGTCGAAACTCGATGTTTCATATTCGGGACTCCGGAAGCAACCGTCATCCCTTCCGATGGTCCATCGCCGAACGGTGGCCCGGCCCTTATACATCGTGGAAACCGAAGTTCTCATTTCCGACAGCGGGCCGCTGTACAACCTTCGCGACCGGATTGGACCCCTGGTACCGGTTCTCTAGTTTCGTGATGCGAAACCGATTTTTCTTCCTGTCTCGTTTTACTTGGCTGATTGTGGAAATGAAGTCACTAACCATCGGATCGTTTAGCAAGCTCGAGATTGTGAAGGTCATTTTGATTAGGTCCGACCGAGCTTGGACCCACCCTTTTGCCCGAGACCGGTACGATTTGTCCTGGAGAGGCCCCTCCTTGATCGCTGGACGAGCAAGCCCGTAAGCACATTCACATTGTGGGCCAACAGATCATGGTACCATCGACGACCTGCGCAGCGGGGCGTGCCGGATGTCGCGGAGGAGCTGCTCCACGCCCGGGCCCAGGTCCGACGACGGCAGGTGCGTGCGTCGCTACAGGCTCAGAGATCGCAGTCTATGCTATTCCAACTGAAGGAGGATGGGGGGGACTGGGGGACGGCGATCGCCTCGTCTTGTCACGGAACGGGAATGGCACGCTTCCGCTCGCGTCCTATTACCGCACGAGGGCGGGGCCGGAGAACGGGTTCGGCCGGGACGCGGTGCCGAAGGAAGCCACGAGTCCCCTGGTTTGCCCCGACAAAGGCCGGGCCAATCCTTGTTTTCTCTCCTTTGGCAGCTCCTCTGACGTTCGCAAACCGCAGTGTCCAGCGGAGACAAAGACCAGCCGGAGGCGCTAGATTTTTACGTTAGGTCCTCAATGGCCGAATCCCCCATGAGGGGGGGAAGTACTATGATTAGAGGAGGCTTTCGAGAGTCGAGAATCGGACGGACGATAGTGGCCGGAGTGGCGACCGCCATCACGATGCTTTTCGTGTTATCGGGGTTGGCGCTAGCGGCACCTGCCCACGGGGGAGCGGTTGGGTCGAGTGATCCCTCCACGTGTCTCCCGGCGGGTACCACCGGACTTACCGCGAGCATCATTGCTCACGACCATCAAACGATTCGCAATAGCTACGTGAATGCGGCAGGTTGCGATCTTGGGATCTACATCGGTCCGGGGGCAAACGACGTGACCATCACGCACAGCGTGATAACCGGGGCAAACGAACACGGCATTTTTGCGCAGGATACGAAGGACCTGACCATACGCGATAGCACGCTTTTCAACAACAGCTTCGCGACCTATCCGACCATCGCGGAGAACAAAGCCATCGAAGTCGTGGGCAGTTGGGGCGCGAATATCGTCGGGAACACCGTCGTGAACAACGGGTACGGGGGGATTGGAATCGCGGACGACGGTCCGTTCGATCCGGGCGCGCTCAATCCCGGCACGGCCCATGTCGCGGCGTGGAATGTCGTCAGCGGAAACCTCATTGCCAACAATCTGAACGATTGCGGAATCGTCGTCGCTGCCTACAACGCGGGCGTCGGGGCGAGAAACAACTATGTCACCGGAAACACGGTGTTAGGGAACTCTCCCGAAAACCCCGGAGGCGCCGTCGGACAGATCGTGGTCGCAGGAGATGGTCCCAGTACCAGCGTAAAGTACACCTGGGTGACGGGCAATGTCATCGAAGGCAGTCTACTTCCCGGTATTGTCGTCCACAGCAACGTTCCGGGAGACCTCATCCTGTATACCCACCTTTTGGATAATCAAATATCCGACAATGGCGCGTATCCGCCCAGTTTCTCCTCGCCGAACACTCCCAACCTGCCGGGGAACTACACCGGCATTTCGATCGTGGCAGAGGCATACGGTCAACCGCACGCTCCAATCATCCAGAACACGCTGATCGGGTATGATACCGTGTCGAACGATCAGTTTGGAGTTTGGCTCTGCCAATCGGTCTCTACCATCATCGTCCACCTAGGCACGGTCTCCGTCCCCACGGCGGTCACGACGTGCGCGGCAGGGGGATCCTAGGATCAGGTGAGATCTCTCTCGAGTCCAACCGATTCGGTGCTGGCTCGATCTGGCGCCAGCACCTCCCTCTAGTTGGACTTTCACCGACCCGGCGCATATTGAGCTTCCCCATACGGGGTGACGTGTCGGTCGGCCGCCGATGAAGTATTGGCCACAGCGGTCGAAGCGATGGTCTACCCCCCTCGACAAAGATTGTGTCGTGGCATGACAAACTGACCCCGGTCCAGCGAACAAGCTGGTCATTGAGGCCAAATATTTGTTAGACATCGGGACATGGCGACGACAAGACCGGGAGCTTCTCCGCGGCCAAGTATGCGTTGAACCTCGCCTCGGCATTCATCGTCTTCAACCCGCCTTCGAGATTCTTCACGAAGTCCGGGTCTGGAAGGGCCAGGTTGCCGGCTTCGGTCGGCATCGTTAGCCCAACGATGAATCGCCCCGTCGGACTTTCCGCACGCCGGGGTGCCAGGTTAGCTAAACCTGACCTACTGCTTCGGCTCGTAGTGATTGGCGGTCCGTGCTGAACGTAGGAGGGGCGAGATTTTTATCTTGGACGGTCCTTCGGAGCCCGAAACCTCCATGAGACTGGAAAGAATCGGCAAGCTGGAACTCATTTACACCGACGTCGACGAGGAGTTCCCCCTCGCGGAAGGGGGCCAGGTTTATGGGATTTTGACGGGGTCCTTGGAGGCGGGAGACCTCCGGGGGACCTTGCACACCACCAACCTCGCGCGTCAGCGCCCCGATGGGGGCTTTACTCCAACACTCCGAGGGATCCTCGCAACTCCCGAGGGGGTCAAGGTTTTCTTCACCATGGATGGCCTATCGATTAGGGACTCCAGGGCTGAACCCCCCCGGAGGATCGTCACGGTCGGAATCACGTTCTGGTCGGCGAATCCGAAACTTCGTTCCTGGAACGATGTGTTCGCCCTCGGGGAGCTCGAAGGGCGGAAGATGGGAGACTCCTGGGGTGTTTCCGGGTCCTTGTTCAAGTGCGTGCCAGAGATCTAGCGCCCCGATTTGTCGAGCGGGCCCCTCGAGTGCAAACTCGAAGTATTGGATGTGACCGAACCCATCTCGGTGGAAGCTGCGCGGCTAGGCGGGGAGTGCGCGCGACGGGGTGCGCCGGTGGGAACGATCGACCTGCTGATCGCGTCCACTGCAAAGTAGCACCATGCCCCTTTGCTTAGTCACGACAAGGACTTCGCGGGCATTCCGGGGCTCTAACTGGAAACGTATTGAACGCGACGGGCGGGGGCAAATCGTCCGGGCGGGTACTGCGTTTAGACTCCTGACGGATCGACGCATCGAGTGATTCCAATGCAATCTGGATGCATGAAATTCCTGCCCCGGGCTCGCTGGATGGGTTTAGCCGATGGTTTCAGTTAAATCGAGAAGCTGGAAGCCCAATCGGAAACTGAAATTGCGAGCTCGGAAGTGTGAAGGAGGCGGGAATCGTCCGTAATCAGCGGACACGCGTGACTTTCGGCAAGAACCGCGTATGACGCATCGTAGATCGTCACTTTCATTCTGTGAGCGAAGTCGGCTGCGCGACTCAGACTTTCCGACGAGGGAAGGGCTAGCGCGATCTGCAGGCCAAAAAAATCGCGAATCGCCGTTCGAAGTTGAGTCCGTGATATTGCGGGGTGATACCGAAGCGCGTTCGCAACCTCGTAAGAGAGCAACTGGGGGGCAATGATCGCGATACGACCCTCGATGTGTGCTTCTCGGAGTGGGAGCGCAGCCGCGCTGCCGGGTTCGGGGACGAACCACTTGCACACGACCGAAGCATCCGCTACTACTTCCGGGAGTCTCGCCACTTCCGTACCTGTCTTGTGGAATCGAAACGGATTGTTCCCAACTTGCTCCGGAGGGTGTCAATGTGCCTAGCCGCCGCACGTGCCCGTCGACGGTCGATCGGTCGCCTCATTTCCTCCTCGAGTGCGAGCCGCTCCTTGACCATATCTCGAATCAACTCTGCCCAATTGATATCGCCGAACCCCGCCATTCGTCGCCGGGTCTCGGGATCTATTCGAATGCTCATTACATCCATTGTTCCGCCTGTATTACTTGTACTACCAACTTTCATAAGCCTTTCCTCATTACAGAATGATGACGAGCCGTCGACGGCTGAACTCAATCCCGGGGGGGGGCGTCGGCCCGACGCCATGCCGCGCCCGAGATTTGCCAACAGCGGGCGCAGATTCTGCAGGACCAACGATCCGAGCGTCCGGGCAGAATTGGACCTGGTAGATCCAAGGCCCGTCTCACACACTTCGCTAACCGATGAATCATCGGATTAAGAAATGCGTCCATTCGAGCTGGAGCCGAGTTTGGAGTTTGTCCAATGTCCTTTGGACGCACTCACTGGCGCACGTAGCGGTAGGTCAGAGCCGAAACAGGCACGTCCGAATCGAGGCCTTTTTGGCTTGACAACTAATGAGCCTGGCGTGGCCAGACCCACTCGCGCTTCCAGGTCTGAAACGGACGGCGCGCTCGAAGCGAACGTGATCTCCTTTTTTTTCTCGTTTTGCCGGCGTTTCCGGGGGAACGTTAGAGCACAACGCAGCGAATATTCGAATCGCCTCCGGAGTCCCCTTCCCGATATTCAATTGGGTTTTTCGAAATCGTGTTTCTAAATCAGAGACGAAGGCCCGGATAACGGAAACCGTTCGCTATTTCCGGGACCGGAGGCTACCGTTCATTTGGGGAATCTTCCCGAACGACGCGGCGGCGGATCTTCGTGAGCAGTTGGTAGCCGCGGGTTTCAAGGGACAAGACGTGCCAGCGATAGCGATTGGATTCGATCAACTTCCGAGCCGTTCGACGCCCGCGGGGTTCAAGATCATTCCAGTGAGCACAGAGGATGAAGCAGAAGTGTTCGCTCGAACTCTTAACGCCGGTGATTTCCAAGCGCCTAAAGAGATCGCGCGTTCGATACCCGCCCTTCTAAGCCCCTCTTGGTCGAACAGCGGACCGGATCCCCATCTTCGTTGCTTCGTGGGCTTTCGAAATGAAGTTCCCGTTGCCACGTCCCTCCGATTTCTTAGCGATGGTGTCGTTGGAATCTATGGAGTAGCCACGACTCCGGAGGCGAGGAAGCGAGGTTTCGGGGCCTCCATGACACTCGCTGCCCTAGAGGATGGGTATGCGCAAGGCTACGACATGGGAGTCCTCATCGCTACGAAGATGGGTGATCCAGTCTACCGACGACTGGGCTTCCGGGAGTTGTATTGGAAGACCCAGTTCGAGATACCGGCCGAGGATTCCTTGCCCGGATGGGTTCCCCATACCCACTCGGTCGACTAGCAAAGCCAACTCGGCGAGCTCTCCTCCCGTTTGTGCATTCTGGGTTTTCCCAATAAAAAGGTCTCACATTGCTTTGGGGCGCTGCAAGCGCGATTCCATATTATCGCTCAGTGCTGCATTGCGCACATTTTCGACTGAGCCGCGATCCGGCGCGAAGGGGAATGTGGGACGAAGGCGTTAAGTCAATTGGATTCAATTGGTACATGTGTCCGCATCTCTAAGCCGTCCCACCACGATCACCGTCACCGAGCGAACGCGACGCCTATTGGAATCAGTGAAGGGAGAGGGTGAGAGCTTCGACGAAATGATACAGGGTCTCTTGGAAGAGGCATTCTTTGACGACGAGTTCTTCCAAGAAATTGAACGTCGTTGGCGCGTCGAGAAGCGCGTCCCGGGACGTAAGGTAATGAAGCGAGCGGGGCTGGCTTGACCCCCTACGACTACGAGTTCCTCGAGTCCGCTGAAACGGAATTCCTCGCTCTTCCGCTACGATTTCGGCAGTTGTTCAAGGAGAAGTTACTCTACCTGCTTCAGAATCCGTTTCGTTCTTATCCCTGGCTTCGAGTGCGTCAAGGAGCTCGGCATCCCGGCGAGTGGAGATTTCATCTCGGGGAATACCGGGTCTTCTATCGTGTCGATGGCTTGACTATTGTATTCACAAGGTTCGTCCTCCGTCCACGGGCGTACCCCAGAAGGCCAGCTAAGCCGCCAGCAACGCGTCGCCGCCGCGCCTGACCGGTTGAAAGTCTGCTGTCAAAAGGGACTCGGATTCGGAAAATCACCATTTTCGTTCCAAGCTCGTCTCCAGGTCCAAGATCCTTTGGGCCGATTCTTTGGTGCATTCTGTGGGTGTCGGCTGTGTCACAACCTTCGTCGCCTCGACGCTGCACAGCCCGAGGTCGCGGAAGGTCGATGGCGAGTGTCTGCCTCGGGCTCTCGACCTCAGATGAATGCGACGTCGGGAAGACTCCTGAGTACCAAGTCGCTCGTATAGAGAGTCGCCGAGTGGCGTCGAGCCGTGGCGTAATTCAACGCGTCGGCGAAGTGCAGTCCGTCCTCGAGGCTGTAATCCCCGGCCGCTAATGCAATCTCCTGATCGAACGGAACTACGAGGTTGTGACCAAGGGCAGCGATGCTCTCCAGAGCTGCGTGTTCTCCCCTCTGGGCTTCGGCCTTCCTGTAGACTTCGTAGACCGTGACACTCGAGGTCAAAATCTCGGCGGGGGCAACCGAATCGAAGACCCGGTTTTACCGCGTTTGCTTCGGCCCGCCGCTGAGCCTTTCAATCCAGCCGTAACTATCGACGGAGATCACTGCTCACGCGACCCCTAGAATCGATCGTGTTTGTCTCGGAGGCCCCTTGCGCTCAGTCCGGGGGTCATCCTCTTCGTCTCGTCAAACGGACGAATAAGAACATAATGAATAATTCCATGCTTGACAATCACCGCCATCTTGTCCCCCGCACGAATGTGGAATTCGTCGCGGACTCGCTCGGGGATTACTACCTGGAACTTGGGAGAGACGGTAACAGTATCCATCGATTGCACTCTTGGGCAACGAACTGATTATCGCATAGTGAGTCTTGCTACGGCGATCAAATCCATCGCGTCCGCGGTCCCTGCCGCAACTTGCCGATTTGATGAGGTTCGGTTTGGTCCACTCGTCAGCAAGTCGAGTGGCCACTCTCTCCATCGGAATATGTCTCTACACTTTCTCGGGGTGCGAAGAGATTGCGCATGGTTTAGAGCCAGAAACTCCCCATCCTTCGGACCCGCTTGCCGCGCCCTCCGTGTCAGAAGTCGCGACTCCCACTGCAACCATCGGTGCAACGCTCATCACACACTTCGCTGACCCCTAGGTTTTCAGATCGAGAAACGGGTCCAATTAGGCTTGTACGGATGCGATCCCCTCGGTTTCTCCGCCGGCAATCGATGTACCCGTACGGAGTCGGCTCGGTGGCGGTTCGAGACTCCCGAGGCTCGAAATGCTCGCTGCGGCGAGGTGCGTTCGCGCCGGTTCGGGCGGGCCAAAGACTAAGCTGAACGCGATTCTACGGTACGACCCTCAATGACCCGTCGTCTCGCGGCCATCATGTTCACGGATCTGGTCGGATCGACTCAACTCGCCCAGCGGGACGAAAAAGGGGCGCTCCAGCTTCTCCGCGATCAAGAGAGCTTAGCGGGGCCTATCCTCGACGCCCATCGGGGCCGCCTCGTCAAGTCGACCGGGGATGGGATGCTCGTGGAGTTCGGGAACGCCCTGGATGCGGTCGAGTGCGCCGTCGACTTCCAACGGCGGGCGTTCGAGCGATCCACGAATGGAGAACGGCACCCTCTCAATGTTCGGATTGGCATCCATGTGGGGGATGTGGAAAGTGAGGGGACGGACATCCTCGGAGACGCGGTGAACATCGCGGCGCGGATCGAACCCATTGCGGAGGCGGGAGGGATTTGTCTGTCAGGACCGGCGTATGATCAGATATCAAACAAGATTCCGTACACGATCGAGAGGTTGGGCGCGAAAAATCTGAAAGGGGTGGCCCGACCAATTGATGTCTATCGGGTGTTGCTGCCATGGGTTAACGCCCCCTCGGTCATGGGGTCGGGAAACGGGAATAACCATCGACTGGCGGTATTGCCCCTCGCCAACATGAGCTCGGACCCCGAGAATGAGTACTTCGCCGACGGGATGACCGAGGAGCTGATCTCGACTATTTCGAGAGTGCCCACGTTGAGCGTCATCTCGAGAACCTCCGTCATGCCCTTCAAGAAACCGGGGACTCCGCTCAAGGACATTGGGCGGCAGCTGGATGCCGGCTGGCTTCTCGAAGGCAGCGTCCGAAAGGCGGGCAGCCGGGTGCGCATCACCGTCCAACTGATCCAATCGTCCTCCGACCACCACCTCTGGGCCCAGAGCTATGATCGAGGCATCGAGGACGTGTTCGGCATTCAGACCGAGATCGCGGAGAAGGTCGCCTCCGAACTCCAGATTCGTCTTGCTCCTGTGGCGCTCTCCCCTCCGGCCCATCAGGAAACCCGGGACACGGCCGCGTACCTGTCTTTCCTCCAAGGTCAAGCCCTTGTCTACAAGACGGAGGAGGAGCCTCTTCGCCAGGCGCTCAAGTTTTTCGAGGAGGCGGTTGCGAAGGATCCGACCTTCGCCCGGGCATATGCGGCGGCGGCTCGCGCCTACAAAGAGCTCGGTAATCAAGGGTACATCGCGTGGTCCGAAGCAATCAAGAACTGTCGAGCCTCCGCGCAGAAGGCGTTAGCGATCTCCCCTGACCTTGCCGAAGCTCACGGCATGCTGGCGGAAATCGCCTTCATGGCCGACGAAGGACTCTCTGTGGTGGAGACCGAAGCCCAGAGAGCGCTCGCGTCGAACCCAAATCTCGGTGATGCGCATGACATCTTGGGACAGGTCATGGTCCTCCGGGGCGACCTCGGGGCCTACGTCCATCACACCGAATTCGCCTATCGACTTGACCCGTTGTCGCCTCTCACTATCGGTTATCTGGGTCAGGCCTACTTCCTCGCCGGGAGGGTAGACGACGCGCTGGCCCACTGGCAACGAAATCTCCATCTCGACCCGCCTAGGTCCTACCGTGGGATGGCCGACTACTACCTGGCCAAGGGCGACCTAGACCAGGCTGAGATCATGGTCCAAAAGTTGGAGCAAGTGGCACCCGACAGCGAGTGGGCGCAGCTGAATCGAGGATACCTTTCCGCGTTACGAGGTGACCGAAAGACCGCACTCGAAATGATCAAGAAGCTCGATGCCACGCATGCCCCGGGCTGGGCGAGGTCGCAGTCGGCCGGCTTTATCTATCTCGCGTTAGGCGAGTTGGACCGCTTCTTCGAGTACATGTTCACCGCAGTGCGGGATCACACAATCGTGTTGTCCACGGTGTTGTATTCGCCGCTGTTTGCCAAGGCCAGAGAAGACCCTCGGTATCAGCAGCTGCTCGCCATGCTTGCAGCGGACGTACGACCTCGGTAGCCCCAGCACGGTGTGCTCGGATTGGCCGCTTGTGGAAGCAAGTCCATTGACGATTCCACGTACTCGGCGGTCGATCTAATCCGATTTACGTGGTGGTATCAGTTGATCGGATTAGTCGGCCCGATCGAACTTGATCACCCCGTTCACGGAAGTCGATCCGTTCAGGCCTTTCGATGCGGTCAGTAGTTGCGATGCAGCCCGGGGACCCTATCGAAGTCGGAATCAAAGGAAGCAAGCTCTAGGTCGGCGGCTGCGGTCATGGCACATACGGTTGCACAATCCGCGAGCGATAACGCGCCATCGAAGCGGGTGTGCTGAACGACCGCGGAATCCATCAACGCGCGGTTGACGAATATCACTTCGCATTGATCGACGAAGTAGTCGTAGAGGAGCCGAGCGGGCTTGCCCCCGGAACGGTTCCCCACGATGGTGACCGCTTCCGTGACAACGAGGTTTGTGAGTTTCGGGCGCTTTGGCACGCGCCGAGAGATGCGACGGGCGTCTTCATGCCATTGATCCTTCCGGTCGACCAGACCCACGATGTAGGAAGTATCAACGAACACGGGGTCTGATTCCCTGGACCTTGCGCTTGCTCCCAACTGCATCGCCGCCGTGGGCGATCATGCCGATAATGTCCGAAACGGTGCGTCGCTTTCGTTTTCGAACCACGACCTGATCATCGGCGATCTCCCACTCCAGCACATCGCCCTCTCCGATTTCCGCAGCTCGGCGGATTCCCCTGGGAACAACCGTGAGATAACCCTTTGAAACACGGGATTCGCTAAGCGTCATAATCCATAGACGAAATCAGTAGCACTTAAGGATTATCCGTATCACTAATGATTGGAACCTGTTCATAGGGAGTTCGCGCCGACATACGAATCGTACCCCTGACTGGGGGTGCTGGACGGTTCGATCGGCTTGCAGTCGCTGCGGGTGCTCTGGGATCCTTGGACCAAATGGAGGGGCGACACAATCGGGCTTGGACCCCCCCGCCGAGGGTGGAGTGCGACTTGAACGCGCTCGATGGTCGTCGAGGAGATCATCCTCGCAGGCCCGGTAGCACCTGACGGAGAAGTCTTTTCGAGAGACGGTCGCCGACCGAGGCTAAAGGAAGGTCGAGATCAGGGGGAGCAGCCATTGACCGCGTCGTCGTCGCCGTTGAATTCGGCAAATCCATAGTCCTCGTAAAGGTCGGTCTCGGTGACCGTAACTTGATTCACGGGATCGAAGAAGACGACGACCCCCGTGGAGCTGTCGAAGGACAGGATCACCGAAGGCCCGAGGATTTGATGGAGCTTCGAGAGGGTGGAGGCCGGGATGGTCGGGTTGTCCACGGCGCATTGCGCGGAAGAGCCCCCCCCTCCCCCACCGGGAGGGGTTACATGGATGATCGGAGCGATCGACGTGGAAGCGGGAGAAAGTCCGAGGACCGCGATGAGCACAACGACCGCAATGAATCCTGTCCCCACCCGGTAGCCGATCGGCCAACGTCCCCGCGGCGCCCCGGCAGCCCACGCTCCCGCGCGCCGTCGTTTCGCCGAGGCGGAGGACGTCGTCGGCTCCGGGAGCGCCTTTTCGCCGCGACGGAGCTCCACTGCGAACAGATTGGCTCCCACGAGGGCCAAGAAGAAGCCAATCGACGGGAAAACTATCGGAAGGAGCCCGCTCGCGACTCCCATGAAACCGCCGTAGAGGAATCGCTCCGGGCGGCCGCGGGGGGCGGTACGAGGTTCGGTGGCGATGAACAAAGCGAAGAACAGCGTCGCCGGGTCCAGAACCTGTAGGAGGAGAATGTGTGGATCGACCGTGGCTCCTACGGTTACGTGTTCCACGACCGAGAGTAATCCGTAGCTCGCCAGAAAGACGACTACAATCGTACGACTGGGGATGGATCGGGCGACTAGAACGAGCCCGAGCCCGACCATCAGCGCTTCTCCGTAAGGTCCGATGCCGACCCACCAGGCCGGAGCCTGACCGAAGAGAACGATTCCCGCGAGGATCGCTATCGCCGCTGAGTTCAACCACGGGTGTCCGAGACTGCGCAGAGCATGTCGCAGAGTAACTGCCACAAACGCGAGCGCCCCGAGTAGGAGCAGTGGTGCGGTGGGGGAGAGGACCAAGGCGATGAGGAGGCCCGTGGTCAGCGCCGCGTCCGGGATCCGTAGATGAGGAAACCGGACGCTCTGGAAGGCGAGATCGATCACGAACGCCACGAGTGGAACAACGACAAGGGACTCGAACCCGATCCAGTGTAGATACATCGAGCCGTAGAGGCCAATCACGAGCAGGAAGATCCAAGCGAGTCGTGGTGGCGGTAGGTGTCGGAGAAAAGGCTGGAGTCGGGTACTTATCGACGCCCATGGTCGCGAAACCACTAGGGAGGGGGCGGAGACCGCCATAGTACGTACTTTGTAACGCCCGCACTTCCGATAAGGTTGTTCGCCAAACAGTGTCCGGTCGACGTCTCGAGACGACTCGGGCGAGCCGTGCGAGCGACGACCTGGTCCCGCCGAAAGGAAAAGCCGATTCTCCTTGCGTTTGGTGGGATGGACGGAGAGGGCGAATTTGGATTTCAAATCATGGCGAAGTGCAGTCCAAATTCTGTTGGACCTTTGACTTCAGGTCCAACGTATGTTCTCCAAGCATCCGGGAGGGGCATGCTGAATTAGACCTACCCTTCACGCCGGTCGCCTGAAGGGCGCCCGCCCTAATGGGAGTGCGCCGGCTCCGAGGCGTCGAGCCGAACCGCGTCCCGGACCAGGGCCATGAAGGCGGCCGACCGTGCTTCGTCGAGGGTTCGAAGTTTCGCAATCCGGATGGTCTTGGCGAAGTCTTCTAACAGGGTATGGGGAACGGATACTTTACCGACATGCCGGGACAATAAGGGATGCCTGTGCCTCGACTCGTCGAACGTCCTATTCCCTCGACGGCCGGAGTTCCAGCCCGATTTGTCTCGCGGCGCCCAGGTCATCGCGGTTGGCCCAGTGTTCCACTAACTTCCCACCCGCGATCCTGAACAGGTGGATGTGTTGCGCAGTGTACATCCGACCCGTCGGGTCGAGACCTTCGAACATGCCCCCGTTGACCGGAATCTCCGGCTTCGCAGAGTGGACACCATTGCACGTCGTGCGAACGGCCACCCAGTCTCCCTCAGCGATGATCTCGTGAAGAGTGTGTTTCTCCTGCAGGGAGCGCAAGCTTTCGTAAACCCTCGAAATGCCGCTCGGATTTGTCTTCCGTCCATGATTGAATGACTCGGGCGCCCAGAGATCAGCTGCCCGGCGGGTGTCCCCTGTATTCAGGAGCTCGAACTGACGTCGTACCAGGTCCTTGTTCTCTTCCAGGCCCATAGCGGTCCTCCGAATGGGCTCGAGGATAAGGACCTTCGTCCGCGTGCGGGATTCACGGCAGTGGCCTGAAACCCAACGAATCGAGATCCCGATGTAGCTCCCCGACCGAGCGAAAGAGCCAGGCGTTGATACCAATCGATCGCGCCCCATCGACGTTTGCTTCGCGATCGTCGATGAAGATCGCGTCGGCAGGCTGCACGCCGAGTCGCTCCAAGCAGAGCTGGTAGATGGCCGCGTCAGGCTTGATCAAATGCACCTCCGCCGATAGGATCTGGTGATCGAAACCGAGGAGCCACGGAAACCTCGATCGGACGTGGGCGATCATGTCCCATTGCATGTTCGACAACAAGGCCGTTCGGTAGCCCGCTGGGCGAAGCTTCGCCAGCCAATCGGTCATCCCGGGGTTTACATGACTCCACATTTCTCGATCGGCGTGGCACAGATGGTCGATGATTTCGAGAGTGATGTCGACCCCGGCATTGCGCGCGATTCCCGACCAAAACTCGATCGTAGTAAGATCCCCGCGGTCGTACGGACCTCGTGTAGCGTGGTAGAGCTTCCGAAAGGCTGGCGCGGAGAGTTGAAAAAAGCTGGCGAGGTAGTCTATCTCGTCGGTGGAAGGCTCCTGGGATAGAACGCCACCAAAATCCAGGATCACTGCGCGGAGTTTGATGTGCCCAGCTGCCGCAACTCCGGGGATCGCCTTTCGACGCTTGGGCAAGCGCCTCGGCATGCTTCCTCCTAACTGCCCCCCGGACGATGAGCGCGAGGAGGCGATAGTAGTTCCTCTCCGATTGCGTCGGTACAGAAAAGTTCACCCGAAATCAAGCGACGATCCAAACAGTCACACCCGAAATTAATGGGTTCCCTGCGACTTTCGCCTACAAATAATGGGGTTTTCGAATGTCCAGCGGAAGTGCATCTCGTCGTGGGCTACGAGTCTAGTTCATGCGCGAGTTTTCCTTACGGTCCGACCGAGACGGGCGAGCTTGTCATAAAATTCGGGAATTCGGTATCCGAATCCGATGAAGACCAAATCCAGTCGAACGCGAAAGAAGGCCCCGCGCCATAGATCTCCGACGTGTTAGGAGAACGGTCCCTCGGGCGCGATCCGCTGATTCTGCCACAGCTCCTCGACGTACCATCCCGGTCCGCGAACGATCGGACTCTGGGCGCCGGCAAGTTCGCGAAACGCAGCGATAAAGACCTCGCGAACAGCTGGCGGTAGGCCGAGGAGCTCCTCGTCGGCCTCGTCGATTGATTGAATCCGGAATGGCACGGAACCCTCAGTAGGGCTGCTATCGACTCTTCTTGATCAGGTCGTCGATCGAGTGGCGCTGGCCCTCCCGAACCCGGCGAGAAAGCTCGGCCATTGTCAGTCGACCTGGGTGAGCAACAATGAGTCCACGAATCACGTCGTCGTAAGTCTCGCCCCCCGTCTTGAGACTCCCCAAGAGCTTCCGGGTCTCCTGGGAGACTGAGATACTTGTTGCGTTCATGGCCAATCTCCATAGACGCTATGGAATAGGCCTCTGTTAAGCATTTTCAGAGACTCGATGACTGTCCTGGCTGAGACTTCCTCGCAGGCCGCCCGGTCTCTCAGCTCGTCGTTAACAGTTCGTTCTGGCCAACGTTGGAACCTGAATGTTTGAAGATGTGACCGAGCAACTCCCGTTTCGAAGCCCATGGGGCGCAGCGCCTTCTGAAGACCTTGGTTCGATCGACCTATCAGCGCTACCAAGAATCTGCAACGAAGTAAGTCCATTGCGATTTGGACGAATAGGTCCCTCAAGTCGAACTCGACTTAGCGAAGGAGACGGAATCAATCTTGAAGCAAGCGCTCCTATGCACTTATATTCTGTAAATACGTAATCATACTTATGTCCGAATTTGGCTCTAGGTATCCATGCCCAACATGACCTTTGCGGTCCCAGAGGAACTCCACCGGGAGATACGTAGGCACAAAGACGTTCGATGGTCCGAGATCGCGCGAAGGGCCTTGGCGCGCGAAGTGAACCGTTTGCACATTTACGACCGGCTCCTTTCTAACTCTCAGTTGACGGACTCCGACGCCGTCGAGCTTGGTCGCATGATTCGCCGGAGGAAGACAAGGCGTCGGCGTTGAAGCCGGTAGTCGTCGACACTAGCGTCCTTGCTGCCGGGTTATTCAAGGATGGCACTGTCCGAGAAACCCTGCTGAGTGCCGAGGGCATCGCGTTCTCAGCGCCTCACTATCTCCGCGAGGAAACTGCTCATCACCTTCCTCGGGTCGCGTCCAGAGCTAAGCTTCCCCAGGCAACCGTCGAAGCCATCCTCGAGGACCTCATGGGGGCAATCGATCTGATACCGCCTGCGGTCTACTCAACCTCCATGAGTTCTGCGCACCGCCTCGCACGAGCCGCCCAAGCGATCGAAGATACTGAATACATCGCCCTCTGTCTCACACTCGGCGCGCCGATCTGGACCCTGGATCAAGATTTTTCGAGAATCCCGGGCCTCCGAGTCCTGTCTACTCGTGAGGTGGTAAGCCTGTGAGCCGATCGGTGAGGCCATCGACCGACGCCTTGAAGTTGGCGCAGCGGACCCGGGAGGGCTCTCGGGTTGGGGCAATCCAAGTCGGACCGTGTGTAGAATGACTGGATAGCCCATGGAACCGATTCCCTTGCGCGTTCCCTGGGTGTAAGCTCTGTCGCACCCACTGAATCGCCCGACGTCATCAACTGCTTCTTCGTCATTGAGCCCATCGGTCAACCCTTCGACCCATAGCTTAGTTTACGCTCCCGCCAAAGTATGCACGCCCGCGCCCATCTATCAGCTTAGGAAAGTCTCTGCAATCGCCAGGCGCAGTATACGCAAAAAGTGGCGAATCCTGCGCCCACCCCTGGTTTGAACTACATTGGCGCGTCAGCGCACCGATGAGGCTGGACTGTTCACACCGACGGAGCCCGCAACCGCGCGCGTGGGTCACCAAGGGGGTTGGCCCGCTGAAGTCGTGCGAGAGATTCTCAGAGGAGGGCCGACGGCGTTTAGGCTTGGGGTGAGCGGTTCATTCGCCACCGTTGCGCTCCTCGCGGCCGTCGCGCTGCTTTCGACGAATCCGATCTCCCCGACTGGACCGCAGACAACACTAGAAAATTCTTATCCAGCGGATGCGACCGTCCCTCTTAGGTTCACGATCGAAGTCTACAACCAGTCTCAGGTAAACGAGCTACTGGGGCCGGCGCTGCCGTACCTTACTTCGGGCGACACAATCGATCTCGGGGCTAGCCTTGAAGGCCGCCCCGACATCGGTCTTCTCAACACATGGGCTTCCGAGTTCCATGTGGAGCTCCCTTCCGGCATCAATCTAACGGCCCGCGTGGAGGGGCTTAGCAACACATACGATGCTGCCCAGAATCTCTCTTTGTTATTCGGGGGAATAACGATCAACTACGAGAAAAATTCTACGCATACCTCTAACTGGACGTACAACTTTTCTGCGGCCCTTTCATATTTCCAGAACGCCACGAAGATCTGCCATGACTTCAATCGGACGGCGATTGCCTATCCCACTGGCATTCCTCTGAACCAATCACACGGTTGGAATTACGCAGCTATCGCGAAAATTACGGACCTCGAGACGGTCGAGACCCAGGATTACGATGCCCCGTTCAAATGGCAGCACGCTATCGATACACTTGTGGAGCAATTCTCAAACGACAATGTCGCTCTCAACCGGCTGACTACCCAGATAAGTATCGGTACCGAGGGCTACGGCGGTAACGCGGTTACCGCGGTCAACGCCACTTCGGACATTAGGTACGATCTGAGTGAGACTATCCACTCCGTTTACCTTTGGTGGGACACCAAAGCAGAACTCGAATCCGAGTTTCTCCAAGTTCTCCAGAATTTCCGGATACCCCACTGGCCCGTCACGTTTACAGAATCGGGTCTTCCCGAAGGGCCCAACTGGTCGCTAACACTGAACGGGACCACGCTGAACTCCACGACGAGCAAGATCGTCTTTCTTGAACCGAACGGGGCGTACACCTTCACAGCTGGTTCGATCGCGGGGTACACGTCGAGTCCAGCAAGCGGCAACATCGTTGTCATGGGCGGTGCAGTGGATAAATCGATCACTTTTGTATCGAAGAGTCTCATGGAGTACTACGTGACATTCGAGGAGACTGGCCTGCCCGGAGGGACGAGCTGGAACGTGACGCTCAACGACACACTCCTCACCTCGACGACCAATACGATCTCGTTTAGAGTCCCCGATGGAAGGTATTCCTATACGGTCGAGTCGGTGGCCGGATACACTTCCACACCCTCCGAGGGGTACGAAGTAGTGAATGGATCGACCGACGTCCTCCCGGTCGTTTTCGCGGCAGTTCCTCCAGGAGGGACATACTCGGTGGTGTTCAACGAGACAGGGCTGCCGGGCGGCTCAATTTGGACGGTTCGATTGGATAAGGCGGAGTATAGCTCGACGTACAGCTCGATCACCTACACGGAGCCGAATGGCAGTTATTCGTACTCGATCGGATCCGTCCAGGGATTCGGGCCGAACCCGTCCAATGGGACTCTCTTGGTCAAAGGCTCCCCATTTTTCGTTGCGGTCAGCTTCGCCAGGGTGTATGAGATTACATTTACAGATGGCGCTTTGCCCCGAGGCACCAATTGGTCGGTAACGTTGACCGGCGTAGCGTCGTCGGTCATCCTCACTGCGCCGGAAGCGGGCGGTCCGTCGTCGCTTACACGTTGGTCGGACGACGGGTCCGTTATCCAGTTCTATCTTTCGAACGGGAACTATTCGTATTCCGCATACGCGCCGAGCTATTCGACCATCGAAGGGACTCTTGAGGTCCACGGCCCGGGCACAGTGGCGCTGGCCTTCTCGACGGGGTCCCCGGCCTCGTCAACCCTTCCGATCCTCGATTATGCGGGAATCGGAGTCGTAGTCGTTGCCGCGGCAGTCGTGGTGGCGTTGGTGTTCATTCGCCCACGAAGAAATGGTCCCAACGTTTCGAAGACGTCCGTGAAGCCATCCGAGGAGGAAGACCTGGGGACATCTCCGTAGCATGGCCCCAACCGAGGTCCTCACGAGGGGGCCACCCGAAACTAGGCTTCCGCGTGGGACCGTTCAATCAGACTTGAACCAACTCGTGAATGAGCGCAACCGACTTAGACGTTGCTCGCGGGTCGATCCAACCTGAGTTGGACCTGCCGTCGGCAGATTCAAAGTGCGTTTGACCCACACAGGCGTTGACACTGAGATCCTACCCCCGTCTGGTAGTCCAGCAGAATTGGCTCAAATCGCAAGTTTGTCCAAAATCGGCTGAACGCACTGATCCGCTCCTTGCCGGATAATATCGGGGCGTCAGGAAGTCATCGATCGAAGGAGGCGCCCTGGCGATCGACTTTGAGAGGGGGGTCGCGGCCCGGATAGGGGGGCTGAAGTCAGTAGCTCTCTAAATGGAGGCCCGGAATCCGCTGGAAGTCCCGATCTCGAGTGACGAGAATTCCTCGGTTCCTCCGGACAATAGCAGCGATGAGGAGGTCGAGGTTGCCGACCGGTGTTCCCCGGCGGTCGCATTCGCCCCCTAAGCGTGCCGCCTCATCCGCGGCGTCGGCGTCGAGGGGAAGAATTTCAAGGCGGCGGGTCAGGGCTAGACTTTTTTCTAAGAACGGCCCCCCCTTCCGATAGCCGGCCCGAAGAAATTCGGCCAGCACGGGAGCGGGAATCGTGATCTGTTCCTGGCTGGCCTCCCAATCTTTGGCCCGATCCCGGGCCCCGGTATCTCCTCGGAGCAGATCGAAACAGTAGCTGGCGTCCAGCGATCTCACGATCGCCTCGAGCGATTCTCGCCAGCTCGCCGGCGTTCCTCATCGCTTCGCCGCGCGAGACGCCGGGTTCGTTCGAGCTCAGTCCAAGTCTTCGCCGACTCCCGGGACAACGACCCGGCCAGATCGGAAATCCGCGATGGCGGTCTAAGCTCCCGGCGGATTACGTCACTGAACGTATCCCCAGGCCGCTTTGCTCGCCGCAAAAGGGAGTAGGTCTCTTGATCTAATGCAATGGTCTTTGCGGACATCAATGTAGCGAACACAGTCTATGACTATATCCTTTGCGCTCAATTCGGTTTCTCTCGCGAGTCCTCGGGGCATGGGGGTTATGAAAGATCTTCAAACTTCAATTCACTCAAATCCTTGATTGCTATGGAATCCATTCTAGAAACGATCTCAATCGGGCTTGAACAGACGAGCCAAGAGTTTCCGAGTCGCTAGGCTCGGTTCGAACTTTGTTCAATGGACCTTAGACAGACGACGAGAACTGGCGGGAACGTAGCGCTGCGCGTCCGAGAAATCCCTGGCAACCCCGATCGGAACGACTCGCTCGGGGGAGGAGCCTTGCCTTCGTCCCCGCCACCAATCGTTTGCTTCGTAACTGTGAGAGGTGAGACCTTACCTAGAACTCACTCAGCGCCGATTCTGACGGTGGAAGGATGATTCTGCGCTCAACCCCGGGTTGAACTACTAAGGATCGTTACTGTCGGCACCGGAGCCGAACTGACTCTGATAGTGAACCAGTGGGAAATCGTCCACGAGTCCGGGCCGTCTTTGTCTCGATAGAAATCTTCAGTGTAGTGACTCGGGGCGACCCTTGGGTGGACTTCGTGTGGGTGGGGTTTAGGTCGAAGGCTGCGCCGAAATCGTTCTCCTCGGACTTGCTCCCATCTACACCCGCGCGGGGCGTTGACAGCGAGCCAATACGCTCAACGAAGCCGCTCCTGATCGAACTTGCCCGGCTCGGCCCGGGGTGAAAATTCGAGTGCGATTCCTAGGAAAAGAAAAAAATGTCGGAATTCCGAAGAAAGCGAAGAATTGGAACAAGGCCTGGGTCGCTCAGAGCGTGGCCTCTCACGCTAGGGGTCCTAGCGTTGTTTCTCGCATCGACGTTGTTGGGCACGATGGTCAGCGGGGCGAGCACCGTAAAATCAGGCTCGGACCTTCCATTCGCTCCCGGGCCAAACGTCGGGGCACCGGATACGATGGCGGTCGATTCATTGACTCAGGCGGCCAGCTCGCTAAGCGCGGGCGCGGGTCCGGCTACCGGCTCGCATCTGCAATGTTCTGCGCCGAGTACGAGTGATTCCGTTACCTGCAATCCTTCGATGCCCGAAAACCCGAGTGCCACCGTTTCGAATGGTGTTGCGAAGTCTCCCGAGTCTCCGCCGGCACTCTACGGGGCGAGCATCACGTATGACGCGAAGGATCGATACGTCGTAATGTTCGGAGGGTCTCAAGTCTGTTGTGACGCCGAGCTCTTGGGCACCACTTGGACATTTGCGGCCGGCACTTGGACGAACATCACGCACGGGCCCCATCCGTCGCCTCGATATGCCGCCAGCATGGCCTACGACGCGAAGGACGGGTATGTGGTCCTATTCGGTGGCATGGGAGGTTCGTACCCCTACCCCTTCGGGGATACCTGGACGTTCGCGGGTGGGAAGTGGACTGAACTGAATCCACTCGCATCGCCCGCTGCACGCTTCGAAGCGTCCATGGTCTACGACGCGAAGGACGGGTATGTGATGCTGTTTGGGGGAGCCACCTTTTGCTGTGGAGATTGGATGGGCGACACGTGGAAGTTTGCCGACGGAAGTTGGACTCTGCTGACCCCATCGACAGCACCGACATCCGGTTACAACTTCTTCATGACCTACGACGCGAAGGACGGATACGTGGTGCTCTTCGGGGGATCGGAATTCAGCGTACAGCGATCCGAGACCTGGAAATTCGTAGGGGGTGAGTGGACGGAGCTCAACGAAATGACTCATCCCTCCACTCGTGATTCGGGCAGCATGACTTATGACGCAAGGGACGGGTACGTGGTACTCTTTGGGGGCGGGAATGTGTACCCCTTGGGAGATACTTGGAAGTTCGCTCAAGGAGTTTGGACGAACATCACGTCCTCGTCTCACCCCATGGCCGGTTGGGAACAAGCCGTAACCTACGATGCGCGGGATGGCTACGTCCTGCTGTTCGGCGGACAAACGAATGTCGCGGGTACGTTCAACGCCACCTGGCAGTTCTCGAAAGGATCGTGGAACGAGATCGCTCCGGCGGCTTCGCTGGCCGCTCGATATGCGGCTAGCATTACTTACGACGCGAAAGACGGCTACGTACTATTGTTTGGTGGCTCAACGGCCTGTTGCGCTCAGACTCCCGCGCTGAACGACACCTGGAAGTTCTATGGTGGAACTTGGACGGAGCTGCAACCTACGACTCCGCCTCCGGCACGGCATGCCGCCAGCATGGTGTACGATCCGAAGGACGGCTATGTGGTACTTTTCGGGGGCAGGCAGGGCAGCGAGACAGGCACTCTCGGCGACACGTGGAAATTCGTCGGCGGGCAATGGGCGCAGCTCTTTCCTAAAGATTCACCCGAGCCACGCTCCGAAGCAAGCATGACTTACGACGTCAAGGACGGATATGTGCTGCTCTTCGGAGGCGCCGATTTATGTTGCTGGGATTGGCTGGGTGACACCTGGAGCTTCGCCGGAGGTCAGTGGACAGAGCTTACGCCGATGAATGCGCCTTCGCCTCGCTATACTGCGAGCATGGCCTACGATCAAAGGGACGGGTACGTAGTACTCTACGGAGGGAGCGAGTACAGCCTCGTCCGCACCGACACGTGGAAGTTCGTGGGGGGATCCTGGACGGACATCACCCCCAAGCACTCCCCGCTTCTGTTGGACGCGCAGCTCGTATACGACGTGAAGGATGCCTATGTCCTGCTGATCGGTTGCTCCTGCGTCACCAGTTCGGGCTATGGCAACCCCATCGCCGATTCGATGGCGACCTGGAAGTTCATTGGGGGAAGCTGGACGAATATCACTCCCGCGGTCTCCCCACCGTTGGATATCGCCGAGAGCCTCGCATTCGACCCCCAGGTTTCCTACGTGGTATTCTTCGGGGGTATCCACAATATCACGACCGTGCTCGTGGTCCACGCGACGTGGAAGTTCGTCGGCGGGAAGTGGCGAGAGCTCTTGGCGTAAGTCGTCGTTTTCCTAGGGTACTGACGCTCTGTGGACACCAGTCCCAGTTCTTTCCGAGGAGCCCTCGAGACGGGAGAGTCATTCTTGGATTGACTCCGGCGGTCGTTTCCGCCTCCGAAGACCCGAAGGGTGGGTGGGGGTGGTCTGGGAGGCGGCGGGGACCGAAGGTTCCGCGTCTTTACACCCGGGTTCCTGGGATAAACCGAGCATATCCGTCGGCCGATAGCGGGTTGTGCCCAAATCGCCCCAAACCCAAAGGGGCTAGAATGCTTAGGGGGTGAATATGTCGAATGCACCTTGCAACCACAGTTCTCCTTCCGAAAAGATAGAAGACTTTATCCTGCATGCAGGCATGCAAGTCGATTATGCGCAGTGCGGACACATCGGTGAGGGTCTCCCGCGAGACCTTGCGCGACCTCGAGCAACTTCGCCTTGCCTTCCGAGTTCGCACGGCGGAGGACGCCATCCGCAAACTGATTCGGGAGCGAAGATCACGAGCGCTCGATCGACTCATCGGAAGTGGCAAGGGGATCCTTCCCCCCTTCACGGAGGCCGATAGGCTTGATTCTCACTATTGACACGTTCGCATGGGTCGAGATGATCCGGGGCAGTCCCCTGGCCGCTCAGGCTCGGGAATCTATCGTAAATGCTGATCGTTGCCTTACGCCCTCCATCGTCTTGGCGGAGATCGCCTCAATGTGTGTGAGGAACGGAGTTCCAGATTCGACTATCGAGCGAGAGTTGGGCGCCATCCGCGAATCCTCCGAAATCGTACCGATCGATGATTGGATCGCGGTTGCGGGTGCCCACGGTTCGGAGGAACTTCGGGAAAGTGCGCGACGTCAAAAGAGTTCTCTACCTGGTCTAGCTGACGGCTTGGTTTTGGCGACGGCCCGGAAGTCCCGTGCTCGGTTGCTCACCGGCGACCCTCACTTTCGAAATTGTCCAGAAACCGTTTGGCTAGGCTAGTTGAAGCGGGAGATGCCTGGTCTCCAGATTTCAAACAAGCCAGTTCGATGCGCCCTCGCTGTTATATCGGGAGAAGAACAACCTCTGGGGCCGGGAGATTCACGATGAGCTGGGGCGCTTCGTCTGGCGTCTGGGAGCTCGTATTCAAGTCCGGAGTACCCGGGACATACTCTCGGGTCGGGCCACTCCGATGCGGATCGAATTAGCAGCGGGTCGAACTTCGATTGAGCGCCGGTAAACCGTGAATACTGACCGGTTTCCTGAAATGAGCTGTTAACGCACTTCCCCATCCTAGGGGCTGGCCGAGCAATTCCTTATGGCTAGGGCTGTGCATTATTTCCTAGTGTCGCTGGCCAGAGCCGACCCTGAGGGGGAAACTATCTCGCCCTCGTCGTCGACTCCGAGCGCCGAAAGAAATCCTCGTACTGCCGGCGCGCTCGCAACCTCCTCGAGTGACCGGCACAAAGGGCCACAAATCCGCAGAGGATTCGTATTGGGAATATTCGCGATTGCCACGATCATCATCGTCGTGCTTTCTCTTATTCTCTCGGGGACACTTACTCCCACGAGGATCGGAGAGACCTCCACTACGTTTCGACCGTCTTGGGCAAATGCCAATTCATCGGTCGACAGCCTGAACGGAAGCGGATGGAACCTCGTCCTCGCATTGGGCTATGATTCGCCAATCTCGTTGACCGTCGGTATAGAGAATTTTACGGGAACTTGCCCTCTGGCGCCCCTGAGCGCATCACCGACTCCCACGACCCTCACCATACCGGCATTTACCGGTAGTCTATCCTCGGGCAGTTCGCCCTTCTGGTTACTCGCGTTTGAGCAGTCGACTACAGCGGAAGTATACCTCGTGGGAATCGTCGGTGGGACTACTCTGCCCATCGGTGTGGGAACCGCCTCCTGCCTCGATCTTACGACGGCCGACATTCCGATTCCCACAGAATCTCTCGATAGCTCGACCGCGATTCAGATTGCGGCTGCCGCCGGGGGATCGGACTATCTCGCCGCACATCCAACCGCCCTTCTCGAAATGACGCTCACTGGAGGGCTCCCGGGCGGACCTCCACTCGATCCCGGAGCGTTTTGGGCATTCGTGTATTCGACCTGCAATCCGTTTGGTATCGAGAATCCATCGGGAAATCAACCGGCTCGCGACATCCAAGTATCAGCTTTGAATGGAACAGTCCTTGCCGTGGGAAATACATCGGTGGACTGCCAGCCTTCGTTCGGTTCAATTGCTCTCGGCTCGGCGCTCAATTTGGGAAACGTGAACACCTATGGCCCCCAACCATCTAATGTTCCGGGGGAGTGTTCCGCGGGAGCCTATTGCTACCAGATTCCTTTCGTCGTAACTATCTACAACCTAACGGCAAGTGAGCTACAGCTCAAGATTACCACGAACACGGGGCTTCTTGTCTCGATTGTCGCGTTCTACTTGTATGGAAATTCCTCCAGTCAAGGATACCTGACCGGTGGGGTCGGGGCCAACCCGTCTGGGCTCTGGGCGGAAGGCCAGGGGACGATGACGCCGAATTCAACGTTAGCTGGGGGAGATTCGATCTGGATCGACGTATCCCCGCTTGATCCGATTGGACTGGAGTATCAGTTTACTGCCATGGGATATGGGCCTTTTTCGGGTTCGGTGTCGACAACGCTTCCATAACTCCTGGAACGCAGGAAGGGCGGCCAGGCTCATTCAATAAAGGTAACATCAGTTCCTTCTAGGTAGGTCTTCCGGGATTCGATACCTACTTTTGGGTCAAAGCAAGGTCTGGCGGAGCGTGGGTCCGCAACCGGGGATCGCCAGTGGTCGCAAACAGTGCCTTTCCGGAACACCCGAACGGCGGGATCGCAGGTCCGTAATCGCAGGTCGATGACGGAATCCGATAGACGAATGCCCCACCGCCTCGCATGGGCAACCGAAAGACCGTCCTCGGATTCTCGGCTCCGCCTCAACCGAGACTCTCAATTCCCGACCTGAATACTCATGTGAATCGCCAGAGTTCGATCCAAAGCTAAGGCGGGTCCAATCTGAATTCGACCATTAGTCGGCGCATCCGGGACGACTTGGACTGTACCTTGCGAGCGTGCAACGTTCATTGCGCCTACGGCGTTGTTCGCGAGGTATTCCGATCAGTAAAGGGGCCCAATTGGGCGAGGCGGAGCCCGTCAGCCGATGATCTGGGTGATCTCCTGGATGACTCCTTTTTCCACGTGGGTGGTCCAGAGCATCTCTGGGACATCCACCGCGAGGAAGAGCGGAGTGAGCAGAACGGTCTCGACGGCCGTGACCGCCAGGTTCTGGACCAGTTTACCGATCCCCACCCGGACAGTGAAGTCGTTCGGCTGGCCGGAGATGAGGATAGAGAACGCCCGGTCCGCCGTGATGATGTCCCGCAGAATGCCCGCCTTGGCCGCTTGGATGACGGTGCCGTTGGTCGTCGACGCGGTGGACTGCACCTTGTAGCCTTCGCTCTGAAGCTTTTGAGTGATTTGTTGGCTCAGCTGTCCGAGGTCCTTGTTCTTTCCTTGAAACCGGATCGTTTTCTCTGCGACCATCTTCCTTTTCCTCGCGGTCGTCGTACCCGGATGCGCTAAGACTCTTTCGCGCCCCGGCAAGGAGCTCTCGCACGGGCATCCAAACGCCCGATTCGAACCTGCGGGAGCAACGGAGCCGACCCGAACAGCGCCGAGCGAGGGCAGTTCGAGGAGCTCGCAAATTTGTCGCCTCAAACCCAGTCAATATACCTCCCTGGAGTTTGCAGGAGTTATGGCTACTCGTACGTCGGGCGACGAACGGCCCGTGCTGATCGTCGGGGCGACTGGAAATCTCGGCGGCCAAGTTCTTCGAGAATTGCTCGCTCGTGGTAAGAAGGTGCGAGCACTCGTTCGCCCTGGGAGCGACATTGAAGGACTACCAAGCGACCGGGTCGAAATCGTCCGGGGAGACATGCTGGATCCGTCCTCGCTCGGACCCACGATGTCCGGGGTCTCCGCCGTGGTCAGCACCGCTATCGGTTACTCGAGAAGACGAGAGACCGATTCTCTCCGCACGGATACCGAGGGAAACCGAAATCTCATTGACGCGGCGAAGCGGGCCGAAGTCCCGCGTTTAGTATTCCTAAGCATCCTCGCTTGCGACCAGGCCCGTGATGTTCCCCATTTCTGGGCAAAGAAGCTGTCCGAAGATCACCTCGCGGAGCTCGGGGTCCCCTTTGTCGCGTTGCGACCGGGCGCCTTCTTCGGCGGCCCGTGGGTCAAGGCAGCACTCGAACGTGGCCAGGTCATGGGAATGACTCCGGCGGGAGTGCGGATCACGTACATCGCGCCGGCCGAGGTGGCGCGCGACTTGGCCCTCGCGGTCGACGAACCGCGCGCGCTAGGTAAACGGATCGACTTAGGATGCGACCGGGCGCTCTCCGGCCCCGAGTTCGCCGAGCTTCTGGGAGAGCTCCTGGGTCGAAAGTTGGAATTAGCCACGATGCCGGCCCGCGATCCGGATATGATGGCGATGGTCCAGTTCTTCCAAACCGGCAAGTACGTAGCCGACACTCGAGTGCAGGGGGAGCTCTTCGGGCCGGTTCCGAAAGTCAAGGAAGCGGCGCGCCAAGTCCTTACCGACTTCGGACTTCTTCCGAAAGGGGTCGAACACTAACCGGGTCGATGCGCCTTGTTTCGCATCGAGATTGAGTAATACCCCATATCACTTCCGCAGGCAAAGCGGCCGGCTAGGGAAGCACGGCAAACCCTGCTTCTCGGAAATTCCTGTCGAACGTCAGCGCCCTGTGGATGCCCAGTCGCTCCATCAAAACAAACGACGTGCAATCGGTGAATGACCACTGCTTATCCGGGCGTTCTCCGAATAGGTCCCAGGCCGCCTCGAAGACGGGCTCCTCGATTCGACTCATTCGCAGGAGATGAGAGCCGCGCAAAGCCTCGCCAATCTTCCGCGCAGCATCCCAACGTCGAGTCAACCCGAGAACGGTCGTTATGGTCTCATCAAAAATGTAGTCGCTGTAGATCCAACGAGTAGGCTCCCGCTCCGGCTCTCTCCGTTCGAGCACCATCGACCGAGCCTTTGAATGGTTCGCATCTCGAGGATTGAACCGCGAGATGAGAAACGAGGTGTCAACGAAATAGTGTTCCATGCTTCAACGCTTGCCGTAGAGCAGGCGATCGACGGTTTGGGGGTTTGTCCGACCCATGTCAATGGTCAAGCTCATGTCAAGCAGGGGATCCGTGTCGAGATCGGCCGACGCAGCGAAGGGCTTCTCCGCCAGGATCTCCCGGTGTCGGAGGGCGAACTGAGCCATCTCAGCAATAGCCTCACCTTGGGTGAGATTTCTCCCCTCGACACCCTCCAGGAGCCGCCGCCCTGCTTCAAGGCGACGCTTTTGTGCGTCGTTCAATCGTACTGTCGTCATTGTATACAAGTATACCTCACTCGTATATCAGTCATCCTCCCGAGGCGAGCCGCTCGAGCCGGATTCATCGACACCGGATCGGCGGTCAGACCCGGCCGGAGGCCGGTGCGTCGTCGTTGCACGTCATCGGGAGGTTAGTTTCTAGTACCAGACTGATGTTACTGAACCATGACGAAGATCAGTCTTAAAGTGACTTCGGAGCAGGCTCGGCTCCTCGAGAGGGCCACGAAGGACGCGGCGCTTCCCTCCAAATCTGAGTTCGTTCGGTGTGCGATCGCCCCCGCGCTCGAGCAGAAGCTGAAAGTTCAGGCGATTCAGGAAGTGTTCGAGGGGCGACAGCAGATCCGTGCCAGAGAAACCGTCTCCCTTCGGAAGCTGAAAGCCGAGGGCTAGATCCTTACGTTTGAAGCCAAATTCTCTCCGCTGGCGGTCGACCTGTTTCGCAAGCGGGGGAAAAGCGAGCCGGCTCCTTATCGTTGCTAAACTGGAGACCGTCGCGAGGAACCCGCAACGCTTTCTCAGCAAGCTAGCTGCGCTCGAATCCTACAAGCTCCGAATCGGAGACTACCGATTGATCGTCGATCTCGACCGGGAGCATGAGCGGATTCACATCGTGACCTTGGGGCACCGGAGCGCCATCTATCGATAGTCGGACTAGCCGAGCCCTCTTCGGGCCGAGCCGGAACACGTGCAAGACGAATTGCACGTTCCATCGTTGTGTGTGGAAGGAGCGGGCACGTTGATCTACGGAAGTGCGGCCTATCGGCCCTGAGAGAAAGTGCGACCGTAAACGTCGGCCAAGAAGCGGGATCTCAGACGATAGCGTCGCCCACGCCTCTCCCCGACCTGTTCCAACACGCCGGCTTTACTGAGTTCGCTGAGGGCCGACCAAACCGCTGGTTGGCTGTACCCGTCGCTGTTCGGGAAATCGCTCCGTGAAAACCAGGCACCCGTTCCTCCAAGTACCCAGCGAAGGACGGTTCGCGTGCTCTCCCGGGAGAACCCCGACACAAACGGTCCGAGGTTAGCCTGCATCGCAGCGGCCTTGTAGGCTTCCTGCATTTCACCGACGTAGTATCTGGCCCAGTGATGATAGTCCGAACCGGCGTTCGTCGTTCCGAGGTATTCGTAGTAGTGGTCACTGGTTCTAAAGAACCGAGTATCGAGGGGGATTAGGGCCGCCTTCCGGAGGCCAAGACTCACCAGCACCGCGATGTTCAACAGACGGCCCAACCGACCGTTACCGTCCATGAATGGGTGAATCGCCTCGAACTCGGCGAAGAAGATCGCAGAGATCACCGGGGCAGGAAGCGTATACCTACATCGGCGCAGCCACTCGAATAACCTCGTGAGCTCCTGTTCTGTTCGTTCTGGCGGAGTAGGTACAAACCGGGCTGATCCATTATTCACGTTGATGATGGTGTTCTGTTCTGGTTTCAGAACCCCAATCCAGTCAGGGCGGATGAGATCCTTGAACAGCGTCCTATGGGTGTCGAGGAGCCCCTGGACCGTCAAGGACGGCCCCTTCCCTCTTGAGACCTCGCGATAGGCATTTGCGAGTCGGTGGACCCCAATCTCCGAGGGAGACTCGGGCTTCGCCCCGTCCAGAATCTGCCTCGCCCGATCAAGGTCGACCGTCTCGCCTTCGAGTCTGAAGCTACTTACCGCGTTTCTGAGTCTGGCCATTCCGAGGAGGACCTGGTGGAGTTGCGGCGAAAGCAGGCGGGTCTCGAGTACCCCGTCCCACCGGATGCAGTCAATTGCTGGTCGTCCGATGTCTTCCCCCAGGTGGATATTCGGCAGGAAACCACCGGTAGTGTCCCTCTTCTTGACCGCCATAGCAACTTATCAAGAATTAGACATATTTGGAGTTTTCATAAGAAGAATAAGAGGACTGGTGGGTGAACCTGTCGTGCGGAGGCCATCGATAGATCCTTTCGCGCGGCGGACTCAATATCGTGGGCGAAAGACGGATTTCACACAATTCGCTCCAGCTGAGCTAACGAGTCGTGAAATGGGTCCAATCGGGCTGGGACGCTCTGTTCGGCGCGGTCGCGATAGTCGGGTTGGCTAAAAGTCATATTGAACTAAATGAACGGTGTAATCGGAACGGCGGCGAAGAGGCGAGACGCTATTCGGTTGATCCGCCGCACCCGGCTGCTTGAGCCGCGATAGGTCCATGCTCCTTTGAGATCCTTCTGAGTCTTTCTATAACTGAGTGAAACTGCCAATGGACGGACTTTCGCCCCTCAGGAGCGAATAGACACCGGCAAACCTAGTTCACAAACCCGGAAAATATAGTCAGGGTGAAGAAGGATAGGAGAAGGAATCCACCGGAGCTTTCGCTCACAGGCTTCCCCTGTTCAAGGCAGTGAAGGATCCCGAAAGTAAGTTTTTAGTGTCCGTTGTTTCTTACTTTCACCGATGAGGGCCACGCAGAACGCCTACCGCTATCGGTGCGGGCTTGTGTGGCGCCCTCGATGGCTACCGGTGCGAATCTGTGCCCGGTGCAAGTCGCCGTACTTCGCTGAACCTCGGCTCGCTGTGCCATCTTATGGTTCCGGAATTGGGATCGATGAGATACTCGGTCGGAAGCGGCGAGACGTACTGCGATTGGCCCGAAAGTACGGAGCTCGGAACATGAGGGTATTCGGCTCAGTCGCGCGCAAGGAGGCGACCGAGTCTTCGGACGTTGACATATTGGTGGAGCCGGATCGGCGGGGCTTCGATCGCTGGGGTCTCACCGTTGAGTTGAAGAAACTGCTCGGGCGGGAAATCGATCTGGTCCCCGAGCGGTCTTTGCATTGGCTCGTCCAACCGCAGGTCATCGCTGAGGCCATCCCATTATGAGTGCCATCCGGGGCCGGGATAAACTGTATGCGGAACGGATGCTGGAAGCGATCGCGGAGGCGCGGGGAGACTCGGCGGTGGGGTTTGCGACCATCGCTACGCCGGGCAAAGATCAGAAGGCGCTGAGGCTTGACCTATTTTTCCTGTGCGAATCCGCCGACCGACTCTCGCCTGCCTTTCACACGGCGAACGGGGGAATCGATTGGGACCGGTTACACGATCTTCGCAACCACGGCCTCGTCTATGAGTACGAGTCGTTTGAACCCGAGGACGCTTGGCGATTCGTGACCATCTAAATGCCCTTGATGGAACGACGGTTACGAGGAGCGAAATTCCCCAAGGAAGGATGAACCCGAGGGCGAGGAGCCACTACTTACCTCCAATCGCGCTTTGTAGATTCAACATCCCTTGGTCGCACGCTAGGGCGATCTAAAATCTCGGAAACGGGAGAAAACGGAGAATCATGCGCATAATGCTGTATTGAAATAGGGGAACTTCATGGAGACGCCCGAATGGAGGGTGTCGCTTCAAGGCGGACCATCGTGGTCGACGGGCGGCGACATCGATCTACGCGCGTCCTCATTTACTCGGCCTCTGCTTCGCTGCTGATCACTTTCATCTTCGTTCTTTCCTCTGCAGGAGCTGCCACTGGGATAGGCGGTGCAGCGTTCAGTGCGGCCACGAATTCTTCGCGCGCGGGCCCAACCCCCGCTGTCCTCGCGGGGTTGGCTGACTGGCCAACCTATCTGCAAAATCCGTCAAGGACTTCGGCGAACTTGGCCCCCACGACGCTTTCCTCCTCTAACATCAAAACCATCGACACGCTTTGGACGTACAAGACCAAGGCGACCGTTTCCGGAACGACGAATACGATATCCGCATCGGCTACGGTGGTCAACAATGTGGCCTATTTTGGCTCCTGGAACGGCTACGAGTACGCCGTCAACGCTTCGACGGGGAAACTGATCTGGAGCAGCTTCCTGGGCGTCGCCAAGACGAAGGGATGTGGAAACCAGGGAATCGCCTCCTCCGCCACGGTAGAAAACGGGACTCTCTATGTGGGAGGGGGGGACGGGAATTGGTACGCGCTCAATGCAGCCACCGGGAGTGTCGAATGGAGTGTTCTCATCGGGAATCCGGTGAATGGGTACTACAATTGGGCGAGTCCGCTCATTTTTGAAGGATACGCCTACATCGGTGTGTCGAGCTTCTGCGATGATCCGCTCGTTCCCGGAGGTCTTCTTCAAGTGAATCTCGCCACCCATGCGGTACAGCACTTTTTCGCCACGACATCGCCAGGAGTCCTGGGGGCCAGTGTGTGGGGATCTCCATCGATCGACGCTCAGACGAATACCGTCTTTTTTGCCACGGGAAATGACTACCCCCACGTAACCGGACCGTTCGCCGACGCGGTCGTCGCAGTAAGTGCGACGAACGTCTCCAAACTCGTCTCCTCCTGGACGATCCCGGCCTCCCAGGTGATCACGGACGGTGACTTCGGATCGACCACTACGCTATTCCAGACATCGCTGGGGACGACGCTGGTAGGGGCCCTCGACAAGAACGGCTATTTCTATGCCTTCAATGCATCCAATCTCGCCGCGGGCCCCCTCTGGAGAGACCACGTCACGACGGGGCAAGCGGTGGGATCCGCCGCCTTCGCTCAAGGGCTCGTTTACATTGCGAGCGGCTCGATCACCTACAAGGGGGCCTACTCTTCGGGGGCGGCGTGGGCGCTCAACCCGAACAACGGTGCGGTGGTGTGGGAGCAACCGCTGTGGGGGAAGAGCACGGGCTCCGCGCCGGCTTACGCGAATGGCCTCCTATTGGTCGACGGGGGCCCGCATCTGTTCGTGCTCAACGCGATGTCAGGATTGAAGATCAAAGAGCCTTCGTGCGGCGCGGCCGATTACTCGACGCCGACCATCGCGGAGAACAAAATCTTCGTGGGCTGCTCCAACGGACAAGAATTTGCTCTGGGGATTCCTCCCACGGAGGCGAAGATTGCCTCCCCGTCATCCGCTTCGGGACCGATTGGGGACCTCGGGTCCACGGCGCTCGTCCGGGAGGGCCTTCCCCGTTGGGTCTAGCCAAAGTCTTGTTCAGAGAGGGATCGATCCTTGGCTCGCCCTGCGTCTTGACCGAATATCTCGCCGCACCTAAGGTGGGTCCACTGCGAATTGAACTCCGACGGCGCGAACCCGCTCCTCGACCTGCCCGCGATTCGCGGGACCTTACGGGTGCGCTCGACGCCCAGGCACGACCATCGCAGTATCAGTCGACTTGATAGATTCCGCATCTGGCGATGCGCGAGTACTTGACCAAGCAGCCGATATCGGTGGTCATGAGCCCGAACAAGAAAATCATCGAGACCTACTTGGGAACCACCGACAAGTCAAAAATCGGCCAACTGCTTGCGGACGACGTAGAGTGGGTGGAGTGGGTCGACGGAGTCCCTGCGTCGGGGGCTATTACGAAGGGGAAAGAGGCCCACATCAAGAACTACGGAGACGACCAACTCCGAGGCGAGATCCATCGACTGACCGAGGAAGGCAACGTCGTTGTGGCCGAAGGCACGGCCCACGTGACCAAGAAGGACGGTAGCTCACTTTCGGTACGCTTTGTCGACATCTTCGACCTGGAGAGCGGCAAAATCAAGCGGAAGTCGTCATTTGGCGCTTTGATCAAGGACTCCGCGTAGGGACGAGCTCGCGCCCATCGCGGTCCTGTCATCGGCCGCGCGCGCCTCTTATCAAGCCGGCGGAGGCTCGGTCGATTCTGGGGGCCGGCCGCTCGAGCCGGGAGGAGAGGCCGGCCTTAGGGAAAGAAACGCCCTCAGGCTCGTCGCCACCAGAAGGATCCCGAGGGTGACGTAGGTTGCTGTTACCCAAAGAGGCAACCCACCCCCGACCTCCAATTGTGGCGCGGCATTGACGATCAGGCGAAGTGTTACTCCCAAGATACCAAGGGCGGCGGCTCCCGCGAAACTCCAGCCTCGCCGCCGACGCTCGAAGTATAGCAAGAAGAGGGTCACGGCAATGATTGGGCTCACAACTGCCGCTGCGAGTTGCCCAACTGAGCTCGCCACGGAGTCCAACGTGACTGCTAGAGCGGCAATGACGGCGACGAGGAACAGTGCTAGGGCAGCGATCGCGGCCTTTTCGGACCACGTCGCAGGTTTGCGGCGAGTCGCGCTCATCGCAGTCCTGGTATCGACCGCGGGCGTCCCACATTAAGCTCGCGCTCGCGCTGCGCACGAGAGATCCCTAGCTTCGCTCGGCGAGAACAATGCGGGCACGGCCGACCTCGTCGCTCGAATCGCTCCAGGGCGGCCTCCGCCCTCACTGCGTGTCGATGACCGCGACGCGCGCGCAAAGGTGTTTGGATTCACAAACGAAGCTCGAGCCTCGACGCTCCTGAACGCCGACTTACTCCGCGAGGCTCTTTCCTCCGCCGGAAAACGGCGCGCCTCGAGCCCCGTGGCGTCGCTAAACGGGCGGGTTGGGGCACGACAGCGGGTCCTAATCGAGGTCGCTCACACAAGGTGGGCCTTACTCAGCAAGGCCTGGTATCTCGGATCTTTCCGGACCTTCTCGAATACCGGATCAAATCGTACAATGTGGAATGCGATGGAGTGCGATTCATACGCCTTGTCCATCCAACGAAAACAATCGTCGTGGTCGCCGAGCGCGGCGTAGAGCCAGGCGAAGGAAAACGCCCCGATGGCGGGCTCCGGTATTTGCTCCTCCTCCCGAAGAAGTGCCCGACACTTCTCCGCATCGACCGGTGAACGCATAGTATTCGGCCCGGACTTCTCGCTTCCGAGCGGGTTCGGATAGGGATTCCTCAATCCAAAGGAGCTCCTTGAGGTACAGGTCGAGCTCCGATCGAACCCGATGAAAGTTGCACAAATCAAAGTGGTACTCTAAACTGTCGGGCTGCAGCACCCCCAACTTTTGGATCTTCGCGAACGCCTCGTCGTACCTTCCGAGCCAGTACAGCAGCGCGGCGTGGTGGGAGAGGTTGAAGGGCGAAAGGGGGTCGGATGCCTCGGCTAGCGCCCACTCGGCGAGCGCCTCGTCGGTGCGAGCCTGCCAGGATAGCAGCTCCGCATACCAGTGATGCGCCTGCGAGTAGCTCGGGTTAAGCGACAAGGCCCGTTGGAATTCCTTTTCCCCCCCAATGAAGTCGTAGTTCAGCCATAGGGTGGCCGCCGCCGAAGCGTGGGCCTCGGCGAGGTTTGGGTCGAGCTCGATCGCCCGATCCGCGAGCTGTCGGCCCGTCTCATCGGCCTCCTTCCGCGACATCCCGAAGTAATACGACCCGTGGAGTCGTCCTAGATCAGACAAGCCGGAGTACGCGGCCGCGTTCTGGGGATCCAAGGAGATTGCGAGGTCGAATTGCTCCTTAGCCGATTTGAACGAGCTCTCGTTCTGTTGGTGCAGTAACGTGCGCCCTTTCAGATAGGCAAGATAGGAGTCCGACCGCACTGCGGGTCTCACGTCGAGCCTCTCCTCTTCGGCCGGTCGCAGTTCGACCTTCAGCCCCTCCACCACCTGCTTGGCGATCTCGGACTGAACTGCAAACACGTCGTCGAGCTCTCGGTCGTACGTCTTGCACCAGAGATGTCGGTCCGTGCGGGCGTCGATCAACTGCGCGGTGACTCTTAGTCGACTGCCGGACTTTCGTACGCTTCCTTCTAGGATGGAAACGACCCCCAGTTCTGCCCCGATCTGGGAAGCGGATTTGGGGGAGGCCTTGTACAGCATCACCGATGTACGAGAGATGACCCGAAGCTCTTGCAACTGGGAGAGGACGGTGATTAGTTCCTCGGTGAGCCCGTCCGCGAAGTACTCGTCCTTCGGGTCTGGGCTGATGTTGGTGAAGGGCAGGACCGCGATTCCGGTCGGGCCGAAGTTCTCGGAAGTGGATCCTCCACTGGCCCAAGGCAAAATCACCCGATAGACGTCAATCGGTACCTGTATCCCCTTCAGTCCCGCCGGAGGTAGCTTGTCCAGCTTGTTCGGAATCTTGTTTCGAATCTGACTGAAGACTTCTCCGGATATGCACACTCCTCCCGGAGACGTAATGGGTTCGATGCGCGCGGCGATGTTCACCGCGTCTCCAAAGATGTCGGATTCGCGCGGTTCGACGTCCCCGAGGTGAACTCCAATGCGAAGCAGGATAGGTACGACGTCGCGTTGCGAATTGCGCTTGTGTAAATGCTCCTGGATGTCGATCGCGCACTGGACGGCTCGTAAGGCACTATCAAATTCCGCGAGGAACCCATCGCCCATCGACTTGATCTCGCGACCTTGGTGAGCGGCGAAGAGGTGGCGCAATAGTGCCGACTGCTCATCTCGGCGCTTGAGGGCCTCCGCCTCGTCAGCCTGGGCCGAGGCCGTAGAGCCGACCATGTCAGTAAACATGATGGCGGCGAGCCGCCGGGTCGATGCCACATCTCGAAAACCGCTTCCTTTAGATTAAGGCACGGTTCGCGGACCGGTACCGCTTACGCGCCCGGGATGAGCAGGTCTTGGATTCGCCCCCTGCCAGGGATGATCTGGCCATTTTGTCAAAGAGGGACGGCGTATGGGAGGGTTCATCAGCATTCGCTCGGCTACAAGAATCGCCCGACGTAGGTCCAACTGCTTTTGCATCCAGAACCGTAGGTACGCTGCCTATGTTGAGTCATTCTTCAACAGTCCGATCACTACGACGAGAAGACGACGGGCTGGCACTCAGGACCAGTAGCCACGCCGCTAACATGCGGCCGCCATGTTGCGTCCTCGGTGCCTTGCCGCACCGTACCCCCGTTCAGGGAAACGACCTTCGCAAGCGACGACGGCCCGGAGGTGGTCTTGTCCTGGCCGCACCGCTCGCCTGGGGTTGAGAGGTGTTCTGCTCGGGACCGGGGGGAAGGGCCAGGCGCCAGTCAAGCTCGGGTTACGTTACGACGTCCCCCATAAAGCCGGAACTGGCAAAAGTGCCTGCGAAGCAATCGACCGGCGACCCGTGAAAGAAGTAAATTTGGGACGTCGCAAAGGCGAGGAAGATGGGGTAAGGGGGGGTGAAATCGAAGTACAAGGGGCCAATGTCCCCCCCATCAGAGTCCCAAAATGCGTTGTTGCCTTGTTGGAACGCGTACATTCCCAAGAGAATGTCAGCTTCGGTCCCACCGGCGTTAAACACCCCAATGAAGCCTGAGGTCGCACGCGACCCCGGCTCAAAGGTCGTTAGGACATGGCCGGAGTATTCCAGAAGAAGCAGGCCGCTTCCCATCTTCGGCTCGGTGACCCCTTGGTTGGGGCTCAACGCCCCCGCAAAGGTTGTCCAAGTCCCAACGATGGAAAGATGAAAATAGATTGAGCCGTCCGGCGCCTGCCAGAAGGTGTCCGTAAAGAACCACGTGTCAAGAGCCCAATACCCGACATTCCCTCCGTCTTCCACGTTTGTGTCCACGAAGGAGACGTGGAGAATGACTTTCGATCCGGCCGGCACCGGGCTTTCCTCGAGCTGTGCGACCTGTGCGAGGGTAGGTGAACAGTCCAGCGCTGGATTGTGCGGAGAGCTGGAGGGCGGCGTTATTGCCCCGGCCGTCGGGGAGAACGCCATCGCGAAGAACGTGGCAAGGACCATTATCGCTGCAGTTGAAAATGAGAGGATTACTCGCCGGTAGGTTCCTGACTCGTAGATTTCGCCACTTTTTCTGCGCATGATTCTCTCCCGATCTCCCGTCGTACCGGCCCAAAGGGTAGGTTGGGCCACGGTCGCGACATCGGTTGTTAGGAGTTAAACCGACTGGAAACCGACCTTACCATTTCGGACAAGCCGTAGGCTTTCTGTCAGCTCGATTAGCTTCAATCTAGAATCGTGGCCATGAATCGAGTCTTCGCTTCTCGGTAATCCGGGACGAGTCGCGTCGGAATCCTCCCCTAGGCCGCAAGTCCCCCCGCGCGGACTCCGTGGTCTCATCCAACAGAGACCCACCTTGGAATCGGCCGGCCGGGGCGTCAAACAGATACTGAATGCGGTTCCCGCCCCAGACGGACGGATGGTTCCAGGCGCCCGATGGCGGCCTCGATACGAGTCCCGAATGCATGGGGGATGGAGAAGTTCCTCGTGGGGAATCCAACCACCACATCTACGACGCCGGGGACCGTCATGAGGTCGTGTCGAAGCTGATCCCCGGCGGCGGCGTTGGCCACTGGCAGGAAAAAAGGAAACCGACCGTCGACGGGGGGTCTGTCCGACGGTGGGAGCACATTCTCGAACGGGAAGACAGGCTCCACGCGAAGGAGGTCAGGGTATCGTCGGACCATGTCTGCCTCGAACTGCGATCTATCAACGTTCATACCGAACAGGACGCCGACCCAGGCCACCGCTCCGGGCGAGCGCCGGAAGTCGAGCTCTGGATGGAACATCAAGGCGCTGCCGTGCATGAGTCGGGCAACCCTTCGTTGCAGACCGCGAACGGTCACGCCCACTTCCTTCGACACCGCGGGCCAGTCGGGAACGGGAAATCGGCGTAAAGACCGGATGATCTTCCAGTCCCTCAGCCCGAGCGGTACCGAGGAAGAAGCGCAGGGGAATGGTAGGGGGGGACAGAGGACGTGAACTCCTTCAATGTCTCGGAGTCGCTTCTGGCGGCGGTCGGACACCTCGCGAGACTCTGCCAGGAGGACAGGATTATAGACGTCCTCCGACTGGTAGAGGAACGCGGGTTCCAGCACGTCGACGAGCGCGCTTTCTGACCGGCTCCGCGTTCTTCCCCGGTCGAGTACGACGGCTTGCATCTGAAACGAAGTTCCAAGGGCGTCCGGGTTCGGGAACGCCGTGACTCTTTTACAAAAACCTTCATCTCGCCAACGGGCGAGGCGACGACGCACGGTGACTCGACTGACGCCGACCGATCGTGCGAGTGCCTGGACCGACAGTCTCGGGTCGAAATTTCCAATCGACTGGATACTTCCTAGGAACATCGCCCGTAGGAGCCAGATGTCGAGGGGAACCATCCGCGTCGCGACAGTTGCATGGCGCTAAAAACTCTGGGATGTTTCAATAGCGTCCCCGTTTGAGAATCAAGCAGGTCGGATTTTGGATTCACCCCCTCGCAAGCAGCGATTTGACCCTTACTGAGATAGGGTTGGTGGGATGGCGACTGGAAACAGCCGTCGCTCAACGTGACGATTCTTTGATCGTAGGTCCACTGTGCCTTGGACCCAGTTCTTCGATAGAACGTGGCTCGCTCCAAAATTCACGAGAGGAAATTCCTCGCCGGTTGCACGGATTGTGCGAAGTGGTTCCCGATTTGGCGCGGAGCGAGCTTTAGAGTCCCTTTAATTTTCCTCGTGTTTCGTACCGAAATTGGATTGGGAACTCGCAGCACACGGAGGTCTGAAGCAGGAGGAACGAGTCGCGAGTCGACGAACGACCTACGCAAGCCGCGCGGGCCAAAATTTCTTTCTCCGTCGCGGCCCGACTATCGAGAACTCACGAGCACCTGCTGAACGTCACCCATATCGGGTCGGCTGCATCCCCGACCGCGGGCGCCGAGATAAATACGTAGGACCCGTCGTGCCGTTGGTGAATGAAACGTCTCGGCATCCGCTTCCGTTCGAGCCTTACAAGTCGAAGGTGATCGAGCAGCTCCCCAATCCGAGCCGGGAAGACCGGGACCGGGCATTGGAGCGAGCGCACTACAACCTTTTCAATCTGCGGTCGGACGAAGTCCGGATCGACCTGCTGACCGATTCCGGTACGGGCGCGATGAGCGATCGACAGTGGTCGGCCCTCATGCTCGGGGACGAGTCGTATGCCGGCAGTCGGAATTTCGCCCAGTTCGAAGAGACGGTCCGATCGCTGACGGGCTTCCCTCACGTCATCCCCGCCCACCAAGGACGCGCGGCCGAAAACCTGCTCTTCTCTAGCCTATGCCGGCTCGGCAGCATCGTTCCAAATAACATGCACTTCGATACTACTCAGGCCCATGTGCTCCATCAAGGGGCGACTCCGGTCAACCTCGCAGTTCCGGAGGCCTACGACGTCTCGAGCGACTTTCCCTTCAAAGGAAACGTCGATGTGACGGGCCTCGAGAAGCTCCTGAACGAGAATGCACCGGGAAGCGTTCCGGTGATCATGGTCACGATCACCAACAACACCGGAGGGGGTCAGCCCGTCTCCCTAGAGAACTTCCGAGCTGTCGCCCAAGTGGCGAAAGACCATCGCATCCCTCTGTACTTGGACATGTGTCGATGGGCAGAGAACTCCTACTTCGTCCGGGAACGCGAGCCCGGAATGGCGGAGAAGACGATCCCGCAGATTGGCCGCGCGTTCTTCGACCTCGCCGACGGGGCGACGATGAGCGCGAAAAAGGACGGGCTGGTGAACATCGGGGGATTCGTCGCGACGCGCGATCCAGCGCTCGCCGACCGGTTGAAGGAGGGCGTGATCTTGTACGAAGGGTTCCCCACGTACGGCGGACTGGCCCGCCGAGATCTGGCGGCGATCTCCGTGGGACTTTGGGAGGCCACGGAACTCGACTACCTCGAACACCGCATCGGACAAGTGCGTTTCCTGGCGGGGCTCCTCGAGGAATTCCAAGTGCCGTTCCTTCACCCAGTCGGCGGGCACGGAATCTATCTTGACGTGCGGCGATTCCTCCCTCATCTCGACCCGGAGGACCTCGCCGGCCAGTCGCTCGTAGTCGAACTGTACCGCGAAGGGGGGATCCGAGCTGTGGAGGTCGGAACGGTGATGTTCGGGGGCGACTCCTCCGACCCGAAGAAGTCCCTCGAATTGGTGCGCTTGGCGATCCCTCGACGCGTGTACTCGGCGAGTCACCTGGCGTTCGTCGCCGAAGTTGTGGGGAAGGTATACGAACGTAGATCCACCATTCGCGGTCTTCGGATGGTCTACCGACCCGAGCGTCTGCCTCACTTCACGGCGCACTTCGCTCCCCAGTGAACCGGACCGCGGACTTCCCTCCGCCCTCGGTAGGCGGTCCCGGCGGCCCGATGGCGAAATGGAACCAAGCGAGCGGGAAGGGTCCAGGGACTCGAGGAATCCTTGTTACGCCTCCGGCACTCATGCTGTTAGCCGGATGCCAGCCGGTGAGAATAGTCACGGGGCCGAAGCGAGGGGGACGCGTCGCTTCTCGATGACCCAACCCACGAGGGCGGCCCCCGCCAAAACGAGGAGCACCGAGAGGAGGAGGTCGAAGGGATCGAAGAAGTCGGTCCGAACCTTGATCGCCCCCAGCAACACCCCGCCCGCGCCGAGCGCTACAAGAAAGGTCAGCGCCCTTCCCCGACCAATCGACTCCGCTCGGATCAAGTAGACGGAAGGGAGAGTCAGCGAGAGCAATACCCCCCACCCGGCGAGTAGTGCATCCGGGGGATCGGAGTAGTCGGTGAACAGCTTTATCGACGCCATTAGTAGAAGACACCCCGGGAGGGCGAGCGAGCCGACCAGCGGCGTTCGCCGGGCGACCTGTTCGAGTCCGATCGAGAGTGGGACGAGCAGAACAAAGATGTCCGTGAGGAGCGGGGTGATCCCGGGAGAGAGGTCGAACATTTCTAGGGATAGGTCTCCTCAAGCGATGAGATTGACTTGACACGTGATCGGTTCGGGTCGAAAGGCCCGTCCTCCCTTCCTTCAGGAGCGGGAGCGTTGAGGAGAGCTCCGACCCTAACGGAACGCCGTTCGGCGAATGTTCTGCCCTCGAGTTCAAAGTCGTCCTCTCGATCGCGGTCTTGGAGGGCCGCTCCGAGACCATCGACCATCAACTCTTCGACCGAGATCCAACCACCGTCCTATTCGCCCGGGGTCGGATGAGTGCGCTGACCGACTCTTCGATCTCCTGTCTCAGACGATGGGCCCGCGCGTCGAGAATCACCCGCCGCTCGAAATCGGATAGTTTCCGCAGGAACGTGAATCGCCGGGCCGCTTCGAGAGCCATCGCATTCCAATTCTGGCGCCGCGCTCGTCCGATCAAACGCTCCAGGTCGGGCCACTCCCGTCGTCCCTCCGATAGGGTTTGGAGGATCCGCTCTGCGTCGAACGCTTCGCGGTCGTTCCACAATTTTCCGACCGCCAATAAGCGTACAAGCGGGGCGTTGAATCCCTTGTGTCCGTATCGCGCGGCGTCGTAGAGGTCGCGCTCGGTCGCCCGCTGCTGAATGGCCCGCAACTTCTCGGCGATCGCCTCTTCCAGTGTCAGGCAAGGGATTACCGGGGGCACGAACGGGAGCGACGAGAAGTACGATTGCGGCAATGGCTGCCAGCGCTGCGCCGGAAGGAACGGTCGTTCTCGATAGCTGATCTCGAGGCGAAACTGGCCTTCGTCCCACTCGTGCTCGTACGCCACGCCGCACGCCCAGTTCCGTTGTCGGGTGCGATAGGGATCGCGGAGGAGGAATTTGACGTCGTGGTGCGGGGACTCGAATGCGCGCTCGAGGACCGATTGCGGATCTTCCGGCAACGTGAGATTCGTGAAATCGAGATCCTCGCTGAGCCGACCCGCGTCCCCCGTCACCATCATTCGAACGTAGGTGCCCCCCTTGAAGACGAGGCGCTCTGTAACCCCATGCTCGGAGAGCGCATTGAGCGCGTAGAGTAAGACCACCTCCTGTTGCGCGATGTGGAGGTCGACCCCCATCACATTGGCGAATCGATTCGCGACGGCTCGAGGGATCATGCGAACTCTCCTTCGGCGAAAAGTTCTGCTGCGGGAACGTTCTCGATCACATGCCACCGGGAGTCCCGCGTTCCCCGGCGGCCATACTTTGCGGGGGATCCGAGCGGGGCGTACGGCGCGTCCGCGGGGACGCTCGCGGTTCGGCTCCAGAATTCAGGAGGCTTCACCGACGGTCGGATTCGGTCCAGCAGATACCCCATTCGGTGGATGAGACTTCGGTTTCCGAACCGATGCACGTGAGATTCCAGACGCTTCCAGTTCAGCCGCGGTTTCGCGAGCGCGAGCATCTGGGCTACGCCTCCCATCCCTCCGGAAAAGTCGGGCCGGTTGACGCAGTCGATTAGCGTTCTCTCCACATCGCTCACGAAGAGCGTGATGCCTCGGCGTTTCAGGCGGGTCCTTCCGAAGAACCGGCTCGCGCGCGTTCGTACGAATCGATAGCGAGCGAGAAGGTCGGATCCGGTGGCCCCGCGGGCAGTGCTCACGAGGTAGTAGACCCGGCTGGCTTGGGGCAGGAGCCCGTGGAGCTCGGCCGCCGTCGCAAAGCCGAAGTAGTAGGGCTCGACCAGGAGACTCCCGACGCGGAACGGGTCCGTGTCAGGTAGCGCCTCCGGTCCATGGCCACCTGGATTCAATAGGTAGGTTCCGCGCCGAAGTCGCTGGAGCCAGCCCTTCCGCACGAGGTCGTGGGCAATCTTCCGAGCGAAACCGGGTCGGACCGAGGCCCGCGTTTGGAGGTCGGCGATCGAAAGAAGCTCTTTTCCCTCCGCCTCTAGGGAAAGGATGACTCGGGCCTCGCGCTGCGATAGCGACCGGAACTCCACGATGGGAGTACATGCTCGATACACATTAATATTACTGTATTAGTAATTTTAATGTATTGCGAACACTTTGCAGATTCCTCGGACATCACTACCGTTTGGAGGGAGTCCCCAGCACCCGGCCCGCAATGGTCGGATCTGCTGCTCCCCTCGAGACGTGCGGACTGAACGAGCGCGATGGACTGTCCACGATTCATTGCAGTTACCATCGCCCCCGAGGGCGAGTCCTAGGGAAACTCTATTTCAGTAACTCCGAAGGACTCAGTGCCGTCGCGTAGGCCTTTCCTCTCGACAGTTCACGATCGGCGGTCGCCACGCCCTTGGCGCCCCGATGGTAGGCGGTTGCGAGTATGAGGGCGTCCGGGATAGTCAGCCCAACCTCGCGCCGAATCTCCCCCGCGGTCAGAGCGATTTCACGATCTACGGGCTCTATCGAGAAATTCGTCGAAGCGGTGAGGTGGCTTAGGAAGGGAGTCCACAGCGCAGGAAGTTCGGAGTTGGAAAATCCCGCACGGAGCTCTGCAAGCGTGACTACAGAGATTAGCGCGCGGAATTTTCCCTCATCAATCGCCGCAATCAGTCTACGACAATCGGAGAAAATCTCCTCGGCCGGATTTCGTGCCGCGACGAACACATTAGTGTCGACGACGATGCTTGCGACGGTCACGATCGCTCCATACATCCCGCAGTTTTCGTTGGTACGCTACTCCCGTCTCTCGAATCGGTCCCCACGAATCGAGAATATCCGTCAAATGTGTCGGGCGGGCCTTTCTTACGACTGCCCGTTCTCCCCCTTCCACATCGAACAGCACCCGATCTCCCGGGTGTATACCGAGAGCGGCGCGCACATCTTTCGGAATTGTCACTTGTCCCTTCTCGCTCACCGTCCCGCTCCCACTCGGCATGGGTAAAACCTTTACAGTGAGGTAAAGGATTCTTCCCTACATAGAGTTACCCAAAGAAACGCGCGCTTAGACGCGGTTGCAGCCCACAAGTTCCTTGCATCGGCCCGAATTGGTTTCCCCAAGGGCTCCGTTTTTGACATTTTTCGTGTCGCTTTGAGCCCGTGTTCCCAGATCGCCATCGCGGCGAACTCAGCCGCGAAGATGGGAGCCGCTAAGGAAACAGTGAGGAAATTCGCCCAAAAACTTGGAGCCCGGAGTTAGATCCAAAATGGCATATCGGAAAGGAGCCGCCTAGGCAGCTCGCGAACCAGACGTACAGCTGAACCTACAGACCGATCGTCGAGATCGTCAGCGCGTATGCGGCGAGCATTATGCTCCGAAGATACGCCGAGAGCAATCTATCCGAAGTTGCAAGAAAGGGGAGAGATGTCGGAGACCTCGTCACACTCCTCAGATGATCGTTGCCGAATGCACCGAATCCATCGGGATCGTTCCAAGTGACTGTGAATTTGTGAATTGAATCAATCCAAAGGTCGGTCCAAATATCGCTGCACCCACAAACCGCTATAAGCGCCGGGGAGGGTGTTGAGCATGGCAAAGACGAGAGCGCCCCGCGTGGTCCTGCCTGAGGTCCAGCGCAGCACGACACGCGAAAGGTATCCGGTTCCCCGTGTGTTCCATCCGTCCGGGCGCACACCCGCGGGGAAATTTCGGCTGCTCGACGTCTTCGGCGGTTTGGAAAATACCGTCCCATTTCGAAAGTACCCTGGAGACGACCGTCGAATCCTAAAGACGGCTCAGAAGACGTGGGCCGAAGTCACCGATGGCCCGGGCTGGATGTACGTAGCCCCCCCTAGGACTCCTCCCGAAATTCGCGCAGCGGGTTTTCGGATGGTAGAGACTTCGCAGGATGTGATTGTAGTTTCCCGATCCCATCTCCTCAACAGTCCCCGGATGGACGTCTACCTGGACGTGATCCACGAGTTTCTCCACATCCTCCAGCGAAAGCAAGGGCGCGAGATATGGCCCCGACGACAGATCCCGTATGCCGATCGACCCACGGAGGTCGAGGCGTACGCGTACTCGATCGCGGAAGCCCGGAGGCTGGGAGTTCCCGATAGCTACCTCCGGGAGTACCTTCGCGTGACGTGGCTCGGGAAAGCGGAGTATCTACGTCTCCTTCGGAACGTAGGAGTGACTTCCGACTGATCGGGCGGGTCGGCGCAACGACCTTGAACGATCCCCACCGATCGGGCTCAGATCTGCATTAAGAGTTGGGAGATTCCCCTCCGGGGTGTTACCGGATCAATTGAATCCCCCCCATCGATAGAATTAGTAGCAGCGCGGGGATTGCGCGAGAAGGCAGACCATGGACCCACGAGAAGGTCCGGAGCAGGAGAGCCACCCCAACACCTCGCTTCGGCGCGTGAAGTGGGCGCAGGAGATCGACACCGTACGGGGATTCTTCAAAGGCTACCGGGATTGGCTCGCAGACCACCAGGAGGCGACCGGTCCCTCCGGTCCGGCAGAGTCAACAGGTCTGGGCATGATCGACGAGCTGATCGCCGGGCTTCCCGGCGCCTACGGGCCACCCCGCGGAGACGTTTTTTTCGGAGTCGAGCAAGAAACGATCGTGGCGTGCGGCGCACTTCGAGAGCTAGAGCCGGAGGTGGCGGAGATCAAGCGGCTGTACGTTCGAGAGGACCACCGGGGGCCCGGATTCGGTACTCGTCTGACGAGCGCGCTTCTCGACCGCGCGCGCGATCTCGATTACGCTCGAGTGCGGGTCGACACGCTCCCCACGATGTTCGCTGCGATCCAGTTTTATCAAGACCTAGGGTTCAAGCCCATCCCCCAATACTGGCCCCACCCCGCCCCCGGAGCGCTCTTCTTCGAGTTCAAAGTCGCGAAATCGGCGTCCGCCCCACGACGGGACGGAGCGACGAAGATAGAACAATCCAGAAAGTAGTCGCCTCCCGGTCCGAGCGAAGCGATTTGGGTTCGCAAAAGCGTTGAATCAGTCCCCACGATAGGGAGCCGCGGCAGCGGATGGTTCACGCGCCGGCCGCGGGGAGGAGGGCCCCCAGCACGGCCCCCGGCATCACTCCGTTGGGTGGATCGGCCCGCTCTCGCATCCACTCGAACGTCAGCACAAGACGTCCGCCTCCAGCTTGTCCGAACAGTCCCTGGAATGTGCCCGGTTCCGAAATCGAAATGAGGAAATTGTACGGATTACCGGTCTGCGGGGTTCCGGTTGAGAACTCCTGGTGGTACCAGTACGTCGATATTCCACGCGCGGTCGTGACGAACCCGAAGACCGCATTCGTGGAAGGCGCCGGCGATGTGGTCGGAACTCCCGACCAATAGCCCTCCCCGCCAATCCGGCCATACATGCTCGAGTCGGAATTGTTGAGTCCCGCCCACTCGTTCGAATACCAGCCCGAACTCCCGTCGGAGAGTCGGGTCTGGTCCATATCAAACACAAACGATCCGGTCGGGACGTTGAAGGCAGTCAGCGTTCCCTCCCACGGCAGATTGTTGACGTCAACGAAGTGCAACCCGTCGTGGATGGAGGCCTGGATCCCTGGACCATGTTCCACGAGGAGTTGACGGATGATCGACGGCGTGCTCGTTCCTTCGAATCCGGAGTATCGGTTGAAGACGAAGTTCCCGCTATCGTATTCCCCCTACGACGGGCTAAGGCCCGGGGCTTCGCCGGTTCTTCCATTCGTAAAGAAATTGGTTCCGAGCGGACCGAATCCCATGAAAACGGTGAGCGAGGAGTAGGCGTCAATCGACTCCCCGAGACGGAGCCAGTAAAGGGAATTCGTGGATTGTCGCGAGTTGCCAAATTCGAGCCAGCTCGGGAGGATGGTGCCGGACGCGTCGACGAACTCGATGTTCTGGAGAGACGTATCCTCGTAACTCGAGAAAACAGAGCTCTCAATCTCGACCGCTTGTTGGAAAACTTCCGAGGTCGCTTTCGATTCATGGTTGACGAGTCGAATCGGCAGAAAATAAGCGATGTTCGCAGGCACCACCGGACTCGGGGTCGATAGTGCGGAGACCACGGTCACCGTATTCCCGGCGGCGTTACCCTCGTAAACGCAACCATTCGCCGGATCGAAGGCGTTAAAGTACGGCCCACTCCCCGCGAGCAAGGTCCGAATGACGCTTTGAGAGGAGCCGTCGATGACGCTGAGCGTGTAATCGTAGATATTTCCCACATAGATCTTCTGATTCAACGGATCGTACGCAGTCGCGGCCGGACCGCTCCCCACGACGATGGTATCGACCACGCGAATTTCGGCAGGATGATTGACAGCTGGAAGTCCTCCGATGACGCCGGAGATTGAGGTCGGAGACATCATCGACCCGGATTGGGAGTCGCTAGTGGCCGTCCCCGTGCCCGGACAAAGCAAGACGACGACCAGGCCAAACATCGAGGTTGATATCATCGCAGATCTGGCGTTCCATCTTCGACTCATGCTGAGGGTTCGACTCGCTAACAATCCGGGATCGTCCGATGAAGCCGACTCGAATTGAGGACATCAATCTGCGCTTTTAGGCGGGAATCGCCGTGGCCGTCGGAATCTGCATGTGGGCGGAGACCGGGACCTCCTCCTGGAACAGAACCGGCGGCGTCGAGCGTATTCGCGGAGGGGCACGGTTGCTTCAGACGTCGTTTGACCCATGCGCCCGGCCAAATCGAGTCCGCTCGACCCTCTTGGTCTGACTAAATCGTAGGATGCTACGGTCTGCGTGTGCGGAACAAATGGGAGTGCAGCATCCGTCCCGCGGTTTCTTCTCTCTTGTTTTCACGGTGACTGCCGTTCAATCAGGGAGAATCGGTCAGTCGAATGTCACTAATTCGAGGCCGTCATGGGCATACGATCTGACCTTCCTCATCAGATTGGCTCGTCGCTATAACTGCGCAGGGGCGGAACCCGCGAATCGCATTATCCACTCAAGGCAAAGCGCAAATAGATGAATTCTACTTGCCCGACGGCTTGCGAGACACGAGTACTTCGGCCAATGATCCCGACTTTCAGCATTCACCTCCGTACCCGGCGACGGGAGCTCCATTAGAGTGCCCGATCGCCGCCAGGGGGGCCGGCCGCCGACAACGGAGGCGTCTTTCGAACTATCGTCGAGGGATCGCTCCGGCGATCATCGCCCTAATCGCGATCGTGATCGCGGTGGTTGCGGTGCTCGGAGGACTTTTTGCGTTCGGGATCATCAAGTTGAACGGCGCAGGGTCTGGCGGTAGTGGCTGTACGGCCAGTTCGACTGCCTACATGCTGACGTTCTCGACATCCGGCTTGACCTCCGGCACTCCGTGGAATGTGACGTTAAACGGAACCACTAAGGACTCATCATCAGCGACTATCTCTTTCACGGAGCACCCGGGCAGCTACAAGTTCCAAGTGGCTGCTGTGGGCTTTTCGGCCAATCCGTCGAGCGGATCGGTCACGATCTGCGCGGCGAACGTCGTGGAGTCGGTCACTTTCACTGCCAGCGGAACCGATGAATTCCCCGTAGTATTCACCGAAACAGGACTCGCAGCAGGGACGAGTTGGAGTGTCACGCTTGCCGGGCGGGCCCAGGATTCCACAACCGCTACCATCGCGTTCACCGAACCGAACGGGACGTATGGATTCACCGTGCAACCGGTGTCGGGCTACTCCGCCGCACCCTCGTCGGGCTCCGTCATCGTCCAAGGGGGGGGAGCTACCCAAGCGATCAACTTCTCGACCCCCCTGTCCTTGATTTTTGCTTTCGGTACTGCGCTGAATCAGTACACAAACGCCACCCAGCCGTATTGGGAGTATACGTTGACGTATCACGTCAACATTACGGGTCAGGTTATCACCCTCGGGGAAATGGTTCTGAACTTGACGGGGAACGCGGTCGGGGGCGCGCTCAACATCACCGCGTACGACACGGGGACTCAGGGCAACGCCGGAGTCTGGACGTTCCCCTCCGGCCCCTGGACATACTCATCAGGTTACACAGCGACGACTCAGGTGGGCAATCAATTCGATTTCGATCTTTACGGAAGCCAGAGCCTCGCGGGCCTTGTCGTCGTGCTGAGCTGCCCCGGTACTCCATACACGGGCACGGTCTCCGCAATCATCACCAACTAATTTGGCGCGAAGACTTGTCCCCCGCCATTGGGAAAATACCCTGGGCTAACGGTCGGCCGAGTAGACTTTCGGCACTACGCCGGCGGAGGAAACGTCGGACGGTCTCGCGATCTTGAATCCAATCTGCTATGGCTCGTTACGATGAAACACATTGGGATGAGAATCCACCTGCGGACGAGGGCTAGAGCTCATTTCGCGTCCTCAGACGCGGGATCGGTCCATTCTCGCATCGTGGTTCTCCTAATCCCGGCAGCCCGAGCCAGAGCGTTTTTCGTCCCTTCCTTGGCAAGATGGGGGGCATCGACGACGTCGATCTCGACGTCCTTCCCGATTCCTCCCAATCCCTTTCGCATCTCCCGCAAGTGTTCACGAAATCGTGGACGTTCTATCTCGTCGCTCATAGATTTGGATCAATGACTCCGACTTCTGGTCCAAAAACCTTGAGGTCGAGCAGCACGAATCGGATCAGCAGCGTAGAGGGGCTACAGGTTGGCGCCTACTGGCCGAAGAAGCTCAGCCAGGGGGTTAGCCTCGGTCTTTTTGGGCCGTTCCGAGCCCGGACCAAATGGAAACGTTTTTCAATCGAATGCAGCTTCCGTAGCACATGCCTCTCTACATGGACGTCCACCGTAAGGTGAAAGGAGTTACCGCCAAAGCTGTCGCCGAAGCCCACGCGCAGGATCTCAAGCATCAAGCGCAGCACGGAGTGAATTTCCGGAGTTATTGGGTCGATGAGAAAAATGAGATGGTCTTCTGCCTAGTGGATGCGCCGAGCCCAGAGGCCGCCAACCGTGTCCACAAGGAGGCTCACGGTCTCCTCGCTGACGAAGCGCACGAAGTTCAACAAGGTTGAGTCAGCTTTTTTTCTGGCCGGAACCCGTGAGTCAAGAGGGGATGTTTCGAGAGGCTCCCGTCCCCATAAACTCTGCATACGACGCCTCGCAATGTAACTAGGGCGCTCTCCCCTCTCGAACGAGCGCCCAGGGTTGGATTTTGGAACGTGTATAGGACGCCCAGTCTTGAGTGGCGGAGATAGTCCGTGCCGTGGGAGTATAGCGAAGCTTACTACCGAGAATACACCCGTTCTACCTGGAACGAGAGCGCCGAAGCTTACACCAAGCTACTCGAAAATCTCGAACCATTCCGAGCGGATCTCGTCGAACGACTTCGAGTACACTCCGGGGAAAAGATCGTAGATTTAGGGACCGGCCCTGGGGAGCCGGCACTCTCCATCGCGGGTCAGCTTGGCAGTCAGGGGGAGGTTTTCGGCGTCGATCTTTCCGAGAACATGATTTCGATCGCGCGGCGAGTCGCCTCCGCTCGCTCCGTCAAAAACGCCGAGTTTCGAGTGATGGACTGCTCCTCCTTAGAGTTCGGCGATGCTCGATTCGATGGTGCGATCAGCAGCTTCGGTTTTCAAATCTTTACCGACCCCGAGAAAGCGTCGAAAGAGGCGTTCCGGGTACTTCGGCCGAATGGGCGGATCGCGGTTTCGGTGTGGAGCACCGGCGAGCGAGTTCCGTGGATCCATGCTATTGTCGGCCCCATGCTCAAACACGCCGAACCCGACGAAACGGGGTACATTCCGACGCCCTACGAACTCGGAGCCCCCGGCGAGATGACGACTTTACTCGAAACGGCGGGATTTCGAAATGCTCGAGAAGATCGTCGTACCCATTTGTTGCGTTGGGCCGATGAGGAGCAGTATCTCGAGTCACTTCTGAAAGCCACCCCCATCGGTCACTCCCTCTCCGAGGAAACCCCGGAAGTCCAGCAGGAGGTACTCCACGACACGCGGTCGAATCTCAAGCAGTGGAAAACGGAGAGTGGGCTCGCCATTCCCGGCGAATGCGTATTTGTGACCGCGGACAAGCCCGGTTGAACGACCATCCGACTGGGGGAGAAGAACTCAAGGGCCGAGGGGGGGCCGTTCTTGGGAGGATCTGCGTCGCCATCAACGCTCTTCGCTGGTTGGCCTCCCGACCGTGAGAACACCTCGAGAATCCTTGGGCGAAGGACCCCCTTCGCTGCGGAATCTTCTTGAATGTTCTGATCTACCTCGTACGCTGAGTGAAGGAGAACCGGATGAGGGAGAATGGGCCCGGTCCGAGATACGAGACGCGAGTGGAGTTTGACGCGCCCCTCGACTTTGTTTATCGGTGGTGCACGGACTACACCCCAGAAGATGCGAAGGCCGAGGGCGAGGATTACGAACGACGTATCATCCGCCGTACCTCGCGCGAGGTGGTCTACGAAGACCTCGTCGATACGAAGGGGGGCTGGAGGTGGGCTCGACACGTCGTCACCCTAGCGCCGCCCAACCGATGGCACTCCGAGAGCGTGGGGAGCCACCGCGCGATTTCCTTAGACTACCGCCTCTCGAAACTCCCGGAGGGTCGGACCGAGATGATCATGACGGCTCGCCGGCGGCCCACCAGCATCGGTGCGAAGAATCCGTCGAAATCGCTGTGGCAACGGGACGTCGGACGAAGCTGGAAGCTTTTTGCGAAGGCCCTGGAGCGGGAATACCGAAAAGTCGGTTCCAAACGCTCCCGGAGCTAGCGCAGACGCGAACGAACGATGATCGAGTCGTCCCGGTCGTTCCGGCCGTGGCCAGACTCCCCCGTGGGAATTAATAACCGAAGGCGGTATCGCCGCCGAGCCTCAACGAAGGTTCAGGAGTAGATGATGCCCGCAACCGAAGACCTCTTTACGCCGATCCATAAAGCAATCCGTTCGATGATCTACGACACGAGTTCACGACTCCAGACGAACGACTTTTCGGACGTCCCCGGATCGAAACCGCTGTTCGACGACCTCGAGCACGAGTTCACTACCGCGCTCTCGTCGGGATGCATCCTATGCCTCATTCATCATCATGGCGTCGATGAGGAAACAGTGGTCTTTCCTTCGCTCTCGAAGCAGGAGGCCGCCCTGGTCCAAGGATTCATCGACGACCATCACAAGTTGACGAGCCGCCTGCAAACGATTACCGAAATGGCTCACGAAATCGCATCGAGCACGAGTCCCGAAGAATCCATTCGGTTAGGGATCCGCTTGAACCGGGCCGCGAACGAATTCTTTGCGACGTACATCGATCACATGAATCGAGAGGAGGAGACCCTTGTACCGCTCATGAAATCCCACTTCTCGGACGATCAGATACGCACCATGCGGTCCACGATCATGGGGGGGATGCCCCCCGATCGACTCGCGTCCATTCTCCGGTGGATGCTCCCGTCGCTGAACGTGAGTGAATTGACCGCAATGGTGGGCGGAATCAAAGCGACCTCCCCTCCCCCCGTGCTCCAATTCGTTTCCGGGATTGCGGCCGAGCGCGTCGATCCACAGCGGTGGCTGGCGGTAAAGAAAAACGTCGGCTTGTAGGCCATCCGATAAACGAGGCCGTCGCAGGTCAAGAATCAGGCGATGTCCGGCTGACTCAGCCGCCCCCTCTCGGAGCTCCGCTTCGGAGCCCCGCGCACGCCCGTCCTGAACGGAGAATCGGGCAAATCTAGGATTCGGAGCTGATCCAACGAGTGTAGGGAGTTAGCTTAAGAAAATCACTACTCTCGGAAAGCGTCTCCATGAAGCCGTCACCGGCCGCCGTTCGACCTGCCACCCTCGCGGACATCCCGAGTATTGTGCGAGCGTACGAATGGCTCTTTGCGCCCCCCGGCAAGCGGCCGGCGAGGTGGGACGAATCGCGTGCAGAAGCATCGCTCCGCCGGGCCATTTCCTCCCCAGAATCCACGGTGTGGGTCGCGTCCACCGATCGCGAGCTGATCGGGATCTTGACCGTCTATCTCGACATCGACTCCGTTCGGTTCGGTCCTCGAGCTTGGGTCGAGGACTTGGCCGTCCATCCCGAACACCGATCGCGGGGACTCGGTAAGCTCCTACTGGATGAGGCCAAGGATTGGGCGAGAGCCCGGGGAGCCACCCACCTGGAACTTGAGTCGAGCGAGGGGCGGGTAGATGCGCACCGTTTCTATGAGCGGGAAAGCCCGGTTTCGAGAGCGAAATGCTTCCACTGGAACCTCCTGTGATCCTGAGGCGACCGGAAAGCGTGCCGGCTCGATCCGGTGCGCGTCGTACCAATACTCGGATGGACCGAACGGCAGGAAGAGATCGGCCGACCATCTTGTTCTTCTTTATATAAATTTATATAAGAATTTTGCACATCGGCTGGCGTGCAGCCGTACGATCCGCAACACCCGGCGCTTCCGGGCTCTTTCGCCGGGCGCGAGGAGTTGCTGCGCTTTGTCGAGAAATCACTACAAGTTGCTGCTGCCGTTCACCGCGGGAGCGCGATTCTTCTCTATGGATACCGGGGAAGTGGGAAAACCTCCGCATTGCGCAAGATTCAATCGATGGTCCACGAAGCGGCGCCTCGGGGCGTGGTGGTCGAGATCCCTCTTCGCATTCCCAGTTCCGAGACGATGCTGATTCATGGGATCGCCGAAGCGGTTCGTCGTCAGGTATCCTCTCAAGCGCGACTCACGACCCGGATGAAGGAGGCCCTCGAAAGCCTCCGGGCGGTCACGGTGGTGGGCACCGGAGTCGAAAGGTCGCCCCCGGCGGCGCCCCCGGCGTCCGCCCTCATGACCATTTGGAAAGACGCCCTCACCGCGCTTGGTGAACTGCCCCTTCTATGCGTGTGCATCGACGATGCCGAGTTACTCAAGGCCGGAGAGATCGGGATCCTCAAGACGATGGTCGAAACGGAGACCGCGGTCCCCATCCTGATGGCCGTCGCTGGGGGACCTGATCTGATGGAGAAGCTCTCGCGCCGAGAGGCGTCACCGATCTTGCGCTCGTTTTCGGGTGCCGTCTTCGATATTGGACAGTTCACCCCTTCGGAAACCCGGCCCGCCCTCGAAGCGCCCATTGCCATCATCAAGGGAACCGGCCGGTGGGAATCTTCGGGAGTTCAGGCTATTCATCACCTGACCCACGGATACCCCTACCTTGTCCAGTGCTTCGCGGCGGCCGCGTATCACGAGCATCGAGCGATCAAGTCCGAGGACGTTCGCTCGGCGATTCCACAGGCTTTGCGCTTAGCCTCCAGTTGGCTAGAACGAGAACTTCCGGAGGCCTCCGATGAGGACATTCGAGCCTTTGCAAAAATCGCCACCCGGAATCAGAGCGATCTGCGCAGCACAGACATGCTGAACGCTGGCGTCAACCCCCTCTACATCGGCCGTTTGACCAAGCTCGGGGTATTGAAACGCCTGGCTCGCGGACACTACGAACTCCGGATGGCGCCCGCAATCGCGTACTTCCACGCCCTGAAACGCGGGCTCGAAATCGAGCACTGACTTACGGGCACGGCTAGATTTGAATCTCCCTTATTTAAGATTACATAAAGAAATTTTAGAACGGGCGCGGCTGTCGAGCCAAGAGCTCATCGCGCGCCGGTCGAGAACGCGCTGAAGTGGATCGACAAGGCCGAATTCGCGGTTGGTTGATTTCGTTTTAGAAGTTTTCGGAAAGTGGCACCGGCCGAGGATCGGCGTGAGCCATTTCGAGTGGTTGGGTAAAGGGTCGAAGTTACGGCCGATTCACAGGAAGGGGGGCGAGTACGTTCCGGTGACTTTCACCGCTTCGGTCGCGACGGATTGGTCCGAAAATGTATACGGCGGATTGCTCGCCATGAATCGAAAAGATCCGGAGACTGCTTGCTCGTTGTAGACCGCTCCGCCCCCGGCGTCCGTGATCTTTAGGTCCACCATCCGACCATCGACCGTTGACCACGAACCCGTTACCTGACTACCGCTGGGTGGATTGAAGACGGATTGTCCGATCTTGTTGATCGAGGAACTAAGTGTCTCGGAGAACGGCTGCGGATTTGGGAACAGAGCAAGGAGCACGAGCAATGCGACGATGATGATCATCACCGTCCCGACGTTGCGAAGGAAGTATCGCGGCTTCGGAGTAGGCGGTACTGGCGTCGCCAAGAGCGCTCGGCTTCGGGATTTTCTTAAGGGTTAAGCTCCTTTCGAAAAATGGGGATATACGTAGGCTTCGCAGAGCGTTGTATAACATGGCGCGACCTAGGCCAGTACTCCATCACTGCGGGAAGGAGGAGACGTCCGCCTAACCGCGGGACCCCTATTGTTTCGAGTAGTCGCAACGCCTCATCACTGTCGACAAATCGAGTCCCCCAACACCATGGCTCTGACTGCGGAAATGAAACGCTAGGTTCTCGAATATCGAATCGGAATCGTGGCCCCGGTCTCGACTGAGGGATCTCCCAACGTTTCGCCCAAGGGATCGCTGACCGTCTGCGACGAGCATCAGCTGAAGTTCGGGGACATCGTTGTCAACGACGGGGCCCCCGTAGCTCGAAAGTCAAATCGATGGCCCCCGAACTGCCGGTCGAAGAAATCCGGGAAGGGCGGTTCAGGGGTGCGCGGGTCGCTGAGGCTTGATTCTTGTAACTGGAACATCGTGTGGGAACGGTTTGATCGATCATGTGAATGCGTTTGTCTTGCCCGTTCGCGACTTGGAGTAATGCACGGCGTTCTACCGTGACTCGCTGGGATTCAAAGTGAATTGGAAAGACGATGTTCGCTCGTTCTTGAGTATCGATGGCAAGAAGGGGGGCCTGGTCCTCGGTCTGATTTCTTTGGATAACGTCGCTGAGCTAATTTCGAAGGAGCAGGTTCGACCGAAGGAAGAAACGATCCACCGGACGTACTTTGCAGTCTTCGTCGAAGACGCCGACAAAGAACACGAGGATCTGAAAGCGAAGGGGGTTCATTTCGTGAAGCCCCCGACGACGCAGCCGTGGGGACAGCGGATCGCGTACTTCGAGGATCTGGAAGTCAATTTATGGGAGATCTCTCATTTCCCGAACAAGTCCGGATGAGATCGCGACCTGTCAGCTTTCCCTCCCAGACGCCATCGGATTCATCGCTAGCGGAGCTCGTCCTTTCTTTTCGGGCCACCCAGTGATCCGTTATCCCCCAGGCTTATTCACCTAATCCGGCCCTCGCTCCCCGGTTCAGTCGGCGGAGTCGCCCGCCCTGTCGAGCGGAAGTCGGTCACGGCGGCCGTTAGTACTAGGTTCGATGGCTCCCTCGGCCATCCACCGCCGTACTTGGGCGTTGGCGCCGAAGCAAGACCCAATTGACCGCAGCGAACACCGCACCGATGACGGTCAAAATCGTGGCCGATCCCAAAAATGGCATCGCCATCAATGAGATAGTGGAATCGGACGGGGAGCTCGTCAAGAGCAGCTGCCTCGCAAGTTCCAATCCCCCCACGATGGCGAACAGACCGACGCCTACGCAAAGGAATCCGACACTGTGGCCGAGGTCCCGCTCGATCTTCGCCTGAGATTCTGCAGTCGAGTTAGCCAGTCCGGCATTGACCTCCTTCAAGACTAACGACCATGCAGAATAGGTCCCACGCGAGTTTAAACCGTTCTCCGCGGCTCGCGGAGCATCTTAGCGATGAGCCTCCACTCCTCCTCCACCGAATCGCACCGCTGGGGAGTAACTCGAATTCCTGCGACATTTTTCTTCCCAAACCGTCTGGCGAGTCCATAGCCCGGGCACTACGCATGGATACGCGTAGCTCGTGTGTCGTATTTGCGCTCGAAATTCGAAAATCCAACAGTCTTATTAACTGAACCTGCACACGCTCCCCACTTCAGCATGGTGACCGTCAACGCGCTCGATTTAGACCTCGTCGTGGTATTCGGGACGGTTGTCGTCACTGCGCTCATCGCGCGCTGGACGCAGTTGCCGATTACGGCGCTCGAAATCGTCGCCGGGATCGGCCTGGTTACGTTTCTTGGACTGACCCTCCCGGCGGGTCTTTCGACCACGGACTCCCTGTTGACATTCGGAAGTCTGTTGATCGTCTTCTTGGCTGGGCTCGAGACGAACCTCGGCTTCCTACGCGCGAATTTCCAGCGAGCCTTCGTGATGGGTCTCGGCGGGTTTCTCGTTCCCTTCGCGGGGCTGTTCGGCCTCCTCTATTATGGGATTCATGCCCCGCTCTTGGTGAGCATTATTGGCGCCACCGCGCTCGCGGATACTTCGATCTCGATCGTGTACACCACGCTTCAACAGTACGATCTAACCAATCTGCCGTTCGGGCGCCTCATCCTGGCAGCCACCCTTTCGGTCAATCTGGTGGAAGATTTCACGATCACAACGACCACGTTTCTCACCACTCCGGGATTCCTCTTCACCCTCGGAGTTCTGGGAGCGCTCGCCGCAGCTGCCGTGCTACTTCCGTATCTGTCCAAGGCCATCAATCGACGGGCGTCCAAGTCGGCCTTTACTAACATCAGCGCGCGCACACTGTTCTTCTCTCTCGCGATCCTGGCGCTTCTGTCAGCCCTCGTCGGCGTCCCAGGGATTCTGTTCGTCTTTCTCCTGGGGTTGATGTTTTCTCAATTCGTCGGGGAGGCGTTCGCGTCGAACATCCGAAATATTGCGTTTGCCATCTTCGTACCTCTCTATTTCCTCGCCGTGGGACTCAAAGTTGACGTCGGGTTCGTCGAAGCCCACCTGGTGGTTCTGTGTCTCATTATCGCGGTGGCGAGTGTTCTGAAGATCGCCTCGATCCTGGTTTCCGCGAGAAAATTCATGGGATCCGAGCGGGCGAGGCTGGTCGCGGTGCTCATGAACACTCGTCTCACGAGTGCGACGGTCATCCTCACACTCACTCTCGCCTTGGGAATCCTCAGTGATCAGTGGTATTCCCTGTTCATCTCCGTTGTCGTGATCCTGGCCCTCGGTTCCGTGGCGGCCCTACGAATGTTCCCGGCCTTCCGAAGCCCCGCCGCCGCTCAGGCGTTACTCCGCTCGGATACCGAACCGATACCGATCGACCTCGGTGCTACCGTTCCCGCGCCCCTCGAAGTCGCCCCTCCCTCGGGTCGGTAGATCTCGGAAGGTTGCAACATTGCACTTTGTTTGCTCCGCCCGGGTGGGCGGTAGAAGGCTCCTCGCGAATCTCCCGATCTTCGATAGGAATCTAGCGAGCGGCGAGTTTTTTTTGCGCTTGACCGTGCGAGGGACAAACCGATATCTCGCTCCATTTTTTGGACTCCGTGATTGAAGCGACGTCGGGCCAGCCCGCCCCAACCGTAGACGACTATCTCGCCGGAGTTCCGTCCGGATTCCGCTCCTTGAGGGATCGGCTACGAAAGACGATCCGGTCTGCGCTCCCGGCGCGGAGGAGGTCCCCAGCGATCGAGTGCCAGCGTTTCGGCATTACGGTATTCTCGTTCACTACGTAGCATTCAAGGACCACTGCAGCTTTTTCGGAGGAAGTTACAGGTTCTGCGGCGCCAATTTGCGGCCGAGCTGACGTCATTCGAATCGGGTATAGGCACCGCCCAGTTCACCCCCGAGCAGCCGCGGCCGGCTCGACTGGTCAAACGAATCGTCCAAGCGCGTTTAGAGCAAGACTTCGCACGCCATTCGGGTTAGTCCCACCCGCTCGAAGAACGCGCCGCAAGGCGCTCGCAGGCAGCGTTAGTCGGCCACCGCGCTCCGAGAAGACGGACCTCCACGGTGGGTACCGAGAGACCAAGGCGATTCTCCATTCTGTTCGGATCCATCCGAGGCTTCACGCGCGCGCGGATCGGGCCCGCTTTGGACGCGTCGGGGGGGACGCTCGCATCACTGGGCGGATTGGCTCAATCTTGAAGAAGCCCGCCTACTGTCGGAGCGATATGGTCGGTATCGATTTTCCCGAGCTGCTCACTCTCGTCCAGACCGTTGCGATCATTATCGCGATCGTCATCGCGGTGTACTTTTCTCGCCGACAGATCCAGGCGCTGTCCGCCGACCTCGAAGCGCGGGTCCTGAACGACTTGGACGAGAAGCTGCACCGAATGGGGGAGATTTTCATGGAAAAGCCGGACTTTGTACGGATCTTGAATGATTCTACCCCGGACACGGGACCGGATGGTGCGTTTGGGCCCGAAGCGGCGTTCGCGTACTACGTGATGTTCTTCTGTTCCCACTGTTTCCACATGCGGCAACGCGGCATCCTGGGGGACAACGATTGGGCCGGCTGGTTGCAATGGACGAAGAACGCCTTCCAACAAGGCCGGCTGGGAATGTACTGGAAAGAGGCTCAGATGGACCAGTGGGTCGACCCCGCATTCCGGGAATTCGTTGAACGGGAGATCCTGACCCCTTCCTCTCCCCCGAGCATTCCCGGAACGACCAGCAGCTAGGCGGGCCTCGATAGCAGGGGGTCCCGAAGGGACGACCCGCCGATTTTCTCGAGCGACGTCCCTTGGGCGGGGAGCGCGAAGTGGGGTGCCGTGATTTTGATGAGCGGCGCATAGTCTCCGCCGAATTGAATTCCATTTTCATGGGCCCCGACGAGCGGGGGAGCGGTTCCGCACGGACCCCCGGGAGGCTGGATCGTCCCGCATCCCAACGGGAAGATGTTCGACCAATCCGAATACAGGAACCGATCGACATAGGGGATCGTCGTTCGATTGTTCGGCGAGGCGCCGAAGTTCCAGTAGAAGTTGCCCCCCTGCGTCGGGGATTTGGGACCACCGACCACGGTGTAACCGGTCCCCATGATATTGCCCGAAAGCGGAAACCCGTTCACGATCTTGGCCACATGCGAGGCCGGCTGCGGCGTGATGTTCCAGGTATCGTGAGGGAAGTCATAGAATCCGGGGCTGCTGAAATTACTATCCGAACACTGAGGTAGACAGTCCGCGACGTTCGGGAAGTTAAAGGGCAAGTATACGACCGGATTATCGATGTCGAAGTTATTGTTGTAGATCAAGTCGCCGCTCTCGGCGATGCCGAGACCCGCGTAGGTGTTACTGAGCGCGACCCCCGGGGGGTCGCTGAACGTGTTGCCCCAGACCACGTTATCTGTTCCTCCGTAGAGCAGCAGTTGGTCCGGGGAAACGAAGCCGCCCAACGGATTCACCGCAACGAAGTGATTGGACAGGATCAAGTCGTGGCTCGAGTTCCAAACGTACACGTCCGCCTGGGGCGCGGGGTTCTGGGAAGCGGGGACGGAGAGGTAGAAGCCGATTTCCTCCTGGGCCGGCCACCCCCGGATCGCCGAGGCATGCGAGAGCGTTACGTGGGACGTTTCGTAAAACTGGAAGTTGAGATAAAATGCGGTCGCTCCAAAGATCGCTGCATGTACCCGGAAAGAGGGGGGATGCGTCACGTCAACATACGCGCTGGTACCGTTCATGAATACACCGGGGAAGGTCTTGTACGCGTAATCATTCAAACTGTAGAACAACGGACTTAGGCTTCCATTCGGCGCCCCACCACACTGCGAGCAATTAGAGGTGGGGTTGTTGAACAGAATGTACTGCTTGGAAATCGTCCCCGTACCCGTCGAGGAAATGCCGGCCAGTTGGGCGTTATCAAATGCCCAGAGCGGCGTGTAGACTCCGCTCGCGGGGGAATAGGGCAAAACCGCCGAGAGGGAGAGCGTCTTTTGACCGACGGAGAGCTCCCCCGATCGCTCCCGATAGTCGGAGAGCATGATCTGATACCGATACGTCCCGGGCATCAAGTACCACGCAGGCTGGTCGGAGGCCCACTGATAACTTTGGGAGCTGAACGCCGTATCCTTGAAGAAAACAAAGACGTACGGCTGTTGCGTGACGGGGACCGGAGATCTCACAACCGAGATATCGTTCACAACGCGAGTGTTCCCCGAAGCGATCCCGGGTTCTCCCGTGTAGTTCCAAAGCCCGTGAAGAATCAACGGCCCCCCGGATAAGTAGGCCGTCGTGCCGATGAAATTGACATCGACGCCGACCGTTTCTTCCCCGGTCTGACTACCGAAATTTACCGCCGCCGGAACATTCGAGTAGGTCGAATCCGTCGGCGTGCACTCGTTGATCGAGCAGTACTTCAGCTGTTCCGTCGCGCTCGCCGCAAGGACGAGCTGGTTCGATCCGTCATCGGCGCCAATGAACGCATCGAATTCATATCCCTCGTTGACGAGGTGCGTCGTGGAGGCGCTCGCTTCGAAAGGCGCGGGAGCCAGCGACATCGGACTCCCGGGGACCTGGGAGCGGAAGACGAGGTTGTCGTACGATCCATAGTAATCGTGGCCGTGTGACGCCACGCTATAGTTGTACCAGAGTACTTGATCCCCCGCGGAATTCACGGACGAGTTGACGTACACGTACGCCGTGAAGGGGGGCGGGGCGTAGTAGGTACTGGGAGAATGCAACCCACGTCCCGGTGTAATCGCTCCCGTTCGGCGACCAACTGACGAGGGAGGACGGTTCCATTTCGGAGGAAAACGTCGTGAAGTTCCAGGTATCGTCTACGAAAGAAATCGTGTCATTGTGGGAATCGTAGGAAATCACGTTCTGAACCCAGAAGGCGTATCCCCGTTGTCCGAGGATCGTCACGTTGGCCAGAACGGCGTTCAGCTGACCACCCCAAAGGGTGGGAGTGGCGCTGTCGGGGTAGAAGTTGTTGATCGAAGTCACATTGAGCACACCGAGCAGGCTATTGGAATCGATCGTGGGGTCATTCACTAAATGGGTCCCTCGGTAGCTTTGGCCATCGTACGCGACTCCGGATGGCGCCGGCGCGGGATCCGTTGCATTATTATCCGGGCATTCCGCCGCGATCTGCTCGCCCGTCTCGGGCATCCCGTTAATTTTTTGATCGGGGTACGGACCGATGTAGGGCAAGTGTAGGTCTTTGACCGGGAGGCCGGCAGAAACGGCGTTCGAGGCCACCGTCTTCGTATGCTGAATGAACCCCGCCCATGTCGGATCGTTGGCGGCGGTCAACAACGGAGCATTCGCTCCGGTGGTGAGTCCACACGTGGGGTTAGTTTGGGTTAGCAGATTAGCGGCCTCGGAGGCATTGCTCGCAGTGGGAGCCGGCCCTCCGACGGCGCTCGAGGGGAGAGCTCCGGTGCTCGACGCGGTCGATCCCGCAACCAGTGACGAAGAAAGGAGCATCAATAGAGCGACCGCCACGACGATCCCCAAGGCAGGACCGCGGTTATACGACAAGGTTTGGACGAACCGGCGTCGGTAGATAAAGTGTCTGAATGAGATCGATACCACCGATTCAGGAACCGTTGGTGTCGAGGCAAGGGAGAACGAAGTCGATCCAACAGCACTAGGGGGTCGACGGTTCCGAGAAGCGGGTGGCGGCCGGAGCGACGACATCGCGAGAAATCGGGACGAGGTGGAGCGGCATCTCCGCGGTCACGGAGAAAGATCCGCAGGCAACTGATGCGGTGGTGTTGTAGTAGATCACCGCTCCGCTCGTCGCGTTAACAGTGGCGTTGAACTCGGTTCCGGACGCCGGGCCAATAGGCTCTTCAGGGCAGGTGGTGTACTCGACTGACCACCGCGGTCCGACGCTCGCTCCCAAGAATGAGACTCCGCCCACGAGGCCGAAGCTTGCATTTGCGTCGGGATGCTGGTTGAGGAACCCAGCCGCATCGGTCGATACTGCGGCACCGGCTCGGGAGCTGTCGATCACGAAGGGCGGTATCGTAGAAAACAATCCAAAGAGCGACATACAGATCCCCCCGCTAATCGTGGCAAAGACGGAGGCTCCCCCGTTGATGACAAGAACGGCGAGAATGGTTTCAGCGCCATTTCGATAGAGGAACTCCCATGCCGGCGCCTCGCCCGCCGTCCGACTTCCGGAGTAGGCGGGTATCGAGATCGTCGCGGACTGACCGGGTGCGAGCGTAACGTTACAGCTCCCAGATCCCGACTTGCTCAAGTTCTGAGTCGCCTGCGCCCCCGAGTACGAATCGACCCCAGCGGCCACGATCAGGTACCACCCACCCCCCTGAAATCCGGAAGCGGTATGGTTGGCGATCGGCGCGGCTTGGGCGTAGGTCAGCGGGCTGCTTTTGGCGCCCGAGGCCGGAACGATCGGAATCGCGTTCGTCAGGATCAAGACAAGCAGAACCGCGACGAAGATCGCGCCGAGCACCCCAACAAATGCGACCCGCTGGCGTCGGGGCTGCGAGGGTGGAGAAGTAGGAGATGAAAGATCAGCGGGGGCCGTCGGACCCGGGAGGGTCTCGGAGACGGTCGGCCCGGCCGAAGCCGACGCCGCGGGTATTTCCGCCGCCATCCTGTATTCACCCGATTACTGAGGGATAATGGTTTACTTTTCCCAGCTTGTCGCAGAGAGCCGGAGTCTGGATTCCAGGTTCCGGAAGCCCCTTCCATTGGCCTTTCTACCAGTCCGATTTCTACCGACCTTTGACAGCGGGGCTCACAACTTTCCGGTCGGAGGTTGGCACCGAAGCACCGCAAGATCCCAAATCCATAAAGTTACAGGAGTCCGATCGAGCGAACTTATTTCCGCGCCATAGGTTCCTAGAATCCCGGCAGCCGTTCCCGACTCCGCATGAGTGGATGCTAATCGTGCACGATCTTTCGATTCGAATGCCGGGCGCGCTCCAAGATCCGTCCGCTCGGACGCTGCGCCTAGTTGGGCATCCCTTAATCCTATCCGCGTACCGAGCGGAAACGGTTACGAATCGACAGTTCCAACAATTCGATCTCTCCTCGTGGGATCGTTACTTCCTCCCGCCGCTCATGACTCTTTTGGCCGACACCACCGAATTAAGCCGCGTGGAGGCAATCGAAGACGACAACCGAAGCGCGGTTCTTCCCCAGTCGGTCGTAACGCTGGACGGACTCCCCTACTATCTCTCCGTGAAAGGGATCGGATCGGCCATCGATCCCTTCTCGCTCCGCCGACTCGATCGTGGCTACGCTAGCGAACTGACCGACGACCAAGATGTCCGGGAACGACTACGGTCGGATACGGGGGATCGGCTGGGAGGACTCGTCACCGGCGAGCTCTGGCTCCGAGGTTCACCGTACGGGGGACAAGGATTGCCACATGCGATGAACGCCCTGCGGGTGTCGGAGCGGGCGGACCTCACGAACATTGAGGGTTTCCGCATCGCCCCTGTCGTCAAGATCGCGTTTTTGCCGGAGGCGCTGGAAGCTCGAATCCGAAGCTTCCATTGGTATCGGAAATATCGCGACCGAATCGTCCAAGAACTTCGCCTCGTCCCCTCCAACGTCCGGATCTACTTTCATTCTCGGACCACCCTCGGGAATAATCCCGAGCAAGTCTTCGACCAGTTTTCCGTCGACACGAAGGCGAAGGCACACGAGTTCGAGATCAACTTCGTCCGGAGCGGGATGGCATTATTGACCCTATTTGCCCGAACCTTGGCACCGCAAGCCACAAACTTCCGGTTCTCGGGCCTCGATTTCGAAGATGTGTGGCTCGACAAGGACGCGATCCTCGCCCCGGACGGTACGGTCTTCTTTGTCGACCTCGAAGGCATTGAGGAGGTCTCGGTCGAGCAGGGTGGCGTCCGCGAAAAGATCGAGGATCAGATTTTTCGTTCGCTTTACGAATTCATGTTTGCCTATGAACAGCTCGAAATGGAATCCGCGCGGCGATTCGGAAAGTTGGGGAGTCGCAAGCGACATTTCGAGTCGATCGTTATCGAGGCGCTGCAGAACGATCCGTTCCTCCGGGTTCGTCGAGATGCCCACAGCCTCGTCCTACGGGTTCAGAATCGAATGAAGGTAGAATCGTTATACTACGAGTTTCCGTTGGTGGATTTCTGACATGACGAGCTGTAAGGAGATCTATGCCTTCCTGAGTCAAGTGGCCGGTAAGAACGCCACGGCGACCCTCTCGGAGGCCGATGCTGCGCTCCTCTCCCAAATGAATTTGGTGCAATTCCTCACGGTGGATCAATATCACGACCTCGAGTCGAAGGTCCAGGCGCTAGGCGCTGACCAAGCGGCGATCACGCAGGAAATGGCGCAAAGGGCGGGTGCGGTTCGAGAAGTCCAGGAGGACACGCGTAAGACGCACTCGATCCTCTTCCACCTGGAAGGCAAGGAGAAGCAGGCGGCAAGCCGTCAGCGAGAAGTCGACGCCGAGAATCAGCTCAAAGCAGTTGATACCGACTTGGCGCAGAAGCAACAACAGTTTGGGCAGCTCGTCGCCCAGCGTTCGATGCTCGACACGATCACCCCCTATAACGGCCGGTACGTTGGACTCACGGGATTCGGGGCGGTCGCCACGCGCGACCTCGGCGTTCGGCTCTATCGGGTCTCTGATACCGATTTTGCTACGTATTGGGACCAGACGAACAAGATCACGCAAGATCTTACGGCCCTGGCGGCGGGCGGTGCGGATTACTTTGTGCATCTCGCCCCATTGATTCCCGGCGCGGATCGATCGAATCTGTGGGCGATTTCGATCGGCCTCGACAGAAACCAGCCGGACATCGGTCAAGGGACGGCGAATTTCCTCACCGTGTACAACGACATCCAACTCCTTAGCAAGAATATCGAGAACCGCTTGATGGCCTCCGAAATTCTGGTCTCCCTTCCTCGTCCGATCGGAGAAGAGTATCCCACGCTCGTCCAAGTGATCCGGGACGTCGGCAAGATGAACGTCCCGTCAGAGGCGGCCCTCGGCGTGGCGTCGATCTTGCTGCTCGGCCAACGGGGGGATGGGACGATCGCGACGCAGAATCTCCAGACGTACCTCACGTCGACCCGATCGTATGAATCGGCGGCGCTCCTCGCCATTCTGAACCTACCGATCGCGGAGCTGAACGCGAAGTTCCAGTCCATTCGAGCCATGTTCGGTGGATGGGGATACCAAGCCTCCGAAGACGTCGAGCTCTCCTCCGCGTATCTCGCCGTTTCGGAACTTCCGGTGGAGGGAATCAGTACGAAGCTTGCCATCCTCGCGAGGGGATTGGCGACGTACCTCGCTTACCCCCTGGTCGCGGCCTCGGTCCTCGCGACCATTTCCACTCTCGAAGCGAACGATACGCTCAACCTGCTCGAGCACGCCTACGACATCGTGGGCCGACGGTCGATGCCGATGTCGCAGGCCGGGTTGATCTGCCTTGCGGTGCGAATGCTCCATGGCATTCGGAACGAACTCGTCGGCCCGCTCGACAGCGCGGCCGCCGTTCCGGCCACGCCGACTCGGGTTCCGGGAGTCTACGGCCCCCGATTCTTCTTCGTTCCGATCGTCCTGGTGAACTACGCCCATTTCTCCACGTTCAGCGGGATCGGCGGCGTTCATCCCGGGCACGTCCATGGATTCGGCGGCGGCGCGGGCGGCATGGTGGGATGATCGGCCGACTCATCGTTTTCGTCGTGCTCCTCTTCCTGCTGGGAGGATCCCTGGGGCTAGCCAGCGCCCACTACACACCAGGTGCCGGGGACCAGTTCGCGTACGACGAGGCGGTCGTGCTCAGTAACGGCGTCGGGAACTATAGCCAGTACACCGAGTCGAGCGTCACCAACGGTTCGCTCGGAGTGACCGCAGTCCTGCCCAACGGCACGGAATCAGCCTACTTCTACAACACGAACACGTATTCGAACAGCCAGGGATCCCACGAGAGCTGGATCTCCTCGGGGACATTCACCTTCTCCGCCATTTCCTTCCTCTACGTCCGCGGGACCGACAATCAGACCGGATACGTGAATCCGTCGGTCTGGTTCTTCATGAACAATTCACTGACAGCCGGCGCAGTGTTCTACCTCCTCAACTCGAACATGACGGTGGTGGCGACCTCGTACAATTACCCGCTCGCTACGCTCGGAACCAACGTCAAAGCCATCTTCGCCGAGGGTAACGGCTCCTACGAGCGAGACGATTCCTACGGCGTGTTCAACACAGACTACAATTGGAAGGCGTACTTCGACCCGACGACCGGCTACATCATCGGTTATGTTTACACCGAACAGGATTCGAATGGCGCCGGAGACGGCTTCACGCTGACGGATAATTTGGGGGTGACGCATACCACCTATGCGCTCACGCCGGGCGCGTCGTCCAACTCCTCTTCGGGCTCCTCCGGCTCTACGCCCAGTTGGGAACTCATCGTTGCCGTCGCGGTCATCCTACTGGTGGTCATACTGGTCATTGCGTACGCGATCTCCCGTTCGCGTCGGAGCGTTCCCATCCCGATGCACTCCGCCACCGGCGCCCCCTCCTATGCGCCGGCTCCGCCCGGCCCGCCGCCTCCGGGTGTGCATCTCAGCCCGACCGATCAGCCGGCGGTTCAACAAATCATCATCAAAGAGACCGTCAAAGTGAACTGTCGCTTCTGTGGCTCGCTCATCGATTCCACGGCCGTGAACTGCCCCTTTTGTGGTGCACCGCGTGCCTAGATTATCGGGCCGCGCCGCCGCGGGGTCGGTGAAAGAAGATCTGACCCGCCCGGCGCATCCCTGCCTGACCAGCGATCGCCTGCGACGCGACATTGGCCCGCGCAATCTCGGAGAGTACTTGCCGGGCGCCCGTATGCTCAGCCCAGAGAAGCCGAGCGAACAAGAGGTCCGTGCCTAAATGCAGGCGTCGATACGGGGCCCGAACCGTCAGGGAGTGAAGTCGGGCATTCGACCCCGAGCTCGAGACCCAGGCGATCCCCGCCACACGGCCATTCACTTCCGCCAAGTATCCGACTTCGGTCCGACTCGGTAAGCCCTCGAACCAACGTTCGTTCACTGCGCCGTGAACCTCCGTCATCAAGTCTAGTGCGGCGGGGAGGTCCTCCGCTGAATACGGTCGAATGGAATGGCGGAATCGATACGACGGAAGGCCATCAAGTGCGTTCGCCACAAAAATATCAAAAACCTCTGCCGACGGGTCGAACGAGAAGTCCGCATACATTCCCGTGAGGCCCCTTGCCTCGACAAAAAACTCGGCCGTTCGACGAGATCGCGTGAACACCGTGCCCACGCGTTCGACCGGATCGGAAACCGTGAGCGCCGAGACTTGGCCGTTCGCCACGACGACTCGCACCTCTCCACCGCACCGATGCGCGTCCTGGGCGAACTGGTGAAGAAACGGATTGAACCATGGCGAAAGGTCCGCCCGATCGAGCGTGGAGAGATTCGGCAGCGGAGCGCTTTCCATGGCCGGGTGGTCCAGCATCGCCCTTGACCGCTGTCGAGCGACCAGATGGGCTTTCCGCCCGACGAACGATTCACTCGGTCGCCCCGATGGGACACGATCGGAGTCGAGCGAGCGTTCGCTAGCACTCCCAAATTCGCAGATTCGGACGACGATTGGGACGCCGGAAATGGGGCTCGGTTGCGTCGGAGGAGGAGGGGGCTGACCCCCATTTATTAGGGGGCGCCGTGTCGCGCTGCCAACGGGAGGCACCGGCCTCCCGGCGAAGGGACATGACAGTTGTCGACGGTCTTGACCATCGTCCCTGGGATTCGTCGGGGCATCGCCCGCGCCTGGCCGCATCAGAGGCTCGCGGCGATCGTGCGAGCACATCCAACGACGCGGCCCCGTCCCTCACAGAAATCCCGCGGCCGCCCGAGGGTCAAGCGGATGGCTGGATGTGAACGAAATATTCGACTGGTCGTTCACTTCGGATCCGTCGATCCTACTGGATAGTCGAGAATCAAACTAGGGTGTATCCTTGAGGGCTGACGACGGATGGAATCGAATCGCACTCTTGGTTACCGGTTCTCTACTCGTCATTCTCCTGATGCCGGCCGCCTCCTCTGCCAGCCCGGCTTCGGGGGCCACGTACAAGGTGGCGTTCCAAGAGGTCGGGCTCTCGGGAAACGTGTCGTGGAGCGTCGATCTCAATGGTTCCGTTCATACGTCCTTCGGGACCTGGGTGATCTTCCCGGCCGTCGGGAATGGTACCTACCCCTTCGCGGTATTGATTAACGACACTCGGTTCTCTCCCGACCCACAGCACGGAAACGTGACGGTCGCCGGGGCGGCCCTCTATCCCACGATCAACTTCACCGAGGCGATGTACCCGGTCTCCTTCGCAGAATCGGGCCTCCCGACTGGTACGTCGTGGTCCGTGTCTATCAATGGAACCAAGCAGGCATCGAACACCACACAGATCGTCATCGAGAAGCGCAATGGGACCTACCCGTTCTCGATCAATACTCAGCACATGGTCTATGCTCCCGATCCTGGGAACGGGTACGTGACGGTCCAGGGAGGACCGATCCAAGAGACGGTCGAATTCCGTCTCTACACCTATCCCGTTCGATTTGTTCGGAACGATTTAGAGAACGCGTCGGTCCTGCTGATGGTCGGCAAGCAAAATTACACCGTCCCCGCCCTTGGCAGTGTCGTGGTGGATCTCACGAACGGAACGTACCCTTACACCGCCTCCACGGGAATCGCTGGGACGAGCGTGCCGTCGGGATCGTTCACGGTTACCGGGAATGGCACGACGGTTTCCCTGGTCGTTTCGTGTGGCAAGGATGTCGGTTGTCAACCCCTCTCGAGGTCTAACGGGTCTTCGGCGGGAGCCCTGCTGACGGGAAGCGACCTGACGCTAGTCCTCGTAGCGGCACTCGCCGGCTCCGTGTTGGTGATCGGCGGCGTCCTCGGTTGGCGCTCTTGGAACAAATCCGAAGATCAACGGGAGCAGGACGAGAACCCTCCGAAAGTTTCGAGGTAAGGCTCTCTTCCACGACCAATTTCTCCGCGACAGGCCGCTCCACCCGTTACTGGCGGGTTCGCTTTTCGCTGGAACGAATCCGTCGACTTGGCGAGGGGAAGAGTTACTCTCCGGGTGGACGAATCTCGTCCGAAGTACCGTGAGTCGGGTGAAGGATTCCACGCCGGACGACGGACCTGGAACTGACCCGGTCCTACCCTACCCTTTCAGCGTCCGACTTCAGAAACTGCGCAAAGGCAAGGGTAGTTATCGAGCGTAGCCGTCGCCGCCCCCACTCCGCCAAGGAGTAGGGTAACAACAAATGAAGAGGGGAAAACTGGGTCTGAGATTACTGGGAACGGCCGTCGGGACGTTCGCGATTGTCGCTGTTTTGACGCTGACGCCCACGGGGGCGGCGTTTACCTCGAGCCTCGTCGCGGATTCATCGCCATCGGGCTCATCCTCGCATCTTTCGCTCAAATATCGATCCGTCGCCGTCGGCGGGGATTGTCTGGATTATGGCAAGGGCGCGCCCTGTAACGTGTGCGAGCTGTCGGGAACGATGACCAACTCCAACGGCGTGACCGTGGACGCGGTTTGTTCGGATGTCTTGACGGCGGTCGGAGCCAAGCAATCGTGGCACGCGTACTACTACAAGAGCAGCAGTTTGGACAGTGGAGGCATCAATATCAATGAAACGAGCGGCACCCTGTATTCGGGACAGTCGCTGCAGTTCATTTTCGGCATCGAATTCGGTTGTGCCGTCCCCTACAACCCCGAGATCGTCAAGATAGTCGGTCCATCGAACACGGTCGAGATTGGATACGGCGGCTGCGGGTGAACCGCGAGGTCACCGGACCCCGTCGCTAACCCCTTCCTCCCCGCTACGCGTCGACCTCGACCACCGTGCACCCCCCTCATTCGGGATTGACTTATCGGGGCGCCGAATGGGTCCCGTTCCGAGCGCCGAAACTCCGAGGTACGGCGTGCAATCCGTCGGCGAAGCGTCGGAGGGCGAGGAGGCCTTGAAAGCAGATGGGCCGAAAGGATGGTTATGAAAGCGGATCGCCGAGCATGAAAACAGTTCCAATCCAACGGCTGGGCACCGATTTCGGGCCATGAGCACCGCCGCTCATCAGGCCCGCGCTTCGGGAAGCCGCGAAGTGTTGAGGTACCGGGGGTGGATGTCGGATGTGTGCGCATAACTCGAGGGGCGCGCGGCAGTCCTCCTGAGGACCCGTCAAGCCCCCTTTGCGGGCCGTCCCGCTCGGTAATCGACCTCAAGGGCCGACGCAAATCCGGCCCAAGTGGCCGCCACTTGTGCGCGAAGTTCTTCCTTCGTCGGATGGTCGGGCGTGAGCCAGCGCTCCGTGGAGAGCAGATGAAGGCGAGTCCGCGCTCGGCCCATCGCGGTAACACGATAATCCAGCGACTGCAGGTCGGTCTCGTCGATTTGATCGAGGTGCCAGGAGTGCGGCGGGTTGAGACGGACTAGGTCGATGGCAATCGCGGGGTCGCGAACGCCGTCGAACCCGCGACCCGGGTACACGCGAACGCGGAGCACGCGACGCGGCGAAATTCGGATCACTCGAAACGTCGGAAAAGGACGTGCCGTTGTGAGCCGCGAGTCACTGGTCCGGTAGTCCGTGCACCATTCGTACACGTATCGCGAAGGAGCGCGGATCACTAGTGACAAGCGAACCTGGGTGGTACCGTACGACCGGTGGCCCCGTTCGGGCATGTTTCGGGAAGTCGCGGGTTCCGTTTAAGGACTGGCTCGGGGAGGTTCTGTAACGTTATCGGGCCCCCGGTACCGAGTCTCGTTAAGCCGACCGTTCCGGAAGACCCGAAGTGTCACTGCTTCGAATCGCTCCGTCCTGTGTGAAAACGAATTAGGAGGCAGGAAAACAGATGGGTTCTACAGGGGCCATCCGTTTTCAAAGCCTGGCGAGGAGGCGAGCTTATATAGGGGTTTAAATACTATTTATAATGACCATGACTCGAGTCCGAATTGAAAACGTAGTGGCATCCACGTCTTTGGGCACCGAGCTCGACCTCCAATCGATCGCTCTGAAACTCGATGGAGCGGAGTATGCGCCAGATCAGTTCCCCGGCCTCATTTATCGAATGAAGGAGCCCAAGACCGCGATCCTTCTATTCCGTTCGGGGAAAGTAGTCTGCACGGGGGGGAAAAGCTTCACGCAGGTGGATGAATCGATCCGAACGATATCGAAGCTGATCCAGAAAGGCGGTCAGAAGATTATCGCCCACCCGAAGATCGAGGTCCAGAACATCGTTGCCACCTCCAACCTTGGAAGCGAGATCAATCTGAATTCGATCGCGATCGGACTCGGTCTCGATCGCGTCGAGTACGAACCCGAGCAGTTCCCGGGACTCGTGTATCGCCTCGACTCGCCCCGGGTGGTAGTTCTCCTCTTCGGAAGCGGGAAGTTGGTGTGCACCGGAGCGAGGCGGCCCGAGGACCTCGAACGGGCAGTCGATCAGATTCGCAAGGAGCTCCAGGGAGCCGGTCTCCTCGGACGAGAGCCCGAACCGATGAAGCCGGCCCCCGGAAAGTCCACGCGGAAGTCCCGCCAACCGACGAAGACTCCGGCACCTCCCGCGGAAGACCCCTCGGCAACGTTCGATGTTCCGGAGACGCCGCCGTCCCTGGTCACCTAGTCGTTCGATCTCCGGTGCGGCCCGAATCTCAGATGCACCGGGCTTCACCAGTTATTCTTTCCTCGCTGGGAGCCCGATTCACGGCCGACCCGAGATCAGACCTCAGAATGTTCTTCCGCGTGCGCGCGGCCGCCCCCTTCGCCGATCTCTTTAGCTCGGGGCCGCACTCGTAGGAGTTCGATTCCGTCGCCCCCGACTCAGCATTTATATTGACACTTACGCGTCGAGAGAACGATCTTCGCATGGCCGAGACATTAGGCGACTCCCTCGGTAGCCCCACCCTTCAAACCAGAGCCAATACACCGACGAACGATTCATCGGACTCGGTGGAGCTACGGGAGACCCTTTGGAAGGAGATCAAGGCGATCCAGTGGTGGCACCGGATTCAGGTGGGACCGTTTGTCACGCCTGGGCGAACGAGCGACTTCGCCCAGGATTGGATTGCCAAGCTCATCCCCCAAAGGTTGGAAGGAAAATCGGTTCTCGACATCGGGGCGTGGGACGGGTACTTCAGCTTTCTCGCCGAGGAGCGTCACGCGCGAAGGATCGTCGCTATTGACAATCTCAAGAATCTGGAGGCGCATCCGAGCGGCTCCGCCGGATTCGAGCTCGCGAAGCGAGTCCGGAGGTCCAATGTAGAGTACCGAACGCTCGATGTGTATGACAGCGATCAACTCGGCGAGAAGTTTGACGTGATTTTCTTTTTCGGAGTGTACTATCATCTGCATAGCCCGATCTATGCGCTCGCAAAGATCCACCAACTCCTCGCCCCGGGGGGAACCGTCTACATGGAAGGCATGATTCGGCCCGGACGACCGCCGGTCCTGGTGATTCTCGACGGCGAGTATGGGCCGACGAATCACACGGATCCCACGATCTCGGGGGTCCGACGCATGGCCCTCAAAGCCGGCTTTTCGTCCGTGAGTCCTCTCCGGATCAATTACGGCGGTGGGTGGGGGCCTAAATTTTTGGGAAAGCGGATTCAACCCGGGACGTGGGACAAGGCGATGCACCTCGCGTTCCTCCTCCGATTGAAGAGTCCCACCTATCGGGGTTTCTTCGAGATCCATTGATCCGATCTTCGTCGGATGGATCCCGACTTCCAGACTCGTCAATTCGGCCGATGAACGTAGGCCCCTTCCGGGCTGGGCTTGCGGGGTTGGACTCGAACTTCCAAGTTCCCTGAGCGGTCCACGGAGGCAGCAGCCACGGATCGTTGGCCCCTCGCGTCGAAATTCGGGATTAACCTATTGACGGTCGCGGACCATCGGGTCTCTGTGATGGGACCCGTGACCCTCGAAGAGGTTCGGGCCGCTCGCGAGCGGATTCGATCCACCGTACTCCGAACGCCGCTGATTCCCTGGGACGGGCCCCCGCGGGCCGGAAAGGTCTATCTCAAACTGGACAACCTCCAACCGACCGGTTCGTTCAAGGTTCGGGGAGCCGGCAATGCACTCGGTGTCGCCGTGGAGCGGGGGGTGGTGCATGGAGTCTACACCACCAGCGCCGGGAACATGGCCCAGGCGCTCGCTTGGCATGCCCGGCGCCTAAACATCCCGTGCACCGCGCTCGTGCCCGACACGGCGCCGGAAATGAAACTGGCCGGGATCCGTCGCCACGGAGCGCGGATCATCCAGTTGCCGTGGGAAACGATCTGGAACATCATGACCGACGGCCGCTACGCGCCGTTGGAGGACCAGCTCTTTGTCCCCCCGTTCAACAGTCGGGAGATGATCGCCGGGAACGGCACGGCGGGACTCGAAATTCTCGAGGACGTACCCGACCTGAGGGCGGTCTTCGTGCCTTTCGGGGGCGGCGGACTCATCGCGGGGATCGCGACGGCGATTCGCGCCCTTCGACCGGAGGTCGAGATTGTGGCGTGCGAAAGCGAAGCGTCGGCTCCGTTCACCGCATCGCTCGCCGCCGGTGCGCCGTCGGAAGTCCGGCGGAACCCGAGCTTCGTCGACGGGATAGGCGCTCGAAACGTGCTGCCCGAAATGTGGAAGCGACTTCAAGGATTGGTCCGTACATCCCGAGTCCTCCCGCTCGAGCAAATCGCGTCCGCGATTCGACTGTGCTTCGAAAGACATCATATTGTCGTCGAAGGTGCGGGGGGCGCTTCCATCGCTGCGGCGATCGACGGCGATGAATTCGAGGGACCCGTCGTGGCCTTTGTTTCCGGCGGAAACATCGATCCGTCGAAGTTGGCAACGATAATGGGAGGAGGAATTCCGGGTCCTTAGTCGACTCTCGGAATCCCCCCGAATAACATTCGTCGCGGAAATCCGAGAGGGCCTTTCGAGCGCGTTTAATCCCAATGCCCACGGGAGGGGCGGCATCTGAGCCTCCCGCTGGAAGAGGATCGGACGGGTTCGGAGTGCGTCCGAGCTCTGGTGGGAATGAAGAGGTGGACCATCCGGCGACGGGCCGCAGGAAGCAGCGCTCGAAGTAGGGAGGGCAACAAACTCTTCTATCCAGACTGTCGTTCCTTCTCATGGCCCCAAACGGCATCGCCTGTGCCTGTTGCGACTGTTCCTCCTGCTGCAAGTGCTGTGCGTGCTGTTCCGTCGGGAAACCCTGCTGTGGACCCTGCCGATTGGAAGAGCTCAGTTGATATGTGAGCGAGCCCGGGTTCGAGATTTGGGCGGTCAAGATCGGACTAGATCGACTTCGTCGAAATCCTAGTCCGAATGAAGGCGCTGATTTTCCCTCGATGGTCGTTCGGCTTTGCGGCCGTCGAAATGTCGTCGGATGGAGCCATCCGCCTCGGTGAATAACCTCGGAAAACCCCAAGTTATACTCAAATAACGTCGGCGAAAATCGGGGGGTCCAAATAGTAGGACCGCGTGCGGCACGGCCCCTATGCGAGCGACGCAAAGCGACCGGTCCCAGGGTTTCGTCGCGGCTTTTGAGCCGAGGGAACCTCGAGCGTGCCTCCGATTAGTGACGAACAGCGCCCCCTCCAACCGTCCGTCGAGAATTCCATCGAGCCGGCGCTCCCTCGGGTCTCGAGACTCGGAGGTCAGTCGATGAGCGACCCATCTCGACGCCACCAGCACTACGGGCTGGTCGCCTTGCTGACGGTCGTGATCTTATTGGCCTGCCTGGGGACATATTGGACGACGACGACGTTTGGAGGCCACAATCCGACGACCACCGTCAGTGGAGGGAATCGGACCGTCGTCGTGTATCATAACTCGACCATGTTCCAGAACACGACGCACAACGTGACGATCCCGGTATTCCACAACACGACCATCTGGCAGAACTCCACGAACTACGTGAACGGAACCGTGTATCACACGACGACGATCTACGTCAACACGACCAAGGTCGTCATGATTCCGGTCGTGAACGTGACCGGACTCGTTTGGAACATCGATCCGGCTAGTTCGTTTGCTGGAAAGATTGCCGCTGAACTGCTGACACCGACCGGCGCGGGATTTGTCCATTCGTATCCGCTGGGGACCGTGATGTGGATTCTCGTGAACATTACGAACCACGCCAGTACCGATGGCCATCTCAGCGTCAGCGCAAGCTCCCCGTTCATCTTGGTCGATAGCCAACCCAGCTTCCCATACACGTTGGCCAAAGGATCGACGCTAACGCTCGAACTCTCGATCGGAGTCCCGTACTCACCCGGCGAATACAACTTGGATCTGAATGTCACGGTGACCTAGGGACATTCCGGGACTCGAGCGCTTCTCGAGGTGAATCAAGACGGGCGCAACCTTCGGTGACCGGCTGGATCTCACTGGAAACGGCTGACCACCGACGCGTCCGCCGGGGCAAAAGGTTGGGGATCCGAAGACATCCCCTAATCCCGAGAGAAGGGTGAGCGGTCTCCGCACGCAATCCCCAGTCGAAGCGCAAGACAACGACCGACAACGGCCGTTACCTCTTCTTCTTTTTTCCCTTCTTGCCTTTCTTCGTCGGCATGGCGGATTACCCCTAAGTGAAATCGGTACTTTAATCAATGCACATTCGTTCGAAGGCCGCCCCGAGCGCAGCTTTTCGATTTTACCCGCTCGACGGAGGTATGTGAACAACCGGTGCCCGTCGGAGATCGGATCGGCCGAAGCCCCGCCTTCGGCAGAAAAGGGCCTCACGGAATTGAGGAGTTGCGCGGCTACCAGCAGTAGATTTGTGCCATCGAAAATTCCGCCGGATTGAAGGGGCCCAGCCCCTTGGTAGGGGGAACGTGAGCATTTCGTCAGCGGTTCCGGCTTCCTGGCGAAAAGAGTACTCGTCATGGGCCATTCACCATCCTCGACCGTGGGGTATCGCGGACTTGGATTCCCTCCCCTATCCTCGAGCGGGCCCGAAATTCATCCAGGTCCTTGGATCCGAGGAGTCGGGCGGGGTTGCAGGTTTCGTTGCGGGACGGCGGATCGCGCGAAAGGGCCGACGAATATTCGCGCTGTATCTAGCGGAGGGACGTCGGTCGAAATCTCACTTCGACCGTTTCGTGGACCGGATTGAATGGGGCCGCCGATCCTCACCTGTGATCGATTTTCCCGACGAATCTCCGGGATTGACCGATCAAGACTTCAGACGGACTCTTGCCCCTCTTGGGTATGTCCATCTTCGGCGGCGGCGGCTTCGCCTTACCCTTTTCCGAACTGAACCTGAAGCACCCGCGAGCGCCGCCGTCCGGCTCCGAAGTCTGGAGCCATCTGATGCAGGGAGCCTGGCGCATCTGCACGAACATGCTTATGGTGCGACGATCGAAGCCGCCTTTGGTCCAACACTAGTCCCGCGGCGAGATTTTGCCGCCCTTGAGGAGAAATTCCTCGGCCTTCGGGGGCCCGCCCCCGCTATTTTGCATGCTTGCTGGGCCGCCTCCGTCGGGCCCCGACTGGTCGGTGCCATCATCGTGGAGTCTCGAGCCCGCGGAGCGCGCATCACGGATCTCTGTGTAGAACCGGAACTGCAACGCCACGGAATCGGTGCGATGCTCCTTCGCCAGTCAACCCGTTCGCTGTACCAGAACGGTTTCCGATCGGTCGAACTCGGTGCGACCATCGAAAATCCTACCGGGAGCTATCGATTCTACGAACGGCGAGGATTCGTCCGAGTTCCGGGCGTTGCAGGGAGGATTCCCGGTTTGTGGATCCGCTCGGAGTTCCTCAATCGTCACGGGTTCGCAATGGCCTCGACCGCCCGATGATCCCATCCATTCACCAAGGGTCGTAAGATCGTCCGATGTCCCCGCGGTACGTTCCCTAGTGCTCGCCGCGGTCGTTGATAGCCGTCGTGCGAGCGGCGCCCGACCTAAGGACAATCTAGCTTGGTAGGAGGTCTGAAAATACGAATCCATCCCGAGCGACCGTTTCCCCTTGAACCACTGGAATCGAATGGCGGAGCATCGGTCCCCCCGTGACGAACGTGTGGAATTCCCCGTTTTCCCCGCAGGGATCGACGTCTCGCGGCAATTCGTCGAGGAACGTCGGATCGAACCGGCGACCGGCGAAGGTGGGGGATAGCTTTCGGGGATCCACACAGACCACGCGCGCCTCCAATCCCACACGAATCATCTCCCGAGCGAGCGCCGCGGTATCGCGCCCCCACAGCGGAAACTGCGGACGAACCCCGGTAGCGGCAAGACGGGATTCCCGGTAGCTTCGAACATCTTGGAGGAAGAGGTCGCCGAAAATGACGGCCGAGATGCCCTCCCCTTCCATGGACTCGACGGCCTCAGCCATCGCTTTCTCATACACCGGGTTCGGGCACGGAAAGGGGAGCTCAACCTTTCGAAGGGGCAGCCCAGCCGCCACGGCCTGCTGGTCCAGCAACGATTCCCGGACTCCGTGAATCGAGACTCGGCCAAACTCCTTCGTGATCGTAGTGAGGAGTCCCACCACTTCAAATTCGGCACCGAGCGCAATCTCCCAGAGCGCAAATGCGGAATCCTTTCCGCTACTCCACGAGACGACGGCTTTGGGTCGGCCGGACCGCATCCTTCTCCCGAGAGCCGGAAGGCCAGAGCGGCAATATCAGCTCGCCGACTTTCCCGTTCGATCATCCGAGAAGCTCGGTTGGGGGGACCCGGCATTTCAGATATGATCGGGGGCGTTTCGGTTCCATTCCATCCATTTTTGACCCACGGTTAGACGCAATATCTGCGCGCAACCGTGGGGGCTCGCGTGTTTCCAAACTCCCTTCTAATATGGTCACCCACACCGGCCTGATGGTCGAGACGCGGCAAGAAAAGAGACGCCCGCCGTCCGATGAACCGAAGGGGGATCCCACTTCGGCAACCGAAAGCCCGCCGGTTCGTATCCGGTGGTCTCCGGCGGATTGGTGCGATCGCGATTAGGGACCGGCCCGAGAGTCGTCCGGTTTCTCAGCGGCGGGCGGACGCACCGCCGACCCGTTGCATATCAGTCAGAAGAAAAATTGGTGGAGTGGGTATCTCAACGTCTCCGCGACGATCTCTTCGCCCTGCACTTTTATCGAGATCGTTCCTCTGAGTCCGCATGGCCGACCCCGAGCTCCTGCGCAACCCTCGAATCGATCCGGTCGGCCGGTACCGAATCCGATTAGTGATTCAGATCCAGAATCGGACGCCTCCGGAGATATTCCCGGGCTGGACGAATCCGAAGCGGCTGGTCCAGTGGTGGCCCACCGAGGTCCGGATGGCCGTCCGGGAAGGCGGGGAGTACCAGTACCGTTGGCCGCGTTGAACTGGGGTCTTCGGCGACGGTTCGACCTTTTTCTCCCAAACGAACGACTATCATTCAGCTGGCGTCGGGATCACGAACCCGGGACGACCACACACGTGGAAGTCCGACTGAGCCCGATCGGGATCGGCTCGGAAGTCACGGTCGAACCGAGGGACTTCTCTGAGACCGCACGCGACTTAGGGTTGTGTCAGGAGCCCCTCGACGGATGGATGTATTTCCTCCAACCGCTCGCAGCGATTTCGGAGCGATCGATTGACGACCTCACCGCTCTCGAGGGCAGTAATCTGGACCGTTCGACGGAACGCCGGTGGCGATCACCCGTTCTCGAACTTCTCGACTGGGCCTCTAAACGGTCAAGGATCGCGATGGTGCTAGCGCCTTCGGGAACGGAGGGAGGCCCGGGACACGGTTCGCTTTCGGGCGTGTGCTCGAGAGTTCAGCGTCTCTCCAACCATTTTCGTGGGCGCCTCAAGGAGCCAGAAGACGTTCCTATCCAAGTCCGCAAATTTCGCCATTGCTCCCCACTCCTCTTTCGTCGGAGGATCCGGAAATTTGACCCCTCCCTTGACCATCCGGGCCACGAGCGGGTCCAGGTGGTCCGTCACGAGGCCGATTCCACTATCCCCCGGCTCGAGGGGAGCAAACCCTTCGCACCGGTGCAAAACGAACCGATCTCCGGGAGGAGCTACGAGGACGGCATGGCCGGCTCCTCCAATGGTGTAGGTCGCGAATCCTAGATTCTTTTTCCACCATTTGGCTGACGCGTTGGCGTTTGAGACGACGACGGTCATGTCTGCAAGCGCGATCACCGCCCCCCCCAATGATCCTCTCTTATGGATCGATGGCGGGGGTTGGTGATCTGCGAGGAGGAATGAGGATCGGAAGTTTTGGAGTCGGGGCCAGAATTCCGACGGGTTCAAAATTGACTCCCAGGGGAGTGAATTGATGGAGGGATCGCAGAGCTTCAGGGTCCATGCGACCCATCCGTTCCTCCAGTGAACATAAGTCGCTCCAGGGTTTCGACGAATCGTGCGTACGGTCCAGCGTTCTCTCCCGGGTTCGACGCGCGAGGCCCGTCGCTTCGTTCTAGATTTCGACCGTCGGCTGGAACGGTTCGATCGAGCGATATTGATCGCTGAATGGAACCTGTTCACCGGAAGATCTACTCAAGGCTCGGGTGCTTGGCAACTGCAACGAGGGGCGCTGCTTTCGGATGAACGGATATTGGCTTGGGTTCGTTCAGCCCTAACCAAAACCTGGCCTCACGCTATCCAACGTCGGCTGGCGTTGCTGGAACGTATTCTCGTGGAGGCCCAAGTAGAACAGCATCCGGACGTCGTGCGATTGAGGAGCCGGCTCCAACGAACGATCGCTGCCTACCGACCTCGTTGGAAAGGAAAGAGAGTCAACCGGGCCTTCATTTGGCGCGTCGAGCGAGAGGACCCCAATCCGGCGCAACGACGTCGGGCCCACTATGCCTTGGATCCCCTCTATCGCCCGTTAGAGGAGCCGATGCGCGAGCTCGTTCGGATACGGAACGAACGGGCGCGGGCGCAAGGATTCCGATCGTTTACGGAAATGCGACTTCGCTTCGAGGGGATCACTCCTTCGCGACTCGAGGAACTCGCCGACGCCGCGGTCGCGGCAGCTCCCCGTCGCTTGCGAGCGCTGCCCATGCACTGGGGAGTCGACACGACCCGTTCCGGTTGGTACCCTTGGGATGCGGAGTTCGCCGCGCGCCGAGCGGCCCCCCTGCCCGAACGTTCGTTTCCCCGGCGATCCATGCTTCCGACCATTCTCCAAGCGATTCGCGGTTGGGGATTTCGCACCGAGCGAATGAGGTTCCGAGTCGTATTCCACGATCTGCCAGCAGGAGGGCTGACCCTTGCTCCGGACCCGCCGGACGATGTGAGGATCCTGGTCCACCCTACGGGGGGTTGGCTGGCCTATCACGTGATGTTCCATGAAGTGGGGCATGCGGTGCACTCCGCGAGCATCCGCGCGCCTCGGCACCTCCTCCGATGGCACGAGAATGTTCCGGGCTTCGGGGGGTTCCACGAAGGGATCGGCGGGCTCTTCGAAGAGATCGCCCGGAATCCTCGGTGGCTGGCCCAGCAACCGGGCGTTGGGCCGGCGCAAGCTCAGGCGTTTGTTCGCGTGCGTCAGGATTTCTATCTCTCGGGAGCGGCCTGGGTCGCAAACTGGATGCGGATCGAGCAGGCGCTCTACCGCAATCCGGACCGTGACCCCTCGAACGCGGCGGGTCGCGAAGCGCGGAGGTGGTTCGGTTATGACGATTATCCGCCGACTTCGTTTGTCGACTCCTTTTTTGTCGACACGCCGGCGTATGCGCCGAACTACCTATTCGCCACGCTCCTTCACTACCAACTGTGTCGAACGATTCGAGAGAAGTTTGGAGATCCCCTCTGGCCGAATCGCTCTGTCGGCCCCTGGCTCTCCCGGCAGTGGTTTGCTCCCGGCTCCCAGTTCGATTGGGTGAAGCGCGTGAAGGAAGTTACGGGTCGACCCTTCGGAGCTCGAGATTTTCAAGCGGCCCACCGTTCTGAAGATCTCGACGCCGACTAAACATCCTCTCCGGAATGGCCGGCGAGATTCTGCGATCAACGCCGGAACGGAAGCGTCCCGTTTCGGCGCCGGCCACGCCCCTTGCCTGCCTTCCCTCAGCGGTGGGATCGAGCTTGCCCTGGAAGGGCGTAGTGCGTTACGCTCCGAGGCCCCCGAGATGAAGGGAGCCAACCTTCAGCCGTTCGACGGAAAAGTTCGGCGGAGGCTTAATGCGCTTCGCATCGCTCGCCGCGGGGCGTGTCCCTTTCGAAGAGCGAGCGAGAATTCCATCGCAAGGTGGGAACCCGTTGTTTCAACGACGCTTGGGGCTATCTTGCCAAACCCCATCGAACCGCGTTGGACGACCAGCGGTTGCTCCACCTCGTCCACACTTCGCACTTTCATTGGGGACTCGTCGGGACTCCCCGACAGAGGGCAATCGCGGATTGGCAGGTTTCCCGCGCCTACGCGACTCTGGGGCATCCGCGCCTGGCCCTACCGTTCGCGCAGGCATCCCTCGATCTTTGCCAAACCCACCAGCTCTCCGATCTCCTGAGTACGGCTTATGAGGCGATGGCGCGTGCCTACGCCGTGGCTCGCAACACTCCTCTAGCGCGAGAGTACCTTCGCAAGGCCCGCGACCAGCTGTCCGCTTCATCGGTGGACGACGAGAGTTGGAAGATCTATCTGGGCCAGATCCGAGAGACCGAACGACTGATACGACGAAAGCGCGGGTAGGTCGCGAGTCCCGGCACCGTTCAAAGGGACTCAATCGATTTCCTGGCCGATTTTTGCGAACCCAATGTCCTCGCCGGACGGTTCGGACCGCCGTTCGTTGTAGTCGTTTTTTTTTTGGGATTTTGGACTGCCGAAGTTGAGGGCGTCCCCCGAGCGCTTTTATAGGTAAACCGCGGGCCCCGGGGCCTGGACAAACCAGTAAATGGGTCCTGGGGGTGACCCTTGTAAATGCCCACGGATACGTATCGGCTTCAAAGGGGTTCGCACGCTCCCACCCCATGTTGGATCATTCCTCGTTTCGGAATCTATCGACAGGTCCGCGCGCCCCGGGTACTCGGCGGATTCGCGATCGTAGTTGTGCTTCTGCTGGCGGCGGGACCCTCCGTTTCCCCCTCCGGGCCACCGTTGTCATCGCTCGTCCCGGCTTCGGACGTTGGGATGGCCAGCTCTCCCTTCCCGACACCGATCCGACATGTGATCGTCCTCTTCATGGAAGACCAAGCCGTGGCCGACGTGCTCGCCAATGGTTCCTTTGAACGGTACCTCGCAACGCACTACGCGTTCGCCGGCCAGTACTACGGCCTTACTTCCGACTCCGTCGCAAACTATCGAGTGGCTGCGAGCGGATGGAATTCGAATGGCTCCGCGACCACTCCCGACATACCCTCGCTGGTTGACAATGCGGGGGAGACCTGGGCCGCATACGAGCAGAGCATGCCCACGAATTGCGACCAAACGAGTACGTACGCGAACACCACCCTTCCCTCCTCAGTGGTCGGCGACCAAACGAATCACCTCGTGTACGACATCGGACATGATCCGTTCGTCAATCTTCAAAATATTACGGCGAACCATGCGTTCTGCGCGGCCCACGTCTTGAACCTGAATGCCTGGACGACTGCGCTCCAGACTAACGACCTTCCGAACTACGTTTGGATCACTCCCAACGACACCAACAACGATCACCACTGTCCGCCGGCTTCGTGCCCCGGCGCCATTCCTCACGGCGACGCTTGGCTTCGCTCGTTCCTCAATCCGTTCCTCAACAGCACTGCCTTCTCCGACAGCGCGCTGTTTCTGACGTTCGACTACGATTCCACGGAACACACCGCCTTCGGCGACCTAGGTCACGTGTACTTTGCGGCGATTAGTCCGTACTCGAAGGATGGATTCACCTCGACGATCTCCTACACACACTACAACCTCGTCACGACCACAGAATGGCTCCTGGGCCTGGGTCGCACGGGTCACAACGACAACTGGGCCACGAACCCGCCCATGGAAGATTTGTTCGATTTCGCCAACTCCTACCCCGTGACCTATTCCGAATCGGGTCTCCCGACCGGAACCAATTGGTCCGTGACGATGAACGGAAACCATTCCTATTCTACGACCAACTCGATCGTGTTTTCGGTTCGGAACGGGAGCTATTCGTTCTCGGTGGCGCCGGTGGTTGGGTTTACCGCAAACCCTACCGGCGGAAAGGTCGTCGTGGCCGGCGCCGCCGTGAATCAAACGATCACTTTTACCGCGATACCCCCACGTACTTTTGCCGTCGCTTTCGAAGAAGCCGGGCTCGGTGTCGGGGTCAGTTGGGGCGTTACCTTGAACGGTTCGTCCCAGAATACCACTTCTCCATCGTTACAATTCTTGGAGCCGAACGGAAGTTATGCATTCTCCGTCCAGTCGATTGCCCGATATTCCGCTGTCCCCGCGTCTGGGGAAGTGATCGTCGCAGGTTCCAACCCTATGGCGATCGACATCCGGTTTGAGTCCTCCACGCCGCAGAGCTACGCGGTAATCTTCACCGAATCCGATCTTCCCACGCCAACGAATTGGTCGGTAGCCCTGAACGGTTCCGTCCGGGAGTCGACTACCGCGACGATCGTCTTTGACCTGGAAAACGGAACCTACGAATTTACGATCGGCGCGGTCCAGGGTTTCCTAGCCGATCCTTTGGCCGGAGATGTAACGGTTTTGGGCGCGTCTCAAGAAGTCGGTATCGCCTTCGCAGTCGCTTCGCCCCTCTTTCCGATTACCTTCTCCCAGACCGGTCTTCCCTTTGGGACCAATTGGTCTGTGACCTTGAACGGGACGACTCGGACGAGCGAAGGGATCGCGATCATCTTCTTGGTCGCCAATGGTTCGTGGGCGTACTCGGTTGGGTCCGTGGCGAGCTACGACGTATCGCCCTCCTCCGGGACTGTCGCGATGAATGGTACCCAAAGCTACGTTTACCTCGACTTTTCTCCCACCGGCGGGGGACCTACGGCTTCGTCTACTCCGGCCTGGGCGCCGTACGGGGTGGGCCTCGAACTCGTCGGCCTGGTGGCCGTGGTGGCGCTCGCGATCTGGGTGTTGTGGTATCGGGGTCGACCTCCGGGCTCCGCGCGGGAGTGGAAAGCTCCGGCTCCGGCCAATCCGCCGATCGAGTCGTCGACGATGGGGCCTCCGCCGGGATCGGGGAACGGACCGCGTACTTCCCCACCGCTCCCCCGTTGACCGCGCTGTCGAAGGAGTGGCCCGCGGGCGACTCTGCCCAGCAATTCATTGGGGCGACGCCTTCGAAGGATTACGGCAATCCTCGGTTTGCTGTGTGGCTTCGTCGTCGGATTCCACTCCTCAAGTGATTGCGGCCGCCTGCATCTCGGACCCAAGCGCCCCCGGCCGGTTCACGCGACGACCCAGACCATGTCCGGATAGCCGAAGATGTACGAAAACGCCGTGACGGGATCGTACACCGCGGCTCCGACCTCCGGATCGGGGCCGAGATAAAGGGTGTAATGCGAATCGTCTGGAGAAATCTCGAGCACGGAGCCGTCGAGCGTGACGACGAAGATATGCCGGGTCGCCGTCGCATACCCGACGTTCCATGCGTCGGTGGATCCTGGAAGGGAGATGACCGATGCAATCGAGTTGGTGTACGGGTTGATCGCCTCGAGAAAGTTCCCGAAGTGACTGACGATCACTTCGTGCTTGAGCGAATCCCACGTCAGACCGTCCGGATTGTTCCCGGCGCGCAAGTGCGTGATCCAGTGATAGGTGGACGCATTCAGCACCGCCACATCTCCGCTTCCCCAGTTGGCGACGAAGATCTCGTTGTTCGGTCCGGCAAGAATCGCCGCGGGATCCGCGCCCAAGTTGAACCCGGTCGTAAACACGTGAATCAAGGTCGATCCCGAAATTACGCTCACAGCGTTGTCACAGCTTCCGACCAGCATGTCCTGCGTGGCGGGGTCGTACGCGATCGGGCCGCCCCCGCACCCCGGGTTCGTCATGGTGGCGACAATCGCCGTTCCTCGAATCAGATAGAGGTGATGGAGTTCACTATCAGAAGCGTAGACTTCGTGCAGCGCGGGGTCGTAAGCTAGCTCGTAGGGACTTCCGCCCCTCGCCACCGGAATATTCTTGATCACGGTACAGGGCGGGGCGATGACTGAAATGTACCCAAAAGCCGGAAACCCAGCGCCCCCGACGACTCCGCCGATGGAAGCGTAGATGTAATTGTCAAAGGGATCGTAGGTCGCTGCCTGCGCCCACAGGTATCCAGTTCCCCCCGGATTCGGAGTATGACACGTCGCCGCGACGTCGGTAAAAGTGCCCGGCAAAGTGGTCGAGCTTGACCCCGAATCGGAGTTCTGCGCTGAGCCGATACCGACGCCGAACGTCACCAGCAGCAAAACGAACGTCGCGACGAACGCGGACGGCACGACCCATCGGTTCGTGCAACGGCGAAGCGGGCTAGGGTCGCTTAGTCGAATCGGCATTCGAGGAGGACGGATTGGATTCCCGAGCTTAAATCTACGTCACTGAGCGAGTTTTGCACACGCCCGCAGAGAACGGCCTCTAGATTTTCGGTGGATTCTCGAGGGGACGTCGCCACTACGGGTCGCTCCATTCTCCCTCTCTAATTCTCCGGCAGGGCGGCGAGGGTCGAGAAAGCGGCCCTGACTTCGGAACTCCGCCGTCAGCGTGTGAACTTCTCCCGTCCGCTGAGGTCGATGCCATTTCCGCCACCGTCGATCGATCCAATCAATCCGCGATCGGAAGACCGACGAGCCGAAGGACGTCTTCGTGAGCGCGCGCGATTTGTGGGCGACGTACCGTGCGCGTGTTGACGAACGACAGATCAGTCCACGCTGACGCCTGCGGAGGCGGATCGGCGGGAATCGATCCCTGATAAAGGAAGCCGAGGTCCCAATGTTCCCTGGCTCCCGGGTGTCGATTGGGAGCGTACACCTCCGACATCACGGTGGGGCCGGCGAGTGGCACCGGATCGGACTCGATCTGTTCACGCACGATCCGTTGGGCCGCCTTGTCAGGGGACTCGAGATAAATTAGGTGCGAAGAGGGAAGCATCCACCCATGACGGTGAGCTTCGATCCGGTCCGTATCGAGCGCCCCGAGGTGGTCCCACGGAGCGTGAGGGTTCATGTGCCCCATGAGCACCGCTTCCGGCTCCTCTCGGGACCGCAAGATAACGAAGGCGCAGATGCAGAATGCATCCTTCGGGATCTGGGTGACGGAAAAGGCGGCAGTCTTGGACGATTCGCTAAATCGGCAGAATCGACGCGCGGTGGTCATGAGACCAGAACGACGGACGGACCCTTCAGGCTTTGCTCCTGCGCCACGAGGGGCCCAGGAATTGCGGGTCGCCGATCACTTCTTCTCTGCCGCGACAATGAAACCATGTCCGGATTCATGCAGTCCCGCTCGACGGCCGAGCCGCTCTTCGATCCTCAGCAACGACTCCCAGGTCCGCGGATTCCGCCGCGCGATCGAAACGATCCGATCCTGCAGAGCCGCAATCGGGGCAACGCTCATGACATCGGCAATTCGAAAGCCGGCTCGAGACAGTTCCCGACGAGCCTCGGCGACGGTGAAGAACCGAAACTCCCATCTTCCGAGGCGGGCCGGGGCATACGGCTGAAAACCGGAGCTGAGAACCTGGTCCACGAGGTAGTATCGAGGTCGTCGAAGGACCCGAGGGAGGAACCCGCCCTGAGCCGCCACATAAAAGAACTCCTGGGCGGAGCTCGCGGGAGATGGGAAATCCAGGATGAGCCGGGCTTGTGGTTTCGCTACTCGAGCGAGCTCCTTGAGCAAGACCTGCGTTTCAAGAGACGCGAAGCTAACGATGTTTCCCAGCGCGACCAAGGTATCGATCGAGAGATTCGCGAAGGGGAGGTGCTCTCCGGCGCCTTGGATCCAATCCACGTGCGCGAGGTTGGGCCGGCGCCGTGCCCGACGAGAGGCGGCAAGGAGACTCTTGCGTGACAAGTCGACTCCGATCACCCGAGCCCGCTGCCGTTCACGCAGGATCGGGGTGAATCGACCGGGTCCGGGGCCGAGCTCGACCGTAATTCCCTTCGATCCTACGAGGTGATCGGCTAGGAATCTCTCTCGTAGCATTCGATGAAGGACGCGTCGTGGCTCCCGTGCGTATCAGCTCCATTCTTGCCTCACTTGACTGTCGAAAGTACGCCGGATATGTCGGCGGCGACGTGGAGACGAGACACTTCGGAAGCGCGTCACAGGGCATTCGGTCCGGAACGCAACTGGCTATTGGGCTTATGGGAAGAATCCCGGCGGTTTGGGATGAGCTACCTTGCTTTCCCAAGCTCGGGCGAGTGTCCGGGTGGTGGAGCGATTGCAGACCTACAGATCCCTCATGGTAGCCGCGCCAAATCAACCTGAGAATCGACTGCAACCCACCCTTTAATACCGGACGGGGAGACTGAGTCCTAATTCCCTGGGGTGTTGCGGCCTTTGGATTCGATGCGGGACAAAACGGAAATCCCTGGTCCCCTGGTCCACCGTGCGGCTCGATATGGCGGCGCGCTGTTCCTCTTCGGCGCGATCGCGTTCGTGATCGGAAACGCGGTGGCGCAACTCGGTTGGACTCATCCGTACAGTCTCTTGAATAACTACATCAGCGACCTCGGGGCGGTCAATTGCGGCTATTGGCCCTCGGGAAGTTCGCACTTTGTTTGTTCGCCCTGGCATGTGGCCTTCAATGCGGCGGTCATCCTGATGGGTCTCTGCTTCATTCTGGGGGCGTTCACGATCCGGTCGGCCTTCCCGCCCGGCCGACTCGGCCCACTCGGGTTGGTCGGCATCGTCGTGGCCGGGATTGGCGCGATCGGGGTCGGCCTATTCCCCGAGGATGTCAATCTCACGTTGCATTCCCTTTCTGCGGTCACGGCGTTCCTGATCGGAAATCTCGCGGTCATCGCGCTCGGCATCGCGATGGTCCGAGACCGTCGGTGGGAGGGATATCGAACCTTCTCGATAGCGAGCGGAATTTTTGGAGTAATCTTCCTCTTCGTCTATCTGTTTCACTTCTGGGGGCCCTTGGGCCTCGGAGGCTCCGAACGCCTGATCGTCGCTCCGATCCTGCTCTGGGCGTCGGTCGCAGGAATCCACATTATGCGGATGCCGACGTACGCGCCGGCTCGCCTCTCGAGACCTTCGACTTAGTCTCATCAGTCGGATGCAGGGGTGGCGGAGCGCCTCAAATCCGCCTGAATGGGGACCCGCCGTGAGCGGAAAAAAAATCGCGCCCGAACTAAACGGCAAGTCCAGACGGAAGCCGACTACGCGCGGTTCGGAGTCGCTCAGTCTCGAGGTCTCGAGGGCGGGGTGGGAGGAGGGTTACGACGGCTTTTCCACCAGTCTCGAGTACCTAGAGGGTGCGGTTGCGGCTCGCCCAGATCGCGGCCAATCACCGGAACCGATCCAGCCGACCCAGGGGTCGTGCGGGACTCGGACTCGCTATCGACGAGCTGCGAGCTCGCGGTCATCCATTCTCGTCCATCCCCGGGGGGCGAATTCGGGGCTGAGCCGACCGTGAGGCCATTGGACCCGCCTCGGGAACTTCCGGACATGCGATTGGCAGCGGTTAAGGCGTTCAATCGACTCAGCATCCCATTCGACCTCCATTCAGAGTGGGCCGGAGGAATGACTCGTACATTTGCATCGGTGGAGACACCCGCGGGTGGCGTTTCGTTGCCGACCTGTCGAGCCTGCTGAACTAGATCTCGCGGTAACTGAGCGGCCCGACGAACGAGCAGCAGCGCGGCGACCGGGACGAAAAGAACGATTGGTAGATAGTAGCTCGAAAGGGGCCCCAGTCGAACGAGCAAGTCGCCGATGAGAAACGCGAAAGCAAAAATTGCCACGGAGTAGGCCACTAGAATCCCGATCCACTCAGCCGTCAGCCAGCCGAGAAGCAGTCGTCGAGCGAGAGAGCGAGCTCGGATCACTTGCCACCCGGTAACCCCGACAGCTGCCGGGCAGCGGTCGTATAACTCGCAAGTAGAAGGGGGATTTACAGTTCGGGATGGTCACCGATTTTGCCGTTTGCCGACTTGGCAGATGCCGATTCTGCGGGCACGCAATTCGGATCCAAAAGTGCGAAGTGGCCCGGTTCTGAGTCTCCCGATCACCGAGTTCCTCCACCGATGAGAGTCGCATCCAAAGAGCATCATCGGCCGCAGCCGAAGTCTTGCGGAGGGATAATCGGGAATAGCTGGAGTGAATGGGTCCTCATCTGGAGGGTATCCGAGGAATGGTCACGGGAAGCTCGAGGCGCCATTTCGAGATCGAAAAATTAGCTCCCGGAGTCTTCGGAGCCTTCGCCGACCCTGCGGGATTTGCCCTGTGCAACTCGGGGATCGTCGACCTGGGGGGGACATCGATCGTTTTTGACTCGATGCTAACTCCGATGGCGGGCGCCGATTTGCGCCGCGCAGCCCGCAGGCTGACGGGCCGGGACCCCGGTTGGGTCGTCAACAGTCATTGGCACGGGGACCATATCTGGGGAAACTCGGCGTTTCCCAGAAGTCACGTCGTGTCCACCCGACGCGTGCGAGCCGCGGTGCTACGACGTAGCCGCCGTCAATTTGTTGGGTGCCGGCGGGCCTTTCCGAACGAGCTGAAACGAATGGACGGTCCCCGGTCGACAGTTCCGTCCGCAGAGCGCCCGCGCATACGGGCGTGGTTCGAAGGAGTCCTTCGAACCCCTCCCTCGCTTCAGATCGTTCCCCCTTCGGTCGCCTTTGAGGAGTCCCTCGAGATCGAAGGATCTCGCCGTTCGATTCAGTTGATCACCTACGGCGGCGGCCACTCTCCGAGCGACGTATTCGGCTACCTTCCCGACGAAGGGATCATCTTCGCCGGTGACTTGGCCATGGTCGGTCTCCATCCATCACTCAGCGACGGGTGGCCCGCGCGTTGGAGGTTGATCTTGCAGCGAATGAATCGATTGCACGTGACGAGCGTGCTCCCCGGCCACGGCCCGCTCGGCCCGGCCAAAACGCTCCTCACGGTGGATCGCTACTTACGCGATATCTCCGGAATCGCTTCCGGCGCCCTTCGCCGAGGCGTCCGCCTGCGGGACCTCCGGGCGCATCCCATTCCGGATCGATACGCCGACTGGCAATTTTCGATGATGTTCCCCGATAATCTCGTGAGGGCGTACCGACTGGCGCGGGCAGCCTTGGCCCGTGATGGGGTCGGTTGACGGGGCCCCTTGCGATCGAGGAATCCCCTGGGAAAGCGTTCAGGCGCTTGCCTGGTCCAGTTCATGCCTATCCTCAGCGCTCAAATGCAGGGAACTCGCCGCGATCAACTCCTTGAGTTGCTCCTCTGACGTGGCGCTCGCGATCGGCGCCGTCACCGCCGGTTGGGCGATCAGCCAGGCGAGCGCAACCGTTGCGGAGGAGGCGTCTCGACGTTCGGCCACCGCGTCCAGCGCCTTTAGGATTCGAAAGCCCCGATCGTTCAGCCGTGCTTCGGCTCGGGCCCCGCGAGGGCTTTTGCCGAGGTCCGCTTTCGTTCGATACTTGCCGCTCAAGAATCCCGAAGCAATCGACGAGTACGACAGTACTCCCAGATCGTGCCTTTGGCAAACGGTCCGGAGTTCATCCTCGAACTCGTGTCGGTCCATCAAGTTGTATCTCGGCTGGAGACTTTCGTAACGGGCCCACCCCCCTTTTCGGCTGACTTCCAGGGCTTCTTCCAAGCGAGAAGCGGTAAAGTTCGAAGCGCCAAGCGTTCGGACCTTTCCCTCGTCTCGGAGCCGGGTGAACGCCTCCAGGGTCTCTTCGAGCGGGGTTTCCGGGTCATCGATGTGGGCCTGGTACAGATCGATGTAGTCGGTCTGGAGTCGCTTGAGCGACGCCTCCGCCGAATCGGCGATGTGCTTTCGCGACAACCCTTTCCTGCCGGAGCCCATCTCCATTCCCACCTTCGTCGCGATCAAGACCTCCTTGCGGCGCCCGCTTTGACGAAGCCAACGCCCAATGAGGCTCTCCGATTCGCCTCCCTGGTGCCCGGAGACCCACCGAGAGTAGGTATCGGCCGTGTCAATGAGGTTGAACCCCGCGGTAAGGAAGTCTTCCAGCAGTCGGAAACCCGTCGCCTCTTGAACGGTCCAGCCGAAGACGTTGCCCCCCAACGCAAACGGCGCTACCTGCAATCCAGATCGGCCCAACGATTGGCGAGCGGGACGGGTCATCGTTCCGGAAGATCGTTCCCCGCACTAAACTTGGCCCCTCGGGGCTGGCCTGTCTCCGTACGCCCCCAACGCCGCCTTCGAACGAGAGCGGCTTCGAGTTCGACGGGGCTTGGGGGAGCAGGAGGGTCCTACCTGGGAGCGTCGCCGTTGGAGGACTCCGGCTCGGCATCGGCTACGACCATGTCGCCGGGTTCGAGGTCCCGTCGGTGTTTCCGGATTCGAGCATAGAATACCCCGGGCTGGCTCGGGTCGGAAAACCCCTCCTGGGGGGGCGTCGCGCTTCGAGATAACTCCGGACCGAGCGTGAAGGGCGCCACGTGTACTTGTGACGATGCGCGCGGTGTCGACGGTCCTCCCTTTCGGCTCCTCCGCCGGAGTCGAGCCGTGGAGCTCCGCGGAATAGTTCCGGACTTTGGAGCGCGCCCCGATCGCCGAAGCTCTCGGGCGACGAAGAAGGAGCCAAGCACTGCGGCTACAACGATCGACGCGACCACCGTCCAAAGCACCCAGACTGGGAGTCCCAGAGAGGGGCCTGGAATCGTGAAAAAAACCGTGACGGCCGGGTCCGCCGTATCATTCACGGTGATCGGGTAGCTCCCGTACGGAGCCCTCGGGATCGCAAAGGAGCAAGAGAGGTTCCCCGTCGACGTAGTATTGCCCTCGCAAAGGAGCACGGACTTACTCCACCACATCTGAAAGTCGATGGGATCGGAGGCGTTACTGGCATGGTACCCAGCTCCGGTGGCGACGATAGTGATACCCGCCGCTCCCTGGGCTCGACTGAGCATCAGGGAAGGAGTGACGGTGTACGTGGTCTCGGCGGAGTTCGATCCCTGCTCGCCCGAAACGGTGTGCTGGCCGGCGACCGCGGTGGGAACGTAGAATCCACAGGTGAAGTTACCCAGCGCATTCGTGGTTCCCGCACAGACCTGTATGGAACTGTCCCAATGGGCCGTGTACGACGAATAGGGATTGAAATACGAGCCGCCCACCGTCACTTTACTTCCGACCTCGCCGTCGGAGGGCGAGACCACCACTCCCGGAGACGGGAACGACGCAAGATCCGAGGAACCAGCCCACTCGCCGTTCCCGTCCAGAATCTTTGCCGGCAGTGGATCTCGGCTGAGGATCTCGGAGATCTGAGAAAGATTCGAAGGAATGGGCATTCCAGCCGTTCGAGGGTCACCCACCGCTAAGGGGTTGGATAGCCCCGGTGCCAAGAGCAGGCCCAAGAAGCTGACCAGGAGCAGCAAGCAAACCACGCAGGGAGTCAACCCGACGCAATCCGAACCCGTCGGCCGGTGACGGAGGAACGACGGTGACCCGAGATGCATGACTCCCCCCGGATGGAAACCCCGTACCTAGACTCCTAAAGTCCGTCACTCGACTTAAGGAAGACAACCCCAGAATTCGGGCATCGACGGCGCGAATACCCTAGGAGCCGGTGGGCCGAAGCGAACAGGGCTTGAGCTGCCCGCGGCCGAGCGTCAGTTTCGAGCCTGAACCGAATCCCGTTCCAGCGCCGTCGCGTCGGTTTTGGAGACGCTTCCCTTCGCGCGTCCTCGCGGAACGGAAACCCGCGGCGCGAAGAGTCGCGGTTCGGGGGGCTTTGCTCGGCCCTCGAGAGCCAATTGGTGCCATACCCATCCGTAGGTCTCCGCGAGACCCTCCCGAAGTCGAATGCTGGGTTCCCAGTCGAGGAGCGAATGAAGGAGTGTGTTGTCGCTGTTCCGCCCTCGAACGCCCTGCGGGCTCTTGGTCTGATAGTCCTTGGAGAGGCGTTTCCCGGCGGCCCCGCAGATCATGTCGACTAGCTGATCGACGGTCACTAACTCGCTCGACCCGAGGTTCAGGGGGCGCCGTTCGCCGGATTCCATGATTCGACGGATTCCCTCGACGCAGTCGTCGATGTAGCAGAAGCTCCGCGTCTGGCGCCCATCTCCCCACACGGGGATCGACGCACCGTTCGGCGCCTCGGCCACCTTGCGGGAGATGGCGGCGGGAGCCTTCTCGCGCCCGCCCTCGTACGTTCCGAGCGGGCCGTAAATGTTGTGGAATCGGGCAATCCGCACGTCAAGATCGAACTCTTCACCGAAGTAGGAAGTGAGTTGCTCGGCGAACAATTTCTCCCAACCGTACCCTTTCTCCGGTTCTGCGGGAATCGCATCGGATTCTCGGAGGGCTCGGATGTCGCTCTCCTCTTGGAGATTGGCGGGGTAAACGCACGCCGAAGAACTGTAGAAATATCGCTGGACGCGGGCGAGCCGGGACGCTTCCAACATGTGGCTATTGATCAAAATGTTGTTTCGACTGAGTGCGGCATGATAGGTGGTAATGTAGCCGATTCCGCCCATATCCGCGGCGAGTTGGTAGACGTCATCGATCCCTCTCAGGGACCTGGCGCAATTCTCGAATTGCCGTAGGTCGGCGATCTCGAACTCGTCGGCCGCGCTCGCCTCAAATCGGGGCGGACGTACGTCAACCCCCCGCACCCAGAAACCTTCGGATTTCAGCCGTTTGATCAGGTGATGACCGATGAAACCGCCGGCTCCAGTTACAAGGGCTCGGCGAGCGGACTTTCCATTTCCCGGCATACTATCCTATTCCGTTGGTTCATTCTCGACGTTCATTCCGATTGAGGAAGGCAGGTTAGAAAGCAGCGGCCCCCGGAGACCGTGGTTTAGTACGGCCATCTTTGTGACTATAAAAGCGTTGGAGAGGGGCCTACCTCTGCGTAGCAAGCGGTCCATTCTCTCCCTCGGAAGGATTGCGATGCATCCTAGGGATTAATAAGACCTCGTCTCATCGCAGGCTGTTGAGCCGGACCTCAAGGTTAAGTCGAGTTCGCTCGGTGGTCTCGTAGGAAGTGAATCGTGTCCTCCTCCCCGCTGATTGCCACCCCCTACTCTTTTACTAGTCGGATGGTTCCGCCGGAACTGACCATTCTCCTTCCGGTACACAATGAAGCCGAGTCGATCGGAGAGGTTTTGCAGGACTTCCATGATCAGGTCGTTCAACCGGTGGGCGCGGAGCTTCTGATCTGCGAAGATGGGAGCGCCGACGGGAGCCGGGCGGTTCTCCAGGGCCTCGCGGAGAGCCTGCGAATGCGCCTCGTATTCGGAGATGCTCGAAAAGGATACGCTACCGCGGTTCGAGACGGGCTCCGGCACGTGGAGTCTCCGCTAGTGTTCTTCGCAGATTCCGACGGCCAATATGACCCGAAGGACTTCTGGAAACTTTGGAGCCGGCTGGACGGCTACGACATGGTGATTGGGCGCAAGATCAAACGCAGTGAGGCCACGTATCGTACCCTTCTCTCCCGCGGCTTCCACGTGTTGGCGAGAGCGCTGACGGGGGTACCGCTGCAGGACATGGACTGCGGCTTCCGATTGATTCGGCGGGAAGTGATCGAACAGGTCCTACCCGAAGTCGAATCGCTCAAATACAGCTTCTGGGCAGAGTTCTCGATCATTGCCTATCGCCGGGGGTTCCGGATTCTGGAGGTGCCCGTCTCCCATCGGCCCCGGCTGAATGGTTCGACATCGATTTACGCTTGGAAACGCCTCCCGAAGATCCTCTCCGTACAGATCGTCGGGCTCCTCAAGCTCGCGCACCGACTCGCCCACCAAGCCCGATTGAACGAGCGACCGACTTCGCGCGCTGTCGCGGACACTTGAAATTCATTGTCGCTCGCGCCTAAGGAAATCGTTCTTCTGCCGAGATTTCGCGAGGGCGAAGGACAACAGAGACCGGGGAGACCCGCTCGTCTTGAAGGGCGGAGTCGTTTGGAAGCGACCCACCCGGTCGACCACGCCAGCGGCGGCCGGTTCAAAAACCGGTGAAACGGTGGCGATTACCGTCCCTCGACGACGCGAGCACGCGGGCGTCGACCGGCTCTTGGTCCTGTCGGTTACCTATATCCAACCGTGGCTCTGGCCCCGAAAAGGGGTCGCGCGAAGGAGTGATCGCGGATGAACCGGCAGCGAACGAGCATCTCCGGAAAGCGATCTACTATCTGAAGAAACCCTTGAGCCTCTTCATCCTCGTCAACATTCCCTTTCTGTTCATCTTCTACGATGTCTGGAATCTCAACACCGTCTTTTACGCTGCCAGCTACCTAGGAATTGGACTGAACCCGTACTTTTACCAAAATCAGATCCGGGGGGGTCTACCCATCCAGTTCCTCGGGCTGCTGATCTACGATATCTTCCGGTCCTCTGGCTCCAACTACCTGCTGACGGCCGCGGTGCTCAAAGTGCTCTTTGTCGCGTTCACGTATCTAACGGGTTTAGTCCTCGCCTGGGTAGCCAAGCTCGAGGGACTGGCGTATCATCGAAAGATTCTTTTTGCGTTCATTTTCAACCCGTTTATCCTATTCGTGAACAACGTTTGGGTTGAAACGGATATCATCATTATCTTTCTCTACGTCGTCGGCTATGTCAGCCTCTGTTACGGGTGGAATCGCAGCGGAGACTACCGATACCTCGTTTTCGGAGCCCTGTGCATCGCGCTGGCAATTCTCAGCTACTACTCGATCGTTCTCCTCGTTCCGACCCTGGTCCTCTATCGCTCGACGCTTCGAAAGAAGCTCCAACTTCTGGCCGCGCTGCTCTCCACTGGGGCCGTCCTGAGCGTCCCACTCTTCGCGTTCAATCTCGCTACCTTACCGGGCGTCGCGAGCGGGCTCATCTCGCCGGTGGCAACGCTCAGCCCGTACTCGATCTTCAACCTGCTTGGCCCTCTATCCGCCTCAACCCTGAGCCACCTCGAACAAGCTTCCCTCGGAGCGTCCCTCGTCTTCGCGGTGGCGATTCCGATTCTCCTGAAGAGACTCGGTGCAAGTGAACCCGTGAGCTTGTTCGTCTGCTACGCTGTCGCCTATTTGTTCGCGGTCACCGAGATTCAGGGGGACAATTTCGTTCTACTAATCGGTGTACTACTGCTCGCGCTCATCTCCCAGAGATTACCGGTCCTGACTTACCAGCGGATTTTCGCTATTCAGCTCTTCATTCTGCCCCAATTTCTGGTGGTCCAGCTGCTAAACGGCATCCCGCCGGCCACTGGCATGTTCTACTGGACCTACTACCTCTTCCACTCGTCTCCCGCCCTTTACTCGCTGCTCGGGGGCGTCATCCTTTGGTACGGTCTGCTGATTCTCTATCTTGTCGCCCTTGTTATGACCCTCGGTTACTTGCTCCCGCGGGCAGGCACCGCAGGGCCGCCAGGGACTCGGACACCCGCTCCACGGCACTCGCGATTGAATTCCTCCCCCTGGCGGCTGCACCGCCTCGGACCCACCTCAACGATCCTCCTCGGAGCCGTGGTCGTGCTGGCGGTCATCCTCCCGGTGACGATTACTCTGGATCCCGACATCGGGAAGCCGAGCGGTTCGATTTCCGGATTTGATTCGGGACTCTTCCTTCCGCTAGAGTATGGTAGTGGCTGCTTCGTGTTCCCGGAATGCGCCTCGATCCTAGCCTCAACCGGGACGTATCAAGTCAACGGATCGAACGCCGAGGCCTACTTCGCGAGTTCCTCCGAGGCCGTTGGACTGTACCGAAACATGACCGACCAATCGTACGACCTCCGATTCACGGCAAGTGTGATCTCGGGGACCGGTCCCTCGATCGAATCCACGGATGTCATCAATACGACCAGTTTCTACGCCGGACAAGGAGTTGCCGAGGTCGTCAACAACAGTTCGATTGTGGACCCGACGCGGAATGCCGGAGCCATATCGGTCCTACCTGGTTCACCGACGCCCGTTCTCTTAGGCGCGAACCAATTTTTCGAGCTTGGGGGGAATGCGGTGCGGACCTACAACCTGAACCTGCCGGCCACCGTGGACCGGCCGGTTTTCTTCGGATTTGATTTGGGACGTCACCCGCCGAACTCCGAGCTGCTTTGGGATTTGTTCGGTGCGAATTGCGCGTACGAGGCCGTGCTGAGCGCCGGAGCCTTTTACTTCGGAACGAGGGCCACTTTAGGGGCGGACTGGCACTTCAATGAAACGAGGATCGTAGTCCCCCTGGAAAGATGGTTCGTTGCCGGGTTCGAGGTCAGCCCCACCCGTACTTCACTATCCGCTTTCGTGAACGATCAAACGCTTACCGCGCCGTATACGAGCGACGTGGGTCCGAACGTATCGCTGAACCTTGGCGAACTTAACTCCCCCAAAGCTTCCGACTATCCCTACAATCTGACAGGGACGATCACCAATCTCTACTCCGCTGCGTCGAACGAAACCCGTTCTCTCCCGACTACCTACGCCTGGTCCTCTCAAACCGGGATCGTAACCTCATTCCCGTCCACCGGTCCGATGACCGTGACTATCTCCGGCACTCCCGCGAAACCCGAGCTGACCGTAGATCAACGCACGATTCCGGTCGGTGCGTACGACAATCTCTGGATAGGCAAGTTATCGAATTCGCAGTCCTCGGTAGAAGTGACCTTCGCGGCCGTCAACATCAAGTCATCCACCCCGGCCCCGAACCTGGAGGTGATCGTCGTTGACTTCGCTTTTGTCCTTCCCGCTGTTCTCTCGTTCTGGTGCCTTCAGCCGAGCCTCGTTCGACGCTTGAACGCGCGTGCTGGCTCCCGAGCGATTGAGAAATAATGCCTCCGACGGCCGCCGACGACTGACGTCCGACCGACCGATCGAGCGGAAGCGTTGCGACGGCAGGGCCAGGGCTGACGGTGGGCCTCGTCTGAAGCAGCGGTCGAAGCGCTTACGCGCTCCGTGCCATCTTCGATACTTCGGATCCCGACCACCCGCAGAGAGAGCGCCGATGACTTTTTCCGATGTTGCGCCCGAACCCCGAGCATGAGGTCGGAGGGGAATCTCCCAGCTCCAATCCGACCTGTGCGACCGTCGGCCCTGATCATCGTCACCCACGAGAGGGTGCCCGACCCCCACCTGTGGCCGAAACTTCTCGGTGAAGTGGATCTGTTAATCATTTCGGATAACAGCGTATCCGAGGGGATTCAATCGCAGATCCGAGAATTGAGCAGGGGGAGCCCGGTCCCGTGCGTGTTGTTGCAGAACGGCTCGAACCTCGGGCTCGCACGGGCGCTCAATGCCAGTGTTGCCGCGGCCCGTTCCCGGGGATGCGAGAGCGTATACTTTTTGGATCACGATGCCGACATCGACACCGATTTTTTCCGGACGCAGCGCTCCCTCCTCGAGACCCTCGAACGCGCGCCGGAGGTCTCCGTGGGCGTTGTTGTGCCTATTGTGACGGACCCGGTCCCGTCGCTCCCAGCCCCCTCGTTGGCCCATCAATGGACCGCTGTCCGATCTGTCATCACTTCCGGTATCTTGATGCGCGTTTCCACCTTCAACGAAGTCGGTGGTTTTAATGAGGCGCTCTTCGTCGAAGGAGTCGATTTCGATTTCGCCGCTCGATTGCGCGCGTCGGGGCACCTCCTCGTCCGGATCAATCGAGTCATGGTGCGGCAGCAGTTCGGACTCCCCTTGTCCTCCGCACCCCTTTCCACCCGCGCCGTGGAACGCGTTTACGCCGCCTTCTATTACCTCGGGGTCCTGGCTGGGCGGTCGAACAGCTTCCATACGCGACTGAGCGCCTACAGCCTGAGCCGTCGGGAAGCATCGGTCCGTAGCCTCGAGGATCCTAACTCGGCGTTGGGATCCCGTCAAATCCTCGGAAGGATGCGGCAACAGCTCGGACTGATCTTCGCTCTCACCGTCGATGCCGTGGCTTCGCGGAATCGGACGTACCTGCGACTTATGTTTCGGACTCGATGACAGCGTGTCCAGTGGAGGACCTCCTCGGCGGTCCGGACGATTCCCGTATTCCAAATCCCGACTCCGTTCAATCCGGGCGATTTTCCGCGAGGGACGTCGCTGAGCGCCGAGGGGTCGAGCCGAACCAACCCACCCCCTCGGCCCGGACACCGAATGGCGCAGCAGAGAACACGCCCTTCGGATCGACCGGCGCGTCGCATGACTCGAGAGCGGGGCCGAAGAGCGATATCGAGTCGTCCGTGGATGTGGTCATCGTCCAGTACGGATCGTACTCGTTTTTGACGAAGTGCCTAACATCTCTGAAGAACGCCTCCGCTCTTCCGAATCGGATTATCGTCGTCGTCAACGGAATCCGGGACGCCCCCCTCGAGCAGATACGCCAGGACCATCCGACGGTCGAAGTGGTCGTAAACGACGTGAACGCGGGGTACCCACAAGCGGCTAATCAGGGCCTTCGAATTTCGAACGCCAAATACGTCGTGCTATTGAACAACGATCTCACGGTCGACCCCCATTGGCTAACCCCGTTGCGGCAAGCGGCGGATGGAGACCCGGAAGCCGCGCTCATCCAACCGAAAGTGCTCTCATCGGTCGAATCCACCCGGTTTGACTATGCGGGCGCCGCCGGGGGATTCATCGACGGATACGGGTACCCTTGCGCTCGTGGCCGGATTTTCAACACGATCGAGCAAGATCATGGGCAGTACGACGACCCGTGTGAACTTTTCTGGGCTTCCGGAGCTGCCTTACTGATCGACCGCGAGGCCGCGCTTCGAATCGGCGGGTTCGACGAGAGCTTTTTCATCTTTCATGAGGAATCCGACCTCGCTTGGCGGCTCCATATGCAGGGTCGCCGGGTGCGATTCTGTCCGGCGTCTCGGGTGTACCACTTTGGATCCGGGAGCTTCAAATCGAGTCCCAGTGCGACCCGATTGCAGCTCTACATGATGCACCGTAACGATTTGCTAATGGTCATCAAAAATTGGGGCTCGCGCGAGCTGCGCTTTCGCCTACCCGTCCGGGTGATTCTCGAACTCGTGAGCTGGCCGTTCTTGGCCGCCCAGCGCACGCACGAGTTCTCGGAAGCGGTCAAGGCGTTTGGTTGGGTCATCCGGAATCCTCGGAAGATTGCAGCCATGCGGCGCAAGTCACAATCGGAACGGACCCACCCGGACTCTTCGTTCCGGCACCTCATGATCCGCGGGATCCTGCCGCTGCGCTACTTTCTCCGGCGCGAGTCTCACTTCCCTCAGCTCGACCGATACCCGCCCGCTTGACACTGCTTCCTTGATTCGTTAACGGGATCGGGGGGTCGCTTGCACCTCGGTGCGGTCTGTTGCGTGCCGTCCCCCGAAGGTATATACGTCGGGAGAGGGTCGCCGCCGTTGAGGGCAACAGGTCCTTGGTCCCTCTACCCTTCGTTGAAGTTATCGCCGGTCTCGTAGCGCTCTTTGTCTTGGCCGTGCCCTTGGGATCTCTACTGATTCGCGCAGCCGAGAAATTGATAGGGCAGCGATTTAAGTTCACCGTGATCGAACGAATCCTGCTCTCGTTCTACGCGACCGGGGGGTTCCTGTTCGTACTGGCGTCGATCCCGATTCCCTTCTACACGCTGGAGACCGTCGTCGGACTGCTTCTCGGGGGTCTCGTGCTCCGGGTCGCGATCTCGATCCGACAGCGGGGCCAGGACCTCTCCTTCCTTCTCGGATTCTTTCGAACGTCGATCGGGATCGCCCTACTTCTTCTCTCGAGTGGTCTGCTCGTGCTGGAGGTGTTCAGTGTCAGGTCGCTCGCGATCGGAAATACCGTGGACGGGAGCGTTCACTCGCTATTCGTTCAATTGATCCTGAGTAATCACACGCTCCCGTGGACTCTTCAGCCGTATGCGGGGACCGGCGTGGTTTACCCGCAGGGCGCGCCTGTCTGGATGACGCTTCCGGCCTTCCTTTTCGGTTGGCCGATCGTCTCGCTCCCCGTAGTCGTACCTCCACTTTTCCTCGCACTGACCGTCCCGGCGGCGTTTTGCCTCGGAGCGAGGTTGGGCGGATTCCCTCGTCCTCAATCCGGTCGCGTGGGTCTGTTGTTTGCCGCTTTCTTTGGACTTGTCGCTAGCTGGCCCCGCTTGTACGTCGGTGGGTCGTTTGACTTTCTGTTCAGCCTGCCTCTATTCCTCATTTTTCTCGGTTGGCTCTATCCGATTGCAACGGGCGCCCCCCGCAGGCGGGGAGAGATCGTCGCCTTCGGGTGTTTCGTCGGGGCAGCCGCTGCTCTGAGCGCTTCGACCGGCATGACCATGCTACTTTTGTTGATCATTTTCTTCCTTAGTTCGTCGAGCAATCTTGCGGAATCGATCCGGAAATGGGGGGGTGCGCTCCTCGCCCTAGTCGGGATTTCTGCTCTGTTCTTGGGCCGAAGCTTCGTGGGACTCGCGCTCTGGTTCGACTACCCGGGTCACGTACTCGCCGATGTCGGCATGACTCCATACGCTTCTTACGGCTTCCCGAACCCATTCAGCCCTTCGATCATTATAGGGGAGCTCGATCCCTTCGTACTCTGGAAGCCCAAACTCTCGCCCTTTCCCGCCTTGAGCCTTACCCTCGCGGTGCTCCTCGCCGGCGGCCTGATTCTACTGGGACTGGAGGCGCTGGGCAAGCTTCCCCGCCTCCGCCCGCGCATTTCTCGACTGGTTTCCAGCACGATCCTGCTGGCCACCGTCACGATCTTTAGCGAAGCCTCGTTGATCCTGATCATATCGGGCTTGAATACTACGGCGGCTGGCGCTCAGTCGGTTACGAATCTCGATGAGATCTCGATACTCCTTTTCACCTGTTTCGAACTGGTCGCGCTGGTCCCCCTCCTTTGCGCGCTGAACTTCTTGACGGGAGACCGCGACGCTTCCCACGCGGACGAACCGACGCCCCCCGACCCGACGCTCGGGCGTAGGTCCCGATCGTATCGATGGCGAAGAGACCGATCGACGCAGGGTTCCCAGGATTCTGTCGTTGCTGGCGGGGCCGTGGTGCTCCTGCTTGTTCCACTTTCCCTCGGACTGGGCTACTCGGTCGAGGAAGTGCCGTCCTATCTGCACGATCACATCGCCGCACTCGCCAACGTGAGCGCTGGGGACTTTGCGGCCTTGGAATGGGTCGGAGCGCACCTTCCGGATTGCTCCCGAGTTCTCGTGGCTCCCGGTTCGGTTGCCCAGTACCTACCGGAGTATGCGCATGTGCAAATGGTGTTCCCGATATTCCCCCCCACGGTCAACCTATCGTACTACGTTGCCGTCGAGAACTTCGTCCAGGGGGTTTATCTGAATTCGACTCGGAGCGACCTCGTTGAAATCGGAGTGACGACCGTTTTCGTGACCGGGCAGAACTCAGCATCGTACCCCCCCTTCCAGCTCCAGCCTTTCATTCGTTCCTCGGATTTCTCTCTCCTCTTCGAGCAGCAGGACGCAGCGATTTTCGCGTTCGAGCCCGGGGTCCTCGCGTCCGGATGCGCTCCGTGACCCGCGGACGACCGCTTCCCGTGGCACGTCGACAGATGACATGCGTTTCGTTTCCGGTTTCTCTACGGGAGGCGCATGCCGTTGAGTCCTCCGGGATCTCACTTTAGGGCCGGACAAAGCGGATCGTCCCGTCCATCTCGTGGAGCCGCCGAGATTCGAAAGCCTCGAGGGTCCGGGATCGCGCGCCGAAGAACCACGGACCGGTCGAACGTCGATTTCAGTGGGGTTGATCCATCCCACCGGAATCCGAGGGACTACGAAGTCTTGTTGGTCACGGTCGTCGAGTCAATCTGGCGGAGCGAACCACGCAACGCAAGGTAGGCGAACCAAAGACACGCCGCAGAAAATAGTGAGCGCCCGACATTGACGACCGCGATCCCTGGAAGCCCCACGTTATCGAGCGCGGTGATCGGATCCACCCCACTCACGCTTGGAACGGAGATTTGGAGGAGCGCCCCGAACAACGTCGCCCGAAAGTACCAGGTGTAAACAAAGAAACCGAGGATGAACATCACGTACGGAAGGAGGAGACCGCGCAGGTCTTTGGCGAGCAGCAAGATCAGGAACGGAAGCGACCAAACGACCCATTGGACGAGAAATCCGGATAGGGCGTAGAGGATCAGGAACGTCGCTAAGGTTACTCCGGAAAGGTTTTCCCAATAGGGCCCGGGCGTTCGAGCGAAGAGAATCAGTAACAATCCGTAAACCAAGACGACGAGGAGGATCACGTCCGAAAGCGATGAGCTGATCGGGAACTGGGACGAATACCCAACGAACGTGAACGCGATGGCCAGTATGGGCTGGGAGGTCAGTCCGCGGCTATAGAGGATCGACCCAAAATTCCCATTGACCCCCGAGGCGCTGAGGGCCAAGTTCGCGGGCGTGTAGGCCGTTGCTTGGAAGTGCAGTATCAGGATGAGACCGAGGAACGCGATCGCGGGCGCAAGAACCAACCCTCCGACCCGCCGCAAGGTCTGTTGACTCGTATGGGAGGTTCGAATCCAGTAGATTAGGATAAACGGAAGGAGGACCACCGCGAACAACTCGAAGAACGTCGCCAACGCGAGGGCCGCGAGGCACCACAGCTCCCGGCGCGATCGGAGAAAGTAGAACGCAAGAACGAGAAAAGCGGTCGCGATGACATCGTACTGTCCGACCATGTAGGAAATGTAGATCGAAATCGGATTGAACCACCAGAGCAGGAGCGCGAGGAACGCCTGGCGTGTATCGCCGAAGAATCGAGGCAAGACGAACGCGATGACCAGGTCAGCCGCGAGAAACGGCAACTTCAGGATGGAAACAAACACGTTGATGCCCGCAGTGTTCGCGGCGAGCATCTGGGGGGTAGTGGGAGGAGTGAAACTCGGCCCGAGATTGAACACATTCCCAAATTGCGAGGAGATGACGGGGTGGAAGAGCAAGTAGAGCCCGCTATCGATGTAAAAAATCGGAGGCGGATCGTTGGAGACGATCAATTGATGCTGATTGACCAACACCGTCGTCACGAACGCATTGGAGAGCAAATCGACCGACGCGAACAACGGCAGAATCACGATCCGTATCGCAAGACCCACGGCAATCCAAAACCAGACGCGTTGGGCTTGAGCGCGAAGCGACGGGGCCAGGACTCGCCGCCAGTACGGCTCTCGTACCAGGCTGGCGGGCGGTCGAACCTGCTCCGGGCTACCCACCTGGATCAACCCCCGGAGAACGCGACGAGACGCAAGTTCTGGAACTGCATGCCCGGGTTGGGACCCACCGCTTGCTGGACCACCAGCCAACCTATCTCAAGCAGATTGACCGATACTTGGCCACTATAGCCCAGGAAGGCGAGATTGGCATAGATGGTGTGCCAATCGTGGTCGTTGAACGTGGAGAGGACGATCATGGAGGTTTCGTCGGGTCCAATCGACAACACGATTCGGACCGCGAGATACTCACTCGGGGACCTCACCGAGACGGAGAGATAGGGGTAGCGAGCCACGTTAAGGGTCGCAAGGTTGAACGCGTCAGCGGAAACGATCGCCCCGGGAAACACGGTGCCAGCGCTTCCCACGGTTAGCGTTCCATTTGCAATGAAGATGTAACCGGGAGTTCCGTTGGAGCTCGAGGGCGTCCAATCCCCCGCGAATTGAGAGTCTTCCCACCCCACGACGAGTTTGACCGGTTGGTGAACGACTACTAGATTCGTTATCCCAACATACGCACCGGAAAGAACCAGACCAGCGATGAGCACTGCAATTACTCGGTAGGATGGCGCCTGCATGCGATCAGTAACCCCGCAGCGGGATCCGCTTGAAGGTTTCGACTCGATTGGAATCCGGAACAGAGCGAGTGTAACGTTCTTCCCACCAGCGGGGCCATGATATTCCTCTCCGACCGGTTACCCGCAATTCACGGGAGCCACGAAGAGGATGTTCCAAGGCGCGCACCTTTCTCACCTGCCGGGTCAAACGTCTCGGCGGATCATTGTGAAATTCTCGCGACGAGATAACTGAGGCACGGGGTCGATCTGGGGCGTTCCGGAGCCCGCCACAGGAGAAAAGCACGGTTCCCTTTCCTCGAGTAGGAAGTGCCCGCCATAAACCTTCGCGCGGTCCGGTAGGATGTGGAATCCGCAGGAGTTGACAAACGTACGGCACTGGGCGTACGATTGGCCGCTCAAGTCTGTCCTAAGAAAATCGGAGAACAGCCGTGGGCACCTGTCCTGCTTCCGGTAGATTCGTCTAGAGTATGCGACGACGCCGCAGCGCGTTGGAACGAATGCTGAACCCACTCTTCCCCTCAAATCCGGCTTTCATCCAACGCGGAGGTGAACCGCCACCCTTCCTCGCGAAAAAAAATCGCTGCCGGCACCTACTCGTCATCTATTCGGAGAATCATGCCAACTTCTCGGTCGTGACTCTCTGGCCGAGTTCCGGGACCGCGAAGGCCACGAGGTTGTCGGGCACGAGCGTGAAGGTCAAGTCGACGTTGAACCCAGCCACGCGCAGAAGGTTCCCTAGCGACTCAAGAGTAAACACGTGGTGGTGCAACGCCCGTACCTGCGGATTCCTCCGAGACCGTTCAACGAACTGCTCCCAGCTTCCAGCGCGGGGGTCTAGCGCGAGATCATGAAGCTCGAGGATCTCCGGAAGATGGGTCATGTCGTCCTCGTCGATTTCGTTCCGATAATCGAGGGAAATATGATCGACACGCGTCACACGCCGTCGGTGGTCGAAGGTCCGACTAGCATCGGGGACTATGACGAGGAGCGATCCGCCCGGTTTCAGGACCCGCTTCCATTCCTTTAGGGCCCGGATCGGATTCGCCAAGTGCTCGATCACGTGCGAATTGAGGACGACATCGTAACTACCCGAGCGAATCGCGGGAAGCTGCGTTGCGTCGGAGACGGATTTGGCTCCATTCGGAACCGGTGTTGAGTTCTCGGGTCGACGAGATCTCCAGAGTGATGACCAGATTGTTTCGCTCGCGAAATCGACGTTATCGCAGGAATCGAGGAATTGATAGACCGGGAGACGGCCACTATTTTGGAAGATGCGGGACGGCCCCCCGATTTCAAGACCCTTCGCATCTTTCAGGCGGGCGGTGAGGGCCTCGAACCACGGCAGAGATGAGGGTTCGTCGAGATACTCCTTTGCGATTCTGACGATCCCCTTAGCGCGCAAGAGGGCTCCAAGGTGGAGGTAGTATCGCAGCTCTCGAATCCATGAGCCCATCCAAATGGACTCTCGATCGGTGCGAATCTTCATCTGCCGTTTCCCTCAAGGGTGCAGTCGGATGAGGGGGGGAATCCGACGGCCTTTGCTCCGTTCCCTCGGGGGGCTCTTCGCGGGATCGATCTGCCAGCCCCCATCACACTTTTCCCCGCAACCAGGTCCGGACCGAGTCGATCTTCCGAGCCGCGGCATTCCGGGCGACGGGGAATAGCGACCGGCCGCGAGCCGGTTCCGCGTCGGGAGACCCCGATAATCCCAACGACGAGCCGTGGGAGCCACGACGGTATTCCCTCACAATTAGAGAGGGTTCGAATCCGAGTTTCCCTGTGGCGAAGGAGTCCCTGCCGTGAGCGGGAATTCGACCGAGAACCCCCTCCTTGACCTTCAACGATCGTCCGTCGTAATCTCACGTCTGTCACGTCGAGCTCCCCATCTTTCAATAGTCGACCGGATTCGTACGACACCCCTTTAGAAAGCATCATTTACTCTCGCCAGCTTGACGCGTCAGTGTGAGGGTTCTAGTTACCGGTGGAGCCGGCTTCATCGGCGCGAACCTTATTCGCTATTGGCGCCAGCAGCATCCAACCGATGAACTGGTCGTCTTCGATCTCCTCACCTATGCAGGACGTCGCGAGTCGTTGGCGGAGCTAGAATCCGACCCTCAGTTCCGATTCATTCACGGCGACATAACCAAACTCGACGACGTCCGCCCGGCTGTGAAGGGGATCGACCTGGTGCTCCATCTCGCCGCGGAGAGCCATAACGACCGGGCCATAAAAGGGCCGATGCGGTTTGTGGAGACGAACGTTCTCGGGACGGCCACGATGCTTGAAGCCTGCCGTCAAGCGAACGTAAAGCGGTTCCATCATGTATCCACCGATGAAGTGTACGGCTCGCTCGAGCTTTCCGATCTTCGCCGATTTACGGAGGATTCGCCGTATCGTCCGCGGGGCCCCTATTCCGCCAGCAAGGCGGGCTCCGACCACCTCGTGCGAGCGTGGTTCGAAACCTACGGTATGCCGGTGACCATCTCGAACTGCGGCAACAATTTCGGTCCGTTTCAATTTCCGGAGAAGCTCATTTCTCTCTCGATCACCCGGCTGCTTCGCGAACTCCCAGTCCAGCTCTACGGGGACGGTCATCACGTTCGCGACTGGATTTACGTCGAGGATCACTGTGCGGCGATCGATCTGATCGCATCGAAGGGGGAGTTGGGATCAACGTACCTCGTTTCCGCGGAGAACGAACGTTCGAATCGCCAGATTGCCGAGCGGCTGCTCCGGTTGTGTGGCCGTGGACCCAATGAGATCGAGTTCATTGCCGAACGGAAGGGACACGACCGCCGCTATGCACTCGACCCGGGACGCCTTAAATCCGAATTGGGGTGGAGACCCCGGAATGACTTCGACGAAGCCCTTCATTCCACCGTGGATTGGTACCGAGCTCACGAATCCTGGTGGTCTCCCCTACTCCAAGCGGGGGCCTAGCGGCCGATGAAGCCGGTCGATTTGCCCAGGGATTCGACTTCGGCTGGCCCGACGAATACGAAGATCGTACCGATGTCGCCGGCTGAAATCTCGATCGCGGGAGCGCAACCGATCGCTCGAACCGTTCACCAAGACCCACGAGGCCTCCTGGTGGAAACTTTGCGCAGGGACGATGTCCGAGTCGAGGGAGCCCGATTCGCGATGGGATACACTTCCGTAACCGTTCCAGGCCAATTCCGAGACGTGGATCGATGGCATGCGCACAAGATTCAGACCGATCGATTCGTGGTTCCACTCGGAGAAATGATCCTGGCGCTCTTCGATGCTCGCCAGGACTCTCCCAGTCACCATCGGCTGGAGGTGATCCGTATGACCGGGGTCTCGTTCCGCGACATCGCTTCGGCGTTTCGTCGAGAAATCGTCACCTACCTGGTTCCGATCCCTCCCGGAGTCTACCATTGTATCGGGAATCTCTCCACGGAGCTCTTCGTGCTCCAGAACTACCCCACGGAATTCTTCACCCCCTCAGACGAAGGTCGGGTCCCGTTCGCCGACCAGCCCATCCCTTCTCTCGGATCTCCTTTTTCCTGGAATTTGGTGGATCGTGACCGATCGAGAAGCGGGTGAGCCGCTACGGCTGAGGTCTTGGTCTTCGGGGCAGATTCGCTCGTGGGCTCTGACTTCGTCGCCCGCACGAAATTGAATCTCGCAGCTGCCGGACGGTCGCCTCCGGAGGTACGGGGGCCGACGTTCGAACGATTCGAGCAGGTGGACTTCGCGGATGGCTCGCAGGTCCGAGCCGCGGTGGAGTCCGCATCGGAGTCGGCCTTGATCAACTTCGCCGCCCGAACCGATGTCGACCCGATCGAGCGAGAGCGTCCGTCCATCGACCGCCCGCCGGAGGGGGGGTCCGCGTGGGCCGTGAACGCGCTCGCCCCCGAGACGATCGCGCGCGCCGCGAAGGAGGGGAACAAATACTTCATCCAAATCTCGACCGACTTCGTGTTCGATGGTCGGTCGGGTCCGTATGGGGAGGATGCACAGCGCTCGGTGTTCTCCCCTCATCTGAGCTGGTACGGTTGGACGAAGAGCGAGGCAGAACGTCGTGTGCTGCAAGAGAGTCCGGCGGCGGCGATCGTCCGGATTGCGTACCCGTACCGAGCCGGGACCGCGCGGAAGCGTGATTTCGCGCACAACTTGATGGAAAGGTACTCGAAGGGAACTTTGCCGCCGTTGTACGATGACCAACGAATTACTCCGACCTGGATCCCAGATGTCAGTCGAACCCTCGATTACTTGGTCACTCATCGATTGTCGGGGGTGTTCCACGTCGCTTCTCCGCAATTGACGACGCCGTGGGAGTTCGCCACGGAACTCGTTCGGTCGACGACGGGTCAGCGAGTCGATCTGCGCCGGGGATCTATCGTTCAAACTGCGGTGGGTCTGGCGAATGCGCCTCGACCGGTGACCGGGGGCCTCCTTTCTCAAAAGGTAATGGGCCTGGGAATAACCCTGACGAGTTGGCGCGACGGGATCCACGAACTCGTCCGAGAGGAACATTGGGAATGAAGGGACTCATCTTGGCGGGTGGCCACGGAACCCGACTTCGGCCGCTCACGTTTAGCGGCAACAAGCACATGTTGCCGATCGCGAACCAGCCGATTCTTTCCTACGGCCTCCGACACCTCGCGAGCGCCGGAATCCGCGAGGTCGGCATTATCCTTGGACCCGTAACCGAAGGGATCAAGGAGTCCATTGGAGACGGGATGGGGTTGAGACTCCATGTTCGATACATCGAGCAGGGCGAGCCCCGGGGACTTGCGCACGCCGTGTTGTGCGCTCGCGAATTCCTCGGCGACGAGCCGTTCGTCATGTACCTCGGTGACAATCTGCTTCAGGAAGGCGTCGCCTCCTTCGTTCATCTGTACGAGCAGTCCCACCCCGACGCGGTCGTCGGCGTGACGGCCGTCCCGAATCCGGGACAATACGGCGTGATCGAACTCGCCGGGGACCGGGTGGTCTCGATCGAAGAGAAGCCCTCAAAGCCACGCAGCAACCTCGCGCTGATCGGGGTCTATCTGTTCTCCCCCGCAATCCACCCGATCATTGCCGGCTTGAAACCTTCCCGCCGAGGCGAGCTCGAGATCACCGACGCGATTTGGCAATTGTACCAAACCCGCCATCCGATCTTGGTCCGCCGAGTCGAAGGATGGTGGAAAGATACCGGCCGACCAGAAGACCTCCTGGAAGCAAACGAGCTCGTGCTGCGGAGCATGTCGGTCGAGGAACTGCGGAATGAGGGAACCATCCAGCCGGGCGCAACGGTCGTGGGCGCGGTGGGGATCGGGCCTCACACCGTGATCGAGGCGGGCGCGAAGGTCAGCGGTCCTACCATACTTGGCTCGGATACGCGAATCGGCGCGGGCAGCGTCGTCGGGCCGTACTCCGCCCTCGGAAATCAGGTTCATTTGGTCAATGCGCGAATCCACCGATCGATCGTAATGGACGGAGCGCGGATAGACGGTGTATCGATTGCCAACAGCCTCATCGGGAGGAATGCAGAGATTACTTCGATTCACCCTTCGCCGATTGAGATCACATTAACCCTCGGTGACTCTTCGAAAGTCGCTTTGTAGCGAATCCCATTGCCCCAGCTCGCCCACCGACGAGAGAAGCGCGCGGGGGGGGCCTCGGACGGTGCGCACGCACTGAGGGACTATCTAGCACAGGGCTTTGCGTTCTCCCGTCGGCCGTTGGGGCGACCGGGTTATTTGGCCGAGTCAATCCGGCCCGGGCCTCGTTCGAGGCGATCGACAGCTCGGGGCCTCCAAAGAAGTGCGACTGCCAGACTTCCCGACAGCGCCGCCACGAGATAGACCCATAGGTCCGTGTAAGCTCCGGACAGGACGGCGGGAGCTATCGAACGAGCCGGGTTGAGCGAGCTTCCGGTCCACGGGCCGATAACCCAGGTCGCTAGTCCAATCGCGATTGGTGGAAGTAGCAGTCGCCAGCGCCTGCGACCCTCGCCGAAATCGGCCAAGCAGAAGACGGTCGTTACAAGCAGGGCTACGAAGGCCGCTTCGGACAAAAATACGTAGAGCAAACTTCCAATCCTCGGAGTGGCGGCGCCGAGCTGCGCGCCATCGCCGAGAATCCCCCACACCACGATGCTTCCCGCGAATGCCCCCAATAGTTGCGCCACGACGTAGGTGGGGATCTCATTCCTCCCAATCCGACCACTGATCGCGAGGGCGAGCGTGACGGCCGGGTTGAGATGCGCCCCCGAAATGCGGATGAACAGCCACATCGGGATTAAGACCGCGAAGAACCACGCGATCGCCAAAACCAGCTGCGGGACTCCCCCGATCCGAGAGGCCTCCACGATCGATCCGGTTCCGATACCCACGAGCAGGGCGGTCCCGCCGAACTCGGCCGCCCACCGCCTCGTCGGCCCGCGGCTCATTTCGCGGAACTCGGAGACGATCCCCACGCTTCCGGACCCCGAGCCCGGAGTTCTTGCCGGAGCGCTGCGACCAATCCGACGAGTCGGTCCCGCACTTCCCGAAAGTCTCCGTCGCCCAGATCAGCCGGATTGGGGAGACGCCAATCGCGGACATCGGCCTTTCGGAGAAATGCCGGACAACTTGCGTCATCGAGGCATCCCATCGTCACGTACACCTCCGCCGACTCGACCATTTCGATGGTCAGCAACTGCGGCGCATGCGTCGGTAGCTCTAAACCGATCTCGCGGAGCATCCCCGCGGTTCGTGGATTGGGGGAAGTCGCTGGCTTGGTTCCCGCCGACGTTGCTCGCCAGCCCTCCGGCGCATGGGCATTAAACATCGCCTCGGCCATTAACGACCGCGCCGCGTTTTCGAGGCAGACGAAGAGAACGCTTCGGCCACCTTCCCGGGGCGAATTCCTGCTGGACTTCATTCGGAAACGATTTCGCGAAGCACCGGTCCGTATGCTTGCCGAACGGCATCCGCGAGCTCGTCCACCTTTAAGAGCGTCAGGCAACAGGCTTTACCACCGCGGGTCCACGATACGACCGCCAGCTTGTCTTCCGCGCGGATCCCGAATTGCTCGCGGACTTCCTTCGGGAGGACCATCTGACCCCGACTATCGACGCTGACCACCGCATCCACCTGGCAGCACCCCGGCGAGGGAAGGCCACAGCAGCCCGCGGACGCTCCGCAACAATCGGGACTGCAACAGGCATCGTTCTCTTCGGCTCCGCGTTTGGTTCGCACGGTTTTCGGCATGGTAGGACCTGGGAATCCCAGGGCATCCGACTATTTAGCCTATTCTGAATTTTCAGATTATTCTTACAATACCCATTTTACGGTATCCGCTCCGGGCGACGCGGGGAATCTTCCGAATGCGATGGTCCACCACCTTCTTCGTTACAGGCTCCGAGTCATTACTGACGAGGTTCCCAGCCATCCCGTCAATGGAACGCCCTCGAAATCAGGGCTCGCAGACGGACCACATGAGTATCCCAACTGAGCTGCTGACTGCGGTACCAGGCGGCTTCGCTCATCTTCCGACGTATCGGCTCGGAGCTGAGGAGCGAGTTCACGCGGTCCGCGGCTTCATCGACCGAACCGACGATGAACCCATTGACCCCATCCTCGACCAGTTCGGCCATCGCGAGGTCGCGGTTAGTAATGACGGGTAGACCGAACGCCATCGCTTGGATTCCGCCTTGCCCGGGTCCGCGTTCTCCGAATCCGAACCGAAGATACACCGACGCGCGCCGACTCAGCTCATTGAGTCCTTCCTCGGAGATCGGGCCCGTCACATCGATCTGGTCTCCATACCGACGCTGAAACGCCCACATCTCCCCGACTCGGCCCCACGTGCCAGCGAGGACGATCCGGGCCTGTATCTTGCGGGCCAACTCCACGTAGACCTCGGGATTCCGGATACGGTCCCACACCGTGGTCGCCAGCAAGATCCGTTCCCGATGGTCGGGGAGTTGCGGAATCGGGTCGCACCCCGCGTAGAGTACCTCGGATTCGATTCCCTCCTCGCGTAGAATCGAAGCGTTCCGTCGGCTGTTCGTCAACACGAGATTGGCCTGCTCTAGCACGGTTCGATCGAACCGACGGAGCGCGCGGTTCGCCCATTGGGACCCCGTCGCGCGAACCCCCGGGCTATCCCCGAGCGCCGTTTCGTGCAGATAGACGGCGTATTCCGACCGGGATCGAAATTTCCTTAATAGACCAGTCAGCCCCGCGAACTGATCGTGGAAGAGCGCGGGGCCGTGGATCTTCGAGGTGGCGCGGGCGATGAGATCGAGGTCGACCGTCGCATCCACGCCTCTTCCGGAGTAGAAGCGCATGGTCAGATCCTCGAAAACCGACGTGAATCGCCCTCGCTCGCCGAGCCGTCGGAGAAATGCGAGATCGACCCCGGTCAAATCGTAAAAGAGGGGAGTGGCCGATTGACGATACGCGAGCAGCCGGGCCGGCAGTCGACGGGCCTCCTCAAGCGCAACGCGTCCGGTTCCGGGCCAGAGCAGCCGAGAAACTACCGTGAAATCACCAGGAGTTCGTTCCCCCCCTCCCAGATGGGCGGATTGCCGACTCGCCGCTCCGATCATCGGTCTCCCCGGTAGCGAGTTCACGCGCTTCGAATATGCCTTCCCCGATTCTCGGTCGAAACGTCGAGCTGGGTCCCTAGGCGTTCTGCCAGTGCGCGCGCCAGTACTCGAGCACGTCCGCAACCGTCTCGTGGATCGAAATGCGAGGGACGAATCCGAGTGCGCGGAGCCGCGTGACATCCGCCCGAATCTCGAGCTCATCCGTCGGACGAAACAGCGCCGGATCGGGTGTCGGCGCCAATCGCACTTGCGCCCGGCCGACCAAGTCGTCGACGATTCCTTGCATCGAGTAGCTCGCTCCGGCCCCGATGTTCACCGGCATTTGCGGATCGCCCGCTTCGAAGACCTTCCAGATCGCTTGGATGATGTCCCGAACATCCGATATGTCCCGTCGAGGGAGGAGGTTGCCGACCGGCAGGGAGGCGGGCCGGCCTGCACGCTCCAGACGTACGATCCGCCGGGCAAAGTCACTCACCGCGTCGCCCGTCTTGGACGGGCCGGTCGTGATGAACAGGCGGCCCCGGACGATGCGCAGTCCGAAATTCAACGAATATTGGAGGGCGAGCATGTCCTGGCAGGCCTTGGACACCCCATAGGGATTGATCGGGTTCAGTACGGAGTCCTCGGGGGTCGGGATCCGAGCCGCCGAGCCATACGCGGATGCCGAGGAAGCGAGAAAGGTGCCGTGCTTCGGGGGATGACGGCGCAGGGCCTCGAAGAGGCACACCGTCCCGAGCACGTTCGTCGCAAATGTCGCTTGCGGATCTCGCCAGGCGACCGATGCGTAGGCCTGCGCCGCCAGATGAAAGACCCCTTCCGGTTTGACCTCGTCGATCGTTCGATCGATTTCGGCTCGATCTTGCATATTCAGGTGCCTCCATTGGATTGACGCGCTAAGCGGTGGCATCGCGTCGAGTTCGCTCTGGGAGAGGTAGGTTCCGATGACTTCGTGACCTTTTTCGGCGGCGAGAGCGCACAGATAGCGTCCGATGAAGCCAGAGCCCCCGGTGATCAACAGTCGCATCGTCTATTCGCACTCCAAGGGCGAGGGACCTCATGACCGCGCGCCTTAGCCTTTTTGGCACGGCGAGGACCCGTGGACCCCGAAGTCGGGGTCCGGCGAACGGCTGGGGAGAGCGCGTCGTTCACTCGCTCGGTTTGGGAACGGCCCGGAACGCCTTCGTCCGGCGCGAGATAGACGTTTCCAAGCGCTTGGCGAGCAGCACCTCGACCAAGAACGCGGGAATGAATCCGAATCCGGCGGTCACCTTGCTCGACCCCGTGGCTCGAGGAACGAATCGGTAGGGGACCTCGGCGACCCTATGTCCGTGACTCATGACGAGCACGAAGAGCAAGAGTTTGTAACCGCGATAGAGAGGATTCACTGGCCGGAAAATCGCTCGGCGGAAGGCGAAGAGTCCCGAAACCGGGTCCGTAAGCCCGCGCGCGTCGGCGAGCAAGAGCTTCGCGGTCCATTCGGCGCCTCGAGAGAGCAGGATTCGGCCCACGGACCGTCGCCCCGGGGACCCCCCCGAAGCATATCGACTCGCGACGACTAACGCCGCTCCATGCTGGAGCTCGAGAATCATCTGGGGTAGGAGCTCGGGAGGGTGTTGAAGGTCCGAGTCCATGATCGCCACGATCGCTCCCTCCGCGGTGGCAATCGCTTGGCACTGAGCACGGAGCGTGGTCTGCTTGCCGTCATGAAAGATCGGCCGGATTCGGGGATCCTCGGCCGCGAGTTGGGTAACGAACTCTCGGGTCCCATCCGTGCTTCCGTCGTCCACGACGAGGATCTCGAACGCGGGGAGTGATTGCTTCCGAATCCGGTCCAACACGATCGGAAGATTCTCGCGCTCGTTGAGGGTCGCGAGGACGATCGAGACGACGGGGGGGGCGGGGGAAGAAGCTCGAGTCCCCGAATCGTTGCGCTCCATGCTCAAATCCTGTGCCCGAGAAGCGCTCATCCTGAGGAGTGAGGGTTTTGGGCTCGGGAAGGGGTACGAGGAATCAGCCCTCCAATAGTTCGAGGCATCCTCTCCATTGAGCAGTAAATGCACGGCATTGGCGGGCCGCACCACCGCCGTGGTCGGCTTAATGGTTGCCTGACGGGCTCGTTATTACAGCGGCCCTTCTCGCCTTATCAGGGGAGTCCCTGCCCCACCCGGGTATGACGCCCGCGTATCAGAATCCCGCGCTCGCAGTAGACGCGGTGTGGATTCACTCGGGCCGAGTGCTGCTGGTGTGTCGCGGTCGCTCCCCGTTCCGAGGTCAATGGGCCCTTCCCGGCGGATTTGTCGAGCTGCGCGAAACGGTCGAAGAGGCCGTCGTCCGGGAATTGAGAGAGGAAACGGGGCTTACTGCTCGACCGTGGAAGCTCGTGGGAGTCTATTCCGGCCCGGATCGAGATCCTCGGAAACCGATCACGAGCGTCGTGTTCTTGATGAAAGGCCGCGCCCGAACTCCCCTCGCCGGAGACGATGCGAGTCGCGCGGCGTGGGTCGCTCTGGGCAAGGCTCGTCCCCTCGCATTCGACCATCAGAAGATCGTTCGAGATGCCGTCCGGTTGTTTCGACGGGAGCATTCTCGGCGCGCGATCAGTAGCCGCTGAGTCCCTCTCCCAGAAGGATCGGCGTCCCGGAAAGAGTCTGGGCAGCCTCCGCCGAGGGCCTCCCGAGTTTTCCCGACCGCGACGGGCGCGTTGGAGCGTTCTGCAACCCTCCGTGCAGGGATCCGAGATCCAGGCTCCACGCGAACCGGCGGCCCAATCTAGTAAGTGCCCGGCGGAGGAGGCGGAGTCCCTGGGGGCGGAGGAGGCGGAGGTGGTGGGGTGGCCGAATACCCTACGAATACCGCAGGGGGTGGCCCCGGGGGCGGTTGCTGCGATCGACGGCGACCAGATGTGGCGACTGCTGCGATGACCACTATGACCACGACGAGGATGGCCAGAATCGCCCAATCGATGAGCGGAAGGCCGAGCAGGGTTCCTGCACTGGCCGATGATTTCGAGATCGAGATCGACTTCTGGACCGATTGACCGTTCACGCTAACCGATCCGGAACTTGGTGAGGCCGAATAGCCGGAGGGTGCGGTGATCGAAAACGAGTACGTGCCGTTGGATAGCACGAAACTTGCGGTGAGGCTCGAGGTATTCGTCACCTTCTCGGTGCCGACGGTGACGCTCCAGACTTGGCCCGTGGGCAAGCCGGTGACGGTGAACGTGACGGGCCACGCCGTCTGGGCAAACGAAACGTCGACCGTCGCATTGGCGTGCGAGATGATGACGGTACCTCCGAGTGGCGTCGCCGTCCACCCCGTGAGCGCGGTCGAGAACGTGTAGCCATACGACCCATCCGAGACGTTGGTGACGAGCGTGGTGGCAGCGCCCGTGAGCGTGCCGCCGGGAGAAAGGAGAACGGACCACGAGCCGCCGGAAGGAAGTCCCGTCTCGCTAAACGTCAACGCGAAAATGGAACGTGCGAAGGTAATGTCGACAAACTGAGACGCTCCGTTCACGAACACGTCCCCGGCCAGCGGGGTCGGGCCGTAGCCAAAGGGGGCGGTGATGGTGAATCCGTAGGAGCCGTTCGTCAAGAAGAAGACGACGTCCGTTCCAACAATTAGATGCGTCACCCCCGTGACGTTGACGCCCCATTGGGATCCCGGCGGTAGTCCGGTCTCGTTGAATTGGACCGCAAAGCTGTTTTCTGCATAACGCGGGTCGTACTCCAGCACGCCTTGTGTGGCCGCCCCGTTCGAATACGAGAGCGTCCAATTGGCAGGGGTGCCCTGGGTAAGGTTCGCGGGGGTCGATTCGACCCACGTGATGTTCGAGGCCGTCTCACCGGTCTGCGAACTCGAATCGAGGAACGACTTCGTGGCGCCGGGAATGAACTTCGCCCCGCCGAACCGCTCGAACGTCGCCTGGAGATCCCCCGCCGTGGGGGCAAGGAAGTTACCCGTTCCGCCGGACGGGCCCCCGACGAGTCCGAACTGGGGAGAGAGTCCTCCGGGGTTCCCCCCCGGGAATGGCCCGTTCGAGTAAGTCGTCCCTTGCCAGGAGTAGTTGTACCACAGATCTCCCAGGATGTACGCGGCGCCAGGCACCGAGAGCCAGAGTGGGGTCGTCCCGGGAATCCCGAACGTGTATTCCACGGATTGATTGTTGAGCTCCGTCGTATTCTTCAGCTGCGTCTCGATATTGAACGACAGGGGGGTGGAAAGATTGAGCCCGACCGCCGGGAAATTGTAGTTGTAGACCGCCGCATTCGGATACAAGCCGTAGAACGGAAAAACGGACCAGCCGGAGAAATTCATGGCCCAGTCGCCCGGCGTCCCGTAAATGTAGATGACGTTCTGAATCCAATAGATCGGTGCCCCGAAGCTGTTAGCCAGGAAGAAATTCTGCTGGATCGAGGCATTGAAATTCGTGTTGATTTGCCCCGTTCCATAAGGAGGATTGATCGTGGAAGTAACTTCGAGTCCCGTCAGATTGAACCGATCGTCCAACGCCGAGAGATCGCCGGGCACTCCGGTGGGTTGCACATCGACAAGATACATGGTGAGGTTGTAGGCGTCGACCGAACCCCAGCCCGTCACCAGATCGTACCCGAATCCGGCTGGGTAGACATTATTGGACCCTTCAATCACGTCGAAGAACGGCAACGTCGGCAGAGTCGAGAGATAGGTACTCCCAGCACCCGGGATGTACCCTAGCGTCAGCCCAGACAGTTGCGGCGCGTACATCGCATTCGCGATCGAGTACAACTGCGGATCCCCGAACCCGATCCATCCGTTTCCGAAGTGGGCGAGAACCTGATCGGCGTCAGCGAAAATGCCCGCTTCGATGGGGGAGGCAATGCTCGTTCCCCAGGCATATTCGAACAGTTTCCCCAGCGACGCGTTACTGGCTTTGTACTCGTGTCCTTGGATCGAAAGCGTCAGGATCGTGTTATTCGCCACCGCGGCGATATCGGGGACGCCGCGGCCGGCGCCGAAAATCAGGTCATTCGCGGAGGTGTTGGCCTGCCACGAGGGTTCAGGATAGACGGTGCTAATTCCGCCGGTAGAACCCGCGGGGCCGCCTTCTTTCATTTCGGAAATGTTCCACACGATGTTCGTTTCGAGGTTGAGCGACGAGTCGAGCCTAATCGTCGTTCCGCCGACAGCGATGGTACCATAATTGTCGTACGCGAGGGAGGCCGGGAAGCACACATTCTGTCCGGGCGACGCGCACTCCTTCGGGCTCGAGGGGTTGTCCCCCGAGTCTCCCGATGCGGCGAGAACGGTAATGCCGCGCGCTTCGGCCTGTTGAGTCGCTTGGGCCCAGCCCGTATCGGTCGAATCGGATCCTCCCCATGAATTGGAGATCACCGACACATTGAGCAGCGGCTCGGTGGTGGCATTCGGATTCAGCACGTAATCGAACGCCGTGTCCAGCGCGGACTGCTCCGGGGCGGGCCCGTACACGTTGTAGATCCGGGCGCCCGGCGCGGTCGATCCCGCCATCTCTAGATCCAACGTGTTCTCGGTGTACGCGCCCGTCGTATCCCATGAAGCCAGGCCGCTCGGATAGGGGGCACCATCGACCGGAGCCCCGAAAACTTGGGCATGCGGCTGGCCGGCGGGAATGGTTTCGTTGTAAAAGTCGTAGACGTCAGAGGGGTTGAATGGTCCCACGTTCTCGCCGTTCGTGAGCGTTCCATACGGGGTCGTGATCGTCGTTCCCGAGTAATTACCCGACCAGAGTATCGTGGCTACGATGGCATTGTTCGGATATCCGTACTGGGCGTAGAGCGAAAGTTGATCGTAGGCGACCTGGTAATCTGGAGCGAATTGGTACTGGACTCCGCCAATGGTCACTGGCGGCAAGTACCCGGACGAAATCGGAGGAGCACCGGTTGCGTGTCCGAGCACGTCGCGTGGCCCCAGCGTCCCAGGATGCAACTCACTCGAATGTAACGCCTCGATCTGTAGTTCCGAGTACGAGCTGAGACCCACGACGGACGAAACTCGTTGCGCGATCGGAGCCGGGAGCTCGGGGACCCCCAGGGGTGCGTAGTAGGAACCCCCGGCGGCGGCAAACTCGTCGATGGTCGTGTGAAACAAGGTGGCCGCGGCGGATGGCGTAAGCTGGAAGGAGAGCTCTGAACGGTCGGCGTACGTTTGAAGACCGGTCGCTCCGCTCGCCCGGAAATACGCAGACGCGGAATCATAGAATGACTCGGTCTGTCCGAACTTCTGGTCGAATTGGCCTTGCGTCAAGTAATGTTGGTAGTGCGGAGATTGAGGATCGCTGACCGCGGTAAGAAAGAGCGACAGTTCGGAGGCGTTGGAATATCCAAACACGACGAGAACGTTGAGCGAGCTCGATGGGGCCGGTCCGACGATCGATGATCCGGGCACGTGGAGGCCCGGCTCGGAATAGGGAAAAGAAGCTAGAGGCGCATTTTGGATCGACCCGAGCGAAACAGATTCGAGGGCAGACCCGGGGACCGACGTATTCGCGGCTTGGAGTCCAAGCACCCCGACGGGGAGAACGAAAAGGAACGCGACCGCCAAGGCCAGGAGGAGGCCAAGGCCGGAGATGCGAGTACGAAGAACTTCTCCCCGTGGAATCAAAAGTCCTGCCACTAGGGGGGGCCTATTCAGTAGGAGAGAAATAGTTGCCGTTCGATGGAGCTTGCTCGGCCAATCATCCCCCCTCCGACGATCGATCGCGAGCCGAAAGTCGGACCTCCGCGATGGGAGGACTCGAAGCCGTCCCCCGTCGGGCTGCGGGACGAAGGCCGAGACGGGTCTAGGAGGAAGCGACAGACCGGGCGTTGGGAGGCGCGAAGGTCGGGATCCTGGCCAAGTGGAGACCCGCGACGAGGAGCCAGAGGAGGAAGGGGGCCACAATGAGGCGTTCGAGACCTCCTACCCCGAGGTCGGCCCACCATCCCCCCCGATTCCACGCGCCCCCGACGTACAGGATCAACGAGATCAGCGTGATCAGTCCCGAAACGGCCGTGTACGTTCGAAAACCATCCCACCGGGTATCTCGAAGCATCGCGCCGGACAGGACGAACAGCGCCAACCCTCCCCCGGCAAAGGCGAGGAGCGCCCCGATCGAGTGCAGCGCCCCGATCGTGTTCTCCGGAAAGATCCCGGCGAGAATAGCGCCGATCCCCCCGACGGCCATTAGCCCCAGCCCGATCGATCGACTGGCCCGCGCCGGAAATGCCGTGGGGATCAACAAGATACCGAGGAGGAGGAGCAAGCCGAAGAGGATGAGAGAGGCGTCGAAGACAAGGTGTAACGGCGAGCAGACGTCATGCGAGGCAAACGTGCCGCAACTGGTGTTCCCGAGGTCGCTGATCACGTTTTGACTCAGACTGTAGGGCGAGGAGCCGGTCCACGTCAGTTGGACGACCACCATCGCTACCAGGAATTGGATCGTGCCGACCAGCCAAGCGATGGCCCCGTGATGGACGGAGCGATGAACGAGCGGACCCAGCCGCCCCGACGAGCCTTGCATGCGAGCTCGTGATCAGTGCGCGCTAGCGTCTACTTCTGACGCGCGTTCCGCTCATACGAAGCGTCGCTCGTTCGCTTCAATCGGGCTCCGTCACGGTCACAGATAGGACGCGCGCTCGGCGGTACATCGATGACGTATCCGCCCCCACACTTGGGACATTCATAGTACGGCATGTTCTAAGCTCGGCCCCTTCATCCCGACGCCCTATTTAGGGGTATATATAGGGTCGAAAATGTGCAGGCGGGGAAATCCGAGGAAACCCCGACCCGGAAGTCGATACTCTCAGAGCGCAAACTCCAACCTTGGGGTGGGGTAACGAACCGTGGAAATGCCTGGCCAGTCCCCGAACCTTCACCGCCAATCGCGAATGCCCAGGAGACACCTTCGCTCGCGCGGGTCTCGGGGTGGTGGGACGGATGAAAGTATCTCCAAAGCCCCCGATCGTTTTCGTCGGCTCGATCGCTATCGCGTCGAACGCGAATGGAAGCGATTTGAAGGAACTCCACAACGCGATCTGTTCCGAGAACTACGACAGCGGTTCTTAGACCGACATCGTACCCCCGGGCACTGGACTCTCGAGGTCGGTCCCGGGCCGGGTCGCTTTTCTCCGGCGATCGGCACCGTGACTTCCATCCGACTCCTTGCCGACCTATCCACCGAGATGTTGCGATTTGCTCGGGGACATCTGCGAGTCGGTTTTCCGAACGAGCGTTTCGAGTTCCTCCGGGCGGACGGTCGAAGCCCTCCATTCCGCGAACACCGAGTTTCGGAAGTCGTTGCTTTAGGTAACTCGTTAGGTTTTGCCGGACAATCCTCCTCCTCCCAACTGCTGGAGCGATTGGCGGAATGTGCGGCACCGGAGGGGCTTCTGATCCTAGAGATTGCCCCCGGATCCGGAGAGCGTTCTCGATATCTTCACCGACTCCCACCCACAGCGGTCGGTCGACTGTTCGAGGCGCCGGTTTCGGCCATTCAAGCTCGCATCGAAAGAGAAGGATTCGACCATGCGCCGCCAGCTCAGGCGAAGCGACACGGTTTCCAACGATTTCGAGTAGAAGAGCTTACGAGCTGGCTATCGACTCGCCGTTGGAACGTACTAGAGGTCCTCGCCGTGGCCCCTGCGTTGGGCCTCGAGCCGGCCCGAGTTCAATCGGTCCAACGGCTCCCTAAAGCTTGGTCCCACCTCCTCGAAATTGAAGAGGAATTGGGCCGCGAAGCGGCTCGGCAGGGATACGCCGCCGCCGTTCTTCTGGCCGCGCGAGCACCGCCCGAAAGCGAGTGATTAAGTAACGGACCTTCACCTGATTGTATCGGAGCTTTCCTTTGTCCCCCCCCTCAGAGACGGGGACCCGTTCCGCCCCCGCGTTGAGTCGAAGCTCACCGCGAACCGTGACGGTCCCTGCTCCGGAAGATCTGGAGCTTGCCAAGAACGACGCGTTGCTGCAGCTGAAGATCGGCCGTTCGGCGCATTACTACACCGTCGTCGTTTCTGCGGCCTTGGTGTTCGATGCCCTGCTCGTGCTCTATTTTCAGCCCGATGTCACGTACCTGGCGCCGACCGCGCTCAAGAATCTGTTTTTCCTCCTCTTGCCCCTCGGCGCGGGGCTCTACCTCTCCTTCTTCGGCTTGTACATCAAGTGGGAAGTTTACCAGCTCTGGCCCTGGGAGGCCCATTTCTCCGCGACGGTCGGCTCGGTAATCCTCAACGTCGTCCTGACCGTCGTCTTTTCCCTGACCGTCATCCGGTACGGGTCGTTCGCCGGACTGAGCCTGTTACCCTGGTTCTACCCCCTGACACTGATCGGGGTGAGCGCGCCCATTGCCGCCCTCGTGCTCACCTGGAAGGGCTGGAGTCAGGGACAGTGGATCGGATTCATCTCCTCCATCCTGCCGATTCCCGTTTCGCTCGTGACGCTCTTCCCGTCCACGACCCCCGGAGGTACCAGCGATGCCCTCGCGTTGTCGCTGGTTGTCAGTGCGGTCTTCTACCAAACCGCGGGCTCCTTCCTTCATCTGATCTCCTCCGGAACTCGCTCGCACGAACGGGAGTTGATCACCTCTCACCAGAGCCGGATGTTCCAGTTGGCGGATGAGGTCCGTCAACGGGACGAGGCGCTCCACTTCCGCGAAAATGCACTCCTGAAGCGCGAGGCCGACGCGGAAAATTTGGAGATGTCTCTTCAGCGTCAACAAGAATCACTGGCCGAAGCAAGGAAACAGTTCGAAGCGATCGAGGCGGATTTCGCCACCCGAGCCCAAACGTTGACCGAACATCAGGCCGAATGGGGCCAAAAGTCCGCCCAGGTCAATATCGCGGAGCGCGCCAACAAAGACCGAGAACTTTCCCTTCAGCTGAGGGAAGAGGAGGTCGCTCGGCGAACGCCACAACTCTCCGAACGCGAGCAGCACGTCATCCAGCGCGAAGGGGAGCAAACCAAGCGCGATTTCGAGCTCACGCAGCGCCAGAAGGACGTGGACGCGCGCTACAACAATCTCCCCGAAATCGAGGCGCGCCTCGAAGCTCGAAAGAAGGAGCTCGACTCGCACATGACCGATCTACTGAAGAAAGAAGGCGAGCTGCGACTGCGCGAGACATCGCTCGGGTCGTCCGGCGCGGTTCCGCTCGATCCGGCGTCGTCGATGGGCGACCTCACGATTCGGGAAACGAAGCTCGCCCAGCTCAAGTCGGTGCTCGACGAGCAGAACGTGCTCTTGGGGCGCCGGGCGCGATTGATTGAAGACTCTGTTCGAGAATTCAAGCGACGGGAGGGGGTCCAATCGCAGCGCGAAGCTCAGCTCGCAACCCTCGACGCCACGCTCAAACAACGCGAAGCCGATGCGTTGGCCAAGACCGAGGAGGCCCAACAGCGTCAGCAGCAGTATGCAGCGGCGCTCCAAGAATTGGAGCGACGAGGTCAAGCGGTGGAACAGACCCGTCAGGAACTCGACCGACGCGCGGAGACGCTGAAGCAGAGCGAGGCGACGAACTTGGGTCGGGAGACCTCCGTCGCCGAGAAAACCGAGCGGTTGCAGCGCCTTCGCGAAGAAATGGACAAACGGGAGCGAGAGCTCTTGGAACGTCAGCGAGCGTTGGAATCGCGGGAGTCGGAGGTGAGCTTACGCGCTCAGGAAGCGGAGCGCCGAATGGAATCATCCGCCCTCGGAATCCCGGAGGCGGAACTCGATACCCCTTTCGCCGCTCGGACGAGTCTTCGTTCTCGGAGTCGAGGAGTCACCTCCCGCAGCTCCCCGTCCGGCACCTTCCCTCCCCGAGGGACGACGGTGGTCGCCTCTACTTCGGTCGGGTCGTCCCCTTCCTTGGCCTCTTCGGTGCCCGCTCCGGCGGCGCCGATTGCGGACACCTTAGTGGCCCCCGCCGCTACCCGTTACGCCGACCGCTCGCCCACGGGCACCCCCCGACTGGACGACCTTCTGTCGGGGGGAGTGCCGCCCAAGGGTCACTTGATGCTCGTCGGGGATGCGTTCGTCGGCAAGGAAGTGGTTCTGTACGCTTTTTTGACGGAAGGACTGAAACGAGGCGAGCCGGTCGTGATCGTGACCGCGGCGAGGTCGCCCGAAGAGATTGCACAGAACATCGGGGTCGTCGCACCCCAATTCCTCGAATACGAGCAAATGGGCATGGTGACGTGGATCGACGCATCCGGATCGGGAGGGACGGCCGGCCCGCATCGGCTGATCGCCCAAGGCCCGAACGATCAGGCGGGGATCCTGAAGCTGTTGGTACAGGTGTCCAAGGACCTCACGACGCTCAAGACCAAATCGTACCGCGTAGGATTCCTGGGCTTGGCTGCGGTCCTCTCGAACGCCGAGCAGCGGTCGGGGTTCGCCTTCTTGCAGAACTTCGTCGGGATCCTCAAGCCTCGCTCGGCCCTCGCCATGTATTCGCTGGAGGGCGGCGCCTTTGCGGAGGCGCAGGTCGAAACGTTCCTCACGCGAATGGATGGGGTCCTCCTCTTCCGGCAGGATCGCGACAAGACGTTCCTCCAGGTCAAGGGCTTGGGAGACGTCCAAACCCATGACTGGGTCGAGGTCCGGGCCACGAACCGAGCGCTCGTCATTGGGTCGTTCGCCCTCGAGCGGATTCGATAGTCCTCGGTCGCTTGATCGAATTCGACTCCCTCAGGGGCCAGTACTCTCAGAATATTCCTTCGGATCCACCAGGTATCGAGGAGTCTCGCCCCGGAAGAATCGGGCCACGTTCTGGAGCGCTCGATCGAGCGCATACTGGCGGACGTCGACGCCGGCCGCGCTATTGTGGGGCGTGCCGAGGAAATTGGGAAGCTCGGCGATCCCCGTACGATGTCGGAGCACGCCTGCGACGAAGTCCTCGTCCCACCAAGGATCGGTGGCCGCCCGAAACTCGGGATGCTGCTGAAGATGTTCAAAGAGCGCCGTTTCATCGATCGTGGCCGCCCTTCCGACGTTCACGTAAATCGCCTCCGGTCGCATCGAAGCCAGCTCCGGCCGACCGATCGAGGAACGAGTGAGATCCGTAAGGGGGCGAGCGTCCACGACCAGGTCGCCGAGGGCCAGCGCCTCCCGCAGACGATTGGCTCCGAACATCTGATCCGCGGCCGGGTCCGCCTGACCGGTCCGGTTCACTCCGATGATGCGCATGCCGAAGGGGCGCAACCGGCGCGCGGTTTCGTGACCAATCTCTCCGAAACCTAGGATCACGGCCGTTCGACCGAACAGATTTCGGTTCAATGGAACGGGTCGCAAGTGGCCCGCTCGCGATAGCGCAATCGCTTGGGGTAGCTGCTTCGCACTCGCCAAGGCAAGCGCCACGGCGTGCTCGGCTACGAAAGGGGCGTAACCTCCCACGTTCCCCGCAATGACCACCGAGTCGGGGAACCGGCCGAACGGGAATCGATCCAGGCCGGTATAGATGCCCTGAACAAATCGAAGTCGGGGCAATGATCGAGGGTCAAACTGGGCCACGACCCGGACGACGGAGCCGGCCAGCAGCGCCTCCACGGAATTCCAGGAAGACGGTTGGGAGGCGTCGGCGAAAACGAACGAGATTCCCGGTAGTGCGCCGCCGATTCGATCCGAAGTCTCCGATTCCGCCGGAAGGGTTACCAATAACCGCGGTTCCGACCCCGGCATCGTGATTCCGAAGTTTTCAGGGTTTAAGCGGTACCTCATCGGTATCTGATGCTAGACCCGAAATCCCCGCGCTTCGAGGACTAGCATCAAATCAATGAACGGCGACGGCGAACCTTAGGAAGGTCTCCTCTCTCCCCCCCACGATGGATGTAGCAGTCACGTTCGACCTCTGGCACACTCTACTGTACCTGCCCCCTCAGGCAGAGGAACAGTACATTCGCGATCAATTCGACCTGGGTCGAACGATGCTCGAAACGGCCCCCACTCTCCCCAACGTAAAGGGCATCGATCCGGCCCTGGACGCCGTGGAAGCGTTCCGGGGGGCGTATCTGGAGGCCGTGCATCGGTCGGAACAGGGGATCAGTGTCTCCCCGGCCGAGCAGATTCGTCGGGCCGGTGCTCGTCTGGGCAAGGAGGTGGATGCCGAAGAGTACGTCCGTCGTCTCGGAGAGCTCGTTGCCCACGCGAAGTTCGAAGTCTCCCCAGGGGCTCCCGGAGTCTTGACCGAATTACGCTCGGCCGGGTATCATATCGCCGTCGTCTCAAACACGGTCGGCGAACCGGGTCGATTTCTCAAACCCGTCTGTGCGACACTAGGCCTCACGGATCAGGTGGAATTTTGGGCGTGGAGCGACGAGCTCCCCTGGGCCAAGCCGTCGCCGGAGATCTTTCTCTACGCGTTGTCGGAGCTGCATGTGGCTCCCATTAACGCGGTGCACGTCGGCGATGGCTTGGCCGACCTCCAAGGGGCCAATGCCGCAGGCTACCGCTCGGGAATTCTCTTCACCGGCTTACGGAACTACGGGGCCACGTATGCGCAACTTTTCCTGCCGGCCGACAAAAAGATGCCGCCCGCGGAACTGGTCGTCGACAAGCTCTCCGACGTTCCCCCCCTCATCCGGACGCTATTCAAAGGATGAGCACGGGGAAGCCTCGTTTTTCACTCTTGACCCATGGGCCGGGGCTGGGGGATCGCCTTCGGCTGGTCGGCGTCCGTAGGCATGCCGACTTTGCCTTCGATGATATCGCAGTCTTGCCAGTTGATCCCGACCGTAACCTTGGGAAAGGCGACCTTCAGCGTGTAGTTGGCCAGCTTACCGATCGCGAGACCCGAGGCGCCGACGACCAGATTCGGGTTCATCACGGAGAGGTCGCGGATCAGCACGACCCGCGTCTGTCCGAAGACGACTCGCTTGAGTTCCTCTCGATCCTTCATCAATCGGCCACTCGCGAAAGCGGCCGCCCATTTTAACTCTGTTCCGGGAGAACGTCGCCCGCGGGATCACTCCCGGCGTTCCGGACTGGTTGGGATTCTACCCCCGAATGTCGGTCCGGTGAGACGGTGAGAGGGGTTTCGATGGCCGGGGGAGTAGGGGTCTGCCCGAGTCCGGTACGGTTGGTCATGTTCCCGGCTGGGTTGAACTCCCGATCGACCATCCACACTTCGCTCATTCGAACTTCGGGCCTACCCTGTTTCGGTGTCGGGCGACTTCACCACATCTCGGGCAGGTCTTGGACGTACGGTAAGGGTTCACCCAATAAATGGGAACCCCCCGATCCTGAGCTTTGTAGGCGATTTGACAGTGGAGCTCACCTCGGGGCCAACTCGAAAGGCGGCGACGAAGCCGACGACTTGCTCGTGTCTGGATGGGCATACGAGTGAGGTCTTCGAGCGCGAGCGCGGCATGGGCTCGGACGGCTCGAGTGACGAGATGCTTCGAGAGTTCGTGAAGGCGAGATGCAACGCGGTGGCGTTCTCGCATTCCTACCTTTCGCAGGAGATTCCGACCTACTCGACGGTCATGGGCCTTCTTGCGCGACAGACGCCGTCGAACGTTGAAATGCCGTCGCTGGATCACGGGAATGTCAGGAAACCGAAGTCGCATCAATCGAACCTCCGAGCCGATCGAACTTCCGGGTGTTTGGAGTAGGCCATCCAGGTTCGCGCGCTCCTCTCCCGTGTTTTGCCTCCCCGCCGCGGATTGTCGCAGACGCGGAGTCGAGCGATGTTTCGTTTGTGTCAAACGCCCAGAGCGTGTTTGGTCGATACGCTTCGGGAATCGTGTACACGAGCGAGGACGGCACGCGCCATCGGCCCCAGATGGAGCTGCTGGCTCCGACGATCCGGCTGCTCGATAGTATCCCGATGAAAAGGCGACATACGTACGTGAAACGAGGTCCACTCGCCGTTCCGAAGTGAGAGTCGAACTTTGCCAGATTCGAGATCGAAATGGAAACACTTATTCGGCACGCTGAGGAAAGAGGTCCGGACATACGGTTTTCGAGGGGATGCCGCGCGCAATCGCCTTCGATGACTTCGGGCGAGGGCAAGCGCGATGTCGACCGCCCGCAGTCCGTAGAGCCCGTTGGTCCGAAGTTCGTGAGCTCTCGAGGCGGCGAATCGAGAGAGCGAACCCCGTGCCGTAACACCTGTTTCGAGCGCCTCCCGCAGGCATTGATTGACCAGGAGACGGAAGTCCGATAGGAGGGAAAGGAGATTGATGGGAAGTGGTTCCGTAAGGGAGAAGACAAGGCCGCGGCGACCCTGCATCCCGGATGAAGGGGCTGGAGGGTCTCAAGGAGATTCGTAGGTCGGCCGAAGGTGGACGAAGCTGTCGGCCTTCGAAGTGGAATGACGTTATACAGCGTGCCGCAGAGAATGGTTTTAGTAGGGGGTGTGTGTAACCGTGGCACATGGCACAACCCGCGGAAACAGCGAAAGCGGAATATCCGATGGGCCCCCAAATGGTGAGCAAGGATCCATTTTGGGCTCCTGCATCGGTGATTGGGCTAACCGGGTTCGGCACGACTACGATGCTCAGCCGGAATCGCGATAGCTTCGAATGCGACGAGTGGGACCAACTGGGGGGTCGGCAACCCGGTAGTGTTCCCGATGGCCATGGCTTTCGGGGGTACCGCCCAGTTCCTCGCGGGGGTCATCATGCTCCGACGGGGAGAAATCTTCCCCGGCTCAGCATTCGTCGGATACGGAGCATTTTGGTGGGCGTTCACCATTTTGCTCGGGGGCTTTAACATCGGGCAGTCGACCGCGGTCCTAGGACCCGGGAACTATGACGTCGCCTGGTTCATGCTGGTCTGGTTCCTCTGGACCATGACGTTCGCGATTAATGCTCATAAACATGGTCCGGGAATCTCGGTGGTCTTCTACCTGCTGGCGCTGGCGTTCCTGCTGCTGGTCGTCGACTTCGCCATCCTCGCCCACACGACGCCCTTCGCGCTTACCTCCGTCTCGAACGGACTGTGGAGCGCTACAGGGATCGTGACGTTCATCGACGGACTCGTGGCCTGGTACGTCGCGACCGGGATCGTCACCGCGGCCCACCACGACGGACGGAAGGTGCTACCCTACTAGGGCCCCGTCTGCGCTCGGTAGGGCGTGGAAGAACGACAACCCCTTCTTTTCTCTCTTTTTCACCAGATTGGCGGGCTGCTTTGGTCCCTTTCCTTGGTTTCCCCCGCATCGCATGCCTTTCGTAGGATGGGAAAAAACCACGAAGGGGGTCCAATGGCTCTTTCGCGCATCCGGCTCGGCCGCCGGCGAACAGAGTAAATAGGGTGTCACGTTAGCGCACGCCGAGGGTACGAGATAATGGCCCGAACGCAAGCTGAAACATCAGAGAAGGATTCTGACGCCGGCCTGTCCGAAGCCGAAATCGCCGTGCATTGGAAAGAAGAGGAGACCTATGAACCGAATCCGAAGTTCATTGGTCAGGCCAATCTTGTCGATCCAGCGGTCAGGGAACGATTCGGAGTCGCGAACTTCCCTGAATGTTATCGAGAATACGCGGACCTGCTCACGTGGGACAAGTACTGGCACACGACGCTCGACACGAGCAATGCCCCGTTCTACAAGTGGTTCGTTGGGGGCCGAATAAACGTCTCGTACAACTGCGTTGACCGGCACCTTGCTCTATACCGCAACAAGACCGCGATCCTATTCCAAGCTGAACCGGAGGACGAGCCCCCCAGGCCATCACTTACCAGGAACTCTGGGTCCGTGTTAATGAGATGGCGGGATTACTCCGGGATTTCGCCGGACTCAAGACCGGAGATCGGGTCACCATCCACCTCCCGATGACACCCGAACTTCCGATTACGATGCTGGCGTGCGCCCGTCTCGGGGTCATCCATTCGGTCGTCTTCGGAGGCTTCAGCGGGGAGGCGGCCGGCATGAGAGCCGCGGATTCGGGATGCCGTGTCCTCGTCACGATGGACGGCTACTGGCGGAGCGGGAAGATTGTCGATCACAAGGCCGCCGCCGACCTCGCCGTTGCGGCGGCGAAGAAAGAGGGACAGGTCATCGACAAAGTGCTCATTTGGAGGCGGTTCAAGGACAAGATCGTGACCACCGCGGCAATGGTGGAAGGTCGCGACTTCATCCTCAACGACAAGCTGAAGGAGTACGCGGGCAAGCGCGTTGCGCCCGTCTCGATGCCGGCCGAGGCGCCGCTATTCTTGATGTACACGAGCGGAACCACCGGAAAGCCAAAGGGCTGTCAACACTCCACCGGTGGCTACCTCGCCTATGTAACCGGGACCTCGAAGTACATTCAGGATATTCATCCGACCGACGTCTATTGGTGCATGGCCGATATCGGCTGGATCACCGGCCATTCGTACATCGTGTACGGACCTCTCGCTCTGGCCGCGACGAGTGTGATGTACGAGGGAGTTCCCACGTTCCCGGACGCCGGACGCCCGTGGCGAATCGCCGAGCGTCTCGGGGTCAACATCTTCCACACATCGCCGACGGCGATACGGATGCTGCGCAAGCTCGGCCCGGACGAACCCAAGAAGTACAACTATCACTTCAAGCACATGACGACCGTCGGCGAGCCGATCGAACCCGAGTCTTGGCGCTGGTACTACAATTCGGTGGGGAAGGGCGAGGCGGTCATCGTCGATACCTGGTGGCAGACGGAGAACGGCGGTTTCCTCTGCTCGACCATCCCGGCTCTGGATCGGATGAAACCCGGGAGCGCGGGACCGGGGGTCCCCGGTATCTACCCCGTCATTCTGGATGAGAATGGCCTCGAGATTCCCAAGGGATCGACGAAAGCGGGCAACATCTGCATCCGAAATCCCTGGCCGGGCTTCATGCAAACGATCTGGGGCGACCCGGACCGTCTCAAGCGGCAGTATTTCAATAAGTACAACAAGGACCCGAATAGCAAGAAGTGGGAGGATTGGCCGTATTTCGCGGGCGACGGAGCGTTGTTAGCGCCGGATGGGTACTTCCGAATCCTGGGTCGAATCGACGATGTGATCAACGTCGCCGGTCATCGGCTAGGAACCAAAGAGATCGAATCCGCGTGCTTGACCGTCCCCGAGATCGCGGAAGCCGCCGTTGTGCCCGTGGCGGACGAGCTCAAAGGGCGCGTGCCTGAAGTGTATGTGGCAGTCAAGCCCGGGACAACCCTCTCGAACGCCGAGGTGGAAAAGAAGGTCGTGCTCGCGATCGAAACGATCATCGGCAAGATCGCGCGGCCGAAAACCGTCTACGTGGTGCCGGACATGCCCAAGACCCGTTCCGGAAAGATCATGCGACGGGTGCTGGCGGGCATTTCCAACCGGATGGCCACAGGCGACATCACGACCCTGGCGAATCCCGACGTCGTCGAGCAGATCCGAGTGCAGGTCCAAGGAACCGGCCCGGTCGAGATGAAGGCAGCGCCCGAGGACATCAAGAAGTTCGGCCAAGTCGAATAGAATGCCCGGACCCGGATCGTCGAGCCGTTCGTCGACGGCGGAACCGATCCGGGTCTGCCCCCAGTGCCAAGGGTCGCTCAGCAAGCCGATCAGCGGAGACGTGCATTGCTACGTCGAATGCTTGGCGTGTGGCGAGCGATTTCAGATGGACGACCCTCGGATCGCTCCCGAAAACTCGAGGGAAACCGATCCGGTTTCGAGGCGAGGACGTGTATAACTCGGCCGCGCGACCGACTTGGCTGCGAGGGCGCCGGCGAGGCCGTCGCCGGGTCTTCCTGACCTCGATATACGTCTAATAAAGGCTTTTAGCATGGCCTCCTGTAAGCCCCTCGCCCCGGTGGCTCATGGTGGAGACTGGGCATTCGCCCGAAAAGATCGGCAAGACCGTGCATCTTCGGATCGACCCCAATGACGAAACGACCACCCTCGAAGACGTCCTCTCCAAGATCTCGGAGCTCCAGCGCAAGCATCCCGACCGCGAGGTCTTCTTCGACGGCGACGAGTATGCCATCGTCTCGCGCCCCAAGCGGCCGAAGGCCGCCGCGGTCCACTGACCCCGCCCCGCTCGGCACTCCGCTCTTCATCCTGAATCTCAAATCGTACTCTGGTTCCCTCGGACCGGGCGCCGAGCGGATCGGTCAGATCTTGGAGCGGTTGGGCCAAGAATTCGGAGTGCCGGTCGCGGTCGCTCCGGCGGCGGCGGATATCGGCCACTTGGCCCAGGTTCTCCAGATCCCCGTGCTCGCCCAGCACGCCGATCCGATCGAATCCGGCGCGCACACCGGGTTCATCGCCCCCGAGGCACTGGCCCAAGCAGGGGCCCAAGGGAGCCTGGTCAACCATTCGGAACGCCCGTTATCGTCCCAGGCGGTCGGCCAGACGGTTGAGCGACTTCGGGCCTTTGGTCTGGTACCGGTCGTGTGCGCGCGAAATGTCTCGGAAGCCCGAGAGCTCGCGAAGTTCCACCCACCCTATCTCGCGGTGGAACCTCCCGAGCTGATCGGGGGAAAGCGGTCCGTTTCCACCGCCCAGCCACAGGTGATCGCACGGACCGTCGCCGCCGTTCGCGCCGTCTCCCCTACGACCCGCGTCCTCTGCGGTGCCGGGATCCATAACCGGACGGACGTACGTCGATCGATCGAACTGGGGAGCGAAGGCATCCTCGTCGCTAGTGCTGTCACCCGTGCCCCCGACGCCGAAGAGGCGATCCGGGAATTGCTCCGCGGATTCTCCCCCGGGGATTCCCCGGCCGAGCGTTCCCCGACCGACGAACGTGGGTCGCCGTAGCCCAGACCTGGCGTTCCGTCCTCTTCATAGTCCCCGTCGGCTGTCGAGTTCTCGAACGTTCCGTTTCGGAAGTCGCTGGAGAGTTGTTTGGTGTCGCCACCGGTCGCCCAGAAATCCACGGCGCGCACGCGCCGGAGATCGACGAAAGGTCGGAAGACTCGCGGTCGGCCCCGACCGGCCGTTGTCGAGCCGATCAAAGGTCCCCGGACGCCCGATGCCGAGTTTGTGGCGGTGCAACGCGTGCGACGCGCGGGCCTCTCTCGGTCCGACCTCGATTCGCTGAGCCGGACCCTTACCTGGTCACGACCGGTGACGCCCCCCGCGGAGAGTCACGCCCGCTCTCCGACTCGCCGACTCCATGTGGTCATGGTCGGCTGGGAATGGCCCCCGAATCATACCGGGGGATTGGGCGTCCACTGCTTCGAGGTCTGTAAGGAGCTTACTCGGATGGGTCACCGGGTCACTTTCCTCACGCCCTTCCGGGGACCCTTCACGAATCTTCCCGGAGTCACCATCCGCTTCCCCGGCGACGCGCCGAAGGCGGGGACCTGGTTTCCCCCCGCGTATTGGTCGGGGGAAGCACCGGACAGTCCCTTCCAGGACGCGATGGACGGCTACAACGCGTGGATCACCGAGTTGCGGGGGATCGGACGTGTCGATCTCGTGCATGGCCATGACTGGTTTGGCACCGTTGGCGGCACGGCCCTCGCGCGCCATCACGAGGTGCCGTTCGTGCTCACGATTCACTCCACGGAGTATGACCGGTCGCTGGGAAACCCGTGGGAGCAGATCCTGCGACGGGAGCAGTACGGGATCGATCACGCAGACCGGATCATCGCTGTGAGCCGGCATCTTCGACAACAATTGATCGATCGGTATCACGCGCCGCCGGACCGGGTCCGAGTCATCTACAACGCCGTTCGCCCGAGCGACCGTCTCCGACCGCTTCGGGAATCCCAGCAGATCGTCCTGTACCTGGGCCGCCTCGCGGCGATGAAGGGCGTGGATACGTTCCTGCGCGCCGCAGCCAAGGTGGCCCCCACCGTGCCGGACGCGCTGTTCGTGGTGGCCGGCGAGGGGCCGGAATTTCCCCACTTATTGGACCTCGCGACGCATCTCGGCGTCGCCGATCGGGTCCTCTTCCTCGGCAAAGTCACCGAGGACGAACGGGCGGTACTGCTCGCGAGCGCTTCGGTATTCGTGCTCCCGTCGGTCGTGGAACCGTTCGGGATCGCGGCGCTCGAAGCGATGGCGGCGGGCGTGCCCACGATCGTGTCCAAGACGAGCGGCGTCGCGGAAATTGCCCAGCACGTCTTTGCGATCGATTTCTGGGACGTCGATGAGTTCGCGAGCCGGATCGCGGAGCTGCTGGAGTACCCGATCCTGCGGGCGGCCATGGGCGAGGGGGGGCGCTGGGACGCGCTCAAAGAAGGGTGGCCGGAGCGCGCGCTCCAGACCGTCGGAGTCTATCAGGAAGCGATCCTCTCCTCCGCGCAGCCCCGATGAAGGTCGTCCTTTACCTCCACATGCACCAACCGTGGCGACTGGCCCGGTTCCGCTATCTGGATCTCGGATCGGGTCGACCGTATTTTGACGTGCATCGGAATCTCGAGATCTTTCGCGGGATCGCGGACCGTTGCTACCGCCCGGCGCTGACGCGACTCGAAGAATCGATCGAGCGGTATCCGGATTTTCGGTTCAGCCTATCGATCACCGGCACCTTTCTCGAGCAGGCGGCGGCGGTCGCTCCGGATGTAACCGATCGGATCCGTCGCCTCGTCAAATCGGGACACGTGAGCCTCCTCTCGGAGACCTACTACCATTCGCTCGCGTTCCTCCTGCCTCCTCCGGAGTTGATCGAAGAGGTCGACCTCCACCGCAAGCTCCTCCAGGATACCTTCGGCGTAACGCCGACGGTGTTGCGAATGACCGAGCTGGCTTTCTCTGACGATTTGGCCCGGTTTGCGGAGTCTCAGCGCTTCCAGGGAATGCTCGCAGAAGGGTGGGAAGGGATCCTCGGGGGACGATCTCCCAATCACGTGTATGTGGCAGCGAGCGCGCCGACCGTCCGGTTGCTCCTTCGTAACTACCGGCTGAGCGACGACATCGGATTCCGATTCTCGTCCCGCGAGTGGAGCGAATACCCCCTCACCAGCGAAAAGTACGCCCACTGGCTCGGGCGATCACCGGGGGAAGTGCTCGGGCTGTTCATGGATTTCGAGACGTTGGGCGAGCACCATCCCGCGAGTTCGGGGATTCTTGATTTCCTCGCGGCCCTTCCGTGGTCCGTGGCCCGGGAATCGAATCTCCATTGGGCCACGGTGGAGGAAGCGATCACGGAGTCCCCCCAAGGAAGTCTCTCCGTCCCGGTCACGATGAGCTGGGCGGACCAGAACCGGGACCTGGGCGCCTGGCTCGGGAACGACTTGCAGCGCTCGGCGTTCGAGGCGGCGAAGAAAGCGGGAGTGCTGGCGCGTCAAGCGGGGGATCCGCAGATCTTCACCGACTGGCGGAAGATGCTCACGTCCGACCATTTCTATTACATGTACGTGAGCGGCCACGGCGCGGACGCCGGGGTTCACCAATACTTCAGCTCGTATGGAACTCCTTACGACGCCTATGCGAACTACATGAACGCCATGACCGATCTTCGACGCCGCGCGCTCGACCGATTGGGCGTTCATCGCCCTCCGACCTAAGGCGGTCGAATCGCGGCGTTCGAAACCCGACGCCGCTTTCGTTGCGCCCCCCAGAAGTTATAGAATCCCACCCGTGCATCCCTCCGGTCGGTTGATGAAGGCCAGGGACGCCGCTCGGGGATCCGCGAGGGACGAGTCGTGATTACCCAGTTGGCCGGCAATGGTCGGATCTTGCTCACCGTCAATGAGAATGGGGAGTGGAACGATCTGTTCTACCCGTATCCCGGACAATTTCAGCATCTGCGAGAGATGCGCCTCGGCGTCTACGATGTCGCGGCTCGAAACTTCGCCTGGCTTCGCGGCGCCAATGGGTACCTGAATCATCAAACGCCCTTCGGCCCGGCGAATTCGCCCGAATCCACCTGGACGGGTCACGGATTGCATCTCAGCATTCAAGACCACGTCCATCCGAATCACGACCTGATTATTCGGACGATTCGGGCGCGCGCCGAGCCGGCCCGAGCGATCCGACTGTTCGCCTACCACTCGTTACAGATCGCCGAATCGATGTACCAGGACACCGCATACTACGACGTCGCGGCCCAGTCGTTGGTTCATTACAAGCGGGGGTACTACTTCGAATTCTTCAGCGATCCGCCGTTTGCCCGCGCGGTGTGTGGAGAGCACACGTTGAAGGGGCTCAAGGGGACCTACGTGGATGCCGAGGACGGCATTCTGGAGGGCCGCGAGATCGCCCACGGTGCCGCGGACAGTGTCATTGAATGGGACCTGCAACCCGAGGCGGCCGATCAGACGACGTTGCGACTCTTCGTCGCGGTCGGGCAATCGCTGCATGCGGTCCACGACATGCGGGACTATGTCCGCAAAGGAGGTTCGGGGCGGTTCGCCGCGGAATCGGAGCGGTTCTGGCAAACGTGGGTCCGACGTCGACTTCCGCACACCCCGCCGGGATTGAGTGAGCGCGCGGCCCAGGTGTATCATTCGAGCGTGCTCGTCCTCCGGCACGCGACGAGCCAGAACGGATCGATCATCGCCTCGCCGGACACTCGGGCGCTCGTGGCGGCCGGGGACACGTACAATTACTGCTGGTGGAGAGATGGCGGGTACGTGTCGAAGGCGATGGACGAGGCGGGCCTCTATGATCACGCGCATCGGTTCCTTCACTTTGCGATGAAATGTCAGAATCCGGATGGATCGTTTTTCCATCGGCATTTTCCGGATGGCGCGAACGGCAGCACCTGGCATCCCCCCCCGTTCCTTCAGATCGATCAGACCGCCACCGTGATCGCCGCCACGTGGCACCATTTCAAACGAGGTGCCGACCCCGATGTGCTGCTCGACCTGTGGCCGCTCGTCAAGGGCGCCGCCAACTTTCTGACCGCGTTCCGCGATCCGAGAACCGGCCTACCCGGAGCGAGCTTCGATCTGTGGGAGGAGCGTAAAGCGATCCACGCCTACTCGACCGCGGCGGTCGTCCACGCGCTCGAGCGGGCCGCCCGGATCGCGAGCGAGATCGGGAAGAATCCGATCGCGTGGCGGACGGCCAGTCGGGAAATCCACGCCGCGGCGCTGGAACATCTGTGGGATAACGAGCATCAGCGATTCTTTCGATCGGTCGAGCCTCGGGACGTGAAGATCGACGCCTCGCTCCTGCTCGCGTTAAAGTTGGGCTTGCTGAACTGGGACGATCCGCGCGCCCGGGAGGTCGTCGACCTCATCGAATCGCGTCTTTGGTCAAAGAATCACGGCGGTCTCGCCCGCTACGAAGGGGACCAATACTATGGGTCCGAGAATCCGTGGATCGTCTGCACGTTGTGGCTCGCCGAAGCCCGACTTCGATTGGGCGAGGTCGAGCGATGTCGACAGCTGATCGAGTGGACGGCGGAGCACGCGACGCCGACGCTCCTCCTCTCCGAGCAGATCGATGCGATCACGGACGAGCCGAAGAGCGCAACGCCCTTGACCTGGTCTCATTCGACGTTCGTGGACGTGGTGCACAAGTATCAAGAGGTCGTCGTTCAGGGCTCCGTATCGGAGGAATAGTGCCGCGTCGACGGGTCGAGGGGGCTCCCAGAAAGTCGCGCAAAGTCCCCCATCGAACTCCTTCGCTTCATGCAGCGAGCGTGATCGGCGTGGATATAGGGGCGAGTAAAGTCGCGACCGCCGTCGTAGATGTCCACGGCCAGGTCGTCCGAGAAAGCGGCCGGATGCGACATGAAAACGACGGTCCCGAAGGCGTACTTCGCACCGTTGTCGAAGGCATCGAAGCGTGCCTCGTGGAGGATCGACCTCGGAGGCCCTCGGCGATCGGAGTCGGAATCGCGGGGCAGGTCGAGGAACACACCGGGTTGATCCACTACTCGCCAAATCTCCGATGGAAGAACTTTCCGCTAGGCGACCGCCTGCGCGCCCAATTCGGGGTTCCGGTCGTGGTCGCCAACGACGTGCGCACCGCCGCCGTTGGGGAATGGCGACACGGCGCCGGGGTCGGGGAGACCGATCTCTTCGTCCTGATCGTCGGAACCGGAGTCGGCGGGGCGGCGATCGTGGGGGGTCGGTTGTTGACCGGTGCGACAAACACGCTGGGAGAAGTGGGTCACTGGACCCTGGTCGCCGGGGGACGACCCTGTCATTGTCCGAATCGAGGGTGTTTCGAAGCCTACGTGGGGGGTTGGGCCCTCGCGGAACGGGCGCGGGAGTTGGTCGCCCGAGAACTCGAGGCTGCGGAACCCTTGGTACGACGCGCGGGAAGCATCGATCGCATCACCGGTCAGACGGTCACCCAAGCGTATCGCGCGGGAGACCCGCTCGCCCGCGAGCTCGTTCAGGAGACGATCGAGTATCTCGAGTCGGGCGCGGTCGGGATCGTCAACGCGTTCAACCCCCGTCGATTGATTCTGGGCGGAGGAATGATCCAGGGACTTCCTGACGTGATCCCGGGCATTCAGGCGGCAATCCGCAAGCGAAGTCAGCCGGCGGCCGCCGAAGTCCAGGTGGTTCGCTCCGTCCTCGGCGATCATGCGGCGATCGTCGGGGCCGCCGCGATCGCGCGGGAACAGCTCAGCTAAGCCGATATTCTCTCCGTCGAGAGTCCGTCAGCGAGACCGACTCTTGCACCAGTCCTTGTCGCCGGAGCGCGTCGAGTCCGCTTTGGACGGTCCGCCGGGGGAGCCGAGATAATTGCATGAGCTCGGTTTGGTCCAAGCCCCGATACGTTTCGAGCAGATAGTACAGGAACTTCGTTCCGGGAGGTCCTCGGACCGTCCGAGAGGTGCGGATCGCACCGAACGTTTCCCCGCGAAGACCGAGGCGTTCGGAGGCGAGCGGAGCGACCGATCCGATCGCCACGTTCCCGAGGTTCACGTCGGCTCCTAGTCGTCGAAGGAGGCCGATCTGCTGACTCTCCATCGGAGCTTCGATGATGAGCTCGTCCCGTGGGAAATCGGCGAGGATCGACCGGACCCAATCCCACTTGATGGCCCCCTCCCCGTCGTAGATTCCGACGTTGCGCCCGGATTCACGGCTTTCCAGGATCACCTTGCGGGGATGCAGTTCCCGGGCCCGAGCGACTTGCTGGATCGTCTCTTTGAGCGAAAGTTGGTGCTCGGGATCCTTCTTTCCGACTTCGATGAAGACGTCGAGCTTCCGAAGCGCCGCTTCCGCGGCCAGCCCCTCGATCTGCTCGAAGGAGAGCTCGATGATCCCGTTCGAGATCTCGAGGATGTCAAAACCGAGTTCGACCGCCTCATCCATCAATGCCGTCGTGCGATCTCGCGTCACCGCCCACTCGAGGAGCGTACCCCCCGTCGATACTTCGATCCCGACGTGGTGGTAGAGCTTGATCCGGCGCCGAATCTCTTCGCGTGGAAGTAGGAGCGGCAATCCCCAGCCAATTTTCGCGACGTCAAAGTACGGGGCCAGGTAAGCGAGCTCGTCCTCGTGGAGTCCGCCGAGTCGGTCCAATACGTGCGTGATCCCTTTGGACCGAGGACGGACGATCTTCGGAGCTTCCGGTGGGAAGAGGAGATGCTTTCCCTTTCCAAGTGCAAGACTCGCTCCCATCTCTTACACTCCTGCGCACGAACTGCCCCGGTAGTTCCTTTCGAGGCTAAAAAACTAACCCAGCCCGGCTCGAGGGATCCGCCCGGCCGGGGGCGCGGATTCCAGGGAATTCCGTGGTCAGTTGAGCAGAACGTCCCCGCGGGCGAGGATTCGAGCGACCTCGGGGCGAATGATCTCCTTCGGAAGCTCCTCGCCTTTTGAGATCGCGGTGCGGATGCGCGTTTGACTAGTGTCCAATCGCCGATCGGCCGGATGGGCGCAGGTCCGGGAAGTGGCCATCCACCCGCAATCGCGGCAGAAGTAGGTCTCGGCAAATTTCAGCGGGACCACGTCAATGGGGTATTCATCGAAAATCCGTTGACATGCGAACGGGTCATAGTACGTCCCGACACCGGCCTGATCTCGGCCCACGATGTACAGACCACAGCCGAAGTTCTTCCGAATGATTGCGAGGAACAATGCGGCTTTCGGACCTGCATAGCGCATCGTAATCGACAGCGCGGCGAGCATCACCCGGTCGGCCGGATAATAGTTCCGAACGAGCGCCTCGTACGCTTCTAAGATCACCTCCGGCTTGTAGTCGCCCTTCTTGAGCCGACCCAGCACCGGGTGGACGAGGAGTCCGTCCACATCCTCGCGTTCGAGGGTGCATCGCTGGAGATACTCGTGAGCTGTATGCGGAACGTTGCGCGTCTGATAGCCGGCGACGCGGGACCAGCCCCGTCGCGCGAACTCCGCTCGAGTCTCGGACGGGCTGAGCTCGAGACGGCCCGTCGGGAGATCGAGTCGTCGCAGGAGGTCGATCTTGCCGGCAAGGGCCGTGTCGCCGACCGTCAACAGATCGCCGACATTCGGATGTCGCGAGTCGGTGGTCGCGAAGACGCCCTGAGCGACGCGTTTCTTGTCGTACGGAAACTTTTCGTCCAGATGAAGCAGCGCGAACAACTTTCCGGCCGAATCCAGCAGCCCGATCTCGTCTCCGGACTTCACCTGTTCGATGATCGCTAGGTTATCCTTTCCACTTGGGGCGAGAACGATCGGGATCGTCCACGGAAGTCCATCCGGCAATCGATTCGTCGTGACGATCGATTCGAGGGTCGCTTGGTCCTGAAAACCTTCGAGGGGGCTATAGGCACCTACCCCGATCTTCTCTGCGTCGTAGATCTCGTCGATGAACGGCGTAATCGTTAGGAGGTCCTTCTGCTCCGCCTCCCGGCGATGTCGTTCCGTGTCCGAACGCAACCGATCAACTAGCCGACCCCCGTGCGGTTCCGGAATCACGTCTTAACCCGCCCCGTGCGAGTCTCTCAGGTATTAGAGTGTAGCCGGGAAGCGGGGTGTTCCCTACTGCGGGATGAGAAAGAGAAACCGGACTTGTGGGGGCCGCACTTTTATCGCGGATACTGCGAACTCGACGTGTTCAACCTTCTCCGCAAGAATCCCCACCGGCTGCGTCGAAGACCCCGGAATATTCGGGTCGATTACTACTGAAGCGGAGGCGAAGATCTTGGGAACCGCCTGAGCTAAGCCTCGGATCCCCTTAGCAAATCTTAAAGTCGCGAGGCGCCGCTGCAGAGTCGGTCACAATTCCTCATGGCCGAATTCAGGAACCGTTCGTCTCCTTCCCGTTCGTGGAGGTAGCCTTTGGTCGTTCAAAAGGCGTTGATTTGCACCCTCGGTCCTAGTTCGCTGAAGGACCGGATCATCCCTCAGCTCGAAGCGCTCGGCGTGACGAGCTTTCGAATCAACATGTCGCACACCGACATCGCCAATCTAGAACACGTGATCCATTTCATACAAAAGTGCACCAAAGTTCCGATCTGCCTTGATACGGAGGGCGCTCAAATTCGCACGGGACTCATGGGGGAGGCGGTATCCGTAGAGGAGGGAAGCCCCGTTCGACTGGTTCCCGAGCCAATCAAAGGAGACGTTCACACGATCCCGCTCACCCCGGGGTATGCCATCGAGCGGATGGGGCCGGGGACCTGGATGAGCATCGATTTTGACTCGGTGATCCTCCAAATCGATCGAATCAGCGGTTCCGGCGCGGAAGCTACCATCGTTACGGGCGGCGAGGTCGGGTCTCGCAAGGCGGTCACGGCTTTTCCCGCTCCGCAGTTACCGACCTTTTCGGAAAAAGATCTCCTCGCGATCCGGATCGCGATGCAGAACGATGTCCATGAGTACGCGCTTTCGTATTGCGACCACCAAAGTGCGGTGATCCGACTTCGGGAAATGATCGGTCCCAAGGACACGATCATCGCCAAGATCGAGAGTCGGGACGGAGTTCGAAACCTGGGCGAGATCGCCCGACACGCGGATCGGATTCTGATCGACCGCGGTGACCTGTCGCGCGAGGTCCGTCTGGAGGCCATTCCCTTGCTTCAAAAGGCCATCATTCGAAAGGCCAACGCGTTGGGAATCCCGGTCTACGTGGCGACGAATCTGCTCGAGTCGATGGTCACCAGGCGCAGCCCCACCCGGGCGGAAGTCAACGACGTCATCAACACGTTGCTCGATGGAGCGAACGGCCTCGTCCTTGCGGCCGAAACGGCCATCGGAAAGTATCCCGTCGAGGCGGCTCGAATGATCGCCACGTTGTTGAAGGAATATGAGGGATCGATTGAAGGGTATCATATCGACGACCTCCTGGGCGATCATCCGCTGACCACGCAAGCCTCGCCGCGAGGCGACGCCCCGCGACTGGAAAGTAAAGCGCGCTAGCGATCCGTGGGGCGCCAAGATGGTGAGGCCGCTTCCCCGCCCGGCAATCGGCGATCCGTCGGATGGGTCAGCTCCTCACACGTTGCGAGGGCCGCTCTCAGCCCGAAGGTGCTGCGAACTTTTTCCGAGTCGTATTTCCGCTCCGATCGATGCAGCTCGGGACCTATTCGGAGTAGAGCTGCTCTGATTCGGTTGGATTCTGGGGCTCACGGACCCTGGGGGCGTCTCAGCTCGAGTGGACATACGATAACCCAGCGCCGTCGCGATTTCGACCCGCGATTGGGACGGGCCGGAGAACAGAGCCTAGACCGCCCTCTCTCGAGAGCATACGATAGGGATATATGCGTGCTGATGCGTATTGCTGAACCGTGTGGCGATTCCGGGTGGCGTCGGGGACAGCGTGTCTCAGCGCCCGCCGGGGACCGGGAACGCTACGTGAGACATTCCCCCCAGAAGTGCAAGCGACGCAGCCGCGGAACCGGAACGAAAACTACCACCGGGTCGCGCGGGACGCTCGGGAGGTCTGAGAGTGGCTCAGGATTCGGCCAAAGGATCCGGAGCCTCGCAAGCTGCGTGGAACTCTCCGCTGGGGGGAGCTTTGGAATCCGGACCCGTCCGATTCGTCGATCCCGCCCTCGTCAAGGGATTGCGCATTCTCGGGCTTCCGGGCCGCGAAGCCCGACTGTATCTTTCGCTCGTCCAGTCCGGACCCCGCGGCGTCCGGGAAGCTTCCGAAGGGGCCCGGTTGAACCGCGCCACCGCCTACCGCGTCTTACTCCGCTTGCTGAGCCGCGGGCTGGTCATTGGCGACGGGCACACTCCCCAAACGTTTCACGCCCTATCGATTGACTTGGCGATTCGTCGCCTAGGGAGTTTCCTTCACGAGGAGGAAGAACTGAACTCCTGGATGGCCGAATTCTGCCTACGGACGGCGAGGCCCGGCATGGCTCTCGAGGGCGTTCGGACGCCGGAAGAGGAGGTTCGACTATTGGCGCCGCGGGAGGGCTCCGAGCATCCCGCATTGGTCGAGCTGGGCGAGGCGCATCACTCGATCGAAGCGGCGATCCGTCCGCTGTCCGCGGGAGTTTCCTTTCGTTCGGGTTTGATTCGAGCGCTCGGCAAATCCGTCCGATCGGGGGTTCACGTTCGATTACTCCTCGAAGCAGGACCGACCGACCGTCGGTACGGCGATCGAGTGCTCCGCGAAGCTGGCGGACTCGGCGCGTCGCTGGAAGTCCGCCACTTCAGCCCGATGGCCGCCCATTTCTATCTTCTCGACTCGCGCCGCATGATCCGATTCCTCACGCTGGGCAGCCTCGGTCGAGGCTCGGAGGTGGCGTTGATTACGGACGCTCCCACCCGCGTTCGAACCCAGCTGGGCCGATTCGAAGGAATGTGGGGCGAAGGCACGATGTCCTCCACCCCGTTCGGCTCCACGCGGCGCTCGGTGTGGCGCCCTCCGCAGGGAGCGAGCGCCTCCGAGAGTCCGTCTCGATCACCCGCGCCGAATGGAGCCGCTTCGCGAGCTCGAGGACCGGCGCATCTCGACGCCCTGCACTCTCGACTGCCCTCTCGGGCGGCGTAACCAAACCGACCGGGGCCGACGCCCCGACCACGGCGGCGCTTATCGAATCTTCGCGCGCTTGGGTCGCAACATCCAGCGGCCGAACAACCCGAGGAGTGCCCCGATGATCGCGAGCTCTGCGACCACCCCCCCGATCACCCAAGAGCCGCTGAAGAATCCGGGCGAGGGGTTATTGGAAGGGGTCGGAACAGTCGGGGTCTCCCCGGCTACCAGCGTCAGGTTCTGCGTGACCGGTATGCCATGAAGTCCGAAACTCACACTCGCCGAGTCATATCCCTGGAAGTCGACTCGAAGGTTGTACGTACCATTCGGGACCCAGAAATCGTAGGCCCCCTGCGCGCCGGCAAACTGCCAGACGGTCGGGGAGAGGCTTACGTTGGCTCCCACGAGGGGCGTACCAGTGTCTTGGGAGAGCACAGCTCCTTCGATCTGGTAGAGGAACGGATAGAGTTCGAATAGATCGAACTGAGCAGACCCGCTGACATCGACGATCGCTTCCTCGGCGTAGAAACCGGGTTGCGCAATCGTGATCGCGTAGGTCCCGTTCGGGACGGAAAAGGCGTAGGATCCGTTGCTCCCGATCGCATCCGATCCCCCGCCCGCCAAGGTCACGATCGCCCCCGACACCGGCGTCGAGTTCGAGGCGTACATTACCGTACCCGACAAGACGAATTCCGCCTCGGGGATCACCGATAGACTGAAGTTCAGGGAAACCGGACTTCCGAGGACCGTGATGGTCGCGTCGGATCCATGCGCACCCCCTGCCACGGCGCTCACGTTGTAGGTCCCGTTGACGAGATTAAAGGAATAGAATCCGCGTTGATCCGTGGTCGTGCTCGACACATTGGACACGAAGACGTCCGCCCCCGCGATCGCCGACCTATTGGTCGCCCATGCGACGGTGCCCGACAATGGATATTGGGATTGAACCGACGTAACGAGCGCGAAGTTCTGTTGCAGGGGGGCTCCCGCGACGGTGACGGACGCCGTGCTCGTGTCGTAGCCGGCCGCCGAGGCGGTGACTCGATAGCTCCCATTCAGGAGCATGAATGCGTAGCCGCCGGAGCTGTTCGTAGAGGTCGAAGGAATGCCGGGGATGGAGACGGTTGCTCCCGTGATCGGCGAGCCCCCAGTCGCTGACTTGACCAGCCCCGATAATCGATATTGAGGTTGCGCGGAGCTCACGAGCGCGAAATTCTGTTGAACCGCCGCCCCCGAGATGGTGACGGATGCCTTACCCGCGTCGTAACCACTCGCCGAAACGGTGACCGTATAGCTCCCGTTCAGAAGCGTGAACGAGTAGCCGCCGGTCGAGTTCGTCGAGGTCGAGGGGATCCCGGGGATCGACAGCGTAGCCCCCACGACCGGCGCCCCAGACCCAGCCGCGTCGACTTTTCCAGTCAACGGGTACTTGGTGGGGGGGGACGTGATGTTGAACATGCCCTTCATCGGCGCAAACTGCGACTTCGCGTCGTTGGCGCCGGTATTGCCAGTTCCGAGGAGCCACTCGGTGGTCGACAGCAGTGAGTACGGAGACGCGTCCGCCGTGTAAAGACCCGTGCCGAGCGTGTAGGGACTGATGGCGGTTAGGTAAGTGTGACCCCCATCGAGTCCGTCGTAGCCGGAAGAGTCTCCCGAAGGCCCCTCGTCATAGACAATGAAAAAGACGGTCGACGAGGCCCAAGGCTCCGCGAGCAGCGTCGGCAGGTATCCTTTGAGCCACTTGTCGGCGTAGCCGACCGAAGTATTGTGGCCATCATTGAGCAAATTGGGCGCAAAGAAGACGTAATTCGGCGGAGTCTGCGACGGGTTGAACGACGTGAGCGGGAGATCATGCGCGGCGCACGCTCCCGAGCTTCCGAGGTCGCTGTAGTAAATGAAGGGATTGTGACCAGGCTTGTACAGATTGTTGTACCAGTTTGCGAAGCACGGACTCGGCATGGATTGCATATAGGCCGCCCACGACTCCCCCTTGGCCGCGACCAGGTCGGCAATGTTGGTCACGGAGTAGGAGTTCACATTGTCCGTACCGCACTGAAGGAGTTTCCCGCTCGTCAAGGCGAGATAATTCGGCGCCGACGGGTGACAGACGCCGTAGTAGTTGCTCGCCCCAGCGTAGTCGTCGTAGAGCGTTTTGAGGTACGCCCCTTGGCTGAGGATGGTCGTAAGACCGGCGTTCTCGAGCACGATCGTGAACACATGCTGAATCGGAGTCGGAAACTGCGCGGTGGGGGTTGCATTGCTCGGCAGAGCTGCCGTAGCATGGAGACTGGAAAGGGGAGGGGCGGACTGAAGAAGCCAAGGACCAGAAAGTCCAATCGTGCCCGATACGATAACTAGGGTCACTAAGCCCAAGAGTAAAGTAGCCCGACGCTGGCTCGAGGGAGTCGTCGTCCTGTCGTGCGAAAGCCACCGAAGAGACATCCAATTAGATCCTACACCCGTGCGACCCAGCGGGGTCGTTTCGCGGGGCACAATTGGAACTAATCAGCCCGGGATGTCGTATATCAACCTTAGCTGTTATTTTGTCGAAAAGAGGGGGCAGGGCGCCACAGACCCGATCCGGGCCGGCGGATTCCGTTAAACGGGCTTAAGAGGGTCCTATCGACAGTACTCAGGGGTCGAATCTAACGAGCCCCGAAGGCGCCACCACGGGATGGGTCGAAGAGGAGGAAGTCGTTGGGCGGAGCAGGGAAAACGCGGCGGAGGACGGACTGCCAGCTGGCGGTGGTGGCGAGGCAGAATTCTCTATGTAAAGTTCAGAGCCTTAGTTTAACCAGTTGGATTCCCATGACCTACGGTCGGGCCGCTACGTTGGGAGATGTGGAGAAACCGGTGGACTCAGGCCACATATGGCGAGTCCTCATCGTCGTCGCCCTGTTAGTCGTCTTGGTTCTGGTATTGTTCTTGGTGCCGCTGCCCATTGAAAACTACGGGTGCGGGAATTCATGCCCGGTCCCCCATAGTATGCCGCTTTATTTCCCAGGGCTGTTTATTAATCGATGACGCGACTCAGACCTTCAGGCAAATCTTCGGAGTAGCGACCGACCACCGAGCGGCCCTTTCCATTCTGTTGAGGGGCACCGGGAATAGGATGCACAGCTTGAAATGAGTCCAAGTGTCAGTTCGGCAACGTGGCTCCTTCGCCCGTAGCATCACCGCCCCCTCATCGCGGCCTTGGCACGATGCTCCTCATTGTCGGGGTCGCGCTTATCGCCGGAGGATTCTTGACCGTGGGCCTCTGTGGTGCCCAATTTTCCCAAGCCTGTCTCGGCGATGATTTCGCGGGAGTTGGAGGTGGAGTCGCGGGACTGGGTTTCGCCGTAGTGATCATTGGCATCGTGGTCGCAACATTCACGGGTGCTTCGCCGTCCGCGCTATGGTCCGGCGTCTCGTCTCCCCCGCCTCAAACACCCCTTCCGCCGAGCCCAGAGCGTTCGTGTCCGTCCTGTGGTAAAGGAAACCTGAGAGCAGCCGGATTCTGTCAATGGTGTGGAACGCCCCTCCCTCCGGCACCCTAGGACTCCGAATGCGCGGGCGCCCGACTAACGAAGGACCGGGGTTGCGAACCGGTCGGGTCGTGCCGTGGAGATGATTTCAAGAGGCTGGGAGCTGCGCGGCCTGCGCTATTCCAAGGAGACCTTGGAGAGCATGCCGCGACACCAACTGGCCGCCGCCGCACCAACGACTATGAAGCCGGCGCCTGCCGCGGCCAGCCCTAAGACGGTCCCCCCCCAGTTCGAAATTATTCCACTAAGCCCCAGGAGCCCGACGAGTATCAGAGTGAGACCGGCCGCGAGCGCGCCGAAGGCGGCTTCACCTCCAACGGTGAGCCAAAGCAAGCCAGAAATGAACAGTATGACGATGGCACCAAGGACGATCAAGCCAATCCCGGTTTCGATCCCGAGGTTTCCTGGCTCGATCAGCGCGGCCGCGAACAGGGCGGCACCGTAGACACCGACCCCCACCCACCGGAGGATCGCGTCCTCGAAATAGGAGAAATCTCGAGGATCATAATCTCGAGGCCGAAGGTGGGAATCGACTCGGCGACGAGATTCTGGCCGAGCGGTCGCCGATCGAAGGGTCATCGCCGAGAGGGGAGCTACGGGGTCGCCGATACTAAGACGTGTCGCCACCAGCTGGGAGGTTGGCGGAGCAGTGCGACCGACGTTGACTCCCTCGTTTCGGCGGCCGGCCTCCGTCCTTTGTGGCGCATCCAATCTTTGAGTGCTACGCCCCTGAGGGAATCCCCGCGCGACGTCTTCTCGGGGTCAATCTGTAGAATTTTTCTGAGGGATCGACCGGGCCAGCGAGATCGGGGGTCGAGCACGCCGAAATCCTCGGCAAACGGGCCAGCGAGCTTATTATGGTCGGTCTCTGCCCGCCCCCTGTGCAAGCGGGGACGGAGCAAGTACCGAGCGAGACTCGGCACCTCTGGGAATACGCGCGATCGCGCTCCCTTCTCTTCGTCTTCGCGCCGGTGATCGTACTCTTTGCGGTCGAGGCTCTCTTCGAATCCGACCAGTGGACGCATTCGATTGACGACATCCTCGTCGTTCTCTTCTCCGCCATCGCGGTCGCCATCCTTTTGGGAGCGCGCAAAGAGAGCTCCCCCGACGCGCTTGCACATGCGTCCCGTCTGGCCACTTACCTGGCCGTCGCGGTTGCCCTTGCGGGCGTCCTAGCTATCATAATCGAGCACAGTAACCCCGACGACCTCAGCGACGATCCTCTTACCGTGATCGGAGGAATCATCCTCGTCGCGGGGGGCCTCTGGCTCCTTCCGGGGGCGGGATCCGCGGGCAAGGGTGATTATCGGAACGAATGGTTGCGCGCCCGCACCACCTTCTGGTTCTTCCCGTTCTTCATCTTCCTCGGCCTGAGCTATCTGAACGTGTTCTCTCTCGGGCCGTTTAGTGGCCTCGGGTTCCTGAATTACGCCTACGTTGGTGCGCTGATCGCCCTCGGCTTGGTGGGGATCGTCTGGTTCTGGCAAAGTCAAACTGAGGTCGATCCCGCGCGGCTGCATTCGCTCAACAACGGATTCTTGATCGCCACCCTCATTATTCTCGTATTTGCGGTAATCAATTTCGACATCCTCTCGCTCGTTGTCGTGGTCGCTCTACTCGTCAACCGGTTTGTATAGGCGCCGTCTCGCCGCTCGCACGGGCATGGAGGCAGCAGAACTCGCTCCGGGTTCCGCCCCTGACCGTTTGTGGGAAAGCTTGCTCCGGACCTCCCGATAGCCCCAATCGTATCCGAAATCCCCAGCGGAGACGCCCCGCCACGTCGATCAGGCAATCCACCGATACCAACTTCGACCGTCGAGCCAGGAAGTTGGCGCCGACGGAGTCTAGGTGTCAACACCGAAGGCCACGAGGGCATCTATGCAGCGGCGACGCCTGAATCGGGAGTGGTCAGACGCCTTCGAGGTCGAAGGCCGGCGGCCCCGGCGCCTCGCGGGCTCGGGACGCGGCGACGATGAGGAAGATCGAGCAGCGCAACCCTTTTGGGCGAGGCCCTTCCGTTGAGTCTGACAGCGATGACCCCGAACGCTCCTTCGAGTTCGCCGGCCGCCAGCGCTCGCCGGAGCATGTCGTCGCAAGCGCCTTTTCGCATCTTCCTCGATTTTGATGGTACGTTGGTGGAGTCGAACGTCGCGGTCGATCTCGTCGAGCGATTCGCCGAGGATGGAGTTCGCGTCGCGCACGAAACGGATATTCAGCTGCATCAGGGAGAGATCACGCTCCGACAAGCTTGGGAACGCCAAGCCGCTCTGCTCCCCTGGGATCGAGTTCCGGCGATGACGGAGTTCGTGGTTCGAGAGATCCCCCTACGCGTCGGGGCCCGAGAAATGATCGACCTCCTTCGAGCCCACTCCGTTCCGGTCGTAGTCCTGTCGGGAGGACTTGACTTCTACATTCGCGCCATCCTCGATCGAGAGGGGTTAGAGTATCCATTTCTCTCGGACACGGCGAATCGGGGTCCGAAGGGAAAACTACTGGTAGACCATCCCCACGGCCACCCGACGTGTCGCCAGTGTGGCATCTGTAAGGCCCAAGCCATCGGAATGCCGCTGCCCGTCGCGGACCGGACGATCTTCATCGGCGACGGGAGCACTGATCGGTTCGCGGCAGAAGTGGCCGACATCGTGTTCGCACGCCGCCGCCTCCTCGCCTACTGCCGCGCGCACGGGATCGACTGTTTTGAATTCGAGGACTTTCGACCGGTCACGGAGCGCCTGCGCCGTTGGCTGGAAAACAATGAGCCGCTTCCACCGCACCGAACCCGGGGCTTGGTCGATTCTATTTGCCCCATATCGCGCGACCTCCGATCCGCCGCGGCATGAGGTCCGTTTCGATGAATTCGTTCCCCCCTGCTTGTCAAATTGGGCCCCGAGTCCCGAATTCCCTGCGGGACTAGAGCAGGGGCTCTCCGAGCCCTCACGTAACATTTAAGTCACCCAATATTACGTATTAATGCGCGTTAATGCGCATTGCTTCGAACAGACGCAGTCCTCCCGGTTTTTGGAGGAAGCGAAAACAGGTCCGCTGGGCCACCGCAGGTCTCGGAGTGGGACTCCTCCTGCTCGCGCTCGCGCTGCCCACCCTAGTGGGGGTGGCTTCGGGGGCTGCCGCCCCCAAGCCTCTCGGAACGGCCTCCGCGAGCGTGAATGTTCAATGGAATGCGACCCCTACCAATCTCTCGCAAGGGTTCTGGGGCGCCGATGTCCGAGTTTTCTCCGCGGTCGGATCCGACCAGGTCGGTTGGTGGAAGGATACCCCCCTGACCGTGGCTCGATGGCCCGGAGGAGCCGTCACGGACGGGTACAATTACACAACGAATGTCGAAACGAAGACCGGCGGCGGGAGCTACACTCCTCCGCAGGACGAAGCGCAGTTCATCCAATGGTGCGAGCAAGTTCACTGCGAAGCAATCTTCGGTGTGCCCGCGGAGATCGACCAACCGGCGACCGCCGCCTTCTACGTGGCGTATACCGAGCAGACGTTGCATTTCCACCCGGCGTACTGGGAGATCGGGAACGAGCCCGCGCAGTGGCGCAACTTTGACCAGCCCTGGTCGAAATGGGCGTCGGGCGCCAATTCCATCGTGACGGCCGAAGAATACGCCCAGGTCGTGCACAGCTACATCGCCGCCATGCGAGCGGTCGATCCGACGATTCGAATCATCGGCCTGCCCGGCACGGGGATCGGGTCGACCAGCGAAGCGACGTGGCTGTCCGACACTGTGCAACTGAATGGTCCCAACTTGAGCGCGGTTGCGATCCACGTCTACTCTGCCGGATCCGGGAATGGGACGCCGACACTTCCCGGATTCTTCGCAAGCCTCACCGGAAAGGGAAGTCTCCTGAACCGAGTGCCGGCCGATCGCTCCGCCATCGGGGCCGCCTGTCCGAAATGTGGAACCATTCCGATCTTCGTGACGGAATTCGGTTCCGGCAACGGCGGGGGGAAGTGGGACGGCTACATGAAAACGTATCCGAACGTTCCGTACATCGCGGCCTCGTTGTTGCAAGGGATCGCGCTGGGAGTCTCGAATATCGATCTATTCGCGTTCCAATCCACCTACCCGGGATCTCTGTACACCGGCTCCGGAGTCGAGTCCCCCCTCGGCGAACTGTATGGCTCGGTCCTGCCGGAGCTCGGCGACCTCTATGTGCCGACCTCGGTGTCTTCCCCCATCCAGGATGTCTATGGCGCCGCTACGCTGAACGAAGCCGGCACCCAGGCAGCCCTGCTCGTGGTCAACGCGAATGCGACCTCCTCGGTGACGATCCCGCTCTGGAGCGCTGGCGTTCCCCGCGGGGGTCCCGCCGAGGAAATTGTCTGGAATCAGACCGCTTCTGGTCCCACGAGCTGGGTCGCACCTCAAGGCGTGGGATCGACCCTCACGATTCCTGCGGCTAGCCTCGCACTCGTTCGGGTGCCCACCCACTCGGGATCGTCGACGCCGGCCGAGTACCCCGTCACGTTCTCAGAATCCGGCTTATCGAGTGGGAGCGCGTGGTCAGTCCAGATCGATAGCCAAACCATCCCCACGACCAGTCCCAATGTGGGGACGGTCATGGTCAATGGATCGTATCCCTACACGATCATCCCGCCCGCCTCGTATCAGGCGTCACCCGACAGTGGTACGGTCGTCGTCGACGGCCGCTCCGTGAATGTCTCCATTGATTTCGCCCCGGTCGGAGGACGTCCGTCGACCTATCCAGTGGAATTTGTTCCTCAGGGGCTGCCGGCGACCATACCCTGGGGAATCGACCTCGGGGGAATCGATGCTAATGGCATGGGTACGCTCACGGCGTTCACCCCGAATGGGAGTTATTCGTACGCCGTGGATCCCCTATCCGGGTTCACGCCGAGTCCGTCGACGGGAACAGTATCGGTGAACGGCCAGACGGTGCAGATTCCGATCAGTTTCACCGCCAACGCCACGGGTACTGGGGCCGGAAACTACTCCGTCACCTTCCGCCAAAGCGGGTTGGGACCGGGGACCTCCTGGTGGGTCGCACTCAAGAATGACCCCGCGTTGAACGTTACCTCGGACGGTCCCACCGTCTCGCTCTCGCTCCCCAACGGGAGCTATCAGTATGTGGTCGGCGCCGATTCCGGTTATGTTCCTACCTCGGCGACCGGCGCTTTCTCGGTCGTCGGCGCCGGCTCGACGATCGTCGTCGCGTTCGAACATCTGAACTCGAGCTCGAAAACCCCGCCCGCCTTGTACGGGTTGATCCCGCCACTCTCCCCGACAACCCTGAACGCCTATGTCATCGGAGTGGTGGGTGCCGTCGCTATTTGGTTGATCGGAATGGTGGACTTCTTCGTGATTCGGCTCGCCTCCGCCCCCTCTCCGAATCCTCGGGCGCGAAGCCGCTCGTGGAGTCTTTTCCCTCCCCGCGCCCGATAGCTGATTAGCAGCGCGCGATCCGACTTCGCCGGATCGCCTCGATCGCTCCCTTAGTCACCGAGCGGACCCGATCGGAAGAGCGGCGTTTCCAGACCGAACCAGGGGATTATTCTGGGGCGCACCACATGTCCCCGGGAGAATCGCCCGAGGCCAGGGCTCGGACGAGGTCGGAGACCAGCGTCGCCGCTCGGTCCAGTAACTGATCGGCTCGGAGCTCAGAGACACTCTCGGCTTCGATCTGGCACCATGGATCGGACCCGGAGGCCCGAATTCGAATGAGCCCGTCCGAATAGAAGGCCTCGACCCCGTTGCTGGTGTTGACGCGCTCCGCTTCCTGCGCCAATGTGCGACCGGCCCGGTCGAGCACCGGCGCGCGCGTCTCGAGCGGGAGGGCCACATCCCGGGCTCGATGGACCTCCAGCTTCGTTGATGACATCGTGGAATACCTATCGTCGACCGTTCAAGACGTTTCTGTAACGGGCGGCCGGACGGGCGGGGTCGTGTGCGCTACTTCGGCCGGTTCGCCTTGCTCGGGGACGGAGTGGCGGATTGCGAATCCGACCCATCCAAACGGAAGACGCTCAACGGGAGCCCGATCTGGTTCGCGCCGAGGAATCGGACTTGATCCTGGACCGAGGATCGGTCCAGCGCCGCTCCCAAGGATCGGAAGGCATGCACCGGCCGCTCGGCCGGGTGCTGGGACACCAGAGAGAAGCCGCCGGTCGTGGCTCCAGAGCGATCGACCGCCATCATGATCTTCCGGCCCACGGCGGGGAGGCCAGTAGGGCCGTCCAGGCCGAGGGCGATCACTCGTTGAGTGTTCGGGATGAGCACGACACGAGTTGAATCCGACTTCGAGGAACCCGCCGTTCCGGTCAACGCCACAACCGGCGAGCCGTGTTCGTTGGACCGTTGAACCATCGAATCCATGAGGTCCTTCGGGTCCGCGCCCGCTTTGGGACCGAGGAGCTCGACCTGGGCATCGATACCCCCGGCATTGAGGCGTTGCGAGAGGAGTTTGGCTTCCTTCACCCGGGTCGAATCCGCCAGCACCAAGAGCCGGCCGCTGCCCTGGATGAAGCAGACCGCCAGGACGGATCGGATCAAGCTCGATTCCGACTGACGTGGTCCGCCGCCGAGACCGCGGCGGAATCGCATCGCACTCAGGATCGAGAGCAGGATTCGGGACCCGTCGTGAACGGTACGTAGCTTAGCACCCTTCGCTCGGGCTCGGTAGGGGATCGGGATCTGAGCCACGGAGAAACCGGACAGGAGCGCCTTGAGAAATAGCTCCGATTCGATCTCGAATCCCGTCGACCGAAGGCCGTCATCCGACCAGGTGGTCAAGTCCACGCCCCAAAAGCCACTACACAGGTCGAGGATCAGGTCGCGGCCGAGCTGGCTAGCAACGTAGGTAAGGAGGGCGTTCCCGATTCGATGTACGAACTCTTTCGTCCCCTTGGGTTTCCGGAAATTCTGGCGGACCCCTACGACCAGGTCCGATCCCGAGTCCAGCAGAGAGAGCAAGGAGAGAACGGCCTCGCCAGGGTATGTACAATCAGCGTCCAGGACGATGGCAAATCGCATCCCCTCGTTTTGAGAGTACCGAAGCGCCTCGCGAATCGCAATGCCCTTGCCCTTACCCTGTTGCCGGAGGACGGGCAGGCCCAGGCGCCGCGCTTCCGCAACTGTTCCATCGGTCGAACCCCCATCGATGACGATAGGCGTCACATGCCAACCCCGAGCCTTGAGGTCGGCCAGCGGGATCGAGTCGAGGGTCCGCTGAAGGTTAGCGACCTCGTTCAAGGTAGGAAGAATCACGACCACTTCGGGCGGATCGGCTCGCGGCCGGCCCGTACCCGTTTTGACTGCGCCCGTCTCAGGCGTCGACCCGGTCGACGTCACTGCGCGCGGATTATACGTCATGGATATAAGGCATCCTATTCAACGCCGCGCGCCCATTGCGCAGTGCGCATATATACTCAGGTACAAGAAGCTGCGGAACCCATTAGACAAACTCGACTTTGGTTATTCGTCGACGCTCGATTCCTCGAGGTAAATTACCCCCACCGACCGCTCGTTGTGTGGCTCCATCGTTTGGAGTCGAGATCCCTTGTGAACTTCGTTCGAAGGGCCGTCGCCGGTCGCCTTCACTTTAGCAGGGCATTGATCGGTTTCCCCTGCATATGTTCGGGCACGGGGAGGTCGAGGCGTCGTAACAGGGTGGGCGCGACGTCGAGTATCGATTGATCCGCCAAGTGACCCCCAACTCCGTCGTCCTGGGGATCGTAGAGGATAAAGAAGCCCTCCATCGAGTGAACGGAATCGTCGGGGCCCGTATCGTTCTCCGATAGGAACAATGAATCGTATCCAATCGTACCCGCCGACCTCCAACGGAGGTTACCGAAGTAGGCCATCAAGTCGGGAGCGTCCCCCCGCACCTCTCGATAGATCTTAGCAGGGTCGAGGAGTTCGGCTCCCAAGGGTCGGCCGTCGGGGCGGACGACCTTTTTCAGGTCTTGTTCCAGCGCTTGTGCGAGCGCAGGTATCTCCTTTGGGTCCACGATTCCCTCAGGTTCGCGTCCTTTTACATTGAAGAAAAGGCGAGCATAGTACCCTCCGGACCCCCAGATTTTAGTCTTCGACCAGTCGATCTCGACGGAATCGATGGGCGTGCCCGCGGGTGGGCGGGGTCCTTTCAGGTGAAGAAATCCGTGTTGGATCAGGAAAGTCGTTGATGCAGAAGCATCCGTCCATGGCCTGGCTGCCGTGATCGGATACGAACAATGTCAGCACGTCCTTCGGCACGGCCGCTAGAAGGCGGCCGATCTCCTCGTCGAGCAGGGCGTAGTATCGATCCGCGATCGAGTTGAACGGCGAGTCCGACACGTATTTCGGGTGGGATCGATCGAAGTACTTCCAGAACGCATGGTGGATGCGGTCGGGCCCGATCTCGTGGAGCGCGAAGAAGTCCCACGGTTCCAGGTCCCAAAGCTTGCGAACGACCGCGAACCGCTTGCGGGTCATTTCGAAGATCTCGCGTTCGACGCGGTCGCGGTCTTCGGCGCGGAATGTCACGTCGAAGATGTACTCTCCTCCCGCCGCCGCGCGGACGACGGGAATCATCGATGCCGGGGAGACGAAATCGGTCGCGTCATCCGGGGTGAGGAAGTCGGACACGTACGTACCATTGACTTGGGGTGGCGGATAGCCCGGCGGCATGCCGACGATCGCCACGCGTCGTCCTTGACGCGACAATAGATCCCAGATACAGGGAAACGGCAGCATTCCCGAGGTGGGTGTGTACATCGTATGGTACGTCCCGGGACGGCGGTGGCGGAACCCGTAGATTCCGAGCGTACCGGGGTCCACCCCGGAAAACATGACGGCCCACGCTGGGACGGTGATGGGGGGGTCGATGGTTCGAAGGGTCCCATGCCGGGATCGAGCGATGATCTGCTTGAGATTCGGCATTCGGTCGAGGTACTTTTCGAATAGGAACTCGGGAGGCACCGAATCCAGCCCAATTATCAGGAGACGCTGCATCGAACCGACCCGCTCCATTGGAGATATTTAAAATGGGAGATTCGAGCGGTGCCATCCGACCTTCTCGTCCGCGAATTCTCGACCCAGTTCATACACCGCGAAATCGAGCGTATCTTTCTTGCCTTGTATGGACTCCACGGTGTGGCGTTGCGGTTCGATAGTTTCATGAGGGGTAGCATGCTCGGGGGCCGATCCACCGCCAGTAAACTCCAACCGTTGCTAGGGAAACATCAGTGAGCACGTCCAACCCGCCTCCCGCAAACACCTCCAACCGTGCCCCGAGCTCCTCGAAGCCGAAGTTACCCCGCTCCAAGCCCGTCGACCCAAAGGCCCGGATCACCCCGTATACCGGGACTCTGCTGGCCCCCGGTCCAGAAGCGGGCAGTTGGCTCGCCGCCCTCGGTATCTCGCTCGTGTTTGTGGTGATCGTCGAATATCTCTTTTCCATCGTTCCGGTACCTCTCGGAGGAGATACAGGAACCTGGACCGCGCTCTCGTATCCGTTCGTTTTCTACCCGCATCCGTCGGAAATCGTTCCCTTCGGCTATCCGCCGGGTCTGTTCCCGTTGCTTGGGTTTTTCGTCCTGCTCGGCGGCGGACCCCTGATCGGCCCCCGGATCTACGTTGGGGTCGCGATCGTGCTCATCGGACTGTCGACGTACGTCCTGGGGCGATCATTGTTTCGCTTCCGAATTTCAGCGCTCATGGTCGAGGGACTTCTCTTCGTAACGGTTCCTTTTGACCGACTGTTTTTCTTTGGCGGATATCCGACGCTGTTGGCCCTTATCTTCACGAATCTAGCCCTCGCGTTCGGCGTTCGCTACATTCGAGGTCGACGTCCCCTGCACCTCGTATTTTTCTGGCTGGCAGTTGGCGCCACGCTACTGACGCACGAGTTCGTGGGCCTGGCGCTCGTGGTCACTTTGGCGATTGTTGGCTTCTTCCTCTTGATCAAGCGGCAGTTACCCGTGAGCCTCGTAGCCAGTCCGGCAGGGGCGGCCGGAGTTACGATCGCCGGCGCCGGAATCGGCGCCTACTACCTAGGGACTCGACTCAAGCATATTCCTCAGAATAACTACCTCTCGTCCAACGCCCTCGCGCACCTCAAATCCTCAATCGCGCCGGTGCTGTATCCCCTGCACTTGCAAGCGCTGGGGGGGGTGGTCGGCTATCAGCTGATCAAGACGCCGAACGGCGCATTTGAGATCGCCGTGGGATTCACGGCACTGGTCTTTTTTGGGATGCTCGCGCTCGCCATTTGGTGGCCACGCTACCTGACCCCCTCGCTCGTCATCGTCGGCGCCAGCATCCTCGCGATCGTGGCCATGGCACTGGGCGGCTGGATCCTCAATATCTATACGGACTATCGTCGGTTCGCCTATTCGCTCGACTTGCCGTTCCTCCTGATCGGGATGCTCGCCTTCGACACCGTGTTCTATTGGTGCGCAGCGCCTGCACGGCGAAAGGGTACGAGGACGACTCCTGCGCCGAAGGCACAGCCCGCCCCGGCTCGACGCTATCAACCTTCCCCCCGCTCGATTCGGCCCCGACGCCGTTCGCTCTTACTCGTGTTTTTTGCCCTCACCGGGGTTTTCATCGTGCTCCTAGCGGGCGTCGTGTTTTCCTATCCTGTACCTGAAACATTACCAACGACAGTACGCGACGCCCCTGCATACCTGGGACTACGTGCATGCGATGCAGGCCATCCAAAACTCCGGGATTCCGGGCAGTATTCTATCGGTTTCCGGGGGCGCCACGCTTCACTGGACTTTCGCCATGAGCAATCGGAACGTCTATTCCCCGACGGTCGTGAGTGGCTTTCTGTTCAAAGCCACTCGAGTTTCAGATTCCCAGTTAGCCTACTTTCCTTTCCACTTCCATAGCGCAATCTCGAATGGGGTGCAGTTCACCGGAGTTTCCAGTATTTCCGGACCCAATTCGACGTTCTATTCGGGTTCGCCCGCCTATGGGGCGCTCCGTTACGGTACCCCTTCCGCCATCCTGGAGTTTGCGCCGGACAGCTATTCCGTCACGTTCGCAAATAACAGCAACCTGGTCGTCCCGGCTTGGACTCCGGCGGATCCAGTACCGTTGACCACTTTCTCGTCCGGAGCGAATCCGACGATGACCACTCACTACTCGGCCCATCTGTACAACCTGAGCTATGATCTCAATGTGACCTCGACGACGGACCCGGGCCAACCGGTGTACGTCAACGTGACGGCGGTCTCGACCTGCGGCATCGGGTTGTCAACTCTGAATGCCGCGGCGCGTCCCGCCCCTGGAGTCCTCGTACTTCCGAAAGTCTCGATCGCGGGGCCGACGTTCCAGTGGAATGCTGGAAACGGAGAGTTTGGGGTGACTACAACTTACGGGACCGTGGGCGGGAACTCCCGAGTTAACTACGGAGGAGGTTCCGAATATTCTCGGGGGGCCGTCACGCTCAAGTTCCTCTCCCCGAGCCCGTCCACGGGAGGGAACGGCAGTCAGGGTCTCGGCCTTTCCATTGCCCTAACCACCCCCATCGCCACGAGCCTAGGGACTCCGCTGCCTCGGGTGATCAGCACGCCTTCGATATTGAGCAACTGGAACGCCCGATTTGTGTTGCTCGACAACATCACTCGCGGGTCCGAGCAAAGCGTAGCCATTTACCTCACTCAAGAGGTACCGGTCCACGATCTTTTTCCGGCAGGGACAGTGGGAAGTGCTGCTCCTCCCCGCGACCCTCGCCTAAGGAAGTCGCCTGCCCCCTGCTCCGGGAGCTCTTGGGATGCGGCCAGATTCTGGGGTCTCCCCTGACGGCCGTCCCAGTCTCGTTTCGAAACCAAATCTTAGGACAAAGGTTTAGTAGCCCACGTCGCCACTCTGGCGGGGGCGCCACAATCGATGCTCACGCGACGGCCACGGTGGACACTCGTTCTCATTTTCTTCGTGCTGCTGATCGCCGTACCCACTTCGATTGGTAACGCGCGGGCCCAGGGTCCGACCTGCAACGATCCGGTCACGAACTGCACGGTGACGTTCAATGAGAATGGACTCCCCGGTGGTACGCAGTGGTCCGCGACGTTGGATGGAAATCAGCAGTCGAGCTCGAGTTCCTCCATCGTCTTCAACAACATAGCAAATGGATCTCACCCCTGGTCCGTCTCTTCGGCCGGTTTCTCCCCCAGCCAGGGCTCCGGAACCGCGATGGTTTCGGGAAACGACACTACTGTGCCGACGATCACTTTCACCCCGGTCACTTATTCCGTCAAATTCACGGAATCTGGACTCCCGAGCGGCACGCCGTGGACCGTGACTCTTCAGGGGACTCCCCAATCCCAAACGACCCCGTCCATCGTCTTTCAGGAGGCGAATGGCAGTTATTCCTACTCGATCTCGACCTCCGACAACCGTTATTCGCCATCGCCTGCGAGTGGAATGGTGACAGTCGACGGCGGAGCGGTCAAAACGGATGTCACGTTCAGCGAGTCGTTCTATTCGGTAACCTTCACCGAATCGGGGCTGCCGCCTGGGACCCAGTGGATGGTGACACTCAACGGCACTCCTCAGGCGAGCACGACCAATTCCATCGCATTTTCAGAACCGAATGGTCTGTACTCCTACTCCGTCTCCTCGGCCGGTTATTCCCCCAACCCGAGTTCTGGTGAAATTATGGTCTCCGATGGCCCCGCCAACCAGGCTATCACTTTCACGCTCCTGGTTTACCCCGTTACGTTTACTGAATCGGGGCTCCCGGGGGGAAACCAATGGGCCGTAACACTCAACGGGGTTCAAATGTTCAGCAATACCCCCACCATCGTCTTCTCCGAGCCGGACGGCTCCTACTCGTTTTCAGTAGCTCCTTCTGGGGATTATTCTCCCTCGCCCGGTTCGGGTCCGGTGAAGGTGAACGGGGGACCCGTCGAAAAGTCGATCACCTTCAGTCTCCAGACCTATCTCGTGACCTTTACCGAGACGGGCCTCCCATCGGGCACCGACTGGTCTGTGACCCTCAATGGGGTCAATGAGCATTCAACGACGACAATGATTCAGTTTAGTGAGACGAACGGCAGCTATTCATTCACTATCCAGAGCTCGAATTCACAATATCGACCCTCGCCCGCTTCCGGCTCGATCACGGTGGCTGGCATGGCGGTGGGCCCGAAGGTGAATTTCATCCTTGTTACTTACCCCATAACCTTCACCGAATCCGGCCTGCCCACGGGCACCGCTTGGGCGATTACGCTCTTCACCCTGGAGTCCTCGACGACCTCCACCATCGGGTTCACCGAACCAAATGGGACGTACTCCTACACCGTCGGATCCGTTTTCGGTTGGACACCAAATGTGGCGGGCGGACAAGTTACCGTTGCGGGGGGCCCCCAGGGGGTAACGATCACTTGGACCGAAGATTTCTACACGCTGACGTTTCTGGAGAGCGGTCTTCCATCAGGGGCTACTTGGAGCGTCGATATCCTCGGGTCGAATCAATCGTCCTCGACGCCCCAGATCGTCTTCTCGGAACCTGATGGAAACTACAGCTTCACCGTGACCCCGCCCCCGGGGTATCAGGCGGTGCCTCGCAACGCGAGCGTAGTCATCGCTGGGTCCAACACAGAGGTATCGGTCGACTTCCCGCAGTTTGCGTACAACGTCGTCTTCAACGAGACCGGCCTCAACCTCGGCACCAAGTGGGGTGTATCGATCAACGGCTACGAGATCCTCGGAAACACCAGCACGCTCACGACCCAAGAGGCGAATGGAACCTACACGTTCCTTGTTCCCCTCGTCCGGGGCTACTCCGCCAACATCACGGGGGGCAACTTTAAGGTCCAGGGATCAGAGGCCGTCGTCTACATCCGCTTCTCCGCCTACGTCTATGAAGTCAGTTTCTTCAACAACCAGCTGCCTCAATCGACGAATTGGACCGTTACGTTGAACGGCGTTCCTGTCACCCAACCGGGAAGCGCCCCGATCAACTTCTTCGAAGCCAACGGAACGTACAATTATTCCGTTAGCCCGGTGGTCCTGTTCATTCTCACCGGCGCGACGGGAAGTGTGACCGTCAATGGCCGGCTCGTGAACGTCCCGATCGTCTTCGTTCCCGTCACGACCTACACGGTGGAGTTCGTGGAAACTGGGCTCGCCCCCGGCACTGCTTGGAGCGTGTCCATCGGCGGGTTCACGGTTTTTGCTCCCGGGACCAATTTTACCGCGATCCTGCTGCCGGACGGGAATTGGTCGTACTATCTCGGCTTCGTGGCCGGCTACTCGCAGCCCACGCCCTCGGGGGAAGTCACGGTCCAGGGACTCAATCAGACGATCATGGTTACCTTCCTTCCTTCGGGGGGCACGGCCATTGGGCCGCCGAAGGGGTTCTCGGCGGCCGAACTGATCCTCATCGCTTCGTCGGCCATTGCCGCGGTGATCATTGGCGTGGCGCTGTTCGTTCGAATGCGGCATCGATCGGAGCCGGAGTCGCCGACCGGCTCGAGCACCACCTCCCCCGAGCCCAGCTCGCTCGACTCCAGTTCCCTCGATTCCAGTTCCCTCGACGAATCGATGTAAGTGGTTCGCCGCCTCCGATTTGTTTCCGTTCGAACGACATACCATTAAGAACCTGCCGGGGTGACCCCGCCGATCATGACTTCGAACGCGCCCTCTCCACGGCGGCGCAAGCTGCTCATTATCGGACTCGACGGGGTTCCTCCGGAAGTTCTGTTCGACCATCATCGGGGTCGTATGCCGAACGTCTCGGCGATGATGGACGCGGGCGTGCACGGCCCGATGCGAACGACCGATCCCCCGATCAGCATCCCGGCTTGGCCGGTCATGTTCACGGGGTTCGACCCCGGAACCCTGGGGTTCTACGGCTTCCGGGACCGGCTGAACTACTCCTATACTCAGACCTACGTTCCGCGGTCGACGCTGCTCGAAGTCCCCACCCTGTTCATGCTCCTCTCTGGACGCGGCCGACGCGTCGGGTGATCGGAGTTCCTCCGGGTACCCCCCGCCGAAGGTCAACGGATTCTACATCTCGGACTTCCTTACTCCTCCCGAAAGCACGGATACGACGTTTCCCGCCGAGCTCCGCGCAGAGATCGATGCCCGATTCGGCACCTATCGATTCGACGTCCCGTTTCGAGCGGAGGAACGGCGAGATCTCTTCCAGCAGATCCTCGGCATGACGCGGCGGCGCTTTGAGATCGCGGAAGCGCTGTACACTCGAGAAAGCTGGGACCTCTTCGCGATCCATGAGATCGGCACCGACCGATTGGGCCATGCTTTCTGGAAGTACGTTGATCCGATGCACCCGCGGTTCGTGCCCGGGAACGAGTTCGAGCACGCGGCCGACGAGTACTTCGCGCAGCTCGACCAGTGGATCGGCCGACTCGTCTCCCACATCGACTCCGATACGATCGTGGTGATCGTCTCTGACCACGGAATGATGCCGATGAAGGGCTGTTTCTGCATCAATCAGTGGCTCGAGCAGAAGGGGTATCTTACCCTGCGTCACCCTCCGACTCGGCCGGGAACTCCCTTCGAGAAGGCGGAGGTGGATTGGGGGAAGACGAAGGTCTGGGCGCCGGGGGGTACTACGCGCGGTTGTTTTTCAATGTGCGCGGGCGCGAGAAGGAAGGTATCGTGGATCCGGGCGGACTTTCCCGCGCTTCGCGCCCAGTTGGAGCAAGATCTGACGACTCTCCAAGAGCCGGACGGAGCTCCGCTCCCGACGCAGATCCTCGATCCCAAGACGATCTATCGCGAAATGAACGGCGACCCTCCGGACCTCATCGGTGGTACTTCGATGCACTCCGCTGGCGTTCGGCCGGGACGATCGGCTATCCGACGAACTACCTCGAAGAGAATGACACGGGTCCGGACGACGCCGTCCACGGGACGGAAGGGATCTTCATCGTCTACGACCCGGAGCGGACCGACGGCCGGACCTTTCCCGGCATTGACGCGGTCGACGTTCTGCCCACGCTCCTGACCGCGATCGGAGAGGAGATTCCCGCGCGCCTTCAGGGCCGGCCCGTCCTCGAGGCCCTCCCCGTAGCTCCCTAGTTCTTATCCGACGAGGGAGAACTCGCGGTCGTTTAGCCCCGAGCGATCTCCTCTACCAGGAGCCGCGCGGCATCTTCGGCCCGACCGACCTTGCTTTCCGCCGACTCGGTCGACCCCGGGACCTCGCCCGCGATGCAGCGGGCGATCGCGTCGGAGAGCGCGGGTCGATCTCCCGGGGGAACGAAGACGGTGCGCCCCTGTAGGATCGCGTCGTATTCTCGCAACTCCGGAACATCGTAGGCAATGATGCGACATCCGTGAAACGCGGCGAGTCCCATAACGCCGGAGGGTCCCGCGATCGCATTGTAAGGCAAGATCACCAGGTCACTGGACCCGAAAAGTTCGGGCGTGGCCTCGTCGGGCGGTTCGGTGACGAACTGGCAGTATTCTGCCGGAAGCGATGCCAGAGCCGCTCGGAGCTTCTCTCGATACCCCGGAAAGAAGCGATTGAACGAACCCGCGAACAACGTTTCGAACCGATGACCCGTGCGATACAATCCGTCCAGGACCGGGAGGACCGAATCCAGATCTTTCGCGGGCCCCCAGACCCCGAACAACAGCACGCGAAAGTTCTTCCGCGGCGGGATGGCCGCTCCAAACGATTGGCCCGGATAGGCTTGGTGGACCCAGTGGCCATACAAAGCTTCGACAAACGGGATCGGGCGAGCCGTGACCGACGCCCGAAGATCGTCCGGATCGACCGACGCTGACTGTCGAGAGGGACGAACACGCGGGACGACCGAACCAGCGAGCGTTCGAGCGTTCGCAACGCCACCCTCTCCGTGCGGGAGGCCCGATATCCGAGCCGTCCGACTGTCCTGAGTCTCTATGAAATTGTGTGCATAGACGCACGGGGGCTGTCGACCCAGTAGACGTACGAGTCGGGGCAGCAACATCCCAGTGCCGTTCGCCACCCGGGTCTCTCCAAAACAAGTCGGAAACCAGTTGAAGAGCGCATGTCCGTTCGGGGTGAGCGAACGCGCCAATTTTGCGGCGGACCAGACCATCTTGCCCGCGCGATCGTGCCGCCAACCCGGTCGGAAGGTTACGCGAGATCGGTCGAAGCCGGGTGGCCATTCCGAACCTTCGGGCACCGCGAGCTCGAGCTGCAACTCCGGAGCCGCGCGCAACAGTAGGAGGGCCAGACTGGTGGAGTGCGTTCCGAGCCGGTCTTTCCCGGGGTAGAAGTTCGCGAACAGACCGATCTTGGTTCGGGGCTTCTCTTCCATATCCAAGGATGCCTGGGCCGGCGTTCGCTCCCGCGAGTTCGCGGCTGACTTTCAAAGCCTCTGCTTCCACTCATAGACCCTTCGGTGAGTGTGCTCGGGAGGGTTAGGCCGCGCACAGACGGACCGGGGCGGGGAAATTGGTTTATACGAATTCGGGGGCTCGTAGACCGAAGATGGCCGACGAAGCGCGCGGATTCTGTATCTGGCTCACCGGCCTTCCCAGCGCCGGAAAGACGACGATCGCGAAAGAACTCGTTCCGCGTCTACGAGCCCGGGGCCGGCACGTGGAGCTCCTCGACGGGGACGAGATCCGAACGGGGTTGAGTGCCGACCTGGGGTTCGATCGAGCCTCCCGCGAAAAGCATGCGCAGCGGGTCACGTACGTGGCGAAGCTGTTGGCGCGCAACGGAACTATTGCGATCGTAGCGCTGATCTCCCCGTATCGGACGTCTCGGGCGCGGGCGCGGGAACAGATCGGAGCGTTCGTGGAAGTGTATGTCAACACCCCGATCGGCGTCTGCGAGCAGCGGGATGTCAAAGGACTCTACCAGAAAGCTCGCGCGGGGGAGATCAAGGAGATGACCGGGATCGACGACCCCTATGAACCGCCGGAGCACCCAGACCTCGTCGTCGACGCGCTCAATCTGACTCCCGGTCAGTCCGCGGAGGACATCCTCGGCCAGCTCGAGGGGCTTCACTGGCTTTCTCCGAACGGATCGGCGATCCGATCCTGATCCGTTCCGGCGGGTGTGCGTTCAGGACGAACGCTTCTTCGTCGCCTTCAACGGCTCGAGGAACGGGCTCGCGCCCGTGACCACGCGGCGCGTGCGCTGCAGGGCCCGGAAGTAGCCTTCGGGCGATCCCACGCTGCGCCACTCGGCAAATCGCGGATTGATGATCAGCGCCTCGACGCGAGCGCCGGCCGCGATCAAGCGTACGATGCCGGTCGTGAGCTCGAGTTCCGATTGAGGGGATTCGGCGCGGGCTTGATTGAGCTCGGTGAAAATGCGCGAAGTCAGACAGTAGACGGCGGTCGCGGCCCACTGGGAACGAGGTTTCGCGGGCTTTTCTTCCATCCCGCTCACCGCCAAACGCCGGAAATCTTCCACGCGACCCGTCAGACCGGCCTTCGACGACCCCGTAGTTCTGAGGACGGGCGACCTTGCGTACCAAGAGGACGACATCCAAGTCGTCTCGGGCCTGGATCTTGGCCATCAATGCGGGAAGACGTCCTCGTTTACGCTCCAAAAGAACGGCGTCCGCGGCGTGGAGCACGAACGGATCGGGCCCGACGAACGGAGCGGCATAGAGCAGCGCATCCCCGAATCCGAGAGGGCGAGGCTGCACCGCGAATCGGATCCGCGAATCCGAGAGCGCATTGTAGAACCGGGAAGTTTCGGACAATCGCTCCGCTCGGTCGGCGTTACGCTCCAGGAACTCCCGGTCGACGGTGAAATAATTCTGGGCGGTGACCCCTCCATCCGGACCGCCGACGACGAGAATGAAATCGTCGATTCCGCTCGCGACAAGGGTTTCGAACACCAGGTTGGCGACCGGTTTGAGGACGGCTTGACCGTCCGCGCTGCGGTCGAAAAGCGGGAGGAACTCCTTGCGCAGTCCGCGGCTCCAGGGCAGCATCCGGCTGCCCTCGCCGGCGAGGGTGAGCACGCCGTGCATGGCGATTATCGCACCGGTGCCGTCGACGTATCGGGGGCCGTGGGCGCCGATGGCTCGGAGGGAGCGGAAGGGGGTTTGTCGGATCGGGATCGAAGTTCGGCCGGGTCCGCTGCTTTGCGCCACTGGACGGCGGGGAGCACCGCGCCGCGCTTCGCTTCGAGTCGGCGCCGATCGCGACGCAGTTCGCGGAACAGCTCGCGCATCACGTCCCGCAGTTCGCGGCTGCGCCGATAGCCCATCTCGGCGAGTTTGTCGTGGATGGGATGATAGTAGTGATCCTCGGCTTCCACTCGCGGATTCGGATAGTGCTCGATGGTGGGATGCAGGCCGAACTCCTCGGCGACCTCTTTGACCATGTCCGCGAGCTGGTTGACCGGGTCCGCTTCATCGAACTGGTTGAGCACGCGATACTCTCCTCGCGCGACCGGATTCTCGACGGAAAGTCGCAACGACTGCATCGAATCTTCGAGGGCGATGTAGCCCCGAGTCTGCCCGCCGCGGCCATAGGGGGTGATCGGGAGTCCGAGGATCGCCTGGACGACGAATCGATTTAGGGCGGTGCCCCAAACATCATCGAAGTCGAATCGGGTGCGGAGCCGATCGTCCGTCATTTCCGGTGTCCGGATCCCGTAGACGACGCCTTGCATGACATCCGTGGCGCGGATCTGAAACACTCGAGCGGCGAACATCACGTTCCCCGAGTCGTGGACCTTGCTCCAGTGATACCAGCTGCCCGGCTTGACGGGGAAATGGAAGGTGCGCATCCCTTCGGCCGCGCCACTCGACATCGAAGAATCCCTCCGCAATATCGATGTTCGGGGTCCCGTACTCGCCCATGGTACCCATCTTGACCAGGTGGGCCTCGGGCACGACGTCGCGAATCGCGTAAATCAGGTTCAATGTACCGGCGATGTTGTCGGTTTGCGTCTCGACGGCGTGGTGCACGTCGATCATCGAATAGGGCGCGGATCGTTGCTCCCCCAGGTGCACGATCGCTTCGGGCTGCTCGGCGGTGAGCACCTGGTGAATGAATTCGTAATTGGTGACGTCTCCGCGATGGAACGAGATGGTCTTTCCCATGACCTCGTGGACCGCTTCTAATCGGCGGGGGAAGGACGGAATGGGAGTCGCCGACCAGCTGCCGACCTCTTGCACCCGGCACCGGGTGACGAAATTGTCGATGCCCGCGACGTCGTGTCCACGGGCCAGCAGATGTAAGGCGAGAGGCCAGCCGGTATAGCCGTCAATTCCCGTGATCAAGACTTTCATGGAGACCTCCAATGCGCTCTCTGATTCTGGTCGTTGGGGGTATTTGAATTGATTGCCAACCGGACGGAGTCCCGGTGGGACCTCAGACGAACTCTTCGGCTTCGCCCGGAAACATCGTTCCCCAGGATTTGATGGCGAACTGTTGTTTGATGACCGAGAAGACCGGCCAAGCGACCACCCAGGGGATCCACCGAGCGCGGCGGTAGCGGATCATGAAGGAGGCGATGACGAGACCGCGCGGGATCAAGAGGATCGCCAGGATGATTCCCAGGTGAAGGATCGTGGGAACGAAGACGACGGAAAGAACGACATAGACGTCAGATCCACTCCGAAGACCCGCGCGGATGAACAGGGCGATCCAGTAGAGCATCGCCAACCCTCCATACGCCCACGCCTCGTTGAAGGACGCGTAAAAGTGTCGATAGTGGGCATAGACACCCCCTCGGTTCCATCGAATCCGCTGCCGCTCCAATTTGGCATAATTTCGAGGAACATCTTCGAAGGCCGCGGCGCCCGTCTCGAGGCGCATTCGGAATCCTTGACGCTCGAGGCGCAACGTCACTTCGGTATCTTCCCCATTCCAATTGACCCATCCTCCCGCGGCGAGAAGATCCACCCTACGGCAGGCGGAAAACGCTCCGTCAATGACCTGGCAGGCCCGCATCCCCATGGTCGCGGGTCGCAGGAATAAGTGATTCCAGGCCACTTCCGTAAATCGAAGTCGGCTGGTCCAGCCCGTCTGCTGTAACGGAAGAAGAAGCCCTTGAACGCCCCCAATATCCGGGTCCGCAAAATGGGGAACGATCTGACTGAAGCCGAGCCGAGAGGAGATCTGCGTGTCGCCGTCGATCCGGATGACGATCTCCCCGGAGGCGATGCGCAAGAGGGCATTGAGGACGTTCGCCTTTCCGCCGTGCGGAAGGTCGATGACTGCTCCCTTCCCATTCCGCAGAGCTCGAATCTCTCGAACGGCAATCTCCAAGGTTCGGTCGGTCGAACCGTCGTTCCCGACCAAGATCTCGGTGGTTCCCGGATACATCTTGGCCGCCACGTCGGCGGAGCGAATAGTGAGCGCAATGCCTTGAGCTTCGTTGAAGGCGGGAATGATGATCGTCACCGGAGGGTGGTACACGGAGACCGGGGGGATCGGGCGCTTGCGGAGGTAGTAGTTGTAGACGCCTCGACCAATGATCGCCCAAATCGTCAAGGCGAGCAAAGGGAGGAGCAGCAGGACTCCGATCGGGACGAGGCCCCGGCCGATCCCCAGGAATCGGAATAATAGGTACAGAAGGCCGAGCGCAAGGATGACCGCGGTGATGACGGCAAGGAAGAACACGGTGACGATGCCGGGTTCCGCGGGCCGACTCGGGCGGACCCGGACGGGCTGGGGAAGCTGGACCGCCGCGAGGACCAATCCTCCCACGAAGACTCCGCCAATGATCCCCCGAATCAGGAGCGCGGCGGACCTGGAAAACGGTTCGCCGACGGTGAAAAAGAAAACGTCGGAAAGGACGGCGACGATCGGATAGCAGATCGCGATCGCGAGGACGGCGTGAACTCGACGGGGTTCGAATCGGTCGGTGGTGAGAACCCCCGACGCGAGCAGGAATCCTACTATGAAAGCGAAATAGACTAGAAAAATGTAGTCGGGCACCGTGTGCCCGACGGACAAACCGGATAGAGCGGAGGGAAACGCCAACGGCCAGTAGACCGCGACGCTGACCGCGAGCACGATCCGATCGTAGAAGTAAAAGAACGCGTGTCGGAAGACCATCAGCGAGACGACCAGCAAGGCGAATGCCGCGAGGAGGTTCCGGAGAAACGCCGTGGGAGGGGGCGGGACGAGGGACGGAGCGGCTGGCACGACTCCTTCGGCCAGCGTCGTGACCCCTTCCTTTCTCCAAATATGAACCCCTCCCGGCTCGCTGGTCGCCGCGGGTATTGCCGCTTCCGGACCGCCCCCTTTGAGGGGGACCTCGTGAAACGAACGCAACGGCTCGATCTCGATCGCGCCGTCTGCCTTGCGCTGAATGTTTTGGAAAAAGAACGCGAGACCGACCGCAATCCCAAAGATGATCGGGATCACGCCGAGCGGGATCCGAAGTCGCTCGACCTCCTGAAAGAACCGCCGGACAAAAGCGAGGAACGTGTTCCAAATCGAAGTCGCGGCGATCGGGAAGATTCCTCCCAGAACGACTGCGGATAACGAGGCTACCACCCCGCTGTACGACGGAAGTCGCCGGGTCGACTCGTTCCCACGTCGCATCCTTTGGTTTCGCTCCGTGGCGCTCCGCCGGCTAGGGGGGTTAGACGAGGCTACATAATGATTGTCGGCAGCAGTGGCGAACCGTTGCTTGATTCACTTCTTTGCCCGAACTGGCCCCGACCATAGAGAGCTACCGGCCCGAGCGGATCGAAGATTGCACCGAAGACAGTTGCGTACCGTCGTGTCTCGATTTCAAACCGATTGTGTTCCTCGCCCGCGGAACCCCTAAGGACAAATCGCTATAACGGGGGGTAGGGATGCGAACGCACTATGATGGGTCCGGCAGACGTCTGGGACGGAGGGAGCCGGCCCCGCAGCTCCCCCGTCGCCCCTTCCGGACCTGCTCCCCGAAGACACCGATTCGCGAGCCTCAATACGCGCGTAGCCGCTGTGCTGGTTGCGCTGATCGTCGTCGGGGGAGTGGTGCTGATCGATCTTGAACTATTTCATCGCCCGGCGCCCGCGAATACAACCCCGCAAGAGACTCATAATTTTCCGACCCCCATCCAGCACGTCATTGTGATCTTCATGGAAGACCAGGACCTAGGCGATGTCCTGACGAACGGTTCCTTTGAGCGATATTTGGCGACTCACTATGCCTTCGCGTCAGGATACTATGGCTTGACCTCGGATTCGCTCAAGAATTACGAGTACGCCACGAGCGGCGACGAGGGAGATCCCAACGCCTCGAACCTCGCAAACCTCGTGAATACGACCGGGGAATCCTGGATGGCGTACATCGAGAGTATGCCCACCCCCTGTGACCCCAACAGTACCGTGGCTAACACGACGTTGCCCGCGTCCGAGGTCGGCAACCAAACCGACCATCTCGTTTACGACACCAATCACGACCCCTGGGTCGAGTACAATTATCGCTTCATCGGGAAAGGGAACCAGACCGCGTACTGCGACCAGCACGTGGTGAATCTGAGTCAGTGGAACACGACGCTCACCTCCGGAGCGTTACCGAACTACGCCTGGATCACTCCGAACGACACTAATGACGATCACGAATGTCCGGCTTGTCCGGAGGCCATCGCGCACGGAGACGCGTGGCTCCGCGGCTTCCTCAATCCGTTTCTGAATAGCAGCTACTTTCGCAACAGCGTAGTGCTGCTGGCCTACGATTACAATTCGACCGAAGCCCTGCCCAATGGCCAGCCGGATAACGTGCCGGCGCCGGTGTACATGGTGGCGATCAGTCCATGGGCCCATCTCGATTTTACGTCGAACGTGGGGTACAATGACTTCAACATCCTCACCACCACGGAATGGTTACTGGGCCTCGGCCACACGGGACACAATGACAACTGGCCGCAGAATCCCCCGATGACCGACCTCTTCGATTTCGCGGCCACTTATGTGGTGAGTGGGACGGTGACCAACAATGGTTCACCGGTCGCGGGTGCGAGCGTCGGGGGGGACGGCTACGATGTGATCACAGGCATGAACGGAACGTTTGAGCTCCCGCTTCCGAACGGGACCTACTCCTTCTCGGCCAGTTTGTCCCACGGGACATGCTACGGCTCGCCCCAGGGGTTCACCGTCGCCGGCGGACCCACGATCGCCGACTTCCGCCTCTCGTGTGCGTGAACATGTCGATCCGCTGCCGATCGGGGGTGAGTTCCGGTCTCTCCTTCGAGCGAGGTCGGGTGGCCGGCCCTTGGAGGGCGGACCCATGAGCGAGCCGCCGAAGATCATTCGAGCGGTCCCGGTCGCACCGGTCCCGCTCTCCAATCCGTACTGGCACCGGCCTGCCCGAAGGCGCGGGAAGCGGCATCCGAATGTCACCGTCATCACGGTGCTCGTCGTGCTGAGTTCGGTCGGCGGGTCGGCGCTCTACTTCCTCCTCACGAGTCACGACCTGAGGCACCCTTCCCCGGCGTCCTACGTCGCGCCAGTGCTCCCGACCCCAATTCAGCACGTGATCGTCGTGTTCGTAGGCGGCAACGCTGGAGGAGAGCTCGTGGCGAACGCCAGCTCAAGTCAGTCCAAACAAGCCCCCTATCAGGCGAACCTTGCGGAGCAGTACGCCTACGCGGGACATTTCTCCGGACTTAGTTCCTACGCCTACTATGATTACCTCTACGCCACCAGCGGCGTCAATTCGCAAAACACGCTGTCGATCGCCCAACTCATCGACCGTGACGGCGAGAGTTGGGCCGACTACTCGGAGAACATGACCACTCCGTGCAATACCAGCGGGGCGCAGAACTACTCTTCAATTTACGACCCTTTCCTGACCTACAACTACGTGACTCAAAACTCGCAGTACTGCGCTGACCACATCCTGACCTTCGCCGACTGGGACGATGCACTCACTCACGACGCCCTTCCGAATTATGTCTGGATTCAACCGATGCTTCCGGTCCAAAGGGGCGGTGACAACCTCTCCATGGTCGACAAGTGGCTGTCGGGATTCCTAGCGCCAGTGGTCTCTGCACCGGCGTTTTCGAGCAGCGCCGTCTTTGTCGCATACGCATCGAATCAAACTTCGCCACAGCCTAATGGCACGGGGCTGGTCTATCTCACCGCCATCAGCCCCTACGCCCATTTTGACTATACCTCCAGTGCGCCCTACAACGACTACGACCTCCTGACGACGACCGAATGGCTCCTCGATCTAGGCCACACTGGCCACAACGACAATTGGGCGAACGCGCCGCCCATGACCGATCTGTTCGATTTCGCTCCGACGTACGAGGTTCGAGGAACGGTCTCGTACCCTGCCGTCCTCCCGATGTCCTCGGTCACCGTCGCCGGCGACGGCTACTCCGTTCCCGTGACGAACGGAACGTTCTTGCTACGTCTGCCGAACGGGCAATACACGTTCGAGGCGTATTCCCTCGGTTGTACGTCGAACGGAGCTACCCAGTTGGTCGTCGCGGGAGCGAATCAGACCTGGAGTAGATTGGTGCTGACGTGCGGCGTTGCCCTTGCTCCGCAGAGTGCCGGGGACACGCCCCCCTGGATCATGGGCGCACGGTCGCGATAAATTCTGGCAGCCGCGCGACGAGGTCGGCCGACCGTAAGCCCATACCTGGAGGCGGCCCGAGATCCGAGGGAACGTTCCCCCCGGTCACCGCGGGCGGCGAATCTCCCATAGATCCCCCGCCGTGCCGGGGGGAGTCCGAAGCCCGCCAGACGAGGAGGCTTCCCGGGGGAAGCACCCAATTTGACGCAATGCCGGAGCTTCCGCTGTGACTGACGGGGTTACTGCTCCCGCTGGACCAGGTCCACAGGGTCGCCGGCGCCCCGACCGGGATCGCGGAGCTGAGATTGACGCTCACCGACCAGCTGGCATTCGCGTTCACGAAGGCAAGGAGACTCGGGGTTTCCGGACTCCAACCCAGGACTGCCGCGTACAGACTCCCGACGGTCGACGTAACGGAAGTGGCTAACCGGATCGAGGGCAGCGAAGAAAAGAGCGTAGAAAAGAGGCTATAGATCGGTTCCGTGGAGCCCGACGGAGAGAGCCAGCTGGCGGGGTAGGTCCCCTGAGAAACCCAGAAAAGCGCGGCGGAAACGTTGAGATCGATCGATTGGACGATCTCCGCGGATTCATACGGAATCCACGGGAACCCGGTATTGGGCGAGCCGGGGGATGACGGGCCGACCGAGATTTCATCGACGAGAATGGGAATGTGACACGTCGAGCAGACCGCCGTAATGGCCGCCTCATCCGCGGCGACCCGCACCGGCAGCCCTTCGGGCCCGGAGAGCGTCGCGTAGAATCCCGTGAGCGAGCCATTTTCCTGGGAGGTACTGACCGGATACACATGGATCGCGACGGCGCTGATGTTCGGGCCATTCTCGGCGACGGTCGATTCGATCCAGGCCGGCTCGTCTGCGACCCCCGTCCCGATTCCCGGGAGACCGATGATCGGAGTATGGGGATCGATCGTTCGGATGGCGGAAATGTACTGCCCGACTTCGGCCGCGTATTCCGGCGGGGTGGGGGGTGCGGTTTGATTCGGCGCCCAATCGGCCCAAGCGATTCCGTAGTGATTCCAAAGCCCGGGTTCATTGCCGATCTCCCAGTATGCGGGCTCGAACGAGAGGTTGTGGACGAAGGCGTTGACTTCGAGCGCCGCGAACGCGGGATCGTCGATCTCGCCGGGCAGCGTGATGATGGCGGCGCAATGGATCGGTTGGCACCAGGAGACGAAGGCCGCCATCGTCGTGGCGGGCGGAAACGGCTCGCCCGAGTTTCCGTAGATCAAGCCCGACCCATTGTCGGCCAAGGGGTCGACTCGATCCGAGAGCGCTCCGCCTGGCCAGCGGACCATTTGGACCCCCGCGGCAGCGACGGCCGACCCTTGAGCTCCGTCGATCGAGAAGTCGGCCCGAAGATCTACGCCGAGTAAGTCCGCGGGAAGGCCCTTTGCCGCGGAAGCAGGCCCGGTGGTGATCTGAGCCGCCGCCTGGGGATAGCTCGGGCTGGTCGGTTGCGACGCGAGATAGATCCCGATCCCGACCAACGTGGCAAATGCGATACCGAGCGCCGCCAGAACGGCCACGATCGCTCGGAACCGACCCGGACGCACGAGAGGCGATGGGGAAAGCTCGCTAATAACTTACGCCGCGCGTCGAGTTTTGTCTTAAACTGGGATGACGGAAACTCGAGGCTGGTGCGTAGCGAGACCTTCGTCAGTCGTACCCCCAGCTTCGAAGGCGACGGTCCACTTCCGTGTCCCGTCGACCCGTCGTGGTAGAACCGGCGGTCGCGCGAGATCGTCCGACCGCCTTTTCGGCATACTCGACGAGCCGTCCCGGAGGAGCGGAGCCTTCCCCGTCGATTCCGAGGGCCTTGCCGGTATCGTCCATCGAGCAGGTCCCTTCCGCCCCAAACACGCGGATACTGCGGTGGTAACTAGAACGCGGGGGGGATAACAGGAGGCCCCGGGGCGGATGCGGGGCCGGTCCCTCCCAGAAAGCCGCGGCGGGCCCACGATGTTCCAAGCTGGAGGCCAAGATCCGGTCGATGGGAGTGTCCTGTTCTTCGATCCCTCGAGCCACCAAGACATCGAAGATATGTCGGAGGTCCACCCATTCGGGAGTCCGGGTCGGGGCAAGAACCGCCTGGCCTCCCCGGAATTCGAAATAATGGGCCGGCACCCGTACTAGCTCGTCGAACAGGAAAAAGGCGTGTCCGAAGGACCCTCGGTTCTCTCCGAGCGCCTGCCCATGATCGCTCACCACCAACAGCGAAGCGTCCGCGAGGACCCCCTCGGACCTAAGGACGCCAATGAGCTCCCCGAGCGCGCGGTCTAACCGCTGACCCGCTTCGGAGTACGGTTCCATCATGTGCAGGGAGGTTCCCCAATGGGCCAAGGCTTGCGTGTGACGAGCGAGGTTCACGGAGGGGAGGTACTCGAGGTCGAGCCCACCCGTAGACCGGTTCGACGGCGCCACGTACGGTTCGTGCATCTCCATGAGATTGACCAACAGGTGGAGCGGCTTTTGTCGATCCCGCGAACGCAGGAACTTTCGGACCGATCGCACGACTTGCGTGCCGGCGTACATCGGGCGGACCGCCTGATGCGCCGCGGTCCCGGTGAACTGAAGAAATCGGTCGAGCGATCCGGATCCGGTTTGCTTCCCCGAGGCCGCCAATCGCTGGATTCGCGAGAAAAGAAACTGTTCGAATCCGGCCACCTGAATCCCCTGGAGAACGAGGCTGGACAGCCAGGTCGGCAGGCCGGGATTGAACTGTTCATACCCGCGAGCGGTTCCCACTTCCGGCGCGACGAGCCAATTGGCGGAGAAGGCGGCAGTCGCGCCTCCGCGTTTCGTCCAGATCTCCCCAAGGAATGGATTGGAAGGGATCTCGGAGGTGCCCGAGGCCACGTGAAAATGCGTGAGCCAAGGATCCGTGCCGGAGAGCAGACTGACATGCGAGGGGGGTGTCCAGCAAGAGCTCGCTACCGCATTCGAAAACTCAACCCCTTCCGAGGCGAGCTTCCGAAGGAAGGGCATGGCGCTGCCGTCCTGAAGGCCGGGGAACCATTGCGGATGTCGGAGCGTGTCCAAGACGACAACCACGAGATTCTTCGGCATGGAATCGTACGGGGGGCCTAGCCTGCTTGGGCATCGTAGATAGGCTTTATGGCGTCGACATTGAAATTCGTCACTCGTACCCCCACGATTTCATCTGCGCGTCGAGCTCGGCTTCCTGAACCGGTAGGTGACCCCGCGCTTGCATTCGTTCTGCTTCGAGTCGCTCATACGCGCCAAACACCCGCGCTCGAGTCGAATCCCTTTCCGCCCCAGAGAGCTCGGTGGGTACATCTACGTCCGGATTACCGGGGAAAGTCCACGTCGAAACGGCACCGGTCTCGAGATCGAGGAGGTACTTGTGATCCTCTGCGTAGGCCGCGACGAGCCGGTGGTTCCACGTCAGATCGTTGCGGATTCCCCGCAGCGATCGGTTTTGGTCTGATGCAGGTCCGCCCTCGAAATAGACCCATCCGGTTGCTCGGCTTTGCGGAACAAAAGGGAATGGAGCTCGGCCAGACGGGTCGAACGGAGCTCGACCGCTCGCAGCGGCCCGAAGCCAGCCCGCGGCCTCGGTCAAGCTCACCCATGGGTCGATCTGCGGGGGGAGACTCATGCCCCGGGGGGGAACAATGACCGCGGGCACTCGAGTAATGGACTCCGTCGCGCCGCAACCGTGGTAGACGTTCCCCCGCTCCCCGAAGGACTGGCCGTGATCGGAGGTTACAATGACCAGGGTGCGGTCCAGCTCGCGTTCCCGTTCCAGCGTTTCGAGCATGGCTCCGAGTTTTCCGTCGGCGATGTGGAGCGCCTCTCGGTACGAGTCGATCAATAGCGGCCAAGGCACTCGACGCTGGAGCTCCGGGATCGCCAACAGGTAGTAGCGTGCCGTCCTTGCAAACCAGCGATCCGAAAATGAAACGCTCCGTTTTCCATCCAGTTCCGGATACGGTTCGTGGCAATTAACCAGATTGATGAAGGCGAAAAAAGGCCGTTCCCGACCTCGTCGATTGATCCACTGATCGAACTCTCGGACCACCAGATCCGTCGTCCGTTCGGCCTTGAAGGCGACCTCCGAGGGGTAGTTGAGGGCGTTAACCGGAAACACGAGCGGGGGGATCGCCCGAATCGCACTGCGAACCTCCGGAGAATACAGAAACTTGCGGCGTCCGAAAAGTCGGTGGAGCGAGCTTCGGTCGTCGTTGGACGCCATGATCCTCGTAGCTTTCTGGACCTCGAATCCGTCCTCAAGTCCGTAGCCGGAGACGAGGTGAAGCTGCTCGGTGAACAGGCCTGTCTGATATCCCCGGCGATTCAACCAAGAAGCCACCGTCTCAAAGGGAGGAGGACCTTTGACAAAGGACCGCAATCCGTGTGCGCTCGGATACGAGCCGGTGAAGAACGACATGTGGGCCGGGATCGTCCAATTCGCCGGGGCGATGAGCCGGCGGAACACCGTCCCTCCCCGACGGACCATTCCGTCGAGTACGGGGGTCGAGCCACCAAATCCCGATCCATTCGTCCCGGTATCCACGGCTCGAGCGGCATCCAGGATGACGAATAGGAGATTCGGTCGCCTTTCCGTTCGGTTCTCGTTTGACGCCGCCATTTTCTTTTGGTCCTGCGATTCGGGGTATTAAACTGACTTTCGGAAGTTCGTTCGCTCCCCGGAACCCGAGATCGCAGATGTACGAGGGAGAACGGATGGATACGTATAAGTACCTCCCGTGGCTCGAACTCCTTCGCCGGGGTCCGGGACCCTGGAACCGGGTAATATTGATGAACGTCGAAGGATCGAGCGCGAGGATGCGACCCCCACGGATGCCGGCGTCCCGTTCCCGAAGATTTGCACGCACGTTGGTCTCGGTCGCTGCGATCGCATTGGTCGTGACCTTTCTCGTCCCAGGCTTCTTCGTCCCACCTTCCGTTTCGGTCACCTCTCCGGCATCGGTCGGAGGAATTCAAAAAGACAGTTGTACTTGCTGGATGTTCAACATCACGGAAACCGGCTTACCCCTCGGCACGACCTGGACCGCGGTGTACGCGGGGGTCCACAAGACGACCAATGGAACCTCCCTTTCGTGGGGGGCTGCGAACGGTACCTACAATTGGTCGGTGCTGCCGACGAGCTTCGCCTTCGGAGGGCAGGCATGGCCCGAGTGGGCCCCCAATGTCTCGCGAGGAACGGTCCACGTCCTCGCCCAATCGATCGACCTGAGCATTTCATTCCTGAGGGCCTGGACGGTCACGTTCACGGAGAGCGGACTGCCGTCCGGAACCAATTGGACGACCCGTCTGTTCGCATACGGAAGCACGCCGACCACCGACCGCTACTCGACGACCAATTTCTTCCACTACCCCTTGTTCAACGGAACTTACAACTTCGAAGTGTTCAATATCCAGGGCGCTACTGGAGTGGAATATGTTCCGACCCAGGCCAATTACACCCTGGTCAAAGTTGCCGGGCACAACGTGTCCGAGAATGTGGTGTACGACACCTACTACTACCTAGGCACTACCGCGAGTCCTCCGAGTGGCGGAACCGCCTCTCCCACGAGTGGATGGTATGCCTCGGGGGCGTCTCCTCAGCTCGGCGAGACTCCGGCTAACGGCTACCGATTCACCGGATGGGTTCGAAACGGCACTGGAAGCTACTCGGGGCTGGCCAGCTCGCCGACCATTACCCTGAACAATCCGATCAATGAAACCGCGATGTTTTTCGCCTCCACCTACAACGTCACCTTTTCGGAGAGCGGGCTCCCCTCGGGGACCTCGTGGTCAGTGACGTTGAATGGATCGACCGAGTTTTCGACTACGAGCACGATCGTCTTCACGGTGATCAACGGTAGCTACGCGTTCAACGTGAGCGCCGTTACCGGATACACGGTGCAGCCATCCTCCGGCCGGGCAGTCGTTACCGGAGCTGCCGTCCCGGAAGCCGTCACCTTCATGCTGATCGTGGGAGCCACTTACTCGGTCTCGTTCACCGAAACGGGACTGGTTCCCGGAACTACCTGGTCCGTGACGCTCGGCGGGGCGCTTGAATCTTCCACGACCGCGACCATTGTCTTCACCGAACCCAACGGAACTTACTCGTACAGCGTGACCTCGGTTGCGGGTTACCAGGTGAGTCCGGCACCCGGGAATGTGGACGTGAGCGGCGCGCACGGCCTCGCAAGGAATTAGCTTCACGACCACGGCTCCGGGAACGTACACGGTGACCTTCGCCGCAACCGGATTGCCTTCGGGCACCTCTTGGTCGGTCACGTTCAACGGAACGCTGCAAAGCTCCTCAAGCGCGTCGATCGTGTTCAACGAACGGAACGGATCCTACGCATTCAGCGTGGCCGCTGTGAGCGGCTACAGTGCTTTTCCCGCTTCGGGAAACGTTACGATTCGGGGGCTGAACTCGAACGAGGCGGTCACCTTTACGGCCAACTCCGGCGGGAGTTCGGCCCTCTTCGGGGGCCTGACCACCCTCGAGTGGATCATTCTCATCGTCGTCATCCTGGCGGTCATCGCGGCCATCGTGGCCGTGCTGACGATGCGGCGGCGATCGCCCCCGAAGGTCGAACCAGCCCCGCCCAAACAACCGTAATCGGACTGAGTCCACTTTTCGCCTTCGGAAGACCCCACAAAAGGGACAGGTCGCCGCCGGAGGGAGTCGCTGGCCCCCGACGGGGCGAACCGGTAATTCCCTCCCCCCGCCGTCCGGGAGACCCCGCCAAGCCAACTCGGGTCTCACGGTGAGGAGGGGAGGGCGGATGGATACGTATAAGTACCTCACGTGACTCCCGCTCTCTTGTCGGGGTCCGGGACTCCGCAGCCGGGTAGGTTCGATGAACGACGTTGGCGACAGCTCGTGTGCGAAAGGCTATTCGTGGACGACGTTGAGACTTCGAAGTCGGAAGCATTCCCTCGTTCCCATCGCCGCGATTGCATTAATCGCGGCGTTCGTCGTTCCCAGTCTCTTCATTTCGGCCGCCGCCGGCGCCCCCGCGCTCTCGTCGAGCGCGGGGATTCATCCGGCGGCTTGCGCTTGCACCTTTACGATCAATGAAAACGGACTCCCTAACGGAACGAAATGGACCGGCGTGTTCATGGGGAATCACGTCAGCACGAACAACACTTCGATTTCCTGGTCGACGGGCAACGGTACGTTCAATTGGTCCGTTCTCCCCACGAGCTTTACGCCCGGCGGGAAAGCGTGGCCCGAGTATGCCCCTGACCCCGCGAGAGGAACCATTCAGATCATCGCGACTTCCTTGAGCGTCAATGTCACTTTCCTTCCGGCATGGACCGTCACCTTCACCGAGACGGGTCTTCCTTCCGGCACCAACTGGACCACGCGATTGCTCGCCTACGGCCAGACGCCCGCCACGAATCGGTATTCGACGAACGACAATTTCCACTACCCGTTGTACAATGGGACGTACAACTTGGAGGTCCTGACCGCGGCCGGACCCTTCGGCACTCGCTACGTGCCTACGGTATCCGATTACGGACCGATCAAGGTCCGGGGAGCCAATCTGAGTTATTCGGTGACCTTTACGACTCAGTACCGAGCTCAACACTTTCTCGAACCCGATCCACGGGGGTACGGCGACTCCCCCGAGTGGATGGAATGCCGCGGGCGCCGTCGTTCAGATCGGCGAAGGACCCGCGAACGGCTACGTATTTACGAGTTGGGTCGGCGCCGGAGCCGGAAACTACACCGGCCCGAACGATTCGGCGTCGATCACGATGAACGGCCCGATTAATGAGACGGCCAACTTCTTTGCGGCAACGTACAACGTGACCTTTACCGAAACCGGTCTCTCCGCAGGTACGATGTGGTCGGTGACGTTGAATGGTTCCCTGGAATCATCGACGACGACCTCTATCGTTTTTGTCGAGGTCAATAACACCTACAGCTTCAATGTCAGCGCAGTTTCCGGCTATACGGTGAGTCCCGCTTCGGGCAACGTCGTCGTGAACGGTGCCGCGCTTTCCGAGCCGGTCGTGTTCAGCGTCATCGTCGTCCCAACGTACACCGTGACCTTCACGGAATCCGGACTTGCTTCCGGGATCAACTGGACCGTCACGCTCAACTCGTCCGTCCAGCACTCGACCTCGGCGACGATCGTATTCACCGAATCGAACGGCAATTACAGCTACTCCGTCCATTCTGTCGCTGGCTACCGGGAGAGTCCTGCGAGCGGCAACCTCATCGTATCCGGTGCACGGCTTCGGTGCCCGTCACCTTCACCGCGCTGCCCCCAACGACGTACCAGTTGACGTTCACTCAATCGGGATTGATCTCCGGAACCAATTGGTCGGTCACGGTGAACGGCCAGCTCCAAAGTTCCGAGGGATCATCGATCACCTTCAACGAGCCCAATGGGACCTACACGTTCACGCCCACCAACGTGAGTGGGTATACGGTCGTCCCGACCAAGCTCCAGGTCTCGATTCAGGGAGAAGGCTTGAATGAGATCATCTCCTTCACCCCCACGAAGAGCTCCGGAGGGGGTTCCAGCGGGAGCCTTACGACATTCGAGTGGATCATCCTCCTCGTCGTGATCCTCGGGATCATTGCGCTCATCATCGTCGTCCTCGCGACTCGGCGACGAACGGAGCCCCCCGTGGCGGAACCAGAGCCGAAGACCCAGTCGTAGTATTGCTTCTCCGCCCGCCGCCGCGAGGGAGCGGCCGAGTCGAAGATCTTGGCGCATCCGCGGGTCGGCCTCCAGGCAATCTACTTGGATGCAGATCTCGTTCCAAACTGCGAAATCCCTCCGACGAGGGTGGGTGTTATACCGCACACCCGTCTGCGCGGCTCCTTGTCCGAAACGGGTGACGCGACGCGAATCCAGCAAGACGCTCCCGGGCCGCGACGGTCGCCGAATCGTTCCCGGTCCTCCCCTCGAGCGATCGCGACCTTCACGCTCTTCGGAGTTGTGTTGGTTGCCCTAATCCTAGCGGTCGGCCCGACCAATGGATTGACCTTTGCGCCTCATTCGACCTCAGCTCCCCCTAGTGACGCCCTGACGACCCTCGCAGATTTTCCGACCACCATCCAGCACGTGGTCGTGATCATGGACGAGAACAAGGAGTGGAGCACGGTCTGGGAACATGGTCCCTACGAGGTTTCGCTGGCCCGCACTTATGCGAACCTATCGCAATTCTATGCTATTCGCCAAGCCTCCTGGCCGTCGTACGTCGCAGCAACCTCCGGTGACACCCCGCCGGCCGGTCCCACCCCGATTAATGTCCAAAATCTAGCGGATCTCACTACGGCTCATGGCGAAACCTGGGCCCAGTGGAGTGAGAGCGCGGTGGGCACGTGCGACCGCACGGACAACGTGGCTCATCTGTACGACACGGCGCACGTCCCGTTCGTGTGGTACGATGATGTGTATGGAAATTCGGCCGAATGCAACGCGGATGTGGTGCCGATGACGTTGACCCAGATGCAGACCGCTTTTGCGAGCGGAACCTTGCCGAACTACCTCTTCATCACGCCGAACGTCTACGATGACGGCCACACCTATTCCCGAACCTGCACGCCGGGCGTAACCAACCAACCGATCGCCGAGACCGAATGCGCAGACGCCTGGTTGCAAGCGCTGCTCAATCCTTTGATCGGCAACACGCCTCTTTTCGCCCATACCGCCGTCTTCATCACGTATGATCAGACCCAGACCTCCGACAATTCGGGCTCGATCGTCGGCGCTTCCGGGGGCCACGTCTACGCTTCGGTCGTCAGCCCGGTCGTGATTCCCGGCTACAGCGCTACGACTCCTTACACAGACACCAATCTGCTCACCACGACGGAATGGCTCCTCGGGCTACCCGGTGGCACGCTTCAGAACGATAACTGGACCCTCCACCCCCCGATGGAAGACCTGTTCTATCCCGCCGTGACCGGCACCGTCAGCGATAGCGTGTCGCACGCGGGCCTCCCGAACGCGACCGTTTCCGCCACGGAAGGGTCGATGACCGAATCAAGACTCACCGCTCCGAGCGGAACGTACGAGCTCTTCTTGCCGCCCGGAATGTACACCGTCACCGCCCGCGATTCCGGTTATGTGCCGGGTCAGGACTCCGTCACGGTCGGAGGGGCTCCGGTCTCGGGCGTGAACTTTGCCTTGGTGGCCATCGCTTTCTCCGGGCCTTCCATTCTCTCGCACACGTTCTTTACGGTAGTGTCGAGCCTGAGCGGGAGCTCCTCTCCGTTCGTTTCGAATCCGGGAGATGCGATCGTGGTCTTCGTCGCGATTCACTCTTCCAAGACGGTTGTCTCGGTCACCGATTCGGTCGGAGATCCATTCTCGTCGAGCTACTACGAGCGGTCGGGGAGCACCGTAGGGCTCGCCGTCTGGGTGGCCGTCGACGCAACGGGGGGGCCCGGGGTCGTGGTTACGATGACCGGTTCCTCGGCCAATGATGCGACCTATGCCGTTCTGGTCGTCGATGTGACGGGAGTGGCTGTAAATCCCCTCACGCCTCCTCCGGTTCTCGGGTCGAGCGCCGGCAAAGACAACAAGGCGTTGACGAGCTCCATCGGAGCCGCCTCGACTGAACTGATCCTGGCGGGATTTGCCACGAGGGGAACCGTGGATTTCTCTTCGACCGGGGTCGGGAGCCTCCTGGACTCGGGGACCGCCCTTCTCAACGGTTATGATACTTCGGGGGCCGGCGAGTACTTTGACGCCTTTAACGCCGGAACGGTGGTCATGAGTGCCGCGATCAACGTCTCCGAGCCTTGGGCCGAAGCGATCGTCGCGCTGGAAGGCCCCGCGTGAATCCCTAGGGTAGCATGTACCCGTGCTCCTAGTTCGCGACCGAAGCTCACGAATCTGTGTCGATGTATCTTCGCTCGAGTGCCAAGCTGGACAAAGGATTATGGCTCTCAATCCGGTCAGCAGATCTATGCCAGCGGGGACGACGTATCCCAGGGGAGTGCGTGACTCTTCTTTCGGGCTCGTCCGGGGGGCCCGGCAACGACACTATCGCCCCTCCCCCCGTTCCCTCGTCTCTGCTGTAGTTCCGGCGGTCGGAGCGAGCCTCATCACGTTGTTCCTCCTCCTCGGGACTGCCGGAGGGGTCCCAACGACCCTAGGAAGTCCTCCCGGAAACTCGACGACCTCCCTAACGGCGCACTCCTTCCCGACCCCCATCCAACACCTCGTCGTGATCTTCATGGAGAATGCGAACGCGTCCTGGGTCTTGCAAAACGGCAGCTATGAGGCCTATCTGGCGGCGAATTACGCCTACGCCGCCGATTTCTACTCGGTCCGCCACTCTTCCCAGCCGTCGTACATGGCGGCGACCTCCGGAACCGATTCCAACCAGCTGCGGGTTACTTCCACCAAGAACATCGCGGACCTCCTCAAAACCGCCGGTCTGACGTGGGGGGATTATCAGCAGTCGATGCCGACCGTCTGCGATACGAGCAACAATGCGAAGAAGTCATTCCCCTACTCTCCCGGACACAATCCCTTCGTGTGGTACAAGGATGTCGAGAGCAACAAGTCGCTCTGTGACTCCCATGTCGTTGGATTCACTCCACTGCTGAGCGAAATCCAAAGCGGGACCCTCCCCAACTATTCGTTCGTCGTCGCCAATGAGTACAATGATGCCCACGGGGATCCCTACAACAATCTTCAGAGCACCTGTCCTCCCTTCGCCGCCTGGGAGACCAACGTAAGCTGCGGCGACAGCTGGCTTCGTGGCTTCCTTCCGTCCATCCTGAATTCAACCACCTCGGAGGCCAGCTCCACCGCGGTGCTGCTAACCTACGATGAAGCCAATGACTCGGACACCCGGGGGATCGGGGGCACCGTGGGCGGAGGGATCGTCTACACGGTTGTGGCCGGCGCATGCGCCCGTCTGGGATATACGTCGACGACGCCCTACGAGACCTATTCGGACCTAACGACCGCGGAATGGCTGCTCAATTTGGGAACCTTAAACCAACACGATTCCATGAAAAAGTACCCCCCGTTGAAGAACCTGTTCAGCCCCTCGTGTCTCTCGGACCCCTCGGTCTCGGTCTCCTGGAATGACACTGCGTTTTCCTCTCTCGGACTGCTGTCGTCGGCGGACCCGACGGCCGCCGTTCCGCGGCTCGTTTATCCATTTCATCTACCCGCGGTACGCGCCTACTGAACGCGCGGGGATTGAGTCGTCTCAGATGCGGGTCCCGATTGATATCGCTGCGCGTCGATGTTAATCTTATAGGGTCCAGGCGGGAGACGCCCTTCCGGAGCTTTACTTCGTGGCGGAGACCGGCGCACCGGCAACGACGTCGGCGATCGATTCTCTGGGCAAGGGAACCGTGGTCATTGTCGTCGGCACCCTCGCGCTCTTCCTGCTCAGCTTCATCGGGCGGATCGCTGTCGCCCGCCACCTGAGTGTCGAGGGCTTCGGTGACTTCAACCTCGGTCTTGCGCTCGCGGGGTTGCTATCGCTGGTCGCCCTAATGGGGCTCCATCAAGCCACCGCGCGCACGCTCGCCGCCACCCATGACCTTGCGTCTCGACGACGCGTCATCCGCACGACTGCCATCATCACGGCGATCGCTTCCGTCGTGGTCTCGGCGGTCGTATATCTGTTGGCCGATCAGATCTCTGACCTCTTCGATCCCGCCCAAGCGACCCAGTTGACCGTCGTGTTTCACTTTTTCAGCATTACCGTCGGGCTTACGTTGCTCTGCACGTTCATCGCCTCCGTCTTCCAAGGTTTCGAGGATACCATTCCGTACGCTTGGATCAATCAAGCGGTCCAGCCGGCGGCGTTCGTCATTTTTGTGTACATTTTGTTCGCCTATCACCTGGAACTCAGCGCAGCGCTCTACGCCTGGGTCATCTCAAACGTCGTGACCTTCATCGCGCTCGTGATCTATGCGATCCCTCGGCTTCCCAAGCATCTCCCGCCCGGGCCGACCGCCGCCGAGCTGCCGACCGGTATGTTCGTTCTCAGTCTCTCTCTGTGGGGCGTCAGCACGCTCACCTTCGTGACCGCGTATGTCGATACCCTGATCCTCGGAGCGTTCCGGCCCGAGGAGCAGGTCGGAATCTATTCCGCCGTCATGACCCTCGCGCGGCTGATCCTGATCGCGGCGGTCGCCGTCACGTACATTTTCCTGCCGGTCACCGCTCGACTAAATCGCGAAGGAGACTTTGACACGATCCGGTCGAGTTACGTCACGACGACGCGATGGGCGGTGCTGTTCGCCATGCCCATCTTCCTGGTGTTCGCCTTCCTCCCGTCGGAAACCCTCCACTCCGTCTTCGGGAAATCCTACATCCCCGGTAGCCTCGCCCTTGTGCTGGTCACTGCCGCCGCCTTGACCTCGATCGCCTTCGGGCCGGTCAATGTCACCCTCGCGGGAATGGGCCAGACTCGTCCACTGCTCCTTGCGACGGCGATTTCTGCCGGTTCGAACGTTGTGCTGAGCTTCACGTTGATTCCCACGTACGGCCTGATCGGAGCGGCCATCGCTTGGTCCGTGGCCCGAATGCTCTACCCGGCGACCGGCGCATTGGCCCTCTACACCACCCATCGGATCGGACCCTTGCATCGGACCTTCCTGTATCCATTGACTGCCGCGCTCGCGGTCGGCGTCCCGATCTTCCTGGTCGTCGCCCTGCTCTCGCCGCCCGACTGGGTGATCTACCCTCTGTGGGTGCTCGGCGTTGCCATCTTCGCCCTGTCGGTGCTATTCACACGGAGCGTAGAGCGGGGAGATTTCGTCGTGATCCGGATCCTGGAAAAGATCTTGAAGCGGCCCCTGCCGGGAGTGGAGCGTTTCTTCCTTCGGTACACATACGCCCCGCCCTTAACCCTCGAGAAGTCGACCTGACTGCCCTGGATTGGGGCTCCCCGAGGGCGGTGCCTGCTATGAAGGTGAGCGAATCAGAGCCCCACGACCTGGGGTCGTCGGCTCCGCGAGATCTGCACTTCGATCGACGGTCTCCTCGGGGCCTTTTCTGAGCGATCCTTCAAGTACCATGTATTCATATGCATATGTATGTCTTCTCGGAATATCGCCGTGCAGAAGGCGGTGTACGACGCGCTGAACCGCGAAAAAAGAACGGGCGAGAGCTTCACGTCGCTCTTGCGCCGCTTGCTCCTACAACGGGAGGGTCTCGACGAACTCCTCGGAGCCTGGGGCGCCCGAAGAACCTCCTCGGATCGGGTCGCTCTTCGGGCGCTGCGTGCCCGTCGGACCCCTTCACCATGAAGGCGCTCGATACCGCGGCCTTGCTTTCCCTCCTTACCGGGGACCGTGCCTCCCGAGAACTGCTCCGAAGGATCCGTGGAGTGGAAGTCGCGACGACGGAGGCGAATCTACTCGAGCTCGGCTACCTCGCCGCTCGGGGCTCGGCGCCACAACGCCTCGCCCGTCGCGCGGCCCTGTCCCGGCTTCGCCGAAAGCTGACCGTGCTGGCCCTAGACTCCAAGTCGGTCGAGGAAGCTACGGGCCGCCTCGCGAAGGGAGCAAGTGCGTTTCCGACGCTTGGCCTGGCGATGCTCTCGATCCTCGAGACGAACGGATGTGAGGAGCTCCTGACCACCGAGAAAATCCCGGTGGCCGGAAAGTGGCGGTTCAAAATATCCAGAATCAGTAAATAAATTCGTAAGAAATCTCATTCACTGTTCTCGCTTGACTACCATATGTGTAGAGATTTATTACATGGGCAATCCTCTCTCGGAAAACGTCGGAAAGGTCGCTCCGGCCGATTTTTGAGATCAGGGGCCTACCCGTTGACCTTCCGACAGTGTAGCGGCTGGTTTTCTCTTTATTAACACAAAGAATGTAAAGTAACGCTTCCCACATTACTAATACTGCGATATGGAGATCTGGAGTCGATCGCTCCGGGGCCGGGGAGCGAGTCGCTCTGACGGTGTGGCGTATAACTCCAGTTATGCGACATCTAGTTCCCAATTCGCCGAGCCTCTGAAAGTCGAGCACCAGGAGCTCCAGCCTGCAAGTCAGGGCAGATCCACCCCCGTGCCCGTTCGGCTTTTCTTCGATTCGGCCACTCGGCTCGATTCGACGCCAGATCGGCGCCTTCGAGGCCCCAGCACTCTATCTGAGCATCTCTCCCAGTACACTGACGGCTCCTTCTTCAGCCATCAATCTCCGAACTCGTGAGAGGCACCTTTTGCGGTGGAAGCTGGGATTCAACAATACACGAAGCGTCAGTAACGGCAGAACCGTCACTCACATTACCCAGTCGTGGTAAGATCGAATGCCCTGGCGCCGGTGCTCCGATTCGGGCGACCCGCTCCATCCTGCCAGGTAATCTACATCCCATCGGCGCGTGATCGAGCCTACTGTGCATATGTATATACATATGTGGATATCCCTCTGCGCCTTTACGGCGCGTCCGGTGTCATTGGCTGGGCGGCGGCTTTTCGGAGGCATCCACTCCCACGATGCTGGGGGGCGGACGATACATGGGAGGGATACAACGAAGTGACGTCGCCCCCGGGCGCGGGAACAGGAACCTCAGGGGTGTTGCTCCCTTTCGAGACGGGCGTCGCCGATTTCGGTTTGGCCGCAGAGCCCGTCGGATCCGTTGCGGTCCCAATCAAGACGAATGTTCCCAGAATGCCCGCGAGGCCCGACCCCAATGCAAGATACCACCCGGTGCCCGGCCCCCAAGACTGACTCGCATTCCTTCCAAAGAAAAAAGAGCTCGAATGTACCCAGGTTCCGGATTGGTGCAATTTAGGCCGTTGCAACTTCCATAGAAGCTCGTTGCCGGGCCGGTCCCATTGGTCGGCATGACGAACCCCAACTCCCATCCCGGGTTCGATATCGAGCTGGTGTGGTCGGAAAGTAATCGGTTTGGAGTCGACGTGGCGAGCACAAGAGGAGTCGAAAGTGCCAGGACCACGGAGACGATCAGTAGCATGAGGGCCGGGACCATGGCTTCTGGGCGGCGAAATTGCGCGATCACCGCGAGCGCGAATCCGGCAACTCCGAACCCCGCCGAACCAACGGGTAGCCACAAGCATCTCCTGGTAGAGCGTGCCGGTATTGTTCAGCCCGACCGACGAATATTCGGTGGTGACGAGGGTGGTGACGCTAATTATGTTGGTTCCGGCCACGCAGGAGTTCGTGCAGGTTTCCATGAATTGGACCTGGTTCCCCAAACTGAATGTGACCTGCGCCTGAATGGTCACGTTGCTCGTCATCGACGGGGTCGGAGTCCCTTCTGCCGTCCCTACATTGGTCCACGCAAACCATGGGACTGCAATCGAAACAAGCGCTAGGACTACGGTGGCCCCAACGAGCAAGAGAGCAATCGTGCGCCGACGCGCACGCCGATCCCACACCATTCACCCCGGTAGGGTAACACAAGGGCTTTAATCTACGCGCCCGAAATCTGGCCGATCCGCGCACGGCTGCGCCTCAAAACGTCGTGTCGATTGGGGGATGGTAGCCGCAAACCGTGGGTGAGGGCAAATTACACGACCGGGGAGGGGCTCGGACCGCGATCGGCGTGGTCTACTCGGGCGGTTTCTGCCACTTGGGAGGCGACTCGTCCCAGGGGGCCGGCCGGTCCGGGAGATCTTGCAGCGCCGGTGGGGTGTGCATCGCCTCTCGACTCTTCGCCTCGGGGGGTGGGCGCCATCCCCGGCCCAGCACGGGCTTCGACGGTTTGGGCGACTGCAACAAGAAGTGTCGTCGGTCGGAGCGACCCCGCCACAACACGTACAAGCAGACTAACAGCAGCACCATCGCCACCCAAGCGAGGAACCATCCCGCCGTGGGTCCCCAACTGATCGATGCGCTCCCGGAAGCTCCCGCGCTGCCGCAGGCCGCGTTCGAGCAGGAACCAAAGAAGGAGTTCGTGGGACTCGGAGAGGCACCCGCGTAGCTGGATCCTGAGTCACTCGCGAATGCGCTGGATTGATCGGACGCCACGAGGATCGGAACAAGGAGAGTCAAGAGGAAGGGCGAGAACGATCAAGATCAGCGCACTGCGGTCCCATCCAATCCCGTGACGTTTTCCGCGAAACAGTCCGAGAACCCCGCCGATCGCGGCGAGAAGCGCGATGATGATCAGTATCTGCGCCGCGCCGTAGAGAGAACCAGTCGCGTTGAGATGACCGGGATAAGGAAGGGTGGAAGTGCCTCCCGAACTCCCGAACGATGTGCTGGTCGAAGCGGACTGCTGAAACTGGGAGCCGAGATAGAGAGTCGTCGTTCCAGAGTAGGAGTAGGCTCCGCTCGTGGTCGTCGAAAGCTGATACCACGAAACCGAGAGCGACGCGAGGAGCACCACGATCGCGATTAACGAGAGAGCGCCCGCAAATTGACGCGATCCAGAGGAAAACGGACGCATGGATCCGGCTCATCCGGTCCAGCCAGAACGTTCCTTAAAGAACTTAGCTCGAAGAACCGAATGCAGGTCGGCTGGAGCGTGTCCGAGGAATGTGGAAGCGCGGATTCGGAAGCGCCGCCTTCTGGTCCGGGGGGGCCGGGGACGGACTCTCCGGCTCTTCCGAAGGATCCAGAGGGGGCGGACGGGAGTCGCCTCCTCCATCGAGGAATCGACCGGGGTAGAGTGTCGCGTTCGCCGAGCACGATCAAGCCCACGGAGAAGAGAGGAATGCAAGGAGGGAGAGGAGCCAACCAGTGGTCGCGCCCCAGGTGTAAGTGACCGTGAAAGTTGCCGGTGCCGCTGGAGCTCGATCCCCAGAATGAATTGGAGGGATTCGTCCCATTCGTTCCCGCAAATCGGGCTCCGCCATCCTTCTGAATTGCCCCGGGCTGGGAAATGGTCAACACCACGGGAGCGACCAGGGCCAGGATGAGCGCGACAAGGATGAGAAGGATTGACGGCGTAGTCCAGCTGCGACGGAATCAAGTGCCGAAGGCGAGCAGCGCTCCGAGAAGACCAAGGAAGATTGCCCCTATTGCTGAGGTACCTGAATCATCGAGTAGAGATTTCCGGTGCTATTGAAACCGAGATTCGAGTAGGAGTCCGCGGAAGGGCAAATCTCGCCGCCGCTACAAGCGTAGCTGACCCCGTTCCCACCGTTGGTCGCCGGGAAGCCGAAAGACATCGAATCGGTCACCCCTTCGCCGATTCCCTCGATAGTCCACCAGCTGACGAAGAGCGAAGCGACGAGCAGAAGGGTGGCTAACAGGAGTAAAAGCAGGCCGCAATCGTTCGATCTCGCTTCGTGTTGCGACGCACCGCGCACCCTCCGATCTGAATTCACAAGGAGCCGATTAAAGAAGCCTGCCTGGGGGAAACACTACGAGGGAACGCGCGGCTAGTTGCCCTCGTTTTCGGGTCGGTCGGCGACTCCTTCGGTCGATCGGAGCTACAGAGAGTGATATATTGGAGCCGCGCTCTTATGCGAGTATCGGGGACACACGCGTTCCCGGGCCGGTCGAAAACCATGATGGCTGCCGAGGGCAAGAAGATCTGGATGGACGGCAAGCTCGTCGATTTCGCCAATGCGCAGGTGCATGTCCTTAACCACACACTCCACTACGGAGTCGGGGTCTTCGAAGGAATTCGAGCATACGATACCCCAAAGGGGCCGGCTATTTTCCGGCTCAAAGACCACGTTCGGCGTCTGACCACGTCGGCGCGTCTTTACCACATGCCCCTGCCGTTCTCTCCCGAGGAGATCGAACGCGCCATCCTCGACACGCAGGCCGCGAATGAATTCATTCCTTCGTACATCCGGCCAATCCTCTACCGCGGCGAGCCCGGGCTCGGAGTTAAGAACCTCAAGGGTCGAATCTCCCTCGCGATCGCAGCGATCCCGGCCAAGAAGTACCTCGGAGAGTCCTCCGAAACCGGCGTACGAGCGAAGATCTCTCCATTTCGTCGGCCCCAGACGGACGCGATCCCCTCCTTTGCCAAAGCCGATGGGAACTACACGAACAGCTATCTCGCGGGCGTGGACGCGGCGAAAGATGGTTACGAGGAAGCCATCTTGCTGGACCACAACGGATTCGTTTCCGAGGGCACCGGCGAGAACGTCTTTCTCGTACGCGATGGGACAGTGTACACCCCGGGCCTCGAATCCGCCATCCTCGTCGGAATCACCCGCGACACGGTGATCCGCCTCGCTCGCGACCTGGGTTATCCGGTCGTTGAAAAACTGCTCTCGATGAACGAACTCTTGACCGCCGACGAGGCGTTCTTCTCCGGCACCTATGCGGAGGTCGCTCCGATCCGGGAGATCAGCCACTACCAGATCGGCGACGGGAAGCCGGGCCCGATCACGCGGGATATCATGGACGTCTTCTCCAAAGCGGTCCACGGCCAAGAGGCCAAGTACGCCGACTGGCTCTCGCTGGTCCCGCCCATCCCCAAAGCAATCCCACGCGCCAGCCGGCACTGAACCCGATCGATCGGAGACCGCGCGAATGCCATTCCCGGCGAGCATTCGAGCGCTCCCCAAGTCGAACCTTGCGGGCGCCGACGTTTTCGTCCACGATAACGGCCGAACGCAGGTCCTTTTCATCGAGGTTCCCTCCGATCGGGCGGAGGTCGTTGTGCCCACGCATACGCACGACGTGGAGTGGGGATTTGTGGTGGAAGGGGCGATCGACATGACCCTTGGTGACACGGTCGAACGCCACGCCGCGGGGTCGACCCACTGGATCCCGGCCCAATTGCCCCATAGCTTCCGATTTCATCCCGGGACGGCTTCGGTGCACTACTTCGTCGAACGCCGGGTGAGGCTGACCGACCGGTGATCGACCCGCGCTCGCGACGGCTCGCGAACCTTTCGAAACGAGAGGTGCCAGGACGTCCGAACGAGGGAAACACACGGACCGTGCACCGGGGTTAAGTTGGGCTCCCCCGTGACCGGCTCCACTATGGGCGACCTGCGGGACTTCGAAAGCGATCTCCAGAAGCTGCTGACGCGTCTCGAACCGAAATCCGCCTTTTCGGAAGTGTTCGCCCAACGTCATGTGGGTCAAAGCGCTCGGATGAATCGTCGCGAAACCACTCCCGCCAGCCAGGCGCGCCTGCATGGAGCGGCCCTCCGGTCATGGGGAGGAACCCGTTGGGTAGAAGCCGCGACATCGGACCTTGGCCCTCAGGGACTGGAAGCGGCGTATACCGGGGTCGAGCAGGCGCTCGGCGGGGTCACCGACCACTCCTCTCCTCCGGGGGTGGCAGCGACCGGATCTCATGAATCGCGTACGTCGGCAGTTCATCCGGTCGCGGACCTCGGAATCGAGGGAATGATTAAGATTGGACACGACGTCATCAACTGGGCCACCCAAACGCCGAGTGTTCGGGACGCCGAGTTTCAGATCGGCTGGGACGACGAAGAGCGGCTCTATCTCAACACGGCCGGCGCGCGATACTATCAGCAGGTCACGCGCGTCCGGGCGTTCGTCGCCCCGATCGCGATCGACAACGGGAACGTGCAGTACGATTTCATCGGTCGCGGAGGAGAGGGCGGGACGGAACTCCTCGATTTTCTCTCGGAGCCGAACGTCGTCGAGACCGCCCAAGGGTCTCGCGAGTTGCTGACGGCCCAAACGCCTCCCAGTGGGGAGATGCCCGTCCTTCTCGATCCCGGCGTCACCGGTACCTTTGCCCACGAATCCTTTGGCCATGGAACGGAGGCGGATCAGTTCGTCCGGGACCGGTCGTATCTCAAGCCGGTCCTCGGAACGACCGTAGGACCGGAGATCCTCACGATCGTGGACAACGGGGCCTATCCCGGCGGCTGGGGATCGATCTTCTTCGACGACGAGGGTCACCCCGGACAAAAGACCGTGCTCATCGACCACGGTCGATTCGTCGGTGCCCTCCATGACCGGGAAACGGCCGCCGCGCTGCACGCAAAGGCGACCGGGAACACCCGCCGATCCGATTTCTTGAGCCGACCTTTCGTCCGAATGACCAACACCTATACCGAGCCAGGAGATTGGACGTTGGAAGAACTCATCGAAGAAACGAAGGACGGCATTCTGCTCGAGCGAGCCACTTCGGGTATCGAGGATCCCCTCGGGGGACAGATGCAGCTGAAAGTGAAAAAAGGGCATCGAATCGAACACGGACAGCTCGCCGGCTTGGTCTCCTCGATGGCGCTTTCCGGGAAAGTCCTCGACTTCCTCCAAGCCATTCAAGGGATCGGGCGCAGCGATGACTTCCGCATCGAACCCGGGTTCTGCGGCAAGGGTCATACCGACTTGGTTCCGGCCGGGACGGGGGGCACGTATCTCCTCTCGCGAGCGGTGGTGGGGCCGGCATGAAGGGGAGCGGGCCGATCGCCTTCCGGATCGCCGAGGAGCTCCGGATCCCGGAGCCTTGGGAGGTGTATGGCGAGCGTCTTCGCCGTTTCGAGATCCATTTCAACGGCCGAACGATCGAGGCGATCCGCGGTCCGCTGCTCGTCGAAGGCTACGGACTCCGAGTCTTTCGAAGACATCAGGACCAGACCGGCGTGGGATTTCAAGCCTCGACGGATTCCACCAGCGAGGGGCTTGCCACTTCCGCCGCCCAAGCGGAAAAGATCGCGCTCCATTCGATCTTCCCGACCAAGAAAGTGGACCTTCCCATGGACGGAGTGGCCAGCGCCGGCGGGGACGTCCGGGACGAGCGTCTCTGGAACTCGCCGATGCCTCGGCTCGAGGAATATGTCGACGGACTGCTCGCTCCCTTCGATTCGATCCGCGATTCGGTTCCGAGCTTCGGTTCGGTTCGAGCGACGCTCGCGGAAGTATCGATCGCAAACTCGGTCGGTCTTCGAACGAGCTACCCGCATACGAGCGTGGCCCTCGAGCTGGCCGTCAAAGCGTTCGGCGGGCCGGAAGGAGCCCCCCCGGGAGAATTCTGGGTCAACGACCACTTCCGGAGAATTGACCCCGCCCACGCCGGCGGGAAGGTCGCCGAATGGTGTCGGTTCGCTCAGGATGCCCGGCGGGCCCATCCACCCCCTAGCGGCGACCTTCCCGTCGTGGTCCCTCCGACGGTCGTGGAAGGGATCCTCCCCGTCGTTTTCGGCTACCGCTGGTCGGGCGCGGCCCGGCTGCGTCAGATCGCGCCGGCCCCGGGACCTCGGTGGCCTCTTCATTGGTGTCGGTCCATGATGACGGTCGATACCCCTGGGGAATCCTCTCCAGCCCGATCGACGAGGAAGGCACCCCCCGCGGTCGGAAGACGCTCCTGAAGGAAGGCGTCGTCTCCGATCTGACATATGATGTGCTTCACGGAGGAGCGTTCGAAGTTCCAAGTTCGGGCAATGCGACCCGGGGAAGCGATTTTGTTCAGCATGACTGGCTTCGATTCCGTTACCGCCCCGTCGTGGGACCCACGACCATAGTCATCGATCCTGGATCGGGCGGGTCGGACGCCGAATTGATCGAGTCGGCGGGCGACGGGATTTGGCTCCAGCAACTCGGGTGGGCCGCCCCGGATCCCATCTCGGGGACTTTCGGAGGCGAGATCCGGATCGGTTACCGGATCCGGGGCGGCAAGCTCGCCGAGCCCCTGCGCGGAGGGACGGTCGGTGGGGTGGTCTTCGCCCCGCCCGGAAGCGCCTCGATGCTCGGGAACGTCGCGGCCATCGGTTCGGAATCCACCCTGACCGGAACCGTGAGCGCGCCGAGCCTCTTGATCAAAACCCTCTCCGTGGCAGGGGCGGCCTGAAGACGGCGCGGCGAATCGGCGAGGGGGGGTCACTAGCTCATCGTCGTCGGCGACTTGCGCTTTGGCGGCAGCCGGATGGACGCACTCTCGATGGGAGTGCGGATCCGGTCGCCACACGAGCTCAATTCGAATCCCTTCGGGCCCCCGAAGGAAGAGCGATCGTGAGTCGTCCCGTTCTTTCTCGCCGATGATCACGACCCGGGCCCGTTTGACTCGGTTCTTCAGCCCCGTCCACTCCTCCACCCGGAGGGCAATGTGGTCGACCGAATTGGGATGCTCGCCGGCCTTGGCATCATGAAGCCCGAGGACTTGATCGCCGAAGAGTAGGAACGTGTGGTCCGGACCTTCCCCGAGGACATCCATTCCGAGCTGTTCGACGAAAAACTTGGAGGTCTTCTCTCGATGGGCCACCCGGAGGTCCACGTGGTCGAACCCGACGATTCCAAATTCCCGAGGCGGGGTTCGCATGCGGTAAGGTGCTCCAGTGCCCGAAGGGCCATCGGGGCCCAGCGGCGCCGACTATTTGGCACCTCTCTCGCCGCTGCTCGGGTCGCCCGTCGATTCTCGGGTCCTGCTCGGCAGGGTCGACGGTTGCGACTTGGCCCTCGAAGCGAGCGATCGCCGACGGGACGCAATCGTCATCTTGGACACCCACTTTCACCTCGGGAGAATGCCAGTCCGATCGCCCTCGCGACGGGACCGAACACCGCTATCGGAGCAGGACCGCGAACTCGATACCGTCCTATTCGATGTGGACGACACCCTGTTCGATCATTTTCGGGCCGTGACCGCCGGGTTACGAAGGGTGCGAGATTCTTTCCCCGCGCTCCAGCGTCGCCCCTTGGAGGAGCTTCGGGAATATTACAACGACCAACTTTTCGCGAACTATCGACGCGTGATCAGGGGAAGTCTGACCTCGGAAGATGCGCGAACGCTTCGCTTCCAGGCGCTGCTCAATTTCTGCGGGTCCGAAGCGACCCGCTCGACGGCACGAGCGTGCGGCGAGTTTTATCGGGCATCGTATCAACGATCCAGACACCCGGTGGCGGGAGCGCCGGCGTTGCTCCGGGCGGTCCGTGCCCGCAAGCTCTCCATCGGCCTGGTGACCAACAACACCCGGGAGGAACAAGAGGAGAAACTTCGAGCGATCGGAATGGATCGGGCGATTGACTTCATGGTCACGTCGGAGGAGCAACGGATCTTTAAGCCCGATCCGCGGATTTTCCATCACGCGCTCGAGCAGGCAGGGTCGACGGCGAACCAAACCGTGATGGTGGGAGATTCTTGGGATTCGGATGTTACCGGAGCGGTCGCGGCTGGCGTAAGCGCCGTTTGGCTGAATCGTTGGGGGGCGAAGGCGCCTCACCCAGGAATGGCTGTGGAGCTGCGCTCTCTACGGCCGCTCCGAATCGCCGAGGAACAGATCCTCCGCGGATGAGTTCCGCAGCAATACGTCAGAAGCCAGGATTTCACAGTCGGTGTGCCCAGACCTTGTAATCGACCCACACCATCCGAGTGACGGAAGCGGCGATCGATCGAGCGTCCGGTCACGGGAGTTGGAGCAAGATGGTCTTACACACTCGACACCGGAGTCCCGGAAGATTCGCGGAATAGGTCCCTCCGAATTCCGTAGGAACCAGAACTTCCATATCCTTCGGTCGAAGGCGACGTTCTTCGGCCCGGTGCGACCAGAAGAGGCCGGACCCGTTCGAGGTGGAAATGAATCCCACTTCGAGCGCCCCCCCGCACTGGGGGCACGTGTGACCCGACATCTAGCCAATCCCGGAGGCTCCCCAGTCGTGACACGCTATCTTCTTTGCGCTCGTAAGTCCAAAGCGGACCATTCAGGTCCGACGTTCGCTAGACCCGGAAAACTACGACCCCCGCGGAGCCGGGTACCCCGCGGGGGTCAACATCATCGTGATCAGAGAGGGATAATGGACATGTTCAGCCCTCCTGTGGGTCGGGGCTGAAATCGAGGTGCTTCGCTGCCCGGGCGGAGCTACGGAAACGGGGTACCAGCCAGGTCGGCCATCCCGAAAGGGCGTACGCATGACTTTGGGGGGGAGGCGCGATCGCCAGGAGCAGCTCGCGGGGGCTAAGACGAGCCCCTTGCGCGCCGCCAAGGGCCGCAGCGAGTCGAGAGCGCTCGGTCCGCAGCATTAGAGGAACTCCTCGGGCTGGGCGGAGGGTAGCCAGGATCCCGTCAACATACCGAATTTGCGGGAGGTCGACTTCGGGCTAAGCTCCATGAGGCCCGGGTAAACCGGCTCTCCGTCCGCGTCCCTCTGGCGGAGTGGGACAATCGTCTCAATCTCCAGCGGGGGGTGGGTGAGAACGGGGAAACTGCCCATGACGACATCTGGGCACTCCCTGTTACCGTTGTGTCGGAAGGTGAATTGGCGCTTCTCGTGGATCTGGCCGCAAGCCGTGCATACCTGATTGTTCGTCAGCATCGTTCCGATGCCTCCGAGATATGCCCCGCTCTCATCCGCGCGCGTCATCTTAGTAGACTCTGTGGCAAATTAGATACTTAAAGGCCTTCCATTATTTTGTACAAAATAAAACTAAGTAGTCCCCCGTGCCTATTGGAGGATACCTTGCCCGTCCAAACCTACCTGCCGACAGAGATTCTCGACTATCTCGAGACCCACGCGCCCCCCGAGGAGGTTGCGTTCGGAATCAGTCAAAGAGAGCTCGCCAAGGCGCTGGGATATCATCCGTGCTCGATGTCACGACCGTTCCACAGCTCTCCACAGAGGGACTGGTGCGGCTTCGAAGGGGGGTAGTCAGAGGGGGCATTCGAAAACAGCTGGTCTACGTCCTAACTGACCAAGGGCGGGAGCGGCTCCGACGGGAGACGCGGCAGGTTCCACTACTTTCGGGCGCGATTCCTCCGCCTCCCAATCCCTTCCTAGGCCGTCGGGAGGAGATCCGCGAGCTTGAGGAGTTCACTCGAGAGGGCGGCGGAATCGTCTTCGTAGAGGGGCCACCGGGAATGGGAAAGACCGCACTTGTGAGCAGGTATCTGCGGAGGGTGAAGCGCGGTCGAATCCCCTTTTGGTTCCCCGTCCGCCCCGGTAGCTCCCCGCGGAATTTCATCCTAGTCTTGGCGCATGCCCTATCCGCGGTTGGGGCCCAGCAGCTGGCCTATTACTCTCAGCTTCCGAAAGCACCCCTCGGCCGAGAGGTTGCCGACCTAGTGGGAAGGGCATTGGGAGATCGCCACCTTGTTACTGTGATAGACGACTTGCAGTTCGCAACCGCCGACATGCGAAAGTTTCTCGGCGAGTTCATCGTCGGCCTCAACGGAAACCGCGACCATCTGTTCTTTGTTCTGAGCCAAGAATCGTCCTTCTTCGAGCCCCTGGAGCTTGATCGACACCGGATTTTGGTCGGAGGCCTGGACCGAGCAGCCGCACACGAACTCACGGATCGACGGGGCGGGCTCGCGGATCGTTTCGAGTCCGTGTATCAGGCAAGTCTCGGGTCGCCCCTGCTGCTTCAGCTCGCCGTGTCGAACCCGAATGTGGAGGCGTCCGTTTCCGCATTCCCGGCCGCCGCCGTGGACAAGCTTACTCTGGCCGAGGTTTCAGCGCTGCTCCCAGTGGCGCTCGCCAACGAACCACTCCCCAGCGCCTTCGTCGAGGAGGGCGACGTAATCCCCCGGGAAAAAATTCAGGAGATGGTCCGGACCGGCCTGATTCAGCGTACGCTCGAAGGACGACTCGAATTGTTGCAGGTCGTGAAGGGTGCGCTACTCTCCAGGGTATCACCTTCGACGAAAGAAAGGCTCACGTGGTACTGGCGGGCTTCTACGGACGAAGCCATCGAGCCGAGTCTGTTCGTGAGCGATTCGTTCATCTCGTTCGCGGGCGAGTCGTGGAAGAGCGCATCACAAATCTTGACTCACCAAGAGATAACGCTGCTTTCACTCGGTTATTCGGAGGTTCTCCGAACCTCCCTGCGTCATCTGATTCTTGCAATGCCCAAAGGCAGCCCCTCGTGTTCGGGCTTTAAGGGTTGAAGCCGCCCTACTTCGCGCCCACTCGGACTATTCCGAGGCCATTCTGTCTCTCCGCCGCGCAATCGACGAATCCGAGAACGATCCGAAAGGTCACCGGCGAATGCTATCACCTGATCGTCGAACTTTACGTTCGACTTCGTCAACTAGAGGACGCGGATCAGAACGTTCGAGGCTGCTCAGAAGATCGGACCGATTACCACGACGGCTCCAGGTCTTTCTGCTTACTCAGTCAGGCCCGTACTTTACGAGGCCCGCGGAGAACTCGGACACGCCAACGAAATTTATCAATCAGCGTTCGAGTTGAGTAAGAAATTCAGAATTTCTGATCTATCCTTCGAGAGCGTAGCTGCTTGGTCGCGGCTTGTTACCTTCGCTAGCGGGCCGGAAGTGGCGCTACGGATGATTGAAGAGTCTCTTCCTGAAGCTCGATCAGTCGGGCCGATTGGACATTGTCTTCAATCTCCTTCGGGGTCGAGCGAGATCGTACTTACACATAGGAAAACACGAGATGGCCGATCTCGAGATGAAACACATTCGCAGCGAGGCGGAGCTCCTTTGGCTACCTTAGCCAACTGGCTTACATCTTGAGCGGACTTGCGGCAGTCGCGACCGATAGAAAGAGTTGGACGGATGTCCAGATCTACGCCCGACAGGCCTGTAGCCTTGCGGAACGACTCGGGAACGATCTGGTGCTGGGACATACGCTTGGCATTCTCTGTTCCAGTGAGGCCCGCCAGGCAGAATCTGAACACCGACCGGATCTTCTTGACGAAGCAGCAACAAATGGCGAGAGAAGTGTGGAGGTTCTGGGTAGAATACTCTCCGAGTGATTCCTTGGTCTTTTCTCACGTTTATCTATTCGAGGTCTATTCGAGAAGGAACGAGTTAGAACGGGCGATGGCACATCGTCAGGAGGCGGAGCGGCTCGCGGAGCACTTGGGCCTGAGCTGGCTAAAGGACCTACTCCCACAAGGACTCGAGAGCGAAACCGCTAACCCGGCCAGCAGCTGAATGCGCTATTTCAAGAGCGATCCGTTCTCAATATTGACCAGAAGGGGGACCCCCCTCCGGTCAGAAGAATGGACTATTGGCTCTCGTTCGCTTGCGGAATACTTACTGGAAACCACGACATACCGAGTGTACCTCCTAAAGGTCTCGCGGCCAATTCGGTATTTAATGCCCCGGGAAAAAGTCCTTCAAGCCCTCAGCGGTTATATTACGCGTATAGGTGCGGAGGTATACGCACCAAAATGGTATTTCTATGAGTCATAAGAAATCTGATAATCGCGTCACTTGCGGGCCAACGGCTGGAACAGCGCGCTCTTCCGCATCTTGAAAATCAGTCGCTTGTCGTCCACCGTATACCGCGTTTCGGCCCACGGATCGGCGATGTTCGAGTATCCCCGGACCTCCCAAAAGCCAGGTTCGTCCTCGACGACGAACTTCAGGCCCCGGAGCCACTTGGCGCTCTTGTAGAAGTAGCGCTTCGGAACCAGCATCCGGACCGGGCCCCCGTGCTCGGGATCTAACGAGTGGTTCTCGACCGTGTGAGCCAGGAGGACGTCGTCGTCCATCAACGCGGCCAGCGGTAACGAGGTCGTGAATCCTTGTTCGCACTCCATGACTACGAATTTGACGGTCGGTCGAACTCCGACTCGCTCGGCCAGCGCCCGAAACGGGACCCCTTTCCACGTCATTCCGAGTTTCGTCCACGAGGTCACGCAATGAATGTCCGCGACGAGCTCTTGTTGAGGAAGTTGGAGCAGTTCGGCGTACGTGAAGCTCGCGGGGTGGTCTACCTCTCCCCGCACCGTGAGGCTCCAGCTCGCGGTGGTGAGCTCGAATGGAATGGAGCCCGCATGGAGCACAGGCCAGCTGTTGGTGAGCTTTTGGCCGGGGGGAACGCGAGCGAGTGCCATTGAGTCGACAGAGTCGGGTCAGGGATAGCATTTCGGTAACCGCACGAGAGCGTGGTCCTAGGGCGCTACGACCGCTGGCGGCGAATGCGAACCTCGTCCCCGTTCCACTGAAACGCGAGCCGAGTCCGAGGTTGCCAGACGGCCCGCCGGTCCCACAAGGCCCCGACCAGGAGCGGCAGACCGATCGAGGCATCGACATGTGCCATCGCACGGGTGGCGGTCTTGGATATTTTGCCCCACGATTGCGCTTCGTCGAGCGTGCTGCCGGAGAGTCCGCCCCAATGCGGCACGTCGGTCGTAATTTGGAGGGCATAGTGGTGACCCTCCCCTTCCCTTCCGAACGCGTAGTTGGCCATCACGATCCCATCGTTGATCCAATTCTTGGGCGTGCCGCCGCCGATGTAGATGACCGCCGTCCGAGGGGAGTGGGCGAGGATCTGGACGAGCTCGTAGTTATCCCGTATCGCATCGAGCATGAATCTCGGCTTCCCGCGGTGGGCTTGGTAATGAAGCGTTAGTCCGATCCCGATCGAGCTATCGATCAACGCCGGGGAGAAGACTGGGATGCCTCGACGGGCTGCGGTGGCGACGATCGACTCCGCATCGTCGAACTGCTTTCCCAAGAATTCCAGATACTCGCGGGAAGAGGCGGGTCGAGGAGGGAACCGCGTCGTGATCTTGCCCAGCACGCGGTCGGTGTCTTCGAACTTGAGTTCGTCGACGTAGGTGTCGTAGATTCGGTCGAGGTACAACTCGCGGAGTCGCACGTCGTCGGCCGTGGGCGTTCCCATCCAATGCTGCCCTCCGATCGTCTGGTAAATGTCCTGGTAGAGGACGGCGCCGGTAGAGACCACCACATCCACGAGTCCCCAATCGATCAGGTCGCGCAAGACGGTTCGTAGTCCGGCGGCGATCAGGGGCCCGGAGAGTCCCAGGAAGATCGTCGGGCGACGCCGGTCGGTGAGGGCGTTCTCCCAGACCTCGAGGCAGCGTCCCAGATTTCGAGCTTGGATCGAAGTGCCTTGGAACTGTTTCAGGAGGTCTCCCAGCCCCCGGATCTTCCGGACCTGGATCGGCGAGACCGCTTTTTTTAGAAAGGTTCGGCGACCGGCAGACGTCGACTTCGCCACGCGTGGCGGCAAGGGGGTACCTCAGATAAACGCTCGTAGTGAGAACGGTTGGATGCTCGCCGAGGGCGAAGACCCTCGAGGCCTCACGAGACTCTTAAATCAGAGGAGCTACGACATTCAAGGGGAGGTCCGGGTGTCTCCAGTCCCAGCCGCAGTACTCCGCGCGCTGGAAAGCCTCGCGGAGGATAGCGGCCGAACGATCGTGATCGCCGGTCCCTCGATCAGTGGGAAGAGTGCGCTCCTTGAAGAGATCCGGCTGATGCTCAAAGCCGGCAACGTTCGGAGGATCGAATTACGGGGTAATTATCGAAACCGGACCGTTCCATTCGGGGCGTTAGACGGACTCGACGAACCGCCGGATTACCATGAATCCTCTGAAGCTTCAACACCCGAAGAGGATCCCTCCGACTGGGACGAAACCGACCTCGCGGCCTCCGGTCTCCCGGTCGCCTACGTACCGGACCGGCCTCCCCAAATGCGACGGAGTCGGGGCGAACGGCCGAGGACCACGTTTCTCGGTCAGCCGGTGCGCGGCCGCGCGGCGCGTGAAGTGGATGCCAATACATTCTGGCAACAGCTAGTGGAAGGGTTTCGTTCCACAACGGCGAGCCCCGTAGCGCTCCTCGTCGAAGATGCTTGCCTCTTCGATAGCCAGAGTCGTGAATTCGTTCTCTCCGTTTCTTCTCGGGCGCGACTCCGACCGCTACTGTGTATCATCGCCCTCGACACGACGGTCTCTACCTACGTGGCTTGGGAGGAACAGCTCCTCCGTCGGGGAGATGTCGATTGGATCCGGTTCTCTCAGCCGAAACTCGATCCTCGAGAGGCGCATCGCTTGAAGGTCACGTTCGACCAGCTCCCACCCGCCACCCGGCGAGTCATCGGCTATGTTGCTCTGATGGGAGGAATCGTGGGCGATGTCGTTCTGAGCCGGATCGCGAAGCTCAAGTTCGCTCAGATCACCGAGCTACTGCTCCCCGCCGTAAATTCGAATATCCTCAAGATCCAGGAAGGGAAGGTGCTCATCCCGCACCTGGCGTGGACGCAGCTGATTCCCGAGCTGACCCCCGAGAATGATCGGAAGGAGATGCATCTGGAGATTGCCGATGCGCTCAGCGCCCTCAGTCCCGAAGCGAGCCTTTCCCGAGAGATCGAGATCGGCCGACAGTACTTCGCGGGGTTCCCCGGCCCGCTTGCGCTTCGGCATTTGGTGATCGCCGGAAAGCTCAGCGTGGACGCCAATCAATTCGACCCGGCGGAGGAGCTCCTCGCTCAAGCGATCATCTGTCTTCCGTCGCTTCCCGCCGCTGAACGGGGCCCGACGGAAGCTGAAATCCGTCTACTCCACGCCCAAGCATTGTTCATGTCGGGGCGACCCTCCGAAGCCGAAGACGAACTTCGGGAGGGGGTCAGCCGCGCCCTGCAGAGTAACGTCTCCTCGAACCAGCTGGAGGGATGGATCGAGCCCCTCGTGCTCGTCATCCGCGCCGTCGGGCCCCGCCCGTCGTTGGAGGCCGAATTGCAGGAACTGTCCGATCGTTGCCATGACGCGGGGGCGATCTCCGCGGAGATCCTCGTAGACACGATCCTCACCACCCTCGAATTTGACCGGAGCCGCCCGCGCATGGCGCTCCAGGAATCTCGCCGCGCCGCGACGCTCGCCCGGAACTTGGACGACGAGTCGGTGCGAGCCCTCGCGCTGCTGTCCGTGGCGATCGCCCGGATCGAGGGCACGACCGCCGAGCAGCAACAGGCCGGCGAATTCCTTCGCGCGTCCCGTCTGCTGCTGGCCGAGAGTCGACGGCACGAGCTCGAACAACTCGCGGAACACTTGGAAGCGCTGCTCCTCGCCGAGCAAGGCGAATTGACCCAGGCGCTCGAGATCCGCCAACGTCAAACGCCGATCGTTCACCGGATGCGTTTTCTCTCGCTCGAGATCGCCCATCAGCTCGGCATCGCTCGCCTTTGCCTCGATCGTAATCAGGAAAAGGGGGTGACCGCCGCGCTTACCCGCGCCCGCGCATTGATCGAAGCCCTCCGCCTGCTACCGCCCTCCCCGTTGCTCTTGGACGCCTGGCTGCTTGAAGGACGGAAGGCGGCGCTCGACGGAGCGTTCGACGCCGCGCGCGATCGTTGGCTGGTGCTACTCGACCTTCCCCCGGCGCAGAATCAGCCTCGGTTCAAGGCGGAGGCAATGGTTCGGCTGGCCTTCCTCGAATATTCGACCGATCATGCCGAAGCCGGGCGGGCCTATCTCGATCGGCTCTGGTCGCCCGAGATGTTCGACGCGGTGCCAGCCCGCTGGAAAACGTGGCTGGGCGAACTCGAGCGGTTCGTCCCGACCAGCGGGGCGGGGGGATCGGCCCTTCCGGGTGCGCCGTTCTCAGAGCCCCAGCAGGGCGGATCCGAGCACGGGAAACACCTGCGGCGCCACCCCGTACAAGATCGTCAAGACTCCAACGATCAGTAGAACCACGACGACGATGCGCTTGAGGCGCTGGGGATCGACTCGGGCGCCGAGTCGCGCCCCCAGCAGGCTGCCGGTGGCGGCGACGCTGACCAGGGCAAGCGACCCGGCGACGAAAACGAGCAAGGGATTTCCCGTCGTCCCCACGAACACGATCTCAAAGATCATGGTCGTGTCGCCCAATTCAAGGAGAAAGATGAGCAGAAAAGCCGTGAGGAGCGCCGAGCGAGGAACGGAAGCGAGCCGAATCTCTTCGTCGTTCTCAAAATAAACGAACAGAGCGTAGCCCACCAGAAACAGGCCGCCGCCGATCCGCAGGTACGCGATATGTTGAGGACCCAAGACATCCGTGAGCGCCGCCCCGATCGTGACCGCAATCCCGGAGACGACCACAAAGGCGACGGCCGCGCCGATCCAGGTCGGTCGCGGCGGCTGTTTTGCCGCGAGCGCGATGAGCGCGAAGTTCGTCCGATCGAAGAATTCGAAGAAGAGGATCACGCCAAAGACGACGAGGAAATTGGCGACGAGATTCGACGACACCGCCGTACTCCGGCCGGGCTACGACAGGTGGTGTAAGAATTCGTCGACCAGCCGCTCGCAATACACGCATCGCAGAACCACGGGCCGGCGTCGCGCGATCTCGAACTCGCTCTCCACCGGCTCCGCTTGGTTCGAGATGCAGCTCGGATTCGGGCATCGAAGGACCCCGACGATCTTCTCGGGAAGATCGACGGGGCGTTTTTCCCGGACTTGAAAGTCCCGGATGATCGAGATCGTAGCGGTGGGCGCGATCAACGCGATCGCGTTGACCTTGCGCGGCGATAGCTCCATGTTCTCCACCTTGACGATATCTTTCCAGCCGATCTTTCCGCTGCGAACGTGCAAGGCGACGCTGACGGTAGAATCCTTATCGAGCTCCTTGACTCCAATGATCCGCAGGACCTCGAGCGCGAGTCCGTTCCCGATATGGTCGATGACGGTTCCATTTTTGATAGGAATGATCTTGAGCTCGCGCATCGGTCGGCTCAGCTCACCTTCCCATTCAAGATCAACGCGAGCAGCGCCATGCGCACCGGAACCGCGAGGAAAGCCTGCCGGAAGTAGGCGGCATGGGGAGTCCCATCCACCTCCGCAGCGATCTCGCCGGTTCGCGGGAGCGGATGCATGACAATCAGACGGGCCTTCGCCCCCGCGAGGACCGACGAATCGATCCGATACGAACCGGCGACCTTTGAATATTCAGCCGCGTCGACGAAGCGTTCCTTCTGGATGCGCGTCACGTAGAGAACGTCGGCGTCCCGGACCGCGCGGTGTAACTGGTCCTCTTCATTGATGCGCACTCCCATCTGCTTGAGGTCCTCCAGCACCTCGGTGGGCATTCGTAGAGTGGCCGGAGAAGAGAACACCAGTTCCGATCCGAATTCGCCCAAGGCATAGGCTAAGGAATGTACCGTCCGGCCGTATCGCAGATCCCCGACGATGACGACCTTGAGCCCGCTCAGGGTACCAAACGATTCTTGCATCGTCGCTAGGTCGAGCAGCGTCTGAGTGGGGTGCTGGCCCGCTCCATCGCCCGCATTAATCACGGGCTTGTCAGAAGCTTGGGCGGCGAGTCGTGCGGCACCCTCGTTGGGGTGGCGCAGCACGATCGCGTCGGCATACGAAGACAGCATTCGGATTGTGTCATGCAGGCTTTCCCCCTTTCGCATGGAAGTTACGCTGGGATCGGCGATCGTCACACAATGTCCGCCGAGGCGTTGCATCGCGGTCTCGAAAGAGAGCCGCGTCCGCGTCGAAGGCTCGAAGAACGCCAAGCTCAAGATCTTGTCTTCGAGCTGATGGCTAATCTTCGCTCCTTCGGCGTAGGGGATCATCTTGCGGGCGGCGCGCAGAATCTCTTCGATCTCTTCCCGAGAAAGGTCGCGAATGGAGATCATGTCGCGGCCCTTGAGCGCCATTCTGTCGAGGGAGGAGAGGCGGTGCCTTAATTGTTTTCCGTTGCCGGATCGTCGGTGGACGGGCGGAACCCCCGCCTCGGGCAATCGATAAGTCGTAGCGAGACCACGAAGCGAGCGTGGCTTCGGCGAACTGGACCTGGTCCACACGTGCTCTCTTCTTACTGATCGTTCTCTTTTGGGGACTCAACTACCCTTTCGTCGTCCTGGGTCTTGATGATGCTAATCCGCTCTGGCTAGCCACCTTTCGAGCCGGCGTCGGTGCCCTCGTCGTCCTCGCATACGTGTCGAGTATTCGAGGATGGGGGCGCCTAGACACAGCGGGCCGGCGCGATGCGCTCCTGCTGGGAGTGCCCAACACGGCGCTGTTTTTCGGCTTGTGGTTCCTCGCGGCGCGCGAAATCGCCCCCGGTCTCGCAGCGGTGATCATCTACACGTTTCCCCTTTGGGTGGCGATACTTTCCGTGCCGGTCCTCCAGCATCGACTCAAATCTGGACAATGGCTCGCGTTGGCGTTGGGATTCGGCGGGGTCGTACTAGCTTCTCAGGTCTGGGAGACTAGGAGCTCGTCGGCCTCCTTGATGCCGATTGTCGAACTCCTGGCCGCCGCCATTTCGTGGGCCGTCGGCACCGCGGTTTTCCAGCGGCGCTTTCCGGTTTCCGCCATTCAGGAAGCCAACGCGTACCAACTGATCGGAGGTTCGGTCGCGTTGCTCGGGGCCACCCTAATCTTCACCCCCCACCCACTCCCGACGTTCACGATTTCGTTCTGGCTCACGGTCCTTTGGTTAGGAGTGTTGGGCACCGCCCTCGCCTATGTGATCTGGTTTTGGTTGCTCGGTCGAACCGAGGCCGCGACGTTGGCCGCCTACACCTTTCTTGTCCCCGTGGTCGCGCTCGCCGCGTCCGTCACTTACTTTCACGAGTCCTTGTCCGCCCTTCAAATTGCCGGAGTTGCGCTCGTCCTCGTCAGCATTTATGGCATTGCCTCAGCCACCGGCCTCATGGGCTCCCGAACGGAGAACTAAAGGAGGAGGGGGGCCCGTTCTAATTTCCGGAATGGTCACGAAAAAATCGAATACCCCCGGCGCATCGCAGACGAGCGGAATCTGCTTCCGATTCGGCAAACGCGCGAAGTGCGCCAATGTTTTGCCTCCTCCGATTGAAGCCGTCCGGGTGGTGTGGTCGGTATCACCTGATGGGAGATGGCTCATCAACCCGGGCGAGGACGTTCAACGCGCGGAGGGTGATCATCTTGCTCGGTTTTCCGACCGCTTCAAGAGCCCAGGGAATCGCTGGATGTTTTTGGAACCAAGTGGCCAGACCTCCCTCCACGTCAGGATGGGTCGCATCCAGATTCCATCGCCCGTCGGGGCGGCGCCGACGGCGGAGGATGGAAAGAGCATAGTTGAGACGCCGATCCGACGCGTATCCTAAGGACGTCACAACTTCTAGCCCGACGAGGAGGTCGTAGTAGTAGTGAATCGGGTAGTGAAACCGGTACCAGGGAGCGTATCGACTCCCCTGGCGGTGGAGTTCACGCTCGAGGAAGAATTCGACACCTTTTTCGACCGCGGAATGCATCTTCGCGGTCCATTTCGACCGCGGATACACCGCAAACGCGCTCAGCGCCTCCCAGGAATCGAGGTTACGGCCGGTTCCCCAACACGACCAACCCCCCTTCGGGTCCGCCGTCTCCGTCAGCCATTCAAGGGTGTGCCGTACTCGAGCGTCGTCTTCGTAACCGAATCGAATTAATGCTCGAACCATATTCGCGGAAACGCAGAAATGAGGAGTCCCCTTCGAGTTGCCTCCGAGTCGTCCCTCAGTGACGGCGAATCCCTTCATCCAATATTCGCAGGCTTCCCGGATCGAGGGCGTATCCTTGGTCAGGCCGAGGTCGGCGAGAACGAGCATCTTCCAGTGGGTGGAGATATACTTGGGAACGTACTGGCTCGAGCCTTCCTGCCAACCACTTCCGGGACTCCGTTGTCGGAGCAGGTCGGCCGCCCACCCAATTTTTAGGATCGAATTCTGGGCTCCCCGGACTCTCGGATCGCGCTTACTGATACCAAGGAGCTCGGTCAGCGTCCGGAATCGGACCGAGGGTTGGTTTGATTCGAGCAGCCAGTCGAATGGAGCGGTCCGAGTCACTTCCGGACTGAGCCCAGAGTTAATTTGACGTTCCGGTTGGCAAACGGGAGCAGCTTTAGTTCGCCACTCGCCCGCTTTGACCAGCGCGCGTCTTGCAGCGGATAACGCACCGGCGATTTCTCGCCGGTGCGGCCAGGTCGCGGTAGTAAGCCCCTTTCTGTTTCAGGCAGCATTCGACTGCGCGCTCTCCTCGACGGTCAGGGGATCCGCCTCACTCCGTCACTCAGGGCTTGCTCCCGGGGAGTCGGCCGTTTCACCATATCTCGAAGGAATCTCCGACGCGACGTCTTCACCGTACCTCCGAACTGTGTCGTTGCTGCTCCGTTGCTCACGCTCTCGCCTGGCGGGCTCCCGCCCGCCCCCGCGATCCCCGGAGAGGGGACTTTCCTCAGCAGGGTGCCGTTGCCGGTCACCGCCACCGTCAGCTGCCCTCCGCCTCCTGGCAGACTCCCCATGAGCGAGGGGACCAAAAAGACTCGCGCGTCCCGGAGCGAAAGGAGATACGCGGCCGGGGGTCGGCTTCCTGATGCCCTCCAATCCCACGACAAGCCCGCCGACGGCCACCTCGGACGACTCCTCGCCCAGACTCGCCCCGTGCATTCTGTTACGTAAAGGGAGGATTTGCCGCCCCGGTCCGACCGGACCGATCGTCGCGTTGACTCCCGATGGAAAACCGTTCGACTTGTTCGACGTCGTCGATCATTTGGCGGCCGCCTACCGCATGCTCTACGTCGTGGATCTCGACGGCATCGAACATAATGAACCCCAGCTCGATTATCTTCAGGAACTTGCCCGCGACGCCGAGATCTGGGTGGATGCGGGGCCTTCGACCGCCGAGCAGGTGATCGATATCCTCGTGACCGGTGCGCGACGGGCGGTCCTGTCGACGGCGTATCTTCGAAATGCGAGAGAGTTGCGCCGCGCGTGGAAGCTCTCGACCGATCTCGTCTTTGAGATCGAGATGTCGGATGGGACGCTGGTCGCCCGGGACCCCGCATGGCTCGCGGAGAGTCCGCGCGCCCTTTCCCGGTCGGTCCGCGACTTGGGCCTGACGGAGATCATCATTTCGCCCCGCTCTGCGGAACCCGACTGGCCGCTCATCAAGGAACTTGCAGTGGATGGGCCGCTCTGGGTGGATGGAACCTTTGAGGTCTCTCAGACAGATTTTCTGAGCGGATCGGGCGCCACGGGCGGGATCTTTCACATCGAGAGCGAACTCGACCATTGGGAGGAACCGATTCCGAAATAACGAAACAAACCTCGGAGGGGTTTCCGGCAGAACTGCGGAATGATGAAACCTAGAACCGGCTGATCCGTGATGAATGATGGGCGAGCTGACCGCACTCCTTGGGGGGAACCCAGGCGTAGGAGAGGGACGACTGTGTGATGTAGCGAGGCATGGGTCGATAGTTTCGCGGGCCGAAGCCTCTCGGCTCCAGTCAGGGAGGTCGTGCAGAGTCGGTCGCGAACTTCGTTACTTCGGCCCGGGCGATCGATAGATGTTGCGACAACCCCGTCAACAAATGCCGCAGCTGCTCCCGCGTGATATTTCCGTTCAGATCGAGCGAAAGAGCGTGCACCTTTCGGGAATGATCTCGGTTGAGTACGATCTCGGCGGCGTTCCCATCATCCCCCCGGAGATGGGCGTGGAATCCGGTGGCCGATCGGACCTCCTCCAGCGCATCCTCGTGGATCGTTCGGAGTATGGTTCCGATGGCCGCGCCACCGAGATGATCGCCCTCCGGGGGGTTCGGTAGGATTCCGCTTGGCAGGAGCTCCCAACTGTGGACCTTGCGCAGACCGATCGTGGTCATCGCTGACAACGTCTGGCCAATGAGCGTCAGGAGATCCTCGCTCTCAACAATTCGGCGGGCGTGGAGCACGTTACGGAGGACTTCCAGGTGAGGAAACGGCACCTCGACGGTTCGCCCGCCCGCGAGGTCGATCTCGAGACGCAGATGTCGAAACGGTCTCCGATGACCTTTCGAAGGCACGCGCGAGGCCCAATCGAGGATGTTGCCGGGCCCGATCAATCCCGGGGCGGAGTGGGGTGGGTTCGCCTCGTCGCGAGCGAAGACTCCATCGCTTCGTTCGCCCATGAGCCCCGACCCCCCAATGAACCAGACGGGCCGACCCCGATAAGGTGTCTCTTCTCCCTCAAACCGGCTACACTCTAAATAGCTCGACCGTCCATAAAGGATCGAGGAAACGAAGTCGGGCCGTGCGGAGCTCTTCTCAACGCTGCTGAGAAGGGGAGCTCGGGTCCGCAACCGCTTATCCGGGAGCGCCATCCAGATGCCGAGGCCGAGAGGCATGAGTGAATGAACCCGGATACTCCGCCGCTCGTGCCCTATTTCGACGCGCCCACGTTCGCGCGGGCCACTTCGGTGTTCTTGGGCGGTACGTGTCGTCTGGCCCTCAATCACCTCGCGTTTGAATGCGCGTCGCGGATCAACGAAAACTTTCTGTGGCTGGAGGTCCGCCGTCCCGGAGTACCGTCGGATCCCCAGGACCCTGCGACTTCCGGTCGGATTCCGGCTCGACGCGTACTCGTCGCCGTTCCCCCAGTCACGTCCATTAGGCCCGAAACGAAGGAGCGACCCCGTCCGATTGTCGTCCGCCGGTCGGAGGGAGCGCGAGAAGAGCTCGGGCAGCTCGCTGACTTTCTCCGAATCCCCCACTTCCTCCAATCGCTGTTCCCTCGCCTCAGCTCAGGGGGGCGACCGAATGTTTTCGTGATGGTGAACAGCGACGAGATTGTCAACATCTACCCGGATTCCTTAGAGCAGACTCGCGCGTTCCTTCAAGTGTTCCGCCAGGAAAAGGTCACTTTGGTGGTCGCCTACTGTGGTACCCCGCCAACGGCTCGGTTTGCGTTCGACTACGTTTTTGGGGTGAGCACGCCGGATTCCCCGCAATGGCGGACCAGTACGGTCCGATGCGAGCAGAGCCCAAAAAGCGCCCCGTTTCCGGCTGGTTCACCGCGTCCGGTGTTCGGTCCAGACTGACGGCGATCGAACGACGTACCGAGGCGCATAACCTTCGCGAGGCGACTCGAGATTAGAAATTCTCCGGACCATTGCGGGTGATGAAATCCACGAGTACGTGCCATTCCCTCCGCTTCGCGTAGTGGAGAAGGTGGTGGGGGTGAAAGTACAGTCCCATGAGCTCCGCCGCGTCGCCGGGGGCGAGGAGCCGGCTCTGGAACTGAAGGGCGATCGGGTTTCCGTCGAATGATTGATTGCAAGCAAAGCAAACCGCGGTCTTGGGTGCGGCCACGGACCTTTTCTCGAGATCCATCACTTCGACATCGCTCCGTGGCCTACAATACACTTCGCGTGCAATTGTTCGTAAATCATGCCCACACCATCCCTACGGCAAGTGTTTCCGATTTCATGGTCGTTCGCCGGACACGACCTCACCCCTGAGAGGGCACGCCAAGGAGGCGGTGTCGGGAAGGGGCAGCGGCCATTCGCTTCCGAATCCTACTTCTTGACCAATTTGGCCGTTTCAGTCAGGTTGTCGAGTGCTTCTTTGGGAGTGAGCTCCCAATGCTTGGCAGCTTTCTCGATATCCTCCCAAACAATGTCCCCTGCCTTGTGTCAATCATTCGGCATTTTGCAGCCGCAGGCAAGGCACATTCGATTGCCTCATTGGCGCATGCCCGGCCGGCGGACGACAAACTCGCTTTAGGGAGCCTTTGTCGGTAGAGGATGATCCGGCTCGAGCGGGGTTCTCCTGCTACTACTCCGCTTGGACGCGAGCGGATCCGACGGTATCCCGAGACGAGCGAGAGTCTTAACACCTAAACCTTTTCGTCCTCGGCGGGGTCGAGCGGTCTGGTCGAGCACTAATGGCAACTTCGGGAGGAATTCAACTCACGTTCCCCGACGGACGGCAGTTGAGCGTACCAATCGCGACCCGCGCTGGGGACGCCCTCTCCGAATGGAATCCCGCCAAGGGCGGCGAATTCCTCGCAGCGCTGTTCGATGGTATCCCCATCGACCTCGATCAGCGACTCGATCGATCAGGGACGCTCGCCCCGCTTACGTTCGACGATCGCATGGGTCGCGACATCCTCCAACACTCCTCGGCTCATCTCGTCGCAAAGGCGGTGGTCGAGTCGATCCCGGAGGCGAAACCGACCGTGGGACCCCCGACCGAGGAGGGATTCTACTACGACTTTGACGTGCGCCCGCTCACCCCCGAAGACATGGCGCGTGTCCTCGCCTCGATGGAACGATCGATCGAACTCGAAGACCGATTCGAGCGACGCGAGATGACTCGCGATGAAGCCGAGTTGATCTTCGCCTCCAATCCCCACAAATTGGGCTACATTCGAGAGATTCCGCCCGGTGAACTGGTTTCGGCGTACGCCACGGGGAGCTTTGTGGACTTATGCAAGGGACCCCACGTCCCGAATACACGCTGGCTCCGAGGGATCCACGTCTTGGGATACTCGGCCATTCGGGAGGGCGGAACCCGGGACGGGGCTCCCTTACAGCGCATTCGCGGAGTCGGATTTCCGGACCCGGACCGTCTGAAGCGCTATCTAAAGCTCCGGGCCGAGGCGGAAGCGCGCGATCATCGAGTGATCGGCCCGCGTCTGGAGTTGTTCTTATTCGGGGACGAGGCGCCAGGCTTCCCCTTCTGGCTGCCGAAGGGGATGATCATGCTTCGAGAGCTGGAACGCTTCGTCACCGAACATCTGCAACGCTCCGGGTATTCGGAAGTCCGGACCCCGCTCCTCTTCGCCCAATCAGTGTACGAGACCAGCGGTCATTGGGAACATTACCGGGAGAACATGTTCCTGACGACCACCGAAGACCGAACGTTCGGATGGAAGCCGATGAACTGCCCGGGGTCGATGTTGATCTTTCGCTCGCGGGCCCGCAGCTATCGCGAGTTGCCGATGCGACTCGCCGAGTTTGCCCCGCTCCATCGCTTGGAACCGAGCGGAACGCTCCACGGTCTGACCCGCGTGCGCGAAATGGTCCAGGACGACGCGCACATTTTCGTCACGGAAGAGCAGGTCGAACCCGAACTGCGCGTACTCGCTAGAATGGATTCGCGAGGCGTTCACGACGTTTCGTCTCTCCTGGTCGTTCGAACTCTCCACACGGCCGGCCGGTTCGCTCGGAAATTCAGCGGATTGGGATCGAGCAGAAGCGACCCTCAGCAAGGTTCTGAAGGAGTCCGGCGTAGATTATCGAGTCGGAGCCGGCGAGGGGGCGTTCTACGCTCCCAAGATCGATGTTCACATCCGCGACTCCCTGGGACGACCTTGGCAGACCGGAACGATTCAGCTCGATTACCAGATGCCGCGCAGATTCGGACTCGAATACCAGGGTCCGGATGGCCAGCTGCACACCCCGATCGTCATCCATCGGACGATTCTGGGAACCTGGGAACGATTCCTCGGCGTATTCATCGAACATTGTTCGGGACGATTTCCTCCCTGGTTGGCGCCCGTCCAACTCCGAGTACTCCCCGTCACCGATCGAAATGAAGACGCCGCGCGTGGTCTTCGAGAAGAACTCGGCGCGCGAGGCATTCGGGCGGAGACCGTCGATCCGCACGAGACGTTGGGCAAGCGAGTCCGCTCGGCGGAGCTCGACCGGATCCCGTATGTCGCCGTGGTGGGCGACGCGGAGGCAGCCGCCGGTTCGGTGACATTGCGCATCCGCGGAGAGAAGAGCCAACAATCGTTGTCGCGTCCGGAACTGCTCGAGCGGCTGCTCCAGCGAATCCAGAGCCGGTCGTATGATCCGTGAGTGGATCGAACTCAACGGCGCTGCGAACGAGCGGACCGTCGAGCCACTTTACGCGCATCCAGGTACATCGATTCGAGGTCGGCTGCGTTCACTTGATGCGCCGAACGCAAATGCGCCCGCATCCGAACGAGTTCCACGCTTTGCCCGCAGACCCGGCACGGAAGGCGCGACCGCCGAAGGCCAGAATCGTGCGAGGTGACCGGCTGCATCCGCCTCTCCTTGGCGTTTGCAGGATATAGAGTTCCCCGTTCTATCGAATCGGAATCGGCCGTTCTCGGCAATCCTTTAATAACGCGCCGCTACAGCGCTCCTCGATTTAGAAGGGGCAGCCGGGATGAGCCTGACCACACCGCAGATCGAGGGACTGATCTTCCTCGCGTCCGTGCTCGCGCTCGCATACGCCGGGATCCAGACACTTCTCTTGCTCCGGGAAGACGAAGGAACGGAGGAGATGCGTCGGATCTCGGAGGCAATCCGCGAAGGGGCTATTGCATTTCTGCGGCGGGAGTACACGGTCGTTTTCGTCGTGGCGATCGCGCTCGCCGTCATCATCGCCGTCGCCTTTGGAATCAGTACCAATGGCCCGCGACTCGCCGTTGGCTTCCTCTTTGGAGCCGCGGGGAGCGCGCTCGCCGGAGCTCTCGGCATGCTCGTCTCCGTCCGGGCCAACGTTCGGACGGCGGCGCATGCGCGCAAGGCGAATCTGCCGGCCACGATGCGATACGCCTTCCGCGGCGGCTCCGTCACCGGACTCTGCGTCGCCGGACTCGCTTTGCTCGAGCTCATCGGCTTCTACGCATGGTTCGGAGGCAACATCCTCCAAATGGTCGGGCTCTTGTTCGGCGCGTCGCTGATGAGTCTCTTCGCCCGGGTCGGCGGCGGGATCTACACGAAGGGGGCGGACGTCGGTGCCGATCTCGTGGGGAAGGTCGAGGCGGGCATTCCCGAAGACGATCCACGGAACCCCGCCGTGATCGCGGACAACGTGGGAGATAATGTCGGGGATTGCGCCGGTATGGCCGCCGATCTCTTCGAAACCTACGTGGTGACGGCGATGAGCGTCATGCTCCTCGCCTCGTTGATCCCCGCCGTCACCACGGACTTTCCTACCGCGATTCTGTATCCACTCATCGTCTGCGCATGGGCGATCTTGGCCACGATCGTGGGGACCTTCTTCGTCTGGATGCGTCCGGGGGGAACGATCATGGGTGCCCTTTACCAGGGCCTCGCCGCGACCACGTTGGTGGGAGTGGTGGGACTCTACGCCCTCGACTACTGGTTCATGAATGCCAGTTCGGGAATCTTTGTCGCGACGGTCGTGGGATTGCTCGTCATGATCTTCATTGTGCTCGCGACGGACTACTACACTTCCGCGAGGTACCGTCCCGTTCACCGGATCGCCGAAGCCGCTCAGGCCGTGGGGGTTCAACGGTCATTACCGGTCTCTCAGTGGGTCTGGAATCCGCCATGGTCTCGGGGGTCGTGATCGTCACCGGAACCCTGGTGGCGTACCTCGCGGTGGGCTGGCAGGGTTGGTGGATCGCCCCCAACAGCGAGCTGGGGCTTTACGGGGTGGGTTTGGCAGCCGCGAGTATGCTGGCCGTCACGGGCATGATCATTTCCATCGACTCATTTGGACCCATCACCGACAACGCGGGAGGGATCGCGGAAATGGCGAATCTCCCGGCAGAAGCGCGCGCCGTCACGGACCCATTGGACGCGGTGGGGAATACGACGAAGGCGATCACGAAAGGATATGCGATCGGTTCCGCGGTTCTTGCCGCGCTGGCCCTCTTTGCGGCCTACATCTTCGCGGGGGCCCAGGATGCCGGGATTTCGTACGGTGCGTTCGTCTCCAAAATGACCATCGACAATCCGCTGATCGTGGCGGGGCTGATTATTGGGGCGATCTTGCCGTTCTTCTTCACGTCCTTCCTCATGAACGCGGTCGGCGTGGCGGCCCAGGCGATCGTGTTCGAGGTTCGACGCCAATTCCGGGAGATCCCCGGGATCCTCGAAGGGTCGGGCAAGCCCGAGTACCGGAAAGTGTGTGGACATCGTGACCCTCGTGGCCCTCCAACAACTCGCCGTCCCTGCCGCCATCGCCGTCGCGACTCCCTTATTGGTCGGGTTTATCCTCGGGCCGATCGCCCTCGCGGGCGTCCTGCTCGGAGTGATCCTGTCGGGATTCCCGCTCGCACTCATGATGACGACCGGCGGGGGTGCGTGGGACAACGCGAAGAAATACATTGAGAGCGGCCACTTTGGAGGCAAGCATTCCGACGCGCACAAAGCGGCCGTCGTCGGAGATACGGTCGGCGACGCGACGAAGGACACCGCCGGCCCCGCGATCAACCCGCTGATCAAAGTCGTGAACACGATCTCGATTCTTTTCATCGCGCTCATCGTAGCGCATTCGATCATTCACTTCTGAGCGCGCGTCCTCGGCCCCGAGGTGTATCGACGGGTTCTTAACCGCTGATGGGTTGCGTGGATTGGGAGGCTTACCCGATGTGCGATACTTGCGGATGTAATTCGGATACCGAAAAGAAGGAGAAGTAAGCCGGTCGATCCCGCGCCGGCGCTTCCTCGCTCTTCGCGAGCGAGTGTCCGATGGGCGTAGCCATGGCCCGGAAGACCTTGGGGGATCGAGAGCGATCGGCAGTCCCCTGTATTTTTGACGAGTCCGTCAAGCGTAGTGACTCAAGGAAGAGCGTTCCTTTCGGGCGTCCTCGCTTTTTTCGCCCCGCTCTTCGGCGCGATGCTCTTGCTCGCATTCCTCTTCCGTGACCCACAGAAATTTGAGGTCCTCGGGATGGTCGTGCGCAATGAACGCACCGGCTTCGAAGGCCGAGCTGAGCAACTCCTCGAGATTGTCGGCATCGGTTCCTTCGAGCCGACCCGCGGTTCGCCAGTACCAGTCCGGTGCTTTTCCCGCTGCCTGCAGATATTCAGTGACGAGATCATACACGGAACCCCGTGAATCCGCAAGTCGCACGTGGAGGTGCCGGTGCTCTTCGTCGTTCGCCGGCTCGTCAGGGGGAGGGGGCATCGGGCGCGGAAGTCGTGGCGGTCCTATAAGTCCTACCGGAGCTCCCGGCAGAACTCAGCCCCAATCCTTCAAGAGCCGCAGCGGAATCCCCTCGAAAGGTGCGAATGCAGAGTGATACTCCGCCACCTCCGCCGCCACAGCGATCCGGCTATGCGGCGCCGGGCTCGGGAAACCCTCGCTACGTCTATCTCATTCAGCGACTCCGCGGTCGACAGATCACCATGGAAGAGGCGACGGAGCTCTTCGCGCTGATGGATGGCATGATTCGGATCTCGGAGTCCCGCCTCGCGATGGTCATCTCGTCGACGACCTCGGGGCCGGCCCCCGTCGCGGCTCGGAAGACCCCGCCTAGGTCTCCCCCGGCTCCGGCCGGGGCGGGGGTGCCGGATGATCTCCTCTGGCTCGCGATCTTGGGGGCGGGCGCCGGCGCCGGAGTCTTGGCCGCGATCGCGAAGAAGGCGGGCGAGTCGATGGGGGGAACTCCGATCGCAAGTAGCGCAGCCAAACCGACTCGAAAGACTTCGTAGAAGGGCGCATGGATCCGCGCAACTTCGTCTTCGCCCACCTCGCCGACGCGCATGTCGGGGCGTGGCCCCGTGACCCGGCCGTGCGCGCGGCGCTTCGGGAAAGCGTCTTGCGAGCCCTCGAGGAAGTCGAACGAAGAGATTGCCAATTTTTGCTGATCTCGGGCGATCTCTTTCACACGGCGAGTCCGGAGCCCGCAGAGGTGGCGCCGATCGCCGCCGCTCTCCGTCGGTTGGTCGACCACGGACGGCGGGTTTACGTCATCTATGGGTCCCACGACTACGTGGCGCATCGTACGAGTTGGCTCGATGTGCTCGCCGAGACGGGCGTCTTTCTGAAGGTCGCTCCAGAAGCGGTTCCGGGCGGAAGGGGATCGATGGACGCTCCCCTTCCAGATGGACACGGAAACCGGCGCTCGCATCGCGGGGATCTCCGGGCGCTCCCACGGACTCGACCGGGCATACTTTGCCGCCGTCGACTCGGAAGCGTTCCGGGCCGAACCGGGTTTCAAGATCTTTCAATTCCACGCGGCGATCCAAGAGTTCCTACCGGCCTCCCTCCGCGCCCATATCCAGGGGATCAGCGTCTACGATCTGCCGGGAGGATGCGATTACTACGCGGGAGGCCACATCCATTATTCCTACCAGGGCGAAGGCCCCGAGGGGGGACTTCTCGTGAATCCGGGCGCGGTCTTCGGGACCAGCCTCACCGACCTTCGGAATGCCGTAACCCAGACCACGCACCAAGGCGTCGTGATCGTCACCGTGCGCGACGGGGTCCCCACCGCGGAGTACGTGGATACCGCGCCGCGGGAGGTGCTCCGGGTCGTAGACCTCGACGTCTCCGGAAAATCGGTCGAAGCCGCCAAGGCCGAGATTCAGGAACGCGTGACCTCCCAATCAGCACGCGGGACGCTCGTCTTTCCCCACCTCCACGGCATCTTGGCGGATGGAACGCTCGCCGATCTCGGACTCTCCGAGACGGCACGCGTGGCCGGTGACCAGGGCGCCGGCACGGTCCATTGGGACGTCCGAGACCTCACTCTCTCCGCGAGTGCGGAGCTCGGACCGGTGGTCAGTGAAAGCGAGATCGAACGAGCGCTCCTTCAACAGCTTTTGGCCGATTCGAGTGGCACGCTCTCCGAGCTCTCCGGGAAGGAAGGGGAACGAATGGTCCGCGAACTGTTGCGGGAGTTGGGAACTCCGCGCGGTGACGGAGAAGCCCGGCAGGATTACGAAACGAGCCGCATTGAAAGCGCGTTCAAGATCCTCCAGGTCGGGAGGCCCGCGCGCGTCCGAGGGGCCGAATAATGCAGTTGCGCCGGATCGAAGTGCGGAACATCCGCAGTTACGAATCGGGGGTTCTGGACGTCGGCCCCGGGACCACCTTGATCGCCGGGGACGTCGGCGCCGGCAAGACGTCCCTCCTCTACGCGATCGAGATGGCGCTGTTCGGATTCGCCGAAGTCGACGCCACGTATCTCGTCCGGCACCAAGCCGGCCATGCCGAGGTCCAGGTGACGCTATCGGAGGGGCCGCACTTTTACCGGATCACTCGTCGCTTTCGCCGGGTCATTCGCCGCGGCCGCGAAACCTTCGAGCCCGAGAAGGTCACCTTCAGCGTCGATGGAGCGACGACGCCGTACTCCGCGACGGAACTCCGTCAGCGCGTCATCGAGCTTCTGGGTTTCCCGGACAACCCCAATCCCCGCGCGCATTCCGACCTCTGGCGTTGGGCGGTGTACATCCCCCAGGAAAAGATGCGGGAGGTTCTTTCGCAAGATCCGGCGGAACGTTTGGAAACGGTGCGGAAAGCGCTCGGCGTCGAACGATTTCGGACCGCATCGGACAATGCTCAGTTGGTAGCGACCGAGCTGCGTCGTCGGGCGGAAAGTCGAGAGTCCGAGTCCGGACGACTGGCGCATTGGGAAGAAGAACATCCGCGCCGCGTCGCTGAGATCGCGGAACTTCAGAACCTGCTGCAGACCCAGTTGGCCGCCCAAACCCTCGCCGAAGCCACGACGGCCGAAGCCGAACGAGCGCTGGAGGCGATGGAGGAACGGCTGCGCATCTGGGAAGCCGACCGCCGAGAACTCGACGGTTTGCGGCGTCAAGAGGAAGAGGACGTGCGGCTGCGGGATTCCGCCGAGCGCCGTAGAGCCGATCGCTCGACCACCATCGATCGGTTGAGCCGCGAAGTCGAAGAATGGCAAGAGCGCGCGGAGGGGAGCGAGGAACTTCGGGTGGCGGTGGAGCAGAATCGAGCCGAGGTTACGAGTCTCCGACTCCGCCTGGGGGAGCTCGAGGAACAACGAAACCACCGCACCCGTGCCGAGGCGGAAGCGCGAGCCGCCGAACGCTCCTTGAAGGAAGGGCGGGGGACGGAGCGCGAGGCTGAGGCGGAACTCGAAGGGGCTCAGCGGAGCAGTGAATCGTTACGGCTCGAGGGTCCTCAGCGAGAACCTCCTGCGCCGACACCGCAGACGCTGGTCGACCTCGACCGACAACTCGAGGAGATCCGCGAGCGAGAGACCGCCGCCGCGCAGCGAGCGAGTCGGGCCCGGGCCGAGTTCGCGGAGTGGGAGGAGCTTCTGGAGGCCGGCGTTTGCCCGCGCTGCCATCAGACGGTCCGGTCCGAAGATTTCGCCCGTCATCGGTCGGAAGCTTCGAGCGAACTCGAAATCGCGGACCGAGAGTACGCGACCATTTCGGAGGAGCGAACCCGTCGCGAGGAAGAACGACGATCGCGCGAGCGGTACGAACGGGCGCACGACCGTTGGGAACAGCTCGATCAGCGCAGGACTAGCGCGCGCCAGGAGCTCGAGCGTTTGATCGACCGACACACGCGGGCCGAATCGGCGCTCACGAATCTTACGCTCGAATTCGAGCGCGCGAAGCTCCGGGCGGAGTCCTTCCAGGCGGTACCGACGGAGTATGCCCGCGTCACCGATCGACTCGCCGCGCTCGATCGACAAACGACCGAACTCGATTCCCGGGTCAATGCGCTCCAACGGGCGACGGAAGAGATCCGCGCGCGACGGGGAGAGATCGACGGCATTCGCTCGGAGATCGCACGGGTCGAAGAGGAGGTCGCGCGGCTTCGGGATCGGTTCCGAGAACGGGTGCGACTGCTCCAACAGCTCGAGGAAGCGGTTCGGGAAGGCGAACTACAATCGGGGCAGCGGACGGCGATGACCGAACGTTTACGCGCGAACCGGGCCGACGTCCGAGCGATCCAGCAGGAACGCGCTCGACTCGAGACACGCCTCGAGGAAGCGCAGCGGCGGGCTGTCGAAGCGGAACGAGGGCGCCAGGAGCGAGCGGGGCTGCTCGAGGAGGTTCAACATCTGCAGCGGGTGGCCGAGTGGATCAACGGTCCGTTCCGAGAATCGGTGCTCCGGATGGAGAAAAAGTTACTCGGTCAAGCGCAGGCCGAATTCGAACGGAGCTTCGCGCGATTCTTCGCGACGCTCATCGAGGATGAGTCGCTAGTCGCCCGGACGGATGGAGCATTTTCGCCGGCCGTAGCGATCGACGGAGAGTGGACGCCCCCTGCGGCTCTCAGCGGAGGCGAACGAACGTCCCTCGCCCTCGCGTTTCGGCTGGCGCTCGGCCAGGTCGTTCGAACGCTAGGCCAGATGAAGCTCGAGACCATCATCTTGGACGAGCCGACCGACGGTTTCTCCCCGGAACAGGTGGTACGGATGGGAGAGCTCCTCGAAGAATTGGCCCTCCCCCAAGTGATTCTGGTCTCCCATGAGATCCAGCTGAGTTCCATCGCCGACCGCGTCATTCGGGTCCAGAAGGAGGCGGGAAGTTCCTCTTTGATCGACGTAAGTGAAGCGCCGACCTCGTCGAAGTCGGGGACCTCGAGCCTCCCATCGACCTCGGTCGACGGAGCGACGCCCCCGGCTTAGGGGTCAGGCCAAGAGTCGTTCGAAGACCCCGGGCTCCCAAGGAGAGACCGAGGCCAGCTGAAGATTTTCGGCGAGGTGCTCCGGAGTTTTCTGACCGACGAGCGTCGTCAAGGCCCCGCGAGCCGAACGAGCGAATTGGATCGCCGTCTGTGCGGGCGAAAGACCTTCGGCGCTCGGCCCGCCCCGCGCGAGTTGTCCCTGAATGAGCGGTACGCTCGTAAAGCATCCGATTCCGAGCCGCTGGGCGGCGTCAAAGAGCGACATCTTTTGGCCGGCGACGACCTGATTCTTGAGCTGCGCCGCCTCGGGCATCCCGAGGCTGAACGGGAATTGGATGTATCGCAGTCCATGGCGCTCGCCCGCGACCTCTTCCGCCAAACGCACAATGCTTTCCAGCGAAAGGTAGGCCGCCTCTCCGCGCCGCGCCCGAAGGCAATCCCAGGTCGCCAATCCGTACCCTCCGAGAATCCGTTGCGTCCGAAAACCTTCGTAGAGACGGATCGCTTCGACCAATCGGCTGCGAAACTCTTCGTCTCCCACAACGGGCAACTGAGCATCTCCCGCGTTATGCAGATAGAGCAAGTCGATGGCGTCTAGCCCGAGATTGTTCCGACTTCGTTCGAATTGGTCTCGGAGATACGAGACGCTCATCGCGTGGCATCCATCGACGATATCGACGGGATCGAGGACGCCGGGTCCGATGAGTTCGTGTTCGACCCATTCATCGGTCGGAATCTTCGATTCCCCATCGGGCGCAAAGTAGCCGCTCTTGGTGGAGACGAAGAGCTCGTCGCGCTGGACGTCCCCCTTCTCGACCTCGCGGGCGATCGATCGGCCTAAGCTGCGCTCGGCGCGCTGATACCGATAATTGATCGCGGTATCGAGCACGTTGATCCGGTGAGACGCCATCGACAATTGCGCCGCGTGTTCCACCGCCCAGTCGGTCGTCGCGTCGGGCGGCCCGATGTAGGTTCCGAGTCCCAACGAAGTCAGCCACAACCCGCCCGAAGTAGATCGGAAGTGATCCGGGCGGATCTCGTTCCCCCGCAGGGCGGTGTCCCGGAACCGTCGCGTCCCTCTCGGTGTCGCGAGTCCGGGAAGTCGGCCCACGTCGGCGTGGGGCGTCGATGACACAAAAAGAGGCTGTCGAGCTTCGTGGGCGTCTCGTCCTCGACCCGGCACTGAGACTGGAGTCCCCAACGACACGTTGAGCGTCGAAGCTGTCAACATGGATCCGAATCAATGGGGGGGACCTTGGTTCACGACCGACCATCGGAAAAATCCGGACGGGCGGGGATCGCCTGACGAAGGGCCGGAGATTGCCCAACGCCTATGCGGTGGGAGGAGCGGGAGGTCGCGGGCGTTGGCGCGGTAACAGCCGGAGGAAGGTGGGGGGTCCTTCGGCCGCCGATGGAGAGGAGCCGAGCAACAAGGGGGTCGCGACCCGCTCATGGAATCCGTCCGCGACTCGCTCCATACGCCTGAGCATCGAGTTCGAGAGCTTCCCGCGCGCGCGTCCGAGGGCAGCGTCCCATTGAAAGCGACGCTGCTGCCAGCGATAGAGCTCCTGCGGATACGCGGCCTCGTAGAGCAACGAGCCTCCTCCGGCGGAGCGGCGCTTCGGAGAACGGCCCGTCAGCCGTTCCTTCACGGCCTCATGAAAGCGGGTGCCGGGGATCGGGACGGCGATCGACACGGAGTACTCCTCGGGGCTGAATCGTCGGAATAATTGGAGCGTCGCTTCGATGTCCTCCAACGTTTCCCCCGGGTATCCCAGCATCAAAAACCAGAACTGCCGAATCCCTTCGTCTCGAAGCGCTTGGGCGGTCCGTTCCACCTGCGAGAGCCGAGTCCCCCGATTCATGAGGTCGAGCATCTTCTGGCTCCCGGACTCGACTCCCACGTACACGCGTTGGAGCCCGGCCTCTCGCATCCGCTTGAGCAAGTCCGGTTTCAACAGATCGACTCGAGCCAGGCACTCGAACTTCAACGGAGTCGGAAGGGCGGTCAGCCCATCCAAGAGCTCCTCCAGCCAGCCTCGGTTGATCCCGAATACATCGTCGCAGAATCGAATGTAATCTACGTGGAAATGATCTTGGAGCGCGCGAAGCTCCGCGAGAACTCGGGCCGGCGATTGCTGGCGAAATGTTCGCCCGAACGTGGGCTTCGAACACCAGGAACAATCGAAGGGGCAGCCTCGCGAGGTAAGAACCGCCGAGCGGCGCTCCCCGGTCCGCCGCTGCCAACGTCGGAGGTATCCTTCCATGTCGATGAGGTCCCAGGCCGGGAGCGGTAACGAGTCCAGATCGGCGAGAAACGGGCGCGTCGGCCCGCGGACGGTCTTCCCGTCGCCCCGGGTCAGGAGTCCCGGCATCCCGAGTACCGTTCGACCTTCGTGGACTCTTCGAGCGAGGTCCGTGAGCGTGAGCTCCCCCTCGCCCATCGCCACCCCGTCGAAGCCTCCATCCAAGTAGTCGGCGGGCCGCGTCACGGCATCCGGCCCGCCGGCGACCGTCCAGGCGCCGGCTTGTCGCGCCAGAGCGGCGACCTCGAGCGAGCGAGCGAACATGAGCGTCTTCGTGTGGACGCCGACGACCTCGGGGGCGAACGAACGCAGGGGGAGTACCACCGATCGAGCGTCCCGAGCGAAAGTAAGGTCCGCAATCTCGACTCGGATGTGCTGCTGTCGCAAGTAAGCGGCGAGGGTGAGCAGGCCAAGCGACGGATAGAGCTCGACAAATTTGCGCTCCATCGGGTCCTCCCGAGCGACGTATGGGTCGACCAGCAGAACTCGCGGCGCTTCCGATTTCGAGCCTGAGCGGTTGGAGAGCGTGCGGGAAGATCGCGTCAACTCAGCCACGGCGACGCCTCCGCTGGGCAATGGTGGTATCGCCGGAAATGGCTCCGACGGGGCAGTACGGAATGCACCAACCACAGCTCGTGCAATTCGAGCGTACCTCGAGACGTTGGGAGGTCAGGTCGAGCGCGTTCGGAGGACAGACCCCCGTACAGAGGCCGCAGAGCACGCAGACTTCTTGATCGATCGTGATCACGGAACGACCGCCCCCGTGGGCGCCGTAGACTCCACCGGCCCCCCCATCAATGCCTTTCCGAGCGCGGCGAATCCCGTCAATGCGCACTTCACCCGAACGGGAGAGAGCGGAATTCCGACCAGCTTGAGCACATCGTCCCGCTGGAGTCGACGGGCGTCCGCGAGCGTAGCGCCCTCGAGCTTCGCGGTCAACATCGACGAACTGGCCACGCTAATCGCGCAGCCATCACCCGAAAAAGCGACTCGCTCGATTTTCTGATGGGTCGACGGATCGAGCTGGAGCTCGAGGCGGATGTGGTCTCCGCACAGCGGGTTGCTCTCCTCGCCCGCGAGATCCGGGTGGTCCAGTCGACCAAAGTTCCTCGGAGATCGGTAGTGCTGGAGAATGATCTCTTGATACATGTCAAACGCCAAGTCCAATCACCGCCCTCCGAATTCTCCCCGCATGGACCGACGCTCCCCCCAGACCGGTGACCGCGGTTGGGTTGTTGCTCTGATCGCACCGCCGCATCATCCGGACCCGGAATTTCGTCAGTACGTTGCTCAATCCCGCACCCTTTATAAACACACTCCCGTGTCTAAATTCGATGGCCTCCACCGCCGCGCGATTTCAAGATTGGCTCTCCGCCGAGGAGGTGGACGGCCTCTCTCGAAAACTGAACGATCCCCCGGGGTACGCGAGCTTTCGGGCGGATTCGTTCCGAGAATTCTTGGACCTTCCGCTCGAACCAAGCCCTCTTTTTCGCAAGTACGGCTACTTCGCGGGGGTCGATCTCCGTGGCATTTCCCCGGCCACACTAGGTCCTCGGGTCGCGGTCCCTCGGCCTCCAGTGGACGCTGCACAGATCGTCCACGACGCGAGCGGAACGCATGCGGATCTCCCGGCATCGTTACGCGACCTCGGGATCGAAGTGCATACGTTGCCCGAGCTCTGGAGCTCGGAACCGGAGAGTGTTCAGAATTTCCTTGGAGAATCGGAGAAACCGACGGACCGATTATCCGCGCTCGGGTCGGCGATCCTCAATCGCGGCTACTCCCTCTCCATTCCGGATGGATGTCGATCTCCCATCCGAGTGCAAGACCTGACCATCCTTTCTCAGCCTCACGAAGCGCTTTCCGTTCGACGGGCCGTCCGGGCCGGAATCGGTGCTCAACTGCTGTTGACCGAGGAGCTGTTCAGCGCTCCCGGGCCGGTCGACCACCAACGCCTCTACGCCTCCACCACCGATCTCGCCCTTCAGTCCGACGCAAAGGCGATCTGCCTCACGGTGCACGTCCCGGATCTCCGGACGGTCTCCATCTATCGACGGAACGCTCAGGTCGGCGCGCAGGGCCGACTGGGATGGATCTTCAACGGGTATGGCGGATTCCGCACGAAGGTCCGTAATCGCACGACCTTTGCGGGCACCGGCAGTCAGGTCGACGATCTTCAGTCGTTCTATGGCGCCTCGGATCAAGCATACGACTCCTCCGTCAACCTCGTCCACGTCGCGACCGATACGCATGGCCAGTCGATCACGCGCGGAGTCTTCACCGACGATGCGCGAGGGATGAGCCGGGGGCTCGTGCGGATCGAACACTCGGCCCGCAAGACGATCAGTTACATCAGCGAACACGCGATGCTGCTCTCGAAGGGAGCGCGATCGGACACGCTCCCGATCCTCGAGATCCTCTGCCGGGACGTCAAGGCGACCCACAGCACCTCCGTGGCGCCGGTCGACCCCGAGAAAATCTTCTACCTCGAATCGCGCGGAATCGATGAGTCGGACGCGATCCGGGCCATCGGGGAGGGATTCCTCGCCCACGTCTTGGACCGGTCCCCGATCGACGGCCTCCGCGACCTGCTCTATCCCATCCTGGAGGCGCGCTGGGACCGCCAGGATATTCGCTGGACGTCGGGTCGTTTTCCTTCCCTTCCCGAGCTCACGGTCACGGGAACCCCCGCCTCACCGGATTGGCGATTCGACGCCAAACTTCGCTAAACCGCCGAACTCCCGCACCCCCTCCCGGAGGCAGGATTCCGTTCCTTAACCGACGGCGCCGGTCATCTCGAGCTGGATCAGCCGATTGAGCTCGAGGGCATAATCGACGGGGAGTTCCTTCGCGAACTCCGCGAGGAAGCCCATGAGGATCAAGTGGATCGCGTCGGATTCGTTCAGTCCCCGGCTCATCAAGTAAAAGATCTGCTCCTCGCCGATCTTTCCGACGACCGCTTCGTGCGTGATGGTCGCATCCTCTTCGTGGATCTCGTTGTAGGGATAGGTATCGGAGCGGCTCTCCTCATCCGGGAGCAACGCGTCGCATCGGACCGCTGCCTTGACTCCCGTAGCGCCTTTGGCCACATGGAGCAATCCTCGGTAGCTCGTCTGACCGCCGCGGATCGCGACGGATTTGGAGATGATCTTGCTGGAGGTATCGGGCGCCGAGTGGACCGCCTTGGCCCCACTGTCGATGATCTGACCGGCGGAGGCAAACGCCACCGAAAGGATGTCGGCTCGGGCCCCGCGACCGCGGAGGTAGACGGAGGGATACTTCATCGTGATCTTGCTGCCCATGTTGCCGTCCACCCATTCCACGAGCGCGTTCTCGTAGGCGACGGCGCGCTTGGTGACCAGGTTGTAGACATTCTTAGACCAGTTCTGCACCGTGGTGTAGCGAACCTTCGCATACGGTTCTGCGACGACCTCGACCACTGCGGCATGGAGCGAGTCGGTAGAGTAGATCGGGGCGGTGCAGCCCTCGATGTAGTGGACCTTCGCACCCTTGTCGGCGATGATCAACGTTCGCTCGAACTGACCCACGTTCTTCGCGTTGATCCGGAAGTACGCTTGAAGTGGAATGCCGGCGTCGACGCCAGGCGGAACGTAGACGAAGCTCCCCCCCGACCAGACCGCGCTGTTCAGGGCCGAGAACTTGTTGTCGTTGTACGGAACGATCTTCCCGAAGTACTTGCGCACGATGTCGGGATGTTCCTTGACCGCCGTGTCCGTGTCGCAGAAGATGACCCCCTTCTTTTCCAGATCCGCTCGGATCTTGTGATAGACCGTTCCCGAATCGTATTGGGCTCCGACTCCGCCGAAGTAGTCTCGCTCGGCTTTGGGGATCCCGAGCTTTTCAAATGTGTTCTTGATGTCGGCGGGAAGGTCGTCCCAGCTTTTCTTCGTGTCCCCCTCGGCGAGTGGATTGGCATAGTAGGTGTAGGCATCGAAGTCGATCTCCGAGAGGTCTGGACCCCAGTCGGGCATCGGCCGCTCGAGAAAGTGCTGGTAGGCGCGTAGCCGATACTCGAGCATCCAGGCGGGCTCCTCCTTGAGCTTCGAGATCTGCTCGACGATCTCGCGGCTCAGTCCTCGGGCCGTCCGGACAAGATAGGTTTCCGGATTCTTGAAATCATACCGCGTGTAGTCGAGCGGAGTGATCTCAGCCGTTTGCGCCATCAAAGCCCTCCAATCGATTCCATCACATGTAGGTATTTAAATCCATAGTCGCGACCACCGTAACAACTCGCGCCCCTACCGTGAGTCGGGCTGTCACGGGGGATTGTTGTAGGCGCATCGGCTACGAGGCGATCGACGACGTCGGCATCGCTTTTCCCAAGATACGCTCCGTCTTCGCCAACGCGTCGAAGAGGCGGTCGATCTCGTCGAGGGTGTTGTAAAGGTACGGACTCGCTCGACACAGGGCGGGAACTCCCAGTCGCTGCATGAGGGGTTGACCGCAATGGGCTCCGCTCCGTATGGCGATCCCTTCGGCGTCTAACAAGCTGGCGACATCGTGGGGATGAGCGCCGGCGAGCGTGAACGACAGGACAGAAGCCCGATTCTCCGACTCCGGCGGGCCGACGATCGTCACCCGGCCCCCCATCTGCTCGCGCGCCCGAAGGTAGGCTCTTCGTTGAAGTGAGCGCTCATGGGTGTGCAGGTCGTCCCAGCCGATCGCTTCGAGGTAGTCGAGCGCCACGCTGAGCCCGTATGCCCCCGCGACATTCGGAGTTCCCGGTTCGAAACGAGCGGGAGCCTCCCGATAGGTGATGTGGTCAGGGAACACCTCGTCGATCATCTGGCCCCCCCCCATGAACGGCTCCATCTTTTCGAGGAGAGCCGGACGGCCCCAAAGCACTCCAATTCCGGTCGGTCCTAGGGTCTTGTGGCCGGAAAAAGCAAGGAAATCTACATCCAATTGGGGAAGGTCGATCTTCATGTGCGGAGCCGATTGGGCGGCATCCACGACGACGAGCGCCCCCACGGCATGGGCTCGATCGGCGATCTCGCGAATCGGATTGACCGTTCCCAATACGTTGGAGACATGAGTGACGGTGACGACCTTGGGATGAAGAGCGAGCAGGCGGTCCAGGTCTTCCATGTCGAGCCGACCTTGGTCGTCGATGTTCACGAAGTCGAGCACCACCCCTCGATGAACGCGTTGGAGGTGCCAGGGAACGATGTTCGAGTGATGTTCCATCAGCGTGGCGAGCAGGTGGTCGCCTTTCTGAAGGAACGTGGATCCGATGGACGAAGCGACGAGATTCAGCCCTTCGGTCGTCCCTCGTACAAAGATCACACCGCCACTGTCCGGCGTGTGCAGGAATCGAGCGACGCGCTCGCGCGCGTGCTCATAGGTGTCCGTCGCCTCTTCGGAAAGTTGGTACACGCCTCGATGGGGATTGGCGTTCTTCGTTTCGTAGAATTCTCGTTCGGCGTCGGCGACGACTCGGGGCTTCTGAGAGGTCGCCGCAGAATCCAGGTAGATGAGCGGATGGCCGTGAAACGTGCGGGCTAGGATTGGGAAGTCCTGGCGGACTCGTGCTACATCCATCCCTGCGACCTGATCAGTTTCGTGCGAGCCGGTGAGGTGATCAGCTGGTGGAGGGAATGCCGAGCTTGACCCAGTCGTAGCCCTTGGCTTCCAGCTCGTCGGCCAATCCCTTTCCCCCGGAAAGTGCGATCACCCCGTCGACCATCACGTGTACCGTATCGGGCTTAACATATTTCAGGATACGTTGATAGTGGGTGATCAGGAGGATCCCCGCGTCCGGTCGATGCAGCTTGGCTACGGTCTCCCCCACCGACTTCACGGCATCGATATCGAGACCGGAATCCGGCTCATCCAAGATCGAAAAGAGGGGCGATAGGGTCGCCATTTGAAGCACCTCGACGCGCTTCTTTTCTCCGCCGGAAAAGCCCTCGTTGAGGGATCGCTTGAGCAGAGAATCATCCATCCCGAGATATCCGAGATGCGTGCTCAGATCCTTCCCAAATTGCTCCGCGTTCGCGTTTTCGATCGTATGGCGCTGCATGTACGAGGTCCAAAGAAACTTCGAAAGAGAGAGGCCCGAGACCTCCTGAGGATATTGGAATCCGAGGAACAAACCGGCTTTCGATCGCTGGTCGACAGTGAGCTTGAGGAGATCTTTCCCGTCGAGCAACGCTTCTCCCTGCGTCACCTTGTACTTCGGGTGGCCCATCAATGCGTACGCGAGCGTGCTCTTTCCGGATCCGTTCGGCCCCATCAAGGCGCTCAATTCCCCGGTCTTGAGAGTCAGATTGACCCCCTTCAAGATCTCCTTCCCTGCCACTTCCGCGTGCAGGTTTCGGACGACCAGAGCATGCGTCGACTCTGACGGCGAACTCATCGTGGACCTCTACGTTTGACGAGCCGATACCGTTATTTAAGCATGGCGTGGTGTCTAAACTCCGATAGCCTCGAATTGAGGAAAGCATGAGCGCGGCGGACGTCCGACCACTGGAGGGAACTCGAGGACGCATCCTCGAAGAGCTCGCCGGCGCTCCTCGCACGGCTCGGGATCTCGCGAAGACTCTCGGCATCCAAGAAAGCGCGGCCCGGGGCCATTTGGAGCGTCTCGAAGGTCGGGGACTTGTGATTCCCTCCTTCCGGCGAGAAGGGGTGGGCCGCCCGAGGAAGCGCTACCTGTTGACGCCGCAGGGCCAGGAGTTGTTTCCGAAACGCTACGAGCTCCTGCTCGATTCGATGTTGGAGGAACTGTTAGCGAGAGAAGGCGAGGGATTCGTTTCCGCGCTGCTCGCAGAATCCGCTCGACGCATGGCTCGACAAGTCGCTGCAGAAATTCCGAAGGACAAATCGACCGAAGACCGAGCGAAGTCACTGGTCAAGTCGCTGAATGAACTTGGTTTTCGAAGCTCCATCGAAAAGAGTCCCACTGGGGAGATCCGCATCGCCCGGACCAACTGCGTCTTTCGACACACGGCCTTGACCCATACGTACCTCCTTTGCGACGTCTTCGACAAGCATCTCACCGAGGCCCTCCTCGGGGAAGTCGGCGTCGATCTCCAGGACTCCATGAGTCGCGGAGGGATGCGATGTACGCATCTGATCCAGCTGCGGTGAGCGCGGCTCCGGACGCTCGACGGAAAACGTACTCGTTTCGAGCTTCCCTCGGCCGTACGTTGCTGGACAGCATCGGCGAAACGCCGTTGCTCCATCTGGCCTCCTTTGGAGGCGACGCGAGTCGGCCGTTCGAACTGAGTGCCAAGGCCGAGTTCTTGAATCCCACCGGATCGATCAAGGACCGAGCGGCGCTCGGAATCGTGCGGCGCGCTCTCGATGAGGGCCGGCTCGACTCGGGGCGAGTGCTGATCGACGCGTCCAGTGGCAACACCGCTGTGGCGTACGCCATGTTGGGAGCAAAACTCGGATTTCGAGTGGAGGTTTGTCTGCCGCGCAACGCCCATCCCGACCGCTTGCGGCGAATTCGGGCCTACGGGGCGGAAGTGATCCTGACCGATCCCCTCGACGGAACGGACGGCGCCCAACGCGAGGCCCGACGACGCTCGGAGGAGAATCCCGACCATTACTACTTCCCGGACCAATACAATAATCCAGCGAATCCCGAGGCCCATTATGCGACGACCGGCCCCGAGATCTGGGAGCAGAGTCTCGGACGCGTCACGCATTTTGTGGCCGGAGTCGGAACCGGCGGAACGATTTCCGGGGTGGGCCGGTTCCTCAAGGAGCAACGGAGCTCGATTCGGGTCGTGGGCGTGCAGCCGATCGGCCCGATGCATGGAATTGAAGGACTGAAACACATCCCGAGCGCACTGCGGCCATCGACCTATGACGAGTCCCTCGTCGATGAGACGATCCAGGTCGACACCGAAGCCGCCCGATCTACGGCCCAACAGTTAGCGAGGGAGGAGGGACTGCTGGTCGGGGCTTCTTCGGGAGCGGCCGTGTGGGCGTCCCGCGAGGTAGGGATGAGGTCGCCCAGTGCCCTGATCATCACGATCCTTCCGGACCGAGGCGACCGTTTCGAGGTGGAGGTTCGCGGATGACGAACGTTCGGATTCCGCGTCGGGTCGTATCCGCAATGCAAACGCACGGGGAGGAAACCTACCCGGAGGAGTGCTGTGGTTTCCTGGTCGGCTCCGGGGGCGGAGAGTCCGACCCGGCGGTTCTCGAAGTGGAGCGAGTGGTTCGGGCCGAGAATCGCGTGGAAGGCGACCGGGAGCGACGCTTCGTGATTCCGCCGGAAGAATTGATGCGGCTCGAACGATCGTTGGAGCCGAACTCCGAACGGGTCGTGGGCTTCTATCATTCGCATCCGGATCACCCAGCGCGACCTTCGGCCTTCGACCAAACGCACGCGTGGCCCTGGTACACCTATGTCGTTCTTTCGGTGATCCGAGGGAGGGCCGACGGGCTGGGGGCGTTCGAACTGAACGCCGAATCGAGAGCGTTCGTCCAGCTTGACTTGGCCATTGCCGAGGGCGAGCCGCATCAGGAGCTCCCCCCTGGGTAACCGAGAGCCTATCAGCAAGCGAGCGCAACGAAAGGAAAGGAGGAACGGAGGAGCATCCATGGCCAAGGTCCAGATTCGGATTCCGACCCCACTCCGCAGCTTTACCGGTGGGGCTTCCCAGATCATCGTCGAAGGAGCAACCGTCGGCGACGGGATCCAACGATTGGTGGAGCAACATCCGGGACTCGAGCGCCATCTGTTCACTCCCGAAGGGAAGCTCCGCAATTTCGTCACTCTCTATCTCAACGAAGAAGACGTTCGATATCTCTCCCGCGACGCGACCCCCGTAAAGGACGGAGACACCGTGTCGATCGTTCCCGCGATCGCGGGCGGGTCTTCCGAGTCTTCTCCCCGAGGGACCGCGGACATCGGTGGTTCGCCCTCTCGCAGTGAGCCGCGTGCGACGGGCGTCACGCTGACGTCGGACGAGCTGCGGCGATACAGCCGGCACTTGCTCCTGCCGGAGGTGGGCGTCGCGGGACAGAAAACGCTGCGGGCCTCAAAAGTCCTCGTCGTCGGTGCGGGCGGACTCGGGGCTCCCACGACGCTGTATCTCGCGGCCGCCGGGATCGGCGAGATTGGGCTGATCGATTTCGACAAAGTAGAGCTGTCCAATCTGCAGCGACAGGTTCTCTACACCACGGCCGACGTCGGTCGACCGAAGTTGGACGCGGCGCGCGAGCGGCTGACCGCGTTGAATCCGGGGGTACGAGTCGTGCCTTACGAGGAGCGTCTCACGTCCCACAACGCACTCGAGATCCTCGGTCGCTATGACGTCGTCGTCGATGGGACCGACAACTTCCCCACGCGGTATCTGGTCAACGACGCCTGCGTGCTGCTTCACAAGCCGAACATCTACGGCTCCATCTATCGATTCGAGGGCCAGAGCAGCGTCTTCGATGCGTCCCAAGGACCCTGCTATCGTTGTCTCTACCCCGAACCTCCGCCCCCGGGACTCGTCCCTTCGTGCGCCGAGGGCGGCGTCTTGGGCGTGCTTCCCGGGCTCATCGGGGTCATTCAAGCCATCGAGACGATCAAGGCCCTGCTGCATCTGGGCGAGCCGCTCATCGGGCGCCTGCTCCTCTTCGACGCCCTGTCGATGCGATTCCGAGAGCTCGCCCTCCGCAAGAACCCGGAGTGCGTGATCTGTGGCACGCATCCGACCCAAACGGAGTTGATCGACTATGCGGCATTCTGTGGGGTATCCGAACCGGGGGCGGCCGAGCTCCCTTCCGGGTTGCCCGAGATCTCGCCGGAGGAGCTCAAGATGCGACTCGACCAAGGGGAGGCTCCCTTCCTCCTGGATGTCCGGGAACCGGAAGAGTGGGAGATCGCCCACCTACCCGGCGCCACGCTCATTCCTCGACAACAGCTCCCCGACCGACTCACCGAACTCACGCGCGCCCGAGAGGTCGTCGTCTACTGCAAGTCGGGAAACCGATCCGGCCAAGCGACTCGACTATTGCTTCAGCTCGGGTTCAATAATGTCCGGAACTTGACCGGGGGCATTGATGCCTGGGCGCGACGGATCGATCCGTCGGTCCCTCGCTACTGAGCGCGCATGGCCACCGCCGCGGAGGAGTCCGTGGAAGGATCTCCCACGTCGGCGGCGAGACGTCCGGCGTAACTGCGGACCCGGCGGGAGAGCTCGCGCGCGAATCCCGGGGGGTCCTTGGGACTCATGAACAACGGAATGGCTCCGGCGGTCACGAGGAGACCCGCGGTATTCGTGTAGACCGCGTCGAACTTTCCGATCACGGGGCTCCAGACGCGTCCGCGCCAGCCCCAGGACCCGAAGAAACCGACCATCCCCAGATCGCGGAGATTCCCGTACTCGATCCGGCGGACATCCTCTAACTGGATCCGACGCGACCCAAAGATTCTCCAAGCGGTCAACCGGTCCGCATCGATCACGTAACGGGTCGATAGGTAACGAACTGCGAAGATCGCGATGATCGCCAGGACCACGAGGACCCCCCAGTTGGCCGCTACCCCGCCTCCATGCAAGCCAACCAGGATCAGGATCAGCGCGAGCACGACGTAGACGATCACCACGCCAATCGAGATGCCGGCGTGCTGAACGTAGCGGTCGGTCATTTTCTAGAACGATCCGACCCGCAAGGCCGGGGAACCGCGGCGAACCGGCGGGCGGGGGGGCTGACCTCGAGTTTGAGCCCGCATCGCTGTCCTACCCACCGCGGCACCCAAGATAAGGAAAAGCGGTCCGCCCCCGCGCGAACGGAAGAATCTCCGCGATGTCGCTCGAACGGTTCGAGGATCCCTAAAGGACCTGCCCCGAAGCGCAAGCGGCTTCCCTCCAACGCCGGAGATTCACGCGAGGGATGGCGGTTAGGGGGACGAGGAACTCTCGGTTGGCGGCGGGTGAAGAGCGAGATAGCGGTGGCCCAACCACCATCCAAGAAGGCCGAAGATGATCCCGCCCACCACCGCCCCGCCGACCAGATACTCTGCGGCCGGTGTGATCTCGCTCAAACTCAGGAATCCGAACTGTTGGGCGAGCAGGACGAAGACGATTCCAAGGACGACCCCGCAAGAGAGGCCGTGGGTCGTGGCGCTCACGGGGTCCCTCCGGAAGAGGACGACGATGGGTCTTGCGAGGGAGGAGTCTCAGCAGCCGGACTCGGACTTTCCATGGGGGCCGAGGGAGGGGTCGGAGGTTTCTTCGATTTCGCACTGAGCACGGCTTGACGGCCCGAACGCGTCACGTCATACAGTTCGTAGATCGCGAGAACGATCAGTACGATCGGCAATACGGCGAGGATCGACAGCGGCGCGGTGGCGCGGACGAAGAAGGTCTCGCTCCAGACCGTACTGCCATTCGAGGCGACCAGGCTCGCCGTCAGTTTGTAGAGTCCTTCGATCGCATATTCGATGGCCCCAGGAGTCCAGTTCAACGGAATGTTGTTCCCATGCCCAGGCGTGCTTCCCTGGAGGGTCACGTCCCGGGTCGCAAGAGCGAACCCAAAGTAGAAAATCTGCAAACGGGCGTCATTGATGTTCCAGAGCGAGCCCGATTTCCAGCTATAGAGGAGATTGGCCATTTGGCTGAACTGGATGGCCAAGGCCGAGGAGGTCGTAGAGGCGGTGGAGACATTCGCTCCATTCCAGTTGACACTTCCAACAAACCCCGTCGGGCTCGTCACCGACGCGGCTTTGGCCGAGCCCGCCGGAGTGGCCGTCGAGGCGAGGCTCCCCACCGGTAATAGTACCAGCACGCCGAGCAGGACCGCCAAGAGCCCAATTTGCCAACGGAACGCTGCTCTCACGATGGACCCTCGAACCCGAAGGGATTCGCACCGCCAGCGAACTAGAGCGATATGTAAGTGCCGTTAGGTAGTTACGCAATGCAACCGACCCGGTCGAAGGAGGCGTGCCTCGATCGGCCCGGGTTCGCGACCGCTCAAACCGCCGTGGGCGCGAGCACGGGTCGGTGCTCCCGACCGCGGGGATTCCTAGTCGATGATTAGGGGCGTTGCCCAAACATTACCGAGTTCAAGCCGCGGCTTCGTAGTAGTATTCGCCCCGCGCGCGTTGCTCCCGATCCAAGACCGACCCTTCGCGATTGATCCGCGGCCGCAACGTTTCGGCGTCTCGGCGGAAGGTGATCTCCACCTGGCGGAGCAGCCGATTCATGCCCTCCCGCATGGGAAAAGGACCGGCGCCTTCGCCCCCTTCCTCGCCCCGCGCCGTGAAGACCATCAAGGCGTCGCACGCGAGGTCCAGGAAGTAGACGTCGTGGTCCACGACGAGGGCGCAGACTGCTTGGCGCTCGACCTGCCGCCGAATCAAGCGGGCCATCGAGATCCGTTCGTCAGCGTCTAGATACGCGGATGGTTCATCCAGGAGGTACAGTGTGGCAGGACGCGCGAGCGCAAGACCCACCGCCGCGCGCTGCAATTCCCCACCCGAGAGGTCGGGAAGTGCCACATCCAGGATGCCATCGAGATGGAGACCGGGGATCAGCTCCTGTTCGAAGAGCTTGACGTCGAACGTGGGATCGTTCTGAAGCGCCTCCATCCGTTCGCGCAGGCTGGCAGGGCTCGTCGCCTTGAGATATTGGGGCTTGTAACTGACCGTGACCCCAGCCGGCGGCGTTCCTTCGGTCGGAGGCTCGACTCCCGCGAGCATTCGGACGAACGTCGTTTTTCCGGTGGCGTTGGGACCCACGACCCCCACCGTCTCCCCTTTCGTCAGCTCTCCCGCACCCACGCTCAGGGAAAAGTGCGGGAAACTCTTCCGCATCGCCGGGAAATGGACGAGGGCATTTCGCTGGCTCGCGAGTTTGGGAGGGTGCGCGACGAACCGAACCGGGGTCTCTCGAAATCGAACGTTCTCGTCCTTCAGATAGCCGGTCAAGTACGTGTTGATGGCGGAACGCATCGGAAGCGGATGCGAGATCACTCCGAACGCCGCTTCCTCCCCGTAGACCAAATGCGCCTGGTCCGCCAGATAGTCGAGCAGGGCCAGGTCGTGTTCCACCACGATCACGCTCTTCGACTCGCCTAAGCGACGCAGAACGCGGGCGATCTCGAGTCGGTGAACGATGTCGAGATAGCTCGATGGCTCGTCAAACAGGTACAGTTCCGCCTCGGTCGCGATCGCTCGGGCGATCGCCGTCAGCTGGAGTTCCCCGCCTGAGAGCTCCTTGAGCGGCCGATCGGCTTTCGAGGTCAGTCCCACGGTAGCGAGCGCCGGGGCGGCGGGTCCCCCACTCTGCTCCACCCAAGTCGTCGGGGTGCCCTCGGTCTCGGCGATGCGATCGACGTACTGCAGCTTGATCGCCGTTCGCAGTTCGCCTTTCCGCACCCGTTGAAAATGGGTGTACAAGGCGGTGCCCCGAAACCGCTCCAGAACCTTCTCCCAGTTGCCGGGGGCCGCGTAGTCCCCTAGATTCGGGACTTCGATTCCCGCGAGAATGCGTAACGCCGTCGACTTTCCGGTCCCATTTGGGCCGAGAATCCCCGTAATTCCTTGGGTCGGTGGAAGCGGCAGTCGATACAAGCGGAAGCCGTTGTAGCCGTACCGCTGGACGATCTCTTGTTCGTCCGTCTCGGGAGTGTTCAGGATCTTGATCGCGTCGAAGGGACACTTGTGCACGCAAATCCCGCAGCCGATGCAGAGCGTCTCGCTGATGATCGGTTTACCGCTCGGCCCCTCGATGATACACTCTTGGCCCATCCGAACGGGCGGACAGTACGCTTGGCACTCCCACTGACATTGCTTCGGGTGGCACCGGTCATTGAGGAGGATCGCGATCCGCGCCATGGTCAGCCCGTCGTCGTCGAGTCCGACACGAGGCGCCCGTCCTTCATGACCAGGTGCCGGCGGGCCCGGACGGCGACCAACGGATTGTGGGTCACTAAGACGACCGTCGCGCCCGTTCGATCGTGTGCCTCCGAGAGCAGATTGAGGATCAACTGGCTGTTGGTGCTGTCCAACTCCCCCGTGGGTTCATCCGCGAGCAGCAGCCCCGGTTCGTTGGCGAGCGCTCGGGCAATGGCCACGCGCTGTTCCTCACCCCCGGAAAGCTGGTGAGGGAACGCATCGGCGCGATGCGAAAGACCGGTCTCAGACAAGAGGGCGTCCGCCCGAGCGCGTCGCTCGCGAGCCGGTCGGCCCAGGGCGCGCATGGGCAGTTCGACGTTCTCCCGCGCGGTCAATGTGGGAAGCAAGTAGAATCGCTGGAAGATGAATCCCACTCCCGTCAGGCGCAGGCGGGAGCGCTCGCGATCGCTCCGGTCGCTGAGCGACCGGCCCTCCCAGCGAATCTCTCCCCGACTCGGAACGTCGAGCAGTCCCAAAAGATTCAAGAGCGTCGTCTTCCCGCACCCGGAAGGTCCCTCGACCGAGACGAACTCCCCGGGAGCCACCTTCAAAGTGACGTCCGTCAGCGCCCGAACCTGCTCGGTTCGACGGGCGCCATAGACTTTGGACACCGAGACGAGTTCGAGACGAGGCGCGGTCAACGACTTCATCGCAAGGCCTCCACAATATCGATCCGCACGGCCGCCCGCGCGGCAACGCTACTGGCAAGGCTCGAAAGTGCGAGCACGCCGGCCGAGATCGCGATCAGCGTTACGGGATCGAAGATCGCCAGGTTCGCGGCCTCCTGAACGGCCCCCGAGGCATACCGCGCGAGCAGGCCGACCGCCACGAATCCCGCGACGACGCCTAAGATCGCGCCGCTACCGGCGAGGAGGAACCCCTCTTCGACTGTGTCGAGCGCTACGCGCCGGTTGGGGATTCCCAAGGCTCGACGAATCCCGATCGACCGTCGTTGACTCTCGACTCTTCGTAGCAATACGAGCGCAAGGAATACCAGTCCCACCGAGAGTCCGACCGACGAGAGGGCGAGGTAGAACCCGGTCAGAACCGCGCTCGCTTGATGCAGCTGCTCCGCCTGTTGGGTGAGCGTGCTCACTCCGTAGTTGGGGACGATCGCCTGGATCTCGTGGGCGACTTGCTGGATCGCGGAGGGGTCAGTCGCGGACGAAGGGGTCAATGCGACCTGGATGGTGTCCGCGCTATCCAGCAAGGTACCTTGCGTACCGGTCGACCGCGCATAGCCCGTCATCTGTTGGAGATCGGAGAGGGGAAGCACGACCGCGTACGCCGCGGTGGCGCCGAGGCCGAGTGTCCCTTGGGGAACCCCAAAGGTGCCGGTAACGTTGAATGAAAGTCCGAGCGATTGGTTGGCCGCGGGGGCGAGGAGGAGGGAATGTCCCACGGTAATTCCAAAGTTGTTCGCGAGCGGCACGGAGACGAGCACGTCGAGGGTCTCGGGACCCGAATACGAGCCGTTGGCGAAATGGAGTTCGTCGGTCGGGTCTCCGAGCGGGAGATGGGACGGGAACAGGGAGGCATCGGGACCCAGGGTCGCCGCGAAGGCTCCGGGGAGGACTCCCTCCGCCAGCACCGGGGTGGCGTTATGGCCTCCGTAAAACACATCGATCGCCAGACTAAGGACGGGAGACGCGGCAGCGACTGATCCCAATGTCGCGAATTGGCGAGAGTAATTATGAGCGAGGCCGATGCCGTGCTCGCCCGAGGCGCTGACCACGATCTGATACCCTGAATTCTGGATCTGGTTGATCTCGTGCTGCGCGACGCCGCTGCCCACGGAGATGAGGATCACCGGTAACGACACGGCCGCAGCGACCGCGACGACGGCCAACACCGTTTGAACGCGCAGGTGCCGCCCTCGGCCAAAGCCGAACGTTCGCATCACGGAGCGCGGAGCTCCTCGGCGACCGGCAATTGCATGGCGCGGCTCGCCGGCAGCACGGAGGCGATCAGTCCGATCAGCAGCACTTCGCCCAACCCCGCGGCGATGACGCTGGCATTGAAGGAAACGAAGGAAAATCCGGACGGGAGTCCGCTCACCAGACTCTCGAGGAACCGGTTCAACGCTTGCGTGGCGACGAAGGCGAGCGGCAACCCGATCGCCAGGCCCGCGAGGGCGAGCAGGAGCGCCTCTTGCACCACAAATCCGCCGATCGACCCCCGGGAAAATCCGACGGCGCGAAGGAGCGCCAATTCCCGGCTCCGATCGTCGACCGACATGAGCAACACGGTGGTCGCGAACAACGTGGCGACGATGATCCCGATCAGCCCGATGATGACACCGAAGGTCTTGTACAAGTTCACGACGCTCTGGATCGCGCCGAGGATTTCGCTAAGCGTGATGAAGGTGAGCGAGGGAAACGCGCTGGCGAGCCGGGTTTGATCTCGACTGGCGGTCGAGGGATCATACAAATGGATCAGGATGAGCGACGCGTAGTCGGTCGCCGGGGCCGCGCCGCCGATCAGCGTCTGATACTCGGAGAGATAAAGAAAGGAGATCAACGCCGAGGGAATTAACCAGAAGGGGCCGGAGATCCCGACCACCCGGAACGGAGTCGCGCTCGCATACCAGCTGGAAATCGTGCTCGAGTTCGCGGGGGTGCTCAATCCCGCCCAGACGAGTCCTCCGACCGGGACGTGCAGGACTCCGGCCAGCCCTTGGTCGAGAACGATCTCATGAGTGACTGGCCCCTGAAACGTTCCGTTCGCGTAGTGCGGATCGCCCGATTGCGCGAACCCCGGGCCCTCGAACACTGGCGGCGTTTCGATCCCGGTGTTATCGGAAGGGATCCATCCGATCGACGCGGCGGAGGTCGGGAACCAATTGCCGGGAATCGCGGTTCCATTGCGAGAGGCATTCGCCGCCTGGTAAAGCGTCGAGTTTCCGAACACCAAGTCTCCCACGAGCCAGGGACTGACGGTTTGGATGTTGGGATCTGCTGTCGAGATCCGCGCCACCGAGTTGTGGGCTTGGGTTACGTAGGGATACGTTCCATTCTCGAGGGAGGTGCCGTGGCTCGTCCCGATCAGGTCCACTCCGCTCGCCGAGGCGAGCTGCTCCGCGCTCGATTGAATCCCGGCGGAAATCGCAAGGAGGATCACCACGAGTGCGGTCGCCAGTCCAATCCCGAGGGCGGTCAGGTACCGATCGGCCGGGCCGCCGGCGGATAGCATCCAAGGCGTAGATCACAGTAGTCTCCGGCCCGCCCCTTACGAAGCGACGCGCTGTCGGAGGTCTCCCATCCTGGTATGGTGGGTCGCCTCGACGTTGTACTTGTGGATGGATTCCTCGCTTACGGTTTGGACCTGGACGACGACCGAATCGGGAAGATCAGGAAAACGGGCGGGGAGACTCGCGAGCAGATCGCGCACGACGTCCTCCACAAACTTAGGTTTCCGGTGGGCGTTCATCACCACCTGCGCCTCATCTCCCCGTTTTAGAATGGCATACGTCGGCGACGATTGCGCGCTTTCGATCGCTTCGAGAATCTCGTCCGCCTCGATGGCGACCGAGTCCGTCGTTTCGAACGTGAGTCGGGTTCGATTTCGTTGGTTGTGGGTGATGATCGGCAGGTCCTTCAGACTGGGGTCGCTCAGCAGGGGGAACTCGACCGTCAGCTTCTCCCGCGCGGTTTCCATTGCACAGGGACACGCGGTCATCCCGACCGCCTCCGCTCCGATGCTTTGCATCACCTGGACCGATTGATCGTCCGAACGGATCGCTTGAGCCTCCGCGAAGAGCTCGTAATTTTCGAAACTACGTCGGTCCTCCGATATGCCACGTCGCAGAAAGTATTCGGCCCTCGCCGAAACGGAGGCCTCCGTCGCGTACGAATGACGGACCAAAAGCTCTCGCGCGATCGCCGAACAGGCAGACTCGAGGCTCGACACGGGGCGCGTCGCGGTCTGGTCGACCACTTCGGCGAGGAGTTCCGCGTTCCGGGACAGGTCCGAACCTTTGCGATCTGACGGGAGATCCACGGCCACGCTGAAGGTTGCAGTTAACGTAACGATCCGATCGAGGCGCTGGACGGAGATCGGTTTTCGGATGTCCGATACCCCGACCCGGTGGAGCATCAAATGACCCTGAGCGGGAGCCATGGCGTGAACATCCTTCATCGACAAACCCACCGAGGATCGCCTTAAACGGGTTTCCGGGGGGGTCACTCGCGGGTAACTCGACGGGCCGCGACATCTTATACGCGCCGCTCCCCTCTTCGATACGATGTCCGAAAGTCCTGCCGCCGAGGCCACGTCCACGCCATCGGCAACGAACCCTCCCGGCTCCGCTCCTCTTCCCTCGACCCCGAGCAACGTACCGCAGATGACCGGGGGAGTGTACGCCGAACGCGAGGCAGCGATCGTCAAGCAGTTGAAGAATATCTATGACCCCGAGATTCCGATGAATATCGTCGACCTCGGGCTCATTTACGGATTCGATTGGAAAGACGATGCGGTTCATCTCCGCATGACGTTGACCGCTCCCGGATGTCCCGTCGCCGGGATCTTGGCGGAGGAGATCAAGTCCGCGATCGAAAAAGTGCCGAATGTGAAGACGGCTACCGTCGAGATGATCTGGGAGCCGCCCTGGACGCCGGATCGAATGAGTGAGTTCGCTAAACGGCAGTTCGGCTATCTCTAAAGTCTCCGGATTCCGCCGGCCGATTTCGCGCCTTCGAGCTCTCCATGGCGCGCGATCTCTACATGGAAGACGCCTATCGGCGCGAATTTGATTCCGTGGTCTTGGACAACCGTGGCGATCGAGTCGTCCTCGAAACGACGGCGTTCTACCCCACGGGCGGGGGCCAGCCGTGTGATACGGGTGTCCTCGAGGCCGTGGATAAAGGGCGATCCCGAGTCGTGGAGGTCGTCAAGGGGGGGACTGGGATCGAGCACGTGCTGGAAGGACCCTCCTTCGCGCGCGGAACAACCGTTCGAGGAGTCCTCGACTGGGACCGTCGATACCTTCACATGCGCTTCCACTCCGCCCTTCACATCCTGAGCGGGGTGGTGTTTCATCAGTTCGGATCCGGCATCACCGGCGGCCAGATTTACGAGGACCGGGCCCGGATGGATTTCTCGCTGCCCGGCTTCAATCGGACCCTGGCCGAGGATTTGATCGCGACCGCGAATGCCGTGGTCGCCGAGAAGCGGCCGATTCGGGTTCGGTTTATCTCACGGGACGAGGCCCTTTGTGACCCGTCGCTGGTCCGCGTCGCGCAAGAGCTGATGCCGGAAGTGGCGGAGGTCCGCTTGATCGACATCGACGGTTTCGATATCCAGGCGGATGGCGGAACGCATGTTCGATCGACCGAAGAGGTCGGCACCCTCCAGCTCGACCGAATCGAGAACAAGGGAGCCCGGAACAAGCGATTGTTGCTGACGCTGGGACCCCTTTCCCTCCCTCCGTAATGACGCGCCGAACTCATATGCCCGGCGCGGCCTCCCGCGACCCCATGACATCGAAGGACTCGTACGAGGCCGAGCTACGAACGGAACGAGCGATGAAAGACCGGTTCATGGCCCATCATGTAGAATCCCCGTTCATCGCCGAGAATATTCCCGGATTCATCGGCTTGAAGTACTTCCCGATCGACCCAAAGTATCGCCTGCACGCATCCCTCGAACGGGCCCCCGTACCGGAAGAAGCTTATCTGAGAACGAATCGAGATGGGCAAGCCGTCATGCGGTACTTGGGAGATCTCACGTTCTCCCTCCACGGCGAAACCCTCCGGCTCCGGGTCTACCATGCGGGCGAAGGAGTCGGAACGTCGGTCTTTGTCCCATTTCGGGACCTGACGAGCGGCAAGGAGAGTTACGGCCCGGGGAGATACTTGACGCTCGAGCTGAACGAAGAGGACGTCTATGAAATCGACTTCAATCGGGCGTTCAATCCCTACTGCGCCTATACGGACGCCTTTGAATGCGGGTTCCCGCCAGCGGAGAACGACCTGCGCGTGGCGGTTCGAGCCGGAGAGAAGGCGTGGTCACCGGATCGGAACCCCCGCACTCCTTCAAGCGCCGTGATCGAGATGCTGAATCGGGTCGCACCGCGATCCGGGAAGGGAAAAGCAGCCCCTCCGAAGAGGGCGGCGCGAACGAGGAAGCCGAAGCCTCGGTCCAAACGGAGCGCTCGAGCCAAACCGCACTGACCGGACCGCCACCGCCCTAGATTGCGGGCCGACGAGTGAGGGAAGGGCGGCTCAATGCGGAAACGAGGCGAGCAGTCCATTGAGGACGAACTGTACGGCGACCGCGGCCAGCAGTAACCCCAATACGCGGGTCATCGCCATGATCCCGACGCGGCCGATTTTCGCGAGGATTCGTTGCCCGTATCGGAGAATGAACAAGGTCGCGACCGTCGTGATCCCGATCGCGACGAAGGTACCGAAGATCAGGATGGGACTGCTTCCGGCATTTCCCTCGTAGATCATCACCGTCGAGATTGCGCCGGGGCCGGCGAGCAGCGGAATCCCCAATGGAACGATCGAGAGCTCGTCCCGACGCGCCAAGGCTTGCTCCCGATCCGTCGCCGAGAGCCGGGCGCGCGCGACTTCCCCATGCATCAGCATATCGTAGGCGACCAAGAAGAGCAAAATTCCCCCCGCGATCTCAAACGCCGCGAGGGTGAATCCGAACCCTTCGAAGAGGAATCGGCCTACCAGGGCGAATAACGTGAGCACGGTGCCGAGAACGATGACGGCGCGCGTCAGGATGACGCGTCGATCGCTTTCCGAATAGTCCTCCGTCAGGGTGACGAAGAACGGCAGCGTACCGATGGGATCCACGATCGCGAAAATGCTTCCCGTGACGGCGGCGTAGAACGCGAGATCGTTCACCGCTCTTCCCGTCCCCGCACGAACCAGGATCAACTGGTTGGCTCCCACGGGCCTTGAGCGTCTTGAGGCTTACGCGCCCCATGGAGGGCCCGGCGGAAACGCTGGCCGGTCGTGCGCGCCCCGGAATCCTGCGGGCTATCGAGGCTCGGGCGAGCGGGTTCGAATCGACTTGGGTCTCCACCCACCTAATTGCGAGCGATCTTCTCACCACGCTTCCCCGTCCGAGGGGGCCGGAGCCCGACTTTACGTCGAAGATTCGCCGGTTTCTTGATCTCCACTCGAGGAACGTCCGGAATGTTGCGCGCTTTGAGATGCAGGACGAGGGTTTCCCGCATCGGATTCGCTAGCAGGAGCTCGTACTCGCCGGCGCTCTCGGGATCGAAGAATAAATGGGCGCGACCGCACAACCGTACTCGTTGGACGAAGTGACCTTCTTCGTCGCCCAACATCAGGACGAAACTCTTGGCGGTGCGCGGCTTCTCCAACGATACGTCGATCTCGCAGGCGGGAGAATCGAGTCGTAATCCGATCCGAACCGTCGACAGTGGCTCGAGAATAAGGAAGCGGGGCAATCGCCAAAGTGCGAGAGGCATCAACGTTCGAAACCGTCCGGCGGGAAAAGGGTGCGGGTCCTGAGGCATTCGTCCGACCAGGTTAAATCGGGGAGCTCGCTCACGGGCTAATGGTCGCCAAAAGCACGGCCTATGCAACGTGGGAGCACGAGCTCATCAAAGGAAGCGGCACGGTTCGATCGGATACCGGGGCTTTCGGCGCGCTCCCGATCACGTGGGCCGCGCGCGCCGAACAGCACAACGGGAAAACGAGCCCGGAGGAACTCCTCGCCGCGGCTCACGCCGCTTGCTTCGCGATGGCCCTTTCCGGGGGGCTGGCCCGACAGCAGAAGCCGGCCGACCGACTGAGCGTCACCGCGACCGCGACGTTCGAGAAAGTAGGGGAGGCGTGGAAGGTCTCGACGATGGACCTCGTCGTCTCGGGCCGAGTCCCGGGAATCTCCGCAGCTCAATTTGAAGAATCGGCGCGCGCCGCCAAGGAAGGATGTCCGATTTCGGGAGCGTTGCACGGCAACGTTCAGATCAATCTGACTGCGAAGTTGGAGTAGCTCAAACGAGTTCGGACCGGTTCCTTCCCGGCGTAACCGGCCGACGAGCCCGGTTCAGGCGACGAGGGCGGAGGGTGCTTCGGCAATTCGCACGACTGTTTTATGGAGGTCCCCGCCTCGGGCGATCGAGACGTCGATCGCACCGCCGATCGGGAGCCGCGCGAGTGCGCTGAGCAGGTCGCGAAGGGAGCGGATCGGAAGGGTACCGACCTGGAGTAGGATATCACCGGAACGGAGTCCGGCCTGGGCGGCGGGACCTTCGGGGGCCACTTCGGCGAGCAGAATTCCTTCCGTCTGAGACGTTCGGAACCGGACGGCGAGCGGCGGAGACAGCGCGATGGCGGAGATCCCGAGCCAAGGCCGCACGACTCTACCGGTCGAGCGGAGCTGGTCGGCGATCGTACGAACGGTGTTGATCGGTAGAGCGAAACCGACGCCTTGTGCGAAGGGGGCCATGGCGCTATTGATCCCCACAACGCGGCCCGCGAGATCCGCGAGGGGACCCCCGCTGTTCCCGGGATTGATCGCGGCGTCAGTCTGGATGAGTCCTTCCAATACGTGATCGGCGCCGGGGAGCGGCCGCCCCAACGCGCTCACGATGCCGGAGGAGACGGTGGGTCCCCCCGGCAGACCCAGCGCGTTCCCGATTGCCAGCACGATCTGTCCCACGCGCAATTTCTCTGAATCGCCAAGATCGGCGGGCCGCAGATCTTGCGGCGCCACGCGGACTAAAGCGACGTCCGTGGCCGGATCCTCCCCGATCAACTCGGCGGGCAGACTCCGTCCATCGGGAGTCTCAACCCGAATTGCATCGGCGTCGTGCACGACGTGGTCATTCGTCACCACATGTCCCCGATCATCCAGTACGAACCCCGATCCGGCGCCTTCGGGGAAGAGTGCCCGACGAGCGCGGCGACCTCGCTCGGACCATCGTCGCACCCCGAGTACGCTGGGGGTGAGCCGCTCCACGGCCGTGATCATCTCGGACTCCACGGAAGAGAGCTCCACGGTCTCCTCGCAGGGCTCAGGGCCGAGCTTACGGCCAGGGGAACGGAACCGGCGGGGAGGGCGAGGGGTAGGGTCCCGACCCCGGCTGAGACGGAAGCGGAAGTTCCGACATCTTACTCCTTGAGGAGTTCATCGATCTTTCCGAGAATGACCTCTTCGCTCTTATCGCCCTGGCGGCCGCCCTCCCAGCGCGCGTTGACGAGGTCGACGAGGGCTTGGGCGAGCTTGTCCATCCAAGGCCCTTCCTGCTGCTCGAATCGTTTCTTGATCTTCTCGCGCAACAACTCGTTGTACGCCTTGTACGCGCTAAAGACCCAAGGCCCGATCGACGTTCCTCCATGCGACTCCGAATCGTGGTGCCATCCTGTCATCGTTTGTTCCTCGCTGGATTCCTCCAGCGGAAACGGTCAACCCGCGGTCGGGGATATTGACCGGTCCAATCGGAACTCGCTCACACCGTCCGGATCCCAGGGCTCAGCGTCTTCTCGCCAGTCGAGGTCCGACGGGGTACCCGAGCCCCCGGCGGGACGCAGGGCATCGAGTCCTCGCGCGAGTAGTTCACGGGCCGCCGACTCGATCGCCTCCGAGGGGGCCACGCGGCCCGGCGTCTCGATCAATACTTCGAGCTGTCGCTTGCGGGTTCGTAAAAGTACGTGGCCCGGCGCTCCATCGATCGACCAGACGAGCCAGGGGTCGTTCGGATGTTCGTAGATTCCCACCCAGCGCAGACGGCCGAACCAACGACCAGCTAGGGTGCCGAAGAGGCCCGATCGATTGAAGTGGAGCGGAAGCGCGACGGAAGCGAAGGGGAGCACGTGAGTCGGCGTCGAAGCCGGCACAACGGCGGGGTCGCTAAGCGAATAGGTCCGATCGATCCGTTGGACAAGGCCTTCCCGTTCGAGGCGCTTCAGAGCTCGCGTCAGGGATTCGGGATGCGCGCCGAGCGCACGTCGCAATCCGTTGAACGCGAGACGTCCGCTGTGGGTTGTAAGAAGTTCCACGACCCGTTCGTCGAGACGACCGCCGCTCATGGGGGGGGCGTCGCCCGAATCGGTGGAGCTCATCATGATGAGATGGTCACGAGGCGGTATATTCTGTTGGTTACCCCAGGGTGCCCATCTGAAGTGGCTCGAATCCGGCGGAGCGATGCTAGAAATCGACCAGGCTCCGTTGCGTCCCTTTCGACGCTTTCTCCGGGGACCTGGACGAATTCTCTTCGCCGACGCGAGTGGACCGGTCCTCGGCCCCGGAACCGGATTTGGCGGTTGTCGGAGACGCGGGAATCGAGGGGGCGAACAACGATGCGACCTCGCCGGAATCCGGTTCGCGATCCATGAGCCAACCCACCTCTTCCGGGGTGAGCTTGAGCTCCTCAATCAGCGCCCTTCGAGTCGGTATCCAACGCTCGGCCGGTCGGCCGTAAGGGGCGGGCGCAAAAACCTGGTCCAGAATCGGAAGAAAGTTTTCGATTCCTTTCTCGCGGGAGACGTGGTAGGCTCGCCCGACTCGCTGCATGATCGAGCGACGCGTGAGGCGGGATGCCCGACTCCGCCCCATTTGACCGAGAAACTGGGGAAAAGCGACCGGTCGGCCCGGTGGCTCGATCCGGTCGTTGATCACCGTCCCGACCCCTCCCGTCATTAGCTCTGAGGCGTAGCTCCACAGGCTCCACACCCGAAACCGGCGTGCACGTGTCAAGCACAAGTCGGCCGCCGCCAGCACTTCGAATCCTTCTGCCCTACGGACGCCGGTCGGCGCGAACCGCGGAAGGTTTTCCTCAATCCAAGGAAAGAGATCGTCCGGCGTCGCGTCCAGACGATCTTGGATCTCGACGGAGCGATAAAAGCGAGGAGAACTGAGAACTTCGTCTGTGATCTCATAGAAATCCGCGGTCTGGTTTCGATCGCCAAACAAGGCCGACGGGGAACACCGGCGGGAAGCAGCGACACCGCATCGAGGTCGTTGAGCGCCGCCCGTAGATCCCCCCGCGCCCGTCGCGCGATGAGTTCGAGAGTGCCTCGCTCGATCGAGATCCGTTCGGAGCGAGTTATGCGCTCGAGCCAAGCCACCGCCTCGGCCTCCCCAACCGGATAGAAGCGGATTCGAAGCACCCCGCTCCGAAAGATGGGGGAGAATCGAGTCAAAGGGCTCTCGTCGTTCACCGTGAGCACGATCGGTTGACGACTGTCCCGGACGAGACGGGCAATAGCCCCCATGCCCCCGCGATCCGTCAGATCTTTCGGCCGTTCGCCTCCCCGCCAGTCGTCGATGTCCCGGCTCAGCCGGTGCGAGACGGGCCCAAGCGGCGCGGCCCGGCGATTGCGGTAAATCACTCCACGCTCGGAACGCTTTCGGTGCTCCGGGTTTCCCGAGCCCCCAGGCGTCGGCGAGCGCTTCGACGGTCTCATACCGCGTGCGCAAGAAATCCCGGAACGCTACCGGCGCGGGCCGCGGTCGAGTTTCGTCGCCCCGACGCCCCGTGAGGCAGTCCGCTTCATCGAGGAGAATCAACGTGCGGCCGCCATGCTTTGCGTCGCGATAGACCCCGCTGTCCCCGAGCGTATGGGTAAGGGATGCTCGTCCGGCGACTTGTTCGATCGCATTCTCATTCCGTGCGTCCGAGGCGTTCATCTCCACGACTGTCCACTCCATGTCCCGCGCCAGCGCCAACGCCGCGCTCGTCTTGCCGACGCCCGGCGGGCCGGACAGAAGGGCGGCACGAAACCGGGGAGCCCCGGGAGACCGCTGCCAATTCTCCGCCCACTGCCGCAGCTCGGAGCGGGCCGTCGAGTTGCCAATGAGCTCGGAAATCTTCGTCGGTCGCAGGCGTTCCGCCAGCGGAAGTCGGGCCTCCGAGCGGTCGCCAGTCGACATACCGGACGATAGCCGAAGTCCCGCATAAGCGGAATCACTTGCGTCGTGAGCACTTCCTAGGGTCCGGGAGAGGAAGACCTTACGAACACCCCGACCCCTGACGGCGTTGCGCGATGTCGAGTCGGAAAGAAAACGAGAATCTTCACTCGCCTCGCGTCGACGAGTCCAATTTTCGAAGGTTTGCAGTCGACCTCACCCCGCTGACCCCGTTGGGAGATGACCCACGACGACGACAGCAACTGTTCCATCAATCCTTGTCCCTCGGTCTCTCGGTCTTCGATCTAACGACTTCGCCAACCCCGCAGTTAGATGCTCGTCTGCTCCAATCCTCGAACCTCGAATTCCGGCGATCGCTCACGGTGATCATTCCGAGTCGACCGCCCCGAACTCAAGGTATGGAACGAATCCCCAGGAACGATACCGGAGGGCTTTCACCTTCTCGTCGAGCGTCAACGGAGCCTCTCGCGTTTCTCGAAGAACTCCGGGAAGTCGTCGGAGATTCGGGACGAATTTGGGTGGAGTCTGGAGTGGACGAAGCGGAAGAACACCCCTCCCAGATTGGGCTGAGCGCCAGCTTCGATGAGGAATCGAAGTCGTCGTCCGTCACACGGGTCATCCGCTGGGAGTCACCGGAGCAGCTCAACCGCGCGCTGGAGGAAGCGCGACGGCTCCCCGGCGCGATGGTCTCGGGTCCCGCCTCGCTTCTCGATGTCCGCGGTCCATGGGAGGCAGCGGCCCGCGCGAAGGGCCGCGAGCAAGTCTATCTTGCGCGTGACCCATTCGCGGGAGGTCGGCTATCAGGCTCGATCCTTGAAGGAGGAAATCTCGTCCGGAATCCAGCCGAAGGTCCACGATCGATCGAACAGCTCCAGAACGAATACCGCCCCGTTCTGGCCTTCGGCTTTCTGGCGAAGCGCGGCGTGCGCAACCTACGCGTCGCCTCGCTGCAATTTCTGATGACCTTAACCGTCGTCGCGGGGGTTGTCGTTCCGGCTTCGAACGTTCGACAGCTGGAAGAACTTCAGCGCCTTCCCCAGGCTCCGCCTCTGGAGGAGGCAGAACTCGAGCAGATTGCCCGAATCCACGCCGGAATACGCACCCGTTAAGGCCGGCTTCTCATACACGATTCTCGGCGGGCAGGCTCCAAATGAAATATTCGCGGCCGATGGTCCTCGTGTGCTCGCCGTGGGGGACCGTGCTCCCGATTTCTCCGTCGTCTCGAGCCAAGGGAAGACGTTCGCGCTTTCCGACTTGCGCGGCCGGCCAGTAATCCTCTACTTCTATCCCAAAGCCCGGTCGCTCGGTTGCACCCGCGAAGCGCGGGAGTTCGCCGAGCATTATCCGGAGCTTCAGAATCGCCAGGTCGCCGTCGTGGGAGTCTCCGTGGACTCCTTGGCGGATCAGAGTCGTTTCGCGGAAGAATGCAAGCTCCCCTTCCCGTTGATTCCGGATATTGACAAACAGATCGCTCAATCCTATGGAGTCCTGGGGGCGTTCGGATTCGCGAAGCGAGTGACCTTTTACCTCGACGCGGAGGGTCGCGTGGTCGACATCGTGCAGGGGATGCTCCCCGGACCCCACGTAGCGCGTGCGCTCGAGTACGCGCGGGCCGAAGTTCGCAGCCCATAGCACCCCGGAAACTCCGGAGAGAACGAAAGGAAGGGTCTAATCCCCTCGCCCCTTGACTCCCGGTCATCATGCGGATCCAGGAGGTCGTCCCCATCGAGGTCGCGGCGCCGGCGGGCGAATCGTCCTCTCCCTGGAGCTCGACCGTCATTCTCGTCAAAGTAATCACCTCCGATGGGGCGATCGGATGGGGTCAAGCGCCGACCACGCTCATGACTCACCCCGTTCGCGAGAGCGTCCCGGAAGTGGCGCGGTTCTACGTCGGGAAGGAATTGCGCGACCACGCACAGGCTTTCCAGGATTTTTGTCGATTTTCCTTCTATCGATCCCGATCGATGGAGGCGACCTCTGCGCTCAGCGCCGTCGATATCGCGGTCCACGATCTGTTGGGAAAGGAACTGGGAGTCCCCATCGCTGTACTGTTGGGGGGCGCCCTCCGAAATCGAGTCCGGGCCTACTCGAACGGTTGGTACTCGGATTGCATCGAGCCGGCAGAGTTCGCGCTCAAAGCGATGGATATGGTTGGTCAAGGATTCTCGGCCCTGAAGTTCGACCCCTTCGGGGACCAGTTCGGAACGTTGTCCGTTTCGGGACTCCAAGCCGCCTCGGATCGAGTGCAGGCCGTCCGAGAGGCCGTAGGCGACGAGGTCGACCTGCTCATCGAGTATCATGGTCGCTTCTATCCCGAAGCCGCGATCCGAGCGGGTCGCGAGCTCGACCAATATCATCCCCGATTCATGGAGGAGCCGGTCTTACCCGAGCTCTCGGACACCCTGGCCGAGTTCCGTCACCGTGTGGTGACTCCCGTGGCGTTGGGAGAGCGACTGCTCACGCCGGCCGACTTTCAATCGTTTCTGAATCGTGGCCTCGTCGACATTATTCAGCCCGATATCACAAATAGCGGGGGATTTACCTTTGGTCGACAGATTGCGAGCGTGGCCGCGGCCCTGGGGGCGCCGATCGCGTACCACAATGCGTTCGGCCCGATCCAGACGGCGGCGACTCTCCAAATGGATGCGACGCTTCCAAACTTCTTCTTGCAGGAAAGCTTCGAAGCCAGCTGGCCCGAGTGGAAGCGGTCGCTTGTACGCGGCTGCGAGATTATTGACGGCCACTTCAAGATCCCCGATCGGCCCGGATTAGGGATCGAGGTCGATGAGAAGGCCGTGGAGCGCTATCGCTCGGAGGTCATCGAACCCATCTCTCCCGAACCTCCTTGGGTGATTGCGGGTACCTGGGTGCGTCGCTCGCCGTCCAAGGGTCCGGCCGTACGGCGCTCGCCGCCTCGTTCGAAGGGTCGCGGAAAGTCGTGACCTTAAACGCCAACTATAAGTTGGGCGCCCGCGAAGTAACTATACGTGCGGGCCCGCGACAAGTATGCACCAGCATTCCAGGTCGCGGCGGTGGTGGCGATTCTGGCGCTGAGCGGATTCGGGATCTATCTCGCCGTTCGACCCGGACCTCCCCCACCGGTCGTGATTGAAGGGATCTCGTGGCATTTTCTTCAAGGGAACGACTCCGACGGGAGTTCCTGGCATGAAAGCCCCACGTATCCCTGGTTCGGTCCGGGATTCAATTTCTCTGGCCCCATCTACCAATTTCCCTTCAACGTCGCTTCCGGGGGAACCTGGAACGAAACTCTCATCCTAGTGAATACCGACATCAACGACCGTACGGTCTATTCGGTGACTCTCGCTCCATCGGCGGCGTTGGTCGGGAGTTACCCTCCGCTTCCGGCGGTGTTCGAGGCGGGGGAGGACACCAACTGGGTGCTGACGCTTCACGTGACGGCCGCCCCCGGAACCTCCCTCTGGCTCACGGGAACCATCGATTGCCTCGGCTAGTCGTTCTTCCCGCTCGGATTTCCGGTCGGAAGGGACGAACGGTCGTTCGACTCCGGGAGCCCGAATGGGAGAGGACTTGCGCCCCGGCTCTCGGAATACGACGTTACGGGCGGCGTCGACTTCCGCGAGGACTTTCACCGAAGCCGGGCCGATCATCTGGACGCAAGTGACTCCGCGGTCCGCTCGACCTGCCCGACGCGGACGAGGTTCGGCCGTTCCTTAATAAACGCCATAGCCTAATAATTAGGGGCACCTATATATTCGGAAGCGAACTATCCCCTGCCGTGGAGACTCTTCAGAAATTGACCCGGCGTCAGTTGGACGCACTGCAAGTGATCTCGGCCAGGGAGACCGAGGAGAGGGGGGTATCCCTCAAACTCATCGCCTCCTCGCTCAAGCTCTCTCCCCCTTCGGCGCTCGGCCATCTGACGCCGCTCGAAGGGCTCGGATTGGTTGTCCGCCATCGGGGGAAAAGCCGACTCACCCCGAGGGGACAGGGAACGCTCGAGGAGTACCGTCGACATCACCGCGTCGCCGAGACGCTTTTCGGGAGTTTGGGCCTCCCCCCGGCGCAGACCTGCTCGGCCGCGCGCGAAATCGACCTCGCAATGTCTCATCACACGATCGAAGAGGTGTGCCGGGCCCGGGCACACCCGGCGGCGTGCCCCCATGGCGAGCCGATCGCGGCTTGTTCTAGCGAACGGGGAGGTCGCTGACGATGGCGGGTAACGACCCTCAGATGGGGGAAATCGACCCTTTGTCGCCCGCGCCGCTCGGAGGGCAGTCGGAGCACGCGACCTCGCTGGGCACCGGGACCCCCCGAGGGCCGGCGAGACGATCCTTCTCGAAGCTGACTATTGTCCTCATTGTGGCAGTGGTCGTCATCCTCGTCGGGAGCGCGGTCGCTTACGAATATGTGACCAGCAACGCCCCGGGCAACCCCTGCGCGGCCTTCACTCCCCAACAGCTGGGGGCGAACGCTACCCCCGGGCAGGTCGAGGGCAACACGACGCCGAACTTCGCGGGCGCGACGACTCTAACGAACGGACCTCTCGCGACAGTGTCCGTCGGCACGACGATTCAAGTGGTCGCGGGAGAGAACTTCTGGGGAAGCCTCATCAGCCAGTTGGGCGGGAATCTGACGAACGTGCTCAGCATCGTGAGCAACCCGAACGCCGACCCGCACGATTACGAAGCGAACGCCTCCGACGCGGTCGCCGTCGCTCACGCAAATCTCGTGGTCCTTAACGGGGTCGGCTATGACGACTGGGGGACCCAGTTGATCGACGCATCGAACTCCCCGGGGCAGGAGGTACTGAACGTGGGCACTCTGAACGGCGTGTATGTCGACGGAGGGATCGTCTCCGGTAATCCCCATCAGTGGTACAACCCGCTCTACGTGAACCACACGCTGCTGGCCATGTACGCCGACCTCGTCGCGCTCCAACCGGCTTCGAAGTCGATCTTCCAACAGAACTTCGCGAACCTCAACTCCTCCTCCGGCGGAAGTTCCGGCGGAGTTTCGATCGACCAGCTCTATTCCCGCGCCGATCAAATCAAGCAGGACTTCGCCGGCACGGTCGTGGACTCGACGGAGAGCATCTTCGTGGACCTGGCCAACTACACGGGACTTGACCTGATCTCGCCTCCCGCGTTCATGGAGGCCATCGCGGAAGGGAACGACCCTCCCGCGGCCAGCGTGGCCCTGTTTGAGTGTCAGCTCGAGGGGGGTTACGTGAAGGTACTCGTGTACAACATCCAGACCGTCACTCCGATCACGTCCAGTCTCGAGGGCATCGCGGGAACGCACAACGTGACCGTCACGTACGTAAGCGAGACCATCCAGCCCCCGGACACGACTTTCCAGGACTGGATGTACGGGGAGTACAACAGTCTCGCGAATGCGCTCAACGCTGCAGCGCTGGGGGGCACCACTCCATGATCGCCCCGAATCAGAGCGAGACCATCGCTTCCCCGGCCACGAGCTTTCAGCTCCGCGTCTACGAGAGGTACGAGTGGTTTGCGAACGCGCCCGACCCGGCGCATCGGGGACGTTGACGGCGCGTGGACGCTGATTACCTGCCCTCCCACCCACCGGTGCACCGGTCACCGGTAGGCCCCCTCGTCCGATCCGGCGCGCCCGCGATCCGGGCAGACCGAGTCGAGGTACGCTACCGCAACAAGCTCGTGTGGAAGGATGCGACCTTCGACATCCAACCCGGGGAGTTCGTCGCGGTCATTGGACCGAACGGAGCGGGGAAGACGACCCTCTTTCGGATGCTCCTCGGACTTCACTGGCCGTCGAGCGGCGGGCTCACCGTCCTCGGGGCCCCTCCCCACCGTGGTAACTACCGCATTGGCTACGTCCCGCAGCGACACACGATCGACGAGGAAACCCACCTCGAGTGCGACAAGCTCGTGCGCTTGGCCTACCCGGGAGCTCGGTGGGGACCGGGGAAGCGCTGGAGTCCCTATCAATGGGGTCCGAGATTCCACTTGCGCGCGGAAGCCGACGCGGCGGCGCAGGCTCTGGCGGCCGTGGGAGCCTCCGAGCTCGGCCACCGGTCGCTGGGCGCGCTCTCGGGGGGAGAACTCCAGCGGATCTTCCTCGCCGAGGCGCTGGTGGGAAACCCCGACATGCTCCTGCTCGACGAGCCGCTCTCCAACCTGGACCTGCGTCGGAGCCGGGAGCTGGTCGAGACGATCCACGGGTTGGTCCGCTCCCGGGGAGTGACGACCCTCCTCGTGGCGCATGACATCAATCCGATGATCAAGTGCCTAAACAAGGTGATCTACATCGCCAACGGCAACGTCGCCGTGGGAACCCCGGACGAGGTCCTCACCTCGGAGCGACTCTCAGCGCTCTACGGCGTCCACGTGGAAGTGTTGCGGGACTCCCGGGGCAACATCGTCATCGTCGGCGGCGAGGACGATCGAGGGGAGGAGGGAGCGTGAGCGGAGGCTGGAGCGGAATTCCTTGGAGCTGGAACTTCATCACCGACGTCCGGCTCCTCTGGTCGTTCGAGTTCATGCGCAATGCGATAGAGGCCGGGACGATCATCGGGATCCTGGCCGGTATCATCGGATATTTTGTCGTCCTCCGCCGCTCGGCGTTTGCCAGTCACGCGCTGGGCCATACCGGTTTCTCGGGGGCCGCGGCCGCCGTCCTGGTCGGCGCCCAGCCGGTGTTCGGTCTCCTGATTTTCACGATCGCGACCGCGAGCGGAATGGCTGTGCTCGGGAACCGTGCGTCGAGTCGGGATGTCACGATCGGCACGGTCCTCGCCTTCTCGCTGGCGCTGGGGCTGCTGTTTCTCAGCCTGTACAACGGCTACGCCCAAGAGGCCTACTCGATCCTCTTCGGGGAGGTGCTAGGCATCAGCGCCTCCCAGGTGGCTTTCACGTTCTGGTCCAGCATCGGGGTCATGGTCGTCTTGGCCTTGATCTATCGCCCGCTGCTCTTCGCATCGCTGGACGAGGATGTCGCGGAGGCGAAGGGACTGCCCCTGACGCTCCTCAACCTCGCGTTCCTGGTCCTCCTCGCGGTGGCGATCTCCTTCGCCGTTCAAATCATTGGAGTCCTGCTCATCTTTGGGCTGATGGTGACGCCGGCGGCCATCGCGGTGCGCTTGACGTCGCGCTCACTCACGGCCGTGATCGTCTCGGTGCTCCTGGCGGTGAGCGCCGTCTGGGCCGGATTATTCGTGGCGCTGTGGACGAACTACCCGGCGAGCTTCTTCATCATCGGAATCATCTTCTTTGAGTATGTGTGCGTCCGGGGAATCGACGCCCTCCGGCAGACGGCCCTCTTACAGGGGGTCGAAGCACCCGAGCGGGAGGGGGTGCGCTCGCTCCGGGACGCTTCGCTCACCGCGTCGGTTTCTCAGATCATGTTCGTCGGAGGCGCCGCCCTGCTGACCCTCAGCCTGATCGCGTACCCGGGAACAGCCGGGAGTCCCGCCGCGCTCTACGCGCATGCGCTCGGGCCGGTCCTGGCCCTCGCTTCGGCGGCGATCCTCGGGGCGACCTCGTCGCTTCTCTACTTCTCGGGATTTCGGAAGATGGCGACGAGGTCGCGAGAATTCGTCGCTCCAGCCTTCCTCACGCTCGTAGGCCTCCTCGGTATTGGCTTTACGGTGGGGGGGCTCGGCCTTTTCCTCTCGGGGGTGGCCCTCGCCTCCTCGTCCTACGGCCTCGCTCCGGTGGCCGAACTCTTCGGCGTTCCCCTGGTCTTCCTCGGGGTGATTCTCGCTGTCGTAGGCCTGGTCGGTCAGGCCATGGGAAGCTGGAGGGCGGGGCTCCGGTATCAAGAAGGGGCACTCCGGACCGGCGCGATCCTCATGATCCTCCCGCTCGTCGGATACTGGGTATCGTTTTTCGGCTACCGACGAGCGCTCGCTCACGGGCCGGCCCCAGTCCCCTTGGGCATCTCCGGATAGACCGGTCCTCCGAACGGCTCGCGCGAACCCGCCGACGGTGCATCTAGTTCGGTCGCCGACGGTAGCCCGAATCCCTCTCTCACCGGGGAATTCTTTCCGGGTTGCGTGAAAGAGCCACGTGGTTGCGGAGCCGACACGGTTACTTCACGAGGATTGGTTTGGCACGAATCTCGAACCACTCGCAGTAGAGCTTCGCCCGTCCTTTGACCTCAGGGCCAGGATTCCTTGAATCCCGCATACTGCTCCGATGGGGTGTGACCTTCCGACAGGACAGCATCGGATCCACAACGACGCACCGGTTCATTCCGAGGGAGAATGCTCGGGACTCCATCCCTTGGCGCCTGACGGCCAACAACCCGGAATCCCACCGGCCGTCGCGGACCGGGCCAGTTCAGAGTGCTGGGTTTTGGTACACTTCCAGGTCGCTCCGGATCGGTCAGTCGCGACTTTCGTACGATGTGCTCCCGGCTCGGCCGCCGGGCCGTCGACGCGTGGTCTCCGAGCCCGCACAGAGTCCCAGTCGCTCGACGCGCCGTCCGTCACGCGGGGAGGAGCGAAGCGAGCTTCGTCACCGTATTCCAATTGCGGCTCGTCGAGCGGGTGCCGAGCGCGCGTTCGATGCGCTCGGACGTCAAGCGCGATCGACCCACACCGTCGGGGTAGACCGCATACCCGTGCCGGTCCCCAGGGCGGACGCGTTCACGGCCGGTGATCGCTCGTTCTAACGCGAGCCAGGCGGGGGCCGGAGGCGCATCCTTGAGAACAATAACGAGCAGGTGGCCGGGGTCGGAGGTCGATTCCGCCGGGAACGGGTTCCGGTCGATCACCGATCGCCACTCCTCCGCCGAGCGAACGAAGGCCGCAGTTTGGAAGCCGAAGGATTCTGTCACGACGTCCTCGATCACTCGCTCGAGGGTCTCTCTTTTTCGTTCATCGGAGTGGAAGACCACGTTTCCGGATTGGAGGATGGTTTGGACGTCCGCGAGGCCGGCTTCCGATAGGCGATCGACGAGCGTGCTCATCTTCACCGGAGTCGGGCCTCCCAGGTTCACCGCGCGAAGAAGCCCAACGTAGGCAGGCATGCGGTTCGGACGACCGGGGTGGATTTGAGTCCCTCGTAAGGCACCAGGAAATGCCGGGACGCCCCTGCCGACCGCCGTCCCATCTCGCTAGCAATCGAAGAATTTCGATCGGCCGATTGTCGCGATGGCCAGGAATCCTAGCGGGGTCGAGACCGAGGCCATCGGAATGGTGAGCGGTTCGTAAGAAGTGATATCTCGAAGCCTACCGGCGGGCCTGCCAAATGCTGGAGAAGAAAAGCGGCTTCTCGGGCGAAGTGGTATGGAGTATAATTTGCTATACCTTATGAAACAGCTAAAATATGGACGTCCTGCTGGGGTGAACCAGATACTCGAGCGGAGCATCTGAAGGTTGATTTGTCATGGCAAGTAAGAAACTGCGCGTCTTGGTTGGCACACGTAAGGGAGCGTACGTCGTCGAAGGAGACGCGACACGCAAGAAGTGGAAGATTGCTTCTCGATTTGAAACGGGCTACGAAGTCTTTCATCTAGCGGCCGATCCCCGCCATCCGGGAGACATCTATGCTTGCGTCAACTCTTGGCTCTGGGGACCGGCGCTCTACCGATCTCACGATTACGGAAAGAAGTGGGACGAGGTTGGAACCCCGATGCTGAAGGCCAAATCGGCGCGGCAGCCCCGATTCGATCCCGACCACCCCGAGGCCCCGCCCCCGACCTACCCGGTGGCCAACCTTTGGCATCTTGAGCCGGGACACCCAAGTCAACCGGAGACGCTCTTCATGGGCTTGGATCCATATTCGCTGCACCGAAGCGACGACCTAGGTGCGTCCTGGGAACCAGTCTCTGGTCTGAACGATCACCCGACGAAGGAGAAGTGGAATCCGGGCAACGGGGGACCGTGTCTCCACACGATTATCGTCGATCCGACTCGCCCGAATCGGCTGTACGCGGGAATCTCGGCGGCGGGACTCTTCCGCACGGACGACGGCGGAAAGAACTGGTCGTTGGCGAATCAGGGGGTGGAAACCCCGTTCAATCCCGAGAAGTTCCCTGCCGTGGGGCAGTGCGTGCACAAGGTCGCGATGGACCCAGCCAAGCCGGAAACGCTCTATCGCCAGGATCACGGAGGGATCTACGTCAGTCATAACTCGGGGGATTCCTGGGATCGAATGGGGAAATCCTTGGACGACGACTTTGGCTTTGTCGTGGCGACCGCCAAGAATCTCCCTGGAAAAGCCTTCTTTGTGCCCCTCAACGGAGAGAACCGATTGACAGTTCACGGGGGGTTCCAGGTCTCGCAATGGAATGATGTGACACGAAAGTGGAGTACGCTGATGCCCCCCACTCGGTTCCCAGGAGACTACGGAACGCATCGCGAAGGGATGGTGTGTGACACGCTCGATCCGGCAGGCATTTACGTGGGCACGACCACCGGGCACATCTTTGTAAGCCCAGACGCCGGCAAGTCGTGGGATCAGATGCCGTTCCAGTTCCCAGCGATCCACTCGGTGTCGGTGGCGGGTCCGGGATAATCGATTCCGCACATCCTTTCGTCCGACCTCGCGCGGAACCGGCGCGCCAAGCAGAGCGGCGTGCGCGAGAGCTCCGCGAGTTTGCGTGGCTACCGGCGAGGCTGATCGACCCGGAACGTTAATTCCCACCCGAAACCTTCGGGTGCATGGTCGAGGGCCCTCGTCGGTTGGCCGCGATCATGTTCACCGATATGGTGGGATTCACCGCGATCGCCCAGCGCGATGAAGCCGTGGCGCTGCGTTTGCTCGAAGAGCATCGATCCCTCGTCCAACCGTTGTTCGTGGCCCGCGGAGGACGCGTGATCAAGACCATCGGCGACGGATTTCTCGTGGAGTTTCCGAGCGCCTTGGAGTCCGTTCGGTGTGCGCAGGAAATTCAAAGCACGGTGGGCCGACGAAACTCCTCCGTCGACGACCCGGAGAAGATCGCGCTCCGGATCGGCATTCATGTGGGGGATATCGTCGAACAAGGAACCGACATCGTCGGGGACGCCGTCAACCTGGCGGCCCGCCTCGAGCCGCTCGCCGAGCCCGGCGGCATCTGCGTTTCCGAGCAAGTACTCGATCAGGTCCGTAACAAGCTCCCCGTGACCTGGCAGCATCTAGTCGATCCGAAATTGAAGAACGTAAAGTTCCCCCTCCGAGTGTACCGATTGTACGCCTCGACGGACGGAAAGAAGGATCCCATGTCCGCCCGAGAACCGGTCTCCTACGTGCGGCTGGCCGTCCTGCCCTTCACCAGCATGAGCGCGGACCCCACGGACGAATTATTCGCGGACGGCTTAACGGAGGAGATGATCACGCATCTTTCCCTCGGAACGGCGTTGCGCGTCCTCGCGCGAACCTCCGTGATGCCGTACAAAGGGGCACGCAAGGGCATTCGAGAGATTGCGCAGGAGTTGGCGGTGGGATCGATCCTCGAAGGCAGCGTACGTCGGTCGGCAAAGACCGTCCGGATCACAGTGCAACTGATCGATGCGGGGACCGAGGAACACTTGTGGGCGAGCCGATACGACCGGGAGCTCACCGATGTGTTGGCGATCCAGGACGAGATTTCTCGCTGTGTCTCCGAGGTGCTTCGGGCCAAGCTCGTCGCCCGAATCCCTCCGGCCTTCCGGAACCGACGCGCATCCGTCCAACCGGTGTAAACGTTAGGGGCGAGCCCCCCGGGGCTCGTTCGAAGGGGGCGCCGCCCCGACGCCCGTTCAACGACCCTACGTCGGAATATCTGGAACGAGCCGCGTATCAACACGAAAAAGTGGAGAGCCTTTTCGGGATCGTCCCTTCGGGACCGGTAGAAGATTCGGGACCTAGGGTCGGCGGCCGAACTCCCAATCGTCGTCCCAGTAATTTCGATCCTCCGGCCAGTCGATGTCGATCAAGCAAAACAGGTTTCCATCGGGGTCGGCGAGGGTGACGAAATCACGACCTTTCTCGGCGGGGTAGTTCATCGTGGCGCCGAGCTGCAACAGTCGCTCGAGCTCGGCGAGCGGATCGGTGACGTACAAATCCAGGTGCAGGCGATATTCTTCGAGGGGCCCTTCGTTCGATAGGCTGAGGTTGAGGTTGGGGCCGATTCCCTTCGGATCTCGCAGGACGACTCCGTCGGGGCGTATGGGACCCCGCGGAACGTAATGGAGAGCTTCGCTCCAGAACTTGATCATCGGGGCGAGTTTCGTGCAGTCCACTACGATCGATCCGATCGAAATTCGTCGTGGATTCGGCGCCTTACCCGGCTTTCGACGCGCTGCTTTGGCCTTCATACGGCCGCCAACATCCGACCTTGGCTCATCACTCTTCGGTGCTTCGGAATCCAGGGGCGATTCTCCGGCGCGTGCTCGATGCGCTCTCACAGAAAGGCGGAGTCGCGTTATCGAGAACAACCCTGAATCGTCTCCGTTGGCCGAGAAGGACAGCGCCCGCGCCGATTTTCCGCGCGCCGGCGGCGTCCGATGGGAAGTTCGAGCTGGTACATCCGTTTAGTATATATATTTAAGAGCGAATCTGTTCTCCGAAATGCGATCAGCGCTCGTGCTCCGACGCGAAGCCGGGGATCGATGGCTTCCGAAGGACATGCTCGTACGACGGCGTGCGACTCGGGGGCGTCCACCCGTCACATACGACCGAATCCGAATCCGAACGCTGGAAGAAGCCGAGAAAGCGCGTGCGGCCGGAGTCCCGGTACTCGCTCTCACACCGGCCATCCCCGCTAGATACCACTACCCGATGCGTTTCCCCACTCGGCTCGCCGTTGCCGAGCAGTGGGTCGACCGCATCGAGACTCCATTCCTAGTCCTTCCCGTCCACGACCCCGAGCTCCTCCAGAATCCCGGCCTCGCCGAATACGCGACGCTGATGCTTCAAGTGAGCGAGTTTGCGGCTCGGGCCATGATCCTTCGCAATCCGAAGGAGGTCGATCCCGCACTCCTGACCCACCGAATCATGAGCGAACGACAACAGCGCGCCGCCACGACCGTGAACCTCCAGGAATTCGTCCCCGCCATCCCTAAGCTAGGAAAGCGCCTTCCCCTTCAGGCCCTCCGCGAAGAGGACCGTAACAACCTTTCGGGGCCTGCATGGACCATCTTGCATCGGACCGCGAGAAACTGACCCGTCTGACTCGCGGACTCCGACGGAACGGGGTTGATTACATCGTGATCGGGGGCCAAGCTATCGCGGAGCACGTTCAGACGGGCACCGAGGACCTCGACGTGCTCGTCGCGCTCCGGGACTTCGACGAAGCTCTGACCCGCCTGAAGGCCGATCAAGAGTTTGGGGACGCACCGGAGGAGCGCGGATGGATCGCCAAATTCGTGATTTCAACGGGGACGCCAGCTGCCGACCGGATAGATTTCGACGTCGTGAGCACGGTTCGGTACGTGAAAGGGCCATCGGCCAATCGATTCTTTGACTACATCCAGACCAAGTGGACGTACGACGGCGCGCTCGGACCGACCGCGAAGCCCGAAGCCGTGTGGTACATGCGTCTCTTGGTCGATGCCCCGAACCAAGGGCGATATGCGATCAAGATTCGCAACAACATTCGCGACGGCGCCCCCCTCGCCTGGTTCGACGGAGTTCGAGAGATCGCTAAGGAGTTCGGTACGCTCGGCGAGGTCGAGCCGCGAATCCGGGCGATCCTCGAGGGCAAAGTCTAACGTTCGGATCCTCCGCTTGACGTCTCACGGTCGAGCCCCCGAATCGGGCGGTAACTCGGAATCGTGCTTTCTTGAGTCCTCTGCCTGACGAGCTGGGCGGACGCGTTTCCTCGTTTCCCCCGAGCGGCCCAAGAGAATCGAACTCCCGACCTGGTGATAACGAATCGGCCGCTCGATCAACTGAGCTTGGTGGAGCCTACCAAGTTCACCGCACTCGGAGAGCCCACGTCCATCGAGGCCGGTACTGTTCGGGTTTCCGCTCCGACCGGTGAATCTTTCGCGCCCTACGACGCTCCCGACCCAGCGTCGCCGGATGGCCTTCGAAAGTACGAGCGGGCCGTCTAGGACCACGTTGGCCGGTTCCTCAGCCCACTCTCGGAGAAAGTCTTAGACCGAACCTATCTCGCCTCAAGACTCCCGCTCCTGTGAAGTGAAGATTTCTCCGCGGGCATTCGATTTCAGACCGTGCGTGAATCTCGCACGATCACGGGAGTGACAATCGCCCGTCAAACACGTTTGACAACGCATCTATACGTATTCGATGGAATTTCCGAACTGCCTACCGGGTAGGCGTGAGGAGCTTGCAGCTAGGAACCAAATTGGGAACGGTCGGAACGATCCTGGCGATTGTGGCCCTCGTTATCGCGTCTCTCGCGCTGATGCGGGCGGGCATTGTGCACGTGGGTCCGATCGGACCTCAGGGACCGGCGGGGCCGGCGGGAGCGAGGGGAACAAACGGTACCAACGGCGGGAGCGGAACGAGCGGCGGAAACGGGACCAACGGTACGAATGGTACCAACGGCCGGAACGGCACGAGTTGGATTCAGCTCTGGTATGGATTCGTCCCGACATTCGAGTACGTGGGGACACTAACTTACCTTACGGTCAGCAACTTGGGGTGCATGAGCGTGGGATCCGGCGCGAACTATTGTTCGTTCAATGTGACAAACACCTGTACCCCCGAGAGTCCGGCTGGGGTCCACGTCGCGTGGGCGTGTGAAAACTGGTACTTTGGGTTGGCGAACCTCTCCTACCCGGTGAACAGCTGGTTCTGTTTCGCAGGCGCTGACCCGAGTCTCGGGTACGCGATTGGCTGGGGACAGACGGTCACGGTTCAGTTGTGGTTCCAGACGGTCGTGTACGCAGAGTATGCCAGCGGGAGCGTGGCGCCGACCGTTCCCACCCTAACACCGATGATCAAGCTGGGGTTCGCTGAAGTGTCTGGCTCGTAGTTCTCGGGGAACTCCGAAGAGACGGATCTCCCGACGAATCGGAAATCGGGGTCGGCTCACTACTCTCTGCGACCAAGACCGAGCCACCGGCAAGGATGCCCGAAGCGAGCTCTCTGGGTTTGCGAACTGGGGCGGGTGGCCAGGGACCGTTTACGAACTCACTCGTTTCGCCCGGTCCGGCCCATTTCCTCGTGGCCGTCGAGCCGCCGAAGGGCTATCCCGATTAGTTCAGGACCCAACCCACTTCCCTGTTCTCCGGGGGCCGGTAGGCAACTCCGCCCTTCGAAGAGGACCGTCGGCCGACGAGCGAGCCAAGAGATAATCAAAGAGCAGGTTCCCGCAATACCCCTAGGTCAACCCCCCCCCCCCGAAAAATTGGAATCTCACGAAGGACCCGCAGAAACGGAGATGCGAAGGTCCCCTCCACGCTTGCGATGATGACCGCCTCCCTGAATCCGTCGGGGACTGCCGGAAGTGCTCCCTCGGAGCCGCACTCCCAACAAGCTAGGCCCCGCTTAGGTGAACAGGTCCTCGAGGGGGTTCTCCATCTCCTTCACTTCCCGGATCTTGATTCCCTTCGCCACTAGCTCGGCCACGAGCTTGGGTACTCGTCCGGTCCGGAGGGTTCGTACAGGTAATAGTCGCCCCGCTTGGTCGAGCTCGATAGGATGCCTTCGGCGCCGTCGGCACGAATCCCGATGACGTACTTCGCCGGCCGGAGGTCGCTTAAGAGACCAAAATATCCGACTCTCCCATCTTTGAGGGCGAGAACGTACTTTCCGATCTCCTTCGCCTCAAAGAGGTTGTGGGAAGAATAGAGCACCAGGTCGTCCTTGCTCAATCCCAGTACGAGGTCGCGGATCTCTCGGGCCAGCTTAGGATCGAGATTGCTCGTCGGTTCGTCCAGCAAGTAGATACCGCGCTCCTGAAGGAAGACGCGAGCGATCGACACGCGCTTCTTTTGGCCCTGGCTGAGCTCGGAGAAGAAACGCGTGCGCAACTCCTGGATCCCGAGCATCTGAACGACCCTCTCCACGTCGGAATCTCCCACCCCTTCGACCGTAGCGTAGAACTTCAGCGCCTCCTCCACCCGAAGACCGTCCGGGATCCCGTCGATGTGCGACAGGTACTGGAGTCGAGTCCGGGACTCCTCCCGCGCTATGTCGATCCCATCGATCTGCACGGTACCGGAGTACGGCTCGAGGATTCCACCGAGGGTTCGAAACAAGGTGGTCTTGCCGGCCCCGTTGGGTCCGAGGACCACATAGATCGCCGGCTGGTCCACAACGAAGGAGATCTCCCGCAAGACCCTTCGACCGTGGTACCCCGAACTCACGCCATGCAGCTCGATCCGGTGCCGCCCGGGCACATTCGCCGATTCTGGCCCAGCCGAAATGGGAATTGAAGGAAAGGAGAGCGACATGTTCACGTTACAGCGGCGACAAGAAACGCTCGCGTCCCATCAGTCGTGCCGACAGCACCAGCAGAGCCAGCACGGCCACCACGATCGCTGCCGAGGCTCCCGCGGTGATGTAGTAGTAATCGGCCTTCGGGGAAGTCTCGGCGACGATCAAGACCAGGATGCTGGGGGCGATGCCCACCATCGGCGCGATGCCTAAGGGACTGTTGAGCCCCGAACGCGGCGAGGAGATCGACGACCAGATCATTCCCACGGTTGCGACGAACAAGGCCCCCGCGAAGCTCATCGGGATTGTGTAGAGCGCGATGGTGTCCCAAAAGTCGTCCGTGAAGGCCACGCCGTGAGCCGTCGCCGCTCCCAGCCCCACCGAGAGCGAAAGCCCGAGAATGACTCCACTCATCGCCGCCGTTGCGAGGAGTCCATCGGCGAACAAGGTTCGCGGGCGCAGTCCGTAGGCGATGAGGTACTCGAACACGCCCTTGGTCCGGTCGCTCGTGAACGTCTGCAGTCCGCCCATCGAACCGAGGGTGGCGAAAAACGGCAGCTCAAGCGGGAACGTGACGAGAAATGTCGCTGAAGTCTTCCCGGTGGTAAGCAATATCACCGAGAGGAAGAGGGCGAGTCCGGTTCCGATGGCCAGGTACCGCCAGCCGATGACGGCCGTACGGCGGATCGTCGTGCCGATCAGCGAGGGCGTCCCCGTCCCTCCCGCCGTTGCACTCCCCGCGGGCATGGCGAGAATCCAAATGTCCGGCGCTTTAAAGGATTAATGAGCGCTTTGTCTCCCGGGGCTTCAAAACGGCGGAGACCCACCATTGCTTGTTCCAGGGTCCCGTAGACCTCCCCTCCGATTCCCGTTCTGCGCGTCCGGAGCCGACCGATCGGTCGCACCACCCGGCTGAATCGCACGGGCAATGGCCATGACCGTGCGATCGACGAACAAGTGCAACCTCGCCGAGAAAGGGGGGGTGGCCGGCGGGGAGGTCGCCGAGCATAGCTAAGCCATCCGAGTTACAGTCCCCGGCGGAGGCAGGCAGACCACTCGGTTCTTCCTCCTCGAACTTCAGCGCACACTCGGGCATTTTTCGAGGATTTTGGACAACCCCCCGCGATGGAGTACATCCCGATTTGAATGAGCCGGGTGGATGCTTCTCTATTGCTGTAGCCGCCAGAGAGGATTGAACTCCCGACCTGCTGATTACAAATCAGCCGCTCTACCAACTGAGCTATGGCGGCATTTGCCAGGACCTGACACGCGGTTGGCTGTTTCAGTGTTTGGGGGGACCCGATCGCAGCTCGCGCGGCCTCCCCTCCGCGGCCGTTATCCCTATTTGCAAGTTGGACGTCGCTCCCCGTAGTCCCCGTCATGCCCGCCAAGGAAGAGCGATACGTGATCCGAGGGGGAAAGGAAGGTTACGAGCGCCTCCTTGTGCTTGCTCGTAAGAGCTGGCCGGGCACGCACGCGCTCTTCCAGAGGGCTGGGCTGAGAGCAGGCATGCGCTGCCTCGACCTGGGGTGCGGCGGAGGAGCCGTGACCTTGGAGATGGCGAAACTCGTCGCCCCTGGCGGAACGGTCATCGGTGTCGACATGGACGGGGTGAAGCTCGAGCTCGCGCGGCGAGCGGCGGCGGAGCGGGGCCTCGGGAATGTCGAATTCCGACAGATGAACGTGTACGATTGGGACGAGCCGGGCGCTTACGACGCGGTCTACTCCCGCTTCCTTCTACAACACCTCAGTCGACCGATTGATCTTCTTCGAAGCATGTGGAGCGGAGTCCGCCCGGGAGGACTTCTCATCGTTGAAGATGCTGACTTTGGCGGATGGTGCTGCGACCCGCCCAACGACGCGTTCGACTTCTTCGTGCGAAGCTACATCGAGGTGGCCCGACAGAGCGGGGGGGACGCCACCGCCGGTCGGAAGCTGCATCGATATTTTCTGGAAGCGGGCATTCCAGGGCCACGGCTCTCCGTGATCCAACCGGTCGCCCACGAGGGCGAGGCGAAGACACTACCGTGGTTGACCTTGGAGTATTCCTCCGAGGCGATCATCTCAGCCGGTATTGCCCCGGCAACGGACGTTCGGGCGGCGGGGGAGAGTCTCACGAGATTCACCGAAGACCCGAATACCATCGTTTCCGGCCCCCGTGTTTTCCAAATTTGGGCAAGCCGCTAGCCGCCGTAGTTCGATCGCCACCAGGTCGGGGCCGGCTGCGAGATCGTCGACTGCGTCTCGTTCGTCAGACGAGCCGGGACTCCCCGCCCTCTTGCCGTGCAAAGCTTGGGGCCCCCCGTCGATTTCGAAACGACGTCCTCGTCTAGGGGCGCGGCCCGGTTGCTTGACCGAGATGACTCCAGTCGACCCTGTTGAACACATCGGGATTATCGTCAGCCGAGAACCCAGAAGTCGCCTGATTGGCGATGTGCGTTGGATGGGTTACTACGTGGCCATTATTCTCGCCGAGCGAGGCTAGGGGACGGCGGCCTTTGGCCGCCGCGACCTCAGGAGGGGGCGTGCGCGGCCGATGCTATGAACGCTTCGTCTCCGAGTGGTCGCCTTGCGAGTGACGAGGTAGGATCGGCCCCGAGCTTCGGGAACCTCCTGCTTCTCAATTGTGTTCGCGCACGCAGTATGCTATCGGCGTCTGACACGCACGTGGACAGCGGCGGCCGCGAACCCCCGAGTCGCCTCCCGGCACAATGACAGTGGCGGCCGTCTTACGACGCCGCAATCGGCCGCTGGCGGCTCGACGACTCGGGAGCGTGAGGTTGGTAAGGCGACTGACGCCGGAGCACCGAGGCGGTGATTCGCGCGAGTTTTCGCGCCGCAGCTACCGCCCCGCTACCCTTGCCCTTCCGACGGGCGACCCGATGTCCGACTCGGTACACATCTCCCTTCCCCTCGTGCCGACGGACGTTCCACTGAGCTTCGACCAGGACCCACTTGAGAAGGTGATTCGCGTCCCACACGAGGCGTCCGTTGCGGCTCCTCGCTCCGGACGGGTGAACCGAGGGGCAGAGGCCGCAGTACTTCACGACGGCATCGAGGCTCGAGAACCGCTCGATCGGACAGAGGAAGGCGACCAGAGCAACGGAAGTGAACTTGCCCACGCCGGGGATGGTGGCGAGGAGCCGAGCTTCCGGGGAGGCCTCATAGGCAGCTCGGATCGCCCGATCGAGTGAGTGGGTGATCTCTTCGATGGCTGCGAGCTCCTCCAGCCCTCGCTCGATCTCGGGGAAGCGTGGATCCGCAACCACATGGCGCAGCGTGCGACGCTGCAAGAGACCGGGACGAAACGCGATCCCCTTCTGGAGGAGGACGGCGTAGACGTGGTTCGCCACGCCGGTCCATAGGTGAGTGTAGAAGACCCGCTCACGGACCAACTTGCGCAGTGCCCGCTGCGCGGGTGTCGGAACGTACGCCTCAGGGATGGCTTGCAGTCGTGCGAGTTTCGCCAGCTTCTCGGAGTCCACTCGATCGGTCTTCAGCGTCGTCTTGCTGACCAGCTGGGTCTGGAACGGATTGGCGAGGAGAACTTGCCCACCGGTGGCGGCCGCGGCATCGTAGATGTGCTCCCAGACGTTGCACGCCTCGAGCAGGACCTGGATTGGTCCCGGGAGATCCTCGAGGAATCGTCGAATCTCCTCGTCACTCGTTCCCAACTTCTCCTGTCGCCGTCGATGTCCCAGCGGGTCCACTGCGGTCGCCGCAATACTGCTCTTGCTCACGTCGAATCCGACATACGTAGAGATCTCCATCGGTCGCCTCCGAGGACGGGACAGGAGGCGACGGGCTTGGGCCCTTTCCCGCATGGACGAAACGTAACATGTCCAATGACGGACCACGACGAGCGCGTGGGCCGGGAGAGTAGACCGGAGAGGCGACAGCTATTGAGTGTCTGGCAACCCGTTTCGACACCGCCGAAATGTGAGCGACACGGTCCGGAGGCGGATGTCGCGATTGCTTACGAGGTCGCGACTTCGCGCATCCTTCCGCTTTTCACGTCGTACACGTGACCCGTGACGCTGACATCTTTTCTCATCGCGGAAGAATTCCGGAGACGGGCAACGTCGTCTCGCACGCTTTGCTCCAAATTATCATACGGTAGGAAATCGACCTGGGAAGCGTCCAGTCCAAGTTCCTTCTGAATCCGATCGCGAAGCCCTTCATTGGTGAACTGATTGAGTCCACAGTCCGTGTGATGGATTACCATGTACCGGCGACAGCCTAGCAGTTGTGTGATGAGCACCGTCCGAATGAAGTCGTCGGTAACCCGCCCGCCGGAACTCCGGAAGACATAAGCCGCACCCTCATCCAGTGTCAGGAAATGCGCTGGATCCACCCTCGAATCAACGCATGTGATAATGGTGACGTCAGTCCGGGCGCGAATCGGGAGCCCACCTTTTGCGAAGCTCTGAGCGTACACGTCGTTCGCCCGACGAAACGCAGCCACCGGGTCTTCCATATCTGGGGGCATGAAGAGATAATGGTGACGTCGGAACCAGGATAAGTATCTGACCCTGTCCAACCGCAGGATTACCTGAGAACGGGTCCAGGGCCTGAGGATGCGCCCATGGCAGTGCAGGCCATGTGAACGGGGAGTACGGCCGACGACATGACCGCGAGGAGCGCAAGCCTGCGCAATTCCACGCGAACTTCGACCGCGCCCGGAAAACTATAGGGGGCCCCCGCAGTGAACTTTTTCGGCCGAAGCCGGGAGGTTACCGAATGCACTTGATTCTCGTTGGTGCGGTAACCGTTGGATTCGACTAATTCGGACCCGGCGCCGCGTCGGCGTGCGCTCCGTGCGTTGCAGGCAATTTCCACACTTCGCCGGCAGCACAAATGAAGAACCGAGATCGACAATTGAGAGGGAGAGACGGCGTGGCCCTTCGACCGTACACCGACAGCGACCTATCGTTCGTTCGACGGTTGTTCGCCGATTACACTGCGGCCGAGAAACGACGGTTGAGGGAACAAGGCTTGGTCTATTCCTGGCCGCACGACGATTGTTACGTTCAGTCGCTACCGAAGAGGACTCGGAGGGGCGGCGTATTTCTTGTAGCCAAAATCGGGGGCGCACGTGCAGGTTGCGTCACCGCGATCCGAAAACCAACGAGGGAGAACTCGTCGTGGGATGCAACACGTCATCCCAGCGGCCTCTTAATGGAGCTTCACGTCGCGCGAGAGTTTCGTGGGAAAGGGGTTGGCCGCCAGCTCCTAAGTGCAGTCGAGACACATTTTCGTTCGAGGGGGAGCGATTGGCTGAGTCTTGGCGTCTTCCCGACCTACGAGACCGCGGGGGCCCTCTACCGTAAGATGGGGTATCAGGAGGTCTACGTATTCATGGGCAAGAAGCTGCGCGGAAGATAGACCTGCCGCCACCACGTCGAGGCAGGTGGCGCGCGGCCGTTGACGGACCGCGAGGACCGCGCGAGAGATTCCTGACGAGGGGGGCTCATACTGCCTCAGGTCGGACCGTGACGACTCGAAAACAGCTCGAGGCATTCTACCGTAGCGCGGAGGACCACCTCCGCTACTCTGCGCAAGGCCCGGAGAGGCTCGCCCCACTCCGGCGAGTTCTCGTCCAGGAACGTCGTCACTTCGGCGACTCGGTACTCGACTTACGATGCGGAGGGGGCGCACTCGCCCACGCATTGGAGAGCTCGGCGCGTCGAAGCGATAAACGCTCGATTTACTGACGAGAGCAGCGTATCCGCGGCGTATCTTTGGGGAGCCTATTTGAATCGCGGGGACCCAATGAACATCTGATGATGCGACACGAGAAGACTCTCGATGAAACGCCGAGTAAGGATCGTCGAACGCGGGTGGCGAGGAAGCCCCTCCAAACGGGACTGGTCCTCGCGTTGTTCACCATTCTGGCCGGCGCGGCGATCCTGCCGGTCGGCGCGATGGCGATGTCGACGATGCCCGGCTGCGGCTGTGCACGAACCTTCCGTGCTCTCAAACGCGACCGCGCTCCAGATCACCGCCACCGACTCTACGTCAAGCGGGTCCGCGCCCTTGTACGTCGTGTTTCACTCCGACTTAACAGGCGGCGTGCCACCGTATGGGGCGAACTGGAACTTTGGGGACGGGTCGTGGGGCTATGGTCTCACCGTGAATCACACCTATCTCGGAGCGGGCAACTTTGCCGTGGGCGTCTATGGATACGACGCGATCAACGACTCGGCCGTTACCCAACTCTCCGTGACGGTGACGGGCGGCAACGGTTCCCTTGCCGTGTCCGCCTCTGCGGCGCCGACGATTGGTCCCGCGCCACTGACCGTGGACTTTTGGGCCAATGTGACGGGCGGCGTAGCGCCGTACACCACGGAGTGGTCGTTCGGCGATGGAGGCAATGGAACAGGCTTCGTTGTGACCCACACCTACGCCCAACCCGGGAGCTACACGGCCACGGCCTTCGTCTCCGACAGCGACTCCCAAACCACCCAAGCGTCGGCGGCCATTGAAGTCCTTAACTCGACCAACAGCAGTCGTAACGGTTCGCTTTCTGTTGAGCTGACGGCTCAACCCACGAGCGGGAGTGTCCCGCTACCCGTGACGTTTGACTACGCCATCTCGGGCGGCGCTGCGCCTTACCAGGTGACGTTCTGTACTGGCGCCACGCCCTCCGACTGTTCCGCCGTGGTGGGGAATCTGACCTCCGAGACCGGCTCGCTGAACACGACCTACGACACTCCCGGAAACGACTCGCCGCAGATCCTGGTCAGCGATTCGTCCGGACACACGGCGGTCGCCACGACATTCGTGCAGGTATCGAACTCCGCCATGCTGGAGGTGAAGGCGACGGACAGCCCCCGGATCGGCTTCGTACCCCTCGTCGCGAGCTTTGCAATGAACATCTCGGGAGGGACGCCACCGTACACGGTACAGTGGTACTTCGGGGATGGAAGCGCGGGCTCCTCGGTTCCCGGCGCGTCGTTCACGCACAACTACACCGCCCCGGGCCTGTATGCCCCCATCCTCTACGTCCTAGACGCGGTCGGACACAACGTCACGCTGGTCCTCCCTGTAATCGGGGTGAAATCGCTGGCGAGCTCGATCAGCGTCGGAGGCTCCCCGGGAGCCCTTTCGGGGACCTTCGGTGGGGTCTCGATCGTGACCCTCCTCGCGTTGGTGACTGCGGTCTCGCTGGGGGCGTTGGCAGTGGCGCTGATCAGCTTGGTCCGGGCGCGACGCGCTCGGGATCTCAAGGAGAGCGGCGAACTGATGGTTCGGGCGATGACCCCCGACGCTCCACCCGCCATTTCGGCGGGGCGGCCGTAACGATCGGATAGTTCGGAAAACGTGCTCGGAGGCTCTGTAGGTTTCAAGGGGATGGAGCTCCTCAACGCTAAGCAATGACCTTAGGGCGGCGCGGCAGACCCGTCTTCGTGGCCCTCCTCCTCGGAACCCTTCTCCTAGGGACTGGCGCGATCGGACCAGCGGCCGCAACGCCCTCCCCGGCGTTCTCGGTCTCCCTCTCGGCCACGCCCGCGTCGGGACCCGCTCCGTTGTTGGTGTCGTTCCAAGTGAGCGTCCTCTCGGGCACTCCGACCTCGTACAACTGGAGCTTCGGGGATGGGAGCTATCTGAACGGTTCGGTTCCGGCCGATGCCGCCCCTGCCCACGAATACGCCACTCCCGGGTCGTACTCGGCCTCCGTCGTGGTGTACGAAGGCGCTGCTTCCGCATGTCAGCCCACGACGATCCATGTTCTGACCTCCCCGATAGCCGCGGACATTATCCTCAGCGCTTCGAGCGGGACCGTTCCACTTCAAGTGACTCTCTATGGTTCGGCGACCGGAGGATCCGGAACCTACGTTTCGTTCCTCTGGGAATTCGGCAACGGCGGGACGGGCAGCGGCGAGACGGTCCAGTTCTCCTACCTCCACGCGGGACGATTCGAGATCCATCTGAACGTGACGGACAGTCTCGGCGATTCGGCCCTCGCTGTCGGCTGGGTCAACGTGGCTGGGGCCGCGGGCGCGGACTCCCCGGGCACCCCGTTCGCGCAGTCGGTCGAGTTCGTCCTCCCGTGGGTGGCGGTCGGACTAGCGGCCGGGGCGATAACGTCGTATTGGTACTTTGGGCGGAGCCGGACCCGGCGGGGCGATCAGACCGAACCGGGCGTCGATTCGCGGGGCAAGTTGCCAAGCTTAGGGGCTGACGCCCCGGCCTCCATATCCGAGGTCGTTGAATCGCATGGCACCCCGGGCGATTCGGCCCGACTCGAACTCCCGCAGCGTCCGGCAGCCGCTCTGAACGGAATGGGACGGCTCGCGACCGCGGGCCCGGCCTTGCAAGGGATCGGGTCGACGGAATCTCGGGCCGAGCCCGAGTCGCTGCGCATTTCGCAACGGATCGTCCGTCATCTTGCTTCGAAAGGACCGCTCGGACCATACGACCTCGCCCCGTCGGAGCTGACCCAAGGTGGCATGGCGCGGGCCCTCGCCGTGCGACAGAACTCCCTCACCAACGTGCTCAGGCGGTTGATCGCGGCCGGAATCGTAGAGGTCGACTCTCGCCATGTCTCTGGGGCATCCCGCCGTCTCAAGGTCTATCGCCTAACGCCCCGAGGCGAGGCTGTCGCGCGCGACCTGCGGCTTAGGAACGGCGGACGTAAGCCGTCGCCCGGGTGGACGGCCAACGGACAGGAGGGGGCCCAACGCTAGCTCACGCTGCGGCTCGATAGGGCGAGTGTTTCGTTCTAAAGTTTGCGTCGATGCTCGAGGTCCTCGACGATCACGCGGTTCACGCGCTTTCGGAGCTGCTCGCCGGTCTCGCCGTCGTTCGCGAAGTCCGCGAAGCCGCTACGCGCGGACTCGAACTGACCCGCGTTGAAGACGAGCTGGCCGGAGGCCCAGGATCGTCCGGCCTCGGGGCTCGCGGTGGCCTCCGCGTCCTCGTGCGCAACCTCGCGTTCACGGGTCGCGGTAGACTCGCGGAGGATCTCCGTGCCGGTCTTGAAACCCGGGACATGGCCGGAGTCGTCTTCTGACTTTCGAACTCGCCCACAATGATAGGTCCCATAGTCGGGCGAGTGGTCGCGAATGTAGGCTGGATATGGCCGCGGTGCTCCAAAGTCGACCACGTAGCGGATCTCCGGATCGCGGGGAATCCCGAGGCCGCATCCGCAACCGCACTTCCGCGGGAAGCGGTTTCCCGTGACGGTGCGGAGGCGGCGGGCTGCTTGATTGGCGTCGGTCGGCGTTGGGCGCTCGGCGTTTGGGTACTGGATGCTGGTCTGCATCGATCGTTCCTCGCGAAGAGGGGAACGAGCGATGCGCGGCGAGATGGACTCCACCTACCATTATCTTTCGATGAGACTTGCACGGAAACTCTGTTCGGCAAAGAAACTGGTACCCAGGGGCTGGATCTGGCCAAGATTGCCGTAGTGCGGGGAGCCGTTGACCCGACGATGCGAATCCAGATGCTCGCTAGTCGATGCTCCTGCCGGACGAATGGCCTAGAGTGTGGCCTGCCCTCGTACTTGGGGGAAGGCGGAGGCTGGGGCAAGTGCGACGATGTCCCCGCTTCCCGTCACGGTGCTCGCAGACAGAATGGCCAACGTATCGTTGTTGACTAGGAAGGCGTTGGGAATTTCCCACTCGTTTCCTCCTGTCACTGTGGGGTAGGCATCGAGCAAGAAACCGTTCGGGGACAACAACAAGGCATACCAAGAACTCGCGGGTAGAGGGCACCCAGAGAGGCCCGTGGCGTTGGCGGCACATTCTTCTCCGGAAGGCTGAATTGGGATCCCGTTGCTCGCATTCAAAGCGACGCGGGTCATCCACGACACAAGAGAATTCGCGGTGTCGTCATAGACATAGGTCCCGTTCGATCCCACGCCTATCGTAAGATGTAACTCGACGACTTCTCCGAGCTCCTGGGAAAAGGAGGTTGTTTGATTAAGAGTGATGAGGTAGTTAGCGTCGGGTACTCACAGGACATGACAACTGACCTTCTGCAATGGGTCCATAGTAAGTCGAAGGAGACGAGTTCAATCCCCATCCTGTCTCCGCATAGGGTTGATCTCCCGATCTCCCGGGAATCCCACACGCTTGGTTCCATACCAGCCAAGCTTGAGGGCCCCAATCTACCAAATTAAGCCAGGAGTAGCCGAGCGTATAGTAGGTGACTATCCCCCCCCACACCCGCAGGGAAGCATTCCCGAGGTGTGAAGCTGCCGTGGGTGCCCACGATTCCGAGTTCAATTGTGCGAGCGTCATTAAGAGACCACGGGAGAAAGTTCCATTCGGGAACCAGTAGGAACTCGGAAAAGATTCGTAGAGTCCCCCGAACGCATTTTCCAAATATGACACGCAATACGAAGCCGAATCGTACGGTCCATCCACTACGACCGAACTGTTGATGACCGACCCGAACACCATGGAACCGCTGTCGTTGTAGAAAACTAGCTGCCAGAAGAGCGCCCGTCCGCCCCACAAGGATGTATTGAGGCTCGGCACCCCCGAGAGATTCCACATGGTGGGTCCTGGAAGAGTTTGACATCGGTCCTCACCGGCGGGAAAGGGAGCCGCGGGAGCGGTGGCGATTACTGCTTGCATGCTGATCAGACCCCACGGTCCGCCAGGAAGCATTGCAACCCTCCCCTCGACCTGATCGTACGCTGATTGAGCGGGGACTCCCGGTCCGGGGTTTAGAGTGCTGCGTCCCGGAGATGCTGTGAACAAAGGAAGCGAGGCGAGGATCAGACCGGTGACAACGCCGACGACGAGCGCGATCGCCGACCAAGTCCGGTCTGGCCGAGCCATGTCCGTACTAGACCATGCGACCCAGTCCCATATCAACTCGAGTACATTGCACGGTTTGGCTCCAGAGATTAAAGCCGGGGCCTGAATGCAACTTCCGTCGGTCGGAGATCAGAGCGTTCAGAGATTGCGCTATGAATCCTGCCAAACCTCTATCGCCAGTCCGTGGCTAGAGCTGCTGCTACCTTGACACGCCACGGTGAAGTCACCACCCGTAGCTCCCGTCACAATATCAGCGGTAACATTGAACTCATTCGTAAGGGTAGTCGACCAAGAATAGGTCTGAGAAGAGGTTAGAGTCAAAGCGGAGAGAAGGAACGACGTAGCTTCTCCCAAGCCTGGGATAAACAGTAACGGGAGAAGGAATGATGCGTAGTTGACACTGAACGTATCACTTCCTAACGCTGTGATGGTGCCTGACGCTCCGAGGCCCACGTTTATGTTGGAATGAGCCCCAACAGGCTTCTGGAACCAGTTGATGCCCCCGGCATTACAAGCGGTCGCGGCGCTCGTAGGTTCGGAGATGGGATTGGAGAGAGGCCCCCCCGATCCGATACCTCCGCCATACTCGTTTCCGTAGTAATTTGCCCAAAGATCTGATGTCGTCCGCGCGTTCACGCCGTTAAACATCAAGTCACCAGTCGTTAGGTAACCGCCCCAATCTTCATCGGAGGGCTCTCCGTAGGTCGTGGAACAAACACCAGAGGAAAAGCCCCCTGATACAGCCACTCCGCTCTGCGACGTCGCACCATCCCCCAAAAAGCTCCAAGTCTGAGAAGATGACGTCGAGTAGCTCCAGGAAGATGAGGTAACCTGACAAAACTCGAGATTCACGTCCGCGCTACTGGTGAATAGAGCGTAGTTGACGAAGCCATAGGTTACGAAGATTGTAGGCAAGTAGAAATTCACAATCTGAGGCGCCCATACCACTACGGTCTCATTCCAACGCCCATTCCACTGCGTGTCACCTGAATTGCACCCGATAATCCCACAAAAGCCGTTTTCGACCTGAAGTACGTATCCCTCTCGGCCAGCACCTCCGATAAGGGAGAGGCAAACGTTGTCCGTACCCTTCGACCCAACGTAAATCGAATACTGTCCCAGCGAGTTAGTATCGCCATATAATGACCACGGTGCGTTCTTGAAATTGCAGGTAGCCGCAACTTCAACGCCAGAGGGAGCATGCGTACCGTTGTCGTCAAAGACGGTGCCCGAAATTGTATCGCCTGAACTCTGCAGGTATGGAACATCCGAGCCGGCTCCCCAGGACCCAGTCTTTGTGGCGGGGTTTTCGCCTGGCTCAGTCCCGCTTAGTTTGTAATAGTAAGTGGTGTTTGGCTGGAGATAATTCAGGGGCTCGCTATACCATTGATTGGTGTTTGCATAATAGACGCTCGAGAATGCTGTGAACACGTAACTCGTGCTGTTGCCCCAGATTAAGGTAAGGGTGGCTTGAACGCTTGTCAGCTCGAACTCTATTTGTGAGTTAGTCGCGTTAGTATTCACGGTGACATCGATACGGAGACAGTTGGGAACGTATCCAATCCCCCCCGGGCACGGGATAAGTTGCGGATTCGCTGCCACGGATGGGGTAATTAATGCCAAGTATGACGTGAGAATAACCATGAAACTGAACGCGAAGACCAGAGGAGAGTACAAGTGAGAGCGACGTCGACCCCACGCGATCTGGGGCGAGCGGCCGAGTCCACTATGTCCCATCACCCCTCTCATGGCCCGACCTTCTACGAGGTCCTCCCGAGAGAAACTAGGATCGAGGGGTTATAGAGGCCTGCCGTCTGTTTCCCGTCGACGGGCGTCCCGTATACGGGCCTCCCGTTAACGGGTCCCCCGCATACGGGCCTCAGGTACACGGGCCTCTCGTACGCGGGCGACCGATTACCGTAATAAAACGAAGTTCGAGGCCAGAAACCGGTGGAAGTTAATCGATCGACCCGAGCGTTCCTCAGTGGAGGGCCTTGGTGTCTTGACTGGGGATTTCCATGATCTCGGAGGTGAGGAGGCCCGTGAGAGTCTCCGCAACGACGTTTGCCTAAAGAGTGGCCGGGCTCGCGGGTTTCAAGGGTGTTGGTAGAGTCGCAGCGAGACCATGACATGCAAACGAAGGGGCCTCGAACCGATGAGCAACGCTCGATCCGGTGCCTTGCGGGGAGCGTTCTGTAATAACCGTCGATGGCAAGTATGGTTACGCCAAGACAAAGGGTGCGCTTGGGTGTGCTCACTCCTTGAGAATCAAGCTCCAGGAACGCAGTGGAGTCTCAACTATAGATTTTCCACGCTCAGTGAGACGATAAATCTGGGAAAACGGAAACTTCAGATCCGAGTCGCATCTGATCAACCCAACGCGAATCAGATTTCTCAATGAACCCTCAACCGCTTCTTGCCCTGATTTGAGCCGACGACGCAATCGAGACTTGCTCGCAGAACGTTCCGAGTACAGCAAGAGAAGGATGTCCAAGGATCCCCTGTGACGCTCGAGTTCGCTGAGCATCAGAAACGGATTGTGAATGATCACCTGAGGTTCCAATCTCAGCTTCATAGATCGAGCATCCATCCCCGGGGGACGTTCCGCGATGAATTCGGTCGGCTGTGGAGTAGGTGTCGGAATCGGATTCGTGGGCGGATTTCTTCCTAAATCAAGATCCACACGCCAACGCGGTGCGTTCTGTAGACTTGGCCTAATTCTGACCGGCTCTTGGGAATCTCTAAGAGACGATCCGCGCTTCGGAACCGCAGTCCGCCGCTTTGCATTCTCATGCCGGTCTGTAATCGCACCCGGCACGATCCAGACCACGCGCTTGACGCGCGCAGTCTTCACTTGACAACCTGAGGTTGCGACGGGAATGCAATCCGCGTATTTCAACCCCGTCGAGCGGTGTAGCGCCTATAGAATCCACGACGAATTCTGCTCAGTTACCGAAGCTCGACAGTATCCAGAATTCGTGTCTCGGTTCTGTCATGTGCGTTCCGCCCGATCAGGACGTTTTACTCGACTCTGGTCGGCCATCGTTCATGTGTGCAACGTCGCCTCATCTCGGCTCCTCGCTTCGGCCCTTTCGTCGGCTGGGATCCCGAAGAGAACGCTCGATCAATCGTCTTCTGAGCGGCTCTTCATGTCGGGAAGCTCGCATCGGAACCACTGCTGAGTGATGCCAAAGCGTGCGTAGAAGCAGCCCGCCTTGATCCTGTCCTGTTGGAGAAGATCGTTGGCTCCTGACGTGGCGGAAATCGCGGTCCGGGCAGCTTTTACACGACTCCTCAGCTCGCGTAGTTTCCGCTTAGCCAACCGGTCGTCCTCCCCCCGCGAGTCGTCGGGCATGCCGCTCGTGATCTCCAGGAGGCTGAACTGCCGCGTCGGGGTCGCGATCTCTTCCGCGTCTTCGTCCGGGCCGCCGAACGCGAACCGCGACTCGAACCGCGTCCGCGAGTAGTCTCCGACGCGAGGGCGGGGGCGCCACCGCGAGGTCGGGTCGCGTGGCGGAGCCGAGGGCGAGTCGGTGTCCATCACGCGGAAGTCGGGCGGGTTGGGGAACGGGTTCGCGGCGTCGATTGCGGATGCGCTCTGCGCGCTCATCGCGGTCATCGGCGCGAAGCGAGCCCGTGTCCTCATCATGCCGCGGAGGCGAACGAGGACGCGCCGAGCGAGCCCCCGCCGGCTTGATGTGGGACGCGCGCGTCCGATGACAGGACCGCGAGGGGCACGCTCGGGGACATAGGAAACGAAAGAGTCGTGACCAAGACGCGGTCTATCACGAACTTCGACGGTCTCGGGTAGATTGGGGGGGATCAAGATTCTCTTCCGCGCGGCGGATGTGCGTCGCATTCTCGCCTTCGGAACGCACCTCAAACGAACGGGGGGGCATTGTATGAGGTGGACCTCCAGCCCGGGTCATCGCGTGATCTCATAGAGTGGCTCGCCGTGGGATTGCTTCCCCGGATCAGAGGCCTCTACCGAAAGGACCCCTTTCCATCCGACGATTTCCCCGATTAGGACAAGGAGTGGCCGAGAGAGGGTCCCTCTGCAGTCCTACGGTCCCACGGCCACCTCGATCATCCTGGGGCCTCGCGCTGCTTGACCTATTCCCATCCCAGAACACTGCGGCGGCACTCGATATCCAAAGGGCAATGAAAGCCCCACTACAGCTCCGCGCGAGCTCGCTGCCTGGACGACTCGGACGGCCCTCACCCCTGTGTCCCCGCCCATTCCTCGGATGCCGAAACCGGCACCATAAATATGTAGCTGGCGTCTACACTGTATGCACTATGACATCCACTACGATCCGTATCGACACCGAGACCCGGGACGAGTTGCAAAGCCTGGGGCGGATGGGGGAGAGTTACGACGACGTCATCCGCCGCCTCCTATCTGCGGCCCATGGCCGAGACGGTGGGTCGACCGAGCCGGCATTAAGGATGGGTGTTCTGCCGCAGAGGCCCCTCTTCCCCCGACCGGATCGAGGGTAGCGGCCTTCGGGTTCCCCAAGAACCAAATAGGCTAGGGACCGGTGCCTAGTCGTGCCGAGCGGGCTCAAGCCCACCCAGTGGCGTGAAATCGCGAACACGGTCCTGACGCGCTCCCTTGGGTTGCGCCGGGGCATGTGCGTCGTGATCGAAGTCTCGTCGCACACCGTGGATTCTGCGGAAGCGGTCGCGCTTGAAGCCCGACGACTCGGGATACGGCCGATCCTGTTGCATGCCCCCGAATCGCTGCTCGTGGATTCTCTGAAGGTCGCTTCCCCCACCGACGTCAACGCGATCTCCCGCGGAGAGTTCGCGCTAGCCGCGTCGTGCGATGGCTACATCCGGTTCCCTGCTTCTCCGGATGAGCTCCAACGCCGTGATTCCGTCCCACACCCGTATCGAAGAGCCCTCGACCGGCGGAGACTCGAATGGAACCGCGCGCTCGTGCGCAACTCGGTGCCGTCCGTCCAACTCATGGCGGGGGATGTAACTCCGGAGCTGGCCCGCCACTTCGGAGTGGATCTGGACTCGTGGCGACGGACGTGCCTCCGATCGTGCCTCGTCCCGCCGAGGACGATCCAGAAAGTCGGTAGGCCGCTCGCCCGCCGACTGCAGCGGGGCCGGAGGATCACGATCACTCATTCTAACGGAACCCGGCTGGAACTAGGACTCGCGGGCCGAAGCCCGTTCATCGACGATGGCGTGGTAGACGACAAGGATCGAAAGAGCGGCTGGATGGGGACCACCGTTCCCGGGGGCTACTTGACGGTGGCCGTGGACGAACGCGTGGGCGAGGGCTGCCTGATTTCGAATCTCACCTCGCACTCCCAGGGACGGATTATGGGGGGCATCGCCTGGACGTTCCGGAACGGCCGTCTCGTCGATTCACACATCACTGTGGGACGGGCGCGATTTGATCGGTTGTATCGGCAGGCGGGTCGCGAACGAAGTCGGCCCGCAGTTCTTTACTTCGGCCTTAACCCGGAGATTCACGACTTTCCTCGCGTCGAGGACCAGGGTCTCGGGACGGTCGGTCTGGATATCGGGCACAACGAGGATTATGGGGGAACGACCCGCGGGTCGTTTCGGCAGTATGCCCTGCTCCGCGGCGGGGCCATGTCAATCGATGGACAGAAGGTCCGCTGGCCCCGGCCGAGGCGATGACTATCCAGCACGGACCCCTACGAGAGTGAACCTGAACGCAACGACGTTATCCGGGACGGCGGGCGACCATGGGTCGGGCCCGCGGGACGTGGTCGGTGCGCCATCATTGGACAAGGTCGAGCGGAGCGTCGAACTCGGCTCGAAATCGAAACAAAGGGGGGGCCATCGGACCTTGGATTGCGTGGCCCCAAGTCGAAGTCGGAAAGAGTTGGCGCTCGCAAGTCGCCCGGGCTCCTAGCGAGCCTTCTCGCTGTATCAGTGGACTCCGTTTCCTCCCACCGTCCAGAACAGGACGTCGGTTCCGGCCCCACTTGAGAAGGTCGGATTCAGGTCAATTGTCGCCGGATTCACCCACTCGGCGTAGGTGAGCACTCCGCTCGTCTGAGACTGGTAGATATACAAGCCCATCTGAGCCGCGATGTGCTCGACGAGGTTGTAGATCAGGTTCCGTTCCACCAGGTTCGCGTCGGTCGCCGCGACATCCAGCATGAAGTAGGTCATCACCTGGTACGCCGCGTACTGACAGCCGTTCGGCAGGTAGCCCGAGTCGTTCGAGGGACCTCCGTTCGCCCAGTAGATCAGGTTCGTCCACGTTCCTTGGTAGTGCCCGCACCAGCTCTCATTGTATGTCGAGGGCGTCGCATACGTGCCGTCTAGCGCCTCCTGCAAAGAGTCCGAGTAGGTGTAGGTGGAGTCCGGGTAGTACAGCGGCGACAGGTAGTCGCTCGGGTCCGGGTAATCGGGGGCCCATCCCAGGATGTACAACGGCATAGGATTTGCGTCGGGTCCGGAGGCAAGACTGTATCCGACTTCAGCCGAGAACGTCAGATCTACCGTGTCGGGCTGGAGCCGCCCTCCCGTCAGCGAGACGACGGAGCTCGACCAGTCGACGATGATGTCGTCGATGTTGGTCGCTCCCTTTTGTCCAACGATCGGGAAGATACACGGGGAGCCCGTTGTGCAAGCTGCCAACTCGGCATCATACCACGGTGACCCAGGCGTCGTAAGTTGGGCCCACCACCATCCGGCACTGCCCACCGTCGTAGGGCTCGGGTTGGGATTACTGTCGGGCCAGGTGATGTTTTGCGGGTAGTAGTTGGCCATGTACTGTGGGATCGCTCCCCCGTAGTTGAATCCGAACTCAATCCCGTCCACGGTGTTGATGGTGTTCTCGATCGTCGTATACGGATACGCCGTCGCCAGGAAGTTGCGGAGTCCTACGTTCGCGAACCAGTCCCCCGGCACGTTCACGGTCACTCCGAGGTCGGTCTGGGCCGCCCCCTTGTCGAATTGGAGCGTGAACGGGAAGAAGTTGATTGACAGGGTCGGGAACGATCCGAATCCGATCTTCCCCTGGTTGACGAGATTGAGGAAGTTGCCTACATCTGGCACCTGGAGTCCAGCAAAGTCTGCGTAACCCGCGATGTACTGCTCGTAGCCGACCTGGTCACTCGGTTCCCAGAACGTGTTGATCGTTCCGGCGTAGTGACCGGGGAGTGGCTCGCATCCGGCTTGGCCCGCGCACGTCGGCGCGCCGTAGGCGGGGCTCGCCTTCAGCGTGTAGCCGACCGCCGCGTTCGCGCTGTTCGGAACCAGGTAGTACGGCCCGGAGCCCACGGTGTTCCATTGAACGCCGGGGTTAACGCCGGGGTAGTTGTTTGCGGCTTCCTCGAACGAATCCCATTCGGTTGGGTTCGCAAAGGCGTTCGCCAGATACGTCTGGAACGACGCATCGGAGGTGCTCTTCGCGCTACCGGGCAGTAGGCACGGGGAATCCGGTCCACCCGTCGGGGTGAAGCCCGGCACGCCCGCTCCCTGAGCGGTGAACCATCCACATGGCTCGATTCCCGAGCCGAGTGCGTCCGTGATCAACTCTAGGAAGAACGGCCAGGTCGTGCCGCCTCCCGTCGCGTTGAACGTGACGCATCCACTGCCACTCGCGATCGCAGCCGCCGGACAGGCGGCTCCGCCGAGAACGGCCGAGGTGTCGTTCACAAACATCGAGCTCAGGATGGGTCCGGGGGTGTTGTTGAACACCCCGTGGATCCCGCCATCCCAGTGACCATTCCCGGCCGGGAGCAACGATTGGGTGATGATCCAGCCGTTGTTCGAGCCGAAGCCCGGCAACAGCGAGAAGCCCATCGTTCGCGTTTCCGTGAACATCACATCCGACGGATACACCGGGCGACTCGCACCCGTCGTCGGGTCATAGAAGTGGGAGGTGGGGTTGATGACGAACGTGTAGTAGTTCCCACTCTGGAGGGTGTTCCCGCCATACAGCGCCGCGCACTGGGGGCTGCCCGGTACGCAGGTCGCAGCCTGGGGCAGGTAGTCGGAGTAGCTAGGGCCGGTCGCACTGCCGTTGTAGTTGATCAGCACCTGATAGACGTTCAGGATCACTTCGAATCCCACCGTCTCGTAGTCGACAGACGGGTCGAGGCTCGAAGCCCCTCCGGGCGTCACTTCGTAGTTGTCAATGGTACCTGGGTGGGGGCTGGACGCATGAGCGACCGCGCAGCGAACGCAGCCCGGCGCGAGACCTGCCGGCGTCACCACTACCGTCCAGGTATAATTCCCGAACAATCCGGCCGTCGGACCGTTGATCGGCACAACGAGCGTGATCGTGTTGACGGAGACCGTGCTGCCCGTGTTGCTGAACGCGAAGGAGCCCGAGGCGCTGGTCGCGTTCACGACAACGTTCGACGGCGTTCCGCTCGAGGACGTCAGCGAGAGCGTGCCAGGCGTATACGCGGGATTCAGCGGCGCGCCCGTCATCGTCGCCGCGACCTTGACGGTTCCGGAACCCGTGAGCCAGCCAAACTGATAGCCGGTACTCGAGCTCCCGTTCGTCAACGTCGCCGAGATCGTCGGGTAGTAGCCGAGGTTGATGTTCCCGATCGAAGGCGTGACTTCGATGGGGTAGAGTTGACCCGGTCCATCATGCGTCGTCGCGCCCACGAGAGTCGTGGCGCTTACGATGTAGGTTCCGATCGTAGTGTACGAGTGTGTCGCCGTGGGGTTCGGGCTCGTCAAGGTCGTTCCGTCTCCCCAGTTCACCGAGTAGCTGTTGACTTTCTCTGATCCGGTGACACCTACGGTCGCAGGAATATTCTGTCCTTGGGAAATTTTCAAAAGACTCTGGCCAAATCCGGCGGAATACGGCACGAACAACGTCACGTCATGTGTCGGCGAGATCGAGACACATTGCGGCGCCGTCGGCGGAGAACAAGCGGTTTTGGTCGCCGTCCCCGAGCTGCTGGTCGCATTCAGCCCCACATAGCCCAGACCTCCGACGACCACGATCACGATGATCATGATCACGGCGGCCGTTGGCGTGGACAATCCTCTGCGGCTCGCCCAGCGCGGTGCGCTGGACGGCTCACCATCTTCGGTCGACATTTTGTATCCAGTCCCCCAGTTGGGAAACTACGGTGCCAATACCGGCGGTGGTACATATAGCCGAAGAACTCTATGCAGTGTATAGGACGTATGCATGCGAACGGTACTGTCTGGAACAGCGAGTTGTGACGGAGTTCCGAGCACGATCGGCGTTCCCACTCGACGACAATACGAGACGAATTTTCAGGGTAGATAGAGTCGTGGCCTATCCTGGCGCGAATCGATCAAGGCCTAAGGAAACTTTCTACCAGCAATGTGACCAAGGGTTAGAAGACTCCTGCCCGAACCCGCGACGGGGCCGTCGCCACACAGCTTCCATTCGGGAGTTTTGATTACCGTACTCGCGCAGGCGAAATCTGGGCACCGGTGGGGGTAGAGATTGACCCCGATCCCAGCAGATGGGAAACGGCGAACGAGGTTCCCCGTCCTTTGAGGTAAGTTTCTCAAAGCGAACCGGTTCGGTATGTAGGTTACTTCTGCATCCCAAAGTCGAGAGGGCGGCAGGATGTAGTGCTGCCGTAGTGCCAATTGGGAACCCTGGTCGCTGATCTTCATGATTGAATGCGGACTCTCCGTGTGCTCCCACTAGAGACGTCCTCGCAGCATTTTCCCTACTCGCAAGAATCCGGTAGTTGATCGACACTGCTGAACGTGCCCATTCTTCACTGGACTTCTTGGCGCCCAAAGAGTGGCTTTGCCCGAAGTGAAGGAGAGGCCCCGCGAGAGCCTAGTTGAGCCGAACCCCTACTGTGAGAGGAGCTCAAGGGTCGGCGGATGACGTCGTCGCAGCTCTCACCCATACGATCGTCAGCGCGTGACTGGTCGAACGTTTCGAAGTTGATTCTAACTGCGGTAGATAACATGTATGCATGCTGAGCATGTTGTGCATGCTAAGCATACTTTAGACATTCTGTATTTATATCGGCAATTCGCATCCGCGGACTCGAGTTGGTACGCTCGATTTTGGGGACGATTCTTAACATGGACGAGCCCGGAATTCCGGCAGTTAACTCCACTGACGGTACTCTACCCTTGGCTGCGAGTCGACGCACAAATCTGCCGAAGCGGGGTACTGAGGAGGAGTCGATTGTCTCAATCGACTGTCGATGTCGAAACTAAAAATTGTCGTCACTTGCGGGCCTAGGAGACTGCCCGCTTCGCTGATCCTCCCATCGGGAGTGACTCGCGCGGTGGTCGTCGCCCTAAATCCTACCGGTGATCAATCAAAGGACCAGGTCCTGATCGCTCATTTGATTCAGACCCTTCCCGTTCTCGGAGTAGCCGTCCTGCGCTTCGATCATCGCCCGAAACGATGGGGGTGGAACGAACCAATCGCGGACCAGGCTGAAGATGCTCTTGCCGCCATAGTCGAACTCACAAACCGAGCGAAATACTCGAACCTCCCCCTCGGAATTTGGGGCTGGGATCAGGGATCCTCGGCGGCGATCGTTGCGGCTGCACGGTGTGATCTTGTGAAATTCCTCGTCCTCATTGCATGTGCCGGGGTGAGTCCCTCGGAGCAGATGCGATTCGGTACCACGGAGCATCTGCGGCGTGCGGGATTCGGGGAAGAGGCTCGGGCCGAACTTCTGGAGCTGAGGTTTGCGCTTGAGGGCGTCGTTCGGGGTACCGTCTCAAGGTCAGCGGCCCAGAAGATCGTGAATCGATACATTTCTCGCCCATGGTTTCCCATCGCTTGGGTGCCTCGGAGACTTCAGCAGAGAACATTGTGGCCTGACCTGGATTTCGACCCTCGACCCATTCTCGACAAGATTGTTGTTCCTACCCTCCTGTTCTACGGGGAGCACGATGAGTGGAGCCCTATTGAAATGAGCATCGAGTCATGGAGGCTCAGCCAACAGACATCGCAAAACTGGGACATCACGATTGTTAGGCCCCGAGGTACTGCGCACGCCCCGACTATCGGGAGCGGGATGAATGCTCGGGCAATCAGTCCAGACTATACCTTTGCCATGGTCGACTGGTTAAACGAACTTATCCCCCGCGTAGCTTCTCTTCCATCACATTCGTCTCCCGCCATCAGCCCTGGAATAGCCATCGGGCTGAGGGCCAGATGAACCCGAAGTCGATGGCGGTACGCGGGGGACCAAGCGTGCCTTCTCCGCCTCGATGTGGACGCATGCGGCCGATGCTATGAACGCTTCGTCCCCACGAACTGAGCCCCGGGCGAATGTCTGAAGCGCGTGTTGCGCAGAACTCGATCGACCTCCGTTGTCTCAGGGTTGTTCGCGCACGCAGTATGCTATCGGCGTCTGATACGCACTTGGACAGCGGCGGCCGCGAACCCCCGAGTCGCCTCCCGGCACAATGACAGTGGCGGCCGTCTTACGACGCCGCAATCGGCCGCTGGCGGCTCGACGACTCGGGAGCGTGAGGTTGGTAAGGCGAGCGACGGCGGAGGACCGAGGCGGTGATCCGTACGAGCGTGCGTGCGGCGGCCACTGCCCCGGCCCCCATGCCCTTCCGACGGGCGACCCGATGGCCGACTCGGTACACATCTCCCTTCCCCTCGTGCCGACGGACATTCCATTGAGCTTCGACCAGGACCCACTTGAGGAGGCGATTCGCGTCCCAGACGAGAGGGCCGTTGTGGCTCGTCGTTGCCGACTGATGGACTGATGGGCAGAGGCCGCAGTACTTCACGACAGCATCGAGACTCGAGAACCGCTCGATCGGACAGAGGAAGGCGACCAGAGCCACCGAAGTGAACTTGCCCACGCCGGGGATGGTGGCGAGGAGCTGAGCGTCCGCGGAGGCCTCAAAGGCATCTCGGATCGCCCGATCGAGTGAGTGAGTGATCTCTTCGATGGAGGTGAGCTCCGCCAGTCCGCGCTCGATCTCAGGAAAGCGGGGATCCGCGACGCTGTGGCGGAGGGTACGACGTTGCAGAAGACCGGGACGAAACGCGATCCCCTTCTGGAGGAGGACGGCGTAGACGTGGTTCGCGACGCCCGTCCACAGCTGGGTGTAGTACACCCGCTCGCGGACCAACTTACGCAGGGCCCACTGCGCGGGTGTCGGAACGTACGCCTCAGGGATGGCTTGCAGTCGTGCGAGTTTCGCCAGCTTCTCGGAGTCCACTCGATCGGTCTTCAGCGTCGTCTTGCTGACCAGCTGGGTCTGGAACGGATTGGCGAGGAGAACTTGCCCACCGGTGGCGGCCGCGGCATCGTAGATGTGCTCCCAGACGTTGCACGCCTCGAGCAGGACCTGGATAGGTCCCGGGAGATCTTCGAGGAATCGTCGGATCTCCTCGTCACTCGTTCCCAATTTCTCTTGTCGCCGCCGGTGTCCCAAGGGGTCCACTGCGGTCGCCGCAATACTGCTCTTGCTCACGTCGAATCCGACATACGTAGAGATCTCCATCGGTCGCCTCCTAGGCTTGGACAAGAGGCGACGGGGTTTGGTTGTTGCCCGCATGGACGAAGCGTTTCATGTCCAATGACTGGACCGCAATCAGCATGCGGCGAAGAGGCCAGGGAGGCGAACTATTGACCGTCTTCGAGCGAGCTAACGCCCACGGTCACCTTCCCTCCGCGGCTCTGAACGGTGTACGTTCGAACTGGACGGGTCGAGCGACGAACGAATATGTTCCCGCCGACCACGGCTCCGGAATCCAAGCGGAATTGCGCGCCATGCTTGTTGCATGAAACCACCCCGTCCTTGACGGAACCTTGTTCCAAGGGAGCGCCCCTGTGCCCGCATTCCGATGCGAGTCCGTAGAGCCGACCTCCTACGTTGAAGATCGCGACGGCTCGCCCCTCCACTACGACCCGGGTCGACTCCCCTGGAGGCGGGACCAAAGTATCGGTCAGGATCCACCTCGTACGGAGTTCCTCAATCGGCGCGTCGTTCGCAGCGGGCTGCGAGAGATTTACCGCGGCAATCTCGTCCATCGCGTCCATAGATACGTGTAGACCCTCCCGAAGGTCAGATCCGCCGACGGGATTCTGGTCCAGACCCGACAGCGATTGCTAACGATTGTCGGGTTCTTACAATTCGACGACCAAGGTCGGAACACTCAAAGGAGGCAGCGGTACTTGCGGAGGGACGTGACCCGGCCCCCCTTACAACCCGAGACACTCGACTTCGACATCCTCCGTGAGATGTACCGCGAGGGGGCGGTCACCCTGGCGGGAGTTGACCCCCGACTCAACGCAACCCGCATTGCTCGAAAAATCCGCGTCCGCCGAGCTCGGGTCGCGGGTCGACTAAAGGCATGGAGCGACAGCGGATTCCTGCGGCGCTACGACGTTTGGGTCAACCCCGCGCTATTTGGTTGGCAGGGGGCCGGGCTGAACATCCGGGTGCACCATCCGCGCGCGAAGGCCGAGCTGTTCTCCCGTCTTGCACTCCTGGAGGGGGCGGTCTGGGGTGTCGAGTTCCTCGGGGAGTGGATAACGCTCAGCGTGGTCACCCCCGACGCCGCCGCCTTGGAGCGAACGCGCAGGCTCATCGGTGGGCTCGTCGGAGTGCGGGAGGTGGACGTACCGCTGCCTTGGAGGGTGCTGCCACCGATGCGCGAGCTCTCGCCGCTCGATATCCGGATCGTTCGAGCCCTCCGTCAAAACCCGAGCGCGATGTTGAGTAGCACCGCCGACCGGGTCGGGATCTCGACGCGGACGATGACGCGGCGGTATGCGAATCTCGTCGAGAACAGGGACGTCTGGTTCGTTCCGGTTTTCGACTTCAGGGCATTGAGCTACCCAGTGGTCGTTCTGGGGATGACGCTCCGGCGGGGGACCGACGGCAACTCGATCCTGCGACGCATCCGGACGAGATACCCTCTCTCCCTCGCATTTCGTGAGATGCCGGGACCCGGGCCGGAGGCAGGCGGCCTCCTCTGCTTAGTCATGCCTCCTTCAGCGGCCCACTTGGAGGAAGTCGAAGGATACGTCGCGTCAATCGAAGGTGTCGAGGAGCTCGAGGCGAATGTAGTGGTCCGGTTGCACTCCTTCCCCGACTGGTTCGACCGGCAACTCGAAGCGCTGGCGCGACGCCCCTCGTGAGTTTTGAGGGACGCAAGAGCCGTCCTCCGGGCGAATTTCGAGAAGGGCGCGCGCGGTCGATGACCGTGACCGCGACACGCGGTCAAGGGAGGACCGACCCGAGGAGCGCGCCGAATGGGCCGCGCCTGTTCAGCGCCCTAATGTATTAGCTCGGTCCTCCTGCAATCCGGTGGACCTGCCTGGACTACAGAGGCAACGAACGTGACCGACGGATTGGTGCTCTCGGCTGGCGAAGGGCGAAAACTTCGAACTCCAGGCATGACGCTCAAGGTCGGCGCGGATCGGTCGGAGAGGTGGTCGGTCTTCGCGGCTGAGGTTTCGCCCGGGTTCGACGTGGGGGCCCACCTCCACCGCGAAGTCGAGGAACTTTTCTACATTCTCGATGGCGAACTCGACCTACTCGCGTTCGAGCCGCGGATTCGCACGAAGGGCGACTGGCATTCTTGGGAATCGAAGACGGGGGGCAAAGTGGTTCGAGGCGGCCCGGGAAGCGTCATGTTTGTTCCGGCCGGATGCCCGCACGCTTTCACCAACCCGGGAACCACGACGGCACGGATGCTTTTTCTCGTCGCCCCATCCGGTCACGAGCACTACCAGGATGAGCTCGGCGAGTTACTCGGAAACCGAGGGCCACCAGACCAGGCGGCCATCGCGAAGCTCCGCGCTCGTCACGACATCGAGCAACTCACACCGTTGATTCCGGGACGCGCTTCCGGTCCACCCGGCCAGCTCCCGGTATAGTTTTAATTCGGACCCCACCCTGTCGGTGACTGACCGCGAGAATCGTGCGGAGGAGACGTGGCCGCGAAGGCTTCACGAAGGACCCGCGCGGTCGATGGCGGAACGCGATCAGCGCGCGACAACGTGAAGGATCGGAAAGCCCGTGCGTGTACTAACCACGGGCATAAGATACCCGTCCGGATGCGAGAGCCGTGGCAGCGGCGTCCGAGGATCGACGCGCTCGCCTCGACCAGCTCTTCAACGGAATTCTCGGCTCATTGCCGTGCAGTTCTTTCTTGGGATGTGGCTCAATCTGTTCGGGATTTTCCCGGGCGGCTCTGCGGGTCTAGGTGCCACTCTCACATATACCGCCGACCCTGTCTTAGTGGCCCATATCGTACTGGGCGTGATTCTGGTGGTTGGAGCCCTATCTCTCCTCGGTCTCGCGTGGTGGGACCCATTGCGCGCCACACGTTGGTTCGCTGTGGGGGGGCTCTTGGGCCTCATCTTCGCGGCGGCGACGGGCTCCGGGTTCGTTTATTCGCCCTACTCCAACGACGCCGACTCCTTCCTGATGGCGGTGGGATTCGCGATCGCGCTGACTGCGTACTACGAGGGATTGGTGAGACTGCACGCGGATCGTCTCCTGCGATCCCCGCCGAGGCTGGGGCCGACTCCGGGATGAGCCGGGCGCTCGGCGAGCTCACTTGCAATGATATCGTCGAGCAATCCGGGGACATCGGTTCACAGCGATAGTTCGGCTCTCCCCGACCGCGAGCTGGATGCGGGGGCGCCCGCCCGAGGACCGCGACCAGCGCGGATCCATAGGAGGGGTAGGCCCACCAATTCCGGTTCATTTTTCTCGAAGCTCGCGACCAGTGAGCAAATGCGTGAGTCATTCGAGTAGGCGCTCCGGAATGGTGGCCACCGGCTGCTCGAAGGGACGCAGGGGTCGACGGAGACGTTTTCGTGCCGGGAAGGTAGTCGTGCCCCGTATGAGCACGGCTCAGCTCGGAATCTTCGCGATGGGGACGCCCTCGCACCTCTATCTCGAGTTCGACCGCCGCCCCGGTAGCGTCGGGCGAGCCCTCGCGACGGGAGTCGCGGACCTTCGAGAACCGCGCACCACGATGTCCGGGGTGAATCTCGTGGCGGGTTTCCGGCCGGAGCTCTGGCGCGAGCTTCAGCCTAACGGCGTCCCTCCCAACCTCGCGGGCTTCGACCGCGACCTCATCGGTCCGGACGGCTACGTGATGCCGGCGACGCAGCACGACCTCGTGATGTGGTTTTCAGGCGGCGCCATTGACGTGGTCTTTGACGCGGCGCGTCTGGCGATCCAGAAGCTGGGTCCGGTGGCTTCGGTCGCCGACGAGACGTCGGGGTGGTCGTACCATCACGACCGCGACCTGACCGGATTCGTTGACGGGACGGAGAACCCGACCCTGTTCGATGCGCCGTCCGTCGCCTTGATTCCCGAGGATCGAGTGGGTGCCGGGGGGAGCGTGCTCTTGCTCCAAAAGTGGAAGCACGACTCCGCGAGCTGGGAATCGCTCCCTCAAAGAGCCCAAGAAGCGGTCATCGGCCGAACGAAGTCCGACAGCATCGAGTTCGACCCGAAACCTGCCGACTCGCATGCGGGCAAGACGGACCAGGACACCTTCGGCGAAATCTTTCGTCGGAACGTCGCCTACGGGACGGTCACCGACCACGGAACGATGTTCGTCGGCTTCTGCGCCGAGCAGGGGCCGCTCCTCGAGATGCTGAAGAGCATGGTGGGGATTCCGAACGGGCCGAGGGACGCGCTCACGCGGTACACGACCGCGCTTACCGGGGCTTTCTACTTCGTACCCTCGACAACTGCGCTGCGCGCACTCGCGTCGTCAGGCGATTCGAAGTGAGCGACCGGCGCCACGCACGGCGCCCTCATGGTGGTCATCGAGGCGGAGCAAGCGCTCAGACCTCGGACCGAGTGGTGCGAGCGAGGACCAAGGCCCTGCCTCCATGAAGGGCGCGCGCGGTCGATGACCTGACCGAAATCAACGCGCGAGCCGGAGACCGAACCGCGCCTGGACCTCGTGAATCGGGCGCTACTTCGAAACCCAGATCTCTCCCAGAGGCGAGTACGAGCAGGAGTTCCCGGGAAGGTGGATCGCGATATGGAAGAAGATCACGCCCTGCCCCGGCACCAAGAACACCGGTATCTGGGGGATCGAGCTAAGAATCTCGAAGGAGGGCGATATCGTCATGTTTCGGACTGTGAGATTGAACTCCGCCGGTCCGTAAGTGAAGGGTACCAAGTCGGTCCACACAGTGCCGATCACTGCGTTGCTGGGGCAGTTCTCGGTCTCCCCACATCCCACTGACGGGTCCTCGAACACGTAGCCGTAGGATGTGTTGTTCACGAACAGCCCCCAGTTCACTCCTGTGACGGTCAGATGGGTCGTGTATTGTTCGTAAACGTAGACGCCCCCTCCGCTCGCGGCCGCGGTGACAAGGACCGCAACTAAGAACCAAAGACGGAGATGACCCGGCCCCTTCGACGCTTCCATCCGGCTATCCTTGAGTGCGAATCGCAGGTCTCTAGATTATACCGCAGGCCGAGAGACCCTGCCCGCGAAGGCTCCGTGAAGGACGTGCGCGACCGAGGAGGACAGCGATCGGCGCTCGGGACGAGTGCTACGCGCGAGTCGCGAGCTTGAAGAGGGGACCGCGCGGTCGACGATGGGGCCGCGCGAGTACGTGGAACGCGACGCAGCCGGTGCGGGCGCCGGACCCCTACATTGCGAAACCCCCGACTTAGAAAAGCGTCCGCCGATCGTCGGGAACCCCCCCGAGTCGGGACGGGCACATTGATTCCCCCCGGAAAATACGCGCCCCGAACCTCAGTGGTGCAACCCAATCGGATTGGGTCGAATCGTAACACTTCGTCAAAAGCGTCAGTTAAGACTCACCGGCCAAGCGCGAGGCTTTTCGCCTGCTCGATCGGCTTGTCCGTACATCTTCCAAAGATGAACGAGGAAAAGCACGGTAAGGAGGTCAACCGCTACGACGGGCGCGACACCGACCCCGGTCCTCAACTGACCGAAGAAGCCCTGCGGAATGAGAACGGCCACCAAGGCGGCACAGAGTGCCACGAGGGTGCGTTCGTTCCCGCTCCTGCCTACGTGCCGCACCACCCATGCGAGGGCGAGAACCCCTAGCGCGAGGAAGAAGAACGCGACCAGGATGGGGAGGACGCCCCTAGAAGCTAGCGCATCGCTGCCGAAGGTAAGTAGCGCGAAGAACCCGATCCCGAAAGCGAACATTATCGCCGGCCGTGTCGTGGGCAGCGACTCCCGGGGCCGGAGCAGATCCGGGCGAACGAGGAACGCCGCTCCCGCGAGTGCGGCCAAGGCTACCAAGCAGCCCGCCCACAGGATGGGCCCGGCGTAGAAGTGACGTACGGCCCCGACGAACACCAACGTCCCAACGGCGTCGACCGCGAGCCCTACGAACGCCCATCGAATTTCCTGGAGGTTCAGGAGCGACTTTCCCCTCGTTTCCGGGAAGGCGAGGTAAAACAGCAATATCGGAAGAGCGACGCTGAATACCGGATGGATGATCAACACGAGTTCCGTCGCCCAGACCCAGTTGACGCCCAGCCAGTGACCGTACGTCGCCACGATCCCCAACATTGCCGCGTCATTCGGATTGAACAACGTGGCCGCCCCCACCCCCTCGTTCAAGATCCCGTACGCGGCCCCCAGCAAGAGGACGGTCGCCCAACCCTTTCCCCACCGGATCTCCGCCTCCCGGATGAGGAGCACAGCGAGCCCGTAGGAGCCGATGTTCTGGGCCAGGAAGGCAAAGAAAAGAGGCGGGTTGAGCAGCAACCAGCTGAGCTGGGTCGAGCCGCTGAGGTACTCGACCAGGGGGGCGAGGAATGCCAGGAAAAGTGCCGGATGTCCTTGGAGCTCCCGCCCCGCGCGCGCGATGGCCCGGTCATCGCCCCTTGGAATCACGTCAACGGTTTGCATGTCGCTAGAGTTTAACCGTCCAATAGTCGACCGGGAGGACCATCCATAAAGAAACTGCCCTTTTCCGGACGCAGCGATTGACCACGCTGGCGAGAGCCCAACCACCACCTGGGCTTGACGAAGGACGGACGCGCCGATGACAGGGTCTCAGATGCGCGCGCTGGATGCAAATCCTTGAAACGAAGCGGTGAGAGAGGTTCACGCATTCGGGTGATATTGACATCGTGCATTCGACTACTCTTCTCGTCGACTAGGTGGCCGCTAATGACCACCCTCCCCCAGCGTCGTCGAGCACACCCAGCCAGTGCCCCGGACGCTCGAGCGGCTGGAAGGGCAAGGCCGCCCCTAGTTGCCGGGCGGTCGGAAGGAGTTGACAGGAGAGCTATCTATCCGATTCATTGGCGGGACGAGAAGCGGATAGTCGCGATGGCGTCCGGCGTAGGCTCGAAACGAACGACTGATCCATTCCGGGGCCGGCTCCTGACGTAAAGCCACCGACTGATCTGTGGCGGCATCCGAAGTGCACTTACTGTCCAGGACAGTAATGCGTTCCCGCATCGAGGTTGCCATCAATTGAAGAGAGAATCGAGGAATCCCGAGCCCGAAGTGTGGGACGTTCGCGACCGATGTGGACGCAATGTGGACACGCTAGTCCGCTCGATGGGCGGAAGCCGCAAAGGCGGCGCCTCCGCCTGTCTCGACTGCGGCGGCGAACTATGAGGGAATGAACCTACGTGGGACTGGACATCTGAGCGAAGACGAGTACGATGGCGACCACGGTGGACCCTCTGGGCGACCGCGTCCGTCGGAAGATCAGCTGGGGGTGACCGACTCGGAACTCGTTCCGGATTCCTCGAGGAGATCCCCGGAGCCGAATACCCGTCGATGACAAGCGAGTCGCCATGGAAGCGTGCGCGATGTGGGAGCGCTACGTTCGAGACGGTGCGAAGTCGACGGGAGCCGACCGTCCATCCTCGCGAATCCCTTGAAGACCCGACTCGTCAGCGGAGGCTACGCATCAAGACGGACCGCGTGGACTCGGAGACACTGGCCACTCCTCCTCCGCCTCAACGCCATCCCGGACCGCTGTATGCTCCACTCGCCCGAGCTTCGCAGGTGCTCCGACTTGGCTCATCCGGGATCGGATCGTTCTATCGACGCGAAGGTGGAAAGCGCATCACGAACCACACGCTACGGCCAGCTGCTCCTTCAGAAGGGCATTCCGTACCGGCCGAGAGACTGTCTACAGACGAGTCCGACGTCCGAGAGGAGCTCCGCACGCACGGTATCCCAGAAGTGGATCGCGCCTCGAGTCGAATCGACTCTGTCGAAGCTCGAGGAGATCTCGAAGCCCCTGGACGCGCGAGATCCATCGAGCCTTCCTGGGACTCCGGAGATGGCGCAACTCCTGGCCACCATTCCGGGCGTTGGAGAGCTCAGAGCGATGACCCTGGTCGGCTTTTCTCTGTCCGATCGAACGGTTCGACAGCCTCGATTCGGTGGTGACGCGATCGACTCTGTTCCTATGCGGGCTTGGCCCCGTCGACTCATCAGTCCGGCGAGAAGATCCTACCATGGGCGAACTCAAGTCTGGGACTGCCAATGCGATCTGGTGAAGTGGGTCGCTGATCGAACTCACACTGGAACGTACCGGCGCTTCGTGAAGCGAAGGGGGACATGCGGCTCGGGTGGCGAAGCGAGCGAGTCGCTCGCCGAGGGAACGGGGACACGGAGCGGTGGCGGGAGCTCGCAAGCTCGCGCAGGTCATCTGTGCGGCCATGTCTCGCAGACGGGGCACTCCCTATCCAACCTGCACTCTCCTGGATCGTCGAGCCGCCAGGTGCGCTGCTCTGCGGTGATCGTGAGACGGCCGCCTGTCGCGATTGTGCTGGCGTAGCGACTCGGGAGTTCGCTGGCCGCGACTGGTCCAAGTGCGTGAACGAGGCGCGAATAGCATGGTGCGAGCGGGAACATCCTTGTCCCGAAAGCGGAACAATGTAACCGATAGATCGTCAGCCAGGCACTCGATTGCCAGCCTCGGCGTACAAAACTGAGTCGCGAGGGAACGGCACATAACATGACGGGACCGCAATCAGCCCGCGTTCGAGAGCGGACCGCGATACGCGCGCGAGAAGCTGACGCGGCGAGCTGGAATAAGAAGCGACCGACGAATCTTTTATGCATTTGGCATGGTCGGGTTCGATCGACGGACGTCGGTCGGGATAGGGCGATGAGGAAACCGAGACCGGCGACTAAAGCTCAATCCTGATCGAACACCTACGGGAAGCGAGGGATTGCCTTTGGCGAGAACTGTAGTTGCACACATGATCCTCACGCTCGACGGCGTTGCAAAGTTTGAGGCGGTTCAGCCGGCGGTCATGGAGCTCATAGATGAGCAGGTCGAGAGAGACTCCGCCTCGAAGATTGCGGAAGAAGATACGATGATCCTGGGAAGGAAGACGTACGAGGAGTGGCTTCACTTTTGGCCCAACTCGGATATCGAGCCATTCGCGAGCCACATCAACGGGGTTCCAAAGTATGTGGTGTCAAAGACCTTGACGTCGGTCACTTGGCCCACGAAAGGTAAGGCGCACCTTCTAAGCGGCGATCTGAGAGACGGCGTCTTAGCCCTTAAGAATCAACCCGGCAGAAATATTGGAGTCCACGGAAGTCTCACGCTGGTCGGGTCGCTGATTAAAGCGAATGTACTCGACCTTTTGCGACTCGCAGTCTTCCCTGTCGTAGCGGGGAAGGGCGCGCGGCTTTTCGAGGACGGCTTCCCACCCGAACGGTTTCAACTTGTCGATTCGCTAACGAGCAAGAGCGGCGTAGCGGTCCTTACGTACAAGCCCCTCGGACGGCTCGAACAACCAGAGTGACCGGCCCTTTTCAACGAGGCGGCGGACAGGTATCGCGAGTAGGCTGACGTACTGGAATGGGAACTCCCGGTGGACTCTTGGCTGGTGGGTAGGTCGGGGAGCGGGTTCGCAGAGTCGATGGAGGCCCATCGCGCGCTCGTCGACGCGCAGAGGGCGCGCGTCTCCCGAGGCGCGGCGCTAGCGTCTAGGGCGGCCGAACCCCCGTGATAATCACGCCGGGGGCCGCCGCCGCGCCGTCGCAATGGCCGCGCGGACGGCCTTCGCGACGTGGGCTTTATGAACGGCGCGCGCGGTCGAGGGGGGACCACGATGAGCGCGACGCAAGGGAGAACCTCGGGACGAACTGGAAGCCGCGGTAAGGGAACGCAGCCCATGAATGAACATTCCGCGAGCGGCGGATCGTTCGCGTTTACTTACACCGGGATTCGGGTTCGAGACATGGACGCATCAATCAAGTTCTACACCGAAGTACTCGGGATGGAGGTCGTCGAGCCCTTGGAGTCAACTCCGCCCACCGAGGGCCAAGCCGTCAGCCTGAGAAGTCCCGGTTCTTCTCAGCTGCTCGAGTTGAATTGGTACAGGCCGGGAAGCCGATTCGGCACGACCTACACCAATGGGGAAGAACTCGATCATCTTTCGTTCGGGTGCGAGGACGTGGCGGCGACGGTCGCGTTGCTCGAAGGTCGGGGGGTGGAGGTCTTGATTCGACCCAAGGAGATTGGCGCCACCGTCGGCTGGAACGAGGCGTTCGTGAAAGACCCGAACGGAATCTGGATCGAACTGCTGACCAAGAAGAAGCCGTAGTATTGCCTTGGACGAGTGTCTAGCGCCATCCGTGCTTATGTGGGACCCGTCGGCCTCGGAAGGACCGCGCTCGGCGCGCGGGTGATCGTCGCCGTGCGAATTTTATCAGCCCCTCGTGCGACCGATGACCTGACTGCAATGAAAGGGAGGGGGAAGGGACCGATCGCTCGCGGAGCCAAATTCGCCTCATGCCAGACTGCCAGTCCGAAACTCGTGATTTGGAGAAAGGTCAGGCCGGTCCGCTACGACCGTTGACTTTTCTGCACGAACGAGCTGCAGAAGCCTTGGGTCTCCAAGAATAAGAGCGTCAGGAAGGCGTTCCGATAATCGGGGAGTCCACTGGGAAGACTGCGCGACCGGCAGAACGCGCCCGATTTTGGTCTACTGGAGTTTACTCAGCGATTATATGCCAGGGCTCAATGGGAGGCTTAGGCCTCGGGGCCTAATCCGAGAGACAACATGGCGTTCATTGACGACCTGGGATTCGTTGTCGCCCTGATCCTCGCTGGCGCCGTGGTCCTGACCTACTCCTCGATCCGAACGTTCTGGCATATTCTCCGCAACGATCCGACCCGAGTCCGGGCATCCATCAAGGCGTCCGCGGTTCCCGCCGGCCTCATCGGTACGGTCGCCCTATCCATTGGCCTCTGGACCGAGTACACGTGGCCCTACCTGGCATCGGATGGGCTCGGCTCGTACAACATCTTCTTTGGAGACGTCACTTGCTTGTTCGGCATGGTCATGATCGTCTATGCCATCGTCGGGTACTTCGGACTCAAGCTCGAGTACGCGGGCCTGTTCGGATTCGTCGCCGGGGTGATCACCGCCTGGTACGGGTACTGGGGGTACACGACCCTCACATCGGCGGGCACCTTCGGGCTCACAAAGGACCCGCTCGAGACCTTCCTTCTTTACCTCGCGTACGCGGCGGCGGGAGTTTTCTCCCTGCCTGCAGCGTTAGTCGTGGATTGGTGGCTCGAACACCCGGGATCTACCTTCCCGAAGCTTTCCCTGAGCATGAAGCCCGTTTCGGAAGAGATGGAGGAGAACATGGCTAAGGCAGAGGGAGCCGTAAAAGGTCGATACCACGTTCCGGCGTGGGTATACCTTCTGGCGGTGTGGTTCCCCATCTTCATGTTCCTGGCGGCGATCGCGGCGTGGTTCTATATCGGAGACATTCTCCCAGGCCACCTCACCAGCCCGCCTTGATCCGCAACGACGCGCACCGGGCCGGTGCCGATCGCTTCGGTCGGGGTCAGCGACGCCGGCTCGCGCGAAGGTCTCCCCGCACCCGTGACCGACGAAACCTTGTCAAAAGTACCTGCTTGCTCAGCTCACTGCTCTCTTCACAAGCGCGGCGATCCTGGCTTCATCGGCGGGGGACAGCCCCTTCAGCGCGAAGTCGGTCGGCCACATGTTGCCATCGTCGAGGTTCGCCTCGTCGCTGAAGCCGAGGGTCGCGTACCGCGTCTTGAATTTATTCGCGTCGCGGAAGAAGCAGACGACGTGGTCGTCCTTCGCGTACGCAGGCATCCCGTACCATGTCTTTGGTGAGAGGCCGGGGGCGTTCGCCGTGATGATCGCGTGGACCCGCTTGGCCAAAACGCGGTCCGATGCCGGCATCGAGGCGATCTTTTCGAGCACCTCTCGTTCCGCTTCCTCCTTGCTGGCGCGGACCTTCAGCTCCTTCACGCGCTCGCGCATCGCGGCTCGTTCCTCTTTAGTGAATCCTTCGGCAGCTTTCTTCGCGGACATGACGGGCCCCAGGGGGGCGGGGCGCTACTTAACGATGCACTCGCTCAATTGGCCCGGAGGAAAGGTTCTGTGCCGATCCGGGCTTGCATTAATCGGTGCGTGGCGAGGCGACATAGGCGTAGGAAGAAGTTCTCCATCCCGAGAACCCTAGGACGCGCAGTTCACAGATCCTCGCCGCGCTCCTCGGGTTCGCGACGCTATCTTCTTCAAAGAGGGAGCAGACGCGTACTCCTCGTGAAGCCCCACATTTCACGGGGACAGCTTGGACCTTCTCGCCTCGCGCGCTGCCTCGGAAAACGCTGCTCCTCCGGACGCACTTTGCCAGCCGCCCGTGTTCTACGCCAGAGCAGACCGAGGGTGCGCGTCTCTGGGTGCTGCAACACTTAATCGAGCGACCCAATCCAGGGTGCATCGTGCAAGCCATATCGATCGAGACGGCACGGAGATTCGTCCTTGGCCGTCAGGGCCTTTGGCCCGGCCGACGGTGGGAAGGTCGACGGGGAGTCGACCACGCTCTCCGATACATTGGATCGGTGCAATACGACCCGCTCGATGTGGTCGGTCATAGCCACGACCTCGCGCTGTGGGGACGAATTGTCGGCTATCGAGCGGCGGACCTCGAAGATGCGCTCTACAAGAAACGGACCCTGTTCGAGTTGGGTGGTAACGTTCAGATCCGGCCAATCGAGGAATTGCCGTATCAGCGCCCCGTCATGCAGCGCAAGGTCGCGGAAGAGCGATGGGAGAAGTTCGCTCGAACTCATACCGCCCTTCTCACTCGGGTGGCCGCCGAACTCGAGCGCCGAGGGCCACTTGGGCCGAGGGACTTCAAGGGCCTTGGAGAGAAACCTATCCGGCATTATCGTGCCGGGAAGGAATCGGGACTCGCCCTGTACTATCTATGGCTCAAGGGTGACGTGATGATCGCCTTCCGGCGAAGAGGCGAGAAGGTATTCGATCTCTCCGAGCGCCTCTTCCCCCGATTGGCTCCGGACGCCGCGATCGCGGAAGCCGAGGAACATCTCATCCTACAAACCCTTCGACAGCTCGGATTGGCGAGTAATTCCGATTGGCTCCGCTACGCGTGGGCCCGGATCGGCCGAATCCGTCTACGGGACGAATGGCCGGCTCGGACTCGGCGCTGGATGGACCTGGGAGTCATCCAGGAGATTGAGGTCGATGGGTGGAGTCGTCGGCAGTGTATCCTTGCGGACTCGGCCTCCGATCTCGAGAGACTTCGCTCGTCTGATGTGCCGCCAACGTGGCGACCTCGGTCCACGACGACGGAGGAAGAGGTTGTTTTCCTGGCTCCGCTGGAGGAGGCGACAGGGAGGGGTCGCGCTACCCAACTGTTCGACTTTGAGTATGTCTGGGAAGTGTACAAGCCGGCGTCGAAGAGACGATGGGGGTACTACACACTTCCCGTGCTTTGGGGGGACCGTTTGTGCGCGCGCATCGAGCTGAGGGCCGATCGGAGGAACGGCTCACTCCTTGTGCAGGGTTTCTGGCCAGAGCAGGCGGCGATTATACGCAATCCCGAATTCGCGGTCGCGCTTGGTCGTGCCTTAGTTCGAATTGCCGACTTCAACAGCACGGCCGAGATGGACCTCCGCGGGCTCCGCTCTCCAGCAATGCAACAACGGGTAAGCCGCGCGGTCAGGGACGCTCGAGATCAGTCGGTCCCCGGTCCTGCCGCCTGAAGGGGTGGCGCGGCCGATAACGGTGCGTCGTTAGGGAGGCACTCTGATCTTAGATTTCTGAATAGAAAACCCGCACCAAGACATCACCGATTTCGGCTTGCCGGAAGTTGGGCCGGCGAAACCTGCGATTCATGGACCGCCCCGTTGAAGTCGTCGCTTTCCGCAATCCTTCTTAAAGTGCCGCGAGTTCCGCAAATGGTGCCCGAATCGCGATCCTCTTCCCCCGAAATCCACGCGCCGCGAGGCGCTTCGATCTCCTGCCGGGGGTGGGCCCAAGAGGCGGCGCTTCGGTTGCTGATGAACAATCTCGACCCCGAAGTGGCCCGAGATCCCGCTCATTTGATCGTGTACGGCGGCAGGGGAAAGGCGGCGCGCGACTGGGATTCATATCATCGAATCGTCCAAGCGCTGAAGACACTAGGAAACGACGAAACGCTTCTGGTTCAATCGGGCAAGCCAGTCGGGATTTTCCCCACTCACGCGGAAGCCCCCCGCGTACTGATCGTGAATGCCATGGTGGTTCCCCGTTGGGCGACGGACGAAATCTTCTGGGATTTGGAAGCCCGAGGGTTGACGATGTACGGCCAAATGACGGCCGGCAGCTGGATCTTCATCGGCTCGCAAGGCGTCTTGCAAGGTACCTACGAGACGCTCGCCTCGCTCGCTCGAATCGAATTCCGTTCCGAGGATCTCGGGGGACGATGGATGCTCTCATCGGGACTAGGCGAGATGGGAGGAGCTCAACCGCTCGCCGTGACGATGTTGGGCGGAGTGGCCCTCCTCGTGGATGTGGATCCACGCGCCCTGTCCCGACGCCTGGCGACGAAGTTTCTCGATCGGGAGGCGGCGTCGCTCTCCGAAGCATTGGTTTGGATCCGCGAAGCCGTGGCTCGCCGCCAACCGCTCTCGGTCGGACTGTGCGCGAACGCCGCGGAGGTCTACCCCGAGCTGATTCGACAGAATGTCGTGCCCGACATCGTCTCCGATCAAACGGCGGCTCATGACCTGACGGTCGGATACATTCCGCGGGGACTGACTGTCGAAGAGGCAAAGACGGAACGCGAACACGATCTCGACCGCTATCTTCAGCGGGTCCGGGAATCCATTGCACTCGAGGCTCGAGCGATCCTGGAGTTCCAGAGTCGAGGGGCTCGAGTTTTCGACTACGGGAATAACTTTCGCACCCAGGCTAGAGACGCGGGCGTGGCCAACGCGTTCGACATCCCCGGATACGTACCCAAATACATCCGGCCCCTTTTCGCAGTCGGCAGCGGCCCTTTCCGCTGGGTCGCGCTGAGTGGGGAAGCAAGCGACATCCACGCCATCGATCAAATGATCCTCCGGGAGTTCTCAGCCAATCTCCCGCTCTGCCGATGGATCGAACTCGCGGCCCAGCGGGTTCAATTCCAGGGACTCCCCGCGCGTATCTGCTACATGGGCTATGGAGAGCGAGAGCGATTCGGACTCCTCGTAAACGACATGGTCCAGGATGGCCTCCTGACGGCTCCGATCGCGATCGGCCGGGACCACCACGATACGGGAAGTGTCGCGAGCCCGTTCCGCGAGACGGAACGCATGAAGGATGGCTCGGATGCGATCGCCGATTGGCCCATTCTCAATGCGCTACTCAACGTGGCCGGGGGTGCAAGTTGGGTCTCAGTCCATCATGGAGGCGGGACCGGAATCGGCAATTCGATTCACGCGGGACTGGTAATCGTCGCCGACGGAACCGAGAGCGCAAAACGTCGGCTCAGCCGCGTTCTCCACAATGACCCAGGGATCGGCGTAGCCCGCCACGCGGACGCCGGCTATCCGGAATCCCTCGCCCTTCTCCCAACTGCTCGGTTCCGCATTCCGACCGCGATGGACGGAGCCGCGACGACCCGGGAGTAACCCCCAGCGAAACGCGTCCGTTCGCTGGCTACGGTGCATGGTGGTGGTGGCGGTGAGTTCGTCCCCTCCGAAGGCGGAGGCGATCGACCCTCGGCTAAACGGACGCACATCTTCGATTCGATGGCTTGGCGCCTTACTCCTCATCCTCGTGTTCACCGAGAGCGTCCTCGGAATCCTCGCCGCAGGGACCGGACGCACCATCGCTTCGGGAATCCTCGTCGCCCATGTCGGGCTTGGCATCGGCGTGGTCGGGGTGGCCGGTTGGGCACTCGTGGTGGCTTTCCGGTTCCCCGGTAAGTGGGCTTTCGTCGCCACGGGTCTTACCTTCAGCTCGGTCTCGCTCACGGCGGCCGTCGGCGCGGTGTTCCTTCTTCTGGGGGACAGTCAAGCGGCAATCGTTGATAGGACCGTGGCCCTGGTCGCCCTTGGGGGAGCCGCATTGATGGTGGTTTGGGGTTCCGCGACCGTACCGGAAGGGCCGCGGTTAATGCCGCCTTAACGATCGCTGGAAAGGATGGGGGATCAACCGGTTCCACGCGTCCTAGCCAAACGGGTTTCCTCGGCGCGCGGATCACGACCGCTCTCGCGCATCCGAAATCTCCAGTCGGTCGGGAAGATGGCCCGCGAGATCATTCACTCCGGGAGCGGACCTCCAACTTGGAAGTCCTTCCGGTTTTTTTGACAATGTCACACCATAGCATACCGTCCAAGGTCGTTTCCGAAAAGTGGCACATCGGCTTATCTCGAATTTCCCGAGTTATACAGCCGCAGACGGCCGCGAGCCGTCAGAAGGAATCATGACAAAAATCGGCGAATCGAAGCGAATGTGGCTGACGGTCGCGGTTGGGATTTTTGTGGCCCTGATGGTCGTCCCGATGCTCGCTTCGTCCGCGAGCGCCGCCCCAGCCCCACAGACCTTAGGGAATACACCGGCGGCCCACCAGTGGGCGTACGGGGGCGAAGCTTGGCAAAATGGGACGGTCATTCTCTCGAGCGCGGAATACTCCTATAGCGCATTTTTTGGCTGGACGGTCATTTGGACCGCGACGCCGACGAGCTCGAACACGCTATCGCTCGAAGCACAGCGCTCGATGGCGACGACATTAACGGTCGACTATTGCGCTCCGCAATGCTCGAGTCCTGCGGTGACCGCCACCTTCGGATTGAAGGCCCAAGAGTCCGATTTAGGATTTGCGAACATCACAAACCAGTCGACCGTCGATGAGTCGGCTGTCGTCGTCCCCGCGGTAGGTCTGGTCAACGACTCTACATCCAGTCAGAGTCACCTCACAGAGAACCTACAGTATACGATTGGCGGCCACACGGCGAGCCGCATGTTGACGGTGAGCGGGAACTCGAACTCGTCGGCGGCGTTCTCGCCGTCACTCGGTTTGATTCCCCTCAACCTCTCGGCCGCGGGTTCCTGGAACTCCTCCGCCCAGTTTGCGGCGCAAGGTGCTTGGATGCTCAACTACGGTTGGGGGGTAACCACGCTCGCAGGAGTCAGTACCAACGGTTCGGGGGTCGCGAACGGGACAGTCCAACATTCTGGCGAGGTCAACCTGACGGGTTATGTGCTCGGCAACGTCCACTTGAGGGACCACACCGTCGTACCCGCGATTTTGCTCGTCGTCCAGGGACCGTTTGACGACTACGATGGATTCATTCTGGTTCCCCATGCCTACGATCTGTTCGGTGGGGCGGCCCATGGATTCGACCCGTACCGAATGGGCGGCGCGACGATTTCCAGCGCGAGCGTCGATGGATCGATCATCGGTGGCCAGTTTCATCCGACCGCCGCTTCGGCCGCCTTCGGAGCGCAAGCCAGCGACGTGAATCCCCCCACCCCTTCGGGCGGGCCCCCGAGCGCGGCCAGCTACGGAGCGCCAAGTGAATCGGTCCAAGCCCAACCGATGTCCGTAGCGGCGGCGCAGCAAGAGTCGAACTGCTTGACGACCGCATGCGGCGGAAGCGGGGGCACGGCGGCCCCGATCCTTCCGATCTTGGTGATCGCATTGGTCGTGGCTACGGTGATCGGAACCGTATCGGCAGTAGGGTGGCGCGTCCATGCTCGGCGAAAGAAACAGCAGGAGATTGGGGGAGGTTACAGCGGGACGCTCAGCGACGGAGTTCCTCCTGCCGAAGTCGTTTCGACCCCAACTCCTGAAAACTTGTGGACGGAAGCGCCGACCGGAGCGCAGGAGCAACCCCCTCGGACCCCCTAAGGCGGAGATCGACCAACGGGTGGACGCCCTCGGCGTCCACCCACAACTCATTCTTCGAGTCTTACGACTCTCGAGAATCTCGAGAGGCACTGAAACGTCACTTCGCGTGGTCCTTCGCCATGCGCCGGCTCTCGAAGTGACGTTTCGCCGCTTCCAACGTGGCTCGATCCGACTCGTAGGCTAATCGCGAAAGTGCTCCGTCGAAGCTAATCCACTCGGAGCGATCGAAGATCGCTTCCGGGCGCGTCGACCGCTCCGGGGTTTGCGCGAGAAAATAGATCGTCGTTTTGAACACGTTTCGATTCTGCGAGGGCTGGAAGAACCGATACGACACTTGAGCTACTTCTCCGATCAATCGAACGTTCCGGATCCCCGTCTCTTCGTGTGTCTCGCGGAGTGCCGCCGTTTCGAGCGATTCGCCCGGATCGAGATGACCTTTTGGAAAACACCAGCGATCCTCGGCCACTTCGTGGAGCAACAGGACTTCGGGAGCTGAATCAGAGACGAGGACGACGCCCGCGGCGATCTCGGCCACGCTAGGAGCCCCGGGGCGAAATGGGAGTGTGCTCACGCGCAAGGTCGATTCATCCCCTTCAGGTCAGAGACCCGGTCATTGAAGGCTTAAGAGGACTACTGCCTCGGCGGCTTCGGATGCTCGACCCTTCGGAATCGATCCATGACTTGGCGACTCTCGTGCGCTCCAAGGCTCGGAAAAACACGACCCGAGTGGCACTCCGATTCCCGGAACGCGCGTTGACGTACAACGAACTCGACCGAGAAAGCGATCGGGTAGCCGGTGGGCTGGCCGCCCACGGCATCGGACCGGGGTCTCGAGTGGCCTGCCTCCTGTTCAATACACCCGAGTTTCCGATCCTCTGGTTTGGCCTCGCCAAGCGGAACGCCATCCTCGTCCCGTTGAACACGGGACTTAAAGGCGAGATCTTACGCTACGAACTCGACGATTCTCAGCCACAGGCGATCGTCGTCGATCAACGGCTCTGGGAGGCCTATGCAGGAGTTCGAAACACGCTTTCGATCGCGGAAGAGTGGCTGGTCCCCTCCGTCGAATCGGACGCAGGGCCTCCGCCTGCGGTGAAGACGTGGAATGAGCTGCCGCGAGCCTCCGGGGCGGCGCCGCTCGATCCGCCCCAACCGTGGGAACCCGCCTCGATCCTCTACACCAGCGGCACGACCGGTCCGCCGAAAGGGGCGGTGATTCCGCACGAGAAGGGAATCGCGACGGCCAAGGAGATCGGGCGGCGAAGCCGACTGTCTGAAAACTCGGTTCTCTTCACGGCGCTCCCGCTCTTCCACTGTAACGCCCAAGAGATGACCACGCTGACGGCGCTCGTGAACGACCTGACCGCGGCGTACGACGAGCGGTTCTCGGCCTCGCGTTTTTGGGAGAATGCCGCGCGCATGCAGGCGACCCACGTCTCCCTCCTGATTTCGATGGTGAACGTTTTGTTCAAGCAGCCGGAAAAAAACTCCGATCGTACCCATGGGGTTCGGACCGCACTCACGGCTGGAGCCACGAAGCAGATCTGGCCGGAGTTCGAGCGGCGGTTCGGAGTGACGATCATCGAACTCTATGGGATTACGGAGTGTGGGTGCACGACCCTCATGAATCCCCCGGAGGCGATCCGGGTTGGATCCGTCGGCACCCCGTTGGGGTTTGTCGAAGCCGACGTGGTCGACGATCACGACCAGCCCGTTCCGCCGGGCGCGAGAGGGGAACTCATCGTCCGTCCTCGATTCCCGTTCACGATGTTCTCGGGCTACTATCGGAAGCCCGAGCAAACGGTCGAGGCTTGGCGCAACCTTTGGTTTCACACGGGAGATTACGTCACCCGAGACACGGAAGGGTACTGCTATTTCGTCGACCGGAAGAAGGACGTGATCCGGCGGCGGGGAGAGAACCTGGCGCCCTACGACGTGGAAAGCGTGCTCAATCGTCACCCGGCGGTCTTTGAAACCGTGGTGGTAGGAGTTCCGTCTCCCCTCGGAGAAGAAGACGTCAAAGCATTTGTCCAGTTGAAGCCCGGCGCGACGCTCGACGCGAAAACGCTGTTCGAGTACGCGGCCGACCACCTACCGTTCTTCATGGTTCCTCAGGTCATCGAATTTGTAGAAGAGATCCCGAAAACGGCCAATCAAAAAGCCCAGCGGTTTGTGCTACGGGATCGACGGGGAGGCGTCGAGTATGACCGGGACCGACTCGGCATCCTCCTCCGCCGACCGTAAACCAGCGGCCCGCGGTCCGCGGGTTTTGCTCGACACCAATGCGGTGTTGCTGCCTTTCACACGCCATTTCCCTCTCGAAGCGGAAATCGAACGTCTCATCCAGCCGCCGGCGCCGATCCAGATCCCCCGAGCGGTCGGCCAAGAACTTGAGACGCTCACGCAACGAAAGGTCCGAGGGGCCCGAATGGCGCTCGCGTGGTCCCGAAAATTTCCACAGCTCCCGACGTCCGGCCGCGGCGATGCCGCCATCCTGCGGGTAGCGCGACCGTTCCGGGACTGGGTCGTCACGGCGGATACAGAACTCCAAGCGCGCCTGGTGAGCGCCGGCATCTCCGTGTTAGTTCCACGCGACCGCCATCGGCTCGAGCTGCGACCCGGCCGGATGCCGACCGGCCGGGCGCGCCGGCGCCGCCGCCGTGCGGCAACGGTTAAAAGCCGCCTACCCGTCGACTAGTCCTCAGGAGGCGCGGGCGACTCGATGACGGACGCCGATCTGCTGCTCGGCACTCCCGGCCTGGAATTCGGGAGCGGGGTCATCGGGATTTGCGACATCTGCGGAACGCGCCAAGCGGTCATCGTGCTCCAAAAGGAGCGATACAAACTTTGCGTGATCGACTTCTTGAACAAGAGCTGGATCAAGTCCGAGCGGAAACCGGGCGCTCCGCTTCCCCCGTATCGGAGCGAGCGGATCTGGTTCGAAACGAAATTCGCGGCCGAGGGCAAGGCGACGGCGATCGTGCTCTCGCCGACCAAGATCGTCAAGCATCCCACGGTGCTCGTCACTCCCGACGTATTTGGGCTAACGACCGCCGTGCTGGACGCAGGCATTCGGTTCGCGCGGGAAGGGTTCGAGGTCTTGCTACCCGATGTCGGAAAGATCAGCGCGATCGGGCCAGGGAGCCACCTCGCGTTGCGCGCGAGTTCCCTCGTGCGAGGCGTCTCCGTCCGGTCCCGGCGAATCGAACATTGGCTTCAGCTCTATCGCGACGCACTTGCATATCTGAATGCGCGCGAAATGGTGGACCCTACAAAGACGGCGCTGTTCGGCCTCTCCTACGGGGCGTCGCTCGCCCTGGCGTTGGCCGCCGAGACTCCCAAGATAACGGCGGTCGTTCTGGCCTATCCGATGCCGGTCCGGCCTCCCAACCTGGCGCGCGCGGTGTCGGCCCCGATCTTGTACGTGGGAGGGTCCCGGGATGGAGCTGCCAATCGGGCCAAGAAGCAGCTGAGCGACGCCATTGGTGCGGGGAGCGGAGCACTCTCCCTCGCCGAATATCCCGGAGTCCGGCACAACTTCCTCGCCCGCGACATGCCTCAGTACGATCTACTGAAAGCTGAAGACGCGTGGGCGAGGATCCTTGGATTCCTCCGCCAGTATCTCTTGCCGCCTCCTCCGAAACCTCCCGCTCCTCCGGTGAAACCGGCGGCTCCCGTCGCTCCCGCCGCCGCCCCCACAGCCCCGGCCGCGATGGGTCGGACGGCGCCGGCGACGACTCCGGTCGTCCCGGCTCCCGCCGGGCCGGCACCCGCCCGAAGCCCGTCGTCGTCTTGACGAAGTTTCGACGATCACCACTCGGTCGGAATCGCCGCGGCCGTCTCCACCAGTTCCTTGGCGGCACGAGTAAAGCGTGCGGCTTTCGCTAGGTTGCCTTTGATCTGAAACGTCCCGGCCAAGAGCGCTTTGACCGGATCGACCTCGTGCTGGGTCAGTTTCTTCCAGGCCCCGATCGCGCCTTCGTACTTGAACTCGGCCGCGACCTCCCGCGCGTCGGCATAATAGGTCGCCGATCGGCACTCACCATGTGCAAGATCGAGGTGAATCCCGGGCGAGGCGGCAGTGGGGGCTTCGGGAACCACGCGGAGGAGGATGTCTCCGACCCAGGAGCGAGCGGCCTCCGCGTAGGCCGAGTTCTCGTTGAGCGCATGTTGGAATGCCAGGGCCCACTCGGCCGATGGAAATCTCATCGCCCGACCCTCCGCAATGGAGGCGACCTACGAGGGAACGACGACCGATCAAGTATATTCATAAAACCCCCGGCCCGTTTTGCGACCGAGATGGCCGGCCTCGACCAGACGGCGCAAGAGAGTCGACGGTCGATATTTGGAGTCCCCATACTCCCGGTGCAACGTCTCGGCGACCTCCAGCGCTACGTCGAGTCCGATCAGGTCGGCGAGTTCGAATGGCCCCATCGGCATTCCCGCGCCGCTCTTCATGGCCAAGTCGATGTCGCGTGAGGACGCAACGCCCTCTTCGAGCGCGAAGCAGGCCTCGTTCAGCACCGGGATCAGGATCCGGTTTACGAGAAAGGCGGGAGATTCCTTGACGCGGATCGGGACCATAGGATATCGATGGTTCCGCAACGTCTGCAAGAAATCCATCGTGTCCGAAATGACATCTTCGCGAGTATCCAACCCGCCCGCTACCTCGATCAGAGGAAGGGTACTGGGCGGGTTGAAAAAATGCGTCACGAGCGTCTCGCGAACTCGCTGAAGCCCCCGAGCAAGTCGAGTAATCGACAAGGACGAGGTGTTGGACCCGATGATGGCATGCGCCGGAACCACGCGATCGAGCGCTTCGAGCACGGGTCGCTTGACCTCCACTTTTTCGAAGACGGCTTCGACGACGAAATCCACGTCGCCGAAAGGGGCATATTCCGTGGTCCCGTGGACCCGGGCGATGAGTTCATCCCCCCGGCTGCGGGTGAATTTGGGGACGAACCGCTGACGGATCTGCTCCTGTTGCGCTGCAGTCAGCTGGATTCCGAGCTGACCGATCCGTTCGATCTCCTTTCCCGCTCTGGACGCATGGAACTCGACCAGCTCGTCGACCAGGGACCGAACGCGGGCCAGCCCTCTCTCGACCATCGGCCCATCGACATCCTTCAGCAGCACGTCGATTCCATTGAACGCCAATAGCTCCGCAATCGCGGCGCCCATCGTACCCGCTCCTACGACACCGGCTTTCGTTACGCGCATCGGACCTTCGCGAGTCGAACCAGCGGCTCGGTACATAACGTAGGAAGGTCGGTGACCGTTCCTTCCGAACCTTTAAACTGAAAGCCCCTCTCGGTTCTCTTGCGCGGGGATGGCCCAGCCCGGTAAGGCGCTGGATTGCTAATCCAGTGGTGATTTCACCTCGGGGGTTCAAACGAGCGCCGGAACCAACCGGCCCTCCGAAACTCCCCCTCCCCGCGTCAGATTTCTCCGCGCGGAATGGAGCATCGATAAGTCTCGCCTTCATGGGTCACCTTCACCTTAGTCCCGAACTCGGGAAGCGGTCCCTCGGTCCGACAGAGCACCCGAACCGACTGGTCGAGCTCCACCAACACCAATCGATGGGGCGACGCCCACCCGGCCGAAGGAGCGAGCAGCTCAGTGGCGGCGAGAACGACGCCCACCGGAGAGAGCGATTCGGGAAAGGTCGATAGGGATCCGCACCGTGGACAAGGGCCGGCCCGCGGGAGAAAGCGACCGTGACAGGCGCCACACCGACTCGCCAAAATATGAGTCGGCTCGTCGGTCACGGACGAACCTCCCCCCCGAGGATCGTGACAAAGTTGTGAGCGGCGAGACCTCCGATCGACTGCGCAAGGCCGATCCGAGGCCGGGGGGAAAGTTGGAGTGACTCCGATTCCCCTCGGAGTTGACGGGCGGCCTCGACGATCTGGATCAGTCCGCTCGCCCCGACCGGATGGCCGCGACCGAGGTGCCCCCCGGACGGATTCACCGGGAACCGGCCACTGGGCAGCGTCGCACCGGAGGCGTACCACCCACCCGCCTCACCGGCGCCGCAGATTCCTAGATCTTCGAGGTTGATGAGCGCGAAGGGCGCGAAGGCATCGTGGACTTCCGCGAAATCGATCTCCTTCCGGGTTAGATGCGCCGATTCATAGGCGCGCTGCGCGGCGACGCGAGTGGCTTGAAACGTGGTCAGGTCGGGCCGATCGACCACGAGCAACGATTCGAAACCCTGCCCGAGCCCGAGCACCGAAGCCGCCCCGGTTCCTCGCTCGAGCACGACTGCCGCGGCTCCGTCGCTGACGCTCGCACAGTGGAGTAAGCGAAGGGGAGTGGAGATCATCCGGCTCGTCGCTACCTCCTGCGCCCCCACCGCCGATCGAAACTGGGCCAAGGGGTTGTGCACGACGGCGGCGCGTTCTTGGACCGTCACTTCGTCATACACGGATAATTCGGTGCCGAAGCGCGTTCGATAGCGCTGGGTCACGATCGCCGCCAGCGCCGGCATCGTGGCTCCGATCGCCTCCTCCGACGGATGGAGGGAGTGGGCGAGCGCGCGGGCGATTTCCGCCGTCGGCCGATCCGTCATTTTCTCTCCGGCCAGGACGAGCACACGTTCGTGCGCACCGGAAAGGATCGAAGCGCAGGCGACGTGGAAGGCAGCGGCTCCACTCGCCGACGCGGCCTCGACTCGATACCCCGCCGAGGTCTCGAGCCCGAGTCGATTCGCGGTACGCGAGACCAGGTTCTCGACTCCGTTGACGGCGCCGGCCAACATATTGCCGACCACCAAGAGATCGATCGTTTTGCGACCGACTCCTTCGAGCGCTTGATTCCCCGCTTCCACGAGGAGATCGACCAACGATTCGGGCCGACGGCCGAAGGCCGCGGCGCCCAACGACGTGATGTGAATCGCCACGTCTCAGGTGCTCCCCCGGTCGACGAACGACAGAACGAGTTTCAAGAATTCGTGGAGCGCCATTCCGTTTTCCCAGTGGAGAATCGAGTTTCCCGTCGCCGTGGTCTCGACGCTCGGCACTCGCCCGGCGACGAATCGAAGATGGCCCTGGAGGGTTCGCTTCGAGGCAAGAAAGATCCTCCAAGGGTCCGCGTCGCGGACCCCGACCCGTCGATAGGCGTAGAACACGGTGATCCCCACGCGCTCCACCACCTTTCGATACGCTTCGAGTTGATCCTGGGCGCGGCCGCTCGCGGCGGAGAAGTGAATGGTCGATTCCGCGGACGCCTTCACCTCAATCGGAAATGCGAAATCGTCGCGGAGGGCGACGAGATCGAATCCCAGCGAGCCGGCGCCGCGAATGACGAGAAACGGAGCGCGCTGCAATCGATCCACCACGCCCCGGTCCAAGGGCGGGACCACTCGATAGTAGCGCGCGACCGATTCGGGCTTTCCTTGGAGGAGTTCTTTCAGCTCGCGTTCGTAACCGGACGCGCTCCTCCGCACGGCCGCCACTCCCTGTGGCGGTAGATATAAACTGCCTCCGACCATCGCAACTCGCCGTGGCCGCCGTCGGAGCGATCGAACTCGTCGAAGAGGATCTGGCCGTCGCGCGGGTGATGGTCGGCGTGATCGCCGATGCCGAACGCCGGCGCACGGTACGCGGCGTCGCGACTCAGTCCGCCCGGTTCCGCCTCTCCGAACTTCGAACTCGACTCCTACGGGACCGGGTGTTCGAGGATCCGTCGCGGCTGCTAACGCGGCTGAAGCGTCGAGGATTGCTCGAAGAACTTCCCGAGGGACGTTCCGACCGGATCTACCATCTCCCGTTTCCCCAAGAGCTGCGGGGCCTGTTACTTGGCGAGATCGCGCGCGCCGAAGTCCCGGATCCATCGTCTCTCCAACCGGTACCGGATGAGGGGGCGGAGATTCGAGCGATGGATGGTGAGTTTCTCGATCGGCTGCGAGAGATCCTGCACCATCGGCTAGCGGAGACCGTCGCCTTTGGGGCGTCATTCTCCGTAGAGAAGCTCGCCGACTATCTCCGAGACCTGTTCGGGGAAGCGCTCTACTTTGATTCGCTGATCGCGCTCCTCCAGCAATATGCGCTCGCCGATGTACCGCTCATCGCTCCGACCGGGCGAACGACGGGATCGACGGGATTCCATCTGGCGCTTTTCGGTCCGCCCGGGACGGGCAAAACGTTCGCGATCGACGATCTCATTCGAGGCAACCCGCGGACGGCGGTGCCCGCGCATGGACTGGCCGGACGGAATCGATACTGCGGCGGCATCACGCCGGTCCAGTTCCTTCGGGTGGGCGCCCATTACCAGGGCCGAACGTTCAATTTCATCGTCCCCGAATTCAATGATTGGTTCAAGTACAAAGGCATGGTCGAGCCGCTCAAGCTCGTCATGGAACAGCGCGAAGTCAAGTGGGAGACGACCCTGGGCACGGTCGGACCCTATACCTTCCGTTCGTTCTTCTCGGTCAATTACAACGTGCGAACGGCGGGCGCGTCCGACTATTGGACGACGATCGCCGACCCGAACTTCGCGGCCCTCGAGGATCGGATGCTGCTGCGGTTTCACCCGATGACCCGCGAACGGTTCCGGGCCGTCGAAAACAGCGCGCAGCGGCTGGAACTCGGGGAGCTCGATTTTTCCCTGGCGGAACCGATACGGGACCACCTCACGCTGATCCACGCGATCGAGACGCGACACCCGTTGCTCGCGGGCCGCTTCCCCGCCAAGGACGTCGGGCTCGATCGGGGTCTCTATGAACGCTTACGCGAGGTTTCGGAAAAAGCCCTCGCCCGGTCGCCGCATCCAAAGTTCTCTCCGCGGCTCAAATCGCGCGCGGTGAAGCTGGCCGCCGCGGCGAGCCTACTGACGTACTTCGCCCAAGCGAAGGCCCGCCAGCTGGTCATCGGCCCGTCGGAAGGGGAGTTCGCGCGGCGATTCTATGAAGAGGAGGTCCGTGCCCGCGAGGGACGACGTGCCGGTGCGACGTAAGTCGCTGCGCGCGGCGGGCGCGTATCGGCTCGCCGCCTCCGAGGACGTCCGCCGCGCGGCGATTCGCGCGGTCCGCTCTCCCCCGCGTCGGTACCGTTCGCTGACGGAATTTCGGAACGCGCTGCTGCCGATTCTCCGCCGCGAAGATCCCAAGTGCACCCTCGGCGGCCGACGGCTCCGATCGCTCGTCGTCGAGATCCCGAGCATTCGAATGGAAGTGCGCTACTCCGAACAAAATCGCAGCGAACCGCTGACGCACTGTCCGGTCTGCGGCGCGCCCGTCCGACCCCTTCGGAACCGCACGCTCACCGGCGAGGAGGTGGTGTTAGGCTACCGCTGCTCGCGGTGCGCGTACTGGACGCACCGCAAGCGACGGATTCCGGTCCGCTACACGTTCCAGCGAAAAGGGAGCGTGCGCGACACGCCCAGTTAAGTGGCCTGAGTCGGCCCGAGGGCCGTCCGAATGATCCGGCCCGCATGCGCGTCGACGAGCATCATCGATTTCGTTCCCTTGCGCTCCAGCATGAAGTACCAGACGGGCACGTGGAGCAGCTCTCCGTCGGAGATGTCGACCTCGGTCTGGATGTTCGAGACCATGTGGTGCTTCTTGTGCGCCGTTTCCGACTGCAGCTGCTGAACGTAGGCCCGCGCCGCGTGCTGCGCCGCGTCTTCCCCGAGGTCCCCGTTGAGTACCGGGGTTCCCTCCGGGATCCCTTTCTTGTCGAAGAGCGTCCGTTCAGTGAGGGAGAACTGGTAGTCTTTCGGCTGATACGCGCTCATCGATTTGACCGCGACCACCGGATATTCGTACTGACCCGAGATCGTTTCCGACCGTGTGGGATTGACGACCGGCCCCGCCATGATGGGGATCACGGTGTAGCCTCCTCCCCGGCGGCCCCCGAGTGCGCTCCCCAGCAATTCAGCAGCCGCCATGGTCCCGACCGTCGCGCCGACGCTGGTCGCCACCGCTTGATATTGATACGTCGTGGAGGCCGAGGTCGGTAGCACCCAGAAGGGGACGAAGGTCAACTTCTGCTCCGTGATCTTCGACTCTTCGAAGTCGTGCCGATGGAAGAAGCCGGTATCAAACGAATCCCGCACGACTTTGAGCGCCGCGGCGGCATCCGGAACTTTGAGGGGCAACATGGTATGCTTGTTGATCTCCTTCCACCCCGCGCCGCCGAGGGTGACCGAACCTCCGCAGTAGTCGCACGTGATCACCATCTCGCCGAAGACCGGTTTGATCGGCGCTCCGCACGACGGACATTTGAGCTCCTGCACCCCGGCGGCGGCCAGCGGGGGCGCGCTCGACGCCGGACGCGCGGCGTTGCTCGCGAGGGCACTCCCCCCTCCGCCGCCGGAGGCACCGGTGGGCGTGCCACACTTCGCGCAGAATTGGGCCGTGTCGGGCAGTGGCGCGCCGCACTTCGTGCAATAGATCATTGCGGTCCCCTCCGAGAACACCTATGGAGTGAGCGTGGCCCCACAGTTCGGGCAGAATTTCCCGGTGGCAGGGATCTCGGCGTTGCACTTCGGACAATGGCGGGGCGGTGCCGGGGGAGGCGGCGCCATCGAGGCGCCACAATTCGGACAGAATTTGGTCCCTACGGCGGCCTGGGTACCGCACTTGGGACACGCGATGGTCCCTTGGCCCCCACTGGGAGGTCCCGGGGGGGCGCCTCCCATCGGATTTCCGCAACTCGGGCAAAATCGTACTCCGGGGGGAACGAGTGCGGAACACTTGGGACACGGGGTCCCGCCGCCTCCATACATGCCGCCCATCTGGCCAGCCATTCCGTAGCCCATCCCGAGACCCGCCCCCAGTCCCACCCCGGCCCCCGCCATGGTTCCAGCGGCGCCCGAGGGATTGGCGGCGGCGGTCGTGAGCGCTTGGCCCGCCTGGTACTGCATGTAATTTACGCCGAGTACTCCCATCTTCGATCGCGTGTCTACCGCCGCCTGGACGTCGTCCGGCAGGTTGATCGATAGGCCCTGGATCTGCTGGATCTCTACCCCCAGCGGCTGGAAGTGTTGAGGCGCGAATCCGAGAACGGCCTGCTCGATGGTTTGGAGATTGCTCGCGAGGTCCGTCACGCGCATCCCCTGGTCCTTCATCTTGCCCAGGCTGTTGTAGAGGAGAATCACCATCTGGTCGCGCAATCGCCCTTCGACATCCGGGGTGGAGACGGCGCCAAAGGTTCCGACGAATTGATTGATGAACAGGTCCGGCCCGCCGATCTTCCACCGATAGGACCCAAAGACGCGCAGACTGACGAGCCCAAAATCCGGATCGCGGAACACATAGGGTTCGGCACTGCCGAACTTGCCGTCGAACCACCGACGCTGCAGATAGTAGACTTCGGCCTCTTGACGAACGCCGGAAAGCGCTTGGATCAAACCGCCGGCCAGCCGCGCATTGAGCGAAGTCAGCGCGTACCGATCCGGCTTATCCAAATATGCAAGGACCTTTCCGTCGCGGAAAAAGACCGCGGATTCATCTTCCCGAACCACGATGTTGTCGCCCCAGCGAATGTTGCGCGGTACGCGCCACATCACGTTGTTCCCTTTGTAGGCGTCTTCCCAATTGATCGTCGTGGCGCCGATGAGACTTCCGCCCGAGGCGGGGATCGGTTTGTTGGTTACCATCGTACTGCTCCGAATTACTGCTGAAGATTGACGTTTTCGATGACACGCAGCCGCGCCTTGAACGCCTGGTCGAGCTGATTGACCTGGCCCCGTACCGTCGCCACCAACGCGGTGATCGCCGAGCTATTCGATTGACTCGCCAGGGTCGATAGCGGCGTGAGGGTCCGGGTCACTTCGTCCGCGGCTTGTGCGAAACCGAAGTCGTACTCGTAGAGCTTGTCTTGGTTCTGCGGCGTGATCCGCACGGCGGGCGATATGCCGGTGTACCCTTGCTCGGCGTGGCGGATCTCCCCTTCGAGCTTCAAAAGCTCGGCGAGAACGGGGGCGAGGTCGGTCAGCGCTTGGAACTGCCCCGCTTGCGTCAACTGGGCGCGGCAATTTTGGATGGTCATGACGGACGAGTGGACCTTATCCGCGACCTGAAGCCGGAGGATGCTGTCCGCTTCCCTCGAGTCTTCCCCAATCCGATAACCTCGGAAGCCCGGCACCAGCAATTGAAGTCGTTTCAGCATCCCCCGATCCTGGTCGACTCGCTGTCGGAGGTCGACCGGCGGCGCCCCGGGAGGCGCCGAGGGAGCCCCGGTTCCGGAAAGCGATGCCCCACACTGCGGGCAGAACTTGATGCCGACACTGACGGAGGCGCCACACGCCGGGCAAGTCGGTCCGGGAGACGCGGGAGGTGGGGGTGGCGGAGGAGGGGGGGGCGGGGGAGGCGGAGCTGCCGGCATTGCGGGGGGTGGAGCCATTGACTACCCCTCCGAAGGAGGACGATTCGGCGGGGTTCCTTGCGCGGGAGACGGAGGAGAAGTGGGGGAGTTGGTGGGACCGCCCGCGGTATAGCTGAATGCGGAAGGAGGCGGTCGCGACTGCCAATTCGTGCGCTCGATCTGTCGCCCCTGTTCGGAGGCAGCCGATCGAAACCTCCATCCGACCCCTGCGACGGAAATGGCGAGGAACACGAGGACGATGATCAGGCCGGTAATTTGCCAGCCGGCGGTGAGCGTCGATCCTGGATTCAAGCCGATCGTCAGGACGAGGACCGCGAATCCCATTCCGTAAAATCCCCAGGCGGCGGCTCGCTGTATGGACGGTTGTCGAGAGATCGACTCCGCGAGGTACGCAACGAGCGCGATGACCACGGCGAGAATGCCGATGGTCAACAGCGCGTAGAAATGACTCGAGACCACGAGATAGATCCCGACGAACAGCAAGATCCCGATGATCAGCAGGATGGCGCCGACGATGCCGCCGGCGATCTTGCCACTCACCGGTGTGGGGGTTGCCGAAGTCGACATCACTGCTCCCTTCGTAGAGGTCACGATTCCCATATATCAGTATGCCGGCCTTTCCCTGCCTTCGATCTCTTCGCGACTTCGTCCCCCGTGGACCGCGAAGAGATTGGGGCACGCATGGTCGCATTGTATGAGGGATCGTTAGGGGCCGACAACGGGCCGCTCTGGTCTCGCGACGGGGGTAAGACCCCCACCGTCCGGGCCCCCATTTCACTCAAATCGAAGTCTAGATAAAGCGAGGAACGACTGGCTCGCGACACTTCCCAGGCGATTGGATTGGCGCTGACCCAGACCGAGTTCATTGTCGATCTATTCCTACTGCTCGCCGGATCCCTGTTCGCCGGCGAATTCGCGAGCCGGCTGGGTCAGCCCGCGCTGGTGGGTCAGCTGCTGGTGGGGGTGGTCCTCGGTCCCACCATCTTGGGACAGTACTTCGGGCTCTCGAGCCTCCCCCCGGAATTTTCCTCTCTCCAGTTTCTCGCGACCGTCTTTATCTTGTTTCTCGCAGGACTTGAAATCGCTCCGGAGGAGATCTACCGGATGGGGGTACTCACGGCCATCCTGGGCGTCGCGATTTTCGTCGTCCCCTTCGCCGGGTTGTTTTTGGTCACCACCCTGCTTTTCCCGGGGGTCTCGGTTCTCAAGGCCTTGTTCATCGCTCTCACGCTCTCGATCACGGCCCTTCCGGTCATGGGGATCATGTTGGCCCAGTTCGGCCTCTTGCAACGACCCATCGGGAGGTTCTTGATGAATGCGGCCCTCATCAACGAGCTGACGGCTGTCACGGTGTTTGCGGTCCTGCTCGAGCTCTTCGCCGGCAGGGGGACCGGAGCCATGGCGGTGGGGATCGCCGGCGTCGACCTGGCCGTATTCCTCGCGGTGATGTTCGGAATCTACCTCGGGATCCGGCTGCTTCAGCGCACTCCGATCTGGGAACAGATCCAGGACCGGTTCGCCCGTGATTGGCATTCTAAAGGGGTGGGCTTCGCTCTCCTGATGGTGTTGTTGGTCGGGGCCTCGCTCTTTTCGCAATTCCTCGGACTGACCTTCGTGGTCGGCGCCTTTTACGCCGGCTTGATCGTGACCCGCGATACCGCGGGAGCCTCCACTCACCGATCGATCAGCACTGTGTTCGACACCATCAGTTGGGGTTTTTTCATCCCGCTGTTCTTCGCGTTCGTGGGACTACAAATGAACCTTCGGCTGTTGGGAACTCCCGATCTCATTTTCGTTTTTGCCGTCCTTCTGGTCGTCGCCGTTTTGCTCAAGGTCCTCGTGGGAGACCTCGCGGGACGCCTCCGCGGATGGTCCGCCACCGATTCGCGCGCCATCGGCTTTCTTGTCTCCAGCCGCGGGGCCGTTGAACTCGCGATGGCGGTCATTCTCTTGCAGGATGGAATCTTCAACGTCCCGCTCTTTACCATTGTCGCGGGAGTAGGTCTCCTCACGACCATGCTCGCGCCGATTGGAGCGCTGCGATCGTGGCAGTCGACGCCCCTATCCAAAGAGGAGCTCATTCAGCGAGTTCCCAGCCTTCGCGAAGTCAGCGGGCGCTCCTGGATCCGGACGCCGGCGCTCGCTTGGGGAGACGTTCGGGATTTCCATTCTGATCCTTCGGCTCCGTCGACCGGAGGCGTGCCTCCGGCCTCGCCTTCCTCCTACGAATCGACCGAAGGATCGGTCGACTCGTCTCTTTCGACTGCCCCTGGAGATCCTCCTCGCCCGCCTTTACCGGCTCCTCGGCGCAAGCCGCCCGGCGTCTAGAGCATTCGATGCGGCCGTCCCGCTCGCCACTCGTCTCCCCAATCACGAATCGTCAAAGACCGTGGTGGCGATCCCTAGTCACCGCCGGAGAGAACCGTCCGGTCGGGGTACTGCGGGGATCGCTCACCCCGTGGCGGTGGAATTGACCTCGATGTTTACGGGTCCCGAGAACGCCTGGTCCGGGCTCTGGATCCCGACCGAAAGCCATCCACTCGTGCTCCCGGTGATATCGATCGGAACCGTGGCGCCTAACAGAACGAATCCGGGCGTCAGGATCGATACGCTGGCGAGGTGACAATCTCCCACGCCTGTGAACGTGACCAAAAGATTGGCTTCGAACGGCGTGTTCCGTTGCGTCGAGATCCCAGAGGAGGTTTGAGGAGCTCCATAACAGGCGGTAAAGTGCCAAGAGAAGTTGGAGACTTGGACCGGAGCGGGAGTGGAGCTTCCGAAAAAATCCACGTAGACCAGTACCCCCGCGAGCGCCACCAACGCCGCCAGTGGAAGTACGAGAATCCAGCGGGGTACTTCCGCCCCGCGCGGGGCGGAAGTGCCGGCGGCGGTCCGGCCGAGGAACTCATCCTTCCTCAATAGGTGGGAGGCCTCTATTTCAGAATGGTGGCTCGAGGGCAGGCGATGGAACCACGAATTCGACGGGCAACGGCGAGGAACGAGCGGTCGCCCACCCGACCGCGGAACGAGTACGGGGGAGAGTCCGATCCTTCTTTGCCCCGTTCACAAACGAGGTTCTTCGTCTTTTTTTTCTCGCGGCTGGGGGGGGCGGGGAGGGACGGGTTCGGAGGGGGCCGGAGCACCGGTATCCGTAGGCGGGGCGGGCGCTTCCTTCCCCGATTTGGCTCGACTCGGAGGCGCAGGACCGGGATGAACGCGTTCGGCGTGCGGGGCCGCGGGCTCATTGCCTCTCCCGCCCCCCTTCGAACGCTGAAAGACCGATTTGAGGGAAAGATTGCTCGAGCGTCCCGCGCGCGTCGGACGCGCCGGAGTCAGATTCACGCCCTCCACTGGGCGACTGGATAGAGAGGTCACCGACTGACCGCATTTCGGACACGTTTGGAATCGACCGATGCAGTGTTGGCAGATCGGCGCTCCGCAGGCATGGACTACCGACGCGATGCCTCCGCAGCCGACACATCGCGCTCCCGCCGCCGCGGTCGTACCTCGCGAGGCCGTCGCGGGCTCGGAATCCGAGGCCGTCGGCACCGTCAACCAGTTCGGGCCGGCCATCGGTTCGACGGACCCTCCCCCACTGGTCGCGGGGGCAGGGGCCGGCACGTTTTCGGGGGCGAAGTATGCGGCGCGCGGCGGAGCGTCGCCCTCCTCGGGACTCCGGAATTCGGGAGAGTACTCCCCCAGATCGAGACTCGGCAACGGGGCATGCACGGCGCTGCCGGCTTCTTCCACGACCTTGATCAGCCGCGCCTTGAACACGCCGACGCGCAGCGTCCGAACGAGCTGGAAGAGAGTGCGTTGCTCGGGCGGGAGGAGAAGGGCTTTGCGCGCCAACTCTTCGACTTCGGGAGTCAGCTGCAGATTCTCCGACCGGAATTCGGTCTCGAGAACCGCCTGCAAGTAGCCGAACAGCCGCTGGATATGGTCGAGATTCAGATTCGGCGGGCTCAGCACGGCGACATCGGCGAGCGTGAATCCGCGCCGCTCGATCCCGGGAGGCCGACGCTCGAGCGCGGCGGTTACGAGGTGGTACGAGGCCGTTTCGAGGTCTCGAAGTTCCGTTTCGCTCAGATGATCGATATCGACCTTCGTGCTCCGCCCGATGGCGGTGAGGACGGGTTCCAGAAACTCGTAGGGAACATGCAACGAGACGAAGAGATCGTTCTTCGTGACGCTTCGATTGAGACGAGCCTCGAGCAGTAGCGCCTCGCGGCCGAAGTGCTCGATTTGGGTCTCGCGCGTTTTCTGCGCCGCCGCCTTCTTCCCTTCCTTGGCGGCCTCGAAGTCTGAGTCCAATGCGAGAGCCCGTTCGAAGCTTTGACGCGCTTCATCCGGTCGGCCAATGGACAGCAACGCGACTCCCCGACTCGACCAGGCAAATTTGTTCGTGGGATCGACCTGCGTCCCATGCTCGTACAGTGCGAGCGCCTCGTTCGGGTGTCCCAACTTCTCCGCCACGAATCCGGCGCGGAGCTGGATCACCACTTGCTTCGGCTCGAGCGCGATCGCGTGGGCAAACGCGTTCGACGCATCCGTCCATGCATCCGTGGCGATGTAGAGCTCCCCTAGCCGGACCCAGAGGGAGGCGCTCTTCGGGAGCGCGTCCACTCCTTGCTTCACGGCTTCGATGGCTCCCGGTTTGTTCCCCAGACCACTCTCGGCTTCGGCGAGCAACAGGAACAGTTGGGGATTCGCAGGGACCTGCGGGATCGCGGTCCGCAAGAATTCTCGGGCGTCTCCCGGGCGACCTTCGTCGAGCAGCGATCGGCCGATCCCGCTCAGCGCGACGGGCGACTTCGGCTCGCGCTGCCGGACCTCCTCGTACACCGCGCGTGCTTCGCCCGGTCGCTCCAACGCGTTCAGAATCTCGGCACGGAGCAGGAGACCGCTGATGCTCGGCGGGGTTCCAGGAGATTCCTCCTTCAAAGCGGCATCCAGCACTTCAAGTGCAAGATCCGGGCGCCCCGCGGTCAAACGAAGCCGCGCGCGGCGTCCCGCGATCTCGATCCGATGCGTCGGATCCAGTTGTGCGGCTTTCTCATACGACTCGTTGGCTTCCTCCACGTGGCCCAGCGCGGTCGCTAGATCGCCCCGCTCCAGGTGAAGTGCCGCGTCATGGGAATCCGGCCCCTTGGCCGCGAGCAGCTGGCTCAGCGAATCGTACGCCGGCTGTTTTTCCCCTGCCGCTTCGTGGAGACGGAACTTTTCGAGCAACGCTGGTGCGTTGTGCGGATCGAGCAACAGGATCGCCGTCAGCGAGTAGAGAAGCTCCGAAGGTCGACCGAGCCCACGATAGGCATCGCCCCGGGCCTTCCATGCGGCGAGCTCGTTCGGGTCCTCCTTCAGCAACTGATCAACGAGCGGGATCACTTCGTGATATTGACCGGCGAGTAGCAGCGTCTCGGCCAACGCCAATCGGCCGGGGCCGCTCTTGGGGTCGAGCTCCAGCCCCTGACGAAAGTAGGCGATCGCATCGGCGTAGGCTCCCTGATCTCGCAAGGCTTCGGCCACCTCGAAGTAGGAGTGGGGATCCCCATGCGCGCCCTGGACCGCGCTCTTGAGGACATTCAAGGCCTCTGCCCGGCGGCCAGTTTTCAGCAGCAGCTGCCCCTTTCGGCGGAGAAATAGCGGATTCTGCGGCTCGCGTTGGAGAAGAAGCTCGACGTACCGCAAGGCTCCCGCCTCCTGGTTGAGCTGACTGAGGACTTCGAGCTCTCCCCAGAAGAGATCGGGATCCTCCAGACCCAGTTGAATCGCTTTATCGTAAACCTCGTGCGCCTCCGTCAGGCGGCCCGTCTCGCGCAGCGCGTGCCCGAGTTCCTTCAGAACGTCCGTTCGATTCTCGTTGCCGGGTCCGGCGAGAAAATCGCGGTAGGCTAGAACCGCCCCCTCGTGGTCCTGAACGAGCCGTGACGCTCGGGCGATGCCGAGTCGACTGATCGCAGCGCTCTCGGGATCCATCGACGACCGTTCGTAGGAGACGAGTGCGGTTCGGGCGGCGGTGTCCCGATCGGTGGATCCCTCGGGCCGATCGTAGGCGAGCGCCAAGTAGAGATTGCCGCGCTCCAGCGCCAGATCCGTTCGCGTCGGGTCGAGCCGGAAGAGTTCGTCCAGCACCGGGCGGAGCTGGTCGGGATTGTTGAGTTCCCCCGTCAGCTCCTTCTTTTCCATCAAGTAATCGACCTGACCGGGATGGCTCTTGACGAGCGAATCGTAAACCGCGAGGGCCTCCTGTTTCTCGCCGGCCCCCATCAGTGCCCGCGCGAGCTCGACCTGAGCGGGCGCATCGGTCGGATCGTTGGCCAAGATCGCCTGGGCAAATTCGCGAACGAGTGGGGCGTTTCCGGCGGATTTGGCGGCATCGAGCGCCCTTCGGTGTTCGGCGATATCGTGCGGGTGCGCCTTGACGAGGGAGCGATAGGCTTCGAGTGCTTCGTCCGCCTTCCCCGCCGCCATCAAAAATTCCGCCACGCCCCGCATTGCTTCGAGGTTCTCCGGATACGTCTCGAGTATCGTGCGGCAAGCGGCCAATCCGACGTCGACCTGGTCGAGCCGGATCGAAAGGCTGCGCAAGGCGGAGAGGTTGGCGAGATTCCGGGGGTCGATCGCTCGAACGCGTTGCCGAAGAGGGAGAGCAAGGTCCGGGTGCCCATCATCCAAAAGTCCTGCAAGGTCCGAAAGATCCGCACTTTCGGACGCCGGAGCTTCCGGAACCGCGGCCGACAGGATAGGCTCGGCATCGTCAAACCGCCCCAGCACGATCAGCAGTCGCGCGTGCCGTAACGCCATCCGGGCGTCCGCAGGCTTGGCCGCCCGGGCCTTCGAGATGGGTTCGAGTGCCTCATTCATTTGTCCGAGACTCGCGAGAATTTCTGCGCGGGCGAGCAACAGTTCGGGGTCGTCGGGGGATTCTCCCAAGAGCACGTCGACTGCGGCGAGCGCCTGACGGTCCCCTCCGTGGGCCTGAGCTAACTGGAGCTTCATCCGAAGCGCCACGGGGTCGTTCGGAACAAGCTTCAGGGCTTTGTCGACATACTGAGTTGACGTCGCGTCCAACTGTTGGGCATGCAGGTACGCGGCCGCGGCTTCTTTACTCTGATTTTGAAGTTTCAGAGCGTCCCCTCGCGTGGCCCAAACCCCTTTGTCGTGCGGATTCGCTTCGAGGGCACGGTCGAGGAGGGAAACCACTTCCTCCAATCCCTGATTCTGGGCCAGTAGGATGAGCGCCTTGTGATGCAACAGCGCGGAGGACGCGGGCGCAAACTCCAGCCCGAGGTCGATCGCCCGATGCGCGAGATCTGCCGCCGACGCCCGATAGAGCGACATCGCGGCCTCGTCCATCAGGGGCGCCATATCGCTCGCAGCGCTAGCGAGCTGGCTACGGTTCGATTCGGCGAATGCCAACAGCGCTTTCAGGGCCTCGAGTTGTCGCGCGCGATCGTGATGAGCTCCCAGCGTGACCGCGACATGATTCAGGCGACGCACCTCGTCCAGCGGGTCCGTGCGTGCGGACTTGGCCGACGAACCGCTTCGGGACACCATCGTGGTATCGCGGACCAAGCTCCGACCATAAATAGGCTCAGCCGTCGCGGAACTTTCCTCTCGGCCGTTCCCGTCGCTTTATGAGAGTCGGCGCATGGCGAACGCCGTGCCGAACGCCCCCCGTCGTACGATTGCCCGAAAGTCGATCTACGACCCTATCCACGGCATTATTTCCCTCGACGCCCCACTGCTCGATCTGATCGCCCACCCCGCCTTTCAACGCTTGTGGGGGATTCGACAAACGGGATTCGCGCACCTCGTTTTCCCCGGCGCGAATCACACCCGGCTCGAGCACTCGTTGGGCGTGTCGTGGGTGGCGCGCGAGATGGGAATCCGACTGGGGCTTTCTCCGAAGGTGGTGACCGATCTCGCGGTGGGGGGACTACTTCATGACCTGGGCCATGCACCTTTTTCCCACACGTTGGACGGACCGCTGCGAGAAATCGAGGGCCGCGACCACGAAGGAGTCGCTCGGGCCCTCATCTTGGGGGACGATTCCGTTCCTCCGATTTCCACCAAAGGGGCGTCGCTGAGCCCATCGATTCCAGAGATATTGGAACGGCACGGGATCGCGCCTCGCTCGGTGGCGCGACTTGTCGATCAGACCGGGGGAGGATCGCTCCGAAGCGTCGATCGGGGAATCCTTCATGGCCCGATCGACGCCGATCGGATCGATTACCTTCAACGGGATGCCCACTATACCGGTGTCGCTCATGGCGCCGTGGATGCCGTACGGCTCCTCGACACGGTTCACGCCCGCCACGGACGATTGGTATTCGCCGAAAAGGGGCGGAGCGCCGTCGAGGGGTTCCTCGTCGGTCGATCGCTGATGTACTCCTCCGTCTACTATCACAAGACCGTACGGGCGGCGGAAGTCATGGCCCAAGCGGCGGTCGAACGGTTGCCCGGGTATCCGGAGTCCGCGCGCGCCCTTCTGCATCTACGTGATGGGGATGTGCTCTCCGCGCTCGAGCAAAGCGAAGGCATTTCACAGCAACTCGGACAATCCCTGCTCGAACGGCGACTGTACAAACGCGCGCGAGGGTGGCGTGTGGAGGGAACGCGAGCCCGGGACCCTTGGATGCGGTTGGACCGCGACCCGATGAGCCGACGCCGGACGGAGGATACGCTCGCGAGTCGGCTGCATGGGCCCCCCGGTAGCGTGCTCCTCGATCTGGCGGGTCTCGAGGCTCGGACGCAACCCGGCGACGATTGGAGTCAGGTGGGCGTCCTTGAGGGGCGCGACGTTTCGTACCCGTTCGGACCGACCACGGTGTGGCACTCCTTCTCGAGTCGACCTCCGACGAATTTCAGTGTCTCCGTCTACACGCATCCCCGCTATCGAACCGCGGCGACTCGCTTGCTCGAACGGGACCCTTCGTTCCTTCCGTGAACGCCCGGCGCCGCGTCGTCCCCGAACCGTATATGCCTCACCGAACATTCTCTCGCCTGTGCGAGTCGTCTTAGTGGGAACGGGCGTCCAGTCGATCCCGCCCTCCGGCTACGGTGGGGTCGAACGGACGCTGGACGAATACTCGAAGGCGTTGCGAGCCGCCGGCCACGAGGTGGAGATCGTTCAGGAGCCGGGACAAGGCCGCTCGCTTGATGAGTATCTTTTCGCGCGCCACCTGCGATCGTTGCTCGCGAGCGTCGAGTACGACGCGCTCCACGCGAGCACGCCGGTCGTCGCGAATCGCTTGCACCTGCTTCGTCGCCCGTTTGTCTACACGACGCATTCCCGACATTGGTTCGAGCGGCGCGGGCTATCGCAACACTGGGGATTCTGGCTCGAGCGCCGCGCAGTTCGCCATGCCGCACACACGATCGCGCTCACTCCCGTGGTTCGCGCGCGATCGAGCGACAGGTGGACCCGGAGAGCGCCCGTCGCCTCACGGTCATTCCCATCGGAGTCGACCTGGAACGATTTCGACGACCAGTGGCCACCCCCGATCCTACGCAGGCGCTCGGGGTGGGGATCATCGATCGGGTCAAGCGCTGGGAATTAGCCGCCGCGGCCACTCGCGGAACCGGCGTGCAGCTCCGTCTCGTCGGACCGATCCGAGACCGACGGTATGCGGAAGAGCTGCAACACGGAAATCCGCACGTGCAGCTCCTGGCAATGCAATCCGATGCGGAACTCTCCAGGGCGTATCAGACCAGTTCGTTCCTCGTCCACCCAAGCCGAGTGGAGTTACTCTCGGGGGCCGTTCTGCAAGCGTTGGCGTCGGGGCTTCCGGTCATCGGCGCCGCTCCGCTCCGGGGGGTCGTCGAGGAAGGCGTCACCGGCTGGACCACGGAGGCGACGGATTCGGAGGAGTCGATCATCACTCAGATGCACGGCCATTGCCGGGCCCTGGTTTCGGACCCCGGGCTGCGCCAGCGGATGAGCGAGGCGGCGCGAACGACCGCCGAACGTGATTTCGCGTGGAGCCGAGTCGTCGAGCGCCACGTCGACCTGTATCGACGGCTCCTGGAATCGGGAGCCATTACGCCAGTACGAAACCCTGGTCCGTGATCGCGAACGGACGTCGCTCTGGGTCGTGGGCACACCCGCGCATCCGGACGATCTTCACTTGGCGGACGGATCGATCGCCGATCCATTTGCGCGTGAGCAAGATCTCCCCTCGCGTGAGAATCTCTTCAGGAGTTAAGACGCCCGGATTGCCCGGGGTGGCGGTGATGAGCGACGTCGCCTGGCGCTCGGAGAGGAAGCGAAGCAACGACTGGATCTCCGTCCGCTCGGCTTGAGGGTCCGAGGACTGGCGCACGGCGAATCGTCGAATCGAAGTAATCGAATCGACGACGACCCGTTTGAAGGGGATCCCCGACATCTGCTGCCGCAGCTTGAGTTGGATCCCTTGGATCGCGACGTCGTCGGAATCTTGCGCGCGCCGCGCCTCCGCGGAAAGGTCCCGCATCGATTTGAGGTCAGTCAGCGTGCGAATCTCCTGGACATCGTTCAATCGCTTGATCGCCTTGGTCCCCGGATTGGCATCGAGCGTCTTGACCGAGGAGAGATCCCACCCAAAGGATCGCACGTTCTCGATGATCTCCGTGGGGGGTTCATCCACCGCGACGAGCAGCACGTCCTCGCCGCGGCGTAGCCCCTCGAGCAGAAAGTTGAGGCACAGGAGTGTTTTCCCGCTTCCCGTCCCACCGGTGATCAAGTAGGGCCGTCCGGCCATGAGTCCACCGCCGAGCATCCGGTCCAGCCCGGGAATCCCGGAGGAAACGCGTTCGTCCACGAACGGGTCGGTCATGCCTGACTCCCCGGCGGAGCGGAATCCGCCGTATCATCGGCCGTCGGAGGGTTCTCGACCGCTGCGGGCGGATGGCCGCTCGAAGTCGGCGCCGTGGACTTGGTCGATTCGGGGGGAGCAGTAGTCTCCGGCGGGATCTTTCGGCGGCGCGGGGCTCGCTTCTTCGGTACCGGCGCCGGCGGCGCGGGAACGGGCTCCAAAGTAGCGCCGATCGGCGGCACCGGCTCGGGGATGAGAGGAGCGGGGGCATAGACGGAGGGAGAGGGGGGTTTGGGGGAAGCCGAAAGGACGGTGGTCGCCGCCGGAGGGTGTCGCTCGTCGGTGGACGCGGCGGCCCGACGACGGCGGCGAGGAGCGGTGGTTGCCGGCGCCACCGGTGGGGATACCGGTGGAGGGCCGGCGCTCGTCCCTGCTGCAGCTTGAGGGGCGACCGGGACCGGGGTCGATGAGTGCGCTCTCGGAGTGGCGGCGGCAACCGGGGCCACGGTGGGGGTGATGGGGGCGGCTATCGACGGCACACGAGGTTGCTCGACTTTCGCTACCGTTGCAGCCGCTGGCGGAGAGGATTTTGGGGTCCTCACGACCGCAACTTCGGTGGCGGTTGAGACTTTTGGCGGTGCATCCATCGCATGGGCGGGTTCCGCCGACGGAAACGACGGAAGCGGCGGCGGTCGCGCCGATCGTGCACGGGCTGAGTCAGGAGCCTCGGGGACTTCCGGAACTCGAATCGTCGACTCGATAGGAGGTGGCAGTTCGGGCGTCACTACCGGTTTCGGTGCCGCCGGTGCCGAAGAGGTCAAGGGGGGAGGCGGCGCGGGAACGGAAGGGGAGGAGTTAGCGGCCGCCGAGGAAGAGGGCACCGACGCGGGCTCCGGGTCCGCGACCCCAATCCGCATCGGAGGTCCTATTCCAGATAGTCGAGGAGGCGGAGGCGAGGGGGGCGGTCGGAGCGGGACGCGTCGCGCTCCGGTGCTCGCGAGGTAACCGTGCGCCGGTACGGACGCGGTGGTCGCGGGAGGAGGAGTGGGCATGGCATTGAGGACGGTTTCCAGTAGGGGCTGAAGTTCGTGCAAATCGGGCAACTGCGTGGGAGGGAATCCGGCCCGGGTCTCGGAGGCTCGAGCGAGGATTCGTTGTTCCGCATCTTGGACCGCGGAGGACATAGCCTCTCCCGTCGCCTCCCGGGCCATTTTGAATTCGTCCACCAGTTCGACGATCAATCCTCGGGCCATCACCAAATGGCGTTCGACCTCTCCCAAATTTCGTAAGCCGGCCGCGGCGAGCGCGGATTCGATCTCGGAGCGGACCGGCAGCACGTCGATACCCAAGGCCACGAGGTCGCGGATCTCCTCCTCAAACGAATCGACGAGGCTGGCCGGCACTTCGGCCGCGACGACGGTTTCGGTCGCGGCTTCGGCCATAACCGTCGGCCGTTCCACGAGTTGGCGAGTATCGCGAGAGATCGTGGAGGCCAGATCGATGTCGAGACCGAGGGGACCGATCCGGTACGGATGCAGACGGATGTCGTGTTGACTCCCGCGGAATTTCTCGACTCCGATGGCTCGGACTGTCTTTCCCTCGAACTCCCAACGGAACAGCCGGATCTCTCCGCGGGCCAACAGCCGCTCCGGGGTCTCGACATCCTCCAACGGCGCTTCCACGGTAAGGACGGTGGTCAGTCGGAGGTCGGAAAGGAACCGCAGGAACGTCTGAGCGCCGGCGACCTCGTCCACCCCCTTCATGCAAAAGTATTGCAGCGCCGTCAGCGAGTCGATCACCAGCCGGGTGTAGTTTCGCCGATTCATCTCCATCCGAAGCGTCTGTTCGAGCGCCGTGAACGTGACTTCCACGCTCGACAGTTCGGGGGTTTGTCGGATCTCCCCGCTGACTTCTCCGAAGAGAATCGAATGGCGTACGGCCGAGATGTCCTTGAAGGGGGCTCGCTCGTAACGCATCACATCGGGAATCGCATCGAACACGAACACCCGGTCCAAATCCGGGAACAACGAGGGATGATTCAGTTTCATCTCGTTCGGAGGCTCTTCCAGGGTCACGAGCAAACAGCGCTCGCCCCGCCGGGCACCGTCGCAAAGAAATTGCAGGGCGGCGGTCGTTTTGCCCGTCCCCGATGGACCCACGATCAGGTACGGCCTCCGACCGACCAGCCCACCGTGGAGGATCTCGTCCAGCGCGGGATTCCCCGTGGAGACGCGGCCGTCGGAGACGGCTGGCAGATGATCGCTACTCGACACCCTCCGTCCCTTACCCTTCGGCCCGTCGAGGCCCGTTACCGGAGATTCATGTGGCGGTAGGTGGCTTAGTCCTTTCCTCGGTGTTGCGTACCGACAGGCGTAAGAGATAAGACGCGACGACCGCCACGGGCCATTGTGTCGAAGACCTCGGTCGACGGACTCGCCACCATGCGATCGCTCGCGACGCAGCTGCCCTCCCAGCTGGTCGACGGATTTCGCTCGGGCGAGGAGCTGGGCGATGCGGTCCCGAGGTCGACGCAAAGCGCCCTGCTCGTGGGAATGGGGGGATCGGCGATTGCCGCCGATCTATGCCGCATCCTCATCGATCCGGAAACGGAGCTTCGATTCTCGTTGGTGAGAAGCCCAGACCTCCCTCGAGCGGCGGGTCGCCATGCCCTGACGATCTTCGCGAGCTATTCGGGTAACACGTGGGAGACTCTATCGGCGTACACCGAGGCGGGTCGTCGCGGCGCCCGGCGGATCGCCATCAGTTCCGGGGGAGAGCTGGCCCGCCGGGCGGAAGTGGACGAAGTGCCGTTCCTCCAGCTGCCGCCGGGGATGCCTCCCCGGTCGGCGGCCGGTTTCATGTTCGGCTCGTTGCTCGGACTCTTCGACCGATTCTTCCCCGAATCGAACGAGGCCAGGATCCGTCGGAGCGCGCGTCACCTCCAGGAGATGCAACGAACGCTTCTTTCGACGCGCGGAACGGCGGCGCGCTTGGCCACTCGCGTCGGACCGCGGATCCCGTTCGTTTACACGGAGTCCGGTTTCGTAGCGCTCGCGCGCCGATGGAAGACGCAGATCGAGGAGAACGCCAAACGCCTTGCGGCGTACGATGAGGTCCCCGAGTTGCTCCACAACGCGATCGTGGGATGGGATGCCATTCCCGCGCTCTCAGCGCGCTCAGTCGCGGTGCTGATGCTCCAATGGTCGGGAGCTGGGCCGATGACGCAAAAGAGCTTCCGCTATTTTGAACGCCTACTCAAAAGCCGTGGAGTGATCGTGGAGTTGGTGCCATTGGTTCCGGAGGACCGACTGGAAGCCTTGGTCACCGGATTCTCCCTGGGAGACCACTTTTCGCTATTCGTCGCGGAACGGGCTCGCGTCGAGCCGTACCAGGTCGAGGCGATCACCCGACTCAAGAAGGCAATGGAAGCTCGCTGACTTAGCGGAGTTGCTCGGTTATGTTCTTATGGCCCTCCCTCTTCGGTCGCGCGGGTGCTGAGGTAGCCTAGCTCGGCCAAGGCGCCAGATTCGAGATCTGGTGATGCGTATGCATCGCGGGAGTTCAAAAGGTATGGACGCGAACAGTGCCCATCCGGAGACTCTCCCCCTCAGCGCCTCCGCGCCGCCCGCGACGGTCGAGGTGGAGTTCGAGATCACGCGGGCCTCGCGTGTAGAATCCGTTCGCTTGACGGTCCCGCACGGAACCTTGGTGCGGACGGTACTTCGCTCCATCGGCCAGGCCCCGGAGGGATGCGCTGTATTGGAGGGGGAACGTCCCCTTCCCCTCGACACGCCCCTGATGCGGTCGGTCCGCCTGTTGGTCGTTCCGACGTTCTCGGGCGGCTAGTTTTCGTCGACGCTGCTTGGAAGGGATTATGCCCCCCCACGTCCGTCTGCACTGTAACGGGTGATTCTTCAGCCAGGAGGACGCGTGGCCACGAGCTGTCCGATCTGCGAACAACCGATCCCTTCCACGACCTCGCATTGTTCCACGTGCGGTTTCCCCACCGCGCTGGCCATCGAAGGCCTTCGGTCGCTGACGGAGGAGGCCCCGCGGGCCGCCCCGCCGACCAAACCACCCCCCCCGAAGCCGGCGGCCTTTGGCCGTCGATCGGCTTCGACGGTCCCGAATCCGCAGGCCGAGCTGTGCGCGCAGATTTCGGAAGACCTACTGACGAAGCTCATGCTCATTCGTCAGCTGGGCGGAGAAGCACCGGACGTTTCTTCCGAAATGTGTCAGGCCGCCCTGACCCAGGCGGATGGGCGGGTGGGGGAAGCGCTGCAAGTCTTGCGCAACGCGCAATCCCGACTCGTGCAGCAAAGCCAGGAATTGTTTGAGCGGCGGATGCAACGACTGGAGGATCAGAATTTAACGCTCGAGAAAGACGGGTTGCGGCTCGGACTGGTCCCTCAGATACGAGAGATCCGGGGGACGTTCGGGCGCGGCGACCGCGAGGAAGCCCTCCAGTTACTGTTTGAGTTGGATCGAAACGTCGAAAAATTCCTCTCCGACTGGAGCGGCCTCAAGGGCCTGTTGAGTCAGATTGAGGAGCTTCAGCTCCAAGCAAAGACTCTCGACATTCCGTTGGGGGATCTCGGCGCCGACGTGACAGCCCTCCGGGACCGGATCGCGCAGATCACCCTCGAGGAAGGGGCCATCGACCCCCTCGCCGAGGCCGCGGCGCACAACCTGATGCGACTGCACGAAGCGATCCCTTCGTCGTTGGAGGCGGAGCTCGCTCGGCACGAGACCGCGCTGGCGCGGTTCCCGGAGGAACACCCCCCGAGCCTCCCCGCGCGCCGATTGCACTTGGACGCGACGCGCCATCTCAAGAAAGGACGGCTGAACGAAGCCGCGAACAGCGTCCGAGACCTCCGCACGCAGATCGAGATCCTGGAACGTACGTCTCCTCCGGAACCGAAACGGTCCGGCGTCCCAACCGGTTCCCGGGCCACGCCGGGTGAGGCTCCCTCCGGTCCAGATGCCGCCCACGAATCCGATGGACAGGCCCTCGATCGGCTCCTCGAGAAAGCGCGCATGCTCGCCGCACGCGTGCGGACCTTACCGACGGACAGCGACGCGTCATTCGACGCCGCCGCCGAGATCCGACGGGCGACGGAGCTCTTGCGGCTCCATCGTCTCGAGGAGGCGGAACTCACCCTGACCCGATTGATGCGTACGCTCTCCGTCCAGGCTCCGAGGAATCCGTAATGGGGACGACCACGCTCGAAGCCGAGACGATTCCGGCTCGGTTACACCAGTTGATGGCCGAAAGCCAGCGGCTGGAAGCCGAAGGGATTCCGTTTCCGTCGGCCCAGATCCGGACTGCCGTCGAGCGGGCGCTGGCGGATGGCAAAACGGCCGAAGGATTGATCTTAGTAAAACGGGGCGAGGCGCTGTTCGCCAAAGCCTCTCAAGATTGGACGTGGGTGCGGGAACTATTGCGACGGGCGGACGAACTGCGCGCCGTGGCCGAGAGCCTGAATGTCGATGTGGCCCACTTGGACGCGCGGGTCGGAAATCCTCGGAAACAGCTGCAGAGCCAGCCGCTCTCGGCGGGCTCCCTCGAAAAAGCGGCCGCGAGCGCGTCGTTGTCCTTGGCGGTGTTGAGCGATGCGATCCCGAAATTCTGCGCTGTAGAAGCCCAGCAGCTGGGCGTCTCGATCCGTCAGGCAAGAAACCGGGGGGAGGACGTGGCCGAATCCAGCGCCGCGTTTTCTCGGTTCTTGGCGGCGATGCAAGACCAGAATCTTCCGGGAGCCGCCCAACGATTGGGGGAGCTGCGCAAGAGCGTCGCTCGAATCCCGCGCGCGCCGGTGCTCCCTCCGCTCTCCGATTCGGAAGAGGAGGAGATCCTCCTCGAAGCCCGGACCCTGGCCCGACGATTGCAGCGCATCAAGACGAAGGCTCGCGACGCGCAGAGCGCCGCGCGACTGATGACGCAGGTGCGCGCCGCGCTGAGCGAGGACCGTCGGTACGGGACCCCCGAAGAGGAGATCGAAGCGCTCTGGGAAGAGGTCGATCGGTTGACTCGGCAACGAAAGAACGCGAGGGAGGGCCCGCCGCTATCGAACGGAGCGGAACCGGTCGATTACAAGGAAACGGAAGCGGACGAGACCGCGGACGATGCGACGCCGATCGTCGAGGACGATCCGGGTCTGTCGGGTCTCTACCCGCCGGGAGAGTCCGCGGCGGAGGTCGTCAACAATGCCTCAAACCGCGCCCGACTCCGCTCGGCTCGGCGAGAGCCCCCGTAATGCTTTAATACCTATCGCAAGTCGTTTATACCACTTGTCGCGGGTCGGCGGCCGCTCGGAAACGCGCGAGGTCGGCATCATCCTCGGCGTCACCCCGACGGGCCATTTGACCGCGCGTGCGCCCGGCGGGACGTTCGCCCCCGAGGGCACCCGGGTCCAAGATCACTCTGGACGCGTGAGCGGTCGAATCGTTCGGGTGTTCGGGCCTGTGGAACGCCCGTACCTTTCCGTTCGTCTCAAGCGCCCTCCGCGCCCCGAGCAGGGCCTCGAGCTCCTGGGCGCTCCGTTGATCCGGGAGTAGGGTCGGAAGGGTGGGCCGTGCAACAGGATGAGTTGACCCCGCACGAGGACAAACAGGTCCAGCGCTCCGAGGACCTGGCGGTCCCGACGCGCTGCACGAATTGCGGGTCCACCCACTTGACTCGAGACTACGAAAAAGGGGAGCTGGTCTGCGACGAATGTGGCCTCGTCTTAGAAGAGGCGATGATCGACCAAGGTCCCGAGTGGCGCGCGTTTGACGCCGAGCAAGGAGAGAAGCGAACTCGAACCGGTGCCCCGACCACGCTCACGATCCACGACAAAGGACTGTCGACCGAGATCGGTTGGAAGAACCGGGATCCGTATGGAAAGTCGATTCCGACTCGAAACCGCGCGCAGCTTTACCGGCTGCGAAAGTGGCAGCGTCGGATCCGGGTCTCCAACGCCACTGAACGAAATCTGGCGTTCGCACTGGCCGAGCTCGACCGCATCGCGTCGAGCATGGCGCTTCCACGCAACGTCCGGGAAACGGCTGCGATGATCTACCGGAAAGCGGTCAATCGAAATCTGATCCGCGGCCGATCGATCGAGGGCGTCGTGGCGGCCTCGCTCTACGGGAGCTGCCGCCAGTGCAACGTGCCGCGCACGTTGGATGAGATCGCGAGCAAGTCCCGCATCGGGCGGAAAGAGATCGGCCGAACGTATCGTTTCATGACGCGCGAGCTCCACCTGAAGTTGATGCCCACTCGACCCCAGGACTACATCCAACGATTCTGCTCCGAGCTCAAGCTCAAGGGAGAGATCCAGACCCGCGCAAATGACATCCTCAAAGAAGCCACCGAGCGGGAGCTGACGAGCGGACGAGGCCCGACCGGCGTCGCCGCCGCCGCGATCTACATTGCGTCGGTCCAGTGCGGAGAGCGAAGAACCCAGCGGGAAGTGGCCGAGGTCGCAGGGGTCACGGAAGTGACGATCCGGAATCGTTACAAAGAATTGACAGAGAAGCTCAACCTGCGCGTCATGCTTTAATCTCCGCTCGGTTGAACCGGAGTAGATTCCCGCCGAGGAGTGCCGTCCGCGATGGATGAACTGATCAACGCCGCACTTCGGATCGCCGAGGCCGACGGAGTCGCCTATGGCGACGTGCGCGTAATCTCTCCGATGCGGGCCGAACATCTCGCAGTTCAGAACGGAGCGGCGAGCGGTCTCACCTATTCGGACCGATCGGGTCTCGGCGTCCGCGTCCGAACCTCTCACGCCTGGGGATTTGCGACGAGTTCGGAGCTCACCCCCGCGGCGGCGCGCGTTACCGCGCGGCGGGCCGTCCGGGTCGCTCGAGCAGCCAGCCGATCGGCGCCTGGCCGCCTGATCGTGACCGACGAACCCGGTCCCGAACGAGGCATCTACCGAACGGAGTGTCGAACGGACCCGTTCTCCGTTCCGCTCGAAGAAAAGATGGAGATGCTGAAGGAAGCCGAGCGGCGTTTGCACGTCGCCTCGGAGGTGAAAACCGGATTCGCCTCCTTTCAAGCGTGGGACGAGGACAAGTGGTTTGCCTCGACGGACGGACGATCGTACCGGTCGCGCATCGTCCACGTGGGCGCCGGCGTGCACGCCACGGCGATCGCCGGGGGGAGGTACAACGGCGAAGCGGCCCGACCTCCTTCGGGGGAAACTTCGCCCAGGCCGGTTACGAATTTGTCCGCGCGATCGACCTGGTGGCCCTCGCAGAACGCGTGGGACGAGAGGCCCATCAGCTCCTCTCGGCGCCGTCTGCCCCGACCGGCCGAATGCCGATCGTGCTGGGGTCGGACCAGCTCGCCCTCCAAGTGCACGAGTCGATTGGTCACGCGACGGAGTTGGACCGCATCCTGGCGTCCGAAGCCGGTTACGCGGGAACCAGTTGGGTGCAACGGGAGAAGATCGGCTCGCTCGAGTACGGCAGCCCCTCCCTCTCGATCGTCGCCGATGCGACCGAACCGGGTGGACTCGGGACCTTCGGTTGGGACGATGAGGGGGTCCCGGCCCAGCGGACCCCGTTGATCGAACGCGGCCGACTCGTCGGCGTACTGACGTCTCGCGAAACGGCGCCGGTGATGGGGCTGGAACGCTCCGGTGGCACCGCGCGCGCCGAGGGCGCCCACCGCGCCCCGCTGATTCGGATGACTAACATCGACCTATTGCCCGGGGATCTGTCGTTCGAGGAACTGCTCGAGGGCGTGAACGAGGGCGTCTATTTCGAAACGAACCGATCCTGGTCGATCGACGACCGCCGGCTCAATTTTCAATTCGGTACCGAGATCGGTCGTCGGATCGTTCACGGCGAGCTGGGACCCCTCGTACGCAACCCGATCTACTCCGGGATGACGCCCGAATTCTGGCGATCGTTGGACGCGGTCGGGGACCGAGCGTCCTGGCATCTTTGGGGAGTGCCGAACTGTGGAAAGGGCCAGCCCGGTCAAGTCGCTCGCGTGGGGCATGGCGCGCCGGCCGGGCGCTTCCAAAACGTCGCCGTTCGAGGGGGGTGACCCGCATCCGCCCGATCGATGAGCTCGCGCACCGCGTCGCGGAGCAATTGGGCCGTCTCCCCGATGGCGTCGAGGCGGACGCTCGAATCGTCCGAGGGGACTGGGGGACGATGCGATTTGCGAACAGCCGGATCCATCAACCGCATCTCGAGCGCACGACCACGTTGTCCGTCCGAGTCTGGGAGTCTCAACGCCTCGGCACGGCCACCTCGGCCGACCTCTCCGCGGAAGGGGTCGCCCAGCTCCTGCGTCGCGCCCGGGGCTTGGCGCGCGTCGCTCCACCAGAACGGAAGTTCCCCGGATTTCCGAAGAACGGTGGTCCCGCGATCCGGCCTGACTCTTTCTCGAAGGCAACGGCCCAACTTTCACCGGAGGCGCAGGTGCGGCTGGCCGAGCGCGCTCTCGACTCGGCTCGTACGGTTCGTCCCGGCTCCCGCGTGTCGGGAGCGGTCAATGTCGGCGAGCGCCAATTGGTGGTCGTGAACTCCTCCGGACTTTCTCGCTCGTCGCGTCGATCGATGGCGCAAGCCAGTGTGCTGGTCGAACTGCCGGAGGAAGATCCGCCCGTCTCAGGCTGGTCGGAGGCGTCCGCGTGGAACGTCGACCGCCTCGACACCGCCATGTTGGGTCGCGAGGCGGCGGACCGGATGGCCACCACGCCTCCGGCTCCGGCCGAAGCGGGCAAGTATCGGGTACTGCTGGCGGGGCCCGCCGCCTCCGAACTGATCGGATGGCTGGGCTATCTGGGGTTTAGTGGTCACGCTGAGGAAGAGGGCTGGAGCTGCTTGCGGCGCCTCCGCAATCGCCGGATCGGACCCGAAGAATTCTCGGTGGTCGACGATCCCCGAGCCGAAACGTCCTTGCCTCAGGCGGTCGACTACGACGGGATCGCGAAACGCCGCGTTCCGCTGGTGGAAGACGGGATCGCCCGGGCCGCGGTGACCGACCTGGTCACCGCGGGCCGGCTCGGCGTACGGACGAGCGGCCATGCGCAGCCCCCGGAATGGCCCGAAGGCGACGTCGGCCCGCTCCCGACCCAGACCGTGGTCGCAGCGGGCTCCGCTCGATGGGAGGAGCTGATCCGGGAAACCCGACGCGGACTATTGGTGACGCGATTCCATTACGTCCGCGTGGTCCACCCCGGGAAAGGGATTCTGACCGGAATGACTCGCGATGGAACCTATCGGATCGAGCGGGGAGAGATCGCGGGACCCGTCCGCAATCTTCGATTTACGGAGAGCGTGCTCACCGCAGTGAAACGGATCGAGCTCTTGGGACGCGAGCGACGCTGCTACGGCGACGAGCGCGGAAGCTTTGCCGTCACGACGCCGCCGATCGTGACGGGCGAGTTTCGATTCACCTCCGCCACCCTCTTCTAGTTCGCGTCCGCTAGCGTCGCCGATGTCGCGGGTCCTTCCCGTTGCCTTCTTGGTCTCCGGAGAGGGAACGACGCTCGACGCGATCGGCGAGACGATCGCTGGCGGCCACCTTTCGGCGCGCGTCGCCCTCGTGGTCGCCGACCGCCCGCATGTCCCGGCGATCGAGAAAGCGCGCCGCCGGGGTTTTCCGACGACGGTCATTCCGACGCGCGGCGTTCCGGAATCGGAGTGGACCGCTCGTCTCTCGAGCGCCCTGCGGGCGCAAGGGACCGAACTGGTGATCCTGGCCGGCTATCTCTCGATCCTCCCGCGAGATTGGGTCGCCGACTGGCGGGGTCGCGTGATCAATCTGCACCCGTCATTGCTTCCCCGTTTCGGCGGCAAAGGAATGTACGGGCCGCGCGTCCACTCGGCCGTGCTGGCCGCCGGGGAGCGAGAAACCGGGGCCACCGTCCATTTGGTCACCGATGCGGTGGATGCGGGACCGACCCTGCTCCAAGAGCGGATCCCGATCGAAGCGGGCGACACCGCCGATCGCCTGCGGACCCGCCTGCATCCGCTCGAGGTTCGCTTACTCGTCGAATCGATCCGTCGATTCGCGGACGGTACCTGGCCGCTGCCTTACGAAGCCCTCGCGGGACCCGCACCCCCCCGAGAGGAACGCGAGCGCTTCGGCTGACGAGGAGAATCCGCTTCAGGGCCGGCATGGTCGTCCGCCGCCCGGAGGAGCCTCGCAAGCGGGATTCGATGGGTCCCGGCGGGTAGGTGGACGCGATGCCGGGTGGTCTTGGGGGGAAAGAGCGAACCGGCGTGCGCGCGCTGGACGACCTCCTCCTTCGTGATCGGTGGCCCCGACGACCATCGTTCGAGGACGACCTCCGGATCTTCGTAATCGAGAACCCAGGCCGGAGCGCGTCGGGCGCCCAGCACTTGGAGCGCGGCCAATCGGTGGTGACCGTTGAGCACGACCCCGGAATCGCGCGCGACCCAGATCGGTTCGTCGACCGCGCCTTCCGAGCGAATCGCTTCCGCGAGTTGGGCCACATCGACGGGGTCGACCTCCTCGTGCGCGCGCAGTTGATCGATCGATACGAGCTCGAACGTGGGGGGACGCCTCATGCGGCCCGCGCTCCCTCTCGAAACCGCTTGAGTCCGCGTCGCACGTAGACTCGAGTCATCTGTTTGCGGTAATCGGGGAGCAGGAACGTATTGTGGACCGGCCGCACCTGTCGCTCCACCTCAGCGGCCAACGTCTCGATCCGTTCGTCGGTCAGCGACTGACCGACGTACGGCTGGGTGAGGGCGTCGAATCGCTTCGGGAAGGTCTCGAGACCCCCCACGGCGAGTCCCAACTCCGTCACGCTCCCTTGCTCGATCCGACCGGCGATCGCAATACTGAGTTCGGGAAAGTCAAAGGAAGGACGAACCCGAAGCTTCTGATAGTTGCCGACCCGTCGCCGCGCTCCCTCCGGCAAATGGACGGCGACCAGCAGCTCGCCCGGAGCGAGATGATGACGTCGGATCCCATCTCCATGCATATCGTAGAATTCGGTCAGCGGTGCCCGCCGGCGGCCGGAGGCTCCCGCGATCTCGACCTCAGCGTCCAGCACCTCGAGCGCGGGGGCCAAGTCGCCGGAAAACGTCGCGTAACACTTTTCTTTTTGGGGAACGACGTGACACTGGTCGCCGTCGGCCTTGAGGCAAAATCCGAGGCTCTCCCGCCAGAATTGGCTCTGATTGAAGAAGAAGCACCGAGTTTCGACGAGCAGGTTCCCCCCGACCGACGCGCTCGCCCGAACCAGGGGAGTCGCCACCTGACGGATCGCCTCGGTCAAGATCGGGTACGTGCGCGCGAACTCGAGATCCTCCTCCAGGTCGGCGAGCCGGCTCATCGCCCCGATCCGGTCCAATCGATGCTCCCGGAGCTCCTCGATCGATTGGAGCGCGATCAGATTCGGCCGGAGGTTGAGGTGCATCTTATAGTTCGGAAGGAGGTCGGTTCCTCCGGCCAGATAGTCGAACTTTCCGGCGAACTTTCGCGCGAGGTCGATCGTCTCGTCCACGGAGGTCGGCCGATGCAGCTCGAAGGAGTCGAGATGCATGGCTCAGCCGTCCTTCCAGCGACGTCCCTCGGCCCGCGCGCGCTGGAGCGCGCGGACCACTTTATCGGGCGTGATCGGAAGGTCGTAGAATCGGACTCCGATCGCATCATAGAGCGCGTTCGCCATCGCCGGCAGCGTCGCGACCAGCGGGCCCTCGCCGGCCTCCTTCGCCCCAAAGGGACCTTCGGGATCGTCCTCCCCCACTAACAAACACTCGACGTCCGGCATCTGATGAGGCATCGGAATCTTGTATTCGAGCAGCGCCGGGTTCAGGAGCCGCGCCCCTCGATAGTTCATCGACTCACCCATGACTTGTCCGAGGCCCATATGGATGGATCCTTCGATCTGTCCCTCTACCGCGAGGCGATTCAGTGGGCGGCCGCAATCGAAGGCGGCCCAGATCTTCGACGCGTGGTATTCACCGGTCTCGGGGTCGACGTCTACTTGGGCGACGTAGGCGGCGAACGAATACGCCGGCGCGGTGCCCGCGCGGGCGCCCTTAAAGGTCCCGCCCATCGGCGAGGAACTGTACGATCCGGAAGTGGTGAGCGCCCCCTCGGTCTCCATCGCTTTGTGCAGAGCATCGATAAAGGAGACCCCGATCTCGGGCCGTTCTCGGAGTTGGATCCGCTCCTGCACCACTACGAACGCATCCGACGGTTGGCCCAACAACGCCGACGCGGCTCCTACCAGCTTGGTACGCATCGCCTCGGCCGCTTGACGCGCCGCGTTGCCCATCATGAAGGTCACGCGACTCGAATAACTGCCAATGTCAATCGGGCTCACATCGGAATCCACTCGGGCCACGTGGACCCGATCGAGATCGGCCCCCGTGACCTCGGCGACGATGGCGGCGAGGAGGGTATTCGATCCCTGTCCAATGTCCGCCTGCATGCAGTGAACCGTGATCCCTCCGTCCATGTCCGCCTTGAGATGGACCGTGCACTGGGGCATTTTCGGCGTGAAATGGATCGGACTGTTCGACCCGGAGATATAGAAACCACAGCCGAGGCCCACGCCCTGCCCGAAAGGAAGGTGGCGAAATTTCTGGTCCCATCCCGACCGTTCTCGAGCGATCGCCAGGCACTGCCGGAACGAGGTCGAGGTGATCCGGAACTGATTGATGGTGGTGGAATTCGGGAGTAATGCGTTCTGGTTCCGCAGGTCGAATGGATCGATCTGGGCTTGTTCCGCGAGCTCGTCGAGCGCGACTTCGATCGAATAGCGAATATTGGTCCCGCCGTGAGCGCGCATCGCTCCCGACGGCGGTTTGTTCGTGTAGACGCGGCGGCCCCGATACCGGAAGTTCGGAACGCGATACGGCCCCATGGCGAGCACTCCGTTGTAGTACGTCGTGACGGTCCCAAACGAACTCCAGGCGCCCCCATCGATCAGGGCCTCGATGTCGTACGCGAGGATCCGTCCGTCCGCGCCGAGCGCGACCCGTACCTCGTTTTGGGTCGGATGTCGCCCGTGATTCGTGTAAAAGACGTCTTCCCGGTCGCACAAGATCTTGACGGGACGACCGGTTTCGAGCGCCAGCGCCGCGCAGACGATCTCGTGCGGGAGCGGATCCGACTTCCCTCCGAAACCGCCACCCACCTCCGGTTTGATCACTCGGATCCGGTGCATGGGAATCCCGAGAACTTCGGAGAGCGCCCGGTGCAAGTAGTGCGGTACCTGCGTCGCGCTCCACACCGTCAGCCGCCCATCCGGGGTGGCCTCCGCGATCGTGACCAACGGTTCCGTGAACGCGTGCGTGACCCCGGCAAACGTACCCCGCACGCGCACCGACCAACGCGCCTGCGCGAAGGCCGCATCCACGTCGCCGAAATGCTGGATCACCTCTTTCTGAATATTGGAGCCGTGGAGGCCCCGCGCGTGAATCGGCTCGGCGACTTTCTCGATCCCGGCGCGTGGGTCCGTGTACTCGGGAAGCCGCTCGACGTCCACATGAACCAGTTGCAGAGCCCGTTCCGCCGTGGGTTCGTCAATGGCCGCGACCGCCGCAATAATATCGCCGATGTACCGCGCTTTCCCGACGGCGATCGCCGTTTCGTCATGCGTGATCGGAAGGACCCCGAAAGGCGTGGGATATTTCTCTCCGGTAAGAATCGCATAGACTCCGGGCAGCTTTCGGGCCTCGGCCACATCGATCGACTTGATCCGGGCGTGGGCCCACGGACTGCGGAGCAGCCGCCCGACGAGCATCCCCGGACGCTTGATGTCGTCCGTGTACTCGGCGCGGCCGGTGACTTTCAGCGGGCCTTCTACGTAGGGAATGCGAGACCCGAGCAATCGATAGGGCGAACGCTCCGAGGCGACCATCAGGTCCGCCCCTCCGCGGCCCGTTCGATCGCGCGCACGATCTTCGAATACCCGGTGCACCGACAGAGATTCCCGGCGATCGCCGCGACAATCTCGTCGCGAGAGGGGTGAGGATTTCGATCGAGAAGGGCGCAGGCGGTGACCACGAAGCCCGGAGTGCAGAATCCGCACTGGGTCGCTCCCTCTGTCACGAACGCTTGCTGGACCAGGTTCAGGCCCACGGGCGGCGTCACGCCTTCGATCGTGGTCACCGATTGCCCTTCGGTCAAGGCTGCGAGCGTCAGACACGACAGCGTCGGGCGTCCGTCGAGGAGCACGGTACAACAACCGCACGTTCCGAGGTCGCAGCCGCGCTTCGTTCCGGTCAGATTCAGGTCTTCGCGAAGGAGGTCCAGCAAAATGCGATTCGAAGGACAGCGGACCTCAACGGGGTGCCCGTTGAGGCGGATCCTAAGCAGACCGGAGGACGACATCGTTTTCCTGCGACGGTGAGGAAGGATCAGGAGTCGGAGTATCTGAACGCAGGGGATGCAGGGCTTGGACGATTTCCGCCACGATGGCGACGGCGATTTCGGGAGGAGTTTCCGCCCCAATCGCGAGCCCCACGGGAGTATGGATCCGCTGTAACCGCTCCTCCGAGACCCCCCCCTGGCGTAACTTCGAGTACATGTGGGCGCGCTTGGTGGCGCTCGCGATCAGCCCAATGAAGTTGGGAAATCGTTCCAGAGCCTGGCCGAGCACCTGCAAGTCCTTCTGTGCGTCATAGCCGAGGATGTAGAGATGGGTAAAAGCGGCTGGGTCGACCGAATCGAGCAGCAGTTGCGCGCTCACCTCGAGTCGCCGGGTGGCCGTCGGGAAACGCGACTCCTCGATCCATTCCGGTCGATCGTCGGCGACCGTGTAGTCGTACTCGAGCGTCGGCAAGAGCGAGGCGAGCGCGTGGGCAACATGCCCCCCGCCCCACAAGAGAACGTTCGGCCGTGCCGGAACGTATTCCACCGCGATATCCACGGTACCTCCGCACAGACTCGGCAGTCCGCCCTCTTTCCAGCTCTGGAGCTCGAAGTGGTGAAGATCCCCGAGGCGGCGTTCGAACGCCGTGTGCGCCACCGCCTTGATTCGCTCCTCAAGCGCGGCGCCGCCGACCGTACCGAGAAAGGTACCGTCGGCGCGAATAATCATCGAGGCGCCTAGCTTGCCCGGTACCGAGCCCACCGTTTTTACGACGGTCGCCCGCACGAACGGCTGATGCTCCTCCATCAATCGGAGGGCCTCCCGGGTCAGCCGACGGTCCACGGATCCTCCTGGTGCTCGACCCATTCTGAAGCCGTTCGAGAATAATCTTCCCAAGAATCGATATTCGCGAGCACGAAGGGGTCCTCGACAGGAAGCCGTCGCACCTGGGGACCCAACCGGTGAACGACCGTTCTCAACGATGCCTCCGGGGCGAGAGCGGAAATCTCTCGAGCGGCCGAAGGACGGAAAAGAACGGGGTGTCCCCCCCGCCCCTCGAAGGTCGGGATGATCCAAGTCGCCATTCGATCGGATACTCCGGTACTGAGAAGCGCGCGAAGGGTCTTAGCTTCGACAAAGGGATGGTCGACAGGCCAGAGGAGAACATTCGCATTCGAGGGGAGGTTCGTCAGACCGAGTTGCACCGACCCGGTTCTCCCCAGTTCCCACGCCTCGTTGAAGATGATTCGGGCGTCGAGGTCGGCGAGCTCCCGTTGAACCGCCTCCTGATGTACCCCCACCACGACGGTAACTGGATCCAACCCCTCCTCCATCGAAAGGCGGACCATCCGGCGGATCGCGCTCTCCGAGCCGACGCGTAGTGACGCCTTGGGGATGCCTCCGAAGCGACGGGAGGCCCCTCCGGCGAGGAGGAGGGCGGCCCAGGGATCTTGCGGCATCTGCGTTCTCTCCAGAAAATCGTCCAATTTGCCCGATTCTCCTCGAGCGAGCCTGTTACATTAAATACCCTGTTCGGGTGGGCGCGCGCGCATGACTCACCCCACGGATGTCCCACCGTCGGCCTTGCTTCCCCGACTCGCGACGGAGCTCAAGAGTCGGGGTGCGGTGACTCCGCCGGTCTGGGCGGCGTTCGTCAAGACCGGAGTCCATAAGCAGCAGGCCCCTACGCAGCCGGATTGGTGGTACCTCCGCAGCGCCTCCGTCCTCCGAAAGATCTACTTGCTCGGACAAGTCGGAATCCAACGCCTGTCCGCCGAATACGGAGGCAAACGAGACCGCGGCTCCGCTCCATATCACGCTCGAACGGGATCGCGGGCGGTGCTTCGGGAGATCGTCCATCAGCTCGAAAAGTCTGGACTCGTCCAGCCGTACAAGAATCGGGGCCGTCGGGTCAGCGCCGCCGGCCAGAGGCTCTTGGACGCGATGTCGAAGGAGACGCTCCAAGCCCTGTCGGTCGGCCGACCCGAACTCGCCAAGTACGTTTGAGGACTGAACGACGGAGGGGAGCCAAGTCGATGGCCTACGATACGGACGCGGAGCTGAACGAACTGCGGCGACGTCGCATTCAGCAGCTTCAAGAGATGCAGTCTGGCCAATCGGTCAACGCCGGGGCCTTCGCCGCCCAACAGCAGGAACAAGAACGTCGGGAGCAGGAACGGAGCGAGATCCTCCGGCGATTGTTGACCCCGGAAGCCCGGGAGCGGCTGGGACGAATCCGACTGGCGAAACCGGATGTCGCCTCCGCGGTCGAGCAACAGGTGATCGCGCTCGCTGCTAGCGGACGCCTTCAACGGCAGATCGACGACCCGACGCTTCGGGCTCTCCTGGAACGGATCATGCCGGAGCGACGCGAAATCAATATCACCCGGCGGTAACCAGGGCGGGGAGGCAGAATCGATGGCGAATCGTCGAAAAAGTCTGGCGCGGAAGCTGCGGCTGTTCAAGGTCGTGAACGGAAACCGTCGCGTGCCTGCCTGGGTGCTGCAACGGACGAGCCGACGATTTGTCCGCCATCCGAAACGGCACTCGTGGAAGCGAGGTCATCTCCACCGGTAAGGAAGGATCGAACGACCGATGCCGAGATCCACGCAAAGTCGCACGGAAGAGCTGGAGCGAGAGTACGTCATTCCGTTGCGAGCGAGCCAGCATCAACCGTCGCGCCGTCGACGGGCCGGGCACGCGCTGGAAACCGTCCGTCGCTTCGTCACCCGTCATATGAAGGGGCGACCCGAAGACGTGTGGATCGATCCGCGCTTAAATGAATACGTGTGGGAACGCGGGGTGCAGCACCTCCCCCGGCAGCTCCGCGTGAAGGCGATCCGATTCGAGGACGGCTTGATCGAGGTCGATCTATTGGAGGGGGCGTAGCGCCCGGTCTCTAGGAGCTCCCTTTCAGTGCCGGTGGGTCGCACACTGATCTCAGGCAGCCCCTATGTCGGGGTCTACCTGCGCGTCGGTGAGCAAGCGGCCGTCATTCCCCCCACGACCTCTGCTCCGATCGAACGCGAACTCGCTCGGCTACTCGACGTTCGGCTCGTTCGCACCACGGTGGCCGAAAGCGAGATCGTCGGAGCATTGCTCGCCTTGAATTCGCACGGAGTCGTCGTCGGCGATGAGCTCGACCCCCGGGAGCGGGCGGCGCTCGAAAGCATCGCCCCCGTCACGCATGTGCCGAGCCGTCAGAATGCGCTCGGGAACAACATTTTGGCCAACGACGCCGGGGCCGTCGTGCATCCGGAGTTCAGCGACGTTGCGCTCGAGCGAATTCAGCGCGCCCTTCGCGTCCCGGTCCGACGGGGAACGATCGCGGGCCTCGGAACCGTGGGGATGGCGGGGATCGCAACCAATCGAGGGGCCGTGGTGCATCCGCGCGCCACGGAGCACGAAACCGCCCTCGTGCGAGACCTGCTGCAGGTTCCCGTGCATCGGTCGACCGCGAATTTCGGGGTCCCGATCGTGGGCGCCTGCCTGGTGGCCAATTCGCGTGCGTTCATCGTGGGACGACCGACGACGCCGGTGGAGATCGTCCATCTGCAGGAGGGCCTGCAAATCCTCGATTGAGGGTGGGTGGACGGAACTACGTTCCGCGCTTTCGCTTCACGTAGCGAGTCGCATACCCGGCGATGCGGTTGGCGAGTTTCTTGTGCGTCGCTTGCATGTGGTTATCGACCACAACCCCCAAATCCGTGAGCTCGAGCACCTTCAGTTTGTTGTGGGCGTAGTCTCCCGTGAAATCGTCGGGATAGTGGCGGATCAGATCGATCGCGACCCGCTTGATGTAGGTTTGTCGGATGTTACCCATGCGCGCGGCCCGACCCAGGTGCCGTTAATAACCGTTCCGCCGAACGGCGTCACGAAATCCCTCCGAGCGATGTCGCCACGGAGCGAAGTCGTGCACTCGCCCGCCCGCAACCTCTTCCCAGGGGCAGAGTTCCGCGTCCGGTCCGCTACGACCCTCGAGTCACTACGGCAAAAGCAAATCCATCGTATCCTTTCGAACCGAGCGTCTGCAATACGGTCGCCGTCACTCGAGGCTCCGCCGCGAGGCGGTCGAGGAACCTCCGGATCCCGAGGACGGCAGGATCCGTGTTGGAAGGGTCGGCGATCGCGCCTTTGCGCACGACATTGTCGGCGACGAACAGGGTTCCCACGCGCGAGAGGCGAAGCGCGGACTCGAAATAGCCCGAGTACCCCGGTTTGTCCGCGTCGATGAAAATCAGGTCGAAGGCGGGACCTCGTTCCGCCGCGAGCTGCGCGAGCGATTCCGCTGCCGGACCCAACCGGATCTCCACCTGCTCGCCGACGCCGGCCCGGGCCAGGTTCGCTCTCGCCACCGCGGCGTGCTTCGGATCGATCTCGAGGGTGATTAGGCGGCCCTCCGCTGGGAGGGACCGCGCCAACCAGATCGTGCTATACCCGCCGAGGGTCCCGATTTCCAGGATTCGTCGCGCCCCGACCGCCCGCGCCAGAATCTGAAGGAATTGGCCCTGCGACGGAGATACTTGAATCGCGGGCAGACCCGCCGCCTGGCTATCGGCGAGGGCGTTCCGGAGATCGGCGTCCTCGGGAATCATTCGCTCCGTGAGATACCGATCGACCAACACAGCCTGCTCGAGCTCTCCCATACTGTACCGCCCCTCGAGGAGACCACGACTCCTGTAAATCCTTGGCCCGCCGGGCACGCGGACCGATTCGAGCCACACCCCGCCGGAGCCCCGCTTTTCAGTAGCTTCTCCTCGGCGAGAGACGGTCGTCCACGCGGCGAATCGCGGGACCTGCGAGGGAAGGCCCAAATACCCCCACCCCGCTAGATATCATGCGTGAATCTTACGCCGGCCGGTGAGCGGAAGGAGCCCGTTCGACCCTAGGCCGGTCGGATGCGGTTCAATCGGGAATTTTTGTAATCATGGCGGAAGCGAGTGATGCGCCGGTTCTCGCCCCTCCGGTGGCGGACCGCGAGCGCAACGTTCTCGTGCTCGACCTGTCGAAGAGCATGTTGGCGCCGCTTCCCGAACCGTTGACGGAAGGCGCGGAGCGACAGAAGATCGAAGTCGCGCGAACGGCGGTCTTCCGAATCCTCGAAAATGCGGCGGCCGCCGGATCTTCCTTCGGGCTCGTCACGTTTACCGAAGTGGTGCGCGTCCCGCTCCCGTTGACCGAGATCAATCGCCAGAACCTTTCGTACATCGAGAACCTGATCGCGCTGCTCGCGCCGAGTGGTCGTTCCGCCATCTGGGATGCGCTCGCGGTCGCGGCGGACATGTTGCGACAAGGATCCGCGGGAGTCCAAGGCAACATCGTCCTCGTTACCGATGGTTGGGATAACGCGTCGACGAAATTCGATGTGCGCGACCCCAAGCTCCCCCGGCTCAGGCCGGAAAGATTGACCTCTTCCCGTATCTATTGCCACCGAACTCCAATCTCACGCTCCGAATCATTGGGATCGGTAGTGGCGAAGAACGCGACAAAGGGGTCGACGCGACCCGAATGGGCCAGTTACTCACTCAACTCAATAGTCGGGCCATCGAACTCGGACTGCCGGGTGCCTTCAGCTATCAGGAGGTGACGACCGGTTCCCAACTCTTCGCTCAGATGGTGAACGCCTTTCTCGACATCGACTTCGAGGGGCAACGCCCGCTCGACCAGCTCCCACCCGACGAACTCGCGCGACATGCGGCGAATGCCGCGAAGGCCCTGAAGGAGCCTCAGCAGCACGCCACCGTTAGTCGGCTCGGAGGCCACATGGCCTCGGTCGCGCGACAAGAGGATCTGTACACCGAAGCACAGGTCCTGGAAGTCGACGTGCTCTCGCCCCCCGGGGGCGCGATCCCTCCGAACCTCAAGGAGCGATACGGACCGCTCGGAGAAGTGATCGAAGCGTATCTTGCGCATGAGTACGACCGAGCCCTCGATCAATTGACCAAAGCGCAATCGGTTCTTCCTCCGGTCACCCGTCTCTATTGGGAATCCCGCACTCGATTCGCCCAGGGCGCCGTCGTCGAAGCGGCGCGCGCGTTGCTCCAAGCCTGGGAGGAGGTCGAAAAGCTACCGCTCCTGAATCAGGGGCGGATCATTCGCCGACTGGCGCTTCTGCAAGCGCGAATGCAGAGCGATCAGGAGACGGAAACGCTGGTCAAATTCATCGACGAAACGGAGAATCGGTTGGGCCAAGTCGACCCCACGCTGCGGGCTCGCCTTCTCGAACTCTTCGCCAAGCTCATGGAACTGCGAGGAACCTACCAACTGACGAAGCTCGGCGCCGCCGATGAAGCCGCGGGGGCGGCCCAGCGGCACGAGGCGGCGGTCGAGGATATCTTCGGCCTCCTCCAGGACACTCGGATGGGCAATACCTCCTCGGAGCCGATGGTCGAGGGCGCTTTAGACTTCATCGAGATATGCCTCGCGGAGATGCGATAGGAGCGCCCATGGCCGAAGTCAAAACCACGACGCGCACCCGCACCAAGGCCGGCGCGAAGCGCGAATCGAAAGTTTCCTCGGAGACCGCGCGGATCGCGGTGGTCGGAATTCCCGCCTCGGGAAAGACGACGTATTTCCGATTCCTCTCGGGGCATTTTGGACTCAATCTCCCCATCCTCTACGTTCCGGCCCGCGCCGACGGGGGCCAACTACCGCTGTTCGGCGATCTCGACCACGACGTGGTGCTCGAAGAGACGACCTACGAAACGACGGACCCCACCGATCCGGAAGGATCGTTGGAAACGACCACCCGATTCTACGTCAATAAACCGATGGAAGATCGACGGAAGCTCTGGATCGAGCTAGCGGCGGGCCGGGATGAGCAGGGCGTGCTCACGAAATATCCTCTTCCGACCAAATTCAACCAGTTCGTCGAGATGAAGATGTTCTTCCGTTACGGATCGCCGGACGGAAGCACCGGGGTTTCCCGGCCCATGGTCTTGAGCACGATCGATGAAGCCGGGGGCATCATCTCGGATTACTTCACTTACGATCGGCTCTGGGTCGAATCGACCGAGGAGGAGATCAGCGAGAAGAGCTGCAAAGTCATTCCCCACTTCGACAGCTGGCGTCCGGATCGCCGAGATCTGTGGCGCCGCGGGCTCACGCTGCTCGGCCGATTCGTGCACGAGGCCGAAGCGATCATTTTGCTCCTCTCCCCGTCGTTGCCCTCCCTTCGCGACCAGGCCCAACAAGTGAACCTCGCGCGCGGCGTGTTCAAGTACGTCCGTGAAAAGAACATCCCGCTCATCATCGCCATCTCGAAGGCGGATCGGCTCCGCGATTTCTACTCCGAGGTCGAGCAATCGGTCCGGGATCGCGCCTATCGCTCCCCGTTCGACACGTACGACTATTTGGTCCGCCGCGACGGTGCCGGCCTGGGAACGATCCTGGTCGCGCAAGACGGGCGCGGAGTTTCTCTCAAGGAGGATGTGTTCCTCGTTTCGTCCGCGGTCTCGACTGGCGAAGGCCATCCCCTCTTCTTGAGCGAGACCGGCCTCGAAGCCCCGAGCGCGGGCAGTCCAACGATGGGGATTCCCGTCATGGTCAATACCACGCTTCCCTTGGCGCGAGCGTGCGAACGGGTCCTCGACCGACAGGCGACTAAGGGGAAGTGATGGCCGACACGGGAACCCGCCCCGAATCGATGGCCCCCCCCTCCGAAGTGGCCACGGCTACGTCCTCCAGTCCGGACGGATTGGTCGCGGTCGTCTGGTGCCGCCAAGTCGACAACGAGGCGGAGAGCCCCGGATACTCCACGATCCCCGAGGACTTTCCCGGCCGCCGGGAAACGCTCGACTCGATTCGCATCGTCGGCAACCTGACGATCAACGTCGCCGATACCCACGACTACTGGGACCCCGATCCGTCGCACCCACTGTCCTACTACCCGAATCTGTTCCTCTATCCGGCGTTCAGTGGTCGCTACACGTGCGTCGGCCGAATGTTTCTTTCGACCGAGGACCGGCCGCGCCTCGGCATGAAAACGCTTGTGCTCGATACGACCCAGCTGCTCGACGGCGGTTCGTTCGGACCCCAAGTGCTTCGCTGGCACGCGTCGATGGGCGGTCCCCGCCCCGAACATGCGCGCCTGGCGCCGGAACCGGATCCGAACCTGATCCCCACCGTAGGGGAGGGGTTCCTCTTCCACCGAGGATCCACCGACCCCGTGCTCGCCGTCGTCGGCTCGGACCAGTGGGAGCCGACGACGCAGGCGATCCTCGAGCTCGTCCGACTGCTCCCGACCTCCTTAGTCGCCCTCGGAGCCGTCCTGATCTTTCCGTACTTCCTGCCGCAACCCAAGACCAATCTTCACGAGCTGACCGAAGCGATCCCTCTCGCGATCGCCGTGATGCGCGTGCCGAAGGGCGAAGCGCACGGAGACCGGCACGACAAACGGATCGCCAGCTGGGAATCGGCGCCCGTGACGTTACGCGACCTCACCAAAGGGATCCCGGCGCCGAAAGGCCGGGAGACGACGCCGATGGTGTTACAGTACGTCCGAGATCATCAAGAGGACAAGCTGGCGCAAATCGCCCAGCGCGTCGATCTCGTAGAGTCTCCGCGACTGGTGGAGCATCTATCCGATCCGGATCGCCAAGCCGGCAAAGATCGACGCAAACAGATGTGGCGGATCGGGACGGCGATGGAAAGCGCCGCCCTTCTGCTCCAACGACCGCGCGGCCGGCAGATCCCGATGAGCACGGAGACGGCCAAACGCGCCAACGAGTACTTGCGCGTGCGCGCCGACGAGATCCCGATGGAGCTGCGAGCGGATCGCTCCGTAATGCCGACGCCCCCCGCCGCCGGGGTCCCGCTCTCCGGGGAGCTTCCCCCGTGGCTGCAACGGAGTAACGAACCGGCGGCCCCGGTCCGCACAGAGCGAGTCGAGGTGATCCCGGTCTCGACCACCGACGATCCATCCTTACGCCCCGCGGAACCGGCCCTCGCCGCGCGCCCGACCGCGCCGGTCCCGATTCCGGTATCGAGCGATCCTCGCTTGCTCGCGACCCCGCCGTCGCCCGTCGATCTGACTGCGATGCGAAAGGAGATCGAGCGAGACTTGGTCCGGTACATTGATGACCGATCCTCGGCCTTCCGAGAACAGCTCCTCAGCAGCGGTGCGATCGCCGCGGATGGTCACGTGCCGGCCGCCGTCGACGAGCGCTTGAAGTCTCTGAGTGCCGAAGTCGACCGCCAGATCCAAAAAGCGCTCGCGGACGTGGACACCCGGTACACCCAGCGTCTCCAAGCCGCCCTGAATGCGACGACCGCAGCCCAAGCGAACCAAGCAGAGTCGCTCCATACCTCTATCGAGCGGCGCCTGACCGATACGCTCGAGCGCCAGAACGCGATCGTGCTGAAGATCCAGGAAGAATTTGGAAAACGCCTCTCGAGCCTCGATGAACGGGTCACCTCCCAGAGTGCGGCGGTGGAACGGGAAGTGAGTCGCCAGCTGCACGCGACGATCGATCCTCGGATCCAGGAAGTCAGTGACGCCCTCAAATCGGCGGTCAAGACCTCCGGCGATCTGTTCGGAGCTCAGCTCCGCACCGAACTCAATCGGTCGATCGACGAGCAGAAGTCGCAGTCGGCCCATGCGGAGCAAGAACTGCGGACCGCCCTCTCCGCCCAATTCGATCTCGAGGTACGCGAACTTTCCGAGCGCGAGACGACGCTGCGGGAGCAGGTCGAGGGGCGCGTGCGCGATCTGCTCGCCCAGCGACTGCAGGAGAACGATCAGAAGCGCACGAAGGAGCTTCGAGAATCCGAGGCCCGCATGGCGATCATCCTGGACGGCCGTTCGAAGGACCTCCAGGATCGGATCTCCATTGCGGTCAAGGGAGTCCACGACCAACTGACCATCCAACAGGAAGAACAGGCGGCGCTGTTGCAGGCGCAGCTCACGAGCGAACATGAAGGTCGGCTCGCCGAGGTGGGCGCGGGCCACTCCCAGGCGATCGCCGACTTGCAGGTCCGGTTGCAAACCTATTTCGACCAGAAGTCCCGGGAGAATCAGGAGCTCGAACGGGAAAAATATCTCGAACTCCTCGCGCGGTTGAAAACGGAGGTCGACCAATCGCTTGCGAAGACGATCGACTCGGCTCGATTCGAATCCGTGCTCCGCGATCGGATCGTTCGCGGATTGGAAACACAGCGGCTCGAGACGCAGAAGGCAATCGACCAGTCGGTTTCCGAAGCGGAGATCCGGCTCCGCACGCGCACGGAAGAGGAGGCGGCCCGACTCGACCTGATCGAGACCAAGTCGCAGCAGCGCGAATCCGACGCCCTTCGGTTGGAGGGTACTGTACGGTCGGAGATCGAAGAGCTCGATCGACGCACGGAGCTCCTCTCGGAACGTTTGTTGCCGCTCGTTCGCCGCGCCTGGCTGAAGATCGGCGAACTGGAGAAGACCGTGGGTTCGCCCCAAGATACGGAGGCGGGATTGCGAGATCTTCGCCGGGAGTACGCCCGGGAACTTCGTCGGATCGAGGGCCAATTCCTGGAACAGACCGGGGAACTGAGGGATCGACTCGAGACTGCGATCGCGAGCCAGGGCCGTGTGTGGCTGACCCTGGTCCAACAGCTCAGCCAGTTGACGGGAGTGAGCCGCCCCGACGAACCTGGTATGGGTCCGGGGGGCCGGTCAAGCGGGGAATCGGATCTCGAGCGGGAGTTGGCGGGCCTCCCTGATTCCATCTACCCGCCCCGGGGTCGCAGCGTGCGGAACAGCTCGTTGAACGCCGAGCTCTCGGATCCCCTTCGCGATCCCTCGGAGGATTCCGAACCGGACCCAGAGGCGCCGACACGACGTCGCGCCCGGCGGAACTAATCCGTCTCCCGCCGCGTCGGCGTCGGGCGGAACAGCCATATCCGCTCTGGAAATTCGCTCTCGGAATCGATGGAAGACGACCATCACCATTGCAAGGTATGCGGTCGAGTCTGCGCGACCGACCAAGATACGTGTAGCAAGGCCTGCCGGGCGAAGCGGGAGACCGCCTCGCGGTCGCGCAAGAATCTTACCTACTTCCTCTACGCGATGATCGCGTTCTTGGTCCTCTTGGCGGCCGTAAGTTTCCTGCGCTGACCGAGGGTCGCGTGGCGCGTCGTTACCGAGTCGCGGTGCTCGGCGGAACCTTCGATCGGTTCCATGCCGGCCACCAAGCCCTCTTGCGCCGAGCGTTTCGCGTCGCGGACACGGTGGGGATCGGGTTGACGACACCGTCCTACCTTCGAAAGTTCCCGAAGCCCCTCGGGCAACGGATCCAATCCTACGCGGCCCGCAAGCGGACGCTGTCCCATTGGCTCCGCGCCCGATACCGCAACACCCGGTGGTGGATCGCACCCCTCGAGGAACCGTTCGGACGATCCGTCGGACCCGGCGTCGATGTGCTCGTCGTCTCCTCGGACACTCGGGCGGGTGGACGGGCCGTCAACACAGAGCGCGCTCGGCGGGGGTATACCGCGCTCCCGATCGAGATTGTGCCCTTGGTGCTCGCGAAAGATCGCCGACCCATCGCTTCCCGCCGGATCCGTGCGAGGGAGATCGACGCTCGGGGACGTCCCCTAATCGCCCTGCGGACACGACCGAGACGAAGGGTCAAGAACCCGCCGCGTCGATAACCTACCGCGCGAAAGGTTCTTCCGAAGTCGCGAGTTTCTCCTCCTCCGCATGGAGACCTACCTACGGGTTACCTTCGACAGCGAAGGCGCTCGACCGTCCGAGATCGCCGATCGGCTTCGCAGCTTTGGGTTCTTGCCGACGCAGGGGAATTATGACTTCGTCTACGATTGGAAGGGGTCCGCGACGCGCGAGCAACTCCTAGACCTCTCAGACCAGATCACGCGCCTCCTCCGTGGTTATCGAGTCCTGTTCGAGATCGAGACGGTTTGAGCGGTTGCCGACCGGCTGCAAACTTATTATTCCGAACTTCGGTGGGAATCCAACCGTGCAGCGGTATCCGGTGCGAACGACCCATCGAATCAACCTCGACCCGTCGAATCTGCAGCGCGCCATGGAGACGAATTTCGAAAGCGTCTCCAGCAACGGGACGCGCATTTCGGCGCGTTATGGGGCGATCGCCTCGATCACGGTCTGGGCCGAGGGACGCGAACTCGCCGTCGATGTCCGAATGGATCCGAAGGTCGCCGTCGACGTCGCCCAAGCAACCGTGCAGCGATACAATCGCTTCCTCGAAGAAACGACGGGCTATTCCTCGAAGGAACGCGCCCGCCGGTTGCGCAAGTCGGCGGGCGGTACCGCCTCCGGAGCTTGACGCGTGTCGATCCCGGGTGGCGCTCCGCTGCCGCCGACCGGTTCTGGAACCACCGAGATCGACCGGATCCGATCGCTCGTGGCCACCTACTTCCCCGTCTATGAGACACGGGTCACTCCGCAGTCCCTGTTACTGGTCGTGCATGCCGATCCGGCCACGCTGGAAACGAAGTTCGATCAGCTCCGACAGGAGCTCACGAAACGGCAATACATCGGCGCCATTCGCTACGATAAAGGCGAGTATTTTCTAGAGATCGCGCGTCGACCTCCGATTCGCCCGTACGGCTTCTGGGTCAATATTGCCCTCTTGTGCGCCACGTTTGTGACGACGGTCTTCGCCGGCGCGTTCATCTGGCTCGCCTACCTCGGCAAGACGACCCTTGCGCCCACGGACTTTCTGAACGGCGCCCTCTATTTCGCCCTCCCCGTCATGACCATTTTGGGACTCCACGAGCTCGCCCACTATGTCACCGCGCGACGCCATCATGTCGCCGCCTCCCTTCCCTACTTCGTTCCGGTCCCGCCACCGTACCTGATCTTCGGAACTTTCGGAGCGTTCATTAGCATCCGAGAGCCGATCCCCAACAAGAAGGCCCTCTTGGATGTCGGGGCGTCCGGCCCGATCGCGGGATTCGCCGTTTCGATCCCGATCGCTCTCGCCGGCATGTTCCTCTCGGCGCACGCTTCCCCGCCCCCGCTCTCGTCCTGCGGCCCGGTGATCTTAGGAGTGCCGTACGGGAACCTCCTCTTCGGGACGTCCCTCTTCTGGGATTTCCTCGCCCTCTTCATCCCGGGCGCCTCCCAAAATCTCCACCCGTTGGCCATTGCCGGTTGGGTCGGAATCCTCGTGACGGCAATCAACCTCCTCCCCGCGGGGCAGCTGGACGGGGGTCACGTATTCCGGGCGTTATTCGGCGACCGGGCGCGCTACGTGAGCTATGCGGCCGTGCTCCTGCTCTTTGGGCTCGGGTTGGTCTTCTTCTATACGGGCTGGTTCATTTTCGCGATCCTCATCCTCTTACTCGGAGTCCGCCACCCGCCTCCACTCAACGACATCAGTCGGCTCGACGCGAAACGATACGCGGTAGGGGGCCTCGCGCTCGCGATCCTGATCACGGGATTCGTCGTCGTCCCGATCTCGACTCCGCTGGGCAACATCGGAGTGCCCTCGGCCGGTTCGGTCCATCTTCCGGTGCCGTCCGGGTATCTGATGGCCGATAATTTGACGCTCAACTTTACGAATCAAGACCCGGTATCGCATGGCTTTCTGTTCGCCACGACGATCACCTCGGTGACGACTACGGTGAATAATCACACCGGGCCGTTGACCGGAGTCGCCTTAGCGAATTTCATCGCCAATTCGTCGTGGATCTTCTACCTTCCCAATGGCGTCGTGAGCGCCTTTGCCGACACGGGGAACGTGACCCTCCCTAGCAATCTGTATTCGGCGATCGATGGCGGGGCTCGCGGGTCGCTGGTCGCGACCTACTTGAATCGAGAGCAGGCCGCGGTCTCGATCACCATCACTGTGTCTGAGATCTGCCCTCCGTCAGGCGCCACGCCGGTGAGCGCCGCCTTCACGGCCTCGTAGCGGTTCCCCGTCGCTCGTATACCCGAAACTCGCGCGTCAAACTGCGGTGCACTCGGTCGGGGATCGACATCACCCGACTCCACGGGTCGGAAATGGGATCAGGTCCGCCGGCGGTCACGAGGACAATCCGTCCCCCGGGGTGAATGTGCTCCGCCCAGACCGGCAGGGTTCGTGCGAGCAACTCCGCGACCGGCTCTCCTTGGGTCCCCGAGGCGCGACCGTACGGTGGATCGGTGACCATTGCATCCCATCGAGCACCGGGCACGGACGCACCGACCGTGGCCGAATCTCCCACGATCATCGATTCGGGCACCAGACCCACGTGGGCGAAGTTCTGGAGGGCCCCCCGGATCATGTCGGCTTCGCGATCGACCCCGCTCACGCGCGCGCCGAGGAGTGCGGCCTCGATCAGCAACGAGCCCGTTCCCACAAACGGGTCCAGGACTCGATCCTGCGGCCGAATTCGCGCCAAGTTGACGGCCGCGCGAGCCAATCGAGGGTCCAGGCTTACCGGACGCTGGAAGGGGTATTGCGGCATCCGGCGGGATTGAAATGCCGCCCGCTGGATGGCACCGATCTCTTCCAGGGCCGTCGATTCGCCGTCCTTGCCACGCGCGATCCAAAATCGCCGGTCGGGACTTTCGAGGTCGATTCGGCCCCCTCCGACTTTGAACGCACTCACCCACCTTGGGAGGATGCGATGCGACTCCTCCGATCCGGTTTCCCGCAGCTCCCGAAAGGACGCCGACTGGCCCTGCGATCCTTGGGATCCGAACCACTCTTCAAGGGCGCCTGGGGGCGCGTGGATCTCCATCAGACACCGACGAGCGAGCGAAAGTCGATCCGCAAGCGCCGAGACCCCTTCAGGGTCCGGGAGTTCGAGGCGTTCGAAACCCGGCAGCGCCCCCTCTTCGAAGTCCGGAGCGGCCCCTCCGCCGAGCGCTTCGGACGCCGCCTGCGCTTCTGCGCGTCCGAGCGCCACGTTGCGTCCCGCGAGCTCGACCCAGACCGTTATCATGGGACGGGCGCCCCGAAGCACGTCGACATCCTACGGCGAATCTCAGCGGTATGCGAACCTTCCCAATAGCAATGCCCGCAGATCGTGCATCGGAAGATTTGGACTCCAGAATTCCGAATCGTCGCGGGAACGGCGTCCTCGGAAAGACCCGTAGCGTTCGACGGTTCGAGCGCCCCGTTGCAGCGGGTGCACCGTTCGAAACGGACTTCGGTTCGAAGGGCGGGAAACGTGCGCCGGACCGTCCGTAGCTGTTCGATGAGCTCCGGGCTTTCGAGGAGAATCGAATGGGGGACCTGAGACGCCAGCTGGCGATCGCGAGTCACGAGAATCCGCTGCTCGCGTCGGCTGCGGTCGGCGATCACCCGATCGTCGAGCCCGCGGACATACTCGGTGTCGTAGCCGAGAAACCGCAAGTAGCGGGCCAGTCGTCCGACCATTTCGTCGGCGAGCCATCGAGGTTCGTCCACGAATCCCCGAACTTGCACCGCCGATAAAAGGGCGGCAGCGGAGGTGGCTTATATCGATGCAATGCTCCGGAATCGGAAGAGGGTCGACAGTGCACTGGTTTGGCACCAATGGGATCCGGGAAGTCGTCGGCCAGAAGCTCACGACTTCGGTGGTGACCCAAATCTCGAATGCGATCGCCCAGGTGTGTCCGGTGGGCGACCCCATCGCGGTGGGGTGGGACGGGCGGACCTCCTCCCCGGCGTTCGCCCGGATCGTCGCGGGGACGCTCGCGGTCGGGGGTCACCGTGTCATTGAGCTGGGCATGCTCCCCACGCCCGCGATCCAATACAATATCCCCCGGGTGGGGGCGCAGCTGGGAGTCATCGTCACGGCCTCCCACAATCCTCCCGAGTTCAACGGCATCAAGTGCATCGCGCGCGACGGTCTCGAAGTTTCCCGTGAGCTCGAGGAAGCGATCGAGTCCGGGATCGACCACCTGGTTATCCCGCCGGCCACCTTCGAATCGATCGGGGACATTGGGTCCGATCCCGGAGGCGGCGAACGGTACATTTCCGGTATCCTCCAGCAGGTCGACCGGGCGGCGATTCGGGCGCGCAAGTTCTCGGTCGTCTTGGACTGTGGGAACGGCGCATCGGTCGCCACCTCTCCGCACCTCCTCCGGCGACTCGGGTGCCGCGTTGTCACGCTGAACGGGCACGTCGATGGAACGTTCCCCGGGCATTTATCGGAACCTACGGAAACTAATCTCGCGGATCTCTGCCGGACCGTCCCAGCCATCGGAGCCGAATTGGGCATCGCCCATGATGGGGACGCGGATCGAGCCGTCTTCGTGGATGCCTCCGGTCGGTACATCCCCGGCGAAAAAGTCCTTACTCTCTTTGCGAAAGACTTCGTCGAGCGCCACCATGGCGGGGTCGTCGTGACTCCCGTTTCGGCCTCGAAAGCGGTCGAAGAAGTCGTCCTGGCGGCGGGTGGAGAGATCGAGTACACCCGGGTCGGCTCGCCCACCGTGACGCATGCCATGCAGCGTCGGAAGGCGATCTTTGGCGGCGAGGAGAATGGCGGTCTGGTGTTCCCCAGCTTCCAGTTGGCCCGAGACGGTGCGATGGCCGCGGCGGCCATGCTCGACCTGCTCGCGCGACGCGACACGAGTCTCGCCGAGGCGATGAAGGGGCTTCCCGAATACACGTTGCTCAAGGAGAAGATCGCCTGCCCGGTCGACCAACGGAGCCGCGTCATGGAGCACGTGGCCGAAGCGGTCCTGAAGGAAGGCGGAGAAGTCGTTACGATCGACGGCGTCAAGATCTTGTTCTCCGAGGGATGGATCCTGCTTCGGCCGTCGGGGACGGAGGGATTCATCCGAGTCTTTGCCGAGGCGAAAGCCCCCGCCCGTGCCCGGGAGTTGGCGGACCAGGGACTCGCCCGGGTCCGCCGTACCCTCCAAAGTTTAGGCGTGACGTCTCCTTAGATCCGGCTGTGGCGCTTCGGCCATTCGGCGGTACCCGAAATCGGAGGAGATACCTTACTCGGTCTTCCCCGCGGCAGATGATGGGCCGTACGACGCGCGCGGGAGGGCGAGTAAGGCGTAGTAGAGGTACACCGCGGCCAGGAAAGCGACGGCCATCCCATACGAATACCCGTCGTTGGCGAGCCCCGTCTCGAGGAACGCAAAGCCGAACGAGATCGCTCCGAGAATCGCGAGCAGCCCAGCGAGCGTAATTCGAATCGACCGCCGATCGGAACTCTCGAGCGCGTAGGAGAACACGACCAGCGCGAGTAGCAAAAGGAGTACGGCATTCACGAGATGCGCCGTAAGGATCGGGTAGCTTCCATCGACCGCGGCGCGAAGGAGATTCGATTGAGCCGATGGAAAATTCGTGTTGAAGAACGCTACCCAGATCCCGAGCAGGAACTGGACGAAGAGGTCCGCCAGAAGGATGGTCGTTCCCTGTCGGACGCGCCGTCGCGCGTACTCTTGCGAGGAAGATCCCTCGTCCATCGCGCTACCCGCACTCTGAGAGCGGCCGGAACCCATAGCTTACGTCAGCGTGTCGGCGGGGAGCGAGCGTTCGACCCCGACGACTAGCCAACGAATGGTCCCACGAGGAACAATCCTACCAGGAGCATCGCGAAGACGGCCAACGTGACCCGAGTCATCGTTCGTTCGTGATTCCCGTGAAAGATGAAGGCACCGGCGAGAACGCGGGCCACGGGGGTCGCGATCAGGAACAGCACCCCGATCGTCAGAAAGGCTTCCACCTGCAGGTGGAGCAGTCCGGTAGCGAGCCCGGAGGCGGAGAGATAATTCCGCACGGGATTGTGGGCGATAACTTGCGACCCGCTGCTTGCGGGATTCAGGATCACGTAGACCACGGCGAAAACCCCGAGCGTGAACAAGGCGAGGAGCAGTCCTCCCCGCAGAAGTAGGGTCGTCGTCGCGTAGACCTCGGGCTTCAGATGGCGGGTGTGGTTCGGGCTCCGCGACCGGCGCCGTCCCGTCGGGGGGCTGAGCGATCATGGGAGACCGATCCCCCGAAGGATGAGCTCCGTGGCGAGGGCGGCGACAACGAAGATGAAGATCCAACGAACCGTCTGATTCCGAAGGCCGGGAAGGATGCGACTTCCCGAGTAGGCCCCGAGAGCCGTTCCAATGGCCACCGGTGCCGCAAGGAGTGGATTGATGTAGCCGGCCGCGAGCAGCACGCTCGCTCCCGCCGCGACCGTCACCCCGATCATGAAGTTGCTCGTGGCGGTCGCGACCTTCATCGGCAAGTGCAAAGCCCCCTCCAACGCCTGAACCTTCAGAACGCCGCTCCCGATCCCGAACATTCCGCTCACGATCCCCGCGCCGAACATGACTCCGAGGGCGCCGTTGGTATTCGTAGCCGCATAATGAACCGGACCGGCTTCCGCCGGATCCTCATAGGTCCCGGATAGTCCGAGACGGCGCGATCGCGCGTCCGGGACTCCGCGGTCCCGGTTGGGCCGACGGCCGCGGAGTGCGGCCAAAGGGAGCGTCAGCAGTAAAAGGCTCCCGAGCGCCACCATCAGGGCGTCGGCGAGATTCAGGTGGGCGATCAGGACCGTGAGCGAGGCCCCGAGGAGCGCCCCCGGCACGGTCGCGATTTCCAAGAACATTCCAATCCGAAGATCACTGAGTCGGTCCCGAACGTACGCGGCCCCCGTGGTGGTCGAGGTCGCCAGCACCGTGATCGCCCCGGCGCCGATCGCGTCGATAAAGGGGACCGAGAAGAAGATGGCGAGGATTGGGATGACGACGACCGCCCCGCCCAGCCCGGTGAGCGATCCGACCAGTCCAGCGCCGATGGCCGCGAGGGCGATCAACAGCAGAAAGAGCGCGAGATCCACGCCAAAGCCACATCGATTCCCCCTAAAGTTGCTCCGATGAATGGGGTCTCGGCGTGCCAGCGGCCGGCGCCCTCTTCCGAACGCTCTTCGACCCTCCCCCGGCGGGGAAACCTCAAAGGGACTCCCACTCTCCTTCCTTCTAGGCAGGTAGCACGGCGTGGAGCTACGCGGAAATCGAGAAGCGTTCGGTCAGCCAGGGATGGAACCGCGCTGGTCGCACAGCAATAAGGAGGGGGTGGGAACGGCGTATTCCGCCGATAGCCGCCTATGGTTCACGCTGTGGAAAGGGACGGTCACCGAGCTCTACTTTCCGACGATCGATATGCCGCAACTTCGGGACCTCGAGTTTCTGGTCACTGACGGGGTCTCCTTCTTTCACGAGGAAAAACGCCAACTCGAGTCCCATTGCGAACGGGAGTTCGAGCACGCCCTCGGATATCGGGTCACGAGCGTCGATCCACAAGAGGGCTACACGCTCGACAAAGAGATCATTTCCGATCCCCACCTTCCCTGCCTGCTCATTCATGTCCGACTCACGACGCGCCGGTCCCCCGCTCAACCCAAGCTACGATTGTTCGTTCTGGCGGCACCTCACCTGGAAGTCGGCGGCTGGGGCAATACCGGTCAAGTCGTCAAGGTACTTGGGCGCGACGTCCTGACGGCCCAAAAGGGCGGCAACGCACTCGCCGTTGCCGCAACCGCCCCGTTCGTCCAATCCAGCGTAGGGTTCGTGGGAAAGAGCGACGGGTGGACTGATCTCGCCGACAACTTTCAACTCGACTGGGAATTCGACAGCGCGACGAACGGGAATGTGGCGCTGATCGGAGAGATTCCGGTTCACGATCGAGCCGAATTCACTCTCGGAGTGGCCTTCGGACGGACGCTCCCCGCCGCCGTGACGGCCCTTTTCCAATCCTTGGGCACACCGTTCGAAGTGCACCGGCAGCGTTTCGCCGAACAGTGGGATCGTTCGGCGCGGAGCCTGCTGCCGCTCGCAAAAGCCTCGGGAGACGGCGGTCGACTGTACCGGGCGAGCCATGGGCTGATGCTGGCTCACGAAGACAAGATCTTTCCGGGGGCGTTCATCGCCTCCCTTTCGATCCCCTGGGGAGCGAGCAAGGGCGACACGGATCGCGGCGGCTATCACCTCGTTTGGACGAGGGACATGGTCAACACGGCGACCGCGCTACTCGCGACGGGCAGTGTAGAAGCGCCGTTGCGCGCGCTCATCTACCTGGCGACGCGACAACAAGCGGACGGCGGATTTCCCCAGAATTTCTGGGTGGATGGTCGAGCGTACTGGAGTGGGGTCCAACTCGACGAAGTGGCGTATCCAATCATCCTGGCCTGGCGCCTTCATCGCGCGCGAGCGTTGCAACAGTTCGATCCCTACCCCCTCATCCTCCGCGCAGCCCGATTTCTCATCGACCGGGGTCCGGCGACCGGGCAGGACCGCTGGGAGGAGATCGGCGGCTATTCGCCCTCCACGTTGGCCGTTACGATAGCGGCCCTCACCTGCGCCGCGGGAATGGTCCGCGAACAGGGCGACGGGGCGACCGCTCGATTCATCCAAGACCACGCCGATTTTCTCAACTGTCATATCGAGCCGTGGACGGTGACGACCAATGGAACCTTAGTTCCTGGGATTCGACGGCACTATGTGCGAATCCGACCCGTGGCGATCCAGGACCCGACCCCGGACGAGTCTGCGGAGATGGGATCCATGCGACTTCCGAATCTCGCACCCGGCGCTCCGGATGAGTTCCCGACCAACGAGATCGTCGACGGGGGGTTCTTGGAACTGGTTCGCTACGGGGTGCGGAAACCGGACGATCCGATCATCGTCGATTCGTTGGTGGTTATCGACAAGGTGCTGAAAGTGGAGACCCCCCGGGGTCCCGTGTGGCGACGATACAATCACGATGGATACGGGCAGCGGGATGATGGGGGGCCGTTCGTCGAGTGGGGGGAGGGCCGCGCCTGGCCGCTCCTGACCGGAGAGCGGGGCCACTACGAGCTCGCCGCGCGCGGCGACGCCCGAACGTGTCTTCTCGCGATGGAGCGGTTCGCCACGCCGACCGGCCTACTGCCGGAACAAGTGTGGGACGAAGTGACGCGCGAAGGAATGCATCTGGAACTCGGCATGCCGACGGAAGCGGCGCTCCCTCTCGTATGGGCGCATGCGGAGTACGTCAAACTGGTCCGCTCGATTTCCGACGGAAAGGTCTTCGATCGAATCCCCGAGGTCGCGAATCGGTACGGGGACGCCCCGCGGCCTCCTCCTCCGCGCGAGGTCTGGAAGTTCAATCGTCAGCCGGCCACAGTCCCATCCGGGTGGCCGCTGCGCATCCAAGCCGGCGCTCCGTTCCGGCTTCACTGGTCGAACGACCATTGGCAGAATACTCGGGATACCGACTCGACCGCGACCAGCTTGAACTTACACTACGTCGATCTCCCGCCCGTTCCGAAGGAGGCGCCCGGCTACATCTTCACGTTCTATTGGACAGCCGAACAACGCTGGGAGGGTCGCGACTTTAGCGTGGCGGTTCACTAAGCTCGAACGGGCTGCGAGTGCCGTTTTTTTTTTCCTGGGCCGAGGATCCCGCCGCTAGCCTGGCCCGCCCCAGACTCCTACGGTTCCTCCCAACGAATAGACCCCCGAGTTCGAGGGAAGCTGGATACTCAGGTCCCACGAGTAGCATTCCGGACAGAAATGGTCCCAATCCGCGAGAACGGTCGTCACGAAAAACGGAGCGGTCAAATTCACGTAGATGCCGCCGATCTCATCTTGCCCCGGGCCGGATTGAGTGAGATTGAGCAGGAGCCAGCACTGGATCACGGCCCCCGCGGGAAACGAACTATTCACCGAGGGACAAAATCCCGGACCCACTGCCGGAGCGGAGACGGTCGGAGGGGGCACACCGTAGGATGCGTTGTATCCGACCCAGCTGGCCGTCCAACCGGCGGGTCCGATAGTTACCCGCCCCGGTGACCCAGAGGGGGTCCCGAGCACGAAAACGGCCAGTCCGCCGGCGAACACCAACCCGGCGATGGCCACCGCCATGACGACTCCCCTTGCGCGGGAGTTGCTTTCCGGGGGATGGGAACGTTCGAGGCCGCTCTCGCGCGGCACCGATATCGCTCGCATCGGTTCGTCGGGTGGCTCCACACATATTCGAGCAATCTTCGCGGCTTCAACTTTGTCCATGATAACTAGCACAGACTCGAGTGTTGCCCCCTGACCCCTGGGACGACTTCCAACTCCCAACCGTGCGGTTTCCTTCTCGATTCTACATGTTTTTTCCTGGGTGGAGCGTAAGTGCGCCGTCGGGTTGCGGCGCAGAAAATGCACGCGGATCGGTTCCCTCCTTCGGAGCATTATTCGTTCGAACCAATAGGAGAAAGGACGACGTTCGCGCGCGCCCGGCCGGAAGGAACGGCGCTGTCGAACGCGGGGCTCATCGACCTCGGCGGATCAACACTCGTCTTCGACACGAGTCTGACGCTACGAGCGGCTCAGGACCTTCGCGCTGCTTCCATCGCGGCGACCGGTCGGCCGCCATCATTGAGTGCCAATAGTCACTGGCATCTCGACCATATGCTCGGCAACCAGGTATTCGCCGATCATCCGATCTACGCGTCTCAGGGGACGATCGAGACACTGCGAAGGAGGAAAGGGGAGCTCCTGGGCGAAATCAGTCGCGAGAAGTTGGAGACCGAAATTCGCGTTTTCGAGGGCCGACTCGGTGCAGCGAAAACCGAAGCTGTGCGTGCCATGTTCGACAGCGTGCTGCGAATCCGGCGGGCGCTACTTTCCGAAACCGGGGAATTGAAATTCACTCTCCCGACTCGGGGGTTCGAGGAAGAGCTACGCCTGGAGGGAAACCGAGACGCGCGTCTCCTGACCTTTGGGAGCGGCCACACCGAGAGCGATGCGGTGCTCTTCCTCTCGCGGGAACGAATACTTTGCGCGGGAGACCTGGTGCTGGCACAGCAGCATCCGAACCTTACTTCCGGGAATCCGGAGCATTGGTTGACCGTCCTGGATAAGCTTGCGGCGTTGCGACCCGAACACGTGGTGACGGGCCACGGGCCTATCGGCTCGCTGGAAAGTGTGGCGGACATGCGGGACTACCTTGCCACGATCCTGGACTTGGCGAACAGCAAGAGGACAGTAGAAATACCCGACCGATTTCGCAACTGGAAAGAGCCGGAACAGTTCGCCGAAAACCTCGAGTTCCTTCGCGGACATTTCAGCGCCGGCTCGAGGTAGGGCGGACCGAAATGTCCAGCCTGACCTCGATTGAACGGTCAGTTAGGTGAATCCCGAATTACCCGAAGCGCAGGTCGGACGCACCCTGAGCTCGGGCGGCCTACGCTCCGCTTCCGTGGGGTGGCTCACACCGCACGTACCCGAGGGTCTCCGTTCTGAGTGGGCTCAAGGTCTGCCCAAGAATCACGAGTGCCAGGGAAACTCCCAAATCGATCTTCGCGGATTTCCGCTGGAGCTTGACGCGATATTCATAGATTCCGAGGGCGACGAAGACCGAAACGAATGCGAGGATAACTGCGGCAATCGCCAATAGATTTCCCAAGGCGAACAAGTCCAACGTTGTCGGGTAATTGGCACGCGGCGCCCGACGGCACGGCGTTGCAATTTCCCCCATAATCTTCCAGGGGGAGAATCACCACATAGATAGTCCAAAGAGTGGCGGCAAATGCTGCGAGCATGATACTCGGCTGGTAAGCCCATACGAGACGCAGGAACGATTTGACAGAGGATTCACCCGAGTTCGATTCGCTCATAGAGTGCTTCGCCCGCGAAATCAATCATTGAATTATTTGGACGGCGCTAGATAAGGAATTCAATCGGTCGGGATCCCGGGTATGAGGGGACTGACTACCCCGGGGGTTCGAATATCAACAGTTTCCGGCGGTTTCAGCGCCTGACCTCCAACGGGGGGCAGGGACCCCCTTTGCGCGACCCCAGCGGTAGGGGAGGGTCTATAAAATCCAGGGAAGATACTTCTCATATTCTCGAATTACGTCAGCATACACGAAGATATGCCGAAGGCCGTCGTGGAGCTGTCCGAGCACGCCAACCGAGTCGTGAATGTTGTGAAGGCTCGAGACGGACTGAAAGGCAAGTCCGAGGCGATCGAGAGCACCGTTATTGCCTACGAGGAGGAGATTCTCGACCCGGCTCTGCGACCTGAGTTCGTAGCGGATCTGGAGCGGATTCGACGGGGGAAGTTCCGCAGAATCCAGTCACTCGACGCGGTCACGGGTGATTCTCATTGAGCTGGGAGCTCGAGATCTCGCCGGGGTTCGAACGTGACTACAAGAGAGTCTGCGGACGGAGCGCGGGGCTCAAACATGCGGTCGACTCGAGTGGGATCAACCACGCATATCAAATATATTGCCGACGGGTTCAACGTTCCATTGGAACACGATGAAAGGGCCGACTCTTATGCGATAAGCAAAAGCGGTGCCGGAACCGACTTGGAAGTTCACGCATTAAGGATCCTACAACGTCGGTGTTACCGTCTCTTCTACGGGTTAAAACTCGATCCGACTCGACATCAAGGTGACCGTCACCGATCCCCCATCGCTACCAAACTTTGCGGGTCAGAGCTACTCCGTGGGGGTCTTGGGGGGCGCTCTCAGGTTAAACGAGTGCTCCACCGTGTTTGCCGAGAGTGTGCTCGGTGCGCTTGGCTTCTCCCTTGGTATAGTTGCACTTTTCCTTACAGGGTCCGTCGGAGGAACCGTCGTCGCAGGAGTCCTGGCCGCCATCTTTGGCGCCTGGACTACATGGGCCCGGCTCGCGGATAATGGAAGCGGGGTGTACACAGCGATTGTGTGGGAGTTGCAATGGTGGGTCTTACCTAAGCCCGTTTCCTCTCCCGCGTGGTGTGTGTAATGCCTGCAAGAGGGTTGTGGCCGTATCCCGTATTGCCATGGCTCGTTGGTCTCGTGGGAGCTCAACTAGGCAGCTCTACGTTAATCGTTAATGGCTGGCGATTCGGGAACCTCATCGAGTTCCAGCTCGGAATCTCCTTTTGCGTTATCTCGATTGCAGCGTTCTTCGCGGCTTTTTTTTTACTGCCCCGCTCGGCCCGATGGAAGCGTCGCCAGGATCAACAGGCCTAACTCCAGGTTAAATTGTGCCTGAGCGTAACGTTCATGGAAATTCAAGGGCCACTGGTCTCCTCGATGGAATGCATCGAACCGCCGAGCCGGCGACTTTCGGACATGAGTCAGAGCTATTCCGAGTTGACACCCCATGCATACGGGCGTGGGGGGACTCGCATAGCCTGACTATTCGAATCTCTATCCGAGACCGCTCTTGGACCCCGATCCGCCCCGAACCCCGATCCCCGGGCCCCCTCGTGTCTGATCGTAGGTGGGGCTTGTGTGAGGGCTCGCAGAAACGACCTCGGGGACCGAGTCGCCTATCAGGGTCGTACAGGGCGAACCCGAAGCCCCCGGGCGTTAAGACCGATCGGGGGGCGGCCGGTGCCTAGGGTCGCCGAGAGACAGAACCTCGATCGGGTCTCGCCCGATTCGAAGTTCAGACTGCAGACCAAACGATATCGAATAAACTAAACGCTAGGACTCCGAAGAAAACAGCGACGAGGTACCCCCCGATTTCGACCTGTGCACTGCTACAAATACTCCTGCAGTTCAAAACTGACTCCCACGGTCCAAATAATCGAAGGTCGGTTGGACTTTCGTTGACTAGCGCTCATTTCGGGTCTAACGAACGTCAGAGTCGCAAGATCGTGCAGGTCGCGATAGCAATTGCACTTGTTTCAATTTTGGTCGCGGCCGCTTCTCCGGTGGGGCAGGCAAAGGCCGGGGGCCAACATGTCTGCGGGTGCCCTACCTGCGGAGAATGTGGGAGTGGCTGCTTTACGATTAGCTATCAAATCGATATCTACAACGACGAAGCTGCAGCCGTAGTCAATGGGAGTACCTACACGAACGGAGAAATCACTGCAGAATTTCCATATGAAGGACAACTCTGCGTATCCACGAAGTATACATTGTCAGCCACCGACGTCGCTTCCGGCTATTCGTTTAAAGAGTGGTACGTTACGAATGGCGTGGTTTCGAGCCCTGACTCAAAATCTACGACTTTTACGACCGGCTCAGGGTTTGAGCCCAACCAGGTAATCGTCCTAATTCTAGCCATAACCAATCTCAATTCTGTTGGCGGGTACATCGTAAGCGGAAAAGCCATCGACGAGGTGTCTGGGACGTTTACCATACCGAGCAACTATAATCAAATCGATACCGGCGCGGGCAACTTCCTAGGTACCTGGGTTGGAATTGGTGGCGTCAATGGTTTTGATTTCTGGCAGGCCGGCGTTGGAGTTGAAATAGGGTTGCATACCTTCTCGTTGTATGCATGGTATGAGTCTTATCCGGAGCCTCAGATCGTGATTCCACTGAATGTTGAACCGGGAACGATCACGGTGACGGTCGGTAATGACCAAGCTGGTGGCTGGGCGATTTGGAACGGGTCGACCGCGGGCGATACGTATAGTGTCTCCGGAATCTCCAACTCAGCCGATCGTTCGACGGCAGAATGGGTAGTCGAAGCTCCCTGTGGATCGACCGACTGTAGTTCGGACCTTGGCCCCTTGCCGACCGTCTCCCCAGCGATTAAATTTACTAATGCAAACTACGTCGACAAGGGCGTCAGCTACGCGTATAGCTTTTCGGCTCCGGTCGCGTTCATACAGCTCGAGGACATTTACCTGCATTACGCCGTCGGTTTTTGTGAGAATCAGTACTACACACCCACAGACATAGCTAATGGTGCATTCACTGAAAAGTACTCCACGTCGCCCACTTATTGCGTATGAGTTCCGCTACTCCGCGTCCGGGTCATCCGAGCGCCGACGCTCTGGGTTTTCCAAGTCGTGAATACAGTCGTCGCCTTCTCCATCACCTGTGGACGATCAAGACTGATCGGTTATCCCGTTCGTAACGCTGATAATCAACTGCGGGCAGTTTCGGGCCCGACGTCTCGATTACGCAACCATCCGAAGCGTTGACTTGATCGCTGCCCGACGATTGCTGCCACCGTTCTCCTCATCGTCGCAGGCGTAGTTGCTGTAGCAATCCTTTCGTCCGTACTGACGAAGTTCGATAGGGTTCCGACTATCGCCGACACGGTGGGGGCTCGGAGCTTCACTGTAAGTTAATCGAATAGCGGGGCTATACGGGCGTGGGGGGATTTGAACCCCCGACCAACGGGTTAGGAACCCGCTGCCCTATCCAGGCTAGGCCACACGCCCCGACTCCGTGGCGTGGCTGACCTTAAGAAAACTTCGATGGCCGGCGAACTTCCGTCAGCAAATCTCAGGACTTCCTCGCGAAAAGGCGGTCGTACCGATGGTCGACATGATTCACGAGATTCGGAGCCAGCTCCTGCACGATTTCGATGCCCTCCAGATTCTCCTGGAGCGTCGCCAATACGGGCCGGCGGGGCTCGGGGGGTTGATCGGACGAGTTGGTCGGCGCGCTGCTCCCTAAGGCTCCAATCAAAAACCGTTCGGCGCCCGCCACATAGAGGAAAGGATAGACCCGGCAGTCTCGGGTGAGCGTCGCAAACAGTTCTTCTGGGCGGGTGCCGGGCTTCGGCCGTCCGAGGATCAAGTTGACCTGATCTGCCGATCGCCCCTTGTAGAGCGGCAATCGAGAGGGCTCAAGAAACACGCGATGGAGCACCCATCCCCGGGTCAACAGCTTCTGCTGCGAGAAGGGGAGTCCCAGGGGACCCATGAGATGACCCGGCCGGCCCTGTTCTTGCCCAATGAACGGTCGATGGAGGAGTTCCGCGACCGCCCAGGCCGCGTGCGGGTTGAGCGTTCCCGGTTCGGGCCGCTCGTCGACCTCGCCGTCGGGTCCCGGGCCCCCGAGTCCATGGGGGTAGGCCAACGTCCCGGCCATTCCAGCCAGATGGGACCAGAGGCCCTCAAAATCAAAGTAGACCGGGATCGACGGTTGATCGAGACGGACCGCGATCGACTCATGCCAACTTCCGAGTCGAAGTTCGTCGAATCTCGCGGCGATTCGCTTCGCTTCCTCGGCGGTCGGAAGGAAAAACACGCCTAAGGCGACCTGAGAACCTGCCCAAAGAACGACGTTGCCGGGCTCGCGCTGCCACTCTTGGACTAAGTCGCCGACGCGGTCCACAAAGGGACGGGCGACGAGGAACATCGCGTAGGGGAGCCCGAATCGCGAGGGATCCGGCACATATCGGTCACGGAGCCAACCCTCCTCGTACGCTCTTCGACGCGCCGCATGATATGTGGAACGCGGAATATCGACCCGTCGCAAACGTTCCCGTTCTCGGTCCGGGAGCGCCGATAGCAGGACCGCGATCACCCGGGTTTCCGACTCCGTTAGTGCCCGCACGCGGTCATGCTCCTAGTTGCGACAGTCTAGCACGGGGTCCAGACCGCAGTGGAGGAGGATAAACATGAGGTTAAAACCCACTCACCGCCTTCTCTTCGACGAACAGATCGCTCCATTATTGTTCCCGAGAAAAAGATGCGCGGTGAGGAGTCCCGAACTACCCCCGTTCTCGTCGTGACGGTTGCGGCCCTCATGGTCTTTGTCCTCTTCCCACTCGCAGGATCGGCGAGTGCTACCCCAGGTATTGTCGCTTCGGGGGCCAATGCTTGGGCCTACGGCGGAGTGAAATTACTCAACATCAACACTCCGACGTCCAACGGGTCAGCATCGGGCTCGGCCTACTACGGTCAAGCCACGGTCCTCAGCCAGAATGCGGGACCCAATGGGAATTTCTCCGTTCAGGCTCAGCATACCACTGGCGCCGGAGTCGACATCAACTACTGTTCTCCGAGCTGCTCGAGTCCGACGTACTACGAGATCGTCTGGAATTACCGCGTATGGGAAAATGTCACGGACTTCGCCAACTTCACCAATGATGCCACGGTGTCGACTCCGGGCGGCTCGACCGCTGCGCTCGGCCTGCTGGATTCTCACTCGTTAGTCGTGGCGAACCTCACCGAGTATCTCGGAGTGGAACTTCATGGACTCCGGGCCACCTCCTCCTACGCGCGGACGCTATCGATCGAGCTCGCCGGAACCGCATCCGTGGCGTTTCCCGCCTCGAATCCGTTGGGCCTCGTTCCGAGCGATGTAGGCTCGGTCGCCAGCTGGACGAGTACGGCGCCGTACAGCGCCGCTTGGAGCTGGTCCGCGTCGTACTATAACCACACGCTCGGGGCGGGATCTACCCCGGTGAATCAAACGACTTTTTCCGGAAACGGGACGGTTCCGAACGGAACAGTGAACCTTTCCGGAGTCAACGAAGGAACCGCGATCACCCTCGGGGGAAAGAGCCTGCTGGTTCTAGCGATCTCGATCAGTGGAGCTCCGTTCGACCTCCGCGATGGATTCATCTTGCTCCCGGCGAGTACCGATCTTTTCGGAACCGCCCGCCACGCCTGGACTCCCTCGCAATCGGGAACGACGACGACGCAGCTCGCGAACGTCGACTACGCGACCACCTCCTCCGGACACGTCGGAATCTTGGCGACTCGGCAGGTCTATAGTTCGTCACCCTCCGCCACGGGCGCCTCCGGCATCGGGGCGATTGTCGACGCTCAACCGCCAGGAGTGCCGATGCTCCAACAGGTCGGAGTGCAGGGACAACCGGAATCCGTCAACCAAGCCGCTCAAAACGAGCAATGTCTCGCGGTCGGATCCTGTTCCGCGCCGTCGGGGCCCGCAAGCCCCCTACGGGAGATCTTCGGGGTCCTCGCCGTCACGATCCTTGTCGCCATTGTGATCGCGGTCGTGGTCCAACGCCGACGTCAATTGCCCAGTCCCGTTTATCCGAATGCCCAGCTCTATCCAATCGGAGCGCCCCTCACCGCGATCCCTGCCGAGCCGCGGCGACCAGCCGACCCCGAGAAGGAACCGGAACCCGACCCGCTCGGCAATCTCTGGTAGAGCACGTCTCGACGGCACGTCCGTCGAACTACGTGGCCGGACGGAGCGGGCGAGCGCGCGTGGCGAGCGGATACCGCAGGATCGCCGCGACGCCGCCGAAGGCTTTGGCCAGCATCTCGCCTTCTTCGCTCTCCGTCGAGATCATCCGTACCGTCGCCCCGGATTTCAGCGCTCGACGGAACAGCTGTTCGACGTAATCTTCCGACTCGGTCACGGTCAGCGCGGAGGTCCCACACTTCGGGCAGGGAGACGCGAGGACCTCGTCGACCTGGGCATCCGTCAGCGTCCGATCGAAGGCGTTGCCACAGGACGAACATCGAAACGCGACCCGTTTCTTCCGGAGTCCTTCCGAGATCAGCAGAATTTCAACGGCTCCCCCTTCGAGCGCGGTTTGGACATCCTTCTCCCCGTAGGCCGCCAGCCCGGTTTCAGCTCGCCGGATCTCGTTCAACAGTCGCTGAATGATCCGCTTCTCCTCCGTCAGCTCGAGCCCGTGGAGCGTTTGCGTCGCTTTTTCGACCATCTCCTTGAGCCCATATTCATCGGTATAGCCGACATCGAAGAGCGGGAGGACGACCTTCTGCTGGAGCTCGTAATGCAGGTAATTTTCCTTGTAGAAGTACTCCTTCGTGGCGCCGGGCCCCCCGATGAGGATCCCTTTCAGCTGATCTTTCTTGGGGAGAAACAGCTCGTTCGCCATCTCTCCACACCGCACGAAGAAGTCGTGGGCGGCGTGCTCGATGAGCCGCTCGAATCGGTGCGCGGATTGACCGCCCCGGCCGTGTTTGCTCGGAACGAGGGATTGCTTGTTCCGCAACGCTTCCACCCGCTTCCCCCGGAGGAATCCGATGGTGACCTCCGCGCGATCCATCACGATCAAGCCCCAGAGCTCCGGCTCATGGACCATCGAAAGTAACGGGTCGAGGAAGAAGGTCGAGTCGCATCGGTAGAGATACGTGTTCAACGGTTCCGGGGGTTCCACTATGAACGTCACCGGTTCGGATTTGTCCGCGCCGATGGCTTTGCTCCCGACGAAAAAGGCGACACCATTCGCCGGCGCCTCTTTGTAGGCGCGAACGCGCCCCATGATCGATTCGATCGCCCACATCACGTTCTTGCGGGTCGTCCGGCTCTTGATGTTCGAGCTCTGCGCGTACTCGTTCCGGAGATAGGACATGACGTCCGAGAGCTGTTTCTTCGGGGGCACGTAGAGCGAGATCAACTCGGTCGCTCGTCCCCGGGCGGCGGCGATCTCATCCAGCTTCCGCTGGAACGAGTATCGCGCGAGTTGCGCATCGGCCGTGGCTTCGGGGCTCACTGTCCCCTCCTGGTAAGGGGCGGGGCGGCCAACCTCAGCACGCTCTTAGGTGCGCGGGTGCGCGCACGAGATGGCCTAAGCCACTGCCGAGGGCGGAGGAGTCAGAGCAGTTTTCGAATATGCTCGTCGATGACTTCTTCGGGGTAGGCTCCCACGATGCGGTCGACCAGTTTACCTTCCTTGTAGAAGAGCAGCGTAGGAATGCTCATGATCCCGAGGGCCCCGGCCTGCTCGCTGTTGTCGTCGGAATTGAGTTTCCCGAAAGCGACCTTCCCCGTGTACTTCGCGGAGAGCCGATCGACGATCGGCGAGACCATCCGACACGGACCACACCAGGGCGCCCAGATATCGACCACCGCGGCGTTATTCTCCTGCGCAAACTTGTTGAACTGAGCCCCGTTGAGTTCCTGGACCGACATGGATGTACCCAGCCATTTTATCGATCGTTCCTATTAAAGTGTTCGCGAACTTCGGCTTCCCTAACCTCACTTCGAGGGCCTAAATTCCATTGCCTCGGGCAAGCTCTTAGTAGGAGCCAGCCCGTAGGGTCTATACTTTCTTCCATGCGAACGGACCCGTCTTCCGACGCTGAAGCCTCCTCGCCCACCCTTCTCGGAGCTTCCGTGCCCACGGCCCCACGAGCGACCCGTTCTCCGACGGTGATGAGCCCTGCGGCGCAGAAGGCGATCCGGCAACGGATGCTCCTGTTTCGATCCGCCGCTCTCAGCCGGATCTCCGAACTGACGGGCGTGCCTTCGGAGGAGATCAAAGGGTTTCGCCACGACCTGCTCGACAGCGACCTGCCCGACCTGCTGCTGCAACGCGGCGCCGGGCTCCCCTTCACTCGGGAGCTTCCCCAAGGCGCCCTCCTTTACCTGTTAGTGCGCGCTCAGCGCCCCCGAAGGATCGTGGAAACGGGGGTCCGCCCCGGCTATTCCACCGCCTGGCTGTTGGCGGGATTGGAAGCGAATCAATCAGGCGAGCTCGTCTCGTTAGGGCCCGGCTCGCCGGTGGGACGCGCCGCCGGGGTCCACCAAGTCACCGTGGGGCAGTTCGTCCCCCCGAGTCTTCGCAGCCGCTGGACCCTCGTCCTGGGGAACTCCGTCGAGAAGCTCCCAGGGGTACTCACGGCCAACCCGGGAATCGACGTGTTCCTCTACGACAATGGCCCGGATGTCGTTCGCGCGCGATTCGAGCTTCGCTCCGCGTGGTCGGCCCTCTCGTCGCGGGGAATCCTCTTGGCGCACCACATCGATGCGAATCCGGCGTGGAGCGAATTCTGTCGGGCGCAGGGCGTGGCAGATCAACTTCTCGACTCGGGGCCTCCGCCGATGGGCGCAGTCGGAATGCAGCTGCCGCGCGCGTAGCCCCTTCCAGGACCGGGCGGCTAGCGTTCGAGCTCTTCGACGAGGTGCTGCACGGAAGGAAGGATGAGCTTCTCCAAGGCGGTGCGCACTGCGCGTTCCGACCCCGGGAGCGCGAAGACCGGTTTGTTTCGGACGAGAAACAGGGCGGCGCGACTCATGAGGGCCAGCGGTCCGACCTCGGCAAAACTGATCGACCGATACAGTTCCCCAAATCCATCGAGGCGTTTGCCTCCCATGTTCTCCAATGCGTTCACCGTAAGATCACGCGAGCTCACTCCCGTTCCCCCCACCGTGACCGCGCATTCCAGGGGGATCTCGGCGAGATACGCCTCGAGCTTCTCGCGGACATCGGCGACACTGTTCGCAACGAGCGCGTAGTGCAAGACCTTGTGTCCGGCGCCCTCGACGAGCGTGCGCGCGAGGTGGCCCGAAGGGTCGTCATCCTCCGTGTGCGTGTCCGATACCGAGAGGATCGCGAACCCGATCGAGCGGTGACCCCCGAGGTGATGTCGGCTGGACGCGGCTCCGTGCGGGGGATTTTCGCCTTCGGTCATTTCCGGGATTCGTTCCTTTTCTCCTTGACCACGACCTGAACGGGACCGAGCCGAGTCCTGGGGTACAGACCGCGCGCATTCTTCTCGAGGTATTTCACCATGTCCCACACGGTCAGCAGGGCCACCGAGGCGCCCACGAGGGATTCCATCTCCACCCCCGTTCGGCCCACGGTCTCCGCCTCCGCACGGACGTGGACTCCGTTTCTCCGAAGGTTGAGCTCGAGGCTGCTCCCGGTGAGCGGAATCGTGTGGCAGAACGGAATGAGCTCGGCGGTTCGCTTCATCGCCTGCAATCCTGCGACTTCCGCGACAGCGATCGGATCTCCCTTGGCGACGGTATGAGCCCGGATCTGTTGCACCGTCGACACGCGTAATTGGAGGTCGCCTTCGGCGACCGCTCGGCGATAGACCAACGGTTTTCGATGGGTGCGACGTTGCCGAGCCATCGATTCACGCTTTCCGATCGCGGCTGAGGGCAAGATGCGCGAGAACGGACTCCAGCTGGATTCGCTCGGAGGCCCCTTGGGCCAATCGAAAATCGACCTCGCCGAGATACTCCACCAACCGGATCTTCTCGCGAGGCGGGATCAACTCCTCTGAGAGATCGGGGAGATAGCTGTGGATCGCGCGCAGGATGTCCTCCCCCGTTGCTCCCCGTTCGGTGAAAATCTGGAACAGTCGATCGCGTGCCGGGAGAAACTGTCCGTTCAAGGCGGCGGTCAGCATCTGTTCCACCTCGGATCGAAGCGGAACCGTGGAGACTTGGCGCACGGTGTCCTCCGTCACGGAATCCGAATATGTGGCGGCAAGTTGGAGGAGGTTGATGGCGCGCCGCATGTCGCCTCCGCTGGCGGCGAGAATCGCCGCGTAGGCCCCCGCGGCGACTTTCTTTCCTTCCGCTTTGGCGATCCTCTCCAGTTGCAGCTGCATTTGGTCGGCTGAGAAGGAGCGGAATCGGAAGACGGCGCACCGGGATTGGATCGGATCGATGATCCGCGAGGAGTAGTTACACGAGAGAATGAATCGACACGCGCCTGAGTAGCGTTCCATCAACCGACGCAGGGACGCCTGGGCTTCGGCGGTAAGATTGTCGGCTTCGTCCAGGAACAGAAGCTTGAACCCGACCCCGCCAATCGGGGAAGTGCGGGCATAGCTCTTGATCGTCGTGCGCACCGTGTCGATCCCGCGTTCGTCCGAGGCATTGAGCTCGAGAAAGCTCTGGCGCCACTCGGCTCCATAGAGATCGCGCGCCAAGGCCAAGGCGGCGGTGGTCTTCCCGGTCCCCGGTGGACCAGCGAATAACAGATGCGGAAGCGATCGCTTTTCCGCGTACGCGCGGAGGAGGGGTACGATCCCCTCCTCGCCGATCATCTGCTTGAGCGACGACGGTCGATACTTCTCGACCCAAACGGCTTCGCCGGCAGCACTCGTCATGGACGGTGGGACAGCCTCGCGGTCGAAGGTAATGAGCGTTGTGAGTCTTCTCGGTCCCTAGGCGGCTCTCCAACTTCGTTTCTGCGTTGCGGAATTGGGAGAGTCCGCTTCATGAAGCCGGCTATCATCGCGAGATTAAACGGTCGGTACGAGAGGGCTCGGTTCGCAGATGCAATCGCAGCGCTTCGGCGAGTATCTTTCCGTATTGCCCCAATGCTTGTCGATTCCCGCCGTGGTCATCGTGCCGAACGATCTCCATCAACCCGTCCAACTCCTCGAAAGCGGCGACAAACTTGGAGTGGTCAGCGGTCACCTCCCCCGAACCAGGCGTCCATTCCTGGGAAACATCGATTCTGCCGGCGAATCCACCGCCGTTCTCGCCCGAGTGCCGGGCGACGAGTCGGCGAAGATCGGACACGCTCTGAGCGACTCCGTCGATAGAACACGGTTCGAGGAGTACCAATGCAGAACTAATGCGGTCGAGCTCGTCGATTTCCTGCCAGAGCTCGGAAGTCAGCCCGTCCGTCTTCCCTACCGCCGGCGTCGGATCCTCGAAGAGAGAGGTGGGATCGAGGACTCCGGCGGCGTGCGTGGGTGACTTCGTGACGGAATGAATGCTCTCCAGTATACATCACTCGTCGTGAGTGTTCCTGGTGCGTCTGTCGAATCACCCTGTGGACCTTTCGGTGGTCCATGTACGGCATCCGATTGGCCGCTCCGCTCGACCGCCTCAGCCTACTGCGACCCAACATCGTCGACGATCTTCGCGCCGCAGGGCACGATCTCGGATCGGCACCGACCGATAATGCAGAGAATCTTTCGGTAAGGCCGCATCGAGGATCGCGGCGCAACCGACAGGAAGTCCGATTCCGGATGCTGCTGGGACGGGTTCCGCCCTGAATGGGGGTCTGGGGGGTCGTGGGGACGCCTCCAAGTGGTCAATATAAGCGTCCTCGACTTCGGCGACCCGAAGGCAATTGGAGTGCGAGAAATCCTGGCCCACGTGCAGTTTCGAGGAACGATCCGCGATCGCTCGGTGGAGCCTTACGTTCGCCTGCTGAAGGGTCTCCGAACACGACGGCGCGTCCGAGGAGTTCTATTGGATATCTCCAGCGGAGGAGGCGAGGGGATTGCATCCACGGACTTTTACCTCGCCGTCAAGCGGCTGAACGAATTCAAGCCAGTCTTCGCGTCGATCGGGAGGATCGGAGCGTCGGGGGCGTACATGGCGGCGCTCGGAGCTCGAAAGATCTTTGCGTACCCGGACTCGACGGTGGGCTCGATCGGCGTGATTTTCCCTCATCTGGCGATTCGAGACCTCCTTCGGAAGCTCGGAATCTCGGTCGATCTAGTTCACGCCGGTCGGCACAAAGATGCCTATCAGGGATACCGTCCCCTGACCGAAGAGGAACGAACTAAACTCCTCGCCGTCGTTGAGGAACATTATGACTCGTTCGTCCGGTTGGTCGCTCAAGAGCGTCATCGACCAGTAGAGGAGATCCGGGCCCTGGCGACTGGAGAGATCTGGTCCGGATCGTCGGCGCTAAAGCTCGGACTGGTCGACATGCTCGGAGATCGTGAGATGGTACTCGAGGAGCTCGCCAAGGTCGCCGGGGTCCCTTCCCGCAAGGCAGTTCGAATCGCTCCGCCGCGTCCCTTCGTCGAGCGGGTACTGTCGGGGGGTGCGTCGACGATGTCCATCGATTTGACGGGCCGTCTGCACGACGTCGTCGAAGACCTCGTGCTCGACCTGAGCGGCTACCGCCGCTTGTAAATTCGACGCCGCGCCCCCGAGGGAGATAAATACCCTACCGACCGTAAGCAGCGTGCATGCCCGATAGCCGTCGCGCCGGATTCAGTTCCGCCGCCGGTCTCATCCAATACTACGACATGGAGGAGAGCCGGTCGCTCAAGATCAATCCGTATTTCGTGCTCGCGATGGGAATCGGGGCAGCGATCTTCGTCGAGATCCTGAGCTGGCGGATCGTTTGACCTGAGACCCGATTCTACACGATCCCGTCGACCATCGCGGGCTCGAGACCGGGCAGAAAACGACCTTCGTTCGTCTCCCCGAGCAGATAGACCTTCGATTCCGGGGATTCGTCGAGCAGCTGATAGCCCGTACGGCGGGCCAGCTCGCGGGCAAACCCACCGATCTCCTCGTGCGTCGGCACGTGGTCGCGACCGAGCCGCTGGCGCGACTTTCCCATGTAGACGTACCCCTTCGGTTCGATGAAATTCGGCCGCGCGATCAGATCGAGCTCGGCATACTCGTCGGCCCAGCCAAGATTCCAGCCGCGGACGAGGGTGTGACGCACGACCCTCCGGGTCGGGAGGTCCCGAAGAATCTCGAGCGATTCTCGCAAGCGTTCCCACGCATCGGGATACGCCGGTAGCGTCAATTTCCGGAAGATCTCCTCGTTAGGTGCCGTCACGGAAACGTACAATTGGGTGGGTAGCGGGTCGAGCGCGCGAAGTCCATCGGGATTGGTGCCGTTGGTCACGAGAAAGGTGGTGATGTTTCGCTCGTGACATAATGCCAGGAAGCGGTTCATCTTCGGGTAGAGCGTGGGTTCGCCGGTCAGCGAGATCGCGATGTGACGCGGTGCTTGAGATTCTTCCCAACGGTCGGGCGACACCGAAGCCTCCCCTTTGAAACCGGAGAGGATGCGTCGCTGGGCGTCGATCGATCGGTCCAACAGGGTCTCCGGATCGTCGTATTCCGCCATCACCGAATCGTTCTCCCAGCCCTGATTGCGCCAGCAGAATCGGCAATGCAAGTTGCACGAGTCGATCGCCGGCGACATCTGGAGACACCGGTGGCTCTCGATCCCGTAGAAGCGTCCCTTGTAGCAATCGCGACCTTGCGTGAGCGATTGACGCGTCCAGTAGCAGAGTTTGACCGCGCTATGTCGACCGGTCAGCTGGTACCCTTGCCCGACCAACTCCGTCGACAGGTCTTGGTCACCCATGGTTCGACCAACGACGGGCAACCGCCCCATAAGGCTTTGTGCGCGAGAATGGGAACCACGCATCTCGCCACGAAGCAAGCCTCGGTGGTCGAGCCGGGGTCCGCGATTACCAAGCTGCGTGACCGTAACGACTAACTCCCCAACCGACTCCCGTCGTCAGTGGTCGTACAGCTTACCCCGGAGGCCGTCGCCTCGCGACTTCAATCTCGGCCGAGAGAGATTCTCCTGCTCGACGTTCGCGAGCCGTTCGAGCGGGCGATGGCGGTGATCGTTCCCTCGATCCACGTTCCGATGAACGATGTCCCCGACCGCAAGGCAGAGATCCCGCACGATCGCGAGATCGTGGTCTATTGCCACACGGGCACTCGGTCAGCGTTGGTGGCCGGATACCTCGAGGGCGAGGGTTACCGTCGGGTCGCCAATCTTCAAGGAGGGATCGATGCGTGGGCGCGCAAGATCGATCCCGGAATCCCACTCTACTAACACTTTCACCTCAATTCTGCGCACTCACACGGGGTGAGCACTCAGCGTGAAGTGGCTCCTTATCTCCTCCACTTTGTCCTAAGCGCCGAGCACGATCGATGTCGGGTTCGATTGCCACCGCCCCGTTCGGGGAGAGAGACTCGCTCCGGTCGGGCGATGCTCCGGTCCTGGTCGTCGAGAACTTGACTCGAAATTACAAGCTTCGGGACCGATCGCAAGGCCTGACGGCAGCGAACGATCTGCTGAATCTTCAGGTGCGGCCCGGCGAGCTGGTGGCCCTGCTGGGTCCCAACGGGGCGGGAAAAACGACCCTGCTCCGACAGGTCGCCGGTCAGTTGCTGCCCTCCGCCGGCAGAATCTGGGTCAATGGCGTCGACATGATCGCCGATCCTCGAGGGGCGAAGGAGCATCTTTCGGTCATTCCCCAGGAATGCCTTCCGATGGACAGCCTCACCGTGGAAGAACACGTGCGCTACTTTGGCCTCATCAAGGGTCTCTCGAGATCCACGGCAAAGGCCGAGGTGGCGACCATCCTCACCCGGGTCGGACTCACCGAACACTCCTCGAAGTTGATCCGAGAGTTATCGGGGGGACTCAAACGTCGGGTCTTGATCGCGATCGCGCTGTGCGGCACTTCGCTGCGACTGATCTTGCTCGACGAGCCCACGACCGGTCTCGATCCGGAAGGTCGACGCTCGGTCTGGAAGGTGATCGAGACACTCAAAGAACAGCGGATCGGGATCTTGCTCACCACGCACTACATCGAGGAAGCGGAGATGCTCGCCGACCGGGTGATCGTGATCGATGAGGGGCGCTTCGTCCTATCGGGAACGGTCGAAGAGATCCGCGCCCGTCTTCCGAATCGGGGCCGGATGGAAATCCGAGGGATGGACCGCCTGCGGCCGGAGGCGATCCAGGCGATCGACGCGCTGTCGCCGGGGTGGCCGATCACACTTCGAACGCTCCACTCGCTCCGACTCGCCGTTCCCGATCCGTTCGCCGCCGAAACCGTGGCCACGCTCGCGCGGTTGACCGCTTTGGGTGTCCAAGCCTCGCTGGCCCCGGTTTCCCTCGAAGATGTCTACCTTTCCGTCGTCGGATCGAAGGGAGCTTTGAACGGCGCATGATCTCCTCGCTTCGCCAGCTCTCCGCCGCTACGGAGATGCTGCTGCGCACCTGGATGCGCGACCTGGGATTGGTGTTGGGATTCGCGATCATCTTTCCGATCGGGTTTCTGTTCTTCCTCGGCATCCTCGTCCAGCCGGCCCTGCGGGTGCAGGTGCTCGTCGGATCGATCATGATGGAGATGGCCTTGCTCAACATCAACGTCGTCGCCCAGTCGATCGGCCAAGACAAATTCTCCAAAATGTACGACCTCTGGGTCTCGTTTCCGCTCAGCCCCTCGGTCTACGTCCTTTCGCTGGCCCTCGCCTTTCTGCCCTTCAGCCTGCTTTCCGCCGGGTTTACCTTCGCGGTGGGGGTCGAGTATTTTCATCTCACGTTCGGAGCAGGGATCGTTCCGATCCTCCTCCTGGGATTCGTCCTCGTTTGGGCCTCGACCCTCGGGGTCGGCTTTCTTGTCGCGGTCTACGCGCGAACCCCGCGGGAGATCAATATGGTCGCCCAACTGGTCGGAATCGTGCTGACGTTCTTCGCGCCGATCTTCTATCCGGTAACGATCCTGCCGCTTCCCTTGCGCGCGGTGGCCTATGCGTGGCCCCTCACCTGGGGCAGTATTCTGTTAGGGGCGATCGGACACAGTGACTTTTCCGGCGCGGCGGTGCCCGCCGCCGTCTTGGGTGCCTACACGGTCCTGTGGTTCGCCATCATCGCGGCCGGGCTCCGCTGGCGGCAATCCTAGGCCGCCCTAGTGGGCGCGGCGAGCTCCCGGACGCTCGGGGGGGAAATTCAACGCCTCGACGTAGGCGCGCATTTTCCAGTAGGTATCGAGAAACTCTTGGCCCCGCGCCGTGATATCGTAGACGACTCGTCCCTCCACGTCGTCTCGCTTCACGAGACCGAGCGCCAAGAGACGGTCCACCGACGCGCGCAGTCGATCGACCGGCATCCCGGCGCCATACGAGATCCGGGTAATGCGCGCTTGTCCGTGATATCGTTTCACGACTTCTAAGATGGTCGCATAGAGATCCGTCTGTTCGCGACGGCGCGGTACCACCGGGCCCGTTCCGGGCGATCGCTCCTCCATCGGCGCGTCTCGAAGACGCTACAGAGGAAATGCCGGAAGCGCTTGGAGTTTCTGGGGCTGACTGCGCATCGTGACGTCATGGCCGACCACCAAGGACGAGACGTACAGCACCTGATCGACCGAGACGTGGTCGCGCAGCTCTACGCTGTCGGCGACGATCTTCTTGGCGGTCGCCTTTTCGTCCAACGTCACGCTGCGGCCATAAAGATCTTCGACCTGGCCCGAGCGGCCGATCTCGATCCGGTCGGCGATCAGCGGGCCATACGCGCGACCTTTTCGATTGATCTCGATCTTGCGGGCCTTGAATCCCTCGCGGCTCTCCAGGGATCCACCGATCTCGACGTCGCCGACGATCTCCCCCCGCTGGACACGCAGCTTGCCGCCGATCTCGACGCGGTCGGCGCGCAGGATCCCGGTGGTCTCGGCCATGCCACCGACCTCGAGTTCCCCTGAGAGCGTGAGGTTGCCCGCGACGGCGAACTTGCCCCCGATCTTCACCCGCTTTCCGGTACCGTTCCCATCGATCCGTCCGACCCCGCCGATCTCCAGCTGCTCGAACGTCAGATCCTTGCGGGCGTTGAAGATCCCGCCGACCTCGATGTCTCCGCCAACGCCGACGCCTCCGATCTCTGCCATTCCGCCGACCTCGAGCGAACCAAATTTGAGGTCGCTCTGGGACTCGAATTTTCCGCCGACTTCGATCGAGCGTCGGACCTCGCCCCCGGCGAGTCGGATCTTTCCTCCGGCTTCGATCGTATCAAGGCTGACCGGGCCAACTTCCACGCTCCCACCGGCTTCGATCGATTGGGCGGTGAGCAGCCCGCGGACATTCATGTGTCCCCCCAGCTCGATGGAGCGGGCGGTCAACGCCCCCTGGGCCTCGAGAGTCCCCCCCACCTCAAAAACATCGGCCGTGGCGTCGCCGCCTAAGAGCAACGTACGGTCGACATCTACGTCATGACCCTGAAACTTCCCGCGGATATCGACGACGGCCTTTTCTCCGAGAAGCCGTCGTAACACGGTGAGGGCTCCGAGAACGCGGACGGTGCCGTCCTCGGCCTCGAAGTCTCCGGTTTCTAGATCCCCACGAACCTCTACGTCCCCGTGAAAGCGCGAAGAGCCCGTTACGACGATTGGACCCGATCCGTCGGGTTCGATCCTCGAGTCGCGTTCGGCGCGGAGGTCTCCCTCGACGCGTCCTACGCGAGATTCTCCCCCGCGCGAGACGTGGACATCGCTCATCGTTCCGAAGTAGGGACACCCCTTCTAAAGGGGTAGGTCACGCCCGGTGAGTGCTCGCGGTACCCACCCGCAACCGATAATCTCACCCATTGCAAGCGTCCGGCATGGCGGATTCCCTGGCGAGGCTCCGCGACGAGATCGTCCATTGCCGCCAGTGTCCTCGTCTCGTCCGTTACCGCGAGCGGGTTGCCTCGGAGAAGAAAAGGGAATTCCGTTCCGACGTGTATTGGGGACGTCCCGTCCCCGGCTTTGGAGACCCGCAAGCGCGTCTTGTCGTCGTGGGACTTGCTCCGGCCGCGCACGGTTCGAACCGGACCGGGCGCGTCTTTACCGGCGATCGATCGGCGAGCTTCTTGACGCGGGCGTGCTTCGACGCCGGATTCGCAAACCAGCCGACTTCGACCCACCGGGGCGATGGCCTCCGCTACACCGATCTGTACCTCACCGCCGCCGTGCGTTGCGTCCCGCCCGACAACCGCCCCACGCCCGAAGAACGCGATCGGTGCATGCCCTACCTGCAACGCGAGCTGCGCCTCTTGACCGAGACGCGAGGTATCCTTGCGCTGGGGGGTTTCTCCTGGGACGTTCTTCGCCAATCCGCGGCCCGTATCTATCAAACGGACATTCCCAAGACCGAATTTGCCCATGGCGCGTGCGCGACGCTCGGCCCAGGCCGGCCCTTGCTCTGGGCCTCCTATCATCCGAGCCCCCAGAATACCAACACGGGAAAGCTTCGGCTCTCAATGTTGACCGAGCTGCTCGAACGCATTCGCGCCTCCTGGAAACCCGCTCGCGGGGGAGCCGATCGCCCCACTGGGCTCCACGACCGGAAGGACGGTGCATGACGGATTTCGAACTCCTCGAGCGCGACGGCTTCGCGCGTCTGGGGAGATTCCGCACGCCGCACGGAGATGTGCTCACCCCCGCGCTGCTCCCGGTCGTGCATCCGGATCCCGCGCGGCAGCCGGTTCGACCTCGCGACATGCGAGACCGGTACGGCATTCGGGCGGTGATCACTTCCGCCTACATCACGTGGCGAACTCCGACCCTCCGCGCAGCCGCGGAATCGAGGGGGATCCATGGCGCGATCGATTTCGACGGAGCCGTGATGACCGACTCCGGCGCATTTCAACAGCATGCCTACGGTCAGGTGGAAGTCGGTCCCGAAGAAATTTTGCAATTCCAGAACCAGATCGGATCCGATGTTGCCACGGTGCTCGACGTTTTTGGAGAGCCTTCGGAGGACCATGAAGGGGCCGCTGCCGGCGTCCGTCTAACGATCGAACGAGCGAAGAAGGCTCGCTCGATGCGCCGCGAGCTCCTGGCCGTCCCGGTCCAAGGAGGGGTCTTCAACGACCTACGCGCGGAGTCTGCCCGCGCTGCGACGGACCTGGGAGACATCCTCGCCGTGGGGGGAGTGGTCCCTCTCCTCGAGCAGTACCGATTCGTGGAACTGGTTCGCGTCCTTCTCGCAACGCGACCCTACTTGGGGCCGGAATGCGTAGTGCACTTGTTTGGTGCAGGCCATCCGATGACCTTCGCCTTGGCCGCTCTTTTCGGAGTCGACCTGTTCGACTCCTCCGCGTATCACAAGTTCGCGCGTCGCGGAGGCCTACTGTTTCCGGAAGGGACCGTGTCCATCGACTCCATCAAAGAGCCGATCTGTCAATGCCGCCTGTGCGCTGAACAGCCGTTAACGGAAGTTCGGGCCCTGCCCCCGGAGACGCGCGAGGCATGGATCGCCCAACACAACCTGTTGACCTCCGTCGAGGAAGTGGCGCGGGTTCGACAAGCGATTCGAGAAGGCTCGCTGTGGGAATTGGTGGAACGTCGATCGACCGCCCACCCCGCCTTGCGGGCAGGGGTCCGAGCGGCGCTCGAACAGTCAGATGCGTTTCTGACCGTGGAACCCGAAAGCCGCCGCGTATTCCGGGAGACGGGGGCGTCCAGCCTCGAGCGACCCGCGGCTCGACGCTTTCGACTCAGGGTGGAAGCCGGGCGGCCTCGGCGGGGCCTCGCTCGGCGAATACCGCGCATACCGTTACGAACCGACTATCTCGCGGCCCTCCCCGCGCTCACCCGCGAGGGAGAATCGGTCTGCTGGGAGTGCACGACCGAGCTCGGCGATGTCCCCTTGGAGTTGACCGAGCTGTACCCGGTCGGCCCGTATCTGGGATTACGGGAGTTCGAAGATCGAGGGCCGATCGCAACCCCGATCGAACTGAGCCGCCAGTTATCGATGCGCTATTCGGATCTCGCCAGCCGCCAGGACTGGAGCGCGATCTGGAACGAGCGGCAGATGATGAGTCTGCTTACCTGGGTGTACGGACCCGGGGTGGCGGAAGGATTTCAGGCGAAGGGACTTCACGCGGACCGGTCGCGTCGCACCGGCCGCCTGCGAGGCATGCATGTCGGATCCGACCCCGCGTTCGTGATCGGAAATGACGGGGTGCCGCGCCCGACGTGGATGGGCGCCCGACTGCTCCAACCAATGCTTTCTCCGGGAGGCCACCGCGTCGTGGTGGGTGCTGATGCCGCTTCGTTCGTGGCGCAGGGTCGTACCCTATTCGCACGATTCGTCGAGGGCGCCGACCCGAGCCTCGTTCCCGGTTCGAGTGCGCTGCTGGTCGATCGAGACGATCGGCTCCTGGCGGTCGGACGGCTCCTCCTGTCCCCGCACGAGATGGGTCGACTGCGCCGCGGGATCGTCGCTTACGTGACGAGTCATGCTCGCCAGCCGCTCGCTACCATCGAAGAGGAGGGGGATCCGGCCCTCCGGATTCCCCCGGACCCCTCGATTCGGTGATCGCTCGGAACACTCGACAGGTGGGCTTTATGCCGACCGAGTCCGTGTGAGGGCGGAGCTGCGGATGGCCGATAACGGAGCGGGCACGCACACCTTCCTCCTCCTTCAACTCGATAGCGAGGGCGCGCCCTATTCGGAGGTCGCCGACCTCCTCGAAGATCTCGGCTTCCGGCCCCAAAATCAAGGATACGATTTCGTCTACGATTGGGGCCGCGCCGCTTCCGTTCGGGAATCGCTCGAGTTCGGGGACCGGATCCAGGAAGCGCTCCGCGGTAAGCGCGTCTGCTTCCGGATCGAGTCGACCGATGAGTGATCCGTAGGCGCACGGGGTCGTAACCCCTATCCCAATCCCCTCGCATGAGTCGCGCGCGGGAGGTCGCGTGGTCGTCCTAGGTATCGAATCGACCGCGCACACGGCCTCCGTGGGAATCGTATCGGACTCGGCCCAAGTGCTCGGCCTCGCTTCCGACATGTATCGTCCTTCCTCGGGGGGCATCCATCCTCGAGAAGCCGCGAATCATCACGTCGAGTTCCTCCCCGGCTTGGTTCGAGCCGCGCTCGATCGCGCCCATGTGCTTCCGGAGGCGATCGATGCAGTGGCGTTCGCTCAAGGCCCCGGACTTGGACCGTGCCTGCGCGCCGGCGCCACCGTCGCCCGGATGCTGTCGCTCGCTTGGAACAAGCCGCTCGTCCCAGTGAATCATTGTGTCGCGCACATCGAGATCGCTCGGATCCTGAGTGGACTCGACGACCCGCTGTTATTGTATGCGAGCGGAGGGAACACGCAGGTGATCGCCTACGGGGGCGGCCGATACCGCGTGCTCGGAGAGACGCTCGACGTGGGGATCGGCAACTTCCTCGACAAGTTGTGGATCGCCCTCGGGGGCACCTTCCCGGGAGGTCCCGCGATCGAGCAGGAGGCGCGACTCGGCACCGAGCTATGGCCCCTTCCCTACTCGGTACACGGGATGGATGTGGCCTTCTCCGGGATGTTCACGGCGGCGCTGGCGCTCAATGCCAAGGGAGTTCGGCGGGCCGACCTCGCCTACTCCGTCGAAGTGACCGCGTACGGAATGCTCACGGAGATCACCGAACGGGCCTTGGCGCACCGCGGACGGAGCGACGTGGTCCTGGGGGGTGGCGTGGCGTGTAATGAGCGTCTGCGATCCATGGTCGGCACGATGGTCGCCGAACGGGGAGGCACGATGTTTGCGCCGCCGCGCTCCCTGTGCGTCGACAATGGCGCCATGATCGCTTGGACGGGCAACCTGGCCCTTCATTCGGGCGGATCCGCGAGCGTGGAAGACTCCGCCGTCCAACCACGGCAGCGGACGGATCTCGTCGAGACCCCTTGGCGAACGCGCTGAGGCTCCTGCGCCGAGGCCGTTGGGGACCGTTATGAGTTCGGCCCCGCTCGGGGAGTTTCGTGGAGTCGGTCGAGGTCCTGGTGGTCGGTGGAGGACCCGCCGGCTCGACCGCCGCTTACGAGCTCGCCCGCGCGGGACATCAAGTGCTGCTGATCGAAGAGCACCCCCGGATCGGGTACCCGGTTCAATGTGCCGGCCTCGTCTCTCAGCGCGTCTTGGACCTCGCCGGTAGCTCGCAATTCGTCCGGCGGCCGGTCCATGGAGCCACGGTCCTCAGTCCTTCCTTGCATTCGATTTCGTTCCGGGCGCCCGACCCTCGGGCATACGTGATCGATCGCGCGGGACTCGACATCTATTTGGCGGATCGGGCCGGCCGATCCGGCGCCCGCATCGAGACCGGATGGAAGTTCGATCGGCGAAGGTCCGCGACCCGTGAGGGGGTGGAAATCGATCTGGTCGGATCCGACGGAACGGCGCGAACCGTGCGGGCGAAACTGGTGATCGGGGCCGACGGGGTCGCGAGTGCGGTAGCGCGAAGCTTTCGACTACGTCGGCCCGTAGAGATATTGCCCGCGTTCGAAGCCGAATTCGCGGAGAGCCCCGGGGATCCGGATCAAGTAGAGGTCTATCTGGGCAACCAGATTTCGCCCGGGTTGTTTGGCTGGTGGATCCCGGACGGCTCCGGCGGCGCCCGCGTTGGGGTTGCGACTCGGCCGGACGGCACTCCAGCGCGAGTCTATTTTGACCGTCTCGTGCAACAGGTGGACGCGCACCACGGAGCAGCGCTCCCAAAGGCCTCCGGCTACCTGGTGTCGGGCATCCCGATTGGAACCGTGCCCCGATGCCACGAGGATCGAGTCCTCCTGGTGGGCGATTCGGCGGCCCAAGTGAAGCCCCTCTCCGGCGGGGGCATTTTCACCGGCATGCGGTGCGCCCAGTTGGCCGCCGCGGTCGCGCACGCGGCCCTGGCCCGTGGCGAGGTCACGAGGACGGCCCTCGCTCCGTACGAACATGCGTGGAAAGCGGAATTCGGGGAAGAGTTCTCGAAAGCGTTGTACCTCCGACGACTGTTCCTTCGGCTGAGCGATGCGGACCTCGAGACGCTTCTCGATGCGCTCCGTCAGTCCCACCTGGAGGGAACGATCGTCGCGTTCGGAGACATCGATTTTCCGACGCATGTCGCACGGACCGTTCTCCGTCAGTCCCCGTCGCTGCTTCGGCTCTTCCCCAAAGCCTTGGGCGCCCTGCTCTCCTCCGGTGAGCTGCGCGTGCCCGACTTGGAACCCGGAGCCTTGCGGAATGCGTAATAGCCTCCGAGACCCGCGAGGACGACCGCGATCGCGAAGATCGTGTACAGGGGAACCGTAAACGCGTTCGTACGGACCTGGATCGCCGATTCCGGGAGCACGCCGGAGACCCCGAGCACGGAGAGATTCAGGGTCGCGCCTCCGCCGGGTGCGGTCGTGGCATTTGCCCAGAGCGCGTTCGAAAAGAATCCGCGGGACTCGAGAAGGTATCCGGTCCCGTTTTCCGTGAAAGAGAGCGAGATCCGCAGTGCAAAATCCCCTTGAGGGGCCCCGCCCGGAACATCGATCGGTACGGTCTCCATCACGGTCGCGCCGGCGGCGAGAGGCGACGAGAGCGGGAGGGAGACGGAATTCAACCCACTCCCGAAAGTGGGCGACTGATCGATCGTCGGGAGCGGCCCGGAGGCATTCCCTGGATACGCATTGAACGCATACAGGGAGAGGTTGAGGACCCCCATAAAGGCGGGACCATCGAGCGCGTTCTCCACGACGAACGAGATCCCTCCGTTCGATCCCGGTGTCAAGGTCGGGGCGTTGAGATCTTGGATGAACTTTCCACCAATGGAGATCGGAAGGGGGGGATAGCTTGCCGAGGCACTTGGCAGCGCGACCAGCGTAACTACGACGAGGCTCAATGCGAGACTGAGGGCGAGCGGGCCGGTTCGCCAAGTCGGTCGCTCACGGCTCGGGACCCGCACCCGCATCCTCCGGATAATCACCCGATTCGGCCAACGTCACTAAACGACGGATGCGCTCGGCGACCTCGCGTCGCCCCCGCGCTCCGGAGGCGCCGATCAGATTCGTTCCGGGAGCCAACGCCGGAGGTCCGCCGGAGCGGCTCACCTTGTAAAGCGCCCGAGCCATCGCTAGCGGTCTTCGGGTGACATCGACCGCCAGTCGGTCGGCGAGAAACTCTTCGTGACGAGTCAGGCTATGCGCCAAGAACGCCAAGACCGGATCCCAGCGCATCATGCGGGCCAGCGTCCGGAAGAAGGTCAGGTAGCGACTGTCGAGTCCCTCGACATGCGCGAGCTCGTGCGCGATCACCGCCTCGATCTCGAGGGGAGTCAGTGCTTGGAGTAGCCCGTTCGAAAGTAGAATGATCTCGTGGCGGTGAAAGAGTTGGGAGCCGTGCGGCTCGAGCAGCGTGAAGGAGAAAGCTTCCAGGTGGGGCGAATCGAACCTGAGGAGCGTAATAGGGTCTACCGGCGGCGGAACGCGCGCCGGCCACGCCATTGGTCGGGGGCGAAGGAGCAGAAGAAATCCTCGGCCGACGAGCTGGTTCAGGAAGAAGGCGATCGCAAACACCGCGAACGCGCCGACGGCGCCGATGACCCATAGCCCCCAATACCGAGGGTCGAAAAAGACGCCGGGATTCTGCAGCAGACCGAGAATCGCCGTCCAACCGCCGTTCGCCAAGACCCAGACGAGAAGCGTCGTCGCGAGCGTCGCCCAAAGGGCGAGAAAAACAGTCGCCAACCGGAGGATGAGCGCGGAGCGCGACCATCGGCTCGCGCACACGAGCCCGACTCCCGTCGCGGCTAAGCCGGCGAGCGGTGCGTACCAAAGGAGGACGAGCGGCCCGATCATTGCCGGTCCCGGTCGGGCTTATAGACCGAGCCGACGCCGCAATTCTCGTTCTTCGGCGGGATTCAACTTCGCGATTTCCTCGTTCAGGTGGACGACCCCTGCGGGACCGAACATAGTGACCACGCCTTTAAGCAGATTGATGAGATATTTTTTCTCGAAGTCGACCGCCCGATAGACATAACGCTCCCCGCCGCGGCACGTCTCTCGCCGTCGTCGCACGAGCCCTTTACTCCAGAGCCGACTGAGGATCGTCGCGACAGTGGTGTAGGCGAGCTTCGTTCCGTGAGTGGCGAGTCGCTCCCGAACCGATCGCGCTGGGGCCTCCTTCAGTTCCCGGAGGGACAGAAGGATGTCCGACTCGAGCTTCGCGGGCATTCGGTCCGGAGGCATCGCAGTCGAAATCAGACGGAGCCGCGCCTTAACTATGATGGGCGGAATAGAATGAACAAGTACGAACTACTCGAACCGGGTCCACGCCCGGTCGAGCAAACGTATATTCCGGGCCCCGCATCCCGCTTTCGCGTGACCGATTCTTCTCGTTCCCCTCACTCGATTCTCGACCTGATCGGCAATACGCCGATGGTACCACTGGAACGCGTCGCGAAAGGACTCCCCTACCGGCTGTTTGCGAAACTCGAGTTCCTGAATCCGGGGGGCTCGGTGAAGGACCGGATCGGCACCGCGATGATCGACGACGCCGAGGCTCGCGGTCTCCTCAAACCGGGCGGTACGATCATCGAGGCGACCAGCGGGAATACCGGGGCCGGGCTGGCTCTCGTCGCGGCCGTGCGAGGCTACCGGGCCGTGTTCGTGATCCCCGACAAAATGAGCTCGGAGAAGATCCGACTGCTCCGTGCCTTCGGAGCCCGAGTGGTCGTGACTCCGAGCCAGCTGCCGCCGGATCACCCGATGAGCCACTACTCCGTCGCCCGCCGGTTAGCGAAGGAAATCCCGGATTCCTACTATCCCAATCAATATGAAAATCAATTGAATCCAGTTGCCCATTATCGAACGACGGGGCCGGAGATCGACCGGGACGGCGGCCCCGACCTGGTCGCCATCGTAGGGACCGTCGGAACCGGAGGGACGATGAGCGGCATCGGTCGGTATTTCAAAGAACATCGGCCGTCGGTACGCATCGTTGCTGTCGATCCCATCGGTTCGGTGCTCTCGCATTTCTTCCGTACGAAGGAGTTAGCCCGCGCGAGTCCGTATCAAGTGGAGGGGATCGGAGAAGACATGGTCCCGAAGACGATTCACTTCGAGTTCCTAGATGAGTTCGTACAGGTGGACGACCGAGAGTCGTTCGAGATGGCCCGGCGGCTGGCGCGGGAGGAAGGGCTCTTCGTCGGCGGATCCTCCGGGTCGGCGGTGGCCGGCGCGCTGCGATGGCTGTCCGATCACCCGGTGCCCGAGGGAAAGAAGGTCGTCGTGATCCTCCCCGATTCCGGCGATCGTTACCTTTCCAAGTTCTACTCCGATGACTGGCTCCGGGAGAAGGGATTCGCGGATGCGGATTCTCGAGCGGTCGACCTTTTGCACGTGAAAGACTCGACTCCGGCGTTGGTCAGCGTAAGCCCGACGACTACGGTAAGAGACGCGTTGGCCCTACTCCGCCATCACGGGATCTCTCAGCTCCCCATATTGGCCGCTCGAGAGAACGTGGGCAGCCTCCAGGAAGATGAGATTCTACGACGGATGCTCGCCGATGAGACCGTCCTCGATCGGACGGTGCAAGTCGTCTTGCAACCCCCCTTCCCCGAGGTCGCTAGCGATGCTGCCATCGGGGTGGTCCTTCGACAATTAACCGAAAATCGAGCGATCTTGGTGCGCGATACGACCAGCGGGGACGTCCGCGGCGTTCTGACTCGGAATGACGTGCTCGCCTTCCTATCGGAGCGAGGAGCGGCCCATGCGCTTTGACACGAAGCTCATCCATTCGGCTCAAACCCCCGACGCCGCGACGGGGGCGGTGAACGTTCCGATCTATCTCTCCAGTACCTTCGAACAACCGGCGCCCGATCGGAACCGGGGCTACGTCTACAGTCGCACGGCGAACCCTACGAGGTCCGTCCTGGAACGGACGCTTGCGGAACTCGAATCGGGGCGCGTGGGCCTCGCCTTCTCCTCCGGGATGGGCGCGTTCGCGACCCTGCTGGCGCATTTCCCGGGGAACAGCCGCGTGATCGCCACGGACGATCTTTACGGCGGAACCTGGCGGTTACTCGAGCATTATCGACGCCAGTACCGGATGCAAGTCGACTACATCGACACCACGCGACCCGAACTGGTTCGGGAGGCGCTCGAGACCGGCCCCACCGCGCTCGTGTTTCTGGAGAGCCCGACCAACCCGCTGATGCACGTGGTGGACCTTCGGGCCGTAACGCGCCTCGCGCATCGGGCTCACGCGATCGTTGGGGTCGATAACACGTTCGCGTCGCCGGCGCTGCAGCGGCCCCTCGAATTCGGCGCTGACCTGGTTCTGCATTCCACGACGAAGTATCTGGGGGGGCATTCCGATGTTGTCGGCGGGGCGATCGTGACCCGGGAGCGGAAACTCGGGGAACGCCTCCGGTGGCTGCAAAACGCTGCCGGCGCCGTCCCCAGTCCGTTCGATAGTTTCCTCGTCCTCCGCGGCTTGCACACGCTGGGCGTCCGGATGCGTGCCCATGAAGCGAGCGCGCGTGCGGTGGTCCGACGACTCGAGCCGAGCTCCGCCGTCCAGGCGGTCCATTACCCTGGATTACGCTCTCACCCGCAGCACGCGCTCGCGAAGCGCCAAATGCACGGCTTCGGCGGAATGGTGAGCTTTGAGCTGCGGGGAGGGCTTCCGGCGGCGCGACGATTCCTCAAGCGGCTTCGTATTTTCACGCTGGCCGAAAGTTTGGGAGGCGTCGAGTCCCTGGTCGATCTTCCCGCTCTGATGACCCACGCGAGTGTGGCCAAGGAAGTTCGAGAGGCGCGCGGTATCTCGGACGGACTCATTCGCCTCTCCTGCGGGATCGAGGACCCCAAGGACCTCGCGGAGGACATCGCCGCCGCGCTCGAGGCGGTGTAGTCCGTGCGTCGCCCGACGATCTATGACACACTGACACGGGAGAGCCGGCGGTTCTCGCCCCTCGTCCCCCCCAAGGTTGGCCTCTTCGTCTGTGGGCTAACTCCCTACGCGGAGGCACACATCGGGCATGCGAAAACCGCCGTCACTTTCGATGTCGTCGCACGCGCCCTGACGCGCTGGGGATACCGCGTCTTCCATGTCCAGAACGTTACCGATCTCGACGACAAGGTGATCCTCCGAGCTGGCGAACTCGGCGTCGATCCTCTGGTGCTTTCGGAACGCCATTTCCTTGCGTGGCAGCTCGCGATGGAGCGGCTCGGAGTGCGATCGGTCAATTACTACCCGCACGCGACCGACTACACTCCGGAGATCATCCATCAGATTCAGCGCCTCATCGACACGGGCTTCGCGTATGCGGTCGACGGATCGGTCTATTTCGAGGTGGCCAAGTTTCCCGACTACGGAAAACTATCCGGTCAGCGCGTCGAGGCCTTGCGTCCGGGAGCGCGCGTCGAAGTGGATCCGCGAAAGCGAGCCCCCGAGGATTTCGTCATTTGGAAGGCGGCGACCCCGGGGGAGCCGACGTGGGAAAGCCCGTGGGGGCCGGGTCGACCCGGCTGGCATGTGGAGGATACGGCGATCACCTTGCGACTGCTCGGAGAACGCTACGACCTTCATGGGGCTGGCATCGACTTGGTCTTTCCCCATCATGAAGCCGAGATCGCGCTCGCGGAAAGCACGACGGGGCAAGCGCCCTTCGTGTCGTTCTGGATGCACGTGGGACTCCTGAACATGGGCGGCGAGAAGATGTCGAAGTCGCTCGGGAATGTGTACTCTTTGGACGACGCCCTGGAGGAATTTGGCCCGATGGTCCTGCGGTTCTACTACGTGAACGCCCACTACCACAGTCCCCTCGATTTTGTCAAAGGCAAGAGCTTGGAAGAGGCGCGCGAGGCCTACGAGCGCCTCGCCACCCCCCAGCGCAGGATTCGGAAACTTTTGAGCACCGAAGGGGCGGATCGCGCGGGCCTCGAGCTTCCCGCCGAACTCGCGCAAGCCTCCGCGGATGCGGTGGATGCGATGGACACGGCCATGGGCGAGGATTTCAACACGCGCGAGGCGATGGCCCGAGTCTTCGAGTGGGTCAACGTCCTAGGCCCCTGGATCCCCCGCTTGGAATCCCTTTCGGGTAACGCGCTCACCCAGCTGAGCGCGCCGTTCCGTTGGGCCGAGCAGGTGCTGGGCCTGTTCGAGGAAGGCACGCCGGAAAGCACCGAGGGCTGGCGGCGCGTCGTTGAGGTGGCCATCGCGGCCCGATCGCGCGCTCGAAGTCGCGGAGACTTCGGCGAGGCGGACCGGATCCGAGACGAGCTCGCGCGCGTGGGGATTCGGATCGAAGATCACTCCGATAGCACTCGATGGGAATTGATCGCCGGTTTCTAGCGATGCTTGGATTCGGATTCGAAGAACACGGAGGAGCGGAGCGGCTCGCCTATGTCGATATCCCTGAACCCACCGTAGGACCGGGCGACGTTCGGATCCGGATCCGTGCGGCGGGATTCAACCGACTCGACCGGTTCACGCTCGCGGGGATCCCCGGGGTTCCGGTCCAGCGACCGCATGTGTTGGGTTCCGATGGCGCGGGAGAGGTCGAATCGTTCGGCGAGGAGGTCACGGACCTCGCCCCCGGAACCAAAGTCCTTGTGAACCCCGGATTCTGGGATACCACCTGCGACGCCTGTTTGGCGCACGAAGAGTCCTTTTGCCGGAGCTTCCGAATCTTAGGCGAGCATACTCAAGGATCAGCGACCCGCTTCATTTCGGTCCCTCGGCGCAACGTGTACCCCCTACCTCCGTCGCTCGACTACGCGGAGGGTGCAGCCGCTCCGCTGGTGTTCCAGACCGCCTGGCGGGCTCTCAAGATCGTCGCCGGTCTCAACTCCGGGGAGCGCATCGCAATCATCGGGGCGGGAGGGGGCGTGACGACCGCCGCGGTGCAGATTGCGAAGCACTTGGGGGGAATCGTGGCGGTCGCGTCCCGATCGATGGCCAAAGCGGAGCGAACCCGCGCGCTGGGCGCCGACGACGTCCTCGCCTTTGACGAAACCCGACCGCTGGACAAAGTCCTCTGGGAGTGGAGCGGCAAGCGGGGCGTCGACGTCATTTTTGATTCCGTCGGAGCTCCGACAGTACCTCGCTCACTGCGAGCGTTGGCCCGGGGCGGTCGGGTCGTGGTCATCGGGGCGACCGCCGGTCCGATCGCGGAGATCGATCTACGTTCGTTGTTTTGGCGTCAGACCTCCCTCCGGGGGAGCACGATGGCCAACAAAGCGGATTTCGAAGAAGTCCTCGCGCTACTCGCGAAGGCCGAGCTCAAGCCGATCATTGACTCGATTTTTCCCTTCGAGCAGGGTGCCGGGGCCTTCGAACGACTCGAGGCACCGGACCTGTTCGGGAAGGTCATTCTGCGAGGTCCTACGCCGTAAATGAGGGCAACGAGAGTGTCGCTCCTCTCGTCTGAAACACCCCCCTAACCAATCGATATTTATACGGGAACCCCGCCTTTATTTCGTCCGTGGACCGTTCAATTCGTTTTGCTTCCGCTTCGCGCGGAGCCCCCTTTTCTCATTCTGGTACGATTTTGGGAATCTGGGTTCTAGCCCTTGTCGCCCTCTTTGTCCTTGGCGGTCTGCCCACGATTTCGGCCCCCACTTCCGCCGCCCCGATCCACGCGGCCTCGAACGTTATTCATCCCCCCTTGGTGACCCACGGCGACCTGGTCGTCCTGAGCGGTCAGACGGTAACGATCCAGCCCACGTCGAGCTCGCAGCCATACTACCAGCAAGGAAACATCACGGTCGAAAGTGGCGGGACACTGAACGTTCGCAATACGACGCTCTCGGTCGTCCAGTTCGTTTCCGATGTCGGATCTCCGATCCAGCGGCTGAGTCACATCTATACCTTTGTCGACCAGGGGCAGGTCACCTTTTACAACTCGACCTTAACGACGGATGCGAACATTTTGAATGCTTATCCAAAGCTCAACGTAACCGTGAATGGCGGGGTCATGACCCTCGACCGGAGCTCCTTCAAGTTTCCGGGCTGGCTGAACGTCGAAGGAAAGAGCGCGGTCTTCACGGCCAATCAGAGCTCGATCACGAATAATTCGGCGGTCGCCGCGCTTGGCGCCGAGTCGTCGATCGCGGGGGACGTCGATTACGCCCCCGCCGTCTCGGTCACCGGCGGGGCTCAGATCGTCATGGTCCAAAGCTTCTACAACAATACGTACGCCGACAACCTGACCGCAAATGGGTTCCCCGGCCCCACGATCGGATTCGCGCCTCCGCCGGGCGGGGTCGCCACGATCGGCCCAACCGGTTACAACATTGCCGAATTCAACTTGTACAACGACTCCGAGGCGCTGGTCCGCGATTGGTTGAACCCGGCCGCTCCGATCATCGGGGGTGCGATTACCTTGGTCTACAACACCAGCGCGAACAAGATCAGTTCGACTCCGACGTTAACGGTCAACGGGAATTCGTTTCCCTTCACCTATGGGTTCAACTTCACGCAGGGATTCAATTTGGTCGACACGATCCCCTTGATGTCGACGGCGGTCTCCTATCTGAGCACCGAAGGGACCCTCAATTTCTTGAATTTCACCGGCAACTTCGGGACCGGTCCTTCTGTACTGAATCTCAGTTTCTCGGCGGCGGCCGGCCCGGTGAACATCACCACCGCCACGCTCACCCTCTTTCCAGCTCTGAATTACAATTTCGTCGCGAGCGGTGCTGGAACGAGCTTCGTATCGGCCGATAGCGCGATGGACCTCACGTGGGCGCTCCCACCGGCGAGTTCCGTTCAACTCAGTACTCCCTATCCGTGGTACTCGAACAAAGTGGTCCTGTCGGGCGGAGCGGTCGGCTTCTTCGGGAACCTTTCGACGTATGCCTCCTATTCCGGGGCCTACGGCCAGACCTCGGTCGTCCAAACTCAGGGCTCGAGCAATGCCACGTTCTACCGCTGGGCCGCCTTGCCGATCACCGGGAAGAACAACGTCCCGATCCCCCAGGCGACCACTCTCGCGTTCTATGCCTATGGATCTGGTCAGGGGAACAATGCGACGACGGGTTGGGCCAACCAACTATCGGTCGCGAGTCCGACACTCTGGAATTACGTGAACTGGTGGGATAGCTCTCAAGGAATCAAGACTTATGGCGACTCGAACGCGCGAGGCATCTCGTACCGGCTACTCGCCTCGGCACAGGTCAATGCGTCGGTTCTCCCCGGGGGAAATTTCCTCGGTTCGTATCATGTCGGAGTGAGCACACCAAACGGAGGAGCCGGCGGGACGCGCTGGTTCAACTGGTCGGTGACACCCTTCCCCTACGGGTTGACGTTCCCTGCGGCAGTTGACTATGGCCCGATCACGAACTTCCCGCAGTACACTCAGACGATCACGCTCTACGACGTGAACTTCGGCATGAGTGGAACGATCAACGTGAACGGAGTGTACGTCGTTTCCGGAAAGGTTTCCTTCAACGGGTCCGAACCCGTGCTCGTCAACGTAACGGCCACGCCCAACGGGGGCGGTACTCCGATCCTGATCGCGCAGAACGGCGATGTCACGGGCGGGTCCTTCAGCTTCGCGTACTTCCAGCTGGTTCAGATTCTGGGCCCGGGAACCTACCAACTCTCGATCACGGGCTACTTCAACGGAGCCACTTCGCCGACGGTGACCGCGCCGAGTACCGTCACCGTTGCGGGGAGCTCCTCGTCCTCGACCGGAATCCTGTTCCAAAAGATCCTCGGACTGCCGCTCTATCTGTGGCTCGTCATCATTGGAGCCATCGTCGCCGTCCTGTTGGTCCTGTTCTTGGTCGTGATCCCCCGGCAAGCCCGCGGAAAGCTGGTCGAGTGCGGCGAATGCGGCGAGCTGATCCCCGCCGATGCCCTCGTTTGCCCCAAGTGCGGTGCAGAGTTTGAATCGGACCTGGTCCGGTGCAGTCGCTGCAGCGCCACGATCCCTGCGAACTCGGAGTACTGTCCGGAGTGCAGCGCCCAGTTATTGGGCAAGCCCGGTGCCGAAGCCTCCGACCCCGAACGCCAAGGCTACTCCGACTTTGTCGATCGGTACCGCGTGGATGGCAAGCGCGAACTGGGAGACAATTACAGCGAAGGCGCCTTCTGGGACTGGTGGAAGCGCCAGCCGACCTACGTCCCCTACAGCCAGTGGCGCATGCAGCAGGGCCAGGGCGCGTCCCGGGCTGGCATGACCGCTCCTCCCGCGGCGGAAGTAACCCCCGCTCCGGCCGCTCCGGTCCAACAGCCACCGAGGGGTGGCGCCGGCGGTGGTGGAATGGCGGCCGGTGGAACTCCCGCGGCTCCTATGTCCCCTCCTCCAACTCAAGTTCCAGCGAGCCGGACCGCGACTGCCGGTCCTGCGACTCCCGCGCCCGCATCGACGGGGCCGGCGATGGGCGGTCCGGGGATGAAACCGTGTCCGAACTGTGGAAAAGAGGTCCCGCCCGAGTACCTGGTGTGTCCCTTCTGCGGCGCAGTCACGCAGTAGTAGTGGTCCGCTTCCCGAATGGCCCTCGAAAGTTGAATCAGGCCAAGTACGGTGCCCAACGGCTTTAACCCGACCTCCGCATGGGGCGCGGGGTCCCGATGCCCGGCGATGTCGAACGAGGTCGGCTCAAGATCGCTTGGGCCCGCACGCACATGCCGGTGCTTGAAGGGATCCGCCGCCGATTCGAGTCGGAAAAACCATTCCGTGGTCTGACGCTCTCGTGCGTGCTGCACGTCGAGTCCAAGACGACCGCCCTCGCGCTGGCGCTCAGTGCGGGGGGAGCCGACGTCCGTCTCGCCGCCAGCAACCCCCTTTCCACCGATGATGACGCGGTCGCCGCGGTGCGGGAGCTCGGGGTCGAGACGCATGCCGAGAAGGGGGAGTCCCTTTCGGAGTACAAAGCGGGGGTTCGCGCGGTGCTCGACGCAGAGCCCGATGTGATCCTCGACGACGGGGCCGACCTCGTGGCGTTAGTCCATTCCAGCCGGAAGGAGCGGGGCAAAATCCGAGGGTCCACCGAGGAGACGACTACCGGGGTCATTCGATTAAAAGCCATGGAACGAGCGGGAGAGTTGTGGTTTCCCGCGATCAACGTGAATGATGCGCAAATGAAGCACCTCTTCGACAACCGGTACGGAACGGGCCAATCCACTCTGGACGGGATCATGACCGCTACGAATCTGTTGATCGCCGGACGGGTCGCGGTCGTGGCCGGCTACGGGTGGGCGGGCAAAGGCGTGGCGGCGCGGCTGCGCGGAATGGGCGCCGAGGTCGTGGTCACCGAAGTTGACCCCGTACGCGCCATCGAAGCGCGATTGGACGGGTTCGCGGTCGAACCCATGCTGGAGGCCGCTCGCCGAGCGGACCTGATCGTCACCGTCACCGGCAATACCCAGGTGGTCCGAGACGAGCACTTCAAAGTCATGAAGAACGGCTGCCTGCTGGCCAACGCCGGGCACTTCGATGTGGAGATTTCGAAGGTCGATCTGGCCGGCCTGGCGGTCACCCATGGGATCGTCCGCCCGAACGTGGAAGAATTCGTTTTCGCCGACGGCCGGCGGGTGTACCTTTTGGGCGAGGGACGGTTGATCAATCTCGCCGTCGGGCAGGGCCACCCCGTAGAGATCATGGACCTGAGTTTTGCGCTCCAGGCCCTTTCGGCGGAGTACCTTGCGCAACACGGTCGAGAACTTTCCGCTCGAGTCCATCCGGTTCCGGAGGCGATCGACGCCGCCGTCGCCCGCGCAGCCCTCGAGCCCCTCAATGTACGCCTCGACGAGCTTACGGAATTGCAGCGGACCTATCAGAACAGTTGGAGAGAGGGAACATGAGCGAAACGAAGACTCCGGACGACCGCTTCTACACCCCGAGCCACGAATGGGTGACCCAGCAGGAGGGCGAGATCACGGTCGGGATCACCGATCACGCGCAATCCGAGCTGACGGACATCGTCTTTGTCGACCTGCCGGCCGTCGGGAAATCCGTCGCCGGGGGTGCCACCGTGCTCGTCTTAGAGTCCGTCAAGACGGTGGCCGATGTCTACGCCCCGAAGGACGGAACGATCTCCGCCGTCAATGGGGAACTCAAACTTCATCCGGAGTGGATCAACCAAGACCCGTACGGCAAGGGATGGTTATTCAAACTGAAACTCGCCGGTGCCCTCGACGGCTCGTCGTTGCTGAACGCGGAAGGATATCGAGCGTTCGTCGCCTCGGGTGCCTCCGGTCATTGACCGGGATCGATCGACCTCGACTTCCGTTACTTTCCGGTGAACTTGGGTGGTCGTCGATCGAGGAACGCCTGCATGCCCTCGGTGCGGTCGGCCGTTCCGAACGTGTGGCCCGCGGACTCCCCCTCGAGGTGTAGGGCCGTCGGGAGGGGGGCATCGAGTCCTTGGTCGATCACTCGCTTGATCCACTGGACACCGAGCGGGGCGCGACTCGCGATCGTCTGGGCCAATCGTTCGGTCTCTTCCCGCGCTGAGATCGCGGGGAAGACCCGCTCGACAAACCCCAGCCGCAAGGCCTCGGTGGCAACGACCGGGATCCCCGAAAAAACGAGCAGCTTGGTCTTCGCCGGCCCGATCCGGCGAGTCAGCCGACTCGCGCCCCCCATTCCGGGGTGAATCCCGACCGTGACTTCCGGCAGCCCGAGCTGCGCGTCCTCGGCCGCCACGACGAGATCGGCGGCTAACGCGATCTCGAGCCCGCCGCCGAGGGCGAATCCCTCGACGAGCGCGATCACCGGCCGAGGAAATTCGGCGATCGTTCGCGCGACGCGCTGACCCAGGAACCCGAAGGCCAATCCCTCGGAGAGATTTTTACGCGCCATCTCGCGAATATCCGCCCCGGCCGCAAACACCGGGGATGAACCGGCCAGGACGACGCACCGCAGCTCCGGGTCCGACGCCAGGGCGTGGAAGTTCGTTTCAATTTGCTCGAGTAACTCCGAATTGAGCGAGTTCAGTACTTCGGGACGGTCGAGGAGCACCCACGCGACGGAGCCACTGCGTTCGACCCTCACGAACTTCAGCGGCCAGTGCTTTTCTCCCTGCGCGACCCGATCTTGCAGCACACGGGAGACCGGGAATCCGGTACCCCACGGCCGTGCATACGCCTCGATGCGCGTGAGCCCCTCGGCGAGACCGATCCCCGAAAGGAGGGCAAAAGGTCCGCGTCGCCACTTGAGGCCGACCACGGCCCCACGGTCGATCGCCTCCGGAGTAGCCACTCCTTCTTCCGCGAGACGCGTCGCGATTCCAAGCACCAGTCCCAAGAATCGATCTCGCACGGCCGCCTGACGGTCGGGTTCGGCCGCCGTAGATTTCCAATCCCAAGGCGATCCGGAGCGAAATTGGGACTCGAGCTTCGGCGCAACGACGTACGCCCCGCCGAAGGCGGCGGACAACGTGGACTCGGAGTGAAACGCGATCGGGATCCCGGTCACGTTCATCAGCTCGAACGGCCCGAGCGACGTTTCGAACAGCTCCCGTCCCACATCGTCGATCGTGCGGAGGCTGGCAACACCCTCGCCGGCCATGCGGGCCGCCTCATTGAGGAACGGAACGAAGAATCGGTTGACGGCAAATCCGGGGCGATCGCGGACCTGGATCGGGATCTTCCGCAGGAGGTACCCGAATTCCTCGAGCACGCGGACCACTTCGGGTGCGGTCTGATCGCCGGCGATGACCTCGAGGAGCTTGTTGATCGCCGCCGGCCAAAAAAAGTGAAGTCCGGCAAACCGGGCGGGATTCGGAAATGGTTCTTGCAACTTCGTCACCGAGAGCGACGAGGTGTTCGTCGCGACGATCGCCGCGGCCGGCGCGACGCGGCCAATGTCCGCGAACAGGGCCGTTTTGACTCGCTCGTCCTCGAAGACCGCTTCGATCACGAGCGAAGCTCCCTCGACGGCCGCCGAGAGATCCGTCGTAAAATCGATCCGACCGAAGATCTCATCTCGTCGACCCGGCGTGAGCTTCTTGCGGTCGATGCCGCCTTGCAGGGTCTTCTCGATCGAACCCCGCCCTCGGGCGAGAAGCGCTTCGTCGAGATCGCGTACCCGAACCTGAAAGCCGGATTGGGCGCACGCTTGAGCGATTCCGCTCCCCATATTTCCGCCCCCGAGGACGGCGACGACCGCCGGAGGTCGCAGCTTGGAAATCGGCATTCTCCTACATGCGGGAAGGATTCCGCCCCCCGCCTCGCGTGGGAGCCGACCTCGGATATTAACAATTCGCGCGGTCAGAGGTTTAAGCGCGTCCCGGCTTCCGCCGGCTGTGCCTCACCCTCCGTTGGACGACGCGATTCGAACGGCGCTGGAAACCGAGCGGCAGTTCGTGCTGTCGATGGGCGGATTCGCCCTCGAGATTCCCGGCGGCACGCTCGTCACAAATGAACGCATCCCGGTACCTCGGTTCAACTTCGCGCAGGAAGTCGTCATCGGACGCGAACGACTCGCCGCATTCTTCGAGCGCGCGCTCGACCATTACTTCCAGCGGGCCTTGCGTCCCTCTTTTCGCGTCCCCGATCCCGTGCCCCCCTACTTGAGCCGCACCCTCGAAGCCCTGGGGTTTCGCGCCGTGCCTGAACCCCTCTCGCTGATGCTGGCCACCCGCGTCCCGCACTCCGCCGATCCTCCTGACCTTGTGGTCCGCGCCGCGAAAGAGGACGAGCTCGATACCGTCGTATCTTTCTGGACGGCGGGCCGGGAACGGGAGGAACTGCGTAAGGCGATGGACGTGACGTGGCATCATCCGAATCCCGACGAAGAACTTCAACCCTGGTTGGCGCTCCAGCACGACGATCCGGTATGCGTGTCATTGGTCTACCGATCTCGCGATAACCGGGCCATATTCGGCGTGGCAACGCGCGCGGCCCTTCGGGGTCAGGGTGCAGCGACCGCCATGGTCGCCGGAATCCTCCGTCACTCCCAAGCGCCGCCCTCCCGGACCACGGCGATCTGGTCCGAGACTTCTCGGCTCAACCGACGCCTAGAACGCTTGGGTTTTGCTGTCGGGCGCCGTTACCGTGTCTTCGAACTTCCGGCGGAGGCGGAACTATCGCTTCCCGCGGTAGGCCCCCCCGCTCCGCCTCGCTGGCGACCGCCGCGCCCCTCAGGGGGACCGCCGGTGGCGTCGGCTAGGACCGACGCATCCCGTCGAGCTTGAGTCGCTGCTCGAGGGACGCGATCGTGCGGATCGTCGGAACGACGGTATCGGCATTGAGGGAGATCGAATCGATCCCCTGTCGCACGAGGAATTCTGCGAACTCCGGATAGACGCTGGGTCCCTGCCCGCAGATCCCCACCGTTGCCCCTTCGGCATGAGCCCCTTCGATCAACATTTCGATCGCGCGAAGGACCGCGGGATCGCGTTCGTCGAAGTATCCCATCCGGCCCAGCGTCTCGGAGTCTCGGTCGGCGCCGAGGACGAGCTGGGTCAGATCGTTCGAGCCGATCGAGAACCCATCGCAGTGATGAGAGAACTCTCGGGCGAGCATCACGGTCGACGGGACCTCGGCCATCAGGTAGAGCTTGAAGTCCCGAGAGCGTTTGAGCCCTTTTTCCTTGAACATCTCGGCGATCTGCTCGAGCTCCCACGTATTGCGGACGAAGGGCAACATGACGTGGGCGTTCTTGAGCCCCTTTTCGATGCGGACCTTTTGGATCGCGTCGAGCTCGCAGAGGAACGCGGGCCGATACATGGGGGAAATGTAGCGCGAACATCCGCGCCATCCGATCATCGGGTTTTCCTCCTTCGGCTCGAACTCCTCGCCGCCGGGCATCCCCCGATACTCGTTCGTCTTGAAGTCGGAGGTACGAATGATGACGGGGCGTGGATAGAACGCCTGGCAAACCTGGGCGATCCCATCGGCGAGCCGGCCCACGAGCTGCGCCTCTTTGCCTTGTTTCAGAAGAACCATCGGATGCTCCCGGACATGTGCGGTGAAAATGAACTCGATTCGCAGCAAGCCCACTCCTTGCACCGGAAGTCGCGCGTATTCCACGGCCTTCTCCGGCACGCCGACATTCACGAGGATCTTTGTGGCCGTGACCGGCGAAGAATGCGCATCATGAACTCCGCTCGGGATCGGTCCCGAGCTGGTGGAGGTCGCGGCGACCGCCTTCGTGGCCCGTCCGAGGCCGGCATACACGCTCCCGGTCTTCCCGTCGACCGACACGAGATTTCCCTCGGCGATCACCTTGGTCGCGGTTCGGGTGCCGACGACGCAGGGGACCCCGAGCTCGCGAGAGACGATCGCCGCGTGGCAAGTCATCCCCCCTTCGTCCGTGATAATCGCGGCGGCCTGCGCCATCGCCGGCACCATGTCCGGCGTGGTCATCGTCGTCACGAGGACTTCGCCGGATTTCAGTTTCTCCATTTCGGAGGCCCGGAGTAACAATCGCGCTGTGCCGCCCGCAATGCCGGGGCTCGCGCCGAACCCGCGCAAGATCGGCGGCTCCTCGTCGGCATGCGTGATCTCGGGCGGCGACGAGCGCCCGGTGCGCGCATCGAACGGTCCGCCCGACACGTCTCCCGAACCCGCGGGAATCGTCGTCACGGGCCTCGCCTGGACAATGTAGAGGTTTTGGTCGTCGGCGCACCATTCGACATCCATGGGTCGACGATAGTGGGACTCGATGACGCGAGCCAACGAGGCCAGTCGTTGGATGCGTTCGTCGGGGAGCTTCTGGGCGGATCGTTCGTCGGCCGGGACCTCTTCGTGGCGATTTCCTCCGGCATCGGCACGAACCAACCGAACCTTTTGCTCGGATATCTGCTTGTGGATGAGGCGCTGGGTCGCTCCGTCGACCACGTAGTGGTCTGGGGTCACTTCGCCCCCGACGATCGCTTCGCCCAAGCCCCACCCCGCCTCGATGATCATGTGATTCTCCCCCGTGTTGGGGTCGCGGGTGAACAGGATCCCACTCACGACGGAATCCACCATCTTCTGGACGAGAACGGCCAGCCGAACTGCGGAGTGGTCGAACCCCTTACGCGCTCGGTAGACTAAGACGCGAGCCGTAAACAGAGACCCCCAACACTTTCGGACCGCCTTGAGAATCTCCTCCGTCCCGGTTACATTGAGATAGGTCTCCTGCAATCCCGCGAAAGAAGCTCCTTCCAAATCTTCTGCGGTGGCGGACGACCGCACGGCGGAGAACCGGACCGAGTGCTCCTGCCGATAACGTTCATAAGCCTCCATAATCGGTTCCCGCAGCGCCTTCGGAAACGCGGTCGATTCGAACGCTTTGCGAATGGCTTGGGCGACCTGTTCTACCGTCTCGGGTCGAGCGGGGTCGAGGGTTCCGAGCGCGTTGGGAATCACGGTCTTCAATGCGGTGCCCGCGACGAATGCTTCGTAGGCTTCGGTCGTGATCACGAACCCTGGCGGCACCGGAAGTCCTTGCCGAACGACCTCGCCGAGCTTGCCCGCCTTACCCCCGACCAACGCAATGTCGGAGTCCGACACTTCCGCTAACGGCAGAATCAAGGGCATCTCGGAACCTCACTCCGCGGCGCGATGGAGCGTGAAGGCCACGAGATCGGCGGTCGGAGAGTATGGGTGCACGACATGGGACGCTTCGACCTTCCACTTTTCCGGCGAGCCGGTCAGCTCCATGATCGTTTCCTTCTGTCGCTCGACGGCCTCGCGGGGAACGACCTCGTAGAAGTCGAGGACTCCCCCGGGGGAGACCGCCGTTGCCACCGAGGGTAGGTACTTAATTCCTTCGTGGGGAAGGTTGAATATCACATGCTCGGCCGAATCGCGACTCGACAGGAATTGCTCGATCGGCTCGAGTCGCGGCCGGATCCGCTGGGCATAGGAATGACGGGCGCAGGTCGCCCGGAGCAGCTCGATCGCGATCGGATTTGAATCCACCGCGATGATTTCCCGCGCCCGCGCGTCGCGCGCGATCGTCAACGCGAAGGGTCCGACGCCACAACAGAGATCGAACACCCGGTCGCCGGTTCTGATCGAAGCCGCGACGCGCGCATGTTCGCGGGCGAGTCGGGGGGAGAAGTACGCCCCCCTCAGGTCCACCTCCATTTCGATCCCGTTTTCGCGGTGGAGCGTTCTCCACCCGCCTGCCCCGGCGATCACGACCAAACGACGTTGACGCGCCTCGCCGTGCACTCCGAAATCGGCGCCGACCAGCCGCGTGCCGGGGACAAACTGCCGTAGCGCCTCCCCGATCTCCGAGGCGCGGCCGCGTAACGCAAGAGGGATCCGCACGAGGACGATGTCACCGATCACATCGAACGAACGCGGGAGGAGTGCTTCCTCGGCCTCGGGCCAATGCAGTAGATCACGATAGGACATGTTGGGGGATTTTTCCAGGGGTTCGAATTCGCCGTCGACTCGCTCCCCCCACGAGGGGTCGAGCGGGTCGGAATCGATGAGCGGAAACAGTAGATGCTCGTCCTCCCGGGAGATCGTCAGATCGGTCCGCAGCCGCCCGCTTTCTACCAATCGCTGTCGGATCTCCTCTCCACGACGTCGATCGACTCGGAGTGCTGGGCACCGCGTCACGGCGACTCGGGACTCGGATGGAGCAACATTTCCAACACCTCGTTGCCCCGGCGGGTCCCCAATGCTCCATTTGCCGAGGCGGCGTCCCCGAATTTGAGAGTCCCCCCCGCTGGCTGAGGAGGTAGGCCGCATCCGACCAGAAGGAGCGGAACGGGGTCGTCAGAGTGGCCTCGACGAATGCACGGGGTGGAATGATCCGCCGTCACCGCCAGTCGGAAGCGGCTCCAGTCCAGATCCTTCATGAAGGGTCCGAAGAAGGATGCGTCGATCGATTCGATGATGGATTGTTTGAGACGCGCGTCGCCGTCGTGGCCCGGTTCATCGGGGCCTTTGAGGTGGACGTAGACGAACGGAAACCTTTCCAGGGCGGCGCGAGTTGTGGCTGCCCTCGATTCGAATCCCGCGGTCCGATCCGGCCCCATGGGTCCGACAAAGAGATCCTCTAACCCCAGGAGGCGGGCGATCCCGCGTTCGACCGGCATCTCGGTCACTGCGGCGCCGGCCATTCCAAACTTCTGCTGGAAAGGCTGCGGGGTCCCCGGCGTACGCATCCCGGCATTACGGAGTAGGAGCGCATTCGCGATCTTTTTTCCCGAGAGCGCACGTCGCGCGTTCACTCGATGTCCCGCCAGAACCGTCTTCGAGCGGTTTGAAAAAGCCTCGATGGCCTCCGCGGTACGAGCCGCTTCGCGCGACGTATCTAGGGCCGGACCAGGAGCACTCGGGGGTCGCTCACGGTTCGCGCTTGACCCATTCCGCCGATCTTTTCGTAAAATGGGTCCGAATTCGATACTTGCGCCGACAACGCTCCGTCTCGAAGGGGGTGAAGCCAGAGGACTCCGCGATGCCCCACGGTGGCGCGGACTTCGGCCCGGATGCCCTCCGGAGCGAGAAGATCTGCCTCCGTAAGCGCGCGGGCAAGCTCGATGGCTTCACTCGTCCCCAGGGATCGTCCGACCCGCGAGTCCAGAACCGTTCCGTCTCCGTCGACGGTCGCAAAATTCAATCGAAGAGCGACATCGTCCGGTGCCAGAGAGATTCCGACGCCCTCCGCTTCCAGCACTCCTCGCCCAGGGGAGTCGTGGATCGGGTCGTAACCCAAAAGCGCCAGAACCCCTGCGTCGGACTCGGGAGCAATCCCCGGTCCAATGACCATCACTTGGCCGGATTGTCCGATGGCAAGCAATCGATCGAGATTGGGGGTCCGCGCCGCCATGAGGGGAGATTGACCTCCGGTATCCGGATGCGGCAGGTCTCCAAGGCCGTCGAGAATGATCAATGCGAGGTGAGGAGCGCTTCCCGCTGCGTCGACGATCTCCCGCGCCCCCACTGCTTAATTAGGAAGGCCGACTCGCCTCCGCTCGACTGTGCAGCGGGGGGGCGGCTTTAGGGCTTTCGTCGCGACTCCGTGGGGTCGAATCGTCCTAATCGCGATCGCGACGGTCGTCCTGTTTGGGTCGCTCGCCTACCTAGGAGTCATCATCGCCATCCCTGCCTTCCTCATCTTTGGTCTTGCGATTCCCATTCTGGCCAAGGTCAAACGTCCCCGATATCTCGCTACGATCGGCATCGTCGCGCTCCTGATCGCGACCCCCGCGTTTACGGTGTTCTATACCCAGGAGCTACGCACTCCTACTGCTCCGGGCAGTTCCGACCCCAGCCTGCCCAATGGGAACGGCAACTCCGTGCTGCAGAACGCGCAAGTCTCTCCCTTTTTGGGCAACGGGGGCGAGTCGTACAACTTCACGGTCACCGTCTATCCCCAATTCATCCCGCCGGGAAACGGCACGCCTCAATGGCTGAACGTTTGGGTGAGCACGTGTCCCGGAGCGACCGGGCCGACGGCTCCCCCCTCGTCGAACTGTGGGACTCCGTTTCCGTTGGTGATCGGGAACTTTACCTTCCCGGCCAACACCACTAAGACGACCGTAGTCTACGTCCTTCTCCAACTCAACGGCAACAACGTCTGGTGGTTCCAGATGGGGCTGGCCGTGAACAATACCAACCCCGCGACCGACAAGAAGACCCCGAACTACTGGATCTTCCTCAATGAGAACAATGGGTACGACGGCGGGATCGAGGGGCCCGTCACCGGAAGCTTCCTCACGACGTTGGAGGGCGTGATCCTGGGGCTCTACATCGAGGTATTCCTCTACGTCGGAGGCGTCTTTTTCTTCGCGCTGGTCGTCTATATCTGGTTCAAGCGCCGGGAAGCGAATCGAAAGGAGGAGGCCGCCCGGGCCGAGTCCAATGCCCAGATCCCTCCGCCGGGTGGAGAGTCGACTTCGGCGCCGCCCTCGACGAGACCGGCGGGCGCTGCGGCGATGGGGTCAGACACGGCGATCGAGGAACGACATTGTCCGAACTGTCAAGCGGTCGTTTATCCGAATGAGACCTCCTGCTGGAAGTGCGGGGTCTCGCTCCAGGCTCCAGCGTCGTCTCCTCTTCCTTCCTCGAAGTAGGAGGAGTCGCCCATGGGCGGTTGTGGGGAATGGTCGATCGGGTCCCACAGGACCGAGTTCTCAGGTCAGATCACTTGATGAGCACGCCCGAGACGGTCCCCGTCGCCACCCCGAGTCCATTCGCGACGGCCGTGACCTCCAGGACCCACGTCTGCCCGATGGCACTCGCAGCCGGACTCTTGTAGGCCGCCGAATTCAGCGTGAGAGTTCCGCCGGGGCCGATCATCCCGGTGACGGGGACGCTGATGATCGTGAAGGCGCCGCCGTTGATACTAATGTTGAACCACACGGTTACGTTCACGATCCCGCCCGAGACCGCCAGGTCGGAGACGATCGCCGAGAAATACGCATTCGGAGTCTTGCCGGCTGCGTGAATGGGCGTCAGATTGACCGCTCCGACGGTGATCAGGGTCTGCGGACTTGTGGGCGACTGGATCGTTAGTGCAAATCCCTGAGACCCCCGCGCCCCGCTCGTGGCATCGGTCGCGTTGAACACGACGAAATAGGTTCCGGTGTTCGATGTCACTCCGGCGGGGACATTGAAGTAGAATTCCCCCGGTGAACTGCCCTTCGACATCCGCTGGGCCACTAACAGCGCCCCCGACACGCCCGGAAGCTGAGAGACGTTCACGTAGACCGACTTCGTGTTCAAGTGGCTCGCCGAGACGAAGACCGTGATATTGAAAGGTTGAGCGACACGGGGGGGTGAGGGGTTGGTTCCGAAATTGGTGAAATACGGATTTAGCGAAGGAATCTGACCCGGGAGGGTCACCGAGAAGATCAATTGGGTGCCGGAAATGATGTACACGGTCAGATTGTCTCCGATCGGATCCCCGTTCGGAGATGGACCCGGCTGAGGTCCCGTGGACGTAAGCGAAATGTTCCAGGTCTGTCCCAACGCCCAGTAGTTGGATCCGTTGAGCCCTTGGTCGATGAGGTACTGAGAGCTGTAGAAACTTGGGTTGTTCGAGGATCGAAGATAGATCGTGGTCGTCGGGGAGCTGAGTACCGCGCCCGACAGGTGGAGTATCTGCACGTTCGTGATGTACGCCCCGCTCGGGGTGAACAAGAGAGAGCCTTGGAACTGGCTCGCCGATTGGGAGGGGGGCCGAGGGAACGTGTTAACGAAGAAGAAGATCGAGGAGAATAGGGTCACGGTCAGTCCGAGCAAGAGGATCGTCGCGACGACTTCAGAAACTCCACGGGAGTGCCGACGAAGCGATCGTCCGTGACGTCGGAGCCCGTGAGTTCGAGTCAAAACACGGTGGCCGGCGCTTCTCACAGTTGCCTCTCGATGATTCATTCCAAGCGCGTCTATTTAGACGTTCCCAACCAGTGTCGCGGTCGAGTTCCGGGAAGGGGCAGCCCGGGCGTTGCGCAGCGGTTTGAAAAATGGGAAATGGAAAGGGTTGGTCTTGGGCGCTTCGTCGGACCTACGGTAGGGTGGTCGTAACCGAGGACGAGAAGGTTCCCTGCCCGAACGCGGTCAAGATGGCCCCAGTGCCGTAAACGGTTGCCGGAATGTCCAGCCAGATAACCATCGCTCCGGTCATCACGGTCGTGCCCGTAACCGCCACGGCGGCTCCGCCAGTTCCCGCGGTCGAAGCCCAGACCCCAGAGGGGTTGGTCGCTGAACCGAGGTAACCATTGACGGCCAGATTCGCCGCGTCGATATAGAACGACGTAATCGCGATGATCGTTCCCGTGTTCGTGGTCAGCTTCAGCTGAATGTCGTTGGCGGTGAGCCCACCGCTCGCCTCGCTGATCGCCACTTCATAGCAGAAGTGAGCTGCCGCACACTCGCCGACGGTAGCGCCCGCCGGATTCACCTGAGTCGCGGTTCCGAAACCGAACGCCGTACTGATCGGCGTGTTTCCGGGCCCTTTCGTCAATCCCGAGATTAGGATATAGAGCACAGCGGCCAGTACCACGGTAATCGCCACGAGCAAAATCGTAGCGATGATCGGGGATACTCCCCGCTTGCGGCCCTTTCTCCAACTTCTCGCTTTCCGTCCAAATACGTGCATTCGCGTTTTCCTCCGAGGGTCCTTCGACCCGCAGATATGCGTATGGAAACCATCCCGTATTTAAAAGCATAGCCGAGTGGAAACGACACTTAACGACATGTAGAACGCCAATAGTCGATTTACATATCAATGCGTATTGACACACACTCGCTCGGGGTGATGGCCGCTGCGTCCCACGTCGAAACCCCGGCTCGGGGCGGGGAATCGTTCCTTCTCACTTTCTCGCTTTCGAGAGAATACAGCGGCCGAGGCAAAGTAGATATGCCTCCGGGCGAAATATTCAGCCTCAATGGTTCGCAAGTGGTCTCGCCGCCGGGTCGGACCCCTGCGCGCCGTCAGTACGATCATCTCGATGGTCCTCTTGGTCGGCCTGACGGTCGCTGTGGGATCGATTCTCTGGGAGTTGCATATCAACCTCCCCACTCCCGCCCCGACGATCTCTTACCTCGTCCGGTCGGGAACCTCGAACCCCGTGTGGGGCGATCCGACGGATTGTACTTTCGACACCTACCATTTCCCCTACGTCAACAATGTGCTGCCCCACGGTTGGACCGTCGGCGCCGCGATCAACTATCAGTGCGATACGACGGCCACGGGAAATTACTCCACCATGAACTCCACTCAAATCATCGTCACCCAGCACAATCCCGGCGACATTCCGCTCGACGAGATCCAATTCTCCTTCGTCTGTCGATCGACGAATGCAATGGGACAAAACTACACCACGTATCTCGTCCAAGGTTCCTTGGCGGCGATGACCTGGTTCCCGGGCAGCTCCACCGGGCCAGCCCCGAATGCACCTCACCTCGGGGAATGCGGGACCTTCATTCCTTCTGGGTCGTACAGTACCCTGTACAATCGGTTAGGCATCTTCGTGCCCCTGCTCAACAGCTCGGGCATCCTGAACAACGGTGACACGTTCATTCTGTACACTCACACCCCCGGTACGCCTCTCGACTACGAGGGAGAGTGTGCCCCCGGATACCACGGCAATCCGTGTGTGGACGGAGATGACTTCCACGGCGCGCCCAGTTGGTGCTTTGTGGTCCCCGGCGCTTGTGAGATCTATCTAACGTACCTCGGATACCCCTCCACGATCCTGGCGGGGATTCAGGTTTACGGCATCGCCGGCTTCGCGTAAGACCGCGTTCCCGACCCAGATCTTTTCGTTAGCATCTGAGCCCTCGAGCGATCGCGGAGGAGATCCGGCACGTTTTTTGGAGCGGTTATACACTCAAAAATCGATGCGCGACGCTTCCCGTCGCACGCGAATATTTGTTCGACACGTCAAGAACTCGTTCCGGGACTTCTTCAAAATTTGTCTGGCGCAAGGCCTAGCATCTCTTTAAATATCAGGATTTCTCATAACTGCGGGCAGTCGTGTTCGACAACGTTCCCGGGAAGGCATCCGACGATTCAGAGGAATCGACGGGTCGCGGGACGAGCCGCGAGGATGAGCGCATCGCGCTACGGTGCAATCGCAAAGAGCTTCAGCTGCTGGATTCGTTCGTCGCGAACGGCGAATTTTCCAGCCGCTCCGAGCTCATGCGGGAAGCGCTGCGCAGCTTTCTCCGAGCTCGAGCGATGTCGGCTACGCCCCCCCCGCGTCCGAACGCACTAGGACTCGTCGAGGTCCCAGTGCGTCTGCGGGGCGACGAAGTGGAAACCTTGGGCATCTATGCTCGGCTCGTCGGCAACGATCGCTCGCTCGCCGACGTGCTGGCAGAGCTCGTCCGTCGGGGCGAACTCGAGCTCAAGGTCTCCGAACTCGTCCAACGCACGCGGTCGTCGGTCCAACAGGCCGCCGAACAGCGTGCCCAGGTAGACGCACTCCAGGAGAGCGCGCGCGATCTGGAGCGAAAGGGGGTCGTCGGTCGATAGGGATCGGGACACAGGGACGCGACAAAGGGGGGGAGTTGCAATGTACGAGGCCGCACGGGATGGACCGAATCGAGAGATCGTGGTGGAGAATCCACCGGACCCTGAGACCGAAGGTTTCGAGGATCTGCGACTCGGCCACGACGTGCGGTTCGTCCTTGCCGCGGTCGGCGGCGGAGCGATTCAGGTCGGCCGGGCGATCGCTCGCCGACACCTTCGATACCTCGAGACCGTGGCGATCAACTGCGACCCGCGAGTACAACGCTTCGAAGAGTTCGACCGTCGGGTCTATCTCGGGCCTGACACAGGTCTCGAAACGGATACGGGGGGCTCTACGGTCGTTGGGGGCATGCTCGCCCATGCGGCGCAGCCAGCGCTCGACCGCATCTTCGAGGGCGCGACGTTCGTCACCGTACTCGGAAGTCTCGGCGGAGGAAGCGGAACGGGGGCTTTTCCCTATGTGCTAGGCGCCGCTGCCCGTCAGTGTGAGATCCTCTCGGCGTTCGTCATCAAGCCCTTCTTGGCCGAAGGGGAACGGAGATCAGTTGCCGACCGTGCCCTGGCGCGACTACACTTCGTTGAGGAATTCGTCGAAAAGCAGCAGCGGGGTTGTGCCAACCTCCAAGTGCTCGACAACGAGTATCTTGTGGCACGGCAGAAGAAACTCCCATTCAATCAACTCGACTTACACTGGGCGGAAACGATCGCAAGTCACATCGAAAAGGCGTACCTGATTCCCACGGAGGCACTCGTGGCCGCCGCCGCGGCTCGGCCGCTTGCGAGCCGTCGCCCCTTGAACGAACCGGCTCCCCCCGAGCCGGTGAGCATCGAAGTCTCGCTTGCTCCTGAGCGGCCGTCCCCTATTGGCCCGCTCTCGCCGACGCCGTTCCCCGGTGGGTCGCTCCATGAAGCGGAGCTCACATTCGAGATCGAGTCTCCTCCCCACTCCCCTGAGGCGCTCCACTAAACGTCGGGTCGGGCGTACACGCCAAAACTCCTGAGTCGGTCTCCCGGGTTCCATGAGTCGCGAAGCCAACCTATTCCGGCGCGGGCAACCAACCGTTATGAGGAGCGGGGCATCCTCAACAGACCGATGGACGGCCGCTTCTGGACGATTCTCTTAGCAATCGTGCTACCGGTGGCGCTGATCGGGGTTACGGTCGCCGTCTTCTCCTCGAACCCGATTTCTATACTCGTTTTATTGACCGTCATGGTCGGCGCCGTTCTGTACCTGCTGACCTACACTGAAGCTTACTAGTCGGGGAAGGCCCCGGGTATGGGCGTGCCTATCGGTACATGTCGGCCGCGACCGGCTCCGATTGAGACTTTGCGGCCAGGGCGGACTTAGCTTGAGTTTTCATCGCCGCCCGCAGCGCCCTTTCGATCCGCTCGGCCTCGACGCGGAGCGGGCCGGTATCGATCTTAAGTTCCGGCAACAGCCGGTCAAACGATTCGATCAAGGCGGCGCCGGCCCGATGGTCGGGGAGGCCTTCGACGGCTCGGGCGCTCACGAGGAGGACGGCGACCGGGATCGATCGGCCGATTCCTTGGACGAGGAGGGCTCCGGAGACTCCCCCGAGGACCCCATCTTCGAGCAGACCGGCCCCAGTTGGGGCGAACACTTTCTTGATCGCGGGGTCGTTCCGAGAAAACGCGACCCAAACCTTTTCCTCCGGCGCTTCCGCCGCCGGGTCCTGTCCCTCCTCGAGCGGATGCGGAACTACTCCTTCAAAGCAGACAACCATCCGTGCCTTTCGCTGGAGCGCACCGTTCAGGATCGTCGTCGCCAGAGCGGAGGCCATGGAGGGAGTTGGTGGGAATTCGGAGAGGACCAAGCCAAAGTCCTTCTGTCCATAGACGCGAATCGGCGGATTCACGACTCCATCCTGTACGACGGCGATCGGGGCCATCTCCGGGCCGTCGAAGATTCCGATTCGAGGGAGCTTGAGCGCCTGGATCATATAGTGCGCGGCCACCGTCGCCGCGAGTCCCGCGCTGGGAAAACTTGACACGATGACCGCGCCGGCATCTAACCCGATGGCTTCCGGCTCGTCTTGCCACTTGATCTCCATCGCTCTCCTCCGCTCCCGTGTACCGACCCCGGTACTTCACCCTTCGTGCTAGAGGCGCCTCGCGCCAACCACAAGTACTCCATTCCGCTTCGCTTCCCTCGTGGGCCTTCCGTTCCGGGAGCTGGTAAGCCCGCAGGAGCTTCCTTGGGACGCCCTCGCCGGTCGGTCCCTCGCCGTGGACGGCTACAACGCGATCTACCAGTTCCTCGCCACGATCCGTCAACGGGACGGGATGCCGTTTTCCGACCCGAACGGTCGACCCACGAGCCATCTGATGGGAGTCTTCTATCGTACGACCTCCCTGCTCAGTGAAGGGGTGCTTCCCGTCTGGGTCTTCGATGGCAAACCCCCCGACCTGAAGGCGGGGACGATCCGTTCGCGAATCCTTGCCAAGGAGAAGGCGGAAGCCCAGTGGGAACAGGCGCTCGCAGCGGGCGACCTGACTACGGCACGCAAAAAAGCGGCTCAGACGTCCCGACTTACGCGCGCGATGGTCGAGGAAGTACGAGAGCTGCTCGTCGCACTCGGAGTCCCTTCGGTCCAGGCTCCCTCGGAGGGAGAGGCGCAAGCCGCGCGCATGGCCGCGCAGGGATCGGTGTGGGCTGCGGCCTCCGAGGATTACGATTCCCTGCTCTTCGGCGCTCCTCGATTGGTTCGGGGTCTGGCGGCGAGGGGAAGAGGAGGGAAAGGTCCGGAAGCCCAGCTAGTGGATCGGGACGAACTCCTCGCCCAACTCGGAATCAGCGGGGACGAACTGATCCTCGTCGGAATCTTAGTGGGGACGGATTTCAATGAAGGAGCCGTAGGCATCGGTCCGAAGCGCGCGTTGAAGCTCGTCCAAGAGCACTTGGGTTGGGAGGGAACCCTGAAGAGGGCGGGTCTCGATCCGAAGGAGGTGGAACCCGTCGCCGAACTGTTCCGTCACCCGGCGGTCGAGAATGTTCCACTGCCCTCCTTTGGCCCGGTCGACGAAACGTCCGTAGAACGAATTCTGGTCGCGGGCCACGGCTTTGCTCCCGAACGGGTGAAGGCAGCCATCGGTCGAGCACGAAAGCGGCCGGTCCGCGTGGATTCTGCCGCCGAAGCCCGGGGACGTCAGACCTTGCTCGACACCTACGGAGGATCGAACTCGTGACCTGGTTTGAAACCGTTCCCAACTTTTCCGAAGGAAGAGACGCATCGATCATTTCGAGGATCGGCGATGCGGCTCGTTCGGTCCCTCACGTCACGGTACTCGATATCGAAAGTAACGCGGACCACCACCGGAGCGTGTTCTCCCTCGTGGGAGAGGGCGACTCCCTGATCGAGGCTGTGTTTCGGATGATGAAGGTCGCGACCGATCTCATCGATCTGACGCGCCATCGAGGCGAGCACCCTCGAATGGGCGCGACCGACGTCGTCCCGTTCGTACCGCTCGGCGACGCCACGATGGAGCAAGCGGTCGCCCTCGCCCAACGGCTGGGTGAACGAGTCGCGCGGGAATTGAAGATACCCGTCTACCTTTACGGACTGGCGGCGCAGCGTCCAGAACGCGCGGACCTGGCCAAGGTTCGGGAGGGCCAGTTCGAAGGTATTCGCGACTCGATCGCGTCCGACCCGATGCGCGTTCCCGATTATGGCGAGTCGCGAATCCATCCGACGGCGGGCGCCGTCGCGATCGGTGCTCGTCCGGTCCTGATCGCGTACAACGCCTACCTTTCTACCCCCGATGTGTCGGTCGCGAAGAAGGTCGCGAAGGCCATCCGGGCGCGCGATGGCGGACTGGCCGAGGTCAAGGCCTTGGGATTTGAAATCGCCGAACGCCAGCGCGCGCAGGTTTCGATGAACTTGACCGACTACCGGCGTACCTCCCTTCCGCGCGCCCTCGAATTTGTCCGACGCGAAGCCGAACGATTTGGGGTGACGGTCGAGGAATCCGAGATCGTCGGCCTCGTGCCGGAAGACGCGCTTTTCGAGGCGGCCGAGTATTACCTCCAGCTGAACCGGTTCCACCGCGACGCGATCCTCGAACGCAAAGTTCGCTCGGCGGAGGCTTCCGGGGTCTCTGGGGCTGTGGAAGAACCTTTCCGGGAGCTCGTCGAGCGCATCGCCGCGAGGTCTCCGACGCCCGGAGGGGGGAGCGCGGCGGCGGCCGCCGGAGCATTAGGCGCCGCGCTGGGCGAAATGGTCCTCTTGTACTCGATCCCTTCCGAAACCCCGCCTCCGGACCTCGCCGCGCTTCTCGGATCGTTGCGCGCGGCACGGGTCCGATTTCTGCAATTGGTCGGGGAGGATTCCGAATCCTACGAGGCGGTTCGATCGGCGCGCAAGGACCGAAAAGCCCGCCCTGGCGATGCGGTCGCGGAAAAGGTCTGGACGATGGCGCTCCGCAAGGCGGCCGAGGTGCCGCTCGAGACGGCCCGGCTCGCGGAGCACTCGAGCGCGGGGATCGCCCAGGTTCGGACTCGTACGAAGGCGGCGTTGGGCAGCGACCTCGTGACCTCGCTCGCCCTGCTACGCGCCGCGCGCGAGGGGGCCCTCGCCAACGTCGCGACCAATCTGAACGACTTGAAGGCGGCGAACGAACCGATCGCTGACTTGGAGGCCGAGATCGCCCGGCTGAACGCCCCGGGGACCTGAACCGTCTATGGGGGCGCCGAGCTCGGCTGCGGGCCCCCGGCCGGCCGTTTGGGTCAACTGCGCGATCTCGGTCGATGGGCGTTTGGCGTATGCCCATGGAAAACGCGCGCATCTCTCTGGGCCGGAGGATCTGGCTCGAGTGCAGCGCCTGCGGGCGGAATCCGACGGGATCATCGTCGGAGTCGGGACGATCATTCTCGACGATCCATCGCTTCGAGTTCATTGGGAACTCATTGACGAGCCTCCGCGATCTCCTCCGATCCGAATCGTGCTCGACTCGACGGGCCGAACTCCCGCCGGAGCTCGCGTACTCGACGGATCGCTTCCGACCCTGATCGCCGTCAGCGAGCGGTCGAAACGCTCGTTTCCCTCCGAGGTCGAAACCGTCACTGCAGGACAAAGGGAGATCGACATCGCCCAGCTCTGGTCGGCCCTGTACGCACGCGGCCTGCGACGCCTGATGGTGGAAGGAGGAGCCCGAGTGTTAGCGAGTGTCCTTCGAAGCCAGTTGTACGATCGGCTAACGGTCTACGTGGCGCCCCTGTTGATCGGCGGTACCACCGCGCCTCCGCTGATGACGGGTCCGGAATCGCCGGGGCCGGAACAATCGGTGCACCTCGAGCTCCTCGCCCTAGAGCGCCTGGGAGACGGACATTTGCTCTCCTACGCACCCCGTCGGGATTCCGAGTGGTCCGACGTTCCCTCCGCCCCCCCATCGTTATCTAACTCCCGGGCTCCCGGGCCTTCGAGGAACCCTGCATGAAGCTGGTGCACTTCCTGCTCGGGGACCAGTTCCACTTTGGCATGATCACCGAGGCCAACGAATTCATCGATCTCGATACCGCCTGTCGGGATTATTTCGGGGTCAACCCGGTGAAAGGCGCCGATCCGAGTCGTTTCCGCGACATGCGCGTGTTTTTCTCCGGCGGGGCGGAATCGGTGGAGATCACCCGAAAGATCCAGGAGTACATCGATCGTCGGCGCAAGATGGGGTGGACCCCGCGCGCCGCCACGGGAGCTCGGTACCTCTTCAAAGCGGAGGAAGGCATCCGACTGCTCGCCCCCGTCATCAACGGCTCGAAGATCTACCTCCTCGCGTCGAACTCGAGGAGTCACGTGGCGGAAAAGAATCAGCCGATCCCGAAACAACCGTATCTGTTCACTCGATTCTTCAATAGCTTGGTCGGTCCGAGCGAACCGCTCGTTCTTCATCGCGCCGGGACCTTTCCCGACGTGGAGCTTGAACTCGCGGCCGTGATCGGCAAGCAGGGAAAGCACATCACGGCGACCCAGGCATTTGACTACGTGGCCGGGTATACGATCGCGCTCGACATGGGGTACCGGGACCTGCAGTATCCCCCCGATTCAGCCCCCGATTGGGTCATGGGAAAAGGGTTCGACGCCTCGATGGCGGTCGGTCCGTGGATCGTCCCGAAGGAGGAAGTCGGGGATCCCTACCCGCTGCAGATGGAACTCAAGGTGGGAGGGACGGTGCGTCAGAAAGGAGACACCACGGACTACATCTTTCGAATTCCCCAGATCCTGGAACACATCACACGCGGGATCACGCTCGAACCCGGCGACGTGATCTCGCTGGGAAGTTTGGGCGGCGTTCCCGGTTTCGAGTACGGGAATGAGAGTCGGAAACTGAAGCCGGGGGATCAGATCGAGGCCACGATCGAAAAGATCGGCCGACTCGTCATGCCGGTTCGGGCGGAAGCACCGCCTCCCCTCGCAACACCAGAAACAACGCCGCCGGCGTAACCAAATCGACCGTTTCGCCCGCCACTCCTTGGACCGCTTCGGGTCGGAACGGGTAATGGATCGTCGCCGTCAACTGTACGGTAAGACGCTCATCGGGAGGCGACGGAAGCAACGCGTCCTGCCACGGATCGAACGCATCGAGCGAATCTCGGTCGATGGGGACGGCTCGGAAGCCGGTCCCGCCGTGCACGGAATCGGGTAACCGGATCAACCGATGCACGTCGGTCGTGACGGGCGCGTCCGTTTCTCCTTGGAGCTCGATGGCGGCTTGCGGCAGGACCACGTCGAGAAATTCCTTCGGGATCTCTTTGGGAAAGACCTCGAGGGAGCGGGTTTCCCGAATCCGCCGGCCCCCGCCTTCGGTGACGAGCAGTTTCGCCCATCGGCGCGCCCGGGCGGGTTCGACCTGAAGGCGTTCGAGCTCCTGCGCCGCCCCTTTCGCCCCGATAGCCTCCCAATGCTCTAACAGTCGGATCACCGCTCGAGTGGTGCGGCCTCGCCAACCCCCCGCGTCCGGCCGCGGCAATTGCTTGAACGTCCGCGTTTTCGGACGTCGGGACGGCACGACGGCGGACGAATCCCCGTCGATTCCGGTTTCCCCCCCGGCGAGGTTCTGATTACTTTCCCGGACCTCCTCGATCGCGGTCAGCGGATCGTAGCCGGTCCCCAACACGTATTCCACCAACTCACGCCGCTCCGGACTCGACAAGGATTGAAAGAGCTCGTCCTGGACGTGCACGTGATAGCCCCGGCCACCGGAGAAGACGAGGGAAGTTTGCTCCGGATCCACTCCAAAATCCCCGAAGAGAAAATCATCGAGCAACTGCTTGAGTCGTTCCTTCACGAGCCGTAGCTGACCGGCGTAGTCCAATTCGGCGGCGCCACGCAGATGATCCGAGTCGAGATCGAAGATCAGGTCGGCCCCGAGCCACTCCTTTCCCGTCATGCGGAGATCCGCAGGGTGCCGATAGTACGCAGAGGAATAGTAGACGTGGCGCGGGACTTCGTGGCTCAGGAAGGCCCGAAATTCTTCGGTCGAACGCAAGGTCGCGTGCCGACGCATGAGGGTCTGTTCCGCGAACGGAAAAGCGGCGAACTCTCGGCGAGCGAGACGGGAAGGCGGCGCGATGGTCGACGCACGGTAATATCGGGCGAAGAGCCGCTTCGCCCATTGCAGCGTGCGAGCGTCCAGGGGGACCGTCTTGGCCACCGGACTACTCCTCGTCGTCGAGCTCGGCCGGGATCGACGCTTCTTCGAGCGCGTCGTTTCGTCGGTTGCGGGCCAGCATGTGAAAAACGGTCGAATGTTCGCTTCCCTGGACCAACAGCTCGACGGCGCGCGAACCTCGCTCGAGCTGGCGTTCCTGTCCGATCAACGCGACCGTCGTTCCATAGACGCTTACGGAACAGCCCGAAAGCTCCTCGATCCGCGCGCGGGCTCGTCCCCGAACCCCGATCACGCGCCCTCGGATCCGCCGGAGCGCCTCCTTTTCGTGCTTTCCCGTCGCCTGCTTAATATCGATGACGCCCAGGTAGGTGTCGTCCTTCAGCAACCGCATCGCGCGCTGAGGGGAGAATCCGCGCCCGATGGCGAGCACGATGTCGCGGCCTTTCAGCGCGGCCACCGGATCCGCGTCGGAAGAGGCAATCTGGACCTGGCCATCCTCGGGATCGATGAAGATCTGGGTATGCGTCTTCTCGATGATCTCCTGCTTCGTCTGCCCGCCGGCGCCGATGAGCACCGCGATCCGATCGTCGGGAATCCGCACGTACAGCACCGGCATGGTCAACGCGATCCCGGCGGCAGGGAAACGGTATCGCCTCCCACAGCCCGAAAGAAATCCTGCGGGTCCGTGGCCAACCCGAGGCGACGAAAGTACTTGGCGAAATTCACGATATCGCGCAGAAGCAGCTCCTTGGCTTGTGGATGGTCCCGCGCGATGGATTGGGCCACGTCGATCAACACCGGTAGATTGTCGGCCAGAAGAATGTTGTAGGGAGAGAGATCCCCATGCACTAAATGGGCGTCGACCACCATCCGGCGTACCTGCGCCACCAAGTCTTCGTACAGCTGCGCGGGGTCGGAGATGACGGATTCCTTTAGTCGCGGAGCCCCCACGCCCGCCGTCCCGATGAAATCCATGACCAGCACGTTCCGGAGATATCCGAAGGGTTGAGGCACTCGTACCTTCGCGGCGAAGAGTCTTCGCAAAATCGTGTGCTCCCGGCGCGTCCACGCGTAGACCAACCCGGCGAAGTTACGGTCGCTCGTCTCCTTTCGAAGTTCCTCGATCGCGTACGGCGGTAGTCGCCGAAAGATCGAATTTCCGATTCGGTAGACTTTGACGGCTCGAAAGGAGGCCCCACTCGTCGCCCGGAATACCCCCCCTTCCTTCCCTGTCGAGATCGGATAGTCGAGCGCATCGAATTGTCCCTGGGTCACGAGCCGCGATACCGCCAACAACGTCGAATGATCGAAGAACTCGCCCCGAAGTCTCCGCTGCTCCCGCTCTTTCCGGCGATCCTCGAACCGCTCCTTGGTGGTGGGAAAGAGGATCTCTTCGGGCTTCGGCATGGCTACTCCATCGACCTCAGTCGGGCTAATAGGTTGCCCGACCGTTCGATCGCTCCCAGCCGGGAGCCGTCCTAGCTCGGTCGAGGGGTAGTAGGTTTCGCCTCTGTAACAGACCCTATAAGTGGAGGCGTGGGGGTATCTCGCTGATGTCGCTGCTTCCGTACTCTCTGTCACCGGCTCGTTCGAGCCCTACCCCCCCCGTTCGTCGAGGAGCGACGGGTTCCGACACCGCGGAACGTCCGTTTCGATTGATACATGGGCTGGATGGAAAAGCCGATTTCAACGCCATCTTCAAAGTGGTTCGGGGGGCGGTGCAGCACGTGCTAGGACGCGAGCGGCCGGGTCTCGGACTTGGGTTGTCCAACCTTCCCCCCAGCCTGGGCGCCTACTGGCAGATTACGGGCAATCTGATCGTGATGAACGAGGGACTGGTGCAGGTCATGCGCGAACACGCCAGTTCGACGCTGGAATTCAATTCCTTTGTTTACGTGATCCTCGCTCACGAATATCTCCACTCGCTCGGGTACCTGGACGAGGCCGGGGTCCGCCGGGTGACGGCCCACGTGACGCGTTCCGCCTTCGGTGCGGACCACCCCGCGACTCGGATGGCCGAGGGGGACCTGTGGCGCATGTTCCCGTTCCTTCAATACGCTCCCGGAGGCGATGGACGTCGTCTGAAAGTGGTCACAAATTTCGATCTAGCGACCACCTCGACCTACATTCGCTGACGAGGCGCTCCGAACCGACGGGGCTGGACCGCGGGCAAAAAGGCATTTCTAGGAGCTACGTCGCTCTTGGCCCTTGAATGAGGCCCGGCCCGCGGGAGCCGACCACTCCGGGTACGCTTCGAGTACCTCCCCCCGGGCAGACGAACGGACCCGCGCGAGGTAAGCCGACTCGACGATGGCCCTGGATCGTCGTCGCGATCGTGGTGGCATCCCTCCTCATCGCCATCCTTGCATTTCGAGCGCTTCCCATAGGCTCGGGAGCGTCGTGCGGATCGGCCGGGGCGGGGAGTTTAGGAAACGGGTTTTTCACTTTCACGGTGCTGCCCTGCGGGACCCTCGAGCATCTCAACGTGACGAGCTATCTGGCCTACCAATTGCCGAGACTCTCCGATGACATGCGGGTCACGACCGAGTTCAATGCGACGGCCGTCCTCGTCGTATTCATCTTGGATGCGATGGAACTGACCGCGCTCAATCAGTCCGCGCCGGGGACTCCGCCCTCCTCCTATGAATGGAGTTCGGGAAACACCTCCAGCGGGTCGGTAAATCAGTCGCTTCCGGGATCGCCCGCCCAGTTCTACCTGGTTTTCGATAATCTGAATCGCGACTCGTCCGTCACTGTGCGAATCGTTCAGCCGTTGCTACTGACCTACTACAAGCAGCCCGTCTTCGGCCCGCCGTCTACCTCCGACCTCGAAAATTGATCGGATCGAAGCGTACCCGCCTGGCGTCAATCCCTTAAGGGGAGTCTACTTCTCCTGATCCGGTCCCATGGTTATCTTCGAGGCGGTCGGCGTGGCGCTCGTCGCGGCGGGTGCGGCACTCTTCGTCTTCGAGCTCGTCCATCCGGGGGCGCTCTTGTTCATTCCCGCGTCCGTGCTGATGGCGGCGGGACTGCTCTACCTGTTCATTCCGAGTGACTTATTGGATAGCTACATTGGGCCCGCGGTCGTGATTATTGCGGCATTGGTCGCCGCCCTGTGCGAGATTCCGTACTACCGCTATGTGGCTCCCACTCATTGGCCGATCAGTACTACGTCGGCCGGTCTCGCCGGCGAAGAGGCGGTGGTCATCGCCCCGATCGTTCCGGATACTTTGCGAGGAAAGGTCCGCGTTCGATCCGAGATCTGGTCCGCACGCGCGAACTTCCCGATCCCCGTGGGCACGCGCGTGCGGGTCGTGAAAGGCGAGGGCGTTTCCCTCACGGTCACTCCCGTCGAACCGCCGCCGACCCCACCGTAAGCTCCTCCCTTCGACGCAGGCGGAAAGGTTACACCCCTTTCGGTATTCGGGGGAAACCAGCTTAGGAGCGGAACGAAAGTGGCCGATTACACGACGATCATCTTCATTTCGGTCATCGTCGTGATCATCATCCTCATCCTCCTCAGTCGGATGATCTACACGGTCAACCCGTATCAGCAGGGAATCGTCACCCTCCTCGGCTCCTACAAACGGATGATCAATCCGGGGTTCAACATCGTCAGCCCGCTGTCACAGGTCCTCAAGATCGATTTGCGGACGCAAGTGCTCGAGGTCCCCCGCCAAGAAGTCATCACGAAGGACAACTCTCCGACCAATGTCGACGCGATCATTTACATCAAGGTCGTCGATGCGCCGAAGGCCATTTTCCAGGTCCAAGACTTCCACGTCGCCACGGTCGCCCTTGCCCAAACGACCCTTCGTTCGATCATCGGCGACATGGAACTGGACGAGATCCTCTACAACCGGGAACGCATCAACACGCGACTCCGGGATATTTTGGACGAAGCGACCGACCGTTGGGGCGTCCGGGTCGAAGCCGTCGAGATCAAGGAAGTCGATCCGGTCGGTCCGGTCAAAACGGCGATGGAGGAACAGACCTCCGCCGAGCGTCAGCGACGCGCGGCCGTCCTTCGCGCGGATGGAGAAAAGCGGAGCGCGATCCTCGTGTCCGAAGGACAGAAGCGATCGCGTATCCTCCAGGCGGAAGGGGTCCGACAGTCGCAGATCCTCGAGGCCGAGGGAGCTCGAGTCGCGACCATTCTACAAGCTCAAGGAGAGGCGCAACGCCTGCGGATTCTCGCGCTCGGCGCGAGCACGCTTGATGCCAAGGCCTTGACCGTACTGTCCCTAGATACGGTCACCGCGGTCGGGAATGGGCAAGCGACGAAGATCCTCTTCCCTTTCGAATTCTCCCGCTTGATGGAAGGCGCTTCAGAGTACCTCGGCACCTCGCGCTCGGTTCCGGACCGACCCTTGAATTCCCTCGAGGATCTGGAAAAGCAGATCGGGACGATGGACAACGTTCTGGGACCCATCCCTCAGCAGGAAGAGCTGCTCACCGAGATCAAGACGATCGAAGACGAGATCAAGGCGGAATCCGACGAGTCGACCTCCATGGTCTCGCCCTACAGCGGTGGCGGACGCGGTACGAAAGCCGCTCCGCCGACTCCGCAGCTCCCGGGTCCGGATGAGATCGCCCCACCGCCCGCGGGCACCACCGGAGGGACCCGCAATCCCATCGTCAGTTCGCCGGCGCCGGGCAGTCAGGATCCGCGGCGAAAAACTCCTCCTTCGGGTAGTTCGGCCGCATAGACCCGACACACGTTCGGCGATCGGGATCGCAGATTTCCGAAGTCGCCATGACCGGTTCGATTGAAATCGAGCACCACGGTTCGGTGCTCCGCCTGTGTATCAACCGACCCGAGCGACTGAATGCGCTGGACGTCCCCGGGATGATGGAACTCCGAAAGGCGTTGCAAGGCGCCGCGCTCGACGCGACCGCGCGCGCCGTCCTCCTGACGGGGAGCGGCCGAGCCTTCTGTGCCGGGGGCGACGTGGCCGTAATGCACGCTCACTTGGACCAGGGTCGGCTCACGGAACTCTTTCATGAACTCACGGGAGAACAAGAGCAGTCGATCCGAGAGATCGTCGGCATGCGAAAGCCGGTGATCGCGGCGCTCCCGGGAGTCGCCGCGGGAGGAGGATTCTCCCTTGCGCTCGCCGCGGATTGGCGGATCGGGACCGAATCGACGGTGATGGTCCCCGCGTTTCCCGGACTCGGGGCAATTCCGGACGGCGGGTTGACCTACTTCCTTCCGCATTATCTCGGGATCGGGCTGACCCAAGAGATCCTTTTCTCGAACGCCAAAATTACGGCGGAGCGAGCCCGAGAACTGGGCTTGCTCCATGAGATCGTACCCGCAGAAAAGTTGGCCGCTCGAGCCCTTGAGCGAGCGGCCGAGCTCGCGGAGGGACCGACGTTTGCTTGGGGATGGATGAAGCGGCTCATGGTCTCGGCGTTTTCCGAGAGTCTCGAATCACAGATGATGCTGGAGCGGCGGGGAGCCGTCGAGGCGGCTCAAGGCTCGGAGCTGCCGGAGGGGATCCGGGCGTTCCTCGAGAAACGACGGCCGAAGTTCCACCCTTAGCTCGACGAGTCGGCGGATCCGACCGCAGGAGGGGGAACGGGTGCCGTGCCGTTCCAGGGTCGCTGCAGGGCGAGCTCGAGTCGGTGACGTACGTCGGGCCATTCTTCCTCGAGGATGCTGTAGTACACCGACGTTCGCAAGGAGCCATCGCGAAGAATCCGATGGTGGCGAAGGGCCCCCTCGCGTACCGCGCCCAAGCGTTCGATCGCCCGCTGCGAACGAACGTTTCGAAGGTCGGTCTTCAACTGAACGCGTACCACTCGTTCGACCTCAAACGCATAGCCGAGCAATCGCAGCTTGGCGTCGGTATTGATCGGCGTTCGCCAATACACCGAATCATACCAGGTTCCTCCCACTTCGACGTTCCGATTGGCGCGATCGATGTCGAGGAAGCGCGTCATTCCGATGGGAACGGCCTCGGGCTTTCGGAGCACCACGAACGGAAGGTCGGTACCCTCCGCTTGCCGCTCCAGGAGCCGGTCGACGACCTGGGTCATTTCCTCCACCGTGCGGCCCGGACCCGTCGTTTCCAGGTAGGGCCAGATCTCGGGGTCTCGACCCGCGTGAACGAGTCCAGAGATGAACCGACGCTCCAGCGGCGCCAGCGTGAGATATTTTCCTTCGAGCAGTACCCGGCGGATGGAAACCGGTCGGACCTGACTTCACAAGTCGGAGACCACCGGTGTGAGGATTAGAGCCCCTCGGTTCCTCGGATAACGTGTGCGTGGCCGCCGCCGCCGGGCATGCCTTAAATACGGTCAACGGGTCAGAATATCGTCTGAGCTACCGGGAGGTGGGATACGATGGACGCTGGGGTCACCACGTTCTTGGTATTCGCGCTGGTCGCCGCCGTTTTCGGCGTGGGATCCATCATTGCCAACCGAATGCTCGGCGCGAAATCTCGGAAATCCTACCTTCAGCTCACTACTTATGAGTGCGGCGAGGAGGCGGAAGGGGAAGCCCAGATCGACTTCCCCACCCAACACTACACCTTCGCCATCGTTTTCGTCGCGGTGGATGTGATCGGGTTTATTCTCGCGCTGTGGGGCTTGACCTTCCGGGGACTCAACAGCAGCTGGTACCCGGTCTTCATCGCGTTCGCTTTCGCCGCCCTGGTGATTGCCGGGATTTACTACGCCCTCTCGGGAGAGAAGCGGTGGGTGGTATGAGCACCAGCACCCCGGCCCCCCAGATCATCAAGCAAGCGGCGGCCCCCACAGAGTCCACCGAGCTTCCTATGGTGAACGCTCCCGCCGTACCCTTTGTCGAAATTGAGACGCTGCGGGCTCGAGAGTTTATTCCCGCCGCGAAGGAAGCGCTCTCGTCCCTATTGGCCGAACAGGCTCAGGGAAAGGTCATTCGTCCGGTCTTCAACTGGGCCGGTCGGAACTCCTTGTTCCCCCTCCATTGGGGACTTGCGTGCTGTGCGATTGAATTCGCCTCGGCGTTCGGAGCTCGATGGGATGCGGAACGGTTCGGGGTGGTGCCCCGATCATCCCCCCGACAATGCGACCTGTTGATCGTCAACGGGACGGTGACCTGGAAAGTGGCGCACAAACTAATCACGCTCTATGAGCAGATGCCGGAACCCAAGTGGGCCATCGCGATGGGCAACTGCGCAACCGGAGGAGGACCGTTCCGTACGGCTTATTCGGTCGTTCCCGGAGTGGATAAGCTGATTCCGGTGGACGTCTACATCGCCGGCTGTCCGCCGCGTCCGGAGGCATTGCTGGACGGGATTCTCAAGCTCGAAGAGTTGATCCGCGAACGGAAGGAGTAGCCTCCCGGGAGCGGCTCGGGTTCGAGGGGGCGAGACGCGTGCAGCCGACCGAACTTTCCCAACGGCTGGGTCCCTTGCTCGGCGAGCGGCTCTTAGGGGTCGATCCGTTCGAAGGGTTTGCGGGTCGGGTCCGATTCCGTCCCGAAGGGGCCCTCGACGTATTCCGGGCGGTGCGCGACCAGCTGGGATTTCGCCATCTCTCGATGGTCGGCGGCATCGATTGGGTGGACCACCGAGAGGCATTCTACGTCGTCTGGTCGGATGAGGCGAAACAGTATCTCCTGCTGTCCTCGGACCTTCCCGCCGATCACCCCCACATCGAAAGCGCAAGTCCGATTTGGCCTTCGGCGAACTGGCACGAGCGGGAAGCGTGGGAGATGGTGGATATCGCGTTCGATCATCACCCGGATTTACGGCATTTGCTGATGCCGGACGGATATCAGTTTCACCCGTTACTCCGATCGTTCAAGCTCCACGAGCCGGAGGAGTTGGAGGTCAAGACGCGCCATGTCTGAGATGTGGATCAACATGGGACCCCAACATCCCATGACGCATGGGTTGTGGAATCTGCGCGTCAAGATCGACGGGGAAGTCATTCTCGACGTGGACCCCGAGATGGGCTACTTGCATCGCGGGATCGAGAAGATCAGCGAGGACCGCCACTACAATGAGGTCATTACGCTGATGGATCGGTGCTGCTACGTGGCGGGAATGTCGTGGGAACACCTCTACATTCTCGCCGCGGAGAAATCCCTGCACATCGCTCCGCCGGAACGTGCCGAGTACCTTCGGACCATGTCCGACGAGTTCCAGCGGATCGCCTCCCATCTGATGTGGTACGCGGCGTTCGTCCAAGATCTGGGACTGATGAGTCCCTTCCTTTACGGGATGCGCGATCGCGACCTCGTGTTGGACCTGTTTCAGAGCTACACGGGCGGTCGGCTGACGTATGAGTACATGCGGGTCGGCGGCGTTCGCAACGACCTGCCGAACGGATTCCTCGACCAAGCCCGTAAGGTCTTGGATTGGCTGACGGATCGTTACGTGGAATACGACCGATTGTGCATGGGTTCGACGATCTTTCGGCGGCGCTGCGACGACCTTGGGGTACTCAAGGCACAGGATTGCGTCGCCCACGGCGTCACCGGGCCGATGCTCCGCTCGGCGGGCGTGGCCCGGGATCTTCGGAAGGACCGCCCCTACTCGGCGTACGATCGCGTGCACTTCGAGGTCGCTCGCGCGGAGAGCGCGGACGTGACGGGACGCTACTTGGTGCGCATGGAGGAGCTCCGGCAATCCGTCTCGATCATTCGACAGGTCCTCGACTGGCTGGAAAGGAATCCGGGCCCGGTCCTCGCGCCACAGCTGCCGCGCTGGCTCGGCGCGCCTTATGCCCCCGTCGGAAAGGAGGGGTACCTTCTGAAGCGGAACTATCCGAAGGGCATCGGCTTCTCCTCGATCGAGGAGCCGCATGGCGAAGCACAAGCGTACGTGGTCAACGAGGGCGCAGAACACCCGTACCGCGTGAAATTCCGCTCCCCCGTCTTCGCGAATCTGAGCGCCGCCAAACAGTACATGATCGGGTACCGAGTCGCCGATATCCCCCCCATCATGGGCAGCGTCGACATTTGCATTGGCGAGTCGGATCGGTAGCTGGATCGAGGAAGAGATGACGGGGGAAAGTCTGTACTCGGTATCGTTCGCACTCGCGAGCGACCTCTTTCACGGACTCGGGTCGATCCTTCCGGCGCCCGTGAGCTATTGGATCACCAACAGCGGGCTCATTCTCGCGATCAGCGTTCTGATCTTCGCGGCCATCCTCCTCGCCGCGAGCATGCTCAACACGATTCTGCTCATCTGGTGGGAACGCAAGCTCTTGGGCCGATTCATGGACCGGCGGGGAGCGATGCATGTCGGATACGCGGGGTTGCTCCAAAACTTCGCCGATGGGCTCAAGCTATTTCGCAAGCAGACGTTCAAGCCCCGGGAAGCCGATGCGCTTGGTTTCTTTTCCGGCCCAATGGCCTACATGGTCACTTCGCTCGTGATCTTCGGCGTGCTGCCCATCTCTACGGGATGGAACAGCGGCGCGTTGCCCCTGAGCCTCTTGCTCGCCCTCGCCATATTTTCGTTCGCACCGCTCTTCATCTTCATTAGCGCCTGGTCGAGCAACAACAAGTACTCGCTGATGGGCGGCATGCGCTCCGCCGCGCAGATGATCGCCTACGAGGTGCCGCTCCTGCTGGCGGTCGTGGCGGTCATTGTCGTCGCGGGGAGCTTCGATCTCAACACGATCGTTCTTGAGCAGCAGAACTACTGGTTCTGGGGACCCCTCTTCGTTGCGCTCCTGGTCTTCGTCGCGGGGATGCTGGCGGAAATGGAGCGGATTCCGTTCGACCTTCCCGAGGCGGAGGCGGAACTCGTCGAGGGCTGGAACACGGAGTACGGCGGAATGTTGTTCGCCTTCTTCATGCTCGCCGATTATCTGCGAGCCCTGGTCGGGAGCATTCTCGTCGTTCTATTGTTTCTCGGCGGCTGGACGTTGCCGTCGTATGTCCCCAGCGCACTCACCAACTTTCCCCTCGCCGGCATCTTCTGGTTCATGCTCAAGACCTACGCCGTGTTCGGCGTCTTTGTCTGGATCCGCGCCTCGTTGCCCCGCGTCCGAACCGACCAGCTGCTCCGCGTCGGATGGAACCGGATGATCCCGCTCGCGCTCCTCAGCGTGATTCTGGCTGCCGTCGTAGTCCTCGTGAAATGCTTACCCGTCTTCGGTTGCGTGCCCAGCGTGGGAGGGTGAAAGAGGGTAGCATATGGCTAACACACCCCCGGCGAAGGAGCGATCGGATGACAATCCCGTGCTCTACGTGCTCAAACCACTCGCGACCGCCGCGCGGCAATTCTCGAAGAGCTTGTTTCGCCCGTCCACCATTATCTATCCATTCGAACGACTCGAGGATCCGAAATTTCGTGGTGAGGTCCGGATCGCATCAGGCAAGCCGTTGGGCGTCGGCCAAGTCTGGGACAACTATCGCGGCGTCCACGCGTTGAACATCAATACCTGCATCTCGTGCAATCTCTGCGCGTTCAGCTGTCCGGACATCTGCATCGAGATGGTGACGGTCCCGGGAGGAGATCCCAAGCACCCGAAGAAGTGTCCGCAGATCGACTACGGCAAGTGTAGCTACTGCGGTTTCTGCTCCGACGCATGTCCCGAGGGTTGCCTGACAATGACCACGAAGTACGAGCTCTCGGTCACGCGGCGCTCGGACATGATTTATTCACCGCAGAAGATGCTGGAGATCTTCGAACGCAAGCTGCCCATGAATCCCATCCGCCTCGAGCGGCCGGAGAATGAGGATGCAATCCTCCTCGACCCGCCGGTCTGTATTGGATGCAACGCGTGCGCGCGAGATTGTCCGACACAATGCATCACGATGCTCGACATCCCGAAACCCGAGGCCAAACCCGGCGAGAAGCTTCCGAAGCGGATCTGGAAGGAGCCCGTGATCAATGATTCGGACTGCGTGCGCTGCGGTACGTGCATCTCGGTCTGCCCCAAGGAGTGCCTCTTCTGGGGGACTCACTCGTGAACCTCGAGCTGGTGGCATTCGCGGCCCTCGGCGTCGTCGCCGTCGCCACGGCGATTCTCGCCCTGCTCGTCCGCGAGCTCGTGCACACGATCCTGTGGGTCGCGCTCTTTTTCGTCGACCTTTCCGCGATCTATTTCTTGCTCCAGGCGCCGTTTCTGGGAGTGATCCAGCTCGGGGTCTACGCGGGCGCGGTGACGATTCTGCTCCTCTTCGGAGTCATGGTCACCCGGAAACGGATCTTCTCCCGGGATGCGGCGACGGGGATCGGCCCGATCCCGATGGCGCTCGCCGTCCTGGTGATCATCATGGTCGGGTCGGTGTTGACGGACCTCCCGCAATCGGCGACCCCGATCCATACGTACGACCCGACGTACCTGTCCACCAATCTGTTCAACGCCAACGGCGCGTGGCTCCTTCTCCTAGGCTTGGTCATGTTGGCGGCGCTGAGTGGGGCGCTCTACCTCGTTCGGGAGGGCCGCGAGTGACCGCGCTTCCGCTGACCGGTTTCCTCGCCCTGTCGGCCACGCTATTGGGCGTCGGGATCTTCGGAATTCTGACGCGGCGCAACTTCATCCTCCTCTTGATCGCGATCGAGGTGGGGATGAACGCCACCATCCTCAACTTCGTGGTTTTCGCGGCATTTCTCGGGGCCCCCGCTGGGCTCAATGGCCAATCGATCGCCGTCGTGTTGATCGGGCTCGCCGCCACCGAAGTTGCGGTCGGACTGGCCATCGTGCTCGCGCTCAATCGCCTCCGTGGCTCGATCAACGTCGCCGAAGCGACGCAGCTCAAACTGTAGGAGGGATCGTCCAACGAGCGGGTCGCTGGATTGGGTTTTCGGCGGCGCGTTCCTGGTTCCCCTCTTCCCGGCGCTTGCCTTCGTGTTCATCGGCCTGCTGGGTCCCAAGCTTCGCCGCGTCGAGTGGGGCGGCTGGATCGCGGTCGGAGCGGCGGGCGCTTCGATGGTCATCGGCGTCCTCATTGCGGTCGCGGAGATCCTGAATCCCGGTCACTATTTTCAGCAGAGCTATACGTGGCTCCATCTGACCGGGTCGCCGGGGACCTTCCCGAACGGCTTTGCGCTCGTCATGGGGATCCTCGTCGACCCGATCTCCGCCCTGATGCTGATCGTCGTGACGGTCGTCGGCTTCCTCGTGCTGCTGTACTCGATCGGCTACATGCATCACGAGGAGGGGTTGCCCCGCTACTACGCGGAAATTTCGCTCTTTTTGGCCTCGATGACCGGGCTGGTCCTCGCCAACAACTTGCTCCAGTTCTTCGTCTTCTGGGAGCTCGTCGGCGTCTGCTCCTACTTCTTGATCGGATTCTTCTACACGCGTCCAAGCGCGGCGAGCGCCGCGAAAGAAGCCTTTCTCGTCACCCGGATCGGCGACGTCCTGTTTCTGCTCGGGATTTTCATCTACTTTCAGGTCTACGCGCTTTCCGGGCCCAACGGGGGCTGGGCTGCGAACGGATTCCTGTTCGTGAGCGGGGGCCAATCGTTCCTCGTCGGTTCGACCAGCGCCGCCCCGATCATCACGCTCGCGGGGCTGATGATGCTCGCCGGGGCCGCCGGCAAATCGGCCCAATTTCCGCTGGACGTTTGGCTGCCCGATGCCATGGAAGGCCCCACGACGGTATCGGCCCTGATCCATGCCGCCACGATGGTCGCGGCCGGCGTCTATCTCTTGGCCGTGACGTCCCTTTTCATCGGCTTTACCTCGGTCGATTCGCTCGCCATCGTCGCGATCGGCGGATTCACTACCTTCTACGCGGCGACGATGGCGGTGGTCCACCCGGATATCAAGCGGGTCATTGCGTATTCGACGATCTCTCAGCTGGGCTACATGGTCATGGCGGTCGGCGCCGGCTTTGCGATGGTCGGGATGTTCCATCTCTTCACGCACGCGTTCTTCAAGGCGCTCCTATTTCTCGCGGCGGGCGCCGTCATTCATGCGGTCGGCACGCAGGACCTGTTCAAGATGGGCGGTCTCCGCAAACCGATGAAGTTGACCGCGGCGGCGTTCGCGATCGGAGGACTCTCGCTCGCCGGCATCCCCCCGTTCGCGGGATTCTGGAGCAAGGACGACGTGCTCTCATCCGTCTATCTGCAACTGGGCAGCCATCCGCTGTACTGGCCGTTCTTCTTGCTCGCCTTTGGGTCCGTCTTTCTGACGGCGTACTACATTTTCCGGGCGTGGTTCCTGACGTTTGGAGGAGCGGCTCCGCGGGATCGGACGCTTCCCGAGGCACAGGAAGCGCCGTGGGTGATGCGGATCCCTCTCGTGATCCTCTCCGCGCTCGCCGTGGGAGCGGGAGTGTTGGTCTTTGTTCCAGGGTTCTCGTCCCTGCTCCCCGGATCGGGAATCCCCCCGGGATTCGGTCCGACCGAGCTGCTGCTCTCTTCGGGCTCGGTCGTCCTTGGACTCGCCGGGATCGGGACGGCGTACCTCCTCTGGGGTAACGGTCGGATTTTCGTGCTGGCGGAGGATTCCCCGGCGCAGCCGATTCGTCGCCTCCTGCTGAACCGGTACTACGTGAAGGATGCCTTCGACACCGTGGGGGAAAAGGGGGTCTACGCGCTCGCGCGAATCGCGGATTTCTTCGACCGTTATGTGATCGACGGAACGGTCCGAGGATTCGAGCGGATGTTCGCGGCGTTATCGCGTCAGGCCCGTGGCCTCCAGAGCGGCGTCGTCTCGGACTACGCGGCCTATGTCGTCACCGGACTCGTTGCGTTCCTGCTGATCCTTCTCTACCTGGCGCCGTGGCTCCTCTCGAAGTTCGGAGGAGGCTAACGTGTTTCCGCTGCTCTCAGTGACCCTCGGGACGCTCCTCCTGGGCACGATCCTGACCTTCGCCGCCGGGCGGTCGGCGCGATACGTAGCACTGGGCACCTCGATCCTTTTCCTTTTCGAGATCGCGGCGCTCTTCTTCGGCTTCGGCGCCTGGGCCGGCCGGAGCGCGTCCGGGGTCCCGCTGTACAACTACACCGAATCGTATTCGTGGATCTCGCTCTACTGGTTGCACATCAACTACACGGTGGGGATCGACGGGATCAGCCTGATCCTGATTCTGCTCACCGGATTTCTCCAGATCGCCACCGTCATCTACAGTTGGAACGAGAGCAAACGGCCGAACGCGTGGTTCGGCCTCGTCCTATTGACGTGTCTCGGTTCCTTTGGCGTGTTCATCGCGCTCGACATTCTCCTCTTCTTCCTCTTTTGGGAGGCGGTCCTGGTCCCGATGTTCTTCATCATTGGGTACTGGGGCGGGCCGAATCGGCGGTACGCGGCGATCAAGTTCTTCATTTACACGCACGTCGCGAGCATCGTCATGCTCACCGGTCTGCTCGTCCTCGCCTTCTATTCCGGCGCCCGTTCGTTTGATTTCGGCGACCTGTTCGCCGCCGCCCAAGGGCTATCCGCGGTCGTCCAATCGTTCATTTTCCTCGCGCTCTTCTTCGGATTCGGCGTCAAGTTCCCGATCGTTCCATTTCACACGTGGCTACCCGACGCCCATGTGGAAGCGCCGACCGGAGGGTCGGTCCTGCTGGCCGGCCTCTTGCTGAAACTCGGAGGTTATGGACTCATCCGGTGGGCGGTCGAGATCCTCCCGCAGGGAATGGCCCACCTCACGCCACTACTCTATGTCGTCGCCTTCGCGTCGATCATCTGGGGATCGCTCGTGTCGCTCGCGCAACGGGATTTGAAGCGCCTCGTGGCGTACTCCTCGATCAACCACATGGGCATCGTTCTCCTCGCCATCGCGGTCTACTCCTCCCTCGGCCTGATGGCGGCGGTCCTCCTCATGTTCGCGCACGGGGTGGTCAGCGCGCTGCTGTTCATGGCGTCCGGAAGCGTCCACCACACGTTCGGCACGCGCGACATTCCGACGCTCGGCGGAATCACCCCGGTCAGCCCGACGCTCGCGACGATGGTGATGATCGGATCGCTGGCTTCCTTGGGACTGCCGGCGTTGATCAGCTTCCCCGCCGAATTCGCGGCCTTCCTCGCGACCTGGGATGCGATCCGCTACTGGGTGCTCGTGCCGCTGGTCATTCTCGTCGTAACGGCGGCGTTCTACATCTGGATGATGCAGCGCACGCTCTTCGGACCCCCGAAAGGGATCCCCGAAAGGGTGCATGAGCTCCCGTGGTATGAGGGAGCCGGGATGGCCATCCTGGTCGCTCTAATCGTGCTATACGGGATCTTGCCGGGCCTGTTAGTGAATGTGATCTCCAATTCTCCGGTGTACGGGTTCCCATGAGGAGGGTAGGTTGAGCGTCGCGTCCCTGGTCCTTCCGTGGCTGCCCGAGATCATCCTGCTGGCCGCCGCCTTCCTCGTCTTTCTCCTCGAGGTGATGGGGATTCGCCACCTGGAGGCGTTCGGAGCGATTGCCGTGGTGGGAACTCTCGTGGCCCTCTTCCTGGTCGTCGCGGACCTGCGATTCGCGCCCCTCGCCAGCCTCGCCACGATCCCGGCTTCGCAGATCGATCCGCTCCACCCTTCCCTCACGTCGCTCTTCTCCTTCAGCTCCTTGGGACTCATCTTTCAAGGGATCTTTCTACTGAGTGCGTTCCTCGTGGCCCTCGCCTCGCTCTCGCGGCCCTCGAAGGATCCGGGGGCGGCGACCTTCTTCGGCCTGCTCTTACTCGCGACCTTGGGCATGCTCCTGGTTGCGGTGGCCGCCGACCTGATTTTTCTGCTCCTCGCGATCGAAATCACAGGGATCTCGACCTACCTGATGGTCGGCTACCTCCGGAAGGAGCCGCGCGGCATGGAAGCCGCGATGAAATTCTACATCATCGGCGCGCTCTCGACCGTGCTTTCGTTCTACGGCGCGTCCCTCTTATTCGGCGCGTACGGGACCACGAATCTGTTTGCCATACGCGCCGCCGGAGGATCTGGGGGGATGCCGAACCTCGTGCTGGTCGGCTACGGATTCCTGATCGCCGGACTCGCCTTCAAGGTCACCGCCGTTCCGTTCCACGCGTGGGCGGTGGACGTCTATGATGGCGCGCCGAATGACGTCTCGGCGTTTCTCGCGGGCGGGACCAAAAAGATCGGGCTATTCGCCTTTTTCCTCGTGTTTCTGGGGCCGGTACTGATCGTCAACCCGTCGTCGACCCCCTTGGGAGGGGGTTCGACCCCGACCGATCTGGGACCGATCCTGCAGATCACGCTGGGCGGGCTCGCGGTGCTCACGATGACCGTGGGCAACGTGCTCGCGTTGATGCAAAAATCGATGAAGCGGATGCTCGCCTACTCCTCGATTTCCCAGGCCGGCTATATGCTGATCGGTGTCACGATTGGCACGACGCCGGCGATCACGGGGGCGACGCTCCAGATTTTCGCGCATGTGTTCATGAAAGCCGGCGCCTTCCTGGTCGTCGCGGCGGCGGCGGCAATCGGCGTCGGGCCGCTGATCGATGATTGGAAGGGAGTCGGGGTACGTCGCCCCCTGCTCGGGACCTCCTTCGCGCTGATGCTCCTCTCGCTCGCCGGAGTTCCGTTGACGATCGGATTCGTCTCGAAGTTCATTCTGTTCTCGGCGGCGATCCAAGCCCAAGGATACTTCGTCTACCTCGCGATCGCCGGGCTGCTCAACAGCGCCCTCTCCGTCTTTTATTACGCGCGCGTACTGAAAGTGATGTACATGGACCAACCGGAGCCGCTTCCGTCGGGGACGCCCCAAACGGTGGGAATTCAGGGCGCTTCCGAGCCCGCTCGACTGGCAGTCGGGGGGATCGGATACGGCCGGGCCCTCGCGATCGGGCTGGCGACGGTGGCGATCGTCGCCGTCGGGATCTATCCTCAGCCGGTGCTGAGCGCCATCTCCTCCGCCGCACAGCACTTCGTGGCGGTCGGGGCGTGAACGATTGTGGAGCACTTCGACGTCGTGGTGGTTGGGGCGGGTCCGGGGGGTAGTCTCGCGGCGAAGTTCGCCGCGAAGGGGGGAGCCAAGACGCTCCTTGTCGATCAACGGCCTGAGTTGGGCTACCCGGTACAATGCGGAGAGTACCTTCCGACTCCAGCCGAGTTGAAAGATCTGTTTTCGTGTCCCGAGGTCATCGACGAGGCGTTCGAGATCCCGCACGAGACGATCCTGCGAACGACGCACTGGATGGTCTGCGTCTCCCCGTATGGCCGACGCTACCGTTTTCCATTAGAGGGATACTCCGTCGCGCGCCGGGCGTTCGACAAAGCCCTCGCGTATCAGGCGGAAGGCGCCGGCGCGGAGCTAAGATACCCCTATGGCGTGACGCGAGTTCAAGATGCCGAGGTCACGTTCGCCGGCGGGAGTACGGTCACCGCCGACGTGATCATCGGAGCGGATGGCCCGATCTCGACCGTGGCGCGCGGCACGGGCTTCCGCGCCCCGCGCGAGATGTTCCGCATGATCACGGCGACCGTTGCGGGGGATTTTGCGGACGAGATCGTCCTCTATTTCGGCCGGATCGCGCCGGGCGGATACGCCTGGGTGATCCCCAAAGCCGGTGACGCGAATGTAGGACTCGGCGTCTCCGAATTGGCCCCCGGGCAGAGTCTGAGCCGATTGCTGGCTCAGTTCTTGCAGCGGTACCAATTGGGGAAGCCGTTCGACCTCACCCGCTGGTGGGTTCCGATCGGGGCACCTCCCACGAGTGCCCGGCAAGGACGTGCCCTGTTCGTCGGCGATGCGGCCAATCTCGTCATGGCCACCAACGGCGGAGGAATCCCGACGGCGATGATCTCCGGTCGAGATGCCGGCCTGGTCGCCGCCGCACACGTTCGAGACGGTACCTCGCTTTCCGTGTACGATACGATGCTCCGGACCCATCTCGTGGGGCCGCTCGCGAGCGCGCACCGAATAAAGCTCTTGGGGGACACGATCGTCCACCACAATCCGTTGCTCGCGCTAGGCATGCGCTATATCGGGGCTTCCGGTCTCGACTCGATGATGCGGCTGCGTCGACCCCATCGTCTCGGGAGCGCGGCATGACGGCGCCGGGGGCCCCGGAACCGATCGAGCCTCCGTTGGAAGTCCTCGTCACCGAAACCTTGGGAGTCGAGGCGCTCGAACACATTTCCGAGCTCTTGCCCGCCCTCGTCCGAGACATTTCCGATATTGATTGGCGACTGCATCAGATGCTGCGCTCGACCTACCCACAACTGACGGAATCAGCGACCTACGCGTGCAGCACGGGAGGAAAGCGCGTTCGACCTTTGCTCATGGCCGTCCTCTACCGAGCGCTCGGCCACGAAGAGACGCGCCCGATCCATTCGCTCGCGGCCGCATTCCAACTGATCCATACGGCCACGCTCGTCCACGACGACGTCATCGATCATGCCGAATTGAGACGGGGCCGGCCCTCCATGCCTCGAGCGTTTGGCGTGCCCCTCGCGATCGTCTCGGGAGACTTTCTCTTCGTCCGCGCCTTCGAACTCGCGGCGGAATACCCTAAGTCGGTCATCCTGCGCTGCGGGGAAGCGTGTGCGGACCTCGTCGAAGGGGAGGTGCTCCAAGAGGCGAGCCGATTTGACCTTACTTCCGGTCGGGAGCACTACTTCCGGGTGGTGGAGCGAAAGACGGCCGCCATCGTCGCCGCCGCGCTCGCCTCGGTCGCGGAGATCTCGGGCGCGCCGTCCGAGGTGATCGATGCCTGCTCCACGTATGGACGGACCTTGGGGATCGCCTTCCAGATCCGGGACGACCTGCTGGACGTTTTCGGCGACCCGGATCTTCTTGGAAAACCGCTGTACACCGACCTACGGGAGGGCAATCCGACCCTCGTGTCGCTCGAAGCCTACCAGCGCCTCGGGTCGAATCAAAAGGAAGAGTTCGAGCGCCTGTTCCAGCTGCGGCGAAAGCATGCGAAGGACCTCCTCCGGCTACGCGAGCTGACCGATTCGACGGGCGCCGCAGCGGTCGTCGCGGAAGAGGCGTCCCGTTGGGCCGAGCGGGCGGTCCAAGCGTTGGAACCCATCCGCCCCTCCCCGTATCACACGCTCCTGGACCGACTCGCCCGAGGCGCCGCCGCTCGCCGCTTCTAATCGGGCGGGTCGAACGAAAGCTACTTGTCCCGTGCGGAGGCTCGACTATCCTCCGAGTCCCCGTATCATGGCCCACGCGAACTCCAAGGCCGCCGCGGCCGTCGACCCATCCGCCCCGGTGGAGATCGACCACCTTCCTCCCCGTTGGGAACCTCAACCGATCCAGCCAAGACTCCCGATCGGCATCGGCATTCTGAGCATTCTGATCGCCCTGGCCGGCGTCCTCCTCATCCTCGCCGGGTTGCTCTATTTGATGTCGGAAACCTTTCCGATGTTCGTTCCCCCCTCGCTCGACATCGTCCACTCGGTCTCCACCTTTGGGGCCGTCATCCTCTCGGCGCTGGGCATCACGCTCCTGGTCGTCGCGACCGCGCTGTGGCGACAAGAAACTTGGGCGCTGTGGACCCTGATCGTCCTGGTCTTTCTGACGGAGGCGTACTTGTTCTTTACCGGATCGATCTCGGTCCTCTTTGTCCTCTTCCTCGTGTTGTTCGTCTACTTGCTCGCGGTCCGACGGTACTTCTACTGATGCGCCTCACGCTGGGTCAACTGGCGCCCGTTCCCCACCGAGTCGACCGAAATCTCGATCGCATCGCGCAATGTCTGGCGGAGGCGCCGGCGGACTTGGCGATTTTCCCCGAACTCTACCTCAGCGGGTATCGCGTCGGCGACCAGGTCCATCACCTCGCCTTGACCGACTCTAGCCCTGCGATGGCGCGATTGCAAGGACTCGCGGCCCATTCGAAGACCGCGATCTTGGTCGGGGGTCCCCGGACGCATCCTAAGCGATTGGGGGAAGTCGAGAATGTGGCGTGGTTGGTTCTGCCCGATGGGACCGTCCGAACGCAAGTCAAGCGGTATCTCCCGAACTATGGCCCTTTCGAGGAAGGGAGCTTCTTCACGCCCACGGATCGTAGCGAACCGCTTCCGCTGGGCTCGCATCGGCTGGGGATCGAGATTTGTTACGACGCCTTCTTTCCCGAAGTCACTCGCGAACTTTCCCTGGCCGGCGCGGATCTCCTCATCAACATCTCCGCGTCGCCGGTGACCTCTCGTCGATTGTTCGAAAAGGTACTGCCCGCTCGGGCCGTGGAGAACGCCACGCCAGTCGTCTACGTGAACCGCGTGGGCGTCGAGGACGGAGTGGTGTTCGGCGGCGGGACGAATGCGTGGGACGCACGCGGAGAGCCGCTACCGTCCGAGGTCCTCGCCTTGGCCGACTCCACCCCGGAGGAGCGACTGCTGCGGGTGGAGATCGACCTCGCCGAAGCGCTCCGATGGCGGCCGTTCCGGCCCGTGCTTCGCGACGTCGGTACGCGACCCCCGTCCGCGGTTTCGCCGTAGTTCAGCGTCCATTCTAACGTCGGGCTTATAGACCTTGCATCGAGCTTGGGACGCCGTGTCCCCGGCCCGCACGATCGCCGAACGACTCGCGGCCCAACAACGCGAGATCTCCGTTGCCGAGTTCTTCGAGAGAAATCGACAGATCTTGGGATTCGACAATCCCCAACGCGCCCTCCTGACGACCGTCAAGGAAGCTGTGGACAACGCGATGGACGCCGCCGCGGACGCCCAGTGCTTACCGGAGATCCAGGTCGAGATCACGAAAGAAGGTGCAGACCGGCTGCGGGTCGCCGTCGAGGATAACGGGCCCGGTATCCTCCGACGCGAGATTCCCAATGTCTTCGGCCGACTCCTGTACGGCTCCCGATTCCATGCCAACCGGCAATCGAGAGGACAACAAGGAATCGGGATCTCGGCCGCTATCCTCTATGCGGCGCTGACCACCGCTCGGCCGGCGCGCATCATTTCCAAGGTCGAGGAAGAAGAAGCGGCGCACGTCATCGAACTGCTCATCGATACGCAGAAAAATCTTCCTCGCATCGTCTCCGAGGACGTGGTGCTCTGGGATCGCCCCCACGGAACTCGGGTCGAGCTCTTGATCAAAGCCAAGTACGTCCGGGGCCGGCAGGCCCCGTTCGAGTACTTGCGCGGAACGGCGATCGTGAATCCACACGCCCGCATCATCCTCATCGAACCGGACGGCACGCGCGTCACCTGGGACCGAGTCACCACGGAGCTCCCGGCAGTCCCCAAGGAAACTCCCCCCCACCCGTATGGCCTGGAACTCGGCGAGTTGGGCTATCTGCTGAAAACGTCCAAGCGCCCCACCGTCTCCGAAGTGCTGACGAAGGAGCTCGCGGGGGTCGGTCCCCGCGCCCTACGTGAGGTATTGGTCGCCTCCGGAATCTCCGGGCGGGCGACGCCCGCTTCGATTCTCGGCGAGGGCCAAGAACGCCTCCTCGCGGCCCTGCACGCCGCACCACTCGTCGCTCCGAGCTTGGATTCGCTCTCTCCCATCGGTCCGCTGTTGATCAAGCGAGGACTTCGGAACGTGTTGGGCGACGTGCGACCCGAGTTCTTCGCACCCCCCGTGAGCCGGGCCCCGAAGATCCGAGGGGGTTTCCCTTTTATCGTCGAGGTGGGACTCGTCTACGGCGGGGGCCTACCAGGAGATCAACCGATCCAACTCCTCCGGTTTGCCAATCGAGTCCCCCTCTTGTTCCAACAGGGCGCGTGCGCGATCACGAACGCGGTGCAAACGATGGACTGGCGCCGCTACGGGCTCGATCAGAAGGGCGGCAGCGGTCTTCCTTCGGGTCCCTGCCTCGTGCTCGTCCACGTCGCCTCCACGAAGCTACCGTTCACGAGTGAGGCCAAGGAAGCGATCGCCGAAGACCCGGAGATCGACAAAGAGCTCTTGCTCGGGCTGCAGGCCGCCGCCCGTCACTTGCGAACCCATCTCTCGCGCAAGACCCGGCGCGAATTTGCCTCCGAGAAATTCGCGATCATTCTGAAAATCCTGCCGAAGCTCGCCGAAAAGACCAGTCATCTCGTCGACAAACCCGTCCCGGATCTCACCCCCGTGATCACGAAGATCATGGACGTGGTCAATCTTGAGACCTCCACGCCGGCGTCGACGGCGAATCTTCGCTTCGTCACGGAAATCACCAACTATACCCCGCGGGCTCGGGTCCTCGAATTGTTCGTCGAAATCCCAGCCGAATTGTTTCCGGCGGTCCGGTTCGATCCAGCCCCCGAGGGGACCGACGCCGAACTCGGAAGAGCGTGGTGGACGCTCCCGAAGCTCGCCCCCAGCGATCGCACGCGCCTCTCCGTCGAATTTCCGTCGAAGACCGAGGTCGACGCGAGTGACCTTTCGTGGTACGTGGCCGGGGTGGACGAAGGACACCTATTGGGGGGGGAGCCCCTTCCCGGCGATTGGGAAGTTCGATTGCCTCGAGCCGTGATCGAGGAAGCGAAAGCCGGCGGAGAGCCCCTACCGACGACCGATACCGAGGAGGTGGATTACGATGCCGCGGAAAGCCAAGCCGAAGCCGACGAAGACGAATGATTCGGAGGAATCAACCATCCGCGCGGACGCGCTGCGCCCGACGCAGGCATTGGCCGCGCAGATCTATCAGCAGCTCGCCGACGGGGAGATCCCTCGGATGCGACTCCCGCTGCGAACGAAACAGAACATACAGTTCCAGATGCGAGAGGGAGTTTGGCGTCTGGGCCGGGCCCTCGGGACCCGCAGCGCGCGCAAGCTCGATGGGGCGCTCATGCTGTTGCGAACGTTCTACTTGGTCGATTTCATCAACGAGATGGCGCGCGACCACAAGACCTCGACCTTGCGAGAGTTGTACTACATCTCCGAGGGGTGGGAAGAGTCGAAATTTCACAGCGAGGATGAATCCAATCTCCTCATTGAGGACCTGGAGGTGCTCTGCGAGCGTTTGCGCGAGGATTTTCGTCTGCACCCGGAGGAGAATGGAGCCTCGGTGATCGGAGACCTCACGATCCAAGAGACGAATCGAAAAGGGGCGGTCAAGAAGATCAACTGCAAGGACGACGTGGGCGACGGGGGCTACTCGCTTCCGTTCAACGTCGAGAAGGAGAAGATCCGATTCCTCTCCACGAACGCAAAGTTCGTGATCGCCATCGAATGCGGGGGCATGGTCGATCGACTGGCGGAGAACAATTTTGACGAAGATTACGGCGCCATCCTCCTCCACCTCAAGGGGCAGCCGGCGCGGTCGACCCGTCGGTTCCTGAAACGGATGAATGAAGAGCTGAAGTTGCCGGTCGTGGTCTTCACCGACGGCGATCCTTGGTCGTTCCGGATTTTCGCCTCCGTGGCTTATGGGGCGATCAAGACGGCGCATATCTCTCATTATCTCGCGACCCCGGCCGCCGAGTTTCTGGGCGTGACGGCGTCCGACATCGAGAACTACGAGCTCCCGCACGACCAACTCTCGGACCAGGATGTCCGCGCGCTCCAGGCGGAACTGACCGATCCGCGCTTCGCGACCGCGGATTGGCGTTCGGAGATCGAACTAATGCTCCAGAACGGGAAGAAAGCCGAGCAACAATCCCTGGCGAAGTACGGGCTTAACTATGTGACCGAACATTACCTGCCCGAGAAGCTCACGTCGATGGGAGTGCTCTAACCTGGAGTCGAAGCGGGATCAGCGGATCCCGATCTCGCCCAACCCCGCCCCCTCGATCAGCCGGGCGACGTACGCCTCGGGTACGTAGGCAAATCCCCCGTCCGCGAGCTTCGTGCGACGCCACGCGATGCCCTGCTCCTTGAATTCCCCTTTCTCGGCCGCCGCCTCGATCGCCGCCTCCGTGGATCGCGCCCCGGGAGTCTTCCCGTCCTGGCCGAACACTAATAGATCGGCCGCGAGATCGAAGAGGACCCAGGCGCGCGGCACCACGACCCGCAGTCGAACCAGCTTGGGCCTCAACTTGGCCTCACTCTCCGTCTCCGTCCGAGTAAAGATCGCGAATTCGTCTTCGGCCAGCGGCGCGAGTCGCTCGAAGGCGAAGTTCTTTCCATGAAACTCAAGGATGTTGACCTCGAGATCCGCGACGTCGAGCACGGACCGCTCGAACCGGGCGACCTACATAAGGGTCGAGGCGTAGAATCGGAACGCCGGAGCCAGATTCTCCTCAGGCGCGCGTGCTTAAGGGCACCTTAATAAGGCGACGGAAGTAACCCGCGCCGCTCCGGACGAGAACTGAATGAAACGTAGCTCGCGCGTTTGGAAGAAACGCGGCCATATGCGGTGGAAATGGCGCAAGAAACGGATGCGCCGACGCATGCGGGCGCAAAAGATGCGTAAGCAGTAAGCGTGGGATCCCCCGGTCCTCCGGGGACCCGAACCCGTTCCCGTCGCGTCGGTCCGGCGGTTCGCCGCGACCCATTACCACGTCAATCGATCGAGTTTCCGCGATTCCTTCGTGCGTTTCTTCCACTCTTTGTAGTGGGCCCGGCACAACGGAGCTCGGCGACCCTTTTCTGGTAAACTCCCGAAGACTTTGCGGGCCTCCGCGAGCGAAAGGTTTCGGGCGACTTCCCCGTCACAGCCAGACACCGCGCACGTCTCGCGCGTCGCTTCGGGGCTCTCGGGCCGTTCTCGAGCGGCGTTCACCGGCGGCCGGACTCCTTCCACCGTTGGGCGACCAGATCCGGGATCTCGTACGGAAAGCGAGCCACCACGGCCCCGGCCGCCTGCAACGCGTTGAGCTTGCTTTCCGCGGTTCCCTTCCCACGGGCGATGATCGCACCCGCATGACCCATGCGCTTGCCGGGCGGAGCCGAGCGACCCGCGACGTAGGCGACCACGGGCTTTGAAAAGTGATCTCGAAGGTACTCGGCGGCGTCTTCCTCCGCCGTCCCCCCGATCTCCCCCACCATCACCAGCAGATCCGTTTCTGGATCCTCCTCAAAAAAGGGAAGGGCGTCCACGAACGACGTCCCCACGACCGGATCTCCGCCCAGTCCGATGCACGTGCTCTGGCCAAGACCATGTTCTTTGATCCCATTCACGATCTCATAGGTCAGGGTCCCGCTCCGAGAAATGACACCGATCCGCCCGGGTTGAAAGACGACGTTCGGGATGATCCCGACCTTCGCTTTGCCGGGAGACGCGATACCCGGACAGTTTGGGCCGATGATCCGCGTCCCGCGCGCCCGCGCGTAGTGATACATCGTGAGCATGTCGTGGAACGGAATATGCTCCGTCACGATGACGACGAGACGAATCCCGGCGTCGACGGTTTCGAGGAGCGCGTCGCGCGCGGAGGGCGCGGGCACAAAGATGCAGGCGGCATTGGCTCCGGTCCGATCGATGCTCTGTTGCACCGAATCGAATACCGGAACTCCTTCGACGGTCGACCCCCCCTTCCCCGGAGTCACGCCGGCCACGACCTGCGTTCCAAACGCCTTCATTTGGCGGGTGTGGACCGTTCCCTGGTGACCGGTAATCCCCTGGACGACGACCCGAGTGGATTGATCTACGAGCACACTCATACCGATCTCCGGGCGACGATCGGCTCAGCTCGGGCCAGGTTGACGACCGCCTGTGCAGATTCCTTCAAATTCGAAAGGGAGGTGATTCCGGCCTGTTGAAGGATCGCCCGCCCTTCGGTCTCATTATTTCCACGGATTCTTGCGACGAGGGGAAATCGCTCTTCGGGGGCGACCTGTTTCATCGCCTCCACCAATCCCTTGGCGACCGTGTCGCATCGCGTCACCCCACCGAAGATGTTGAGAAAAACGACTTTCGGTTTCGCTTTGGACATCAAGAGGAACGCCTCGGTCACCTTCGCGGGGTCGTCGGTTCCGCCGAGATCGAGAAAGACTCCCGGCGCTCCTCCGAACTCCTTGAGCACATCGAGCGTCGCCATCGTGAGTCCAGCCCCGTTGGCAATGACTCCGATGTTCCCCTCGAGTTGGACGAACGCGATCTCCTTCTCGCGGGCGATTTCTTCGAGGGGCGTTCGATCGTCCAAGGCGGTCGCGTATTCGGGATGGCGGAAGCCGGCGTCATCCTCGATGATTACTTTGGCGTCGAGTGCGACGAGTCCATCGCCGACGATCGCGAGTGGGTTGATTTCGACGAGTTCCGCATCTTCCTGCTGAAAGATTCGCCACAGCGCATCGAGGAGCGAGTCCAGCCCCTTCGCGGGGCCGCCCGTGAGCCCGAGCGCCCCTCTCGCTTTCCGCTTCTCGTAGGCCAAAAGTCCAACAAATGGATGGACTAACTGTCGAGTCAGTTGCTCGTCCGGAACAGTTTCGATCTCGACTCCTCCCTGGGCGCTTACGAGAAGAACGGGGAGCCGAAGGCTCCGGTCGAGCGTCAATGAAACGTACAGCTCTCGCGCGATCGCCAGTCTCTCCTCGACCAGGACCGCTTTGACTTTCTCGCCCTTGAATTCGAGCCCCAAAATCCCGGAAGTCGCGTCGCCCAGTTCTTCCACGGTGTGGGCGAATCGAACGAACCCTCCCTTCCCGCGGCCCCCGGCGAGAACCTGCGCCTTCACGACGGCGGGGAGAGGGACCCGACCGGATCGCACGCAGGCGATGGCTTCCTCGACGGTGCGTACGACCTCACCTCGGGGCAGCGGTACGGAGTACCGGCGCAGGATCTCCTTTCCTTGCCATTCGGCGAGCTTGACCATGTCGGACTCCGGCCCGCGCAAGTAGTGAGGGTATTAAGACCGCCGGGCCCGCCGGCGTCGGGACGGCGCGGTCCGTCGGTTCATCGGTCCATGTCGCGTGCCTCGGGACGCCGAGGATCGGGGTGGGGAGGCTCCGACGTCCGAGGAAGCGGGTGACGGGAGGTCGGCGACCTCCCGCCCGAGGTCGTCCCAGAGCTTGCCGGCGACTTCCGGCTTCGGGCCTTGCATCCAATGGCGGCCGCCGGAGCGCGTCAGCACGAGCGCGAGCACTTCAGGGCTGCCCAACGTTTTCGCGTCATTGGCAACCACCCAATCCAGGGGGACCGCTTCGAGCATGGTACGCGCCTCTCGTTCGAGGGCGGAATCCGAGAGCGCTGCTTCGAGCTTGAAACCGATGAGTCGGACAGGGGGCGGTGCCATTCGACGGAGTTCGGGGAGGATCTTCGGCGCGCGATCGAGCTTCAGCGAAAGTGTCGGATGATCCCGAGAGGAGATCTTCCCGGGGATACTCAGTAATGTGAAATCCGACAAGGCGGCGGGAACCAACACTGCCGCAGCCGACGCGAGGTCGCCGGCATGACGCCGCGCGAGTTCGATCAGATCTCCAACCCCTCTCCAGCTGAGCCGGGGGAGGAATGAGGGTACGGGTACCTGCAGGGCGCCCGCCCAAAATTGGACTTCGGCCCCGCGGAAGTAGGCTTGAGTGGCGAGCGCGACCGCGAATGCCCCACTACTCTCATTCGTGATGGATCGCACGTGGTCGATCGATTCCCGAGAGGCTCCGCCGATGACGATGACGCGCCGCCCCGGCCAAGGTCCGCGCGCGAGTCGGTGGAGCACCGCCGCCGCTACCTCCTCGGGCGACGCCAGTTTCTCCTCGTTCTCCGCCGATTGTGGGGCGATGATCCCTACCCCCCAACTCCGGAGGCGTTCAAGACTCTCCTCGACCGCAGGATTGCGACCCATGTGCGCGTGCATCGCGGGGGCCAGGAGCATCGGTACCCGGCCCCCCAACGCAACCGAGGCGAACGACGTGACCGGCGTGTCGTCGATTCCGTGGGCAATCTTCGAGATCGTGTTGGCGGTGGCCGGGGCAATAAGGAGAAGGTCGGCGCGATCATCCCCCGGTCCAAGAAACGACACGTGTTCTACGGCGCCAGAGAGTTGGGTCACGGGCGGATGGCCGGTTGCGAAAGCCACGGCCTCCGGCGTGATAATGCGGGTCGCCTCCGAGCTCATGACCGCCTGAACATCCGCGCCATGCCGGATCAACTCCCGAATGATTCGAACGACCTCAACCGCCGCGATGGACCCCGAGATACCGAGAACGATCTTTCTTCCAAGGAGGAGCTGCGAAATTCTCCCTCGGATGGCACGACTTGGATGCATGGGGATGCTGCTAACGTTCCGTGGGCCGCGATGCGTCTCGAGAGGACAACTTCCGTCACCTATTAGTCCGCCCGGTGGGGCGAGACGCCCTTTAAGAGGGCACCGGCTACCGTGGCATAATGAGCTCCCGCCGGTCCAAGCCCATTCCGGTCTCGACCCCCCCGAAATCGGACCCCGCGCCGGAAGCTCCGCTCGTGGGCCTTGAACTTCCCATGGTCGCTCCGGCGACTTCCCAGTTTTCCGAGATTTCGCGCCTTCCGGTCGTTCAGCGGGAAGTTGTCCCGATGCAGGTGGAGCGTGGCGTCGTCGTCTTCGATATGGACGGCACGATCCTTGACGACATTTCCCTGATCAGCCACGTCGCAGCAGACGTGATGCATTCCGCTTTTGGAACCCCCCTCGACGAAGGACGGATTCATTACCTCGCGACTACCGGAATGCCCTTCGAAGCGCAACTCGCCCAACTCTATGCGAACGCCCCGGCCGCCCTCCGAGCCGCGACAGCACGCACCTTTCACGGGAGAAAGGTGACGGAGGCCTACGCGCACGCCGGACCGTTCCCCGAGGTACCCAAGCTGTTGAAGCGCCTGTCGCAGGAGCGCTGGACGCTTGTGATCTCGACGGGAGCAGAAACGGAAATGGCGGATCTCCTCCTCGAGCGCGAAGGTTTGCGATTCTGGTTCGAGGACCTACTCGGCTCCGCCCAAGGCACCAAGCGAGAGCATTTGCAAGAATATCGTCGACGATATCCCGGCGCCCGAATCTTCATGGTCGGGGATTCGCGCTTTGACATGGAGGCGGCCGCCTCGGTCGAGGGTGTCACTCCGATTGGCCGAGCCTCTTCCCTCCATGGCTGGGGACTGACCCCGGAAGACCTTCGCCGCTGGGGAGCGGTCTGGGCGGACTACTCGCTCTCCAAATTGCCGGAGAAACTCGCGGAGCTCGGGCAACGGCCGTCCGCGGCCGTGCCTCGACGCCGTGCGACGTCCAAATCCCCTCGAAAATCGAAACGGAGTCGGTAGGGCCGGGACCGAGAGTTCCCAGAGTCAGGTCGGTTCCTGGCTCTCTTTGAACCCGGGTCGAGGGATCCACAGTCCCCCAGGATAGGCCAAGCTACCCCATCCCGGCCGCAGCGTTTGCAGTTGGGGTCGAGATGAAAAACCTTGCCCCTTGAGGGGGAGCGCGGGAAAGGATCGGTACGGGAGACGTTGCGGGAGGAGCTAACTCTTGGGCGACTCGCGGGATGCAGTATCCGGCGAGTCCCCCGTGGATTGTTCCACGAGGGCGAGCAAGCGTCGACGTTCCGCCCTTGCTTGCCGGCCCACATAGATGAAGAACGCCCCGAAGCTAGTGAGCATCGGCGGTACGATCCAGAATCCAATATAGTCCGGACCCACGCCTGCCCAGAGCACGGCGCCGAGAAGAGTGCCCGCCAGGGCGATCGTGAGCGCTCCTCCAAGCTCGAAGACTCGTTCGGGGAGCATCTTGGATCTCCGGCACAGGTTATCCTCTTCCGCAGAATGACCCTTTCGCGATTTTCGTCGGGGGAAGGGTCGCTCGCGAACGGTTTATACCCGCCGGTCCCGAGGTCTTTGGAAAGGGCATGGGCTACGATGTCGAGTAATTCGAATCGATCGCTCGGGTTCCTGTTCGGTCTGTTGGGCGCGGTTCTACTCGTACTCGATGGCGTGTTCGACTTCATCAAAGGAGCGTTCTTTCTCGCGGTCCGCCGCGAAGGGGCCTCCTTCTCGGCTTTTGATCAATCGATCATCTTCGTTGCGGTCGGGATCATCGCCGCGATCTTTGCCGTTCTGGGAAGATCGCGATGGAGTGAGGATAGCCTGGCAGCCGGGCTGATTCTCGTGGTGATCGCGGTCGCCGGATGGTTTGCCCTCGGACTGGCGTCGGGCGTTCTCGCCTTGCTCGCGTCGCTGTGCCTCCTCATCGGGGGAATACTGTATCTCGTCGCCGCGCGATAGGTCGGGTCGGCCCGATCAGTCATCTTCCGCCGACAACACCCGTCCGCAAGAGATACACGGTACGGGGCGGGGTGCGAAGTCGTACGAGATATGGGTGATCTTCGCGACGGGCGGGTTCGCCTCCGATCCGAGAGGAAGTCCGGCTTTCTTGACAGCCACGATCCGAACGATCTCCGGTTCGACCATGCAACGGGCGCAGAGGTCGAACTCACGGTCTGGAGAGCGCGTGGCCGCTCCTGGATCGATCGTGTAGCGTGGCATTTACGGGGCCTGGGAAGCCATCTCTCCGCCCCCTAAAGAGCCGATGGGAGTCGTCGGTACACTCCCGGGTCGTTTTCGTGGGTCCCCAGCAGGAGTTCTGCGGAGCTACCCCCCCGACCGGAGGGCCGATAGTTTGAACTGGCCCTCCACGAATTGTTTTCTCTAACGCCGATGGCCCCCCACAGTATGTATTCCCCTGATTGGGACGAAGATGCGCTGCTCTCCGAGTCAGCAGCCCAGAATCCGCCTTCCAATCTATCGCGCGCTTCGGGTCGACCGGTCCCAGATGTTCATGGTCGATCGACCGAGAGCCGAGAGTTGCTTTCCAATCGATTCCTTCGGCGCGTGAGTGGATGTCTTCCCCTTCTCTTTCCGTCCTGGATCCTCCTCGTGGGAGCCCTCCTCGTTTGGTCACTAGAGCCGGGGATCGGAGCCGGAGGTTTCCGGCTATGGATCCTTTTCCTGGTGCTAGGGATCGTGGCCGGCGTGGGAGGCATTATTTCGTACTTCGCGGACGAGGACGACCCCGAAGAAACTCCAGAGCCCCCCCGGGTTCGGTCGCCGAAACCGGTCCGAATGGCTCCCTCGCCCTCAGCAGTCCCCCGGGCCCCGTCGATTCCCCCACTAACGACTCGCCCGACTGAACTCAGGAATTATCGGAATCTGTCGACCGTGCCGGCTTCCCCCTTCGACCTTCCGCCGTCGCCACCCCAGGTCGCGGCTCATCGCGTGGCTGCGATGCCCGCGCCCCCCGCCGACGGGGAGAGCGACGTAGCGGTACAGGAGCTCGACTCGCTCAAGCACGATCTCGACGGTATCCGCCGCGGCTCGCCGATCAAGACTTGAGTCGGTTGACAGGCGATCCCGAAAATTACGTTCCCACGGCCGCACCGCTTATCAACCCGCGCGTCGCTGCGCCGCCACGATGGAGCTCACCGCGTTTGCGGCTGCCGATCTGAACTCGGTTCGATGGGTACGATCGACCGAGGACCGACACGAGTATGCCCTGAAAGCGGGCGACGCGACCGTCGCGTTGATGACGTGGGAAAGGAACATCGGTTCCTTGGCGCACGTCAACACGGTGGGCGGTGCGTGGACCTTGAAGCGGTCGGGATTCCTCAATCCGCACTTTACCGCGCGCGAGACCGGTCAGTCCGTTGAACTCGCTCGGTTGACGATTCACTCTCGGTCCCATCTTTTGGAGATTCGAGGCGGAGCTTCGTACCACTTTCGACGCTCCGGTCTATTGGTGCCCGCCTGGCACCTCACGGACTCGCAAGGGACCAAGCTACTGGAGATCGAACCGGTTCGCCAGTCCGGTCGGCTCGTCGGGGCGTTAGTCGCCATTGACGCGATCGGTCGAAATCGGCCGGAACTGCCCCTGCTACTCGCGATGAGCTGGTACTTTGTGGTGCTGGCGTGGATCGAGGACGAGGCCGCTTCGCTCGGTGCCGCGGTCGTGAATGCGGCCACGTGAGGGTCCGTTTCGACCCACTTACGTGACTCTCGGCTCGGCCCGAACTCGGGCGTCTTCATAGCATTTGGAACACAGTGAATGGAGCTTGGGATAACCTTCCGGAGGTAGGCTCGTTACCCGCGTGATCGGCGTGCGACACTCATCGCAAATGATCTTTCCGTCCTGGATCATTACCCGTCACTTCCCCCAGTAGATTCGGACCATTCACGGAGGCTCGCCGGAAAGCGGCCCTGGCTCCCCGGAGTCGACTTCGGGACACTTAGCCGTTGCGTCGCTGGGCCGACTTTGGCCCCGGGGGAGGAAATCCGAGAGCCTGGAGGACTCCGGCATACATGGCTTCGTAGCGCCGCACCCCGTCCGCGTGAACGCCGTCGAACTCTTGATGGTCGACCGATACTCCTTGCGCGCGCGCCCGCGCGGCGAAGATCCGGGCGCCGAGCTCAAGGAAATACTCATCGCGCGAGCCACCGTCCACGTAGAGGTACCGGAGCTTGCGCAACGCCTGTCGATATCGGTCGGTCTGGATCATTCGCGCCGGATCCCACTCGAGCCAACGCGCCCACACTGGAAGATCGAGGGCACCCGATTCGAGGTCAAAGGGAAGATCGAACCGGCCGGGCTCGGAGTCGACCGGGGAGTAGCAGGATGCGTACCCCATTTGCTCGAGCGCAATCGCGAGCGGATTCCTCGGACCGAAACCGCTCATCGGTTCTTCGAACAATTTCGCGAGCAGTTCGCGGGGGCCCCCGGCGCGCCGAATCTCCCGGAACGCGATCGGAAATTCGGGGAGGTAACTGTATTCGAAGTAACAATCACCGGCATTGGAGGCAATGGCGGGGAATAGTTCCGGGTGCCGGAGGCCCATCACCAAGGCTCCGTAACCACCGCTGGACGTCCCGAGTACACCCACGGGCCCCGTGCGATACTTTTCTCGTACCCACGGAACGATTTCCTGAACGACGTAATCCTCGTAACGACCCGTAGCCGACGAATTGAGGTACTGGCTGCCGCCCAAGGTCGTCATACAATCGGGTGCGACTAACACCGACTCGGCGACGCGCCCCGAGCGAATCAATCGATCTAGTTGGACCACGCGGGTTTCGCTCAACCATCTCGGGCGGTCGAAGTGCATCCATCCGGCCCCCGAGAATCCAGACAGGAGCACCAGGAGCGGCCGTCCCTCCGTTTCGCCGGAGGGTGGAAGGTAGATGGGAAGTTCCCGCTCGACCGGATCCCCCCAAGGGTTCCCTTCTAACACCTTGCTCGAGAAGGCGTGACGTTCGATTCGCCCCGCCAATGCTTGCGGGAACAGTTCCACGTTCTTGCGTTCAATCGGCACCGGCCACGTCAATCCGGATCACCCTCGACCGCGACACTTCGGCATGACTCAAGAACCTGCTGGCACTTCCGAGATTGTGAGTCGATTCGCTGGCGACGCCCGCAGATCGCATTCCGAATTCCTTCAGACGACGTTTCAGGGACTGGAGGTCGTTGCCCACGATCGGGCCCACGGGGCCGCGTATCTTGCGTCGGCGGCACTGGACGCGGTGGAGCGCGGTCTCGGCCGAGGGGGCACGTCGTTCACGGACCCGAATCCCTCCGACCTTCGCCGGCTCGCGCGCCGGCTTCGCCGGGCGCAGCCTGCGATGGGTCCGTTCCTTCAGTGGTCGATCGAGCTCCATAGCCTCGCTGAAGCTCCGTTAGCCCGACGAACAACCCGAGAGCTCCAGAATTGGGTGACGCGACGAAGACGCCGACTTAAAATCGAGCTCAGCGAGACGGTGCGGCACGCGATCCGAAGGATTCCGCCAGCCGCCGACATATTGACCCTCAGTCGGAGCGAGTTTATCCTCCAACTGCTGACCCGAATCCCTCGATCGCGCCAGCCGTCTTGCGTGCGAGTTCTCCGGAGCCTTCCGGGGGGCGAGGGCGCCGGTATGGCGCGTGAGCTCCGAACGCGAAAGCTGCGGACCCAATTGATTCCCGATGAAACGGCCCTCGATGTGATCCGAAACGTCGACCTCGTTCTAGTCGGCGCCGACGCGGTTCTGGCGACCGGCGCGATTATTCACAAGGTCGGTACGCACCCCGTCGCCCTCCTCGCGCGCGAGCGCCACGTGCCACTCTACGTGGTCACCGGCCGCAGTAAGTTTGTCGATCGGTGCCGAGCGCCTCGTCCCCTTCCCGCTCTCTTCGACCTCACTCCCGCTCAACTCGTGACAGCGATCTGGACCGATCGGGGTCCCTGGCGACCGGGCGACAAATTTCCGGTCGACCGGTAAGTCGGGACCAATGCGAAAGATACGAAGGGCGCTCCTGTTCGGATCATCGGGGAGGCCGCCCACCCTCGGGGCCGAGCTTATGGAGGTATTCGCGCTATCCCTCCGTGGAACGCCTCACGGCCGCCGATTTCGAGGGGGAGCTACTCCGTCGCGACGGGGACTGGGCGATTTGTTTCGCAGCCGATTGGTGCTCATTTTGTCGCCACTTTCTAAAGCTATTCGAAGCGCTAGACGTATCCAGGGCCTTTCACGTCGCCGCAGGCGATGTGACGAATATGGATACTCCGCTCTGGGAAGACTTTTCCATCGAGGTGGTCCCGACGATCGTCGCCTTTCGGAACGGCGCGGCCGTTCAACGGTGGGATGGGGTCTATGGGGTAGGGTTGACGGCGAACGACCTCGCCTCTCTTCGAGCTTTCTTTGGTGAATCGGAAATCGGTGACTAAGGTCCTCCCGGGCTCCTAAAGGACGGACCTTTTTGGGGGAAACATGGGCAGGCTAGTCCTGGTCGGGCTTCGGATCCGATGCCAACTTGCTAAATGTAAGATCGGCCAGGCGATCCAGCTCAAAGGATCCTTCGGGATGGCTGGGTCGAACGAGCAGAGCATAGCCCGGAGCGATCCAACCCACCCTACGGACCGGCCCAAGTCGGGGAGAGGTGATCCGGGGATCGGCTTCGGTCGAAATCCTGACAGAGGCTTGGGCGGCAGAAAAGACCAGGAAGAGATGTCCCCAGTGATCCGCTCCGCCTCCGGGGCGCCTTCGAAGAACCGCCCTCTTCCAACCGTCCACGAAGCCAGGGCCGGACAACTCCCACCACGGACCGAAGTAGACTCCGTCGAAACTGGATTCCTGGACCGCTAGCTCCAAAATGCGATCCAGGCGCTCGCGAAATTCGACTCTGGAGGAGGACCCCGTCGTTCTATCGAATCCCATTCGGCTCTCTCCCATCGATTATAGAAATGTTGGGAGCCTCAGAACCCCGAACGCCGCGGTCTTATTACAGGCAGAGGGCGTCGGCCCCCCGTGCCCCAAACGGCGGTCGTTCGCGACGGAGTTTCCTCTCGGCCCGTCGCCTTGATCACTGGAGGGGGGACGGGTATCGGAAGGGCCATCGGCGAGTTACTGATCGAAGACGGGTACGACCTGGTGATCGCCAGTCGTTCGGCAGACCACTTGGAGGTCGGCGCGCGTCAGCTGCGCACGGCGGAATCGAAAGTGGTCGCGGTGCCGACGGACGTGCGAGTTCCTGAGCAGGTGGAGTCCCTCATCCAAACCACCAAGAATTCGTTCGGTCGGCTGGATGTGCTGATCAACAATGCGGCAGGAAATTTCATCGCCCGCGCGGAATCGATCACTCCCAACGGCTGGAGGGCGGTGGTCGGGATCGTGCTCGACGGGACGTTCTTCTGCTCCCGATCCGCGTTTCCCCTCCTGAAAGAATCTCCTCGAGCCTCGGTGGTGAACATCGTCGCCTCTTACGCCTGGATGGCCGGACCGGGCACGGCGCACTCGGCCGCTGCGAAAGCCGGGGTCCTCTCGCTGACGCGGACCTTGGCCGTTGAATGGGCCGCGCATGGCATTCGCGTCAATGCAGTGGCTCCCGGCCCCATCCGCACGCCGGGAACCGACCGCCAGTTATGGACCTCGGACAAGATCCTGCATTCGGTGGAGGCCGGGATTCCAATGCGCCGGTTCGGAACGCTCACGGAAGTGGCCGAATGCGTCCGGTTTCTGACCAGCGAGAAAGCGAGCTACATCACCGGGCAGGTCATGGCTGTCGATGGCGGTCAATGGCTCGGAAATGGAGTCATGGATTTACTTGCTGAGTTTGACCCCCCTTCACGTACTTCGAAGAGCTAGGCCACCGCCGCTCTCGTTCTACCGCCGGTACTAGGAGGTCGGAACGATTCTCTCAAGGCAGAACGCCTGCACCACGCCGAGAAAGAGATCCGGATGCGTGAGGTGCGGGATATGGCCGGTGTTCGGCAGCGTTTGCCGGGTCACGTTCGGGACAAGCCGGGCGAGCCGGTCACATATTTCGCGCAACCAGGGCAGGGTGTTAGCCCCGTCCGTGATGAGGGTGGGGAGGAGAAACTCCGACAGCGCGATCGGATCGGCGCTCGTCGCCCCGGGATCTTGGAATTCCTCGACCCAGGTAGGCGCGTTTGCGAGGAACGTCGACCGGACCTGAGGTCGAAGGCGCTCCCAACTGATCGGCGTTCCGCCGAAGGTTGACCAGAACTCCCGGGTGCCAAGCTCCGTTTGACCGCTTCGGATCTCCTCCGCGATCTTCGCGAGCCGCTCCACGACCGATCCCAGCGGCGCGGCCCACGAGGGATCCGAACGGACGAGATCATAGACCGGCGGTTCATGGAGCAGGAGGCTTCGGAAGAGTTCGGGACGTCGTTCCGCCAGCCGAAGGGCGACGGAACCACCCATGGAACTCCCGAGCACATGGGCCGGATACAATCCGGTCGTCTCGAGTAGGCCCGCGAGGTCGAGAGCGTCGTCGAGGATCGACCCCCGGATCGAGGGAGGACCGCTCTGACTATGTCCCCGCCGATCGTACGTGAGCAGCTGGAACGATTGGGCGAGCGTCGGAGCTACTAGATCCCAGGTCGTGTGGTCGATCCATGAACCATGAATCAAGACGAGGGGGTCCCCTACGTCTCCGAGTGCTTCATAGTACAGCCGAACGCCGTTGACTGCGGTAAATGGCACGGTCAATCCCTCCGAGGGTCTTGGTCTCCTCGCGCAAGGGGTCTCCCACGAGGAGATTAGGTGGCGCCTGTCCCGAGTTGTGCTTGCTCGACGATCACGTCGAGTTGGAGATCCAACCAGCGGGAGCTACTGAGCGGGTAACTTCGACTCGGCGGACCGTCGGACTTCGGCCCACTCGGACAACAGTTTCAGCGTCAAGAGCCGTTCGTCGTTCGTGGCCGCGTGGGCGTCCCACCCGAATCGGTTGTTCGATTTGAACTCGAGCTGGGCTCGATAACGGCGCCGCGCATCGTTTCGCAAGCATTCCAGGCCGTGATACCGCGAGTCCCCCATCGTGGTCCGGAGGATGGTCGGCAATCCAGTAATCTGGTAGGCGGTGGCTCGCCGCTGAATTGGCAGGCCGCATCCGGCGCAGACCACGCTCGCGGCGGGAATCGGAGACCGTAGGGCTTGGAACTCCATTTTCGGTCGAATCGACGAACGTTCACCAAGATAGACCTAACTCTGCATGTGCGGAACGAGTTTCGAGCGCCAACGAATCGATGGGGAGAGCCCTGGCCTTCACGCCGGAAGTCAACGAAGATTCCCCGGCTCAAGGGCCAAACGAGATCGAGTTGACGAGCGGTCTCGGCGGGTGCTCGGATCCAGTCCAATTCCTTCTAGACGCCGTTTCACGTTTCGACTCATTCCGACGCCGGTTTGATGCCATGGTTGCCACAGGTCGCCTGGAGCCGACTGAACCGACGGCGATTCGAAGTCGAAGGCGGGGGGTTCCACGCCCGGGCGGGGTACGGAAACCGTTGTAATCTCCTTCTCAATTCGAATGCCATGCCGCTCCGATACACCGGTATCCGCGTAACGAACCTCGCCCGATCGCTACGATTCTACAAAGTCGGGCTTCATTTGAAGGAGACGCGTCGCGGGGACCTTCGCAAGTGGGGAGCCGGGATTTGGGTCCTACTCGAGGATCCCAAATCCCACCAGCGATTGGAACTAAATTGGTATCCTAAGAGCTCGAGATTTGCAACGCCGTATCAAGCTGGGGACGGCTTAGACCACATCGGTTTTCTCTTGGGCGCCGTCTCGGCGAGTCGGTTGGAGACGGAGTACCGCCGGCTACTGCGCCTAGGGGCGCGATCGACGCAAATCACCCCCAAACTCAGTGAAGGGTGGGTGGCGGACGTTCGAGACCCGGACGGGAACTGGGTCGAGCTTTTCCGGTCCCCTACCGCCTTCGAAGTGCGAAAGGAAAAGGCCGCCCAGGCTCGTCGCACGTCAAGACGAAAGCGGAAGCGGCGGAGCTAGTCCAACCGGACGGCCCCCCCCCAAAACCCGTCCCGCGCGAGACGGAAATGGTTAGACGGTGTCGGTTCGGCCGGATCGGGTTAGGCTTCGATCCGGAAGAGCTGCGCGAGTCGAGTCCGGATTGACCGGGGCTCGACGGGCGCCCGATCGGACACCGTCGATAGTTCGGTACGTGCCTGCGCGACGAGCCATTCGGACTCCTCGCGCGGGGTCTCCAGGTTACGGTACTCCCGAAGACCGCGGAAGCGAGCATCCGCGTGGGCCCGCCGGACAGCTACGTTCTGCAGGGCTATCTGAACCTGCAGCATCGTCTCCCTCCGTGGCCATGGTTTGCCTCACGATTCTATTTCCCCACGACTATTTAGCGAGGACGTTGACTCGGAAAGCCGGATCTCTATAGACCTATTTATCGCCGAGCGGAGTCGGAGCAGGTCGATGGCCCTCGGCGGAGATGTAGCGCGATTAGCGACAGGCCATACGATTGGGTTGATGTCCGCTAGCGGGAGGGATCAGCTTCCCGCACACTCCCGATGAACGAGGTGCCGATGGGGGCACGGTGGGGAGGCGAGGATTACCATCGGACTGCTGGAGCGAGACTTTGGGAGGGTCCTTACATCCCGGGACGCATAACCTCCCCAATGGGCTGCAAGCCAAGCTAAAAGAGGAGGGAACGGGTCGGCGGAACTCCATGGCAGGCGCGCTCGAGCGGGATCAAGCCCATCGGAAGTTCGAATCCCTGATCGGTTCGCTCGAGGCGCGGGTCGGCGCGCTGGCAGCCCAACCCTCCATCGGAGTCGAACCGCTCCACGTGTTGCACCGGGACCTGCGACGCCTGTCGGTTTGGTTCCGACCGTGGAAAGCATCGATCTCGCCCGATTCGCGGAAGCTGGCGAAAGAAGTTCAAGCCCGCATGAACGCCTTCGCTCGACTGTGCGGGGAGGTTCGAGATCGGGACGTTGGGCTGTCCGTCCTCCCTACAACCGCGCGCAGATCGCATCGGGGGATCGGTCCGGAAGGGATTCAGAAGGCGCGAGCTCGATTCGCGACGCGAAGCACGGATCGGTCGACGGAAACTGGCTCGCTTCGCCGGCGCTCTGATCGAGGATCGAACTTTCGACGCGCTTCGGGGCCTGGTGCGCGAGGCGCATCAGGCACTGGATCCTCAGTCGTGGAATCTGCAGACTGAGGCGGAGTTCTATCGACGCGTAGACGATGTGTCGCACTCCCTCGACCGCGCGATCGCGCGAGTGTCGACCCCCCGACTACACGACCTCCGAAAGGAACTCAGGGAAATGTGTCTCTTCCGCGAGACGCTCGGCACGCCCCGTCCCGTAGAAACCTCGGAGCAGCTCGCCCGTTTGCAGCGAGACCTCGGAAAGCTTCACGACCTTGACCAGATGATTCAATGGATCCGGCCGGATCGCTCGGAACCGGACGTAGCCGCGTGGACCGCCGCCGTGCGGGTCCAGCGACGGCGCCAGCGCCGACGCATTCGCAACCGGCTCGGGAACGACTCGCTCTCCGCTCAGATTCGGTCGCTGCGAGTTTCTCCCACCCCGTAGATAACGGGGCGACTCCGTTCATCGCACGTGACCTCCGCGCCAAATACTTCGAGCCCTCTGGCTCGCGTATGCCGACGAACCCCGCAGCGCACCCCATGCGGATCCAGGAAAAATTCTCGGAAGACGATCTCATCCTCGAACTCTACCGCCAGCACACCTTGCTCTACGTGATGGCGGCCCGACTGCGGGAGTCCGCGGACGTTCTCCAGCGCTCGAAGCGACCCGATCCCAAGCGAATTGAACGAGCGCTCGATCTCCACCGACGCTTTCTGATCGACGTCCATCAGGTCAACGATCGCATGGTCCAAGACGCCTTACGAGATCTTGGACGCAAGGAACTCACCTCCTTCCTCGACCGTTGTGCCAAAGAGGACCTGAAGCCGGAGGAGTTCCAAGAGCAGGTCCGCCGGTTGATGAGCGATGGAATGGCTCCCGGTGCTCCGAGCACGCTCAAAATGGCCGAGTTGATCCGTAAGGAAGCGGATCGGATCGAGGAAGACCATGGGGGAGAGGATGAAGTCTATCGCAAACTCGACACGCTCCTCCACCCGTCAGTTCGCCACGATCTCGTGCAGCACATCCGCCAGATCGATGTCCAACGGATCGGAGCGGAGATCGCGCTCATTGCCTGGGCCTCGCAAATCCACGCCTCGGCGGACTGACCGGCGCCCAGATCGGGCGGACTGCCTCGACCGACAGCGAGTCCGGCTTCCTCCCCTCGACCCAAGGGGTCTAAAAGGAGGCGTTTCGTGATAATTTCGGCTCCGGATCGCCGCGAGCTTCACACTCAGCCGAGACGAGGAAGATTCGATGTTATTCGACCCCACCTACTTGGACAACAATCTTTGGGTGCTCATTGCGGCGCTGCTCGTCTTCTGCATGACGCTAGCGGTCGGATTCCTCGAGGTCGGCGAGCTCGGCGAATCGTTGGATCGGAGTCTCCTCAAGACGCTGCTCATGAGCGGCCTCGCCCTCGTAGTGATGGCGATCGTTGGATTCAACCTCGGATTCGCTCCGACCCTGTCGGGGCTCATCGGGAACCCGACCTATAGTCCGGGACTTCTCCTCGGCGGTTTCTCCCCGACCTACGGCAATGCGTTCGACTCCCCGTGGTGGTCCATGCAGCCCGCGTACTTCGGTACTGGACTCGCGATGGGGACCTACTTCCTGTTCGAGACCGCCTTCGCATCCGTGACCCTCGCGCTCGTCGGGGTTGTCGTCCTTCGAAAAGTCAAGCTCACTTCGTTTGCGATCTATTCGATCGTCTATTTCGGCATCATCTGGACGATTCCGGCCGCGTGGATCTGGAATCCCACCGGCTGGTTGGCCAAATTGGGGATGGTCGACTTCGCCGGGGGGCTGGTGGTCCATGGCGCGGCGGGTGCGGCGGGCTTGGGTATTCTCGCTCAGGTTTGGCGAGAGGAGCGGGCAAGAGGCCTCGTGACGTCCCCTCAAACTCCGCTATCGATCCGGCCCGGATGGCTGGCGTTGTCGATTCTGCTCCTTTGGGTGGGCTGGTTCGGCTTCAATCCAGGAAGCGTCCTTCAGTTCAACTCGGAAGCGATCGTCGTGGTCCTGACCACCTTCATCGCGGCGGCGGCAGGAATGGTCTCGGTTCTGGCGGTACAGTTCTTCCGTCGAGGGGGTTCCGCGGACCTCCCATGGGCGGTCAATGGAACGATCATGGGGCTCATCGTCATTACCCCCCTCGCCGGGTTCGTATCGCCCGCGAGCGCGCTGGTCCTGGGGTTGGTGTGTGGACCGATCTTCGTTTACGCAGAGATTGTCGTATCGAAGATTCGATGGTTTTCCGACCCCGTGGGCTTGATTCCCGGCCACTTGGTCGGCGGTCTGTTTGGAATCGTCATGATTCCATTGTTCGCCCAACATGTCTTCGCCCAGGGATCGGGGGCTCCCAACCTACCAAACGGATTGCTGTTCGGTGGCGGCTTTTCGGCCGTGCAGCAGATGGGGGTCGAACTCCTCGGGATCGTCGCGGTGATGGCGACCATCTTTGTGCTCTCGTATCTGACCTCCGCCGCGATCGCCGCAGCATCGGGAGGGATCACTACACCGGCACACTTCTCGAACACCGCGCCCGATTCTTCCCCATCCACGGGGGAACTCTGAACCACTGAGCGTGGGTCTCGGTCCGGTTTCAGGCCAAGCCATGGAGTTCCGCTGCCACTTTTCTCCGAAAATCAGGTGAAACTGGACGGTTTGCCGAATATACGCCAGAACGAGGTTTCATATTCCCCCTCGGTCTGGGAACGGCTGGAAAGGATGTGCCTCGATGACGACAACTCCCGCTACGGTGGTCTATGAACCTCGTCCGTCCCGACCGTTGGGAGTCGCCATACTTGCCATCCTGATCGGCATTTATGGGTTCGTCGAATTCTTGCTCGGTCTCTTTCTCGCGGTCGGGTCCACGATCGGACTGAAGTACGGGGGGGGTAACCTCTTCGGACACTTCGGCTACTCGGGCGTCGTCGGCGGAGTGATCGTCCTCGTTGTGGGCCTGATCATTCTCGGACTGGCGGTGGGCCTCTGGCACCTACGGCTGTGGGCCTTGGTGCTCACGGTCATCTTCCTGATCTTTGAGATGGTGTCCGACGGGCTGGCTGGGATGTATATCACCTTCGGATTCATCGTCGCTTTGCTCCTGACAATCTATCTGCTGGCGGTTTCGCGCCACTTTCGGTGATTCCTCCAATCGGCGTCTGACTCGATCTCGAGCGATCGACCCTTCGGGTCGCTCGGTTTGCTGAACGCGGGACGCGGGCCTAGATCGCCTTGGGCCACCCGATGGATCGGGGGTAGGTGGTGATTCCGGGTCGAATGCCGCCAAATCCGAAAAATAGCAGAATCACGCCGACGAACTCCGCGTAGTACAAGGTCACGGGAATCGAAACGATGTAGAGGGTCCCCGCGACCGCGAGGACCAAGATGCCGGCAGCGATGAGCCCCAGCCGAAGGGCGCGAAATCTCACGGCATCGTGCAGAGCGAGCCCCGCCATGAGGAGAGCGGCGGGGATCGTCAGCAGGGCGGAGGCCACGACGATTCCGAACGGCGGAACTCCCGTGACGATCCCGTTCACCACGATTGACGCCGGCGCGGGCTGCCAAAAGCAAGTAATGGCGACGATGGCCGCCATGGACGCCACATACACGCGCCACGCGCTCCGATAGGCACCCGGGAGTCCCTCTTCCGCGGAGCCCAGCGACAAAACGCCGACCAGTAGCGCGACCAAAAAGAGGTAGCCCCCCAGGGCGATCGAATTGATCGTCCCCGAATAGAAGATGATCTCCAGGAGCATGGTCGCGGACACGATGCCGAGCCCCGCGCCATAGTAGAAGTGGGCTCGACGCCCCTGAGTCCGAAATCGATTGAGCTCCACGCCGGACATCAAGGCGGCTAACAGCGTCAGCATGACTAACGAGACGATGACGACGGACGAACCGCTCCCCATCAAGCAGGCGACCAGCCGGAGCACGTCTTAATACGTTTCTGTACGAACGATTTCACTTCGAGCGAGGAACGGGGTACCCGTTACCGAAGGAGCGTTGCGTGGCCCGATGAAGGAGTCCGCCGGGTCCACCAGCTCGGGAGCAAACGGCCGGCCCCGGGTCGCTTGCGCGGGGGGCTAACTTCAGGTGAACTCTTCGTGCTGGAAAATCAGGAGTCCCACGACTGCGGTCACGACAAAGTATCCGATCATGATTGCCACGCCTCCCGGGATCGTCGCGTTGTCGAACGTCTCGGTGATAGGAGTGCCCGAGGGCGTCCGTCCGACGGTGCAGACCTGGTGGCCCGGATTGGACATACAGGCGCTGTTGAAGACCCCTCCGATGATCGTGTCGGAGTAGGAAATGATGAACCACGGCGTAATGTGGGCGAGTCCGGAGACCAGGTCGGCCAGTAACATGAATCCAAAGAGGAATAAGACCGCGACCACGAGCGTGGCGTACGTGCTCGTTTTGAACAGGGAACTGAAGAGGAACGTCGAGCCCAGCAGCGCCAACAAGTAGACGACGGCCAGGATGAACGACACCCCAAAGACGACGGTGAATCCCGACGCGCCGAAGTAATACGCGCCATTCGCGAGGAGGATCCCGGCATACAGCACTACGGCACACAGCGCGGCGGCGAACGCGGCGATGTACTTTCCCACATAGACGGTTACCCGGCGAACCGGCAATCCCATCAGGAAGTAGCCCGTCTTGTTCTGGAACTCGCCCGCGATCGCATCGCCGCCGTAGATGATGCCGGCAAACACGATGACGAGCGTGACCCCTGAACCCCAGAGGGTGGCGTAAAACGAGGACGAATTCGTCAGGAAGCTCGCCGGTCGAAAATAATCGATGATCCCGGTCACCAGGCCCCCGATAATGACGACCAGACCCATCATCAGGACGAATCGACGCGATCGAAGATAGTCTCTCAATTGGAAGCGCGCGAGGCTGAAAATCTGCTCGATGTTCGTCGGGAGCACTACAGGGGATCCGTTCGAGCCGCCCGGAGTGGCGCTGGCTGAGAGGGTGGAAGTCGCCAATCCGTTCAATCCCCCCGTTCGATCTGGCTGAGATAGATTTCTTCGAGCGCGCTCTTCGTCTCTTGGAAGCTCGCAAGTCCGACGTGCAGGCTGGCGAGGTTCTCCAAAATCTGGGATTGGACGCCCTCTCCTCCATCGAATCGGAGGCGGAGACGTCGGGCGTCTTGGCGTTCCACTCCGAGAAGTCCCGGTAACGGTCGAATCCGTTGCTCGAGGTCTTGATCCGAGAGGTCCCGGGCGAACGTGACGTCCACCGAGGAGTGTCCAGACGCATACTTCGACGTGACGTTGGCGAGAGTGTCATAGAACAAGAGCTGACCCTTATTGATCAACGCGACTTCGTCGCAAACGTCGGTGACCTCCGGCAAGATGTGGCTACTCATGAAGATCAATCGATTTCGCTTCTTGAGGCCGCGCACGATGTCGCGGACCTCCGCCATCCCTCGGGGGTCAAGCCCCGTTGCAGGTTCATCGAGAATCAGAATCTGGGGATCGTGGACGAGGGACGCGGCAATATTGATCCGCTGTTTCATTCCCTTGGAAAAGCGCCCCACCTTCTGATCGGCCCAATCCGACATCTTGACTTCGGCGAGGACCTCGTCCGTACGACTTCGTACTTCGGACGCAGGGAGCCCCCGGAGGCCTCCGACCATTTGAAGCGCTTCCCGTGGCGAGAGCGAGGGGTAGATCTCGGGGGACTCGATAAGGACGCCGCAGTCGGCGAGCGCGGCCTTGCGTCCTTCCTGAACCGAAAGTCCGTTGACAAAGCATTCACCGGCCGTCGGGAAAATCATGTCTGTCAACATCTTCAGCGTCGTCGTTTTACCCGCGCCATTTGGTCCAAGAAATCCGACGCACTTCGCCCCTTCCATCGTCAGATTGAGGTCGCCCACAGCCGTGAGGGACCCGAATCGCTTGGTCAAGCCTTTAATCACAATGGACGGACGGGTCATCGCTTCTCGGGGATAGGGGCGACCACTTTTGAAACTGGTATAATGGTATCTCTCCTGTGCGTACCGTTCTCATGCGACGGTGGTTCAACTCAATCCGATTTCGCCGGTGGGACCCGCCCGCCCATTTTGAACTAAGCTTGAGGGAGCTACGGCGCTTGGACTAACGATATTGCGGTGGGGTGAAATAGCGGACCGGGCGGTTATTCGCGGCGCGGCCGACGTCGCCGCGGAGCATCGTCTTCGTCCGAAGCGTCGTCGCGTCTGCCCTCTTCGTTCAAATCGCGGGGGACGGCCTGATCCCGAACCTCGGGTAAATCGACGGCCCCCGGAATACCCCGACGGACGCCCTCGACCGAACTGGGGTCGGTCCCCTCGGGGCCCCGCGGAATCGCGACGCGCGGGTAGCGTGAATCGATTGCCGCATTGCGAACACTCACCCGTGAGCAGGCCGTCGTCCCCGGTCGTAAACGTAAGTGGAGCACCGCACTGACGACACGGTCGACCCGCCGACGGTGCCCGGCGGGCGCCTTCATCTCGCCATGGGCGGTCAGGAGCGTCTCGGCCGCTGGGTGGAGGACGAGCCCCGTCCGACAGCACGAAGGTCATGGTGGATTGACAATCCGAACATTTTGATTCGATGGATCTGCCGGAGGTGACACGCAACACCGTCGGCGCTCCACAATCCGGACAGGCCGGGCCGCCCGGGATCTGCACGCCCTTCGGGGCCGCTGAGACATCACTTTCCTCCGGAGATCCGGCTCCCCCCCCGCGCTTCCAGTCTACGTGACCACCAACGATCGTAAATTCATGATGACACGCGCCACACGTGCCGGTAAGCAGACGAGCCGGTTCAGAGGTGTACTCCACTTCGGCACCACAGTCTGGGCAGGACGCAGGCATTTTCCACCGTCGTGCACCAGCCACCGAGCCTCATTAGTTAGCCCGTTCGAACGGGATTCACGACGTTGCGAGCTCTTCGCTAGGACGCCTCGGGATGGGATCCCAGGCTTTGCCTTGCCGCCGGCGAGGTCTACGTTTCCAATGTGGCGTGGGGAGAAGAGAGTGGAACTCGGACGGCGCTCGTAGGGGCCGCAACTTGCCGTAACGCCGAGCGAGATAAGAAGAAGAGCTGCGAAAGAAGAACGAGGAGCGCTGCGACGGCCCAGGTCAACGACCCCCACGGTGAATAGGCGGTCAAGGCGGCCACGGTGGCCCCTGCGGCGGCCACGGACAACCCAGCAATCATTCCAAAGATGATGTGGGTGTACCGCGCGGTCGGATTCTCCACCGAACGGTACGGGATAACGTTCAGCACCACGCCAGAGGCCGCAACGATCAGGAGGGCGATCGTCCCCCAGATCGGGATCCAGAGAACCCACGGGCCCACGGCTGCCGTGGCGCCGAGACCGAGCAACGCCCTTTTCTCCGGCCGAGTCAGGGGAAGCCAGACAATGAGCCAAGCGAGATTGGCAAGCATCGCCCAGAAAAACCACACGGAGTTGACCGATGCCGTGAACGCGGAGAGGATCGCCGGCATCGAGCTCGAGAAGAGCGCTCCCGGTCCGCCGACCGCGCCCACAAACGAGGTCCCCATGAAAAGCTCGTTTCCGCCGACCAGGAGAGCGAGTGCGGCGGCCCACCCCCAGCTTCCGGGTGGAACTTGCTTCTCTTCGGCTCGAAGGAAGATGGCGATGAACCAAACCCCGACCGCGACCATCATGGAATTCATCCCTAGCAAGACGGCCAGCCATGCGCCCAGGCTCGGGACGACGACTGCCCACATCACCGCGAGCCAGAGGCAGAGGGAGGAGCCGAGCAGACCCGCGACGAGAATGGCCCGGCCCAGATTCGGAGTCCCTCCGGAGCGAGGAAAGAATTGAACGAAAACGTAGGAGTTTCCGCCGGCCATCAGCGCGGCCACGATGACGAGAGCGGCGATCACGGTCGGGTCGATCACGCAGACCCCCTAGAACGGGCGATAGGTCGTTCGGTCACTTCGGCCGGATGCGATCGGCCTCGGACATGAAGGACGTTGCGTACGAACTTTGACCGAGATGGAGATTCGTCCGCTCGTCAAGCGGAGGACGCCCACCCGATGGAACTGCCCTGGCTGCCGTCACGATAAGGGGAGATCGCGAGCGACCTGTCCTGCTGCATCGTCACCTTGCAGCTCAACGGTCGCGTACATTACCCCCGAGATGCTTGTCACCATTCGAGAGATCAGTTTACTCGGGTCGTCGGATGCAATGAGGGGTGTAGCCACGAAGTGGAACGAAGAGTGATCGCAAGCCACCTGATCTTGAAGGAGGATCGCCAAGGCGTTCAACGGCTGGGAACGGCCGCGGGACTCGGACTCGCTGCTGCACTAGCCCTTTTCGTGCTCCCGGTCGCATTTCTGTGGCTCAGCACCTACGCCCCCGGGGGATTCTTCACCTACGGAACCGAGCTCATCGACGTCACGAGTATCCTCCTACTGGCCGGGGCGATCCTCTTTCTGATCTCGCTTTTCGTTTATCGTCGGGCCTTCTCCGCGCTCCGAAAAGTATCTCGCGGTTTTCGGGTCGCGTCCACGCTATGTCTGATCGGATCCATCGGATTTCTGCTCATCGTGGTCGTCGCGGCGGTCGTGCTGGGCATGGCGAGCTCACTGGTCTCCTGCCTAAAGGGCCAGCCGGGGCACATCTACTCATGTCTCAAGTCGGCCCAGCCGATTGGCGCGGCCGTAGCTCTACTCGGCTTTTGGCTGGCTTGGGTCGGCAGTGTCGGGATTGTCACGGGACTCATCCTTGGTGCGAGCCGCTACGCCCAAAACCTTCTCTCGGCGGCGGGTGCACTCTACACGATCCTGCTTTTGGTACTCGTTGGACCCTTCGTTTTCCTGTTTCACCCCTTTGGCAACGCACAGTATCTCTTGATCGTCGCACCCGCGCTCGCCCTCCTAGCTCCCGCTTGTGCGCTAGGAGCCTCGCTCCGAATCACTCGGTCCCTCAAGACGTAATTCTTGATCGATCCGCTTCTCTCGTCTCGCTCCGGCTCCTGGTTCGCGGTGTGCCCTAAGTCCGTTAGAGGGAGGCGAGAAAGTCCCCGCGAGCTACGATCTCGTTCTGGGAATCGCCTTGGGCTTCTCCCTTACCATCCCTCCCGGGCCGATGAACGCGTTCATCGCCAGCCAGACCGTTCGCTCCGTCCGGAACGGGATGGTCGCCGGGGCCGGCGCGATGAGCGCGGACGGCTGCCTTGGAGGGCTGGTCTTCGTATTCCGGTCGATCGTTGACTTGGACTCCTTCGCCCGAGGGATCTACATTCTCGGAGCGGCCGTGATGGTGCTTTACGCCGCGTTGATCATTCGAATGCGCAGCGATTCGACGCCGAAGCTGCCGTCGAATCTTCGGATCTATTCTCAAGCCTTGCTGTTGGGAATCGGAAATCCCTTTCAGATCCTCTGGTGGCTCACAGCCGGGTTGGCGTTTGCATTTTTGGGAGGACTCCTCCTCTTCGTCGGCTTGTTCGGCGCGATCGCCGTCTGGGTGTGCGTGTTTCCCCTCGCGTTACACCGGGGGGTACGGGGACGCGCCGCTCTCGAATCCTCGGTCGTCTGGATCTCGACCGCGCTCCTCCTTGGATTCGCCGGTTACTTCGTGTTCCTCGCCTGGTAGCCTCAGGCCCGATGGGCACGCAGTTGGGGCCACCCGGAAACGACGGTCGAGCTATGAGGTTACGATGGCTTACGCGTACACGACCGCGCGACTCGATTCCCCAGCCGATTCGCCCGTGATCGTGATCGGCGGACGCGTCTGCAGTCGATCCGCTTACCGATCGAGCGAATTTCCGGACTTCGGCGACACGCCCGATTGGTGGACGGCGGTCGTGACCTTCGGCTTTCTGACGGCCATTGCCGGCCTCCTGATCGGAATCAACGCCGGGGCGGCGCTAGCCGTCGTCGGCGTCGTTTTGTTCTTGGCCACCGCCGCTGCGGTGGGCGCAGGGCAGTTCGAGCTTTCCACTTCGACCGCCGGACTCGGCTTCGTCTGGACGACGGCGGGCATCGCCGTTTCGGCCGGCTCCCTTCCACCGAGTCTAGCCATAGCTCTCGGATTTTTGATAGGGGGTTTTACGATTTTTGCATTCGGCATTTACCGCCGAAATCTCTCAGCCCATCGAGAAGCGACCTCTGCCTAGCGGAGCCGACTCGTCCTGGGTGGACGGAAACCGCGGAGAGATCAACCCATAGTCTGCGATTCTCCGTAGGTTCAGGGGTCCCCAGGGACCGACGTCGAGCGGGGAGATGGATTCGGCGTGCCCCTTCAATTCGCGAATCTCGGCGGAACGACGTTGTCTCGACCGACTCCGGCAGACCGCTGCCCGAAGGGGCGCCCGCGCAGGCTAAAGTCTCCACGGTGCCTCCAGGGGGACCACAAAGACCCCCATCCTGGAATGCCGCGAATGTTGAGACTTTGCATCAGCACGCAAACCCCACCGGTCCAGCCGGTCGCGGGACGACCGCCGCCGCACCACGGCCCGTGGAAATTTTCGCGCGACTACGTTCCGAACGTGGGCGGAGTTATCCCGATGATGCGGTCCCTGCTCCGGACCGGCAAAGGTCACTGGATCGCCCCGAATCCTCGCTGGGTGGTTCAGGGGGGTGCCGGACTTCCGGAAGAATTTTCGGTGGATGAAGGGTACACTATAGAGACGGTCCCGCTGGAACCGGGAATTCGAGAAAGGTACAACTCATTCAAGGAGACCGTTTGGCGCTCGTTCCACGGTCCCCGAGGATTGGAGCCGTTCCGCCCCGAGGAGTACCAGGCGTTCGTCGAGTACAATCATCGAACTACGCAGCATTTGCTCGCGCACATGAACGAGTACGATCTATTCTACGTCAATGATTTTCAGTTGGTTCTGGTCGGGGGAATGATCGGGTCCGCCTCGCCGGCCCTTCTCCGATGGCACATTCCCCTAGAATTCCGGGGATACCCGGAACCCGTGCGACGATTTTTCTTGCGATCGATGGAAGGGTTCGACGCGATCGTGGTCAGCACGCGCGGCGGTCTGGAAGAGCTCATCCGACACGGGTTCCACGGGCGCGCGTTTCAAGTTTATCCGTACATCGATCCTAACGAGCACCGGCCCGCTTCCGATCGTTCCGTCACGATGTTTCGGGAGCGAATCGGAATCGGTCACGCCCCGTATGTGCTCTCGGTCGGCCGAATGGATCCGGTCAAGCGTCACGATTTGGTCATCGCCGCCTTCGCTCAGCTTCGACACCAGTTCCCCGACCACCGGCTCGTGCTGGTCGGGGGCGAAAGCTATTCGACGCGGCAGCTCTCGAAACCCGGCGAGCAATCCAAATCCGCCGCCTGGACTCAACGACTGCGAGATCAGATCCGCGATCTGAAGCTCGGCAAGACGGTAGTACTGACTGGGAACGTGTCGGATGAGGAACTCCGCGCCTCGTACGAGGGCGCGAGCGTCTTCGTGCATCCAGCCCCTTGGGAAGGTTTTGGCCTGGTCGTGATCGAAGCCTGGATGCATCGATTGCCGGTCGTCGTGAGCCAGGGGGCCGGGGTCGCGGAGCTCGTGAACGACGACTTTAACGGATACGCCGTGCGTCCATCTTCATCCCGATCGCTCGCGGCGGCGATGCAGAAGCTGTTGGGCCGGCCGGAGCGGGCCCGTCGAATGGGCGATGCGGGCTTCCATACGGCGCGCATCTGCCACGTAAAGCGCGCCGCCCCGCGTCTGCACGAAATCTTCGAACGCGCCGTGGAGTCCTACGACCGAAGCGGTTCCGACCGAACCGTGGCGGGTAATCGCTGGTGAGGCCAGCGGCCTTCGGCGAGGTCCGTTCGGGTTGGTCAGAGGAGAACGCCGAAACGGTCCAACCCCCGAAGGATCTGACCGACCTCGCCTTCCACGTCGACACGGACCCGGTACCGTCGAAAATAGCGGTCGAACATCTTCAGGCCGCGCCGCAAGGCATCGCCGGCTTCGGAGAGCCGAATCCACGGTGATTCTCCCAAGCGATCGACCCGCACACATTGCCCCAGGTCGATGAACCAGGGCAGGTCGTCGTAAACCAAGATGTTGAACGGACTCAAGTCGGTGTGCACGACCCCCGCTTCTGCGAGCTTCCGGGTCCCGGCCAATAACTCGGTCAAGAACGTCTCGGGATCGTCAACTTCGACGTCATTGAGGCGGGGAGCCGGACCTTCCGTGGAACCCAAGTACTGCATCGAGAACATATTCTCGATCCGCCGACGCGGTTCCGGCACCCGGGCACCGCCCCTCCACGCCTGAATCAATAGGTCCAGTTCATGGGCCGCGAGCCGACCCATCGATTCCTGTTTGATCGGTCGACCCCCGCGATGACTCGACTGGTAGAATCGATACACCTTGATCGCCACGAGCTCGTCGCCGTCCAAACACGCGTATACTCCGGCCTCCTTCCCTGAGCCGATCTGCTGCAAGACCGTGGTCGCGAGACCGGTTTCGAGAATCGTATCCGCGATCTCCGAGTACCGGAGCTCGTGAAGCGCGACATTTCCCGATTTAATTTTCCAGTGTACACTGGGGTCGAGGTAAGGGTCGTTCGGCACGTTGCGTTTTTTGGTTGAGGGGTCCGTTGCGATCGATCGGCGGGGGCGCACGCCGGATCCGATGAGGATGCGCGATCGCTCAGTCGGCTTCCGGAAAATTCAAGGATTCGATCAGTTCAATCATTTCCGGAAACCTCCCTGCCCGAGGGCAGCCCTCGCTAGCGGAAGTGGGTATGAATAGTCTACGGTCCTGCCGAAAGCCGGACGTCGTCCGGGCGCCCGCGGGAAAAAAAGTTAACCCGAACTGCTCGAATCGGCGACCGGCCCAAAAAATTCGATCCAAACGCCATCAGGGTCCTTGGTGTAGACGAGGTTCTCATGGGTCTCTCGGACGACCGCGACTATCGGGACCCGCATGAGACGCAGTTTCCGGGTCCAGGCGGCGACGTCCGAAACCCGGAAACCGAAGTGATCGAACTCGGTCCCTCTTCGATGGGGCTCGTAAAATCGGGATCCGTGGGGATAGAAGTTCAGCTCCAAGCGGTGGTCGGCGCCGGGGAACTGGAGATGGACCCACTGGCCGCGATGCTCCATTCTCCCCCGACGATGAACCTTGAAGCCCAGCTTTCGATAGAACCGCAACGACCTCGCCAGACTTCGGACTCGAATCCCGCTGTAGACAAAGTCCACCTTCAGAGCCGGCATCGGGATCACTTGATGTCAGCCCCCCACTTAACCTCTCAGCCGGATCCTCGCCTTTTCACTGCCGAGGGGCGAAGTCCCGAGGAGCACCGATCCGAGTCCGGCAGAAGTCGGTACGTTGTCATACGCTCGTTGTTAACTAGGGTCCTGCGAGCTAGTCCGGCGCGAGGCAAACGATTGTATCGCGTGGCGCACCTCGGGATCTTCGTACTGGTACTACTGGGTTTGGTGATCTCGCTCGTTTTTTTGGTACATTATTCTACCGTCTCGTTCCTCCTTGGCCCGCCATGGTTCTACCTCTTTCTCGTCGCGGTCGCGGTGACGATCCTCGCTACGTCCCTCAGCTCCGATCGGGCGGGATAGTGGATGAAGCGCGGCGCCTCCCGAACGCGTGGATCGAGGCCTCTCTCGCGCCTTCCACTCCGCCGTGTCCTTTTTTTTACTTCCAGCCCCGAGTCCAGTTGGGCGGGACTGATTTTTTCCGATGACGAAACTGGCACCGCCGGTCGATTGGGCCCGGCCCGAACCCCTACTAGGCCAATCGGGAATCGTTACGGGTGGCACCTCAGGAATCGGTCAAGCGATTGCCTTGCGTCTCGCGACGCTAGGGGCCAACGTAGCGATCAACTATTGGCATCATCGTGACGGCGCCGAGGCCGTCGCCCAACAAATCAAGGCGCTCGGCCGTCAGGCGCCGCTCTTGCCCGGCGATTTCGGGGACGAAGCCACCGTCCGGGACTCGGTGGCTCTTGCAAGATCGACGTTGGGCTCGATCGATTTCCTCGTGAACAACGCCGGCGGCGCCGGAGGTGCGGAGTCCGACGAACCGATCGATGTCGCGAACTTCCTCGACTGGAATCGGCTGCTGCTCTCAAACTTGGGAACCGCGTTTCTGTGCACCCGTTACGTGGCGCCGGTCATGCAAGCGCACCGGTCCGGGCGGATCGTCAACATTTCCTCCATTTGTGGGCTCACCGGAGACTGCGGTCCGGCGTACTGCGCCGCGAAGGCCGGCCTACTAGGGCTCACGCGCCACTCCGCAGTCGCGCTCGCCCCCTTCATCCAGGTGAACGCGATCCTTCCCGGTTTTGTCGATTCTTCCCCGCACGATCCGCGAAAAGTGGGCCACATTACTCCGGGACGGAAAATGGGTCACCCGACGGAAGTCGCCGACCTGGTCAGCTATCTCGTTGCCGCGCCTCAGCGGTTCCTCACCGGGGCGTGCATTGTGATGGATGGAGCCGTGACGAGCGGGATCATCGGTCGAATGATGGATTGGTCCTCGGCGAAAAGCCTGGACGAGCGCTCTTCGGCCGCCAAGTAGTGAACTCGCCAGACGCGCCAATGCGATTCATTAGCCGGAAGTTTCGGTTGCGCGATAATCGGACTCGATCCGGCTCTTGACGGTCCGATACTGCTCGTCAAGGGACCGTATCATCGATCGTCGGCCCCCAAGCACGTAGACGACTCGAAAGGGAATCGAGTAGGGAGCGACGACCGTCTCCAAATGATGGAGGGTACCTCCGTTCACTTCCTCCAGCGACTCGTCCACCCGACTTTCCGCTTGCATGTTCCCACGGGTATCATACAATTCGATCACCCGCGTCCAGTGGTGCGGCCCTACGACGCGTATCGTAAAGCGCGAGATGGGTTTCCAATCGAGCCGCTCCACGAGGCGAGCGTCCTCGTGGACCCGGACCCGCAACGCCCCGGTCTCGCTCATCACCCTACATAGTCCCTTCCCGGCCTGGAAATCGGTTAACCAATGGAACGCAAATTCGGGGGAGACCCGATACATGAACTCGGACCGGAATCCCTGAGGCTCTTTCATAGGCGAGGCCGCACCACGACAGATACCCCTCGAGGGCTGTATCTTTTCGCTACTCCGTCGTTGTCCAATCTTCCAGGCGACTTGGAATCGCTTCGACGGGGATTTAGGGCCGTACGTTCTCGGCTCTCCTCCGAGAAACTCGGTAATCGGTGCCCCGCACCCAGCGCAAGAAACGAGCCGCTCGACGCAACAAAGGAATCCTCTCGGCGAATCCACCCGGTTTCCAAACCGTTGTCCCGTATCTCCCGCTTGAGGGGGTGGTCGCGGCGCTCGAGTTCCGTCAGCCGGCCCCCGTCGCAAATGCGACGATGCCTCTCGAGGATCTGCTTAGAGTTGAACGCTAGGGTCATCTCGCCGATCCTTTCCGGCCCCACTGGTCGAACTCAATGCGGACCAAGAAGTCCGAATCTGAAAGGGACGCGAAACGGCTGGCGTCGATGGTGGCGTTCGCGGAGGGAGAACATCGCTAGTTTGAAACTTCCGTACGGCGTCGTACCCCACCGCATCGGGTCTGCGAAATCGGTCCGGTGACCTCCTCCGAAGTCGCTGGAGCGCGCGTCAGCGAGTCCTTTTAACGGCGGGTTTTACTGCTTGCCTAGATGGGAATCCCCAAACCGATCGTCGACCAGTTGCTGCGCGAGAATGCCGACCATTCGTGCCCCGATGCCCCCGAGATTTGCGTCCGACTCGCCGCGGTCGCCGATCTTCCCACCCGTTTCGGGGAATATCAGGTCGCGGCCTTCTGGAATAACTTCGACAAGAAAGAGCACGCGGCGTTCATTCATGGCAACATCATCGACCAAGAATCGGTTCCCGTTCGCCTTCACTCCGAGTGCTTGACGGGAGATGCCATCGGCTCGCTGCGGTGCGATTGCCGCGACCAGCTGATTGAATCCCTGGAAAAGATCGGAAAGATGGACAGCGGCATCGTCCTCTACCTCCGCCAGGAGGGTCGCGGGATCGGTTTCATCAATAAGATCCGAGCCTACCAGCTCCAAGACTTCGGCTACGATACGGTCCAGGCCAACGAGATCCTGGGCTTCCGCCCCGACGAACGGGATTACGGTATCGCGGCGCATATGTTGGGAACGCTCCGGGTGGAGTCGATCCAGATCCTCACGAACAACCCGAACAAAGTGCTCGACCTCCAACGCCATGGGGTCAAGATCACGGGTCGAATCCCAGTGATCGTGCCTCCCAACACCTTCGATGGTCAGTATTTGGAGACGAAGCGCACCAAACTGGGTCACCTGCTCGATGTCGAGCAGGATGACGACCTCTCGAGCGACGCGCACCCGTAGGGGGCGGGACGCCCCGGCCGATCGGGGGTGCGCCGACGGAATGCGAAACGATTAATGCCTTGCAACCCCCCTTATTCCGGGGCGGATATCGACACGTATCCGTACGTATGAATACCGACACCGATGCCGACCGGATCCGGCTCGACCGCGATCGGCGACGGGCCGAGGAACGGCTCCGGATGGAAGAAGACCGTCGATTGCGGCGATCGAATCTGGACCGATTGCACGGGCTGGGTGCCGCGGGCGGGAACCCCTATGGATCGACCGATCGGGCCGATACTTCGCCCCGATTCCTGATCGCCCCGGCGGGAAGCGTTCCGCCGACCTGGCCGGACTCCGCTCCCGAGGAGACCGGCGAGTCGACGGGCTTGGAAGCGATTCGTCCGATCGGGGCCTCAGTGATATCGCGCCGATTGCGGGACTTCTTGGCGATGGACCCGACCGAGAAGTTCGATATCCAAGCGCTCAACGCCTTCCACTTCCTCGAGTTGGTGGCGGAATCCGAGGGCGACCCAGAGCTCCTCGAGCGCCTCGCTCATCGCGCCCAGATCCTCCTAGAGCGAGTGAAGCAAGAGGTCGATGATCCCCTAAGTGCCGGATCCTTCCTCCGAGAGCAAGTGCTCGACTGGTACCGGCACAGTGTGGATGAGCCGGAATGGATTCATCAGACTCCCGAGCGATGGGCGGGGATCTTTGCGGATTCTCGAGTCAGCGGCGGAAAACTCCACCCCTGGCTCAACTTACGACTCTGGTCGCTTCGGAACGAAGCGTTTCGGGCCGGCCGGTGGTCCTCCCGCCTTAGACACGGCCTCCGTCGAGATCGGGCGATCGAATTGTCGGTCGCTCGAACGGGCATTCAACGGATCCAGGCCGAGACCGCCCAATCGATCCTCGATGACCTGGCGACCCATCGTCGCGACCCTGGTGTCCCAATGCCCCTGGTCCGACTGAGCGAACTCGCTGTCCGTCGGGAAGTTCAAACCGTCAACGAAGTCTTGGCTTCCCTGTTTGGTTCGCCCCTCATTGGTCCGTTCGTGGTACTCCACCCGAATCGATACCCCGACTGCGAGGAACTTCTGATTCGACCCCCTATTCCTGGCGCCGCCGGGGCCGCGCTGGCCTATGCGCTGGTCAGCGGGCGAACGACGTATCGGGGGGCCGGGACCCACGGACTTGCCGGGCGCCGGGGGCTCGCCGACGGACCCGACGGGGGCGACGGACGAGCGGAGGACGCTCCGGAGGAGGAACTCGATGGGACGTCGATATGGGAATCCGAGTCGGTTACTCCCGAATCGTGGCGTCGGCTCCTTGCCGCCCGTCGGCAGGAAAAGCGCCGTCTGGAAGCTCCCCCCAAGGAATATCGGCTTCGACCGGCGTATCCGGTTCTTCGGCAGCAGCTGCTCGAGGACGGCGAATTTCGGAAGTCCTTCTTGGCCGTTAAATGGCGGGGTCGCCCCGCGGGTCTACCGCTAGTTGTGGCCCTCTTGCAAAAGGGATCGTATATCCCTGACGTGGCGACTGACCACGAATATCTCGAAGCGGAACTCGACGAACTGTTGCAAAGCGATACTCAATCACGGTCCGTCGACGGTCGCTGGATTCTACCGGGGTGGGTCGTGACGCGCCAAGGAGATCGCCCCCCGGGTACCGTTACACAGCCGAGCGCGGGGCTGCCGAATCGTAGTGCTCAGGTTTCGGCCGAAGTTGGGATTCGCTGAGACAGTCGGCCCAGATGTTCGATCAACGCGTGATACTCGTCGAACGGATATTCCGGTTCCCACCCGCCCCATGACCCCCGCTCGCGACGAACAATCTCGATGGTTCCGTCCGCGGCCTCCTTCGTTCGAACACCGCTAAAGAACCAGGCGGGCGGGGCGATCCGCAGAGTCTTCGAGTGTGGCCTTTGCACGAATCGGGCCGTCGCGGGAAGGTATCGTTGCAGCAACCGAAGGCCGAGGGCGGAGCGAAGTTCCAAACCCCACCCCGACGGGGGCCCGGGAGGGGCCTCCAAGGCTTGAAGGACGTCTGCAGCGATCTGATCGAATTTCGTGACGACAAATATCGGGAACATCCGGCGAGATCTCTGTCGTCGCTCTGCCGACAAGAATCGACCCAAGAGCTCGAGAGTCTGAGCGAGCAGCTGGTCGTACCGCCGGATCGGTATTCCGGCGATTTCCGTGGGATCTCGGGGAAGCCACGTGGCATCGATTAAGGGAACAAGTACAGGACTCCGCAGGAGGCGTCGCGTCGGCTCGTCGAGTACGGCGTCGTGATCGCGGAGGTCGGCGATCTCGTCCGTGGGAATTCCGCCGACTTGGATGCGGACTCTTGCGAAATCCGCTTCCTCGGAACCGCCGCCGCGGCCAAGTTTCGATAGAGCGCCGCGGCGAAATCCAAAGACGAAGGAGAGCGGATGTTCCTCCCAATCGATATCGGCGTTCGGAAACCGGCCCATCCCGAGCTCGCCGTAGATCCCCTCCAAGCGCCGGAGGGATTCCCGATCCGCATGAAACCGAAACTCGTCCGAATCATCAGTCCCGAGACGCACTTGCGCGGTGTAGAGCAACCCCACGAAGGTCGTGAGTCCCGAGCCCCGATCGCCGAGGACAAGAGCAGAGGACACCGATGCGACCTCCGGCCGGCGTGGGGGAGTAGTCGGTCGGCCCGCGGAACCCGCGAGGCCGACAGCTACTCTGCGAACGCCTCCGCAATCCGAGAATAGATCGGGGTGCGTCCGCGGATCGCCGGCAATGCGGCGCGGTCGATGCTGGCATCCAGGAGAGTCCACGTACTGTCCGCTCGAACCCCCCGAGAGGAGATCGCGAGCCGGAAGTGATTCATGGCACTCAGCGTAGGGGCGTCGCTGATCGCCGCAAAGAAGGGGATCTCCCCGCCGGCGTGGAGAAGCTCGACGAGCTTGTACAGCAGCTCATTTCGATATCCGTTCGTGCTGCCGCGGCACAGGATCAGCGTCCGTCCTTGCCCGCCGCCCAGAAATCGACTGGCCAGGGTGTCGACCGCCGCTTTCGTGATCAGGCGCCGGATCCCCACCCCGGGGAGCTCTTCCGCCGAGGGGACAGGCCGCAGCGGTATTGTGAGCGCATCGATCTTGCCAGTGGCCTTAGGCACATGGTGGTCAAATTCCGTGACCGCCGCTTCTGCATCGGCAAAGGTCAGACGCCCCGACCGCAGCACGCTGGCCGGCAACACGACGGTGTGGTTCGCGATCGTCGGGCGATTGTACTCGTCGGCCATTCCGCGTCCGAGCACCGAGAGCAGCACCTCGTCATTCGCAGGGGCCGGATGAATCATGCGCGCGTCGATCAGAGTGCCTCCGTTCGCAGTTTTTTCGACTCGAACCGGCGTGAAATGTCCACCGAGATACCGGGTGTACAGGGGTCCGTTAAGTCCTACGGACTCCGCTTTCATTCCATACCCCCGTTCGGGGCTCGCTCCGTAAATCCAGTGCTGCGCCTGAATTGATTGTTCGTCGACCACCATCGTCACCTTCTCCGTGCCGATCAATGTCCCTCAAACCTCCTACGCCGTCGCGGCGGCCGGAGGCGCCTGCAGCGTAGCTTGTTCCACGATCTCGTCGGGGACCTTGTTCGCAACATCTCGGAAGTGCTCGATGAACGCGACGTAGTCGTCGTAGGAGAAGTCGGGGTCGGCACCTCCGTCGGCCGAGAATCCTTTCCGGACGATCCGCGGGGCTCCCACGGGTTGCATGCCGGCTTCGGCGGTCTCCGTGCGGACCCAACTGAAGAAGTAAGCGGCTTGGTCAAAATTGACCCCCGCTACTTTCCCGCCTCGGATCTGCGACAGCGACTGCGGCATGAACACTCGGAGCAACGCCTCGGCGTACTCCTTGCGTTTCCGTTTCTGATCGCCGTTGGGAACGCCTCGATGAAGTCCCAGCTTGACCAGGACTTCATCGCGCACGCAGTCGAACTTCGAGAGAACGATCGCCGGATAGATCACGGGATTTCCGACGCTGAGTCCCTGAGCCTTCATCCGGTTGAACTCTTGCCGCTTGTACGTCTGCAAGGAGACGAGCAGCGACGCGACCTCGCTATCGTACTTGAGCATCTGGCGGAACACCGGAGAGTCGATCTCCGTCGTCATCTTGCTGCAGTCCACCAGGATGACGACGACATGGCTCTTCAAGAGCTGTTGAATGATCGGACTCGCGGCCACGCCCGTCTCGATGAACTCTTGAACGTCTTCCCCGGAGACGTCGTACGCGGCGAACGCAAGCTTCGCGAACGGATTGACCCAGTTCCTATCCTTGAGCGTCGCCGGAAGTCGGCCTGATAGCGGCTTCCGATATCCGAAGACGAAGCCGATCTCCGTCATCTCATCCTTCAAGGTAGCCCCGGGAAAGCGAGCGTCTTTCATCCCTTCGTAGACTTGGCTCATCAGCCGTAACGACTGAAGGGGCGCGTGGAACCGGAACGAATCCAGTACCCGCGTACCGTACTTCACCTGAGCCGCATAGAGCAGTCCCAGAAACGTCGTCTTTCCGCAAGCGCGATCTCCCAATATTGCTGCCGGACACATTGTTCTCAACCTCGTTCAGTATCCAACAGGGGCCGAGGGCCACCCTCTCCTGCGCCCGTCGAACCGCGCGCCGCGGTCCGGGGGGCCAGAGGAGAACGGTCGTCCCCCATCGAATCATGAGAAAGATCCTGCAACGGCTCAGGGGGCAACTCCGCCGGGCCCCCCGCCGTGCCTAGTGGATAATCAAACACTGGCATTGACCCCGCATCCATCGTCCATCCGGGCGCCTCGCGGGCCAGTCGAACAATCTCGGCGCCCATGATTCCCAGACTTCGTTCAACTCGCGCCAACCGCAGCTCGACTCCCGCGAGCCAGGCTCGCGCCTCACCCGCTGCAATTCGAAGGTCGGGTGAGAGTCCGTTCTGAGGGTCCGGCGAGACCGGCCGGCCGGCTCGACCGGGCGGATGGGCCGGAGTTCGCGCACGGCCAATGATCGAATGCTTAACCCACTCGGCAAAAGATCCGCGGCGACGACCGCCTGAATTTCGGTCGCGACTTGCTCCAGATCGAATTCAGTTTCTCCAAGGTGAAGGCGCTGCACTACCGCCGGGATCGATCCCTCGACTACGTGGCGAACGAGCTCCCGAATCTCCTCAGAGGACTTGCCGAATAGATGCTCAGCTGCCGCCAAGAGAGCCTGCGGATCGGTGGGAATCTTGACCTCGAGTGCTACGCGGGCCTCCCACCCCAATCCCGCATGGCCGGCTCGAACGGTTCCGGTCCGAACATTCACGTCGACATCGATCAGCTCTAGCGCGAGCACCCCCGCGCCTCGATTCCAAGGTCCGACGAACGCCCCTCCTCCGACGAGGATCCGGGGGGAGCGAATGGATACGGATTCGGAGACCTCAACGCCGGTGGACCTCGGCGAGGTCCGGCGGCCGCCGTACAAGACCAACGCCTGATTGGGTGGGACGGCGAGATAGAATCGACGGTAGAAGCTCCAACTAAGCAAACCGGCGGCGGCGAGTACAGCGCCGGAAACGACGGCGGGAACGATCAGGTCTTCGACGCCCACGGTCCGCCCTGCCTGAATCCCGGAGGAGCACCTCGCGGGGCAACCGCGTCGTGCACCTGGCGCAAGCCGACAACCCGGGCTAGGCTAGCAGACGATGGAACGGAGGCAAACCGCCTCGAACGGTGGGGAGCAAACTCGACGCGCGACCCTTCCCGAGAAGGCGTGGTCATCGGTGTTTCTCTCCTCAACGTATGATCCTCGCGGGTAGCGAGAACTCCGTTCAATCGAATACGTACACATGGGGATAAATACCTGAGGGCGAGGGACACGGATTCTTATGAAAATGCGCGCAGTGAGACACTTGCGCGGAGGGCGGACCGCGGTCGTGTATTTCTCAAAGGCCGGGATTTGGGTACGGGATGGCGCTCGCACCGTTGACCGCCGAGGATTGGAACCGCTCGAAACCAGCCAGCGATGGCCCTCGATGTCCGGCAGTCTGTGGATCTTGCCGCACACGGCCAATGCCAAGGTCGGCGAGGTTTCAGTTGCAGTAACCAATTGTAACTGCGACAGGAGCTAACGACCGACCGGAAACGAGAACCGCCTAACCAGTACGGAACCGAATCCCTTCTCCCGGCTGGGACGCCTGGATTCTAAACATGGGGGTACCACGGTGCGCCGGAGGTCGATTTCGAAAGCGAATACTGAAGACGGCGTTTGCGAGGGATTGCTGCGAATCCCGCCTCGAAGTGGGACTTGGGCCCACGGTAAAGATTGAAGTATAACAGGTTCGGTCCACGCCACCCCACGGGAACCATGGCGGCGAGAACTGCTGGACGTCTCCTCGGAGATTCTCTGTTACTGGGGACTATTTTCCTGATCGTCGTCTCGGGGGTCTCCTTCTCCGCAGAATCACCTTCGAGTCTACATCCGCCGCAGAGCGGTCCTCTTCTGATTTCCAAAGCGGCGCCGGTCGCCCCCTCGCTTCCGAAGCCCCTAACCCCGGCGGCGGCTCTCGGCCCTGATGATTGGCCGATGTACTTGTTCGATCCAGAACACGTTTCAACCAACCCTAACGATACGGTCATTTCTGCCGCGAATGCCAGCTCGCTCTCGCTGAGTTGGGCCACGAACCTCTCAAACGTCGGACCGATCGGATCCGTCATCGCGGCGGCACCCGACGTGGTCGGCGACACGGTTTATGTTGGTACGTGGGATGGAAACCTGTCCGCGATTAACGCCACAACCGGTCAGCGCATTTGGGAGCGTTACCTCGGGCAAACGAACGTGACGAATTGTAATTCGCCGCGGGGGATTACGTCGAGCGCTGCGATCGTCGACGGGACCGTCTACGTCGGCGGCGGAGGGGACTACTGGTACGCCCTCAATGCCGCGACGGGAGCGATCGAGTGGAAGATCTTAGTCGGGAACAACAGCAACACTGGAGGCAACTACAATTGGGCGAGTCCCGTGATTTATGGAGGATACGAGTACATCGGCGTTGCCAGTGACTGCGACAAGCCCCTCGTCCGAGGCGAGCTGATGCAAGTGAGCCTCTCTACGCATCTCCCCGTAAACGTGTTCTACACCGTCCCGACCGGAAAGTTGGGAGGCACGATCTGGACCACGCCAACGATCGACCCAAGCCTCGGGTTGATGGTCATCGCAACCGGTAACTGTAAGGGAAACAACTACAACGAGTCGCCGTATTGCGGGGGGATCGTGGCACTCAACCTATCCAATATCTCCCAGGGGTCTTGCACGACCACTTGTGACTCGAATGGAGTCAAAGGGGTCTGGCAAGACGTTGGATGCGGCAACCAAACCTCCAACGACGATTGCGATCTCCCGACCAGCCCCGCCATCTTCGTGAATTCGCACGGCACCCCGATGGTCGAGGCCGGCGACAAGAGTGGCAACATGTACACCCTCAATCTTTCGAGCCCCGCGATGTGGCATAAGAGCGGCCCGGTGTGGACGACTCGGATCGCTTCGGGGGACGGCAACATCGAGAAGGGGGGAGGCCTAGCTGCGACCGCGGTCTGGGACGGGAAGTTTCTCATCGACGCAGGTCAAGAGCATAAAGTGGGAACCAAGGTCTACTGGGGTTCGATCGCCGCCCTCTACCCGGACAACGGCACCATAGCCTGGCAAACGCCGCTTCCGTACAGTCAAACCACCTTTGGCGCCGTGACCTATGAGAACGGAGCGATCATCGAGGGAGGGGCGATGGTCGATACGAGCTCGCCCAGCTACAACGGCACGCTCTTCGTGCTGAACGCAACGAACGGGAAGATCCTTTGGCAATATGGGACCCCGGGACTGTTCTACGGCTCCGCCACCGTCGCCGATGGGCACATTTTCATCGGAAACTTCCTTGGCACCCTCTACAGCTTCGGCCTTTCGCATACGGTTACAATCAATTCGTTTGTGGCGCAGCCTTCGACCATTACCATTGGCGCTGGAACGCAGTTCCATACGGGAGTTTCGGGGGGGAGCGGAGTCTACAGCTATTCCTATGCGGGACTTCCCGCGGGTTGTTCCAGCTTGAACTCCTCGACCCTAGATTGCTCGCCTACGGTGAGCGGTACGTTCACGGTCACGGTGACGGTGACCGACACTCTGGGAGCGAGTCAAGATGCTTCGACCGGGCTGACGGTGAATTCCATGACGGAGTACTCGGTCACGTTCTCGGAAACGGGGCTTCCCTCGGGGACCTCTTGGTCGGTCACGTTGAATGGGGTACTGATGTCCACCACCACCCCCTCAATCGTCTTCTCCGAATCGGACGGAACGTATACCTATAGCGTCGGCGCGGTCTCCGGCTACGCCGCCTCCCCCACCGGAGGATCGCTCACGGTATCAGGAACTCCCCTAGTAAAGTCGATCACTTGGACGAAAAACGCGACTCTATACTCCGTTACGTTCAAGGAATCGGGGCTTCCGGCCGGGACTTTGTGGAACGTCACTGCCGGATCGCCTCCCGTCCTGACCGCCACGACGACCACGTCCATCGGTTTCCAAGAGCCTGCAGGGACGCTTCTATTCACGATCGGGTCCCCTATCGGCTACGGTGTGTCCCACACCTCGAGTGTGCTCCAGAATGCGACACAGGTCAAGGGCAAAGATACGGTAACGATCACATTCAAGGGATTCCAAACGGTGACGTTCACGGAAACGGGCCTACCGAGCGGTTCGAAATGGTCGGTCGATTTGACCGCGAAGCCCCTCTCGGGCGGACCGCCGGCCCAGAACATATCATCGACGACTAACAAGATCGTCTTTGTGGTCGTGAAGGGTGCTTACAATTACTCGGTAGCGTTGCCCGTAGGATTCAAGACCTCTCATCCTACCGGATCCTTCTATGCGGGGGGGAGCCAGGTAAAGGAAAGCGTAGTGACTACTGCGACCGACCCGGTGACCGCATCCAAGGAAAATGATTTGCCCGGCCCTCCGGCTGGTTCCGCTGCATCCCCCCAAATACCCGCGGCTCGAAGTAGTTCATAGCGCCACGTCGGTTCGATCGGGGCGCCCGGAAAGGGTGCGATTTTTCCATATAGCCGGCTGGAATGTATCTTGCTCGTGTCTGGGCAGTCCCCCGCACCCCGATTTGACCTAACCCGAGGGATGAACGCGACCGTTCCGTTGAACAATGGGGTCCGAATGCCCGTGATGGGACTCGGGCTGTATCAGGCTCCGGTCGGGTCCATTACCGAAACGTCCGTGCGGACGGCGCTGGAACTCGGGTATCGACTCTTCGATACCGCGGCGATGTATGGAAATGAGGCCGAGGTCGGCGAAGCGATTCGAAAATCCGGAATCCCTCGAGACGAGATCTTCGTCACGACCAAATTGTGGAACGCCGATCAGGGCTACGAGAGCGCGCTCAAAGCCTTCGAGCGAAGTCAGGCTGCCCTCGGTCTCGGGCCCATCGATCTGTATTTGATCCATTGGCCCGTTGCCGGCAAACGACGGGACAGCTGGCGTGCGATGACCAAGATATTCAAAGAGGGAAAGTGCCGGGCGATCGGCGTCAGCAATTTCACGATCACGCATCTTCACGAGCTGCTCGCGGAGACCGAGGTGGTTCCGGCGGTCGACCAGGTCGAGTTCAGCCCATTCAATTACCAGAAGGCCCTGCTCCAGTTCTGTCGGGACGCCGGCATTCAGCTCGAGGCCTACGCCCCGCTGACTCGGGGACGAAGATTCGCGGACGCGACATTGACGCGTATCGCGGGGACCCATCAGAAAACGCCGGCACAAGTCCTCGTTCGCTGGGGACTTCAGCACGATGTGATCGAGATTCCGAAATCGGTGCGACGGGAGCGTATCGCCGAGAACGCGGGGGCGCTGGCGTTTGAGTTGACTGCGGCGGACATGGCGGCCCTAGACTTGGTGAACGACGATTTCCGAACGTCGTGGAACCCGAATTCTATCCCGTAAAGTTGGGTTCGGCTGGCTGGGGGATTAGCCCGCGGGTCCGATCGTATACTCGAAATCGTAGGAATGCTGGCCGTTCTCGACGGTGATCGTCATGGTCCCCATGAGTCCCACGAGTTGGTCGGTCCCAGAATCGGGCACGACGCGGATCGTTAGCTGAGGGGCTCCACGGGTCATTACGCCCACGTGCTGGAGCGCGAACGTCCCGCGCAGGCCCTGGAGTAATCCGACAACGCGCTCCAAGGCAACGTAGCCGGCGGAGCCCTCCACGCTCGTGACCGCACTCAGCATCTGGCCCCGACTGGTCGCGTCGAGGTCGCCTCGAAAGTGTTTGTTGATCGACATTCTCGCGAAGGTCGTCCCGTCCGACTTGTCGTCCGGTTCCCGGGTGTCCATGGTCACCTCGAACGTGCCGCGGGCCCGGTTTGTCATTGTGGGTTCCGTGTTAGACATCTCCCGACAGAGGAAATGATTTGGGGTTGAAGCCCCGAGGCCTCAGAACTCTGGAAGTAGGTGGGCCCGGGGAACCACGAGCCACCAACGTTCGGCCGCAAGTCTCTCGAGGAGTCCCTCGTACCCCCCTTAGGTTATCAACGGGTTCGAATTTTGGTGGTGGATGATTCGCTTGGATCCGATGGGCCAAGAGGAACTACATCGTTTTTTGAATTGGCTCATCCGCGACTATGCTGACGCTCACGTTCGGGCGGGCCAATGGGATCCGGCGACTGCGCTCGAGCAATCCCGCGTGGAGATCGAAAAACTGTTACCAAAGGGAATCGAAACTCCGGATCACTTTGTGCGGTCCGCGTTCGATGCGGCGACGTCGAGCAAGGTGGGAGAGGCATGGTACAATCTCCGCCAAGATGGTAGGTTGACAATTCTCTGGATCTACTGGATCGGGGTTGAAGCGCAGTTCCGGCGGCGCGGATATGGCGAAATGATCCTCCGAGAATTGGAAGGCGAGGCGAAGCGATTAGGCGCGAGCAGGATTGCGCTCCACGTCTTCGGAGACAACACGGGTGCCCGAGCGCTATACTCGAAGATGGGATACTCGGAGACGAACGTGGTCATGTCCAAGCCTGTTCCCGCGTGAATCTATCGGACTATCTGGAGCGCGCATGGACCTCTGAGGAGGGCCCCGATTCCCGACCTCTCGGGCCGACAGTGGGGGCCGTCCGGGGGGGAGCTGCGAACTGTGACGCACAACCCTGAGTAGGACGACGGTCTCTGGTGTTTGAACTGGATGACGCCCAACGGTGAATCGGGAGGGTCGGCTAGCCGAGCTCAGACCCTCTGTTCGCTTCCGTCCCGGATCACCTCCTCCGCCTCGCGACTCTTAGTCCCCCGCCGAGACACGCACGCGTTCCTGCACCCATTCATCAAAATCGGAAGCCGTCGAGAATATCTGGCTTGGGAGACCCGAGCTCGAACCTACCTGCAAGAGCTCGGAGGCAACCCTGAGACGCTCGATCGAGTCGATGCAACGTTCAACTACGCGCGCAACCGGGTCCTGTTATTCAATCTACCGGAACCCGCGCGCGATCTCTCGATTGCCGAGACCGTCTCGCACGAGATCTTGCATTCCTTACTCGAACAACTGCGGGAGCGATGGGCGGCACGAACGCTCGACCGAGTGGCGAGACCAGTCGGGAGCGCCGACCGAGCAGGCGGCATCTAGCGTTCCAAGTCCGGGGAGCGAAGACCGATCGCGGTCAGTCCAGCCTCCGCGACCGGTCTGCCGCGAGTGGAGCCCGGCATCGACCTCGGGCCTTCGAGAGCATGTCGGCCAATACCAGACCATATCCAGATCGTCTTCCCGCCGAGACCGTCAGGCGTCGTCGATTTGTCACCCCTCTCGGAGCAGCGAAAGCGAGTGGCGCCGTTTCGACCGGTGACGCCGATCGAGAGGGACATCGCCAGATGCCAGAAAAGTGACAAACGTCGGGTTTCGTGCGTGATGGGAACGACCGCCGCGCGTAAGTACCTCCTGGCCGATTCCTTGGCGAGGCGACACATGAGCTCGGATTCCATCGACGACGCACTCTCGGACGCGAAAGACGCCGCGAAGCAATTGGCGTCGGCCGCCACGCGACTTTCGAAAAAGCTGCTGGCGAAAGCCGAAACCGCCGCTCGAAATCCGTCGGGCTCGGCGAAGAAAGTGGCCCATCGGGTGGCCAAGGAACTCGATGCGGCTTCTCGAGAGATCGATCGAATCCTGAAAGATCTCTAGAAAGCCCTTACATCCGCAGCAATGGTCGGATCGGTGGATCGATCCCGATCCCGTTCGGGTCGTTCGATGCAGGGATCCCATGTCGACTCACGGATCATTCCTCTCCTGCGGTAACTTGGAATCCTGATCCGCTGCCGAAGCTGGGCGACGTCGCCATCGAGCGATTTTGTAGTCACGGCGAGAGATGGATCAAAAAAACCGATAGTACGAACTATTCGTGGACCAGCCCATCGTGGAACTTGACGGAGGCGTGACTTCCGTCGCAGAACGGTTTGTTACTCGATTCGCCGCACCGACATAGCGTCACCCGATTCCGGGCCTCGTAAACGGTCCCGTTTGCGGATTCGATTCGCACGCTTCCTCGCACCCACAACGGGCCACTCACCCCGAGCGCGGGATCTTCGATCAAGCCGATCGATTTTGATAGTTTGGGTTCCTGGGCTTTCCGAGTGCGCTTGTCGTGAACTACCAAGCGGCCCGAGGGGCAAGACATCCCCTCGCGAATGGCGAGCTCGCGTGACTTCGAATCGTTGGTTTGCCCGATCAGGGCCCAAATCTTGCCGCCCGGGTCACAAAATCGAGCGAATGCGCACAGGCTCTCCTGGTCGTGGAGTTCCAGGGTAGGCCCATCGAATCGCTCCGCGCGATCTTCGTAGAGAGCTCGATCTGCCGTTTCCGCACCGTCAAACCCAATCTCTTCGTGCGTCCCGTCGCAAAACGGCTTGTTCTTCGAATGCCCGCAGCGGCACAGCTCGTAGTCGGCCGACGAAGGGAAAGAGGGTCCTTGCTTCCACTCCCAAGATAGACCGTCCCGATTCGGAATGATCGTTTGGATGGCGATCGGAAGATCTCCGAATACATGGTAGGGTCCATTCTCGGTGACGACGATCCTCGGTCCTGGGTGCTCGGTCATCACACCACCGTCCCGGGTACCACGCGGAGGACTTGAGGTTCGCCCCCGCCTTTTTTCCGGAGTGAGTGGCGACGCGCTGAGGCTATTGGGACCAAAGACGAAACCCGATAGGGAAAAGAAGACGAGGAGCGTCGACCTATCGAGTGTATCCATGGACGACGATCAATTGCCGGAGCTCGTGCTACCGATCGAGGACCGAGATCATTGCCTCGGCGCGCCCAAGGGGCCGTATACGTTAGTCGAATATGGCGATTATGAGTCCACTCACTGCGCGGACGTCCAACCTATCGTCCATGAGCTGGTCCGAGAACTCGAAGACGACTTCTGCTTCGTCTTTCGCCATTTTCCCATGACGAAGATGCATTCTCGTGCGCACGCGGCTGCGGAAGCGGCGGAGGCGGCGGGGGAACAAGGCAAGTTTTGGCTCATGCATGATCGATTGTTCCAACATCAGACAAACCTGGCCGACGGCGACCTGCGCCAGCTGGCGCATGGCCTCCCGCTCGACATGGCCACGTACGACCGAGACCTCAAATCTGGCGCTCCGGCACGACGCATCGCCGAAGATCTCGAGAGCGGCGCCCAGGCGGGAGTGGAGGAGACTCCGACGCTTTTTGTGAACGGTCGAATGCACGCCGGATCGTACGAGTTTCTTCCCTTGCTCGCGGCGCTTCAAAAGGGACCTCGATAGCTCGTAGGATGCACGTCATCCCGCTTCCCGAGCACAGAAGAGGCCAGCCTGCCCGAGTCCGCCGTCGAGATTCGGCCTGGGGCGTCTATGCGAATTCTCCCTTCGGACGGAGAAACTTTACCACATATCCATCGGGGTCGTTGATCGTGAACGCGGTCCCGTAGGGCCACTCCCGCAATCCGGATTCTATCTTGACCCGGGCGCGCTTCGCCTGCGCGTAAATGCGTTCCACACCCCGGAGTTCAACGTTGACAATAACTCCGGCCCCCAGCGGGGAGCTGACCCATGCCTGATAATTGCTGTACTCTCTCCCGCCTCCGCCAGGAAGGATTCGCCCGAGAGCGATGACCGCTTCTCCAATCCCTACCCCGGCGTAGGCGAGTTTGCCGTCCTCTCCTTTCCACTTCCAGCGACTCGTGAAGCCGAGCGCGCGATAGAAGGCCACGGACCGATCTACATCCTTCACGTTGAACATCACGCTGATTTCCGCTTTCATAGGACCCGCGGGATCGTAGGGGAAGTGGGCCTATATCGACCAGCACCAACTCTCCGGAGACGGTCGGTGAGCCGCCGTTCGAGATAGGGCTTGAGGAGTGATGCGAATACCTCGTCAGAATCCGCATACGGGCCTACGTGATGGTCTCGCCCCGGAGGTCGAGGGAATCCCGCTACCCCGATTCCAGGGGACTCCGGATTCGGATCTTCCTCCGGAGCAGCTGCCACGCCCGAATCGGACTCGCCCCGGCGCAGACCCGCGTTAGGTTGTGCCCCATTCGTAGTGCAAAAAGCTCTTGTCGAGTCGCCACCCGAACGCTTCATACAGTTTTTGTGCTGGATTATCGAGCGCTGTTTCGAGGATAACTCCTGACGCCCCCGTCTCACGTGCGAACTCTTTGGAGCGCGCCAACAGCAAGGACCCAATGCCCCGTCCCCGATAACTCGGAGTTACAAACAAATCGTTAAGGATCCACAACCGACGCATGGCATTTGATGAGAAGGTCGGGAAGAGTTGGACGAATCCAATCGCATTGCCCCGCGATCGGGCCACGAAAATCACTGACTCCCGTTTCCGAAATCGGTCGGCGAGAAACGCTTGAGCCCCGGGGACGTCGGGGGGTTGCCGATAAAATTGACGATAGGCGTCGAAAAGGACCCCGATTTCGAGGAGATCGTTCTCTTCGGCGGGAGCGATATCCACGTCGGAGCCGCGAGGCGGAAAACTCGACCGCCCGGTGGTCGGTGCTGACCCTCCTGGAGAGCTCGAAACCTGGGAGGGGTGCTCCGCGCCTCCGGGATCGGAGCTCGCTTCCGGCAGCGCCGGAGATGACCGACGGGGCCGGCGGACGAGCTCGCCCCCGCAATTTGGACACACCCCTTCCATCCCAGGCGCGCATCCCGAACAGAACGTGCAATCATACGAGCACACGTACGCCACGTCCGTACCCGCCAACGGATTGCCGCAGCGCTCGCATTTCTCGCGATAGGTCATGCCCTCTCGAGACGCCGACCGAATAAATAGGTCACAAGAGAGCTAGTCCCTACCTGGCCGCTCCAGCGAAGAGATTCCGAGTCACCGGGGGAGTTCAGCGAATCGATGCCATTGAAAATCGTGGCATCCGGCTCAGCGACCTCACAGCTTCGCATATCCTACGTTCCGCGGCGGTCCGGATCCCTTCACCAGGCGGGAGATGACCTCGTGGCGCCCAAGATTTAGCGGGGCGCCTTCCGACGCTTCGGTGGCAAGCTCTTGGTCCAACGCACGGCACGTTCGACCCACTTCTTGGATTCCTTCGAGTCTCGTAAGACGGAGGGAGGAAGGACGAGATAACCCGTCATCGCACGTCCGGGCATAGGCTCGAATGGGCGGACCCCGACGACTCGGGCTGCCAGCGTCTGATCCTCCTCGCTCAGACGGAAAAATACCTCAGCTCCGAAAGTTCCGAGACACATATTCCCGTTCACGAAGGCAGCAGGGTGACCGAATACCTTCTTCACTTCGAATCGAGAGTCGTTCGCGACCAGAGCATCGAAAAGAGCGGAAGATTCCGGGCTCGGACGGGGCATTTTCATCGGCATTGCTTACCGAACTATGGACGAGCTCAAAGGTTTGACGGGAGAACGTCCTCGCGAACAGCTACCGGAAGTGACGAATCTGGGAGGGCGGAATCGGGCTGTCGAGACCTGGGAACGAAACCCCCCAAATTCAGCGGTTCATCGGGGAAAGAATCAGCCAACGCTCCTCCGACGCGATCGATTTATGCATCGCTAAACTCCTCCAGCGACCCAGATGAACGGACGTTTCCGTGACTCCTGGAGCTAACACAAAGTCATTCGCGCGGAGGACGCGAACCTGCAATCGGGGGCCTCGATGAAAGTACTCGGACTGAATTGGGTGGGGACGCGAACGAAGGCGTTCGAAGAATCCGTCGACTTCTTCCATGCTACCTTAGAACTTCCGATCGGGATCCGGCGAGCCCACTTCACCCGGCTCGATCTGCCCGAGGGGGGGTGCTTGGAAGTGTTCGATGCCGCCAGCCTCGAGTACGCTCATTTTTCGACGGGTCCTGTTCCGGGATTCCTCGTCGCCGATTTCGACGACGCTCGGTCGGAATTGGAGGGCCAAGGATCCGCGCTCATCGGCCCAATGGGGGGGGAGCGAGGAAACTACCGATGGCAGCATTTCCGCGCGCCGGACGGTTGCGTTTACGAGATCTCAGAGAACCTGAATCGGCTGGAGCCAGTTCCTCCCGTTGGGTCGCTCCGACTGACGAAGTTGAATTGGGTCGGAATCTCCACGCAGGCGTTCAGAACGACTCAGAATTTTTTTACGGAGACCATGAAGTTGACGCCCGTCGAGGAAACCATCGACCTGACCGAGTGGGGTCTAATGGACGGGAGCTCCGTGGAGCTTTTTCGTCGGGGAAGCCGGACGGATCATCCCCATTTCCGGACCGGACCCGTGCCTGGATTCGGGGTCGTCGACATCGAGCAGGCAACGGAGGTCCTGTACGCCAGGGGCGTCCCCCTACTCGAGTCTCGGCGGCGGGACTGGGGCGGCTGGACCCACTTCCGCGCCCCGGACGGTTGTGTTTACGAGCTTCGCGGTCCGAGGGTTCGGCAATCTCTGGAGGATGATCCGGCGATCCTACGCGACCACCATCTCCGACCCGCGGTGGACGCGCGCTAAATCATGATGGTCATCTTTTGACAGCGAGGACAGAGCGGTCCACGCGCTTTCCCTTTCCATCCACAGCTAGCACAAAGCCTGGGCCGCCCGACGGGATTCGACTCCCGAACGCTTAGAGGGCCTGACTCATTCGAGCCGGTCGTCCGCCGGACCAAGGATGCCGACCACCACAGCACGGCCAGTTCGATGCCAATGCCCGCAACGATGAGCCCGCCCCCAACTCCGATCCAGAGTTCATCGCCGCGCGCGAGACCGGTCAGAAGGATGAACGCACCGGCCAACAAGAGCACGTGATAGGCCAGTAAAGGAACTGCGACGATTCGGGAAAGCCGGCTAACTACCTGCAAGCGTATCGAGAGGGTATCCGGAGTCCGGGTCATGAGTCTGTGGCATAGCTATCCGGCTCGGGGAAGGTCGGGGTAAACGATCCAAGCCAAAACGGGGGAATCGCTCGAGCCAGACCCCCGCCGCAAGGTCTAGGGATGGTCTAGCCTTCGAAAGATCCTGACCGTACGGGGGGACGCTGATTGCGGGGCTATGTCATGCTCGAGTAGCAAATTCTCCCTTTTCTTATCAAAGGACAGGATTCACGGCTCTCGGTATTCTTATCTCGGCCCATCCGCCTCGTACCGATAAATGGCACTTTTTGTCGTCTGGTGGAGTGCAAGGGCCTCGAGCGTCGCGGTTCTCGTGGTCGTCGCTGGGGCCTGGCTGGTGATCTTGGCGAGCGTTTGGCTGTGGATCGCAAGCCAACATCCGTCAATCTATGACACGGCTCCCTACGCGATCGTGCTATTGGCGGCGGGCACGGCAATTGCCGCCGCCGGATGTTTCTGGTATAGTCGGGAACGGCGAAAAGGTCCCGCGAGTTCCTCGACTCCCCCGTAGCCCGCGAGGCATGGTATACTCCCACAGGATTGAACCTGCGAACTGCGAGCGCGCTCCGAGCCGAGCTGGCAGGAATATTGGTTGCGTCCCCCGCGATCAGTTCGAAGTGCACCGCAAACTCCGAACCTCTTTCCCGAGCGACCGGGTCGCGGGAACATCACAGAGAATCGGGTGTTCCGGATAGGCGGCGATACTCGGACTCCATAACCTCGACGTATCGGTCCCAAACACGATTGAAAAGTCGGCGATACCGCTGACGATTTGGCGGGGTTGAATCCTTCCATCTCTCTCGAAAATGCATCTCGACCCGAGTCAGCTTGGCTCCGATCCGGCGGACGCGATAGCTTCCGAACTTATCGTCGGTCACGCTGAATTTATTGAGTTTCCATTGATCGGGGGGTCGCAGGGAAATGATCTCGACCTCCGTACATCGGTTCCGGTCGACGCCAGGGACGGTGATGATTCTCACGATTCGAGTCGGCTCGCGTAACGGAATCGTGGCCTGATAGTGGTAAATCGAATCCGTGAGCCGATCATCGTCCTCCCGGTAATCCGTGCACCACCGATAGACGAATGGAAGCGGTGCGCGTACCAGTTTGTGGAATCGAAGCGTCCGAATCTTCGGCGGGTTTCTTCGGGCGATCATGAAACTCTTCCTCCCTCCTCGCTTGAAACAACGTCTAGTGGTGGTACGGACCTACCGAAGGTATGAGGGCATCCCTCGCCTGAGCATCCGGCGATCAACTTTACTCGTCGGGTCTCGGGCAATGATCCCAGTGTTCCCTATTAGAATATCACGGATTCGCCGAGCCCTGGCGGCGCATTGTCGACCGTCCGTGGACGGAAGAGGCGAGTGCATCCTCCGAATAGGTAACCTCCACAAGTTCGACAATTGAGGTATTCTGGAGCTCATCCCTCCGGCAATCGCCGACACGTACGTGGTCCGTTGGACAAAGGTTCATCTCCCTTCTTCCAAATCGAGCCTCGAGGAACCCAGCAGGAGGGAGAAACATGGCAGAAGAATGCGCCGATTGCGGAGCGTCGTTCGGCTCGCCCGCGGAACTCGTCGCCCACATGAACAAAGCCCACGCTGGCGGGGATCCGAAAGCTAGCATGGAGATGAATCCCGAATCTCACATCCCCGGACTCGAATGCGCGGCGTGTGGGGCCCGCTTCGCGACACGAGAGGCGCTCGCCGCCCATAATCTGAGACCACACTCCTCGCCCGTCAAGACTCGGTCGGCTTGGTCCGCGTCGACTTGATCTCTAAGGTCGTAGATCGACGGGAGCGCCGCCGATCGATCTAATCACCAAGGGCGGACCGATTTCGAGGAAGGGGTCCTCTCGAATCCTTTCTGTCGACAATAATCAGAAGGGACCGTCCGCCGAACACTCCGTCAAGTCGAGAGCCGATATCCGACGGACCGTCGGTTTTCCTTTGGAAGAAGCATTTCGATAACCTGGGCACCAGGGGCGTGATCTAGACCTCGGACCAAACCCGTCGGGACGAACCCTCGTCCGCGGTAAAGGAGTACGGCCACTTCGAGAGCCGGATTCACCTCTAGTTTGACTTCGTCCTCCGGTCGAGTCGCCCGGGTCCATTGGAGGAGTGAATCGAGTAATCTCGAGCCGAGTCGGAGACCTCGGAAGGAGGGTCTGACCCACATTCCAACGACCCAAATGGTCGTTTCCTGCACGTACGCGCCCACCATTCCGACGAACGTGCCGTCCCGATGCTCCGCAATCCACGTGGCCGACGACGGAGAGATGGCCGCCTTCGAAACCCTATCGATCCATACCGAGTCTGCGAAGTCCAATTCCCGTGCGAACGTACTGCCAAACGCCAGCGGATCGGTCTGTAGCGCTTCCAACCTTAGCTCGCGGACCGCCGGCCACTCCTCGGAAACAACTCGACGGATCTTTACCGGCGAAGGCTCCATTTCCGCAGGATCCCGGTCGCTTCCGGACCTCGTCGCCTCACCTACGAAGCGGAGCATCTTCACTTCTTCGTGAATCGATATTTGTATCATGGAGCATTGGAATGGACGGAAGGTGGCACGAGGAATCGATAAACTCGCTCGAGTTCGACTCCCTATAGAAACCCCTCGGCTCAACCTGCGTCTCCCCACTCTCCGAGACGTGCCCGATCTGAAACGAAGCTTTCGAAACCCTCGAACCGCTTTCGCCGTAGGTGCTCCGCTTCATTCGCGGAGCGAACGGAAAAACCCCGCGCTCCTGGTCGCGCGGACGTTACGCGAGTTTCGCAATGGAGACCATCTTTCATTATCGGTGGTCCTTCGGGAGGAGGACCGGTGTATCGGCCGAGTAGGACTCCGGGGTCTCGATTGGATCTACCGGAAGGTCGAGAGTCTGTCCTATTGGGTGGACCCGGGATACTGGAATCAGGGACTCGCAACCGAGTCCTCTTGGTATCTTTGCCAGGAGGCGTTTCGCCATCTGGGCGTGCGGCGGATCAGTTCGCAGGCGCTCGACCGAAACACCGCCTCCCAGGCCGTGCTCCGGAAGCTCGGATTCGTGGAAGAAGGACGAGAGCGCCGGGCGGTATGCCTCCGCGGCCGTTGCATGGACATGGTCCTGTTTGGGCTCCTTCGAGAGGAATTCGAGCGCAAATCTGGTTCCAGTCGCTCCCGATTGGCTCCTTCACAACCAATGTGAAGTCGGCCCGTCCATCGGATCTCCGTGCTGAGGGTTGAGGGCTGCAGCTCCGCTTCCTAGGACACTCCGACGAGGCACCGCGTGCAGGCCTCCGTTATTTCGACGGGGGATGCGGCGAAAGATCCCGGGCAACGGGCCTTTCTCCCTCGATCGGCTCAATCCTCGAGGACGATAGTGCTTCCGCCGACCTCCATCTGGACGGGCTTCTGCAGCATCCCCCGCTTGGTGAGGACCGCTCGAACGGCGCCTTGAGCCGCGGGTGGAACGATAAAGAAGAGGAATCCTCCACCGCCGGCGCCGAGAAGCTTCCCCCCCAACGCACCGGCTCGCTTCGCCTCTTCGTAGGCCTGGTCGATCTCAGGATTCGTGATGCCGTTGGACAGACGGCGCTTGAGTTGCCAGTTCTCGTCCATCAGACGACCGATCTCGACAAAATCGAGGCGCTCGATCGCCTTCGCGGTGGCGTAGGCGAGGTCGCGCATGCGCGTGTACTCTTCCAAATGATCGTGAATCTCGGCGATTTGATTCAGGTGAACGTCCTGAGAACGTCGCTCGACCCCCGTGAAGAACAGCATCAGGTGGTCGTTCAGGTCGCGCAGCCCTTCGTGATCGATACTGAGACTATGAACGGATACTGTTCCGTCTTTCGCGACCTCGATCAAGTTCAGGCCCCCGTAGGCCGCGGTGAACTGGTCTTGGATCCCCCCGGGTTCGCGCAGGATCTCGCGTTCGATCTTGACCGCCTCCGTGGCCAGCTGTCGAGGTCCGACCTTGTCCCCTTTCCATCGGTGCAGCGCATGGAGCACGCCCACGGCACAGCTGCTACTCGAGCCGATCCCCGTTCCCAGTGACGGCATTTGAGTCGCGGTGATGACCTGTACTCCGCTAGGAATCTGGAGGAGTCGCATGGCCTCGCGGATCGACCCGTGCGCGATCGCATCTACGCTTTGTTTGGCATCTTCAGTGACTCGATAGCTGACCCGAATTTCGTTCGGACGAAAATTTTCAGCCACCATCACGTAGATGCCCTTGTTCATCGCCCCGGCGACGCACGCACCGGGACCGTGGGCTGCGTAATACTGGGGCAGGTCGGTCCCTCCGCCGGAGAACGTCAGACGAAAGGGAGTCCGAGAAACAATCATCCCGTTCCGCATCACGCCCTCCATAAGCACGGCGAAATCGAATCTCCGAATGAACTCAGGTTCGCTGCCGATGTCGGGGGACTGGAAAGTGAATCGACCGGCCGTGGGCGCGGGATTGAATTCCGGATCATGCCAAGCCGAATCCCGCCATGTCTTGATTGGGGGATTAGGTCTCGCCCCTCCGCCGGGGGTAGAATGGGGACAGCGGGGCAGAGGGCGGGGCACGGCCTCGAACCGCGGTATTCATCGACGTGGCGACGGACAACAGGATGATTGACCGGAACCCCTCTCGGAATCTTCAATACCCAAGGTGCGTTTTCGCTGCGCCAGGTGGCTGGACCCGCGATGAAGATGCGAACCCTCGGCAAGAACGGACCCGCCGTTTCGAGCATTGGCCTCGGCTGTATGGGAATGAGCCAAAGCTACGGTGCCGGCAACGAGATCGAATCGATCGCGACGCTGCACCGGGCCCTCGAACTCGGGATCACGCTCTTCGACACAGCGGATGCGTATGGGCCTTACACGAACGAAGAGCTGGTGGGTCGCGCGCTTCGAGGACGGCGGAAGGAGGCATTTCTAGCGACCAAGTTTGGATTTGTCGACGACCCCGTCACGCACGAACGCAGCATTGATGGAAGCCCCGCGCACGTCCGAGCGGCATGTGAGGCGAGCCTCCGACGCCTCGGCGTGGCGACCATCGATCTCTATTACCTCCACCGGGTCGATCCGAAGACTCCGATTGAGGATACCGTCCGAGCAATGTCGAAGCTGGTCGACGACGGAAGAGTGCGTTTCTTGGGACTCTCGGAGGTGAACCCCTCGACGCTCCGGCGCGCACACGCGATCCATCCGATTACTGCGGTGCAAAGTGAGTACTCGGTGTGGACCCGCGATCCGGAGGCCGGAATCCTCGAAACCTGCCAAGAGCTTGGGGTTGGATTTGTTCCCTTCAGTCCCTTGGGACGAGGGTTCCTCTCCGGGGGAGTACGAAACCTCGATCGACTCAGCGACGACGACTTCCGACGGACGGGTCCTCGTTTCCAGCCCGAGAACTTTGCGAAGAACCTGGACCTGTTGTCGAAATTCGAGGCGATCGCCCAAGACAAAGGTTGCACTCCCTCGCAACTCGCGCTGGCGTGGGTACTCGCTCGAGGGGAACATGTGGTTCCGATCCCCGGCACGAAGCGACGGAGCTATCTGGAGGAAAATGTGGGAGCGATACAGGTACGGCTGACGCCCGGCGACCTTACCCGAATTGACGAAGCCATGCCGCCGCAAGCGATCGCAGGGGCCCGCTATGGGGAATCGGCAATGATCATGGTCAATCGTTGATGCTGCGTCCAGGAGCTCCGGAGCCGCCCCTTCCGAAGTAGGACGTCTCGGCCCCGCGCGGAGCCACACGCCCCGACCTAGAGCCTATTTTCTTCCTTTGGGACCGAGTCGTATGCCGTAAAGCCCGAGGCCACGGCGGCCGACCGGGGCAGTAGAACGGAGTCGAGACCATCGCCTCAGGGCCTCGCACAAACCGCCCCCGGGCCCATGATCGGCGATCGCCACGCCTCCCCGTCGCATCCGCTGGTCCACCATTCGAAATTCGTTCCAGGTTTCGTCGTCGGAGTGCGGCACGTCGTACAGAAACAGATCGATCCGGTCGAGCTCCTCCAGGAGGAGCGGAAGTACGTCGCGTTTGTTGCCGAGCCGTAGGTCCCAGCGTCCGCGCAACGGAAACGGAATGGCCCACCCCGAGAACCGGCCCTTGGGGATGGACCACGACGCGTGGTGAGACTCTTGCTGACCCTTCGGTATCATCTTCGGAAGGTCGATCGAGTGGAGGGTCCCGCGGGAGTTGCGAACCAGCGCCTGAAGAATGTACGACGAGGATACTCCCGATGAAACCCCGACCTCTATCACCTGGGAGGGGCGGAGCAAGCGCACGAGGGCATAGAGCTCGAACGGTGCATCGATTTCCACGTAATGGGGACGCCCCTCCTCCTGGTGCTCGCGCGCGAGATGACGGAAGAGGGAGCGCTCGGCCGCCGCTTCCTCCAGGGCCTGGCGGGCTGCGGCAAGAGTAACTCCCGATAGGTGAGCAACCCATTCCGTGTCGGGATCGGATTCAAACTGCATTAGTTGCGGGAGGGCGCCCGAGGTTTCATGGCGCGTCCCTCCCCGAGGACCTCCCAATGGGTGATCCATTCTCGCGCGTGCTCTACCTTGGGTCGAACCGATTGCAGACGGCTATAAGCCTCATCCAGCGGCAAACCTTCTGTCCGGTGCAAGTACCAGGCTCCTGCGAGGGGAGATCGGCGGATTCCATGACCGCAAAAGACGAGGACCGGTTCTTCGTGTGCGCGGGCCGATTTCATTAATTCGACGATGCGATCGAGATTGGCTACAATGGGCTCCTCGAGGGCGTCGTCGTAGATCGGAAGACCCTGGTCTGCGGGTGCGTCGCTAGGCGTCTCGTCGAGGACGCAGTACCGTTTTCCCGTGAACTGCTCCGCGTCACTCCACCCGCCCACAAAGACTCCGGGAGCGATCTCCGAGGCGTGATTCCTGCGGGGGCTGGCTCGCTTTTTTTTCGCCGCGTTACGCGCTGTCATCGATCGCGCGACGGCTTTTTGGCTATATCTAGCAGGTTGCTTCTGGAACAGGTTTGACGATACTTATCTTGGCGATCCCCTCCCCCACAGGTTGATATGGGGTCCGCGGCGTTCGCTCCTCATGCGGGTAGCGCCCCAAGTAACTCTCAGTCCGGAGGAGAGAACCGCCCTCGAACGACAGTCGCGCATCCGACGATCTACCCACGGCCCCGGGGTCCGGGCTCGAATCGTTCTTCTCGCGGCGGAAGGACGCTCGAACTTGGAAATCGCCAGTCGACTGGGGATCAGTCGATTGACGGCCGCCCGATGGCGACAGCGCTTCCTCATCTATCGATCGCGAGGCTTGGAAGGCCCCGCCGTACGGCAGCCTCGTTCGGGAGGAGTCTCGGAGGAGAAGATTCGAGCGATCCTACGTTCGACCGCCAAGAGCATCGTGGACCAGATGAAGGAGCGCAATATCCCGGCCTACATCGCCGACGACTATTACGCCATCGCCTGGCCGACAACCCTGCGGACGTTCAAGAACAACCTGGAGACCATCCACCAGTACTCGGATACCGGATTCAATCTCATCATGAATGGTGAGATCGGAAGGTATGAGAACACCCGTTATATCGAGCAGACCAATATCCCGCACGGCACAGGAACGGACGGTCTAACGACCATTCCATGGACCGTAGGTGTATCTGACTGGATATTCTTCTTCGGTAACGACACGGTAGCGGAAGCTGTCGCAGTCCCTGAGGAAATGCGAGGAAAGATCCCTACAGACTACGGAAGGTCGAAAGGCATTGCGTGGTACTACTTGGGCGGCTTTGGGTTAGCACACACCATCCCGATTAACGTTCGGGTGGTAAAGTGGGACTCAGCGGCTTAATCACAACGGCGGCGGGGGGACCTTCTCCCCCCCGCTTTAAGCCAAATAATGCGGGAGAGGTCCGCTTACAAGTGAGGATTTATGGCACAAGTTAACATCACCCAGAACTCTCCAGCCTATGACAACCCGCTATACCTGTCGCGGTTCGTGATTCCTTTCATCCAGGCAGCTGGCTCCGGCGGCGTATCGCTCAAATATGTAGCGCAGGCCAATCTGAACGCCTACAGTATCAATGCGTATTGCACCACGGCCGGCACCAGCACTTACACCTTCACGCAAAACGCCCTGTCTACGATAGCGATCGCATCCCAACAGTTATCCCTGATAACCATCGTTAATACGGCGGCTCTGGGCACGACTGTAGGACTTTCGACCTCGACTTATGGACCGTTCGTGATGACCGGATCTAGCTTCATCGTGTCGGGTACGGCGACCAACCAGGTAGGCCAATATACCCAAAACGCGTTGAACACAACGTCTCAGGGTGCTAGAGGCGGCGTTACTATTCCGCAAGGAGCGCAGTTCTATATCGTCAACGGCACCGATGCCACAGCGATATTTGACGTGACCCTGGAATGCGGTTATCAAGCCCTTACAAACGTAGTGGCATAAGGAGTACAACATGCCAAAACTTACACAATCAGGACGTCAGTGGGAGACTCCGCAGATCACTCCGGACCAACTGGGAACGGAAGTCCATGGCGGCATGTCTCCAGATCATGTGGACGTGATGAAATCAGCCAATGCCCGCAGCACCAGCCGCCATGAGGTCAAGAAAACCCATCTGGCCGATACCGATGTACTGCCAGATTCGGCAGAGATGTTAGGTAACGAACTGGTCGGTATCAAGGACCACGGCTATCTGTCCAAAAAGAACCTGCCTTTTGGCGTGAATGCGTTCTATAACTCTCTCCCGCCAGGCATGGACATCGAGGACCAGGAAATATGCGACATCAGGAAGATGGAAATGGTGGTCTATGACACCGGCCTAGGCTTTCCGGGTGACGGCTGGTCTACACGCCAGCGCGGATCACAGATGAAGCGCAAGAAAGATATTGGTCGTCCATCGGAAACTAACTACATGGGGACACCGGAACTCGACCCAGCATCTGGGGAGTAAATCATGGACGTACTTCAGGAAAAGTTCCAGGTCGAATATCCGCCAACGGATGACGACGACGGTACAACCTGGGTCACTGACATGGAAGCCAGGGCCAAGAAGAACCTGCCGGGGCGCGAGGGGCATCCCGGTGGTGATTCAGATTCCCGTTTCATGAATACTGCGGTGCAGTTTAATTCCCTGCCTCCAGGTATGGATATTGAGGACCAGGAAGTCACCGACCAGCGCAAGTTCAACCACTCGGTCAGTGGCGGGTTCGCCATGGGCCCGAATGCTGGAGATGAACGCTCCAATGTCAATCGCAGATCCGTCAATTACCATATCGGCTATAACAAACTAGCGATGTCATTGACCGAAGATCAATGGACTAGAGAACATAACGATGCGTTCTATGACGATGTAGGCGGGTTTGTTGAAAGAAACAACATGCTGGACCGCGAATGACCGTTAAATACTTAGGCGACAGCTCTACCTTCGAGGATACTGGTCCTCGTGATGTTGTTCTTGTCTGCCAGTACACTCCAACTACTACAGCTGGAACCTACACCATAAAAACCAGCCCTGGAGTGTTTTTTGGATTTACTGTTGCGGTGTTTGGAACAGCTCCGACTGTTTACGCATTAGATGGGACCAATACTCTATGCGGTACATTTACAGGTACAGCAGCTCCTCAGGTATTCAGCCCGTTCCCAGGTAATCTTGGGTCAAGGTTTTATACCAATCTGTTAGTTGTGACTGGCGGTACTTCTAATGGTATCAATGTCCTATGGGATTAAAGCGCGAGATACTTACGCTTCCAAAGAAACCGAAGGAAAAGTTCGATCCAAAGCGTCCGCATGGAGTCAGCTACGGTCCTGCTGGCTATCAGTACGTACAGGATGGGAAGCTGTATAATACTCAGGGAATGAGAATACCAGACGATACGCAGTAATGTATCCGCCATCCGAGGTCGGGACGGAGACCATAGCGCAAATGATGTGGGTAGCTTCCCACACTCCTGCAGGCTGCTTCGTTGAAATAGGGGTATTCAAGGGTGGGACCGCCTGGCATCTCGATAATCTCGGTTCAATCCAGCGTCGTTACGTCTATCTCTACGATACTTTCGAGGGCATGCCCTATGCAGAGGAATGCGACTCCCACAAACTGGGAGACTTCAAGGAATGCGATTACCAGACCGTCAAGAGCTTAATGGTTCATTCAGAAGTCATCAAAGGAATCTTTCCAAACTCAGCCGTCCCCATGACCAAGATCGCGTTCGCGCATATTGACTGCGATCAGTACCGTTCCGTAATCGAATCCGCACGTTATCTAACACCGCTCATGACCGAGGGAGGTATAATGTGGTTCGATGATTCTCCCTGCCTTCCGGGATCTGAAAAGGCAGTCAAAGAACTGTTTGGCGATCGTATACAGTTATCGCCCACTAACCAGCATTTCGTGGTGTTCTGATGACATGGAAGAAAGACGATCCACAAGGCGGAGAATCCCTAAAAATACGCTGGGAGTTGGTCAAGTGGACCCGCGGACAAGGCCTGGATGTGGGGTGTGGACCATGGAAGCCCTTCCAGCACTTCATAGGGGTGGACTCCGGTAAGGACATCGTTCTCTTTCATCAACAGTTTAAGCCGGACGTATGGATCTCTGACGCTCACAAACTAGAAGCCTTCTCAGACGCTAACATGGACTTTGTGTTCTCCAGCCATCTGCTGGAGCATATTGAACCATCAGACGTACCTAAGACCTTAAAAGAATGGTGGAGGGTACTGAAAATAAACGGTTATTTAATCCTTTATTTGCCTGACGAAGCAGAATATCCAAAGGTCGGAGAACCTGGAGCTAATCCAGATCATAAGTGGAACGTAAATTTCACCAATGTCCTGCAGTACATGGACGGGTTTTCATGGGATCTGGTGGACTTCCAGAAACGTAATAAAGACAACGAGTACAGCCTGTTCTTCGTATTTCAGAAGAAAGAAGGCAAGTTCATGCATATCAAATCCTACATGAAGTCCCTTCCTGAAAAGAGGCTAGGTATAGTCCGCTACGGCGCTATCGGTGATCTGATGCAGGCTTCTTCAGTGTTCTCTGGACTCAAGAAGCAGGGCTGGCATGTAACTTTATACACCAGCCCACCTGCGCATGATGTCATACTTCACGACCCCAACATTGATGAGATATACCTACAGGACAAGGATCAGGTTCCTAATCAGGAATTGGGCCCGTTCTGGCAGTATCACTCCAAGAAGTTTTCTAAATGGATAAACCTGTCAGAGTCTGTAGAAGGCACGTTATTGGTTCTCCCTGGACGGACCTTGCATAACTGGGCACCGGCGGCTCGCCATGCGGTAACTAATTTCAATTATCTGGAATTACAGCATCAGATTGCAGGCGTTCCTCATGAACCTGACATAAAGTTCTTCGCAACAGCCGATGAGCGTACCTGGGCACGCAAGGAACGGGCTAAATACGGCGAGTTTGTGGTGGCTTGGAGCCTTGCTGGGTCCTCAGTTCATAAGACCTGGGATGGGGTGGACAACACCATAGCAGCCATGCTGATTGACTATCCCAAGATCGAAGTCGTGCTAATCGGAGGACCGAATGATGTGTTATTGGAACAGGGCTGGGAGAAAGAACCCAGAGTCCACCGTAAATGCGGCAAGTGGACTATACGAGAAAGCCTCTCGTTCCTTCAGGAAGTAGACATGATTATAGGTCCTGAGACCGGCATGCTGAATGCTGGAGCTTTCTTGCCCATCCCTAAAGTCGTTTTATTGTCTCACTCAACGGTTGAGAACCTGACCAGGGACTGGGTGAATACCGTCTCGATTTTCTCTACAAATACCACCTGTCGTGGGAGAGGAAATAACGAAGCTCCGGCCTGTCACATGCTGCATTACACCTGGGAATTCTGCAAACGAGCCAATGAAGGCACACCGGAGGACCGCGGTATCGCACAATGCCAGGCTGACATAGATGGGGTGGCGGCCTATAGGTCTATAATGAAGCTCATTGATGAAGCCGTAAGGAAGCGGGCATGACCATACTTAATGTCACAGGCGCGATCCCCATTCCGCAGCCTACCACCAGTAACTCATTCAATTTCCCAACTACCCGTGACCAGATCATACGGGATGCCATGCTGAACATTGGAGCCATAGGCGAAGCCGAGGTGCCGACCTCCCAGGAAACCTCCGATTGCGCCTATAAACTCAATATGCTGGTCAAGCAATGGATGGGCAAGCAGGACTTCGCGCCTGGACTCAAGATGTGGACGCGACAACGCGGCGACCTGTTCATGAGCGCTTCCCGTGGGCAATATCAACTAGGGCCCACTGGAGATAACTTCGCCGCCGGCGTCAATGGCGGTGCGTTCAATCAGACATTCAATCAGACCAATCTCACCGCTCCGGTAGATACCAGCACCAATCTAGCGCTGTACTCGGCCATGAATACAGTTACTGGATGGTCGGTAACCTCTTGCACTGAAACTTTCAATTCAATAGCAGCACCTGATGGGACTTTGACTGGTAACACGATTACCGCAACCCTTGTAGGAGCTAGAATCTATAACGCTGTCACCTTAGCTTTGACAGCGAACACCGTATATACGGCAACTATATTCCTTCAGGCAGGAAACTCGACGGCTTCCAAATTTGGCCTATACGACACTACAGGTGTGAATATCATCGGGAATGTGCAGTTCTCATGGACTGCTGGGGTTCCTGCTTTTACAGCTTCCACGACCATCATCGCCGGTTCCAATTCAATCACTAACATCGGCGGTGGATGGTATCGGATACAGTTCAGCGCCAATGTAGGCAGCACCTATAATGGCGCTGTACTAATCCAGGTGTTTCCGGATTACACCGCCGGTACAAAGTTCATCTATTGCTGGGGAGCGCAATTAGAACTTGGAAACATTGCTAATGCTTACATACCGACAGGATCAGTAGCGGCATTGGCGACCAATGCCTATGTTCAGGCGACCACTCTTATGAATGTAGGAGATTACATCGGAATACAGACCAGCAGCGATCTTCTATGGTCCACCATCACTAATATCGGATTTTTTAACTACGTCACTATCGCCGGTCCTATAAGCAATACATCATCTGGCGCGTATGTATGGAACTACACCACCAAAGGACAGCGGCCTTTAGGTATCGTGACTAGCGTGCTTCGAGATACTAATTACAACGATACGCCGCAAGACCCCATGACAATTCAGGAATATGAGGCATTGTCGAACAAGACCAATCCTACCTATGTATCAGACCCGATGGCATTCTATTACGAGTCACAATTGAATAACGGACAGATCTATCTCGATGTAGGTGGTGCGCAGGATATTACCAAGCATCTGCATATCGTCTACATGCAGGCTGTCATGGACTTCGACAACCCCGGAGACTCCCCGGAATATCCTCAGCAGTGGTATAGGGCTTTGGGTTGTGGATTGTCACGCGATATAGCTCCCATGTTCGATTGCGAATGGACTCAGGAAATGCAGGCTAATCTACAGGATGCACTCTCAATGGCAAGGGAGGCGGATGCTGAAACTACCGTAATGGCATTCCGGCGTTATGACGACTAAGCTCAAGGTCATACCATTCTTTGGTGAAGGCATCTACTCTAAAAGTCCCGTAGTCACTCGCCAGCGACGGCTTAACTGTTATTACGAGATCCGCCAGGATGGGGACAAGTCCAAGATAGTCATCTACGGAACACCTGGGATGGCGATGCAATTTGCAGTGGCGACTCCGGCAAATTCTCCGATGCGCGGGATACTGGGGACAGCCTCGGCCCTATACGCAGTCTCTAAAAACTCGTTCATGTCACTGTCATCGACAGGAGCTATTTCCTATAGCAATATAATATCGACGATAACTGGAAATGTCTCGATGTCGTTCAACCCCACTCAGGTCATCATCGTCGATGGGATTGCGGGGTGGATTTACACGCCTCCTTCGACCTTCGCTCAAATAGGAGCAGCGGCATTCCCCAATGGCGCAAATACAGTGGCATTCTTGCAGAGTTTCTTCGTCTGCGAACAGCCAAACAGCTCAAATTTCTATGTATCAAGTAGTGGCGACGGCACGCATTGGCCTGCGCTGGCTTTTGGCGGGGCGGCACAATATCCGGACAATCTTCTGGCTTGTGATGCTCTTTCAGGAATGCTGGTGTTGTTCTCCCAGAATCATATGGAATTCTGGCAGAACATAGGAACGTCCCCGCAACCGTTTCAGTACATAGCCAATTCAGCGGTCGAGTACGGTATCGCGGCCATCTATAGCCGTGTACATATCGATAATTCGATTATATTTCTGGCACAGACTCGTGAAGGAGGATTGCAAGTATGCAGGGTGGTCGGATATATGGTGCAGCCTGTATCGACGACCGACATTGATTACATCATCCAAAATATCGGTACTTATTCTGATGCGGTGGGACTCGCCTATCAAGTGGACAAGCACAAGTTCTATCAGATTACCTTTCCGACCGCAAACCGTTCACTTCTTTATGATGTTACCACTAATGTGTGGTGTGAGACACAGACCGGAATAAGCAGCGGTTACGCTCAAAGACATGTGGGGCAATTTTCAACCACTTATGCTGGTCAGACGTTGATAACGGACTACAGCAACGGGAATGTATATACACCGTCACCGAATACCTTCACTGACAATGGCGTTATGATCCCAAGGGAAATAACCACCCGCCATGCCATAGCCGATTTCAACCGTTTCAGGGTGTCCCAGATTTATCTGGATATAGAAACTGGCCTGGGTTATAACGGTGGTTCTGCCAATATCATGATGCAGGTATCCAAGGATAATGGCCGCACTTGGGGTCCGGAACGTTGGGCGCAGTTGGGTGTTTTGGGTAATTACTTGGCCCGTGTGATTTGGCGGCGTGTCACCATGGCGAGGGACGTAATTGCACGATTCCGGATGACTGATCCGGTTAAATTTGTCATTACCTCAGGGGCCGCTGTCATTAGAGTCAGGGGTAGAAAATGAGCTTGATAAATGGAATTCCCAGGCAAAACATCACTGACAGGAGTGGTAATTTGTTGACGCCGTGGCTCGGATGGTTTTCAAACATGCAGAACCTGCTATTCCCAATAGGGAATAATGGATCTACGACCGCTCGCCCAACCACGAATTTGTGGATAGGACAGATTTATTTTGATACGACACTGGGTTATCCGGTATTCGTGCAATCACTAGGACCACCTGCAGTGTGGGTCAATGCATCTGGTAGCGTAGTATGAAAAATTTTCAGGCAATCGCTACCTTCGATCCCATGCCATTGCTGCATCAGATACAACGGCAGGAAGGATTGTGGAAAGAAGACACTTATCTCAGGGATTACTCCCAAGGACCGTTCGGGGACACCGAGACCATATTCCTCAGATTTCCTCCGGCTGTAAAGGAGCTTGAACGCGGGTTTGTGGATCAGCATGAGTCTTATTGGATGGATGGAGCTATCCAATTACCGGCAGCTCGCTCTATCCTGTTCTCGCTTATGGCCAAAGTTGAGGGCGAAAGATTGGGCCGATGCATGATAAACAAACTTAAACCCGGCGGTAAAGTTTTCCCGCATAAAGACACTCCGGAACATGCCCAATACTGGGAACGCTATCATTGCGTGCTGCAAAGCTCTGTGGGCTGCAATTTCAGATGCGATGATGAGCAGATATTCATGCAGACCGGGTCTGTTTACTGGTTTGATCACAGGAAGGAACATGAGGTCATCAATAACAGTTCGAATGATAGGATTCACATCATTGTCGATATACGGACTTCGCATTTCAATTTCAAAGGATTAAAAACCACAGAGATCGTTCAATGATTACCTACCAGATGGAACCCTGGAAAAGTTTCATACAGGAAGCCAAATTCATACTTCCAAGGCATTGGGAAGAATTAGCTTTGGACAAGGACAAAGTACCGTTAGACCCAATCTATGAAATTTATGATACCAAGGATTCTAAGGATGAAGTCATGGTAATCACGGTTAGAGAATTGGGAAAACTCATCGGCTATTTCATTGGGTTCATATCGCCTGCCCTGCATTATCGCTCCTGCCTGACTTGCACCATGGATATTTTCTACATTGTTCCTGAGTCTCGTGGCAGTAATTGCGGCTTTGGTCTATTCAAAGAAGTTGAAAAGGAGTGCAAGAAACGTGGCGTACAACGCCTGTTTGTTGGAAGTAAAATGCACAAAGATATAGCATTCTTGTTCAATAAGTTGGGTTATACTGAAGTCGAGCGTTATTTCACCCTATGGATGGGAGACTGATATGGTCTGGGCAGCAGGTGCACTGGCGGTAGCGACCGTAGCGGGAGCGGCATATTCATCCAATAAAATGGCTGGAGGAGCCAATACCGCTACTAACGAACAGATGTGGGCATTACAGCAGCAGGAGGCCATGGCTCAGCCCTACACCCAAATGGGTCAGGAGGCCATGCCGAACTTGCAAGCTCTCCTGGCGACACCGGGGCAGAACCAAAAAGCCCTTGCACAAGAACAGGCATTACTTGGGTTAGGACCGCAAGGTTCTCAAGGGGAACTTACTGCTTTGCAGAACACTCCGGGTTATCAATTCGCGCTGCAGCAAGGTGATAAGGGAACCATAAACGCCGCAACCGCTACCGGCATGAATCTTTCTGGCAATACACTCCAAGGATTGTCAAATTATAATCAAGGTCTGGCATCGCAGACTTATCAGAGCGCTTTGGGGAATATATCCGGATACCTTGGGAATCAGGAAAATTTGGCCTCTGGCATCGTTGGTATGGGGCAAGCAGCGGCTGCCGGACAGGCAGCGAATATAGGGCAGGCGGCAACCAATATCGGAAACATCGGAATGAATAATGCCACCAACCAAGCCAATATAGGTCTAGGTACATTAGACAGTCTGTCGAACATTGGAAGCAATGCGATGGAATGGAATGAGCTGCAGGCTATGAATGCAGGAGTGAATAATTATAATTGGGGTGGGGATCCTTCTTCACCCGGATTTAGCGGAGCGCCCTTAGCGGATGATCCAAATGACTTTTATACGTCTGTTGTAGTGAGCCACTGACATGCCTGAATTAGATGTTGGTCTTTTGGCGAATATAGGCCAAAACTATAATCCGGTAGGAACCGCACAGAAAGCCTACCAGCTAAAGGACATGCTAACCCAGGAACAGCTTAATGAAGCAAGCCTGAAACAGACCCTGGATACACAAAAGAAAAACACTGAAGTACAGAACCTGTTCAAATCCGGAGACCCGGAGACCAAGAAACCGTGGGATCCGACCAATCCCGTCAGCATGCAGAAATTCTCCCAGTACGCGACAAAGATTACCGGAGATCCCCAGTATGGGATGGGGATACTTAAAAGCTCACAGGATATTTATAGCGGTCAGCAAGCTATACAACTCAACAACATGCGTCTGATGCAGACTAATTTAGAAGCAATGGGTAACGCGATGGGTGGGGTATTGCAGACGGTAGCTAAATTAAAAAGCCAGGGACTGACGGATCAGGCTATAGCTGCACGCATAAAACCTGAAATGGTGCGTGAAGTACAGGCTTTGATACAGAATGGACATCTGTCTCGTGATGGAGTGAATAGAGTCAGCCAACTTATCACTAATCCCAATCCTATTCCGCAACTGATGGGGCTCTATTCCCAGAACAAAGACCAGCAGAATGTAACAAAATTGCAAATAGCCCAGCAGGAAGCAAACACCAAACAGCAACATGAAAAAGCCTGGGAAGGCATGATGGGAAGCGGAGGTGGAACTATTTCGACCGCACCGGTTACTCCAGCCAGAATCAGTGATGTTGGGGACAAGATTAGCAAGATTATTCCTGGATTTAATCCGGAGGTGTTGTCCCAGGCGACTCCAGCTCAGTTGAGCGCATTGGAGAATGCTTCTCCTGACGATATTCTGTATGCATCGCAAGTGGCATCCGGGAAAACCCCGCCACCGACCGTGAGCGCCAGAAGTCCACAGGCTCGACGCCAGACAGAAGCCATTATGAATGTGGCCTCAGCGCTCAATCCAAGTTTCAATCCGTCAGCGGTGAAAGCCGAACGTACCTCCGCAACCGGAGCTTTGACCAAGACTCAGGAGCAGTTCACGGTCATGAAGCAGAATGCCCAGACTGCACAGCAATATGGGACAAATCTATTGAAATCCTCACAGGATTTGCTTATGGGTAACCCCACGCTGTCGAAACTGAATATGGAGCGCATCCGGAATTTTGGAACGGATGCCCAGAAATCCCAGCTGGCACAATTCGATCAGTTCAAAACATCCCTTATTGGAGATTATGCTAAGGTCATCGAGGGCGCAACAGGAGCAGCCGGTGCCAGCGATTCCACCATGAATCGCAACGTATCAACGTTAAATGCCGCTCAGACTCCAGCCGCTCTCAAGGGCGCTATCGATGCTATCAATACCGATATTGAAACGCGTCTAAAGGTTGGGCAATCAACTATCAATCAAGCCACACAGAACGTTGAAAATGTGGGTCAATCTACTGCGAAGGCCTCAGTATCCAATACCGTTGACTGGAATTCCTTACCTCCATGAACATCACGCTTCCGGATGGAACAGTCCTGCAGAACGTTCCGGATGGGACTACAAGATCTCAGATCGCTACACGACTCAAGGCTTCAGGCAGGCAAATTCCCGATTCCTGGCTTCAGACCGCACAACCTACTGCTGAGCCTAAGGTAGATATTCCGTTTAGTAAGGGATACGGTGAGAGACTAGCTACTCGAGCAGAAGGTGTGACCGCTGGTGCTTTGGGTGAATTGCAGCAGACCAATAACTCGATACAGCATCTTGCATACCGTCTTGGGATACCCCCTGCCAAGATCATAAACCGTCTAAAGAATATCCCATCAGTCAAACAGCATTTAAACGAGCTGAACGACTGGATAAAGTCATCGTCTGCTGCCGCTCCAGGTGAGGCAAAGTTTGGTAAAAACGTAGCTCAGTTGGGAGAGATGGTGGCGGGTGGTGAAGGTGCGGGTGCTATCGTCAAACCATTATTGGAAACTGGTGCCGGCGCAGTTTCTGAATTGCCGGTTTTAGGTAAAGCCGCTGAAGTTGCTAAACCCTATGCTCAGGCATCTGCTGAAGGTGCGGCTGGATTTGCTACTCCAACACCTGAGAAAGGCGATACACGTCTGCATCAGGCCGAAATAGGAGCCGTAACAGGAGGGGCTACCGAAGGTGCCATGAAAGTATTGGGTGGAGTGGCTAAACGCGGATTGTCCAAATTGGAAACATCTAATCTCGCCAAAAGTGAAAGTGTTCTGCCAAAAGCCATTGCTATAGCTAAAAAATATGGGTTCAAAATAACTCCCAAGGAAGCTCAGGAAGTTGGAGAGAAACATACAGCTTTGAATACTATGGAATCCATAGGTGGTTCTCCGCATTTATCTTCTGAGATGTCCAAAGCCAATCAGCAAGTGACAGACAGGGTTGCGCGTCAGGGTGCCGAAATTCCACGCGGTATGCCATTGAATGATGAAACCATTAAAAAACTGAATGCTGAGGGTCCTGGAAAAGTTTATCGGGAAGTCGAGAATGTAGGAAATTTCAGGACTGATCCAGAATGGCAGAATGATGTGATGAACATTGCTCCGGTTCCCAAGAATATGCCGCCTGACAAGCAACCAGCCATATTCAGATTGAAGCAGGTCTATTCACAGTTAAAGAGTATGAATTCACGCGAAGCCGTGCAGCGCATTCAATCACTGAGAGAAGATGCCGAAAGAAATATCAATCGCGGTGGAGCGGATGAACTTAAGCTCGGTCGCGCTCAGGATCAGTTGGCTGATGCTATAGAAGATCAGTTGGATCGTGCGCTTTCAAAGATACCAGGCAAAGAGAATCTTTTAAAGCAGTTTCGTGATGCCCGGACATTGTTCGCAAAACGCTATGCTTTGAAAGATGCTCTTGTTAGCGGTCATGTGGATATACAGAAACTGGCAAAATCTCCCAAACGCGGGAAGTTTAGCGGTGAATTTTCCGATCTTTCAACGATTGCTGATGAATTCAAGACCGTTACCAAGACTCCTGAAAAAACTTCTGAGAGTGCTGAACTTGCCAGCAAACAAGATACCCGTTATTTATTTGCTAAAGCTTTAGGTCTTGCTGGAGCCGGGGTGGGTTTAGCTGGTGCTGGGTATGGAGCACATGAGGCTGGTCTCGGACTTGGTGGAATGGCTTCAGTCGTAACAGCCGGTGCTGCATTAGCAGCTTCCCGTCCTGCATTCCGAAAGTTTCTGATGTCGGACTGGGGCCAGAAATGGATCCAGGATGTTGGTACGCGTGAGGCACGATTGGGACGTGCTGCGGCTGTTGCCAAGTTTGTGACTGATCATCCGCATGCAACTACCAATACCATCAAGGCGTTTGTTTACGAATCATCAAAACCGTCGAATACGCTGCAGAGCCTTGGGCCTCAGCAACCGTCTCCTGCTCCGGCCAATACATTGAGCAGTATTCCTGCGGCTCCTCCGTGAGTCTCAATGTACTTATTCTTAATATGGACAGCGTGGGCGAGGGTCTGGCCTTCGCTGTACGTTGCACCAAAGCGGGGCATTCAGTCCGGCTTTGGCTCTCCAAAGAAAACAATATGTCAACCGGTTCCGGGTTTCCCGGAATTGAGATCATCGATAATTGGGTTGCTTCCATAAAATGGTCTGATTTGGTGTTCCCGACCGGGAATCACGATCTAATGCCTCGTCTGGCTGCGATTAAAGCCCGTGGGGTCGATATTTACGGACCCTCCCCATCCAGTGCGGGTCTGGAAATTAAACGCTCTGAGGGCATGGAGTTCCTTGAAGATCATGGCATCGATGTCCCGGAATACAAGACATTTAGTACACTAAATGATGCTGAATCGTTCATCAGGAAGGATAAAGGCCGTTGGGTATTCAAGACACTGGGAGATGAGGATGATAAGGCTCTATCCTACTGTTCAAAATCTGCAGCCGACATGGTCGAGCGTATTCGCCACTGGCAGGCTATTGGTTTGGAGCTCAAAGGCCCATGCATGCTGCAGACATTCATCGATGGCATTGAGTTTGCGGTCTCACGATGGATGGGGACCAAAGGATTCATCGGCAAATTCAATGAGAATTTCGAGCATAAGAAACTTCTCTCAGGCAATGTTGGACCCAACTGCGGAGAGACCGGCACTGTCCAGAAGTATGTGGATGAATCGGCGCTGGGGGAGGAAATGCTGTTGCCGTTGGAAAAGGCTCTCATCAAGATGGGTCATCTCGGTGATATTGATGTGAACTGCATCATTGATAATGATGGCCGGGCATGGCCTTTGGAGTTCACCAGTCGTCCCGGATGGCCAGCTTTCAATATCATGCTGGTGGAACATATCGGAGATCCAGTCCAATGGATGCTGGATGCCTGTCACGGAAAAGACACGCTTAACTGTTCAGATGATGTGGCTGTCGGAGTGGTCATAGCGCAGCCAGATTTTCCTTATTCAAAGCTCACCAAGAAACACACAGACGGAATGCCCATCAATGGCATTAACCGCAAGAACCAGAACTACATCCATCCTCAGTCGATAAAAGTCGGTAAGTCTGCAATGATGGAAGGTGAAGAAATAAAAGAATCCGATGCCTGGTTAACGACCGGAGACTATATCGCGGTGGTGACAGGGACTGGAGATAGCGTACAGAAAGCAACCAAACGCGCCTATAATACCGTGAAACAGCTGCATGTCCCTGACATGATCTATCGGGATGACATCGGTGAGGACTTAGGTCCGAAAATTGAGAATTTACAGAATTACGGCTATGCCACGGAATGGGAGTTTTGAATGGCCACGTTGTATTTATCACCGGCAGGGATGCTAATTCAGCAACAGAACAATCTGGGGCAATTGCTGGCCGGCGGCTTGCTGAATGTCTATCAGGCCGAGACTACAACTCCGGTTACGACTTACACTGACTGGACTGGAACCACAGCCAATACTACACCCATCGTCCTAACTGCCTACGGCCGTCTGCCGTTCTCCATTTGGGTTCCTACCAATACTCCTCACAAGATTGTGTTGACGGATGCTTCAAGTAATCCATTGTATTCTGTGGACAATATGTATGGAATCAATGATCCTTATGTAGTATTACAAGGATCTTTACCTGGGAATCTGATATCACAAACAACCGGAACTTTCACAGGAACATTGACTGGATTTACATCTAATCCAACTACAACCTGCAATTATTATATTCAGGGAAATACCGTTACGCTGACGATTGCTTCCGCCACAGCCACGTCAAATGCGACAACTATGACTTTGACTGGGGTTCCTTCTGCTATTCAACCCGCAACAACCAAGATGTGCATGTCTATGGCTGTAGAAAATATATCCAATGTGTTCAATATAGGAGCTTCCCTGCTGATTTCTGCTTCTAGCACATGGACTTTTTATATGTTAGGAAGTGCGACTGGGTTTGCAAACTCCGGAACTAAAGGTCTGCCGTTCGCAGTCACCATTGCCTATGATTTAAGCTGATGAATACTCTTTATCAATCTCCGATTGCACTAATGTTGAGAGAACTCGACAATTCCGGACAAGTTCTGGCTGGCGGACTGGTCAATATCTATCAAGCATTCAGCGCTACTCCGCAATTAACTTATACCGATGCAAGCGGAACTACATTGAACGGTAATCCTATTATCCTGGACTCATCCGGTAAGTTACCAACATCCATTTGGGTTCCTACCAATACGCCGCATAAATTGGTATTAACAGACATCTATGGAAATGGATTGTATTTCGTGGACAATTTGATCGGGATCAATGACCCTTATGCAATTACTTCAGGAATTATTCCTTCTAATACTGTAACCGAAATTTATGGATCTTTCATAGCACCTATATCTGGATTTACTAAAATAATAACATCTTTGTGTAAATATTACATACACAATAATGTGGTTACTATGACAATAGGTTCATTCTTAGGAACGAGTCTTAGTGGCACATTAACCATGACCAATATTCCTTCTTCTATTACTCCTGTCACATCAAAGATGTCAAATCAATTTATAGTGTATTGGGGTAGCGTAGCTACTACAGAAACTGGATCTATATTATTTTCACCTAATACATCATGGTCTCTCTATAATGAGACATCAATAACAGGTTGGGGCTTTAATGCAGGTTGCGGATTTCCATTTAATGTTACTTTGAGATATGACCTTTCATAGGTGAACTATGCGCCAATATATTGATGTAACTCAGGATGCTGCCGGCAATGCTTTAGTCGGCGTTAAGGTCGCGGTACTCACTTACACCGGCGGTACTAACGCTAGCATCTATTCTGACAATGGACTGACGGCTTTAGCCAATCCAGTCACCTCCGACAGCACTGGGGCTTTCGCGTTCTACATAGCGGACGGCGATTACACGCTGCAGTTTACCTACAACTCGACGGTCTATAAAACCCAGTCCCCGGTTTCGATCTTTGATGGCGCTCCGCAGTTGACCGTGACCGATACGGGTGCGGCGAATGCCTATGCAACATCCAGCTCATTCATGGAAAAGGCTTTGAGGACCGGGCTGCGTTCCACATTCAAAGCCGCCAATACCAACACCACAACTTCAACGTATGCCTATAACGGCCTTGCTGCTAAGACTATCCAGTATGAAGATGGCACGGCTCTGATTGCTGGAGCTATCGTTTCCGGCGGTCTTTATACCGTCGAATATGACGGCACCGTCTGGCGGTTGAATAATTCGACTCAGTATCCGGTTCAAACAGCATTATCTTCGGCTTATATTCCGGTATCACCGCCGGTCACGTCCGGAACTAATACTTATACAGCAACAACTACGCCTTCATTCGCAGCTCTTACAAACGGAGCCATCTATCCAGTCACCATTGGAACTACTAATACCAGCGGCACCGTCACTCTTAACTTGAATGGCATTGGAGCCAAATCCGTGGTGATGTCGGATGGTGCAGCTATCATTCCCATTGGCATGTTTTTATCTGGAGCTACGGTATTTCTTTATTACAATGGCACCAATTTCCTGTTTATAAGCGATTCCGATGTTACGGGATCATTTACGATTACTTTGACAGGCTATGCAAGCGGGCCAACTGGTACAGTCAATTATCGCATTAGTGGGAATGTGGTTTATATATGGATTGCCACAGGCATTAACGGAACGAGCAATGCGACGACGTTGACCGGTACTGGTATACCTGCAGTTATTACACCCATCACATCAAAAAAGCAACCATGTTATCTGGAAGATAATACTTCTTCCACAGGTGGTTGGGTGAGTACTGGAACAAGCAGTACCTGGACGTTTGGTTTAGGTTTTGCAAACTTAACCAGTGGATTTACCAGCAGTGGCACTAAAGGTTTCTCGAGTGGCTTTGCATTTTCATATACACTCGATTAGGAAAATGAATGGCCGATGAAACTACTGTGCGCGAACGCATCCGGGCTTTGGAAACCCGCCAGGAGAATATGCTGGACGCTTTGCGTGAAATCAGCACCAAAGTCGATGAATTGATCGAGGATCATAGTAAATTGACCGGCGGCCTTAAGACGCTGGCATTTATCTGGACGACTGCCGCTGCATTGGGTGGCGCAATCATCTGGCATTTTATCCGCGATTGGTTAAAACCATGATATTGACGCTCAACCGTGATGTTCCCAGACTGGATTGCCAGGAAGGTATATTGGATGCTGGAACGGCCCAATACTACACAATGGAAAGAAGCACAACCGACTCAGACCATCCCTGTATTCCTTCTGGATATAGCTATCAGCTCATCCCATACAATTCACCCACGCATGGGCATACATGGTGCCTGCATTGTCCTGCTTCCAATGTCTATGCTTTCCCCAATGGCGAAGGCGTACCAGGATTTGAACAATACGAAGCGCCGAATGACGGAGAACAGCATCGGACTGTCATTGAAATCCACGGGGCAAATCAGGCCTGGCAACTTTTAGGCTGTATAGCACCGGGGAAAGCGCGAGGATTGTTGGATATAGGTCATGGACTTTTGCCATCTGTGCTTTCATCAGATGCGGCATTTACTGAGATTGTGGTTCTGTTGGGACCGATGATTTCAGGTCATACGCTGATAATCAATGGACAAGCATCCTGAGCGCCGCCATTTTGATTGGCGCAAATGGCTCACTTGGAGTATTGCTATCCTGGGTGTCGCCATACCCATGTATGGACTTTACAAGACCAATGAGGCTGCTATCAACGATGCCAGCAAAATCCAGAATGAACAGCACGCAGCGGCAGCTGCAGATAGGGCTGTTACCCATGTCAGACTGAACATATTGGAGCAAGATGTTAAAATGCTGATGCAGCATGACTTACAGGAATGCAGAAAATGAAACTGGTAGATGACCTATTTAAGACGGATGGGAAATGGGATATGACAAATCCGGCCTGGTCAGTAACACCGTGGCTTGGATCGACTGTTTCCTATACGGCTGTCGGTATATTCACCGCAATACAACATCCAGAGACATTCCAGCTCATGCAATTCGCCGCTGGCCTTGGTGCCCTGTTCGGGGGTGGCGGTATTGGTGTGATGTTCCATTCCAGGGCCAACAACTGAGGAGATCACCATGTCCTATCTATTCATCGCTCTAGCCATCTACGGCGGATACAGGCTCATAAAAGCTGGCTATATCAGTGTGACCCTGCCAGCAGGAACCACGCCCACAACGCTGTTAAATCGGGCTGAGGCGTTCCTTAAGACCATATTTTGATGCTCCACGTGGAACATTACTGCATAAACGGTTTTATGCATTGATTTATGCATTTAGACTTAGTATAGTTTCTGTCGGCCGGCGGAATCAGGCTGGGCAATCTGGAGCTAGACCCTACGAGAGTGATGCTTTAGACCCCAGCCCCGCTTTTAAGTCTGCCAATTTTCCACAGGCCTGTGACTTTCGATTTCATGGCTATGCATGAAATGCTCAAGCCAGTTCACAATCCCAAGAATCTGCTGATCCGTTAAATCACTCCTGGAAAGGGGTCTATAGAGCGTTTCACCGGTAAAGTAATCAGGCTCAGGGTTGTCGTATTTGGGCCAAACTTCGCTTTTCTTGAAGTCATCCAGCACTTGCTTGAATATCCTCTCCGGCACTGTCATCTCGCCGTATCTGTGCCTGGCAATATCCCTGATGTGCGCATTGAGTTCACGGTTCTTTGACTCCCGCCGGCGGATCTTCTGCGTCACATAACCCAGACCGCCGCATTGTGGGCATTGGGTTAGTGCGCCTGAATCTCTGTTCGGCTGATCCTCGTTCCCCTGCTGTTTTCGAGCGTTCATATTCGAGACTTTGTTTCGAGATCGGCCAGCTCAACATCTTCTGCAATAGCTTCCCGTTTCTGTCGTGGGCTTGATTCCAGTCGTTTCTCGGTCGCATCGCTGTTACTCCTTGGTATTGAATACCATTTGCCAGTTGAGGATTGCTGCCAGTAACGGGTTGGGAGGGGATTGTATTTCATGGATTGCGGTTCCTATCCACCAACCATGCAATAACTGCCACAATCAGCACCACACCAATCCACAATAATATTGTGTTCATGCCGCTTCCTCCTCCAACATAGCTTTAAGTTCTTCGGCTGCCAGGGCCACGGCTATGGTCTCCCATACCATGTCTCCAGTATTGCGCATTAGCCGGTAACGTAATGCACCTTTATAGGTGCCTTTGTAGATACGGTACATACAGTCATCTGACTGCAAGACCATCGGATGCCACAATGTCCATTTCATTTGAATTTGATAATTCCGATCTTTTGCAGTTCCAGCAATGTTGCTTCCGTCTGAATTAGCCCTTGTTGGTTCTGATAACAGGCAACTGCATTATTGACGGTGGTGGTTTCGTAGTCTGAGACTGTGGTAAGGCTTGGTAATTCTGCACTTTCGGCAGAGGGTTTACCGGATATACTGGGCAAGCCAAAGGAACTGTTGAACAGCCACTGAGCGCCGATGCTAACAAATACAGGAGAAGTGATCGCTTCAGGAGCGGGTGTAGGGTTTTGGGTTGTTGATTTGATATGAACATAGACGATGCGCTCCTTGGATGATTGGGTAGTGATTTGTTGCTGCATGGTTTTGGCTTTAGCGGCGGTTGATGCGGAGTTGACAGCGAGTGTGACATTGGAAGCGGTTAGCTGGTTGATCTTGTCCTGCTGCTCTTGTTTTTGCTTGGCAACAGCTCTGGCATCATCGGCTGACTTTATGTGGTATCCATAAAATACCAATCCAGCTGCAATCAATATCAGTATCAGCACCGCAATAAGAGTCTGTTCGAGTTTGGTCATTCCGTATCCTACGGCAGATTGTCCATGAAATGAATCACCTGCGCTGTATAAGGATCATGCCAGCGATATTTAAACTCCCCTTTGTTATAACACGATATTGCTAGCGATGGCTTGCCAGTCACCGAGAAGCAATAGGCTAGAAATGCGGCACCAATTCTGATGTTAAGTATCCAGTTGAGCCTGAGCATAGCGCGGCTGATGGGGACTTGGGCGATCATATAAGCAGTTTGATAATGCAATTGCATACAGCCTATGGGTGAGCGTGTATGCGGATTGTGGATATACAAGCAACCGCTACTCTCAGTCATCAATATCGCCTGCACTACTACTGGGAAAGGATGGGCATAGGCAGGCCAATCCGGAGGCTGGAAAACTATGCCAGCATCATAGGCGGCTTTAAGAGCTTGGGATTGAATAGATGGCAGCGGCCCTGCTTTGGCGACGCCAGGGGAGAGCGTGAACACCAGGAGGAACAGAACCGCTGCCAATAACTGTTTCATGTATGCAATCCTACAGCATGAAGCGCATCTTCAACTGTGTAACAAACATGGATTGGCCACCCCAAAGCTCTCATGCGTTTCTGGGTTTCAGTAAGGCGTCCATTTTTGCTTTTGCATTCGAGAGCAAATAAGGTACTGCCACGCAACACAAGCAGATCAAAAGTATCGTTGCGAATAACGCTGCACCCAAAACGGCGCAGAGCTTCTACGATAGCTTCTTCTGTATCGTCTCTTTTCTTTGCATAACGTAACAGACTCATAGTCTATCCTGTGGAAACTGGCGCAGATAATCGGCGCGGGCTTTCATATCAGCTTGGCTCCAATGAGTAGCCATTGGCTTGCGCCGTTGCCTTCTGAGCTTCAGATATAGCCATTCCATGATGCAGGCCAGCAGGAACAGTAGCGAACAGCCAAGGAACCAGAGAATCAGGTATAAAAGGTTGGTCATTTCCGTTCCTCTGCTCTGTCGGTCATGGCTGCTCTCCCAGAATCAGGTTAGACGCAGGCGTGGTGAGTTGCGCACCCGGAAGACTTGAACCTGTAAGCACCTGTACTGGCGTATCGGATGCGATTTCAACCTTAGCATTGATTAAGTCCCCAGGATTCGCAGCGATACTGCCAGACAAGCTCACCGTAGCGTGATGCTGGTAAAAGCCTCCGGTATTGATGATGGGAACCGCCAAGCCACCCGTGAGACAGTCACGGTCGCCATTGATGATGATGGGCTGCAACCCTGAGGGCAGACACACCGCTGTGCCCTGGGTTTTGTTTATCAGAATAATACCTACCATGGCGTTGGTGTTCCAGCTTGCAGGCTCAGGCGTGGTCAGTTCGAGATTAGCGTAAACGGACACCGGGCCATTCTGCGCGGTGTACTTCGCACCGAGCATGCGCACAGGCGTGCCAATGACGGTGTCATACCCGGCCGTCCAGCTATTGAGCGCGAAGGATTCGATACCCGTGAACGGTGTAATCTGGAGGATCCCCTCCACGATGTATAGACTGTAGCTGCCTTTCGCCGAAGTGCTTGCCAAAGACTCCAGGTTGATTGTATAAGTCCCGTCTTTGGGAGCCGTAAACAACCGCGAATATGTCAGCAGGCCGTTCGGTGCAAAATTAGCTGAATAGCCTATGTTGTTGTTGCCGATGTTCGGGACGGGAGAACCGGCCGGGAAGGCTAGCATGTTGCCGTTGAGATAAACAGTAGGCCGGATCAGCTCCATGATAGCGGTACTGGCCGCCGCTGACTGTGTGACCAGAGTGCCTTGTATTAGCACGGACTGGCCAGCCGAGAGCGTGATCTGCGCCGTGTAGATGGCGTGGAAGTTATTGTCCGCCGGCAGCGTGGACATCTGCGCGGTAGTGATGAGTATAGCTGCAAGTAGATTCATGGCTGCTCACCCCTCACAAACCAACTATAGCCCTCTGGTGTGTCAATGCGCATCACATGGACTGGATGAAGGTCTGGGAGTCTGCGAGCTAAGATATATCTATCGATCCCTGTGATCTCAGCCAGTTCTTTGCTGGTGCAGCCTGGATGCTGCCTGACGGCTTCCAGGCATCTATGTTGATCCGTTGCGCGTTGGCCAGACTTGTTCTGCCGTTCCTCGGCCCTGTAACTCGCAGCATTGTCAGTACGGCGGCTGGCTGGAACTTTACTGAGCAGGCTGAGTTGCTGCGTCATGTTTCGGCTCAGTGGATTTTAGGAGTTCCTTCATCTCGCTTCTCTGCCGACTATTAAAATCGCCCCAAATATCAGCTTTCTGATCCTGGCTTAACTCATCCCATAACTGCCGATAACCCATAGTATCGCCGCGCCCCCAAAAACGGGCTAACTCTGTGCTGTAATGAGTTCGCATCTTGGGGCCATCCCAGCATTTAGGAACTTCAGAGCCGCCAGCTTGCCCATCATCATCTTCATCGGTTGTAGTGATATTGAGCAGCGCACAGAGAATGTACCGTTTGGCATAGCTCACGCTTGAGCCAATGGACTGCACTGTGTTCTTTGAACCTGAAGCGTCGGCTTCCAGCATCATCTCAGTTTGTTCGCGGTGGCCCATGTTGTGCATCAGGATCCCTGTAACGGTCACAGACTTAGGTTCGCTCTTGACCTTGAAGGTGATGGCGAAGCCGTGCTTTTGAAGGAATGGCTTGACTTCCTCATTGATGTCCTCGAACTTGGCATAGGTACTACGCACCTGGCCCTGAACTTTAATCTCGCCGTACTTAGTGATGACTGGCATCTCGGCCTGCATCTCTGCAAACTCAGAATTAAAGGCGACTTCCGCATGGTGCTTAATGATGCGTTCCTGCATGTCCAGAAGTTTTTCCAGCTTGCCAACATCAACCGCCGGGTCAGAGGATGCTGACTTAATCAGCGCCATATACCCGAGTAGTTCCTCTTGCGGTTCCTGTTTAACGATTGCATTCATGCTGTTCTCCTTTCTTCCTGCCCCTTGTAATCGTTTAGGCATTTATCTGGGTCTTCTGGCTGCTCGAACAGCAATGCTGCAAGGCCACAGTCTTTATTTGAATTGGCCCGCATCGTTGAACAGTAGCTATATTGAATCACTCCAGCGATGAAATATTCACCATTTCTGACGATGGATTTGCTATGGGTACATTTGGCATATGTAATATCTCTGCCTTCCCCCGGTGACTTGCAATGCTTACAATTAACGCAGAATTTATCGTCACTCATACTTGCTCTCCTTCCAGTAATTCGACAACATGCCCGCACTTGCACACAAGGTCAGTGCCTTCCGGTGTCTCCTCTGCCGTGAAGCAGCCCTGACGGCCGCATTCACGGCATATCATTGTGTGAAGATCGTGGGTGTAAATGATGACTCGCCGCGGATCTCTATGATCGTTTAACCAAGGATCACTCATATCGGCCCCATCCGATGGCTGCGCTCATATGCGGCCTCAATATCGCCAGCACGATATTCCTCGCGACACTCGGGGCAAATATAGATGCCGCCATAATAACGGGGGATGTAGCTGTTGCTGCATTCCTCACACTCAACTAGATGCTTCTTGGGCTTGGGATTCTCAATCGCATTAAACACGGCATCCATAGTCTTGCCCATCAGTTGGATGCGGAGCAGTTCGTCTTTGTCGCATGGGAAACACATATCATTCTCCCTTGGCGAGTTTGAGGGCTGCCTGTATCTTTACAGGCAACAATGCCGCCGCAGATTCAAACTCAGTTCTTGACTTGCGGTCTAAGGCATCTTCGTGCTTGCCACCATCAGTACGATAAAACCATTGGTTACTGCGTATTCTGGCGCGAAGTGAAATTGTCGGTGTATGTGTCATGGTCATTCTCCCCTGAAGTAAAGCCCCTATGGGCATTGAGTACAGCTTCAATATAGACCTATTTTAGCCAGTGTCAAGGTAGGTTTAGGGTTTATTTCATTTGACAAGTAAATAATAGTAGCCTATCTTTACATCATGCAAATGACCACCCGTGAAGCCGTCCGCCGCTTCGGCTCTAAACGCAAGCTGGCAAAGGCGCTTGGGATCACTCCCCAGGCTGTTTCCCATTGGGGACGATTTGTGCCTCCCTTACGGGCATATGAAATCGAGGCTCTCAAGCCAGTACAGGCGTCGGAATGTCCAATTCCATGAAACTTGCCGCTTTTGACCATCCTAAAACACTGGCTCTTAAGTCGGCTCTTAAGTGTTCTTATCCTGCTGTCATAGGCCATTTGGAGCTGTTATGGAAATTTACAGGACAACACGCAACTCAAGGCAATATAGGGAAGTGGAGTGATAGTGCCATAGCAGGAGCGTGCGGGTGGGAAGATGCCCCAGAAGCATTTATAGAGGCTTTGGTAATAAGCCGATATGTCAACCGTGATTCTGTCTTCAGGCTTGTAGTCCATGACTGGCCTGAACACTGTCAGCAATGGGTTAGGGCCAAATTAGCTAAGGCTAAATTACCATTTATAGTAACTAAAGAAGCCTATTTAGATGCCTCTCAAGAGGCCTATCAAGAGGCCTCTTCTTCTCTAGCCAAGCCTTCTCTAGCCAAGCCTTCTCTAGTTAGAGAGAGACGCGCTATCGCGCTTCCCCCAGACTTCAACTTGGACGACTCTTTAAAAGAATATGCCAAGAAAGAAGGCATCCAAGATGTAGAACGGGAACTGGATGCTTTCAAGGATCATTATCTAGCTAACGGTAAGCGGTTTCTACGCTGGGATTTGACTTGGAAGAATTGGTGTCGGAGATCCAAGAGTTTTCAGTTTGAAGGTCGTTCATCTGGCCGTAAGTTATCGGCTGTTGAACTTGTTAGGGAGGCAAACCGTGGGAAATGATGTGATTGCTGAACTCTGGCGGCGGATGGCAGCTATCTATGGCCATAAGTGGACTTCAAGTTATGGGCTGACCGATGCTGACGGGACTTGGGCTATGGGACTGGATGGCCTGACTCCAAAACAGATAGGACATGGTATCAATATCTGCATCAAGGAAGGTGCGTCATGGCCTCCAAGTCTGCCGCAGTTCCGCGATATGTGCATTGGCATACCATCCCAAGCTCAAATATTGGAAATGCTCAATAACGGAAAAAGAACCGATGACCCGTTTGCACTGGAAGTATTTAGCCATATTGACCGCTGGCGCGTGGGCCATGCTTCCTATGCCGAACGCGATGCCCTTATCAGGCGTGCCTATTCTATTGCCCGTATGCAGGTATTACGCGATCCTGGGATTTTAAGGCTGGAGAATAAGCCATGACTAAATTGCAGCGGTATTACATGTCTACCGTATGGCAGATATCGAAGTATCCGACAATGGAGGACATGTGCAGGTCTACCGACGTCTCCGCCCTCGAAGCTGAGAATGAGAGGCTGCGGGAAGCGTTGATGCGATTATTCAAAGCAAACAGTACAGCCTCATCTGCTGTTACTTTAATTGCTGCATTAGAACATGCCAAAGCCATCCTCAACCGAGAGCACGAGAAGCTGTGAATACCGTCACCATCGGCAACGCTACGCTGTATCTAGGCGACTGCCGGGAGATTTTGCCTACGCTGCCGAAAGTGGACGCGGTGATAACTGACCCGCCGTATGGGATGAACCTTAATGCAGATTTCTCAGATATGGCATCCAAATTCAGGGGCAGCATGGGTGGAAATAAATATGATGATGTGATTGGTGATGATAGACCGTTCGACCCCTCATGTCTTTTGCATATAGATAGATTGGTATTATTTGGGGCTGATTATTATCTTGGTATATTACCCCCCGATGGATCACTCTGTGTGTGGGATAAAAGATTAGATGATTCTGCGGATAAGATGTTTGGATCATGTTTTGAGATTATCTGGACAAGGCCACGGCGCAAGCGAGAAATGATAAGACATAAATGGGCTGGAATATTTGGCATGGAACGAGAGGATGAAAACAAGAGATTACACCCTACCCAGAAACCAGTTCCCCTAATGGAACGTCTTATAAATTGGTTTGAAGATGCAGATAATATCTGCGACCCCTTCATGGGCAGCGGCACTACCGGCGTAGCCTGTATGAATCTGGGCCGTAAGTTTATCGGTATTGAGATCGAACCCAAGTATTTCGACATAGCCTGCCGCCGTATCGAGGATGCACAGCGGCAGCAGAGGATGTTCAAGTGATTGCAGAGCAGGAGAAGCAGCCATGACCGCCAAGATAGAGCCTTGGATGTTGGATGCCGGGCGGCAGGTAAATGAGTGGACACAAAAGATGCCGACTGGATGGAAACCTACCGCCCTTGAAATAGCCGCCATCATCGGCGCCCACGCGCCTAAAGAAACAGGCATTAACCCAGATAATGCCACCCCCATTAAGCTAAAAGACGGATTTGAGTGCACATTAATAGATGTCGTTGTTAAAGACTACAACCGATGCATCCGCAACAAAGGAAAGAAACCATGACCACACCCGCCGGGACATTGACGAATGAATGGGTTGAGGGACTTGCAAAAGCCTGTACCGACATGAAATTTGGTACTAAACAGCGAGAGGACCGCCCCGAAATAGCTGCTATCAATGACAGCTTTTTTGAACTAGCCATCTCAAATTACATCGCCTCCCACGCGCCTAACGAAACAGGCATTAAGCCAGATAATGCCCAAGCTGCCAGGCATGAGCTAGTAGCGCAGAGCAAAAGCTCAACACAAACGCTTAGCGGCGCAAGCTGCAATAAAGCAAGAGCCGAGTGTGCCTGTATCAATGCTGAAACTTGCACTGCCATCACAGCATTTGAGGGAGGTATTAGCAGAGCTAATCTACAAAGCCGAGAAAGGCGGATGAACAAGGACCAGCGCCGTTATGATCTGTTGCAGCAGATTGGCTGTATTGCCTGCTCGCGTGAAGGCGCAGGGTATGCCGCCCCCGATTGTCACCATATCGTCGAAGGCAATAAGCGTCTGGGCGATGAATACACACTTCCTCTCTGTCCCTGGCATCACCGCGGAGTGCGGCTGGCAAAGCCTGGACCATCGCTTGCCAAGTCAAAGGTGAGTTTGTAGCCAGATACGGAACCGAGCGAGAGTTATTGGAGAAGGTTGATCGGCTCATTCGGCTGGAACAGTACAAAACTGGTGGTAAAATAGATATATGAAAGGCCCCTGTCACGAATGCGCTCCCAAACCATGGCGGCATACGCCCATAATTACTGGGGACTATGACCTGGACGCTACCATCATGCACCGCAGCAACAAGGACATGACGGGCCGTCTACAGCAGCATATCTATCTCCATCAGAGCGCCTACCACTACGAGACAGGCTATAATGCCTATCGTAATCGGGAAGGCTAGGAGATCCCATGAAGAAGCGTAAAGAAGCCAAGTACGTCACTACTCTGTTTGACGGCGGATCTGCAAAGACCCTTAAACAGTCCAAGCGCCAATATGAGACTCAGCCGATGAAGTCCCCAGAGCCTTACAGCAAGTCAAAGAAGCGCTATTGATGGGCATTAAAGAAGCAGCCAAACAATGCCATGACCTGACCGCTGGCCTGGAGCGTAAGAAGATGCCCTATTGCCATGACTACACGCCCGCTCCAGCTTACATCGACTTCCTCCCAGACCTGGATGCCGATGATGACGAAAACGCTCCAGCAGCCTTTAACGAGGACTAGATATGCCATTGACCAAGAAAGGCCGCAAGATTATGTCTAGTATGACTGCTGAATATGGCGAGAAGAAGGGTAAGCAGGTATTCTACGCATCGCGCAATAAGGGCAAGATAACAGGCGTTGATCCTGAATCAAGTCACAAGCGCAAGAAACATCGTGCATAAAATACTGCATATTAATCAAATAGTTGAATAATGTGTCATGGCCGCAAAGATAGGGAACAAAACTGCTGCGTATGGTAGGCGTTTTAGACAAGCAGTTGTTAGTGCGCTTGCTCACGCTGATGATTCAGAACTACCAGGACGGGCCAGCCGTACTCTCCAGCGTATTGCATCGGAACTTGTCAAAAAAGCACTCAAAGGCGAGGATGCAGCTATCCGTGAAGTCGCAGACAGGCTTGATGGTAAAGCTACCCAATCCATCCAGGCCAAAATAGAGCATTCAGTAGTAGACTTGCGCGATGCTGACAATCTCCAAGACAGACTTACAGAAAAACTGGCTAGACGTACCGAACCTGTGGACAGCACCGTTCACTGAGTTATTAGCTACTTGGGACAGTCTGGATGGGAAAGGGACATATCCAGAGGCTATGCGGGCACTGGCTCTATGTGATCGTTACTACCTGCTTATCAAGATTCTAGGACGGCACGATGCCTGGCATCCATGGGTCTATGCTCGCTGCCGTGAGGTAGAAGCCAGTCCAGACGGGCATCTCGATATCTGGGCGCGGGAACACTTCAAATCCACCATCATCACCTTCGCTGGTTCTATTCAGGAAATACTGAATAATGCAGATTTATGCATAGGAATATTCAGCCATACCAAGCACATAGCCAAGTCGTTCCTGGCTCAGATAGCGCGTGAGCTTGAGAACAATGCCAAGCTCAAGACCCTATTCCCTGATGTTTTGTATGCAGACCCAAGCCGTGAGTCACCGAGTTGGTCGCTGGACCAAGGCTTAATAGTCCGGCGCACCACTAACCCCAAGGAATGCACCTTTGAGGCTCATGGCCTAGTAGACGGCCAACCGACAGCCAAGCACTTTCCCTTGCTGATTTACGATGATGTGGTGACGCTGGAATCAGTATCGACCCCTGACCAGATAGCCAAGACTACCCAAGCGTGGGAGCTGTCCGATAACCTAGGCACCGCCGATGGGCGCAAGCAGATAGTCGGCACCCGCTACGACTACGCCGATACCTATGGCGACATCATGAAGCGGGGGAATATCAAGCTACGGCTATATGCGGCCACTGAGGACGGCACTACGCACGGCAAGCCTGTATTGCTCACCAAAGACCAGCTACAGCGAAAGCTGATAGACCAGGGCGAAGCTACATTCAGCTGCCAGATGTTATGTAATCCTCTGGCTGGCGCTATGCGGATGTTCAATTCAGGAGACTTGGCGACTTACGAAGTCCGGCCTGAGACGCTATCTGTCTATCTCATGGTTGACCCGGCACGCAGTATGAAACGGGATAGTGCGAACACCGCCATGTCGGTCATCGGCTTGGACTATGCAGGCAATAAGTATCTGCTAGATGGTTACGATCACAAGATGAAGCTACAGGAACGCTGGGAGCGCATGCGGGATTTGTGGGAGAAATGGCGGCAGGAGACTGGTGTAGTCAATGTCACAGTCGGCTATGAATCCTTCGGTGCACAGTCTGACTTGGATTACTTCGAGGAACGCAGCCGCATCGAAAAGCTCGGCATGACTATCGAATTGCTGGAATGGCCTAGGCAAGGACCAGGCAGCAAGGTTGACCGTGTACAGCGACTGCAGCCTGACTTCGCCAAACATAGGTTCTATTTACCGTATAATACTGAAGATAGTCTGACCAAGCAGCAGCAGCGGATGGAGGATAATGGATACGGATATAGGATCGCAGCTCCAATCATCCGAGTGGATGAGAATGATAAGGCTTACGACCTGGCCGAACGGTTCCGTATGCAGGTACACTATTTCCCCGTGGGTGGGCTGTGTGACCTTATCGATGCAACGAGCCGCATATATGACTTGGAGCCAACAGTCCCCGCTCTCGATGACCCCGGAAGCCTTGAACCGGAATGGAGATGAAACATGGCACAATCCGTAAATAGCAAGCTCGGCTTTAATGTCACCCTGCGTACTTTCAGCCTGAACGCGCTGGTACGCGAGGAGTGGGGCAGTGAGTTCTCAGCCCCAGACCATGGCGTCTATCGCTGGTCAAACAACCGTACATTCGACAGCACTGACCTTGGCACTACAGGAATCTACAGGAAGCCCGGCCATTGAGTGATCTGTATGTTATTGATCCAGGCGACCCTGAAGAACAATCTGATATGCGGATTGCAGAACGTTTGGGCATGGCGCTCGAAAAGTTCTACCCAGACCATCCCTGGGTCGTATCCGTGCAGGGCGGGGCTATAATCATCAGACACCGGGAAATAGCTCAGGTGGTATCATTCGAGATGGGGCGCGACGGCTTTGGTGCGGTACTTCCGCGCAAAGCGACCGACACGCCTAAGTCCATAGTCGCATCAGCCAAGGAGTTCGGCGGTCGGCTATTGGAGGCATTTGGCCTACCCCGTGGACGATGGAATGGGGAGAAGCCGGTGCTGCCTAAAGGTTGGGGATACAAGAAGTCACAGGGATTCTAGTGGAAATCTCAGAACTCAATAAACCGCCGCATATCAAGGATCCCCCGCAGAACTCTATCTCTGGAGATCAGTCCCATACCCAGCCTGTGCATATCAAAGACCCACCGGCACATATCATGGAGGAGTGGGAGCCAGGCCGTGAGATGGCAGATAACACTCCACAGACACCTTCAGACGTTGACTGGTTACAACTCGCCAAGGATGCCTTCAACAGCTCGACGACCTGGATGGACAGCAACTATCGGCTTAACTGGGACGATAGCTTGCGGATGTTCAATAACCAGCATCCCTCGGACTCTCCGTATCACAAGGACATCTACCGGCAGCGCAGTAAGCTGTTTGTGCCAAAGACCCGGACAATCGTGCGCAAGAACGAGGCGGCGACAGCAGCAGCGTTCTTCTCCAACATGGACCGCACTTCCATATCGCCGTCAAACCATGACGATAAAGACCAACGCATCGCAGCTGATGTCATACAGGAATTGGTGCAGTACCGGCTGACCCGCTCAATTCCCTGGTTCCTGTTCGTCCAAGGTGGTATGCAGGATGCCCAGGTGCAGGGAGCTTCCATAGCTCACATTCACTGGGTGTTCAGGTCTGATGATAAAGGCGAGATCATCGAGGACCGTCCACGGCTTGACCTGATACCTGGAGAGAACTTCCGCTTTGATTCAGCCGCTGACTGGACTGATCCAGTCAATACTTCACCTTACATAATCCATCTGTATCCCATGTATGTCGTTGATGTGAAGGACAGGATGGAGAAGCCAGACCCCAAAGGTCAGACTTGGAAGTATTACTCCGATACGGTTCTTGGCACCTGTTCTGACCCATCAGACAGCACCCGCATGGCACGGCTTGCAGGCCGCCAGGACCCTACCCAGACCAATAAGCAGATCAGCGACTATGACACCGTGTGGATACATCGACATATCCACCGGCGTGCTGGCATGGACTTCGAGTTCTTTACCCTTGGATCAGAGTATCTGCTTACAGAACCTCAGCCGTTAAAGAAGTCGGTGTTTCACGGCCAGCGGCCTTATGTCATGGGCTACGTTCAAATCGAAACCCATAAGGCTCTGCCTGTCCCGCTGACGATCCTGACCAAGGATCTGCAGCAGAACAGCAACGAGGTTCGAAATTCTCGAATGGATAACGTATTCCTAGCGATGAATAAGCGCTGGTTTGTATTGAGGGGCAAGAATGTGGACCTATCCAGCCTGACCCGTAATATCGCCGGCGGAGCGACCATACTTGACCGCATGGATGATGTGAAGTCAGAGGAGTTTCAGGATGTCACATCTTCGAGCTTCCTTGAGACCGACCGCATCAATCAGGACTTCGACGAACTGGCTGGTAACTTCTCAGCTGCCGCCGTCCAGCAACAGGGCAACCCCCGGCAACCGGCCCGCTCAATGCAGATGCTCCAGTCCCCGGCTAACCTTTTGACAGAATACATGCTCAAGACTTATTCCGAGACCTTCATCGTCCCGGTGCTCCGCCAGCTTGTTCTTCTGGAGCAGCATTACGAGACCGACATGAACATCATCACGTTGTCCGCCAAAAAATCCGGGGCCTATAAGCGCTATGACCTTGAGAACAAGCTGGAGCAGATGAAGATAGACCAAGAGCTGAATGTGACAGTGAACGTAGGCATGGGCGTTACTGACCCTAATATGAAGCTCGCCAAGTTCTTGGCGGCGATAACTCAAGGCATTGGAGTCATCAAGCAACTTCCTCCTGGGGTGGATGCATCGGCAATCTGGAAGGAGATCTTCGGTCTTTCAGGCTATCAGGACGGAGCGGCATTCCTAATGAACAACGACCCAGAAGCACTGTCCCAAGGCAGTATGCAGCAGAAACAGATGCAGATGCTCATGCAGCAATTGGTCCAGAAGATCAAGGAAAAGGACTCTGCAACCCAGGCCAAGGTCGCTATAGCCCATGAGGGCAACCTGACTAAACTGGCAATTGCCGGAGGCAAGGAAAAGGTCGAGAATGTGCGCCTTCTGGCCCAGCATATGTACGAGACGATGAACCCCGCTACTCCACCAATGGGAAAAGCAGTTTACGGTAATGGTCAAAACCAGATAGAGCAATAATGGCACTCGATCCAGATTCCCCAGATGTTCGCGCCGCCGTCCTTGGCAAGCAGGTCGAGGACTTCCTGGAGACCGACATCGGCCTGTATATCCTTGGGCATGCCGAAGCATACGCGACCCATGCCATGCGCCAGCTGGAGACAGTCTCGCCATGGAGGCGCAACCGTATTCGAGATTTGCAGAACCAGATAAAGGTGAGCAAGCTCGTCATATCCTGGCTTTCAGAAGCCATAACCTCCGGCCAACAGGCCGCAGAAGTACTGGAGACCTACAATGCCTGATAATCTACCTAAATCACGCCGTGAACTGGCCATCGAAATCATGGAAGCCATCGCTGATAATGCCGATGATGCCCGCAAGGATGACCTTGAGGACGTGGATGAGCCTATGGTGATACTGGAAGATAACACTCCCCCAGAGTCCGACTTCCACGCTGTCGAGAAAGAGGTGGCCGCGGCAGGGAAGCTGGCGGCTGCCAAGGAGGAAAAGGCATCGGAACCTGTAAAATTCAAGGTCAAGATCAATGGTCAGGAGAAGGAAATATCCGCCGAGGAACTCATAGCAGGATACCAAAAGAACGAAGCGGCTGATGAAAACTTGCGTTTATCTGTAGAAGCGCTAAAATTAGTACACGAACAGTCTCTATCCAAACCGGACGAGGCTGACGAGAGTGAAGTGAATGAGGTGGCCCGTGCATTACAGATGGGCACCGAAGATGAAGCGAGACAGGCTGTTAAGAAGCTGCTTGGGAAACCATCCCCGGACGTTTCCAAGCTGATTGACGAACGCGTATCGCAGGAGCGGGCACGAGATAGTCTGGTAAAGGCTAAGGCCCAGTTCGAGGATAAGTACAAGGATCTGTTGTCAGACCCCACCGCTAAAAACTTGGTCTATGCGAGGGACTCGATGTTAGCACGCGAGGAACCCAACGTAACCCCGTTCGAACGATGGGAGAAAGTAGCTCAGGAAGTCCTGGTCTGGAGAAACAAGCTGAAACCTCCTACTACAGAAGTCCAGAACAAGGCCGCCCGCAAAGCATCGGTCACATCCATCACCCCAGCGTCCGGAAGGACCGTACAGGGCGAGGATGACGATGCCGACGATAGCCCCTCCGCCGTGATTGCGAGAATGGCGGAAGCGCGTAAAGGACGAGTAGTCAGTCAGCAAAAATAGCTTAAGGGCTATTTTAGCAGGGAGCGATAAATGGCCGGTCAAATCTGGGCTGTCAGCAGCCAGGGTGGCTACTTATATAGCCGCCAATTAAGCAACGTATTACGCATGAATGTGCAACCGCTGGTTAAATTCCGGCAGTTTGCGGACATCCATGACATCTCACAGCAGGGCAAGAAGAAGGGCGATACCTTCACCTGGGATGTGGTATCCGATGTCGTAACCCCTGGTACGGTATTGATCGAAACCAATACCATGCCGGAAACCAACTTCACCATGGGCCAGGGCACCCTGACCATAACCGAGGTTGGTAACTCAGTCCCTTACTCCGGCAAACTGGACAACCTGTCCAAGTTCCCGGTCGAGGACATCATCAAGAAAGCCCTCAAGAATGATGCGGTGAAGCAATTCGACCGCATGGCTTGGGCGCAATTCAACACTACCCTGCTGCGGGCTATCCCGACAGCAGGTACTGCGACGGCAGCGGTTACTTTGTACACGAACGGTACAGTTACCGGCGAGCCTGGTCTTCCCGTTCGTTGGCCCGGGCTCATGGGGTCAGCCACTCCACGATCCATCGACTCTGGCGGGCCTACGGCGTTCGGCCCGTGCGATATGAGGCGTGGCCCATGCGCCCGGATCCGAGGGGACCGATGGTCCCCGTCGACGTTTTGGGCCTTTCGCTCCGCCCCGAAGCATTCGCCGTCGCCTTCGCGCTCGGCCCGGCTGAGGCGAGTTTGAAGGCGCCCGTGGCTTTCCCCCAGCGACGCATTCCGGTTGAATACGCGGAGCATGGCTCCGTCGGAGACTTAGCTCGATTGATCGACCTGGTGCCTCCGGCCCCGCGACTAGAGATGTCTCGAAGATTCAATCCGAAGCTGCCGTTGATGAATTTTTTAGAGACGGTGGATCGCCGGACCCCACGGTCGATGGAGGTGTCGGTTGCCGTGACGGGCGTGCCAGAACGATTTTACTCGGAATGGATCCGATGGAGCGTACGTCACCCCCGGGTCCGGTTGGAGTCGATATCGAATCATTTGGCGTGGCGAAGTCGGGTCGTGGCGCTCCTTCGATCCGTGGGCCTGCGACCGCCGTTATCGAAGCGGTTGGGGGAGACGGGGGAGCTCGTTCGATCGCTCGGTCGATTCGTGGATTCCTACCCCTCGGATGCCGGTGCCTTCGAGTGGATCGCCAAAGGAGATGAAATCCTGCGTCGGCGAGGCGCGCATCGGTTACGATACGATCTATCCGTGACGGGGCACGCCGGGTTCAAGAGGCCATCCGCAAATTCCGTCGAGATGACTCCGGATACCACCCCCGACCCCAGAAGTCGCGCGATGGCCCGGACCGTCTTGCGAAAATACTTGGGCATTCGATCGGGCGAACGCGTCACCATCGAGACCTGGTCCTCCACCCTGGGCTACGCGAACGACTTCGTTCTCGAAACACTTCGACTGGGGGCGTTGCCCCTCCTCCTCTACCAAGACGAGCCGACCTACTGGGCGGCGACGACCGAGGTGCGGCCGGAGAACTTGGCCCGAATCGGCGATCACCGCCGGGCCGCGCTCGAACGAACGGACGCCCTCGTGAGCTTTTTCGGGCCCAGCGATCGAGAGAGATACCACGCCCTTCCGCGCGCGACCGCTTTCAAGCTCGGGGAATTTCGCGACGCGTTGTATCATGCGGCCGCCAAACGAGGCGCACGCGCGGTGGAAATGGCCATCGGACGCGCATCGCCGGCATCGGCCCGAATGTATGGGGTCGATTTCGACGCTTGGAAGAATGAACTGGTCGAAGCGACCCTCGTCGACCCTCGTCCTATGAAAGTGAGCGGGCAACGGATCGCCACGCTCTTGGGGCGCGGTCGCGACCTCGCAATTTCTCATCCCAATGGCACCGACCTCCGCCTCCGGCTCCGCGAATATCCTCCAGAGATCGCCGATGGAATCGCTGTGCGCGCGCGCATGCCTCGAAGGTGGGATCTCGCGACAATCCCCGCCGGAGTGGTTTCGGTGGCGGTCGATGATCGATTTGGGGAAGGCGTCTTCCGGTCCAATGTGACCAACTCGGTCGGAGTATCCACCACCGTCGGGGAATTGAACGGAGGTCAGTGGGTATTCCGAAAGGGACGGCTTGCCCGATGGAACTTCGAGGAAGGAAAGGAGCTCTTCGATCAAAGCTACGCTCGAGCCGGTCCGGGACGAAGCCACCCGGCATCCATATCGATCGGACTCAATCCCCGCATCTCGCTCGCGCCTCTCCTGAAGGATCAGGAACGCGGGATGCTTACGCTTCAGATCGGTCGAAATGAGCATCTCGGCGGTTCGAACCACGCGACGTGGTGGGCTTGGCTTCTGTTGCGAGGGGCTACTGTTACGGTCGATGGCAAGCGAATTCTGTCGGAGGGGAAGTTGTGAAGCACCGGCACTCTCCCCCGGCCGCGCGAGCTCCCGCGGCCACGGCTCCCTGGAAGCCGGGAATCCAAAAGCCGCTGAGCGGTCAGATCGCGTTAGTGGCGGGGGGAACTCGAGGAGCGGGTCGAGCTATTGCGGTCTCGCTGGGAGCGGCCGGCGCGACCGTCTATGTGACCGGTCGAAGTATCCGCGGCAAACCTGCGACCCCAGGACGCCCGGAAACAATCGAGGAAACGGCCGAGCAGATCCGGGACCTCGGAGGTCGGAGCATTGCTATTCGGGTGGATCACACCGTGGAGTCGGAAGTTCGGCGGCTGTTCGATCGGATACGCCGAGCCCATCGAGGCCGTCTCGATATCCTCGTCAACGACATTTGGGGAGGGGAGGAACTGACGGAATGGGGCAAACCACCTTGGGAGATGTCCGTCCAAAAGGGGCTCCTGATGCTCGAACGAGCCGTTCACACGCACTTGATCACGAGCCGGTACGGAATTCCGCTTATGGTACGACGGGGACGGGGCTTGGTTATCGAGATCACCGACGGAGATCACGATCATTATCGGGGGAGTTTCTACTATGACCTCGTGAAATCGACGGTCATCCGGATCGGGCGAGATCTCGCGGAAGAGTTCGAAGAGGCCCACCTGAAGGGCATCACGGCGCTGACGGTGACTCCCGGATTTCTGCGTTCGGAATACGTCCTCGATCAGTTTGGAGTGACCGAAGCGAATTGGCGGGACGCTCTTTCGAAGGCTCGCCACTTCTATGCCTCCGAAACGCCCTACTATATCGGGCGAGCGATCGTTGCGCTCGCGGCAGATCCCCGCGTTCATCGAAAGGCGGGAAAGGTGGTCGGGACTTGGGATCTGGCCCGAGAGTACCATTTCACGGATCTCGACGGATCTCAACCGAACTGGGGAAAAGTGTTCTATGAGGAGATTCTCCCCGGCGGCTAGAACCGTTCCGGAGAGATTCGGCAGCAACGGCGCGGCCGGAAAAATACGGCCCCAGCGACTCGGAGACTCGGTGCAAAGGGGGACCCTCGAACCTTATCATGCGGCTCGGACTGCGCCATCGCTCGGTTACGAGAAGGCTATTGCATGACGCGAACCGCTCGAAAACGGCCCACCCCCGCTGGGAAGAAGCGACATCAGAAGGCACGCCAACGTCGGATCGCCGCCCGCCGGCGACAAGTCCCCCTCGGAGGAAATCGGGCCCGTCGCTAGACGAGCGCGATCTCTCCCACGGGAGTCGACCTTCGCCCCAGCTCGGGCCCCCCCAAATGCTCGTCGAATTACAAGCCGGCCGATCGGATTTGGACTTACGGACGGCCGGCCTCAGAACTGATTCGCTTCGAGGACGATTGCCGCCCGGCGACCGAGAACCGACCCGTCTAGAACATATCTCCCCGGTGATTAGAAAATAGGGGATTTTGGAAGGTGGTTTCCCAGTTGACCGGCGGCTGATCGATCTCCCGAAGCCGCTTCGCCATCAGCGTTCGGTGCGTCCCGGATACGTCGAAAATCCTCGATCCCGAAGCTCCACCGCGGCATCGGCGACGAAGGTCGTCGTTTCGAGGGCTAACCAGCGGCCAGAGGCGGTCGACTCCAAGGCCTGGAGCATCGGGCGAGTATGCTCTGAACCGACCACAACGACCTCGTTGGCGGAAATACTCCATGGGTCCGTGTGGGACAAATGCACGAATCCCACCGGTTGAGAACCCTGGAAAAGAATCCGATGATTGTCCGGACGCCTCCAGCCGATCGCGAAGCGAGCATAGAATGATCGGGGGAATCGCGGGATGAATCCGATGCGACCCTGGTTCGCCCGTACGAGAAGGCGGTCGAGGCGGTCGGCATCTCGCCGATCGCAGATTCTCCATCGGTACCCGGCGGGGGGCTTCCGAGGGACAGAAGTCGGAATCCGTTTCAGGGAGGCCGGAGGCGAGTATACGTCCACATAGCCGAGCCGCTCGTACAGCCGGTGTGCGCCCCACGAACGGTGGGTCCACAAAAAGGAGGAGGAGGCCCCGCGATCAACTTCCCGTCGATGGACCTCCTCCAGCAACGCACTCGCCCACCCCCGGCCCTGAGCTAAAGGTCGAGTGGCAACGTTCGCGATACCGGCGACTGGGAAGACCCCGTCCGTCGTCGTGAGCGTGAGCCAATACACCTCGATCTGTGAGACGATCTCTCCCGATTCGACCGCATAGACGCAGCGGTACGAGGAATACGGGATGCCGAGTTTCTGATTCGATCGCAGTATCTCGGAGCCCCACGGCGGATCTCCGTCGAGCACAGCCGTAACGGGAAGCTGCTTCAGGAGCGACTTCGGCAAATCCTGGAAATCGAGAATCTTCATGCCAAACTCTTTCCCTTGGGTCCTGAGGACAACGCGTACACGTACATCCGGTCCCCGTCGGTTTCGGTCCGCGCCCCGGTCGACCGATAGAGTCTGACGGCGGCGGTGTTCGACGGGGAAGTAAAAACGAACGCTTCCTCGAAGTGTCGCGACCGACAGTAGCGAAGCATCCATTGAATCAGCGACGTCGCCACCCGCTGGCGGCGGTAGCGGGCCACGACACTGATTTCGTACAAGAACATCTGACGGCGGGCGGTGTGAATCTGACCCAACTCCGTTCCCCGAAGAAAGCCGACAGGGTTCGGACCGACGTAGGCGAGAAGAAAGAGATTCCGGCGGTCTGCCAGATAGCGGCGAACCGCGGGAGGTGAAGGTGGATCGTCAAAAAGCTCGGCGGCACGTTCCACCTCGCGACCCCGCGATGGAGTCACACGAACCACCCTCATGCCGGCGAGGGACCCACTTGACGGACTAAACTTCTTCAATGGTCTTCCCCCGAGGGAAAGGACTCGACGGACCAGGGGTAGGGGATTGCGGAGTGGGGTGGACCCCTCCGATCAATCGGTGGCGAATATTTGGAGCCGATCTCCAGGAGTCCGAAGAGGCGAAATCCTCCGGCGAGCTGGCCTAACGATCCTGATGCGTTGGCCCCGCGGCGCGTCGGACGCCGACCGGCATTATGCAGGGTTTACCACTCGATCCATCGGCGGGCCGCGCGGAATGCGTACGAAACCCAAGCCGCCAAGGTCACCCCAAACAGCACCAGCAAGGAGACTAGAACCACGATGACGCTCTGGAAAAGGGAGAAGTTGTGAGCCCAAAATGCAATGTAGAGTAGCGTGAAGCTCACCCAGGCCACCGGCCCGAGGATCGAGAGAACGATCCGCCAACGGAGTCCTCCGATCGAATGATGGAAGGCGGAGTGGACCGAGGGATCGCTGCGAAAGGACTCAGCGGACATCGAGGTGGAAATCAGGACCTCGCATAAAAAAGTAGCTCACTTTCGAGTAGCCGCTTCGGGGGAGTAAAGCGCTGCGTTGCCTAGGAACCCCACCCGGCGGCTCCCTCATCCCTCGGCGGTCAGCATCGGCGAATCGGAGAATCGACGGGTTACGGAGGCATCGGTTGGAGGAGGCTCGGTTCGAGATCGGTGAGGGAGTTTCGTCCCAGCAGCGCCATTACACTCGCCAACTCCGACCTCAAGAGATCGATCAGTCGCGAGACTCCCGCGGCCCCGCCAGTCGCTAGGGCCCAAAGGACGGGGCGACCAATCCCCACGCCTCGGGCGCCGAGGGCAAGTGCGGCGACCATGTCACTGGCCCTTCGAACGCCGCCGTCCAAATACACTTCGGCCTTTGTTCCGACGGCCTGCACCACTTCCGGGAGAACATCCAGTGTGGCGGCGGCCCCATCGAGCTGACGGCCTCCGTGATTTGATACGACGACGCCTCGCGCTCCGCCATTCACCGCGCTTCGCGCATCCTCACCCGTCAGAATCCCCTTCACTACGATTGGTAGCTTCGTAAATTCGCGGAGCTGGTCTAGGATCTCCCAACCCACCGACGCTTCTTCCCGTAGGTCGAACATTCCGGCGCCGCGATCACTGAGCTCGCGTGCCGGGGGTTGTACCTCTGGCCCATTTCCTAAGGGGATCGAAGCGTCGATCGCGAATCCGGTTCGACGTTGCCGATCCCGGATGGCCAATAGCGGAACATCGGCGGTCAGTACCAACGCGGAATACCCCGCCTTCTCCGCCCGCTCGACGAGCATTCGAGTGACGGAAAGCTCCGGTTGGAGGTACAGCTGAAACCAGCGAGGGCCATACGGGGTTTCCTCGGCGATCCGTTCGAGTGAATCGGTCGTCAATGTACTGAACATGGCCAGGACTTTCGCGGTCGCCGCCGCGCGAGCCGTCCCGCGCTCCCCGTCGGCATGGATCAAGCCCTGGTACGCCATCGGAGCCAAGTAAAACGGAGCATGGACCTTTTCCCCGAGGAAGGTCGTAGAAAGGTCGACGGATTTGATGCCGGAAAAGACACGCGGCCGCAACGCCCACCGGTGAAAGGCTTCTCGATTTCGACGCAGCGTTCGTTCCTCACCGGCCCCGCCCTGAATGAAGGCCCAGACACTTTCGGAACAAGCCGCGGATGCGGCCTCTTCCAGATCGCCCAATGTGGCGAAGCCGGCTGTCGAACTCGTGCTCATGATCTCTCCGCCGTTGGGGTCCAGATGGTCCGCCAGGGCATTTGACGACATCGACAGAGCTTCACCCCTCCCGGCTCCTCCATTCGACTCGCGGACCAAGGAGAACGTCGCCGAAATCGATCTATTGAACGGGACCAAGCTCGAGACTTCGGAACGAGAGCACGGCGAGCCCAAACGCAATCGCGGCGAGGAACCCAAGAATCGCACCGCCAACCCAATCGCCATTGCCGAACGAATGGGTGAATCCGTCGCGCACCGTGTTCGCCGCATACGTAAGTGGATTGGAGTACACGATCGCTCGGAGGACCTCCGGCGTTCGCGCGGTGACCGGATAGTAGACCGTGGAAATGAAGATCAGGAAATACTGGAGCAGGGATTGGATCGTGAAGTACAGGTTCGCCGAGCGTATCCGGCCCCCGATCGCGATCAAGAGGCCCCCGAAGAAGAGGCTCCCCAAGGCGATCGTACCGAGGATCACGCCGAGCTCCAATAGCGAGAGCTGCGCGAGGCCGATCAGCGGGAGAGCCACGAGGACCATGATCCCGACGCCGACGAGGGAGAACAGTAGCGCGGTCAGCAGCAGCGCCCCGAGGTATTCCGCCCGCAGGAATGGCCCGGAAAAGATCTGTTCGACCATCGCCCAGCGACGGTCCAACCAGAAAATCCGGCCGGCCAGAACGGCCCCGGTGATCATTTGCGAGGCGATCATTCCCGGAACCAGAAAGGCGATGTACGAGCCGGAAGCGCCGACCGACGGGATCAATTGATTGAACATCGTTCCCAAGATCACGATCAAGAACGCGGGTTGGCCAAACATCACGAGGAGCGTAATCGGATCGAGGGTTGCGACGAAATTTCGAGCGACGAGGCGGACCACGGGAGGTAGTTTCACGAGAATTCTTCTCCAGGACCGGTTTCCGCCACGGCATCCTCGGACACGAGGGTGACGAATGCCTCTTCCAGCGTGGTCTCCCGAACCGAGATTCGCGCGACGTCGATCTCCCGTGGATGCGCCCAGCGGGACAAGGCAGCGACCAAGTCCTCCGCGTTGCTCGCGCGGAAAATGAGACTGTCGGCGTGTCGCGATACGAGGATGAAGCCCTGCCCTTCGGTTCCGAGGATGCGGAGCAGGTCCCCGCTCTCGGATTCCGATAACGGCCGTTCGAATTCGGCTTCGACCGCCCGCGCCCCGCGGTACTTACGCTTGATCTCCGCCGGCGCTCCAAGCGCGCGAAGACGTCCGTGTTGGAGCACGCCGATCCGATCACACAACAAATCGGCTTCCTGTAGAATATGAGTCGTGAACACAATCGTCAGGCCCCGTCGAGCACGCGAGGCGAGATATTCGAGGATCCGTTTTCGCGTCAGCGCGTCGAGACCCACGGTCGGCTCGTCGAGGAACAGGAGCTCCATGTCGTGCATCAGCTCGCGCGCGACTTGGAAGCGTCGGCGCTCCCCGCCCGACAGGCTCCAGGGCTTGCGCTGGCGAACATCTTCGAGCTCGAACAGCGCCAGCATTTCTTCGGCGCGACTCTTAGCGATCTCTCGGGGGACCCCCCACAAGAACGCGTACAGCGTCAGATTCTGTTCCACCGAGACGAAATCCAGCGACTCCGATTGGAGGACGACCCCGATACGCTGTCGCTCCGCACGACCACACTTTCGCAGATCCTTTCCCCAGAGGTACGCCGTGCCTTCCGTGGGAGGCAGCAAAGTGGTGAGTAGACGGACGGTCGTCGTCTTCCCCGCGCCATTGCGCCCTAAGAGTCCGAATACTTCGCCGCGGAGAAGGTTGAAGGTCAAGTTCCGCACCGCAAATCGGTTGGGAGTGTAGGCGAATCCCAACTCGGAGGCCTGGACTACTAACTCGCGAGACGACGTTACCGCTCCTCCCTGGAACTACTCCGTTTCGACCGGAATTCTCCCTCGGTTCCATTCCGGGGTTAAGAAGCGTTCCCTTGAGTTGCGCCGTGAGCTCTACGCACCGCGAAGGTGTCGCGGACGATCTGAGAGGCGTTGATCTCGATGGGGAGGAAGGGCGACTACGCCTGCCAGGCAGGGGGAACGGCCGCTCGAGCTTCCCCTCGAAGCGAGCGTAACTGGCTGCGCGCGACGGCCAGCCATCGCCAACCATCCTCGACTTCCACGGTCGCGACCAAGATGTCGTTCTCGGCGAGATTGGAACGATACTGTAAGAGCGAGGCGAACACCGTCTCAGGGTCGTCGCCCATTAATCGCGAGAGCTCCGACGTCGTGCCCAACCAACCTCCTCCCCGGATCAGATTCTTGAGAACCTCCACGTAGTGCGGTACTCCGGTCGGCGAACTGGGCCCGGCCAAGCGTCCGCCGGAGATGGACAAATCCATGGGGGGTGGGGAAGGGGTCTCCGGCATCGAAGGGATGGGCGGGACGTCCTTCCAGGAGAGGGCGCCGTCTAAGGGAGGCGCGAGCAACGAGGGCCGATCCGGCTCGGGGTCCAATTTTCGCAACGTGGATCCAATCTCCGCCTCGATTTCCTGCAACATGCTTTCCGAGTTGGCCAGTGGAATCTCGGGAGCCACCTCGCGTTCGGCCACGGTGCTCTCTTCGGAGGGAAGATCTCCCACGGGAGGGATCGCCACATCCGGATCCGAGATCCGAGCGTCCACAATCCGAGCGAAGTCGTCGATATCATGATCGGGAACCGGCCGAAGGTTCCGGCGCATCCGGAATCGGTCTAGCGCCCACCGCAGCTCCCCGCTCGGCACCCGAAACGATCGCCGGTGCTCTCCGTCCTGGAGCTCCACCCAGGGCCGGCCTTCGTCGTCTTTGAGCAAATGCATCCCGGCGTGCAGCACCAGATCGCGGTACAGTTCGTGGGCCGGCGGTCCTCCCATCGCACCGATGGGGGGCATCCATTCGGGCATAGAATTTCGACTCACGTCACGAATGCGTACTTCGTCTGGCTTCATCATGGGACCCCCCGTCGGTCCGAGCCGTCTCAGAAGCCGAGCTTCCAGGTACGGTTAGACTGTCGTTTCCTTTCGCTTCCTATGTATAGTTCTTTTCGAAGCAGTGGAAACGGATCTTCCGCTCGATTCCTTCCGCTGGGGAACGGGGCTCAGTGGGGGGAACGGCTCGAAATCCTGTCGGACGCAACCGGACTCCGACCTCCGGTCGCCAGATACCTTCCGGCCGCTCCGAACCCGAGTCCCGTCGTCCTGGGAGCCTTCGGAACAAGGTCTCATATTCCCCGGAGGTAGGTAGCCGCCAGGTCGGGCGGTGGCGGAGCGTTGACGGACGAACATTCCCGGTATCGTCGAGAGCCCATTTCAGAAGACTCCGGTGCCGAGCGGTCCACCGGATTTGGCGAGATACTACACGCGTATTCCAAAGACGAAGCGATTCTCGAGGCCGAGCGCTGTCTACAATGCGCGATGCCGTTCTGCGTCCAGGCCTGCCCGATCACGCAAGACTGCCGTGGATACATCGCGCTCATCGCGCAGGGAAAATTCGACGAAGCCGCCGTCCTCACCCTCCAGGACAACCCCATGGCCACGGTGCTTTGCAAGACGTGCTATCATTATTGCGAGGAAGATTGCGTGATGGGTGGAAGAGGCGTGCCGATCGCTATCCGCCACCTCAAGCGGGCCGCTCTCGATTTCGGGAAATCCGATCTCCTGTACGTGCCGAGCGCGCCGCGTAATCAACGAGTGGCGATCATCGGCGGTGGCCCCACCGGATTGATGGCGGCGTGGGAGCTCGGCGTTCGAGGTTACTCGATCACGGTCTTTGAGATGCAACCGTTCCTGGGTGGGCAGATCGACACGATTCCGAAGTATCATCTGGACGAAACCGATTTCGACACGGATCTCGCCCGGTTTCGCAACCTCGACTGCACGTTCGTGACGGGAAAGAAAGCCGGGCAGGATTTCACCCCCGAGAGCCTCTTGCAACAGGGCTATCTGGCGGTGCTCGTCGCCATCGGGGCTTCCGATCCTCGGGCGCTGGGGATCCCCGGTGAACACCTGCCGGGAGTCTTTTACGCCCTTCCTTTCCTGTTAGCGATGAACAAGGGAAGTGAGGGTCTTTTCGGCCGAACGGGACGGAAGATCGTGGTCATCGGCGGCGGCGACGTCGCAATGGATGCCGCTCGATCAGGGCTGCGGCTTTCCAAGAAGGGCGACGTGACGATTGTTTATCGCAAATCAAGACCAGACATGCCGGCCGGCCGGAAGAACTTACCGAGTCGGAGGAAGAGGGCATCAACTTTCTCTACGAACGTGCGCCGGTTCGGATTCTCGGCACTCGTCAAGTCGAGGGGATCGTCGTCCAACGGACGAAAGTGGGGCCCGCGGATAACCGCGGTCGAGCCACTGTCGCCCTGATGCCCGGTACGGAAGAGACGATAGCGTGCGATACCATCATCGTGGCGGCCGGCGAAAAAGCGGCCATCGAGGGGCTTCCTTCGGAGCTCGATCTAGCATTCGCCCCTCAGGGATGGCCGGAAGGTAAGCGACCGGATTGGATGACGGACGTCGAGGGAGTCTTTGCGGCCGGTGGGAAATCCGTAGTCTATGCGATGGCCGCCGGCACTCGCGCGGCGAATGCCATCGACGCCTACGTTCAACGGAAGAGCGGGCGTGCCCCTACCCCGCGACCGGATCCGCTCGGTCGACCCACCCCCTCCCCGCTTCCGGCAGGATACGGTGGTCCGACCTGGCACTTGGACTAATCTTCGGTCCGCCCGAGGAGGAGGGTCCGAAGTTCGTCTATTTGGAGACCACGAACTGGACTTCGGTCGCCTTCCAAGCGGAGGGGGTTCGCCAAGGGTCGCCCGGATAGATCTCGCGGGTCGACCGAACGGCCTTGATCTCCCCGTCGCGTCGTCGCCATTTCACCCAATCGCTCAACCCGTGGTAGACGAGCCGGGGAGCGACCTGTTCCGGGTCGAAGCGCACCCGAGCGACGGTGGTTGCGGGGAACGTTCTGAGGCGGATTCCCCGCTCGACCGGGGCGTGACCTTTGATCTCCACGCAGACTTCCCATATGCGAGTGCCCGGCTCGCGGAAAATCCAGTGGCCCACCCACAGGTGATTTTTCTTCGCCCAGGAAACGAGAAGATCGAATTTCGCGCGGATCTGATGTTCGTTCCAGGGACCTTTCCACCGAATGCAGGCGACTTGATACTTTGGGCTCCGCTTGAGTTCGAAATCGACGGTCATGATTGTTCCTCAATCCATGTGGAACGTTCCGGCCTACATCTGGCTTCCGATGAGGTCCCTCCGGGAGAAGTCGGCTTATTCTCCGATTGGTGCCGACAACGCTTCTCGGATGGGCGGTCTCTTTTCAGCCGCGAGACGCCCCTGGTTGCGACAACTCGTGGTCACGAGCTGGAATCGGGGTCACCGGCTCGCTCGGCGTGTTTTCTTGACGGGGCCTGACCGGCGAACCCTAGGGGTGGTTAGGACCCCTCATTCGGGCGTAAACACGGTACGCGGATCGTAACGAGGTGCCCGGCCTCGCGTAAGGAGTGTTGATGTCGGGGAATCACTTTTGAACTCCTCCCTCGTTGGTACCTCGAAGAGGATGCGATGTCGAACCCGACAGCGGACCAATGGCACCCGCCGAATCTCAAGGGTAAGGTAGCCGTGGTGACCGGGGCGAGTCGGGGAGCTGGCCGAGGGATCGCAACGGTCCTTGGTCAATGCAGGGCTACCGTCTTCGTCACGGGGCGAAGCAGCGCAGCCGACGGGGGGAAGAGGGTCTTTCCTTGGACGATCGACCAGACCGCCGCCGAAGTGACTGCCCGCGGCGGGGATGGGATCGCCGTCGTCTGCGATCACACCGACCCCGCCCAGGTCGAAGAGCTGTTCCGTCGCGTGGCGAAGGACGAGGGCCGGCTCGACTTGCTCGTCAATAATGTGTGGGGAGGATACGAACGGAACGAACGAGGCCTTCCTCCCGGTCCGTTCTGGAAACAGCCGCTCTGGAACTGGGACATGATGTTCGAGGCGGGTCTGAAAGCCCACTTTCTCTCCACGCACTCGGCGATCCCGATGATGCTGCGGCGACGTCACGGTCTCATCGTCAACACGATCGCATGGGATCGGGGGAAGTATCTTCTCAACCTGTACTACGACGTGGCGAAGCAGGCGATTCGCCGCATGGCCTACGGGCTCTCGCTCGAGCTCCGCAAACATGGGATCGCCGCAGTGGCGGTCGCCCCTGGATGGATGCGGACCGAACTGGTGATGGAAGCGCACCAAAAGACGCCGTTCGACTTACGGCGGACCGAATCGCCGGAATATCTCGGCCGCGCGATCGCCTGTCTGGCGGCGGACTCGAAGATTCTTCGGAAGTCGGGGGAAGTCCTCACCGTCGGACAATTGGCGAAGGAGTATGGCTTTACCGATATCGATGGGCGGTTCATTCCCGCATTTCATATCCCCCCGAAGTTCGCGGCGGATTAGCCGGCCTCGACCTCGCTCGGTTTCCACGGCCTCCCCCTATCCGAAATTCGGCGAGCTCTTCTTTGAGCCCGCATCCTTCGCGAGCCAGGGCTCCTCACGCGACCGTCGAACTTCATCTATGCACGAGGCTTGGGGGTAGCGGGGGAGACTACCCGATCGAGGGGCATGAGGCTTCAAATTCGCTCCCGGCGGGGCGGGGTGTTGCTCGATGCAGTGGTTGCCATCGGCCTGATCTTGTTGATGGCCTATGGCCTTAACCGATTGGGAATCACGTTCCAAGCGATTCTTCAGGGTGCGGGACACTTCTTCGGCTCTTAGTATAGCCCGTCAAACGAGGACCTCGGCTCGCCCCCCAGGATACTGCGGAGGCACAGTTCCGCGAAATCGACCGATTTGGGGGAAAAATCCCCCCCACCCTACGGCTGGGTCGTAATTTTTCCGGATCGCCCCAGCGAGATCTGGAGCTTGCCTCGGAAGTCTTTGACCCATCCGTCGGAGATGTGAATCTTCTGCCCTACGGAGAATCGCTGAATGTCCTCGCCCCAGAGGGTGAGGAGGATCGTGCCGGTCTCGTCCTGGACGGTCGCGTCGGCAACGCGCGACGGACCGCGAGAGGTGGTCACATCTCGAGGGGCCGAGATTGCCGTGATCGTTCCGTCAATCGTTCCATTCGAATTCGCTTTCAGCGAGGCGATGCCAGCCATAGGGAGGGGTCGAGCCCGGGGGGGATTAAGGCGTTTCCCCCGTCGATTCGAGGCGACTTCGTTCTGCCGGCCATTTCCTCCGGCCCGCAGATCCCCTTCGGTCCGCGGGGAAGAAGGCGCCTCGAGTACCGATCTAACCAACAAGATCGAGACGTCTCGAAACGCGGGGCCTCCACAGGAAGAGCGACCCTCCGATCAAGAGACAGACGCCGCCGAGACCCACGACGAACAGTTCCGGGGCATTCGGCCACGAGAGCCATCCCGTCTGGGGAAAATTGAAGCCGTTGTTCGCCAACAGGACCGTGTAACCGAGGACCGCGGTGACGAAACCCAGCAGAAAGAAGAACCGGGCCCACCAATAAATCGGCCAAGCTCCTGGGGTGGCTCTCGCCCTACCCGACAGATCTTCGTCTTCAACCTCCGTATCCGGCGCCTCTCGATCCGGCTCAAACGACATTGATGGTTCTGACGGTCAGTCCGGCCGCGAAGATGAGCCTATCCGGTCGCCCTAAGAGTTCGATCCTTCGACTTTTCGGTCGAAGGATCTTTGACCCGATGCTTCGCGGGTCACCGATCTAGGCACGAACTACACGATCTCGGGAGGGTCTCGGACTCACGACTAAGATTGTATCGACGCAAGGGGATCGGTCCTTCGGCCGACAAAGGCTAGCGGAGCTACGTTCAACCCTTTGCTCGTAAGTAGGTAGGTCGTGTGGTCACGGTCGATGACGCGCCGCCGCTACGGAACTTCAATCGCTGATTACGGACTCATCGGCAATCTCCATACGGCTGCGCTCATTTCTCGGATCGGATCCGTTGATTGGGCATGCCTTCCGAGGTTTGCTTCCCCCAGCGTGTTTGCGAGGATTTTGGATTCGGACCGGGGCGGGTTTCAGCAGGTTACTCCCGCCGAAGAGTACACTTCGGTCCAGCATTACCGCCCATCTACGTGCGTGTTGGAAACTCGTTTCCGTCTCACGCGCCATCGCGCACTCCGGATTACCGATTTCATGCCGATCGCGCCGGGGGTTCGGCCCGAGACATCGCCGATGGTCCTTCGGATGCTCGAAGCCGAGGGAGGCGACATTGTGGTATCGACCCGATTCGCCCCTCGATTCGGATATGGACGACATCTGCCGGACTGGAAGTTTCGTTCGGCCGGGGTTGAAGCTCTTCACGACTCTGATCGTCTGCAATATCGCCATCCTTGGCCCCTGAATCTGGAAGGCGGCCTCGCGGAGGGTCGGGGTCGACTCACTTCTTCGGAGCGCGTGCACATCGAGATGATCTGGGGCTCCCGCCGGCCCTCCCCGGCGGATCCCGAGACCCTTCTAAGGGAGACCGAAAAATTCTGGCGCGAATGGGTCCATACCCCCGGCAGCCGATTCCACCGCGTCGCGCACCGCTGGCATCGCTGGGTGGAACGCTCCGAGTTGACCCTCAAGCTGCTGTCGCATGAGCGTACGGGCGCCTTCGTGGCCGCGCCGACGACCTCGATACCCGAATGGCCCGGAGGGAGTCGAAATTGGGACTACCGCTATGTGTGGATCCGAGACGGCGCGTTTGCATGTCAGGCGATGGTCCATCTGGGCCACCGGGTCGAGGCCCGAGGATTTCTCGATTGGGTATTCCGGATCTTGGACCACGATCCGGAGCACCGACTCCACGTCATGTATGGTGCTCATGGAGAGACCGACCTTCGCGAGCGTTCCATCCCATGGTTGCACGGACTCTGGGATTCGCGGCCCGTCCGAGTGGGAAACCAAGCCTATCGGCAGTTTCAGCTCGACATCTACGGCGAGCTGCTCGAGAGCGCGTTGATCCTCTTCGAGGTCGATCCCTCGTTCGTCCGGGGGCATTGGGGGACCATCGCTCGCCTTGCCGATCAAGTTCTCCTACGCTGGCGACATCCCGATCGGGGAATCTGGGAGGTCCGGGGTCCACCAGCCCACTTTGTTCATTCGAAGCTCATGGCCTGGGTGGCCCTCGACCGGGCAGCGCGGCTGGGTCTCCGATACGGCGATGCGGCAGGAACTCGCCAATGGACGGAGGAGGCGGCGAAGGTGCGAGCGTGGATCCTTCGAAACGGGTACGATGAGAGAATCAAAAGTTTCCGGCGATCCAAGTCAGATTCCCAGGCGGACGCCGCTAATCTCCGCATCCCACTGCTCGGATTCCTCCCGTTTGATGATCCCCGGGTGGTCGGCACCGTCGATCGAATCCGGCGGGAGTTGGCAGACGGTCCGTTCGTCTATCGATACCGGGCGGATGACGGCGTCCCCGGATCCGAGGGCGCCTTCTTGCCGGCCTCCTTCTGGCTCGTAGAGTGCCTGGCACGACAGGGCGAAAAATCAATCGCCAGAAACCTGTGGCGTCGACTGCTTCAGGCCGGAAGCCCGCTTGACCTCTTTTCGGAGGAGTATGACCCCCGAGGTAAACAGCTACTCGGCAATTTTCCCCAGGCCCTCACGCATATCGGAATCCTCCGAGCCGCGACCGCGCTCGGCGAAGTGGGCTCCCGCGCGCTCTATTGAGGATCGTTCAAAAATCGGCCCACACTTCGCATAGACCGAAGAAATTCCCGAGGGGCGCCGATCGTTCTCGTTCAGATCGAGGACGGCGTACCAATCACCGGTCTTCCTGACCGCGAGCGCGCTCGGCTCCGGGCCTTCCCCCTGGATCGGATCGACAGGTCGAAGGTCTACTCGGAAAAGTGCCGGCGCCCATTACTACCGTGTCCAATTCTACTCTTTCGGTCACGCAGCGTGGTGCCTAGACAATCGCCCCGTTTGATGCTTTGACCGACTCAAGCCCGATCTCTATCGGCCAGCCAACGATCGCTGATTCCATCGTATGCTCGACCCCCGCCTCGCTGCTCGTCAGAACGTAACTATCTAAGAGTCGAGATGCGTCCCAGCTCCGTGGGCCAAGCGGGGTCGCCGACGTTAACGCACGCGACCCTCGAGCGGACCGAGGATGCGATCCCCATTCCCCCAGGGTATCCACCGCACACGCTGAGCATCGCGACGGCGCTGGTGGGAAGCTTTCTCTTCGTCGTCGGGATCGTGTCCGCCTACGTTCCGTCGCCGGAGATCTATCCCGGAATTCTCCCCGGATACGAACCTCCCTTCGAGGCGGTCGCGGGGGTCTTGCTACTCGCTCTCTCTTTCGGACTCCGTCAGTCGAGTCGCATCGCCTGGCTATTCTCGACCATCGCGCCCGCCATTACCATCGGAATCGCCGTGCTCTCGCCCGACGTCTTCTCCTTCGCGTCGGCTGCATTATCGATCCTCCTGTTCGGCTTCTTATACCCCTCGCGAATCCGATTCTACCGCGGTACCATCTTCGGGGCGGTCACCGCCCAATACGCGGTCCTCATCGGCGCGCTCACGTCGCTCCTCTACGGGATCGTCGGGGCACGGCTGCTGGGGGGGGATTTCGACCCCTCGCCCGGAATCCGAACGTGGAGCCAGTCGCTCTACTTCACCGTCGCCACAATTTCCACCAATGGGTCGAACTACACTCCCTTGACCGACGAAGCCCGACTGTTCACGGTCATCCTCATTTTGTTCGGCGTGTCGGCGTTCTTATCCGCCGTCGTGGCATTCTTCGTACCGTTCCTCGAACAACGTCTGGAGCGAGTCGCAAACCGGTTGGAGCGGTCACAAATGGAGCAATTGAATGACCACGTCGTCGTCTGCGGAACCTCTCCGGAGGTCCGCGCGATCGTGGAGGCTTTTCGAGAACGCCACGTTCCGTCGGTGATTTTGGGAACAGACGCGGGCGCCATCAACCAGTTCGACGTCGAAGGATTTCGCACTCATTTGGGCGAAAGCTCCTCCGAGGAAGCTCTCGGGGACGTGGGCATCCGGCGCGCTCGAGCACTCGTGGCCGCCGACCCTTCGGACGCAGAGAATCTGTTGACCGTCATCACGGTCCGCAGCTTGCTTCCGACCATTCCGATTGTGGCGATCGCCTCCGCGTCGGCGAGCATACCGAAGCTTCGTAAGGCGGGAGCCACCGAGGTCATCAGCATCATCAGCGTGGCCGCCCGACTTGTCATCGATGCGGCACTCCGCAAGGGCGGGTCGACGACCGGGGCCGCGGCTGGTTCGCGCTGACTTTGGGAGTTCCAATTCGGGCCGATCGCCGAAGAGAGGGAACCTCTTCGCCGATATGATTAGTTAGAAGTTCCTCGTCAGACGGAGAGTGTCCAACTCGCCTCGGGAAGGCCGACCGCCGGTTCTGACGAATGTCCCTCAAGTGCCTCCGCCCTCGACGCGGGTGCCGGTGCTCGTGCTCTGGGTGGTTCCATTCGGGCTCGTGCTGGCTTACTTCCTCCTCGTCTTGACGTTTTTTCGAAGCGAGGCTCGATGGACCACTGCGCACTTCGGCCTGACGGGAATCAGTCTGACGTTTATCGGAATCATCTTCGTCTTTTCGATCCTTTGGTTTGGAGTCGCCTACCTCGCGTCGCGTTTCCTCGCTCCCCTCGTTGGGCAGGCGGTTTTGCTCGCGCTGACAAAAGTGCCGTTCTATCGACGGCATGTCGTGATAACCACTCCGCTGCGCTCCGACACGTCCACCGAGGTTTGGGGTCGGTTCAGCCTACTTTTTGGAATCTCGCTCGGATTCGAACTGCTCTACATGCTGCTGCTATTGCGACATGGCGAGTTCTCTCCTCAGTTCGCAGTCTCTCGACCGTTAACGTTCTTCTTCGACGAAGCGTTTGCCGGTTTTCTTCTAGCGGTTACCCTCTCGCCGGCGAGACCCTTTTCGGCGAGCCGCGTGCGGCTCAGAATCGTCGATTCGCTCGAATTTCCTTTACTTTGGCTCGCTCTGGTGCTTCTGGCCATTGGAGGAGTCAGCCTCGCGATCGCCGTTTTGCTGCCCCGGATTACCCTCGACCCTGCCTTGATCTTCACGACGATCTTGATCTACGCGCCCGCGGCCTGGTTTGTGTCCCTCGCGTTCTCTCATGGGGAGTTCGTCTCCCAGAATGAATTCCTTCGTCGGGCGTGGAGTCACCGGAGCCACTCGTTTCATTTCGGTCGACTCTACGCGCTTGATCAAACCACGGGCACGGACGTGGAGGTCTAATTCCCATTGGCAGGCCACTTTGGCGACGGGGGGAGGACCATGCGCCAGAATCGAACGCTAGGAACCGAAGGTTCGAAAGCGAGCTCGGAACGGTCCGCTCCGAGCCTCGATCCGCAGCCGTGGGGAATGATCCTCGCCGTTTTTGTCGGGGGATTCGTAGTTCAGATCGTGTGGACCAACGCCGAATTGTTGCTCCCATTGATTCAGGTCACGTATCACACCGGCACGCCGGAGCTCGCGTGGGTCCTTGCGGCCTTTCCCATCGGATACGCCTTATTCGCGTTCCCCGGAAGCGTGGTCGCACTTCATTGGGGCCATCGGAATACGGCGATCGGCGGCATGCTGCTCCTCGGAGCCTCGGCGATCCTATCGGCGTATTCGAACTCGATTGACACGCTCATTCTCTTGCGCTTTGCGGGAGGCGCGGGAGCCGGCATGTTCTTCGCTCCGACCGCCGCCTTGCTCTCCGAGGCCCTTCCCGAGCGCTTGCGGGCCCGGGTCGTTGGGCTCTACGCGAGCACGGGCCTCGGAATCGGCGGCGCTCTGGGGTTCATCGAGGGAGCTCTCTTGGGTCCCCCCTTGGGTTGGCCCCGCGTCTTTCTACTCACCGGGGTCGTCTGTTTGGGAGCAGCGCTCCTCGTCCTACTGTATCTGCCCGTGCGGACCAGGGGGTCCGTACCGAACCCAGGGGGCTCGGTCCGGCATCGTACGGGCCGGGTGCTTCGCAGTGGCTGGCTCTGGGGCCTGACCGTCGGGTTGGCGGGACTGGTTATCGGCGGCTCGCTCCTCCTCGCGTACATCTCGACGTATGTAATTCAAGTCCATCCCGGCTGGGGGATCGAGTATGCGGGGGCACTAGGTTCGATCGGAGTGTTCTTCACGATCCCCGGGAGCCTGCTCGGTAGTCGACTGAGCGACGGAGGGTCCGACCGTCGAACTCTTGCGATCCTCCTAGCGATCCTCTTCGCCCCGGTTATATTCGGTGTGCCGTACCTTGGCGAGGTGGCGCTCCTGATCGATTTCGCGATCGGCGGTCTCCTGGTGGGCGCGGTGCTGCCGCTGTTGTTTGCGATGCCTTCGAATTTTCCGGAGACGGAAGGGGGAAACACGGCGGTTGCGATCGGGGTGATCGAAACGAGTCAGGTCCTCCTACAGGGCGGGGCCGCGGTACTATTCGGATCCTTCGTGGTGGGGATGGGATTCACGGCGACTTGGGCGATCTTCGGGGTGGTCGCACTCGCGACGATTCCCGCGCTCATCATGGTGCCTTCCAATCGAGCCTCCGGAAAGTCGCGGGAACGAGCGTCCTTATGAGAGCCAGCGGAAAGAGCCCCGAGATTCGCTCGCCCTCGTCCGCCAAACTGCGAGAGCTTCTCTCGGTGGCGCGGCTCGCGGCCATGGCGGGCGGGGCGCGCACCCTCGAGTGGTTCGGACCTCGATTGAAAGCGCGGACGAAGTCCGATGGGTCGCCGGTCACGGTAGCGGACCGAGCGTCGGAGGCGGCGATCTGTGAAGTTATTGCCTCCTCGTTCCCCCGTGACACGATCGTCGGTGAGGAGAGCGGGATCCACACAGGCGATTCCGACATCCGTTGGATCGTCGATCCGATCGACGGGACGAAATCGTTCATGCATGGAGTCCCGTTGTACGGCGTGCTGATCGGGATCGAGATCTCGGGGGTTCCGCGAGTCGGCGTCATTTATCTCCCCGCCGTCAACGAACTCGTGGAAGCTGCCTCCGGCCTCGGATGTCGCTGGAATGGGTCGATCTGCCGGGTCTCCGAGGTCGCTAAACTTTCCGATGCGACCGTCGTGACGACCTCGGTGCGGGCGCTCGAAGATCTCGGCGTGCCTTTCCGGAAACTCTCCGGCGTCACTCGGATCCAGCGGGGGTGGGGGGATTGCTATGGATACGCTCTCGTCGCGACGGGCCGAGCGGATGTGATGATCGATGCGGGAGTTCAGTTATGGGATGCGGCGCCCCTACTACCGATCTTGGAAGAAGCGGGAGGACGGTTCTCCGATTGGAATGGATCGCGCACCATTCACGGAAAGAATGCAATCGGCTCGAACGGACGGTTGCACGAAGCCGTTCTCGACATCTTGCGTCCTCGCAGGTAGGCCGCTCGGGTTCCACTTCTCCCTCCCGGGCACAGGGTGGTTCGGCGGCCTCTCGGCTCTTCGGCGGCCATCGAGACCGATCGTCCACTTCCGGATCGATCTCCGCGTGGAGTTCCCGTGGTTATTGCGGGGGCAGCGGTCGACGGTCGAGGTCCTGCATGATCTGCTCAAATTGCTCGCGCGTGATCTCTCCGCGAGCGTATCGAACTCGGGCGATCTGCACGGCCGAACGCGGTCCGCCGGGCCCATTTCGTCGTCCGTCGTAACGACGACCACGCGACGCCCACATCGATATCCGCACGACCCACAAGACGATCCAGACAACAAGTATCACCAACAGAAATCCGCCGAAGACGCGATACCCGCCCCCGTACGGGCCGGTCATTGAGTAGCCGAACAGGCCGGGAAAGATGAGGAACACGACGGCCACGATCGCGAGTACGATCAGTACGATGGCAACGCCAATGAACAACCATCGCCGACGGCCCGGACCTCGACCGTGGACGAACGGGACGGGCCGAAACGAAGATACCGGAGTCGACATCGCCTCGATCCGGGAGAACCTCGCCGGAGTGTCATAAAGGAATGTTCCAACCCGGGCGAGAACGCTCATCGCGGCGTCTCAGGACCGCAGCCGGCTCGCCAGGCGGCTTCTCGTCAAACCACCCGACGATCGGCGATGTAGAGGTAATGACGTTCGGAGACGTCCTCCCAGCGGACCCGGACGAACTCCCCGAGAATCAGCTTCTCGGTTTCCCTCACCGTGAACAACCGATGCGGCAGCTGCGATGCGTTCCCCCCGAGATTCGGGGGAATCAACCAGGGTTGATCCTTGAGGGGATAGTTGGTCGATCGCACGCACCACAGGTGGAGGCCCCCGGGTCGGAGTCGCGATCGAATCAACGGGAACAGCCGGGCTAGCTCCGGGTCGGACATCGTTTCATAGAGGACGATCCCCACGACGGCATCGTACCGGTTCGGGCCGATCCGTTCGAGATCGGCAAGCGCCTCGACCTCGGTGAGCTTCGCGCGCGACCGAAGCGATTCTGGAAGTCCCTCGAGGGTGTCGTGCGCGAGCGCAAGGGCGGCTGGCGAAGAATCGACTCCATCGACAGAAAACCCTTCCTCGACGAAGAATCGAAGGTCGCGAGCTGGCCCGCATCCCAATTCCAAGACTCGCGACCCCGGCGCAGAGCCGGTTAAGAAAGGAAGGCACCATCGAGCGAAACCGCCGGGACTCGTTCCAAGTCGTGGGCCGACCGTATTCCAATAGGAGTCCCAGGCTCCTGACCTGAGCGTCACGGGGCTACCGGGATCGGAGTCGTCTTCCGCCATCTACGGCCATTTCGCAGAGAGGCCGTCCAGCAAGAACCTTCTCGTTCGGAAGGACTTCCGCAGCCCCCACGTTCAGACGATGGCGCTCCCACTTCCCCCCGGCCTTTGCTCGGGGTCCCTCGGGAAGAAACGACCCCGTGACCTGGCGGTAGTACGGTGGCGTTCGGGCAAGGAGGCGGTTATCCGTCCTTGCCGCCTCACCCGGGGAGAGGCAGTCCATGGGTGAGACCACGCGAAGCATTCAACGAACCTTCTCCGGCCGAGAGACTCTCGAGGGTGCGGGAGTGCGGCTACGCCGGGTATTCGGGAATTCTCAGATTCCGCTACTCGATCCTTTCCTGCTCCTCGACAATTTCGGGTCGACGAACCCCGCGGATTATGTGGCGGGGTTTCCCTGGCATCCGCATCGAGGCATCGAGACGGTCACGTACATGCTGGAAGGTCGCGTAGAGCATGGGGACACGCTCGGCAACGAAGGGGTCATTGACGGCGGGGATGTGCAGTGGATGAGTGCGGGGAGCGGTCTCTTGCATCAAGAAATGCCGAAGCGAAAGGAGGGACTCCTCGCCGGATTTCAGTTGTGGGTGAACTTGCCCTCGAAACTCAAGATGTCTCCCCCGGCGTATCGGGGGATCGTTTCCACGGAGATCCCGACCGTCCATCCGTCCGACGGCAGTCTCGTGAAAGTGGTGGCCGGCGAGTTTGAGGGAGTCGAAGGCCCGGTACAAGGGATACCGGTGGACCCTACCTATCTGGATGTGACCTTACCGCCCCATACCGATTTCCGGCGATCTACGCCGTCGGGCTACACGGCGTTCGCCCACGTTATGGAGGGGAGTGGCACCTTCGCCCCGGGCGAGTCGCCTTCGGTTCCGCCCGGATCGGCGGTACTTTATTCGCCGGGAGACCAAGTCGAGATCCGGTCGGGGACTCCGGGGTGCGGTTCCTCTGGGTGACCGGGCGGCCGTTGCACGAGCCGATCGCCTGGTACGGACCCATCGTCATGAACACGCAAGAAGAGATTGCGCAAGCCGCCCTCGAACTGCAACGCGGCGAATTTATCAAGGACCCCCACCGAGTCCTGGTCGAAGAATGAGGACCGGGAACCGATATCTATACCACCCCCTTCGGATTTCGGAGACGCTGTGACGACGATCAAGGACATCGACGAGGACATCCGCGCGCACCATCTGCTTAAGCATCCGTTCTACGCGGCCTGGTCGAAAGGGGAAGTTCCCCTCCCGACTCTCGCCGATTATGCGAGGCAGTACTACCATTTTGAGTCGAATTTTCCCCGATTCGTCGGCGCTACATACTCCCGGTTGACGGATGCGGCTCACCGACGAGTTTTGTTGGAGAACCTGGTCGATGAGGAGGGACGTTCGCCCACTCACCCGGAGCTCTGGATGGATTTCGCCGCATCGGTCGGTGCCACGAAACAGTCGGTGCGTTCGGCTCGACCGACTCCCGCGACCCAGCATCTTCTAGACGTGTACGATCGTGCGACCCTCCGCGGCTCGGCGGCGTCCGGTTTGGGCGCCTTGTATGCGTACGAATCGATCTTCCCCGAAGTCGCCGCCGAGAAGTCGCGGGGTCTCCGGAGCCACTACGGCATCCGATCGAAAGCCGCGCACGAGTTCTTCCGCGTCCATACGTTCGCCGACATGGCGCACTCCGACGCCGAACGGCAGGTCATGCGGTCGCTCATCCGAGCGTCGCCAGAAGCGGCGCTCACGATGCGATCCGAAGCGCGACGCTCGATGCGCGGTTGGTGGTCGTTCCTCGATTCGTTTGGCGTCGCTCCGTCCCCTTAACGACCGCGGGAGTTCCGCCCCCCGCCGAAACGTCGACGGCTCGGGGGCCCGAGTGATCGAACGAGGCGGTGAGGGGACGATCGAGCCCGATCGTTCAGCGGACCGTCTTCGCGCCTGCCTCGGCGACCGCGTGATCGTTCTCGACCGAACTGCCGCTCACTCCGATCGCTCCGATGATCTCCCCTTTGGCATTCTTGAGGGGAATCCCTCCGGGGAAGCTGATGAGCCCTCCGTTGGCGTGCTCGATGGCGTAGAGCGGTCCGCCGGGCTGAGATAGTTTTCCGATCTCCCCGGTGTTCATATCGAAGAACCGGGCCGTCCGCGCCTTCTTAATCGCGACGTCGATGCTCCCGATCCACGCGTCGTCCATTCGAAGGAATCCTTTGAGATTCACTCCCTCGTCGACGATCGCGATGTCCATCTTCGTCTTCAGCTCCTGCGCCTTCTTCACGGCCGCTTCGATGGCGGCCCACGCCTGTGCGTGCGTTATTCCTCCCATGGTTTCCTACTCCGGGTGGCCCCTTACGGTTTCAGAATGACTTTGATGATCCCGCCCTGCCGCTTGTCGAACTGTTCATAGAGTTTCGGTGCGCGCTCGAGCGGCTCCCGATGGGTGACGATGATCGACGGATCGACACGCTTGTCGGCGATCGCCTGCATCAGATTGCGATTGTAATTCTTGACGTTGCACTGCCCCATGCGGAAACCGAGCTCGCGCGTGAACGCAGCCCCGAGCGGGAAGCTGACCCGCCCCTCCGGATCGGCGGGAGTGGGCGCAAATAGGCCGGGCATGCCGATGATCGCCCCTTTCTTGGCGACCTTCATAAGCGTCTCCAGCACGACCAGCGGCTTCGCCTCCACCTTGGGACCGGGTGCGACGACCCCTTTTCCGGTCGCCTCGTACCCGACCGCTTCCACGCACGCGTCCGCGCCGGCGCCGTCGGTGTCGCCAAGGACGCGCTTCACGGGATCCTCTTTGTCGACGTTCACCGGAATGGCCCCGACTTTCCGAGCCATCTCCAGCCGCTCGGGGATCCGGTCGAAGGCGTATACCCGGGCCGCCCCTCGAAGCAGCGCGCCCATCTGGGCCATCAACCCGACTGGGCCGCAGCCGCCAACGGCGACCACGTGCCCCGGTCGCACCGCGGCGATGTCGCAGCCAAAGAAGCCGGTGGGAAAAATATCGGCCAGGAGAACGGCCTGATCGTCACGCACGTTGTCCGGGATCTGGAGACACATCGTATCCGCGAATGGGACGCGCAAGTACTCCGCTTGCCCGCCGTCGTAGCCTCCGAGCAGCTTGGCGTATCCAAAGGCCGCGCCGGGACCTTTGGGATAGAAGGGGTTGGCGTTGTCGCACATCGACCATAGCCCGGTGTTACAGAATTCGCACGCTCCACAGCTGATGTTGAAGGGAACGACGACCCGATCGCCCTTTTTCACGAACTTGACCCCGGAGCCTACCTCGTCGACTACTCCTACGTTCTCGTGACCGAGCGTTTGGCCCGGAAGGTCGGGCGAGATCAGTCCGTGGTACAGGTGAAGGTCAGACCCACAAATGCACGTGGCGGTGATTTTCAAAATGACGTCGCTGGGATCTTTCAACCTCGGCTTCGGCTTGTCTTCGATCGCCAATTGGTAAGGCCCCTTGTACACATTGGCCTTCAAAATCCCACCTGGGTCCGGGTGAGTTGGCGGTTACTTAGACGTTTCCGTGACGCGCTCGGAAAGGGAGGGGTCCGGCGTTTGCCGAACCCTTAGAGACTTCCCGGCGATTCTGTCGAGGGCTCGCTCAACACGCGCCACGCTCGACGACTTCCTCGCAGTGCGACGCCGCCCTCACTTCGAGGGATCCGACCTGCGCGAATGCCCCGAAGTACTCCCGAACGACGCCCGCGTTGGGGGCTTCGACGATGAGGTACAGGTGGTGCTCTCCATTGGCCACGGCATCCCCCTGAATGGTGAGGCCTTTCTTGTTGGCCGATTCGTTCGAAACGAGGTCGAGCAAGACGGGGGCCATCTGGGGGTTCGCCGCAGGGCATCGGTCAGCGGAGTGTTCGTGTTCGGCGATGAACAACGCCATGGAACGACGACGCCCTCGCCGTGCATAAGGGGGGCAAGCGTGGAGCGGATTCGGCTCGACATCCAGCGACCGACATTCCGTCGCTCCGATCCGGTTCCCTAGCGAAACCAAGGGGGGGAGTGCGGCGGGGAATAGACTTCGACGAACTGATTAGCGCCGTCGGGTGACGGCCAGCCGTGGCGTCGACCGATGACCATCCTGCCTCCAACAGTAAGAAGGAGATCGTTCGACGGGGGTGGAACAAAGTCTCCTACATCTACCGACCGCCGGGGGTTCCAAAGGACTGCTTCGGTCATACTCTGACGGATCATCGAGAGTGGTTGCAGCCGATCTTCGATCGAGTGGCGCAGGACGCCCGCGTACTCGATTTGGGTTGCGGATGCGGCGCCCCAGACTCCCTGCTGCTCGCCACCCGCTATCGTGTGACCGGCGTCGATATCTCGGACGTCCAGATCGACCGGGCGAAAAGTCTCGTGCCCGGCGCTACGTTCGTTCGAGCCGATATGACGGAGATCGATTTTCCAGACGCTTCCTTCGCGGCGATCCTTGCGCTCTACTCGATCATCCATGTTCCAGTCGAAGAACAGCGCACCCTGTTGCGGAAAATACATCGGTGGCTCGAGCCCGGCGGTCTCGCGCTCCTAGTCACGGGGCATGATAAATGGACGGGGATAGAGAACGGGTGGTTAGGATCTGACGCGACGATGTACTGGAGTCACGCCGATGCCGACACGTATGCCGGTTGGTTCGCAGAGCTGGGCTTCCAAACCTTCGATCGAAGGTACGTGCCGGAGGGCGGCGGGGGTCACGAGCTTTTTCTCCTCGAAAAAACGACTCGACAGTCCTTCGACGCCCACCGGGGAAACAGTCGGCAAAGGGATCGACCTCGGTCTCCTTCCCCCTAGAAGCCCTCACTAAGTGGAGTCACTGAGCTCCGCTTACCTCACGAAACCCACGAGCCCGGGGGCCTCCAGGAGCCGGAGTTCGACGTGAAAGTCGCCCCCCGAGGGGATGCCCTGCTTTTCACCCGACATTCCGTCGGGTTCCGACCGAGCCTAGCCTCAGCCAGTGAGTCATCGAGTGCCGGGCGATATCACCGGAAGGCATTCAGACGTACTGCTTGTCGTTGTAGCAGTAGTAGCGGCCGTATTGGGCCACATACGTGGTCGGTTGTCCGCACTTAGGGCAGAAGGGAGCGGCCCCAGGCTGTGCGGCGGGCGGGGGGGGGCTCGGAGCGGTCATCGGGGGGGAGCTCCCGGTGCCATCGGTGGGGCATATCCCGCCGACATTCCGCCTTGCTGCCCGCGCTGCCAGTTGATCACGGCGTCGAATTTGAGATATGCAATCAGGAGCAAGATGCCTACGAGGATTCCGCCCAGGATGAATCCGAGAATCATCCAGAGGAGCGTCTTCGACTTTGCCTGCTCGTATTGGCGCTGGTTGACGAGGGACTCGATCTCCTTCATTTGGATGTAGATCACGAAGTCGACGACGCCCCAAATGATGATGAGGATCGGAAAGATCAGAGCGGCTCCCAGATAGCCGCCGCAATAGTAGCCAGCAATCGACCCACAAACGCTGAACGCATAGGCGACGAACGCCGCATAGGCGAGACCACCCAATAGCAACAGGATGCCGAATATGATCGCCAGAATTCGGACAATGTGAAGCATCGATTTGATCGACTGAACCTCAGGCGGCTCCATCATGGGCGCCCCCGGCGCTGGTGCGTACGTTTGGTATCCCATTGCCTTCGCCGCGAGCACGATAGAACAACTGGTTCATAGACGCTTCGGTACAAACGTGAGCTCGATTCCTCCCTCCGCGGCGCTCCTCCGAGCCCCATCCATCGATGGGTGCTCGACGGACGGGAGGTCCGCTCCCCAACCCCTGCGAAGTGGCTTGTATCCGAAAACGGTCAGGGGGGCATGCCGTACTACGCTCGTCCTGGCGAATTGGACCGAGCAGGGAGTTCGAATGCTGAAGGATTCACCCGCACGATCGGAAGCGTTTCGAAAAGCCGTCTCCGACGCGGGCGGGAAAGTTCTCTCTTTTCTCCACACGATGGGAATCTACGATATCGTCGTCGCGGTAGAGTTACCCTCCGACGAGGTAGCCAACCGGCTGGCGCTCCAGACGGCGAAGTTGGGAAATGTGCGCACGACCACGCTCAAGGGTTGGGACGCCGCCGAATTTACAAAGCTCGTCGCGTCCCTGTAGTCCGGCGCTCAGCCGTCGTTTGGCCGGCGCGAACCATCCCACGAGCGCTGTTCGAAGGACCCGAGAGCCCGACGCTCGCTAGAAGCGTGGATGGAGCCAAAACTGGTTGCCGTCCGGGTCGGCGAACATACAGAACCAGCCCCCTTCGGTTTTTTGGGGGGGATGAGGAAATCGCACCCCACGTCGCTTCATCGTTTGATACGTTCGCATCATGTCGGTGTCGGTGAAGAACATGATCCCGCTGTTGCCGGGCTCGAGCGTTGGTTTCCCCTTGCGATTCCGGATTTCGCAGAGGTGGAGCTGGACCCCCTTTTTCTTATCACCGACGGTGATCCAATGATCGTCGTCGTCGATGATCTTCAATCCCAGCTTAGAGTGATACCATCGCAGCGCCTTTTTCTTGTCTGAAACGAGCACCGCCGTGCTGACTGGCCAAAGCTTCATGGATTTCGAACTGCCAGGTCAGGGAAGACATCTTCGCCCTCGCTTGGACGCCCTCGTTCCTTCGCCGCTTCGTCGCCTTCGGCGCTCCGAATTCCGGGACTTCGCTCTGGTCAAGTTCCGCGCACTAGGTTCTCGCAATATTCCCAGAGCCTTTCGCCGTCCGGCTGGCGGTAGGAGGCGCGGGAGGACCGAGTGTCCCGGCGGTTCACGAAGTACGCCCCGCTCACTCCCGCGATTTCCGTGGCGGTGACCAGGTAAGTCGGGGTTTCGGCCCCGCGCTCCGGAGCCACGCCGACCATTCTTTGCGTGAACACGAGGAAACTCTTGAGGAGTCCGACATTATTGTGACCGAAACGGGTCGCGACGAATCCAGGATGGCAGGCATTGAAGGTGACGGATCGATCCGAGGAGCGGCGTGCGAACTCATACGTCAACATCAGAAGGGCGAGTTTTGACTGGTCGTATCTGGCCCAGGCAGAGGAATGGCGTTTCCGCTCAAGATCCTCGAGTCGAAGACGACCGAATCGATGCGCGGCGGAAGAGACGTTGATAACTCGTGACGGAGCGCTCGACCTCAGGCGGTCCAACAACAGCTGAGTCAGTAGGAACGGCGCCAGGACATTGAGCGCGAACGTCCGCTCGTGTCCTTCTGGGGTCTCTTCCCGCCGGGCGAATATGGCGCCCGCGTTGTTAACCAGCGCGTCGATCCGCGGATCGGAAGACTCGATCTCCTGCGCGACGCCTCGCACCTCGCGCAAGATCGAGAGGTCCGCTCGAATCGATCGAATGGACGCTTGCGGGGCGATCGACCTCAGGCGCTGTTCGGTAGCGCGGAGACGTACCAGCGACCGGCTGACGAGAAGAACTTTCCAGCCACCGGAGACCAGATGCTTCGAGATCATTTCTCCGATCCCGGACGTCGCTCCCGTCACGACGGCTACCGGGGGTGTCCGGCGCGATTGGCTCGGTCGCGGTTGGACCACCTCCGACTTCAGGAAGCATGCACCTCCGGTCAGAGAAGACCGGAGAGGCAGATGACCCCGACGCTTTGAATCCCGGACCTCGGTTTATAAAGTCTCAACTCGTCCCGCAATCGGCTTAAATATAGCCCCTCGGTCGGCGAGACGAGGTCTGACAGAATGGTTTCCGTCGAGGTGGCTCTCGAGAAATGTACGGGATGCGCCCACTGTCGCGACGTCTGCCCGGTGACGGTCTTCGAGATGCGGCCGAGTGACACCTTCGGCGGGATTGTGGACGATCCGCAGGTCGCCGCCAAGTTCCAATTCCGCGGAGAGAAATCCGCGGTCATTCATGGTCCGGACTGTATCATGTGCGAGGCGTGCCTGTTCGAGTGCGAAGGCGAGTGCATCACGATCGTGGATGATGAGGGCACGGTCCACGGGTCGACCTACAAGTAATCGCCGCTAGCCTAGCCGCTCGTTCAAGGGCCCCGAGCCGGAACGTTGTCGACCTCGGCAACGAACTCGGAACGGCTCGCGCATCCGCGGGCAACGCCTTAGGGGCCGAGTCGCTCGCCCGAAGCGATGCGTCCGGAGCTCTGGTGAAAGGTCCACCGACCCGTCCGGCGCCGGCTGCCGACCTTCTACCAGCTTTCTGGCAGGCCGCTCAACTGACGAACGAACAGGCCGCGTATGCTCGGTTTTCCGCACGACGTTTTGCCTCGATCCTCGCATTCTGGCAGCCGGAGGGTTCGCTCGAAGGACGTCGGATCCTCGACCTCGGCGGCGGCATTGGCTCACTCGCCGTGTTGATGAAGTCCACTTTTGGAGGAGCCTACACTCTGGTCGATCGCGCCGACGCCTCTCCGTCTTTGATCGACGCGCAGCGTCGATTTGGAGTCGATTCGATCTTTCAAATCGACCTCGCCGTGCCTGGAGCGTTGAATTCGTTGCCGACCGACTTCGACGTGGTGGCCTTGGTCGAGGTTCTCGAGCACTTACTGATCAACCCCTTGCTCCTGTTCCGGCAGATCTACGACCACTTGCGTCCCGAAGGCCGCCTGCTCCTCACGACCCCGAATCAGGCGCGCCTCGGGAATCGACTGCGACTGCTCCGCGGCCGATCCATCAAGGAAGCCGGTCGCTTTCCCACCGACGGTACCCCCGGATTGGGTCACGTCATGGAGTACACGATGGACGAACTCGACCTGCTGCTCGGCAGCGAAAGCTTCCGACGGGCCCGCGGAACGGTGGTGCAGCAGGTTCCCTCTCCCCACCCCACAAATCTCCAACGCGCCGGTGTTCGCTGGCTCAACGCAAAATCTGCCCAGCGGCTCGGATTGGGAGACGATCTGATCCTGCTCTACCGGAAGGTTCCCCGCCCGCCGTCGGGGTCGCCGCGGCCGGTGCGAATCTGAGCCACCCGCTCGGGCCGCGCCTCCGGTTCAAGTCAGTTCTTTGCGCCAGAGCGGAGTATGCCAGGCGCTCTTGATGGTGGGCGCACCGCCCGCTCGGGGAAATTTTACGCGCACCCCGGCCGCCCGGCCGAACGCCTCGAACTCGAGGGAGTACCAGTTCGCGACCCACCCTTCGGGACCGAGGTCCTTCGCCTCGCCGAAGTGATACGTCTGGTCGAAGATCGTGCTCGCTCGCCGCGCGAGGGGGTACGAACGGGCCAACGCCTCCTCGGCGTTCGCGACCGGCGTGGGGTTGCCCGACGCCTCCTGGAGCGGAACGGAGACGGAGAACGGTCCGCGAGTGATCCCCCGTCCGAAGACGTACCGCGCGAACGTTGTGCGCATCGTCCCGTCGGACTTCTCCTCGGAGAGGACCAACCAGACCATGGGATTGCCGGTTGGGATCGGGGTGCGATAGGTACCCAGCCGCTTCATCAGCTGGCCAATCCGGATCCGGGCCGCGATTCGAATGGAGAAGTACACCACGTAAAACGCGGTGAAGACGTAGAGCGTATCGAGATAGACGGAGAAGGCGACGTGGTTCCGCTCGACTCCGAGGAGGAGGTAGAATCCCAGCACCGAGACGATCAGCGTCAGGAAATTGATCGCTCGATCGGCGTCTACCTCCAACCGTCGCTCGGAGAACGGAAGGAACGGCGGGACCGAAAAATGGGTGAATCCGTCCTCGAGCATGTGGGAAAGCCCACCGACTTCCATGACCACGAAGTAGATCCACGGCGAACCGGGAGCGATCCAGGGGGCGACAAACGCGCCGACGACAGCCACCACCGTGACCCCCAGGATCGAGTGCGTGATGCCGTGGTGCCGGAGGACCGGGAATCGCTTCGCAAGCGGAAAGAAGAACGCGTCGGCGTCGGGCAAACCTCCGGCGAGCGCGCCGGCGGCGAGATACGCGGGCTGAAATCCCACGAGGCCAAACGTCAGGAGGTACGCGACGAAGACGTGGGTGAAGAGGTCCACGGTCGGGTCCTAGAGCAGGCCTTCCTCCATCACCTCGACGGACTCCACGTGGGGAACCTTGGCGAGCGCTTCCTCCGTGGATTGGAGGATCCCGCCTTGGTCGTTCATCACGACCGAAACGAGCAGCGACCGAAGTCCGTAGGCGATGTCCTTGACCTGGAGTCCGCGCACTGTGACCCCTTGCGGAACCACCCCGCGCACGGCCTCGCCCATCCGCTGCATATCGGTCTCGGGGCCCTGCGGCATCAGGCGGAACAGCACCGCGACCTGGCCCATCGATTCGCCTCCCCTACGGTCCTTCAAACCCACAGGTCGGACAGAGGTACGTTACGCTCTGATCGCGACAGCGCGCGTCCCGACCGATGGTGGCCTCGCCGCATTGCGGACAGAGGAAGTGCGTGGCGCCCTTGCCGCCGAGCCCGCGGCCGCAGGAGGTGCATCGATATTCCACGGTGGCGATCATCCGATTTTCCCGACCGGGCGGCTACGGTCGCGCCGTGCCGCGCCGGCGCGCGGCCACCCTCGTCAGCAATATAAAGATGGCTCCGAAAAAGGCCACCGCGCCGGCCACATACCACAGCGTGTAGTCGGTCGAGGCGCTCGGAATGTAGAACGACTGGGAGTAGGTGAGCGCGCCGCCCGCGAAGGCGACCAGTCCATTCTCGGTCCCGAGCGAGATCGAAAAAGTATGCCACCCCGACGAGAGGCCTAACGTGACATAACTAAAGGTGAAGGTGTAATTCTCGCCGGGAGTTAGACCCGGAATCGCGACGGAACCGACGGCCTGGCCGTCCAGGAACACTTGAAGCGAGAATGGGAGGACCGAGGCGGTCGGACTCGCAACCACCACCGCCGAAACTTTGTAGGGCGTGACGACCTGGACCGTGGTGGAGACATTGATCGTTTGGTTCTGGCCCTGATAGATCGACGAGACCTCGAGGACGAGCGTGATCACTTGCGAGACGTTGTTCACGTCGAGGGTCACATTGAACGATCCGTTCTCGAGCACGCCGTCCGACGGGGCTACGACCACGTTGCTCAAGTTCGATGCTTGCGGAGTCACGGTAAAGTTGTACTGTCCAATGAACGTCCCATTCGGGGCCTGTGCGGGTCCCCCGGAGCCCGTGAGCTGGTAGCGCCCATGACCCCCCGTTCCGAAGTACGTAGGACCGTGAATGGCCGCCATGACCGGCGAGCTCGTCGCAGCGGCGTGGGCGAGCGGCGATGCGATACCGCCCAGGCCCCCTCCGACGATCAAGAGGATCAGGAAGACCGATCCCGCTCGGTAGACATGCTTCATGCCATTCCACCCTCGAGCGCTCTTAGCGACGCGTCCACCGTCGCGTTCTCCACCATCGGATCACGAGCGCTCCGGCGACCAGTGCGATCGCGGGGACGAAGACGAGGAGCGGGATCAACCAATCGGGCGTCGTCGGCGCGGAACCGATGGAGGGTCCGGTCACGGTGAGCGCCCCTCGAGTCACTTGGAGCGGGGCGATTGGAACCCGGAGCACCACGGTTTGAGAGATCGGGGTCGTGGTGTTCAGGAGCGCCGCCGTCACGGTGACGGTTCCGGGCGGAACAAAGACCGTTCCGGTCGCGTTCAGCACGACGAGGAAGGTGTGATTATCTTGCGGCGCAAGCGTTTGAGCTCCCACGACCGCTTTCCCTTCATAGGTAAGCGAGGCGTTCCAGCCCAGCCCGGTCAGGCGACTCGTGTCCGCGATCGTCAATTGGATCGTCGCGGGAATGTTGCCCAGATTGGTCACGTAGAACGGAACCTCGGCCTTGGTGGGAGCCAGCGACGGAGGGAGGGAGGAGGCACTCCCCGCACTCAAGGCCTCATACGATTGGACCGTGATCTTCGGATAGGGACTGGACGTTCCAATCACCGTTCGATTCGACGTGAGAAGGGCCTGGAGGGTCACGGCGGGGTGTGCGACTACCGTTCCCGCCGGAACGCTGATCACGACCTCTCCACTGACCGCATTGGTGCCTGGCAAGACGCCGAGGGAGACGTTCTGCGTCGAGAAGGTGAACCCCCAGTACGCGGGACTCCCGGTCAGGTAGAATTGAACCGGTGAGTCTCCGGCATTGGTCACCAGATATGCGAAAGATACGGTACCGCCGGAAGCGGGGACGGTCACGCTCGTCGCTCCTTGGATGGTCACGTTCACCTTCGGATGGAACGCGTAGGCGAGCGTGAGCGAGGTCGCGGCATTGCCCCGCAATAGCGAAACGATGGTGGAAGCGGTCGCCGTGGCCGCCACTCCGAAGGGAGTGCCCCTTGCCCCCGCTTCGATGGTGTACACCCCGGCAGGCAGGGCAACCCCGACGGGAGTCCCGTACGCCACTCCGGTAAAAAAGATCGAGCGACCCAATACGTCGACCAACGACAGCGATGCCGGTTGGGCGCTGCCGGACGACGGGGCAACCAGCGTTACGGTATCGGTCCACGTCGGCCGAACAAATAGAGCGACCGGATCTTGCATCTGCGGCGTTGCCACGAGAGTCGTCAGGTTGGCGTAGGCGAATCCACCGTCCATGACGACGGGATATCCCACATAGACTCCCGGAAGGACGTGGGCGGTGAACACGCCGTTCGTCACCGGAACGGTCGTGACATTCGTACTGGGGAAGGGGCCATACAAGGAGAGCGTGCCACTGAACGCATACGGGATCCCAAGCGCGGTGACCGTTCCGTTGATCCAAGTCAAGAGGGTGGTCGATACGAGTCCCACGGCGCAGTTCGTCGAGTTGATCCCCACAGAACACGTGTAGCCGGGAGTGGTCGTGAAACTCTGATAGGCGCTCCGACCTCCTTCGGCAGAGATCAGCACCGTCGTGTTGAGCGAGACTCCGTAACTGAGCGAGGGCGGCAGGTGAAGCGCAAAGAATCCATCCTTGGCCAGCACGGTCAGGGACCCTCCTCGGGGGGATTGGAAAGTGACCGGCGTGGTCGCGTTCAAAATGGACCCGCCCGACTGCGTCAGGTTTCCGGTGACTCTCGCGGCCAGGGTAGTCAGGACGATCGGGGTCGTGACGATACCGGTCGCATTGATCGTGACCCGGGAGAGGCTGACGTAGGTGCTGTTGTTCGTCCCTGGGGCGGTCGCATAGGCGGTGTAAGTCACGCCCGCTCGAGCGTAGAACCCCTGCGTGTACTGCTTTCCCGTCACCGTCACATTGACGAGCGTGGACGTCAGCTCGACCGAAACGTTCGTGTTCGGGACGCGCGCCGGGAGGGTGAGCGTTCCCTTCGAAACGATCTGAGCCGCCAAGCGGACCGTAAACGCCGTGGTGCCCGCTCCCAGCGGAACCGTCACGTTGGTCAGTTGAACAGTCAGATACTGGCCCGAGGGCAGGGCGGGAGCGGCGACCGTGATTCGGTAGCTGCCAGGAAGGGCGGAGAAAGCGAAGTTCGGACCTCCATACAGGGTTTGGCTCACGCTCGTCGGCGAGGTGGCGGTGAAGTTCACCCGAAGTCCGAGGTTGCTCGGGTAGCCCGTGAAGGTCAGCGAGACCGGGACCGTGGCCAACGTGAGCGGGAACTGCGTGAGCGCTCCCAGCCCGCTCGGAGTGAGACCGCACTGTTCCTGAGCGAGGAATCCTAGGGCTTGGCCGCTGAGACAATAGGTCGCTCCGAACGGAAGCGTCGAGGGAACGAAAAGAGACACGTTGCCCGCCGTGCTCGCGACCGTCGACCAGGACGCCATCGCGTTCCCGGTGCTGAACGTGACGGTCGCATTGGCGGCGGGGAAGAGCCCTCCGGGGAAGGCTGCATTCGGAGTACCCACGGTCAGCCGGACCGCGGTGGCCACGACGGGATCCAGGGAGACGGTGCGACCATAGGTCAGATCAATCGAGCTGAGCGCCGCATAGATGGTGGCCGATGTCGACGTCGCACCCTGCAGGGCATAGAGCGAGTAGGTACCGGTGGGTAGTAGGATCCCAAAAGCGCCACTCGAGTCGGTCCAGGTGGAAACCGTGGACCCGGAGCTCCCGAGAATGTTGACGATCGTGCTCGTATTCGCGACCACCGGACCAACACTGGCCACGCTCCCCGTCAATCGGAGTGCCGGCCCAAGGTTGAGCGTCGGGAAGACCGACGGCGAGGTCGAGCCGGGGTACACATCTTCGAACCCCGCATACTGGGTGGTGCCAACATACCCGCTCGAGTACACCGTGTAGTTGCCCAGGGCGAGAGTCGCCGAGATCTCGCCGGCATTATTCGTCCAGAACAAGGTCGAGTTCAAGGCCGCGGCGCGAAGCGGGCCGATGGGAGAGGTCGAGGCATTCACGATCCGAGGGATCGGGGTGAATCGGACCGGGAAGTTGGGGACCGGAATCCCATTCACCGCCACCGGGAAGGCCACGATCTGGGTCTGGGCGATCGTGAGATTCGTTTTGACGACTTGTCCCGGAGTCGTGATCTGGAACGTGATCGCCGGGGATCGTAAGTCCGTTCCCGAGAGCGTGGCGGTCACATTGTACACGCCCGCTCCGAAATTCTTGAGCGTGTAGCCGCCGGAGGCGTTCGATTGCGTGTTCGCGATGATGCCGTTCCCGCTGGTGAGCGTAACGGTGGCTCCGCCGACCGGCGCCTTCTGGGTATTCAACACGATTCCTTCTACGGTCCCCGGATTCAGTCCTAAAGTTTGGTTGGCGGTTTTTCCCGGGCTCAGATACAACAACGGCTGCGAGAAGTTCGCCCCCTGGAAGACGACGGACGAGTTGAACACTCCCGGCACGACGCTCGGGAAGGAGTAGGAGCCGCTCAGGTCCGTCGTGGCCATATAGGTAGGGAGCCCGGAACCCCAGAGTACCACGGAGGCGCCGCTCACGAGCGGATCCATCGACGGCACGTAGGACGAATTGTTCGCGGTGTTCCAATAGAAGAATCCCTGGACCTGAGCGGGGTTCAATGTGATCGGCAGGTTCAGTTGGGGGGCGTCGAAGCTCATCCCCAAGCTCGGCGACACGTCGATCGAGAACGATTTCAGGACGAGGGAGCCGGATTGCGTGAGCAAATTGAGCGCTCCGCTCGAGACGTTGACCGTATCCTGGCCCGGAGGGAGGACGACCGAATAATCGCCCTGCGCATCGGTTACGGTCGTCATGTGCGGAGTGCCCCAGGAATCGTACACGGTGACGCGCGCTCCCGACACGGGAGCGCCGTTGGGCAGCTGAACGGTTCCGATCATCGTCTGGCCCGGATAGTACTCCAGCATCGATTCGCCACCGCCGAAGTACTGGCTGGGGCTGGTGATCGCGACGCCCCCTGTCTGTTTGGCGATGGCCACGGCGTCCGGGGTGTTCATGGCCACGAGGCAGTTCGAGTTGTTCACCTGGGCAGCATTGCTGCAGTAGTAGGCGGTCTTGTAGACGACCTGAAAGTGCTGCAACATCCAGCCGGGTTCGATCGGCGAGTTCTGCGCTGCTCCTTCGAGACCCGGGATCCCCCCGAGAGTCCGATCTGGGTTCCATTGTATCCGATGTAGACCCGGTAGATCATGGAGTTGAAGAACGGCGCGAAATAGTTGATGTTGTACTGAACCGGTTGCACGTCGGCCGGGGTCTGCCCCGCCGGATAGGTATTGCCGTCGGAGCCGAGCACGGTCACGTTGTAGAAGGTCGACGGCACGCTATCCGCCGCGATCACTCGATTCGTGAGCTCTGCCGGCGCGTAGAAGATCCCGGTGTCCGAACCCGAGAACGGGAACAGCCGGCTGTCGACCATGGCGTACCGGATCGACCAGCCCGTGTAGGCCTGGATGCTATCGTAGACTTGGGCGACTCCGCCGATTGGCAGTGAGGAGGCGAGGAAAACTTCCATCGCCATGTACATCGCATTGAGCGGACTCAACTGACTCGCGTCGACCGGCAGATACAGCTCGGGATGGGCGATGACCAGGGCCACGTCTCGTGTCTGATTGACGAGAAGCGTATGCAATTCGGCGAGGTTGAGCCCCTCGTTCGCCAAGATCTGGTTGAGCGCCGGAGGAAGATACAGATCGCCGCTGCGGACCTGCTCGGACGCCAACAACTCGGTGGCCAGCACGCCGATCGCTTGGGATTCATTCTGCGAAAGAAGGAAGGCTCCGCCGGGAGTGATCCCGTTCTGGAAGTTGTCGGCGACCGTGGGATGGTCTCCCTGGGTCACGGCTTGGAATCCGTAATCCCACCAACTGATGAACGCCGGACGTTGAGGTTCGGGTACATTCGTGTCCTGCTCGGCGAGCCAATTATAACCGGCTTCATCGTACTGGCTCGGAGTGTCGAGGCTCGTGCCCGAGGCGCCCAAGTAGGCCGAGGATCCTAACGAAGCGCTGGGCTGAAGGAAGCTGGGGAGCGAGTTGGTGATCTGGCTGCCCACTTGGGTCTTCGTGTTGTAGGGAATCCCCGCGTCGATCGAGTACCAAACGTTGGGAACCACGACGAGAACGACGACCACCAAGATCGCCACATGACGAATCTTGAACGCCTTGCGAAAGGCAGTGAGCTGGCTTCGCCGATCTGACAAGGACGCCACGTTGCGTCGTAACTCCGGGAACCCTCCGACATCGAGCGCGCGTCGTAGCGCTTCGGCCGGCAGCAGCGCGAACGCCGGCGCGCCGATCAGGAAGAACTTGGCGGCGGTGATCGGCAGATAGAGATCGAGGACGGCGAAGACGAGGAACAACATGTGCCAGCGCTTGAATCGGCCGCGAACCAGCTCCCAGACGAAGAGGACGAGTCCCACAAAGGCGAGGAAAAACGTCGCCACCCCGTATCCGAGGATCAATTGATCGACCGACGGAGCCTGCGCCTCGGCGACCGTCGAATAAATGAGCGTCTTGACAAAGTATCCTTGCCCGGTAATGATGTTCGTGAAGTAGTTCGGGGCGAGGACCGCCAGCCCGAGGAGCCCGAGCACTACGATGGCGATGAGGGCGGGGATCGAGAATACCCACGGAACGTCCCGGAGGAAGAGGAACGGGAGGAGCAGGAGCAGCGCGCCAAAGAACAAGAGCAGAGGCAGATCGAACCAACCCGCGAATTCCTGTTGGAACCAATAGTAGGGAACGGCCATCGGGAAGCCGACCATCCCGACGATCCAAGTGACGACATACAGTCCGAACGAATCCACGCGTCGGATCCGCTCCACGACCATCGCGAAAACGATGAAGATTGCGATGGTCGCGACCGCGTAGGTGTAGCCCTGCCAAGCCAGGGTGAGCGCGCCGAAAGCGACGCCAGTGAACACCGCCCACTTGAACGCGGTGTGGTCGTAGCGGTAGAACTGTTTCAGCGCGGGAAGGATTTGTTTCGGATGCCGGTAGCTTTCGACGTACCGACGGCTGCTGACGGCTTTGACCGTCCGCAGATAACTGTAGACGACGATCAGAATGAAGAACGTGTAGAAGGCGAGATAATTCGCGTAGCCGAGGGTCGAGGAATTGATGTCGGCGACGATGAAGGGAAAGAGGAGAGCGGCGATGAGTCCGGTCCGCTTGGAGGCGACTTCCCGCCCGATCAGGTAGATCGGGAACACACTCAGCGCCGACCAGATGGGGCCGCTGGCGTTCAGGAAGAAGGCTCCGGCGTTGACGGCGCTTCCGCCGAAGAACGGGGCGAAGACCAACCCGAGGATCGCATTCATCCAGTCGAAGAGCGGTTCCCGAGGATTGATCGCGCCAAGCGGGTACCGCAGGAGGGGATCGAGGATCAGATTCGAGTGATTGAGAATGATGTACTGCATGACGCGAGAGTGGTAGAACGAGTCCGACCCCCCGCCGTAGACATACAGCTGGCCGTACTGCTGAAGGACCGGAATCATCCAGATCGATCGAATGAAGAACGTGATCCCGAACGCGGTGAGCAGGATGGTCACGGTCCAGCCGTGACGACTCCACCACCCCGGATTCAGTGATTCCATCGGTTGCCGCTCTCCCGAGCCGGCGGCGCGCGAGACCGAGGGGGGCTATAAATAGGCTTCAGTCGGGAAGCGGCGGCGCGCACCGATGGTGGGGGTACGGTAGGATCATCAGGGGCCATTTGCGATACGGAATCGGTAGAAAACGCGGCCGTCGGCCCGCGAATAATCTTCGACGTTCACGGCCTGCCCGATCTGACATTCTTGCCATGTCGTGCCTTCGATCCGACCAAAGATTCGTAGCGGGACTCCATCCAGATCGACTAAGCCGACGACAAAAGGGAGCTCGGCTTCCATCCCTAAGGGAGCGCCCGCGAGGATTGCGGAGAACGCATAGATCCGTCCGCTTTCGGGAAGATCGACCCACTCCAACCGATCCGTGTGGCAGTGCGGACAGACGACCCGGGGGGGCCAGTGAAGCGTCTGATCGACCGAGCATCGAGTCGTAGAAAGTCTCCCCTCGCGAAGTCGGTCGAAGAACCGGGAAAGGCGCGTCTGGTCGACGGATTCAAGGGGGAAGAAATCGAGCAAGAAGGGGACCGAGGGGGGAACCGGCTTCGAAGGCTTCGCGGCAGGAGCCGCCTCGGTTCCTCCAGCAGGAGTCACAGGAGTCGCCTCCGAGCGCGGCGGAGCGAGGGGAGTCGCCGCTCGGCGTCGATCCGAAGCCGTCGTGGCCATTAGGAGCCCCCCCGTTCGTAGATCATCATCGAATGCACGTTCGCGCTTCCGCTTAAGTTGTGGACGAGAGCCCACTGGGGGTCCGGCACCTGACGTCCCGCCGGCACCAAGTGAGCAAATTGCTGGTACACTTCCACCGCCTGACCGATTCCCGTCGCGCCCAGTGGATGGCCGCATCCGAGCAAGCCCCCCCGAGGATTGACGACCAAGTCTCCGCCGAGATCGGACCGGCCGTCGAGCGCATAGGGACCCCCTTCGCCGGGACCACAGAGTCCCAGCGCCTCATACTCGACGATCTCGGAGATCGAGAAGCAGTCATGGATCTCGGCCAGGTCCAGATCCTGCGCCGTGATGCCGGCGCTTCGGAACGCTTCGCGGGCGGCATGTTTCATGCCGACCCAATCCGTCAGCGACCCGGCGTGGGCGAGATTATGGAAATCGGAATATTGCCCGGTCCCCCGAATCCACGCGGGCGTGTCGGTGAATTCTCGAGCGCGCTCTTCCGCGACCAACACGACCGCGGCGGCCCCGTCGGTCATCGACGAACAGTCGCCGAGTCGCAGTGGCGGCGAGACCATCGGCAGGCGTAGAAGTTTCTCCCGAGAGAATCTCTTCTCGTAGAACTGGGCGTGGGGATTCGTGTTGGCGAACCGATGATTCTTTTCAGAGACTGCGGCGAGTTGCTCCTCCGTCGTGCCGTACTCCCGCATGTGACGCTGGGCGACCATGGCAAAGAAGGGGGGTGCGGTCGCCCCCGCGGGACCATCCCAATTTCGATCCAGTACGCAGGCCATCGCTGCATTCGCTTCGGCCATCGACGGCAGATTCATTTTCTCGACCCCGACCGCCACCGCGACGTCGGAGAGACCGGCGGCGATGGCCGCGTAGGCACTACGGATCGCCGCCTGGCCGGAGGCGCACGCGAGCTCGGTGCGTTGCAAAATGCGATGGGGTTTGAGCCCCATCTGCTCGGCGGCGAGCGGAGCGACATGCGACTGGAAGGCGAACCGTTCGGGCTCCGCGGCTCCCAAGAAGAGGGAATCGACATCCGCCGCCCGCAGATTCGGAACCGCCTGGAAGAGGGCCGCTCCCACTTCTTGGGCCAATTCGGACCAGGTCGTCGGTCGCACTCCCCATGGAGTGGTAGCCCCGCCGACCAGGGCCACCTGTCGGATAGCGCTCATCTTCGCTCCGACCGCAGGGCTGAGGAGACCATATCTCCGACGCCGGAAGTGGTGACTGTGCCCCCTTGGTCGTACGTCTTTGCTCGTCCTTCGACCAGCACCTGGGCCAGCGTTCGGGAGAGCCGTTCCGCCTGATCGCTCAATCTCGGATCGTGGTGACGTTCGGCGAGCCAACGGAGCATCATATCCACCGCGAAGAAGGTCGCGAACGGATTGACCTGGTTCTTGCCCGCGTACTTCGGCGTGCTCCCATGCACGGGCTCAAACATCGCGTGGTCCGCCCCGATGTTCCCTCCCGCCGCAAAGCCCATTCCTCCCTGGAGCACCGCGGCGAGGTCCGTGATGATGTCGCCCATCATGTTCGAGGAAACCACGATGTCATAATGCTCCGGATTGCGTATGAGCCACTGCGTGAACGCGTCCACATAGGCGTAGTCGCGTTCGATCTCGGGATACTCCGCGGCGCCGATCCGATCGAACGTCTCTCGGAAGAATCGACATCCCTCGAGCACATTCGATTTATCGACACAGGTCACCCGCCGCACCCCATCTTCCGGCGCCCCTCGGTCTCGCTTCCGAGCGAGGTCAAAGGCCTGCCGGACCACCCGTTCGACCCCCTTTCGGGTGAGCACTCTGGTATCCGTGACCACCTCGGTTTCGCCTCCCCGGCGCAGGCGCCCGCGCATCGGGGTGTAGAGGCCCTCGGTATTCTCGCGAATGATCACCATGTCGACCTTGTCGGGGGCCCAGACCTTTCGATACTCACCGCTGATGCGGTGCAGCACGCCCGGGTAGAGTTTGCAGGGACGAGTATTCGCAAAGAGGTCGAGATTCTGCCTGAGGCCGAGCACGAGGGCGCCGCCGGCGATCTCGCCACTGGGGAGGGTCACGCCGGGCCACCCCACGGCTCCGAGGAGAATCGCGTCGGCGATCTGCGTCGCCGCGGCGGCTTCCGGTTCCCATTCCTTCCCATGGGATTGGTAGTACCGGGCTCCGCCGGGAAACTCGCGCAGGTGCCAAGGAGCCGAGCCGCCCTCCGCGAGCGCCGCGAGAATCTTCTCGCCTTCCCGAATGACTTCGGGCCCTGTTCCGTCGCCAGGGAGGACGACGATGTCGTACCCGGTTTCCTTCATGTAGAAACGGGGGCAGCCGGATTCGCGGCTTTGCGCGCGGCCAGTTCTATTTTGACCTTTTCCACCAGCCCGCCCACCTCGAGAAGCTCGAGCAAATGTGCAGGCAACGGCGGAAACTCGATCGATACCCCGGTCCGTCGATTGGTGATGCGCCCCCCGCGCATTTCGACTCGCGCGATATCGCCCTTCTCAAACAGCGCCCGAACGCCATTGGCCTCGATCGCCGGCAATCCGAGGTTGATCGCGTTCCGAAAGAAGATCCGCGCGAACGAGTCGGCAAGAATCGCGCTTACTCCGATCGCTCGCAGGGCTTGGGGAGCGTGTTCTCGGCTCGATCCGGAGCCGAAATTTTCCCCCGCGACCAACAAGTCCCCCGGTTGCGCCCCCTGGGCGAACTCCGGGAGCGCGATTTCCAGGACGTGCTTCTTGAGCTCGTTGGGATCGATGATCGTGAGATACTTGCCACTGATGATGCCGTCCGTGTCCACGTCGCGGCCGAGCGTCCACACCCGACCTTCGATGACCTCTTGCATGGTCGCTCCTACAGCAACTCGCGAGGGTCGGCGATCTCTCCGGCGATCGCGGCTGCGACGGTCGCGGCGGGCGACATGAGATAGATCCGGGCCTCCTTGGCCCCCATTCGCCCGGGAAAGTTCCGGTTGGAGGAGGACGCACAGACCTCTTCCGGAGCGAGGATGCCCATGTTCCCGCCAAAACAGGCCGAACAACTCGAGTTCGTGAAGACCGCCCCGGCGGTCGTAAAGATATCGATCAATCCTTCATGCAGACACTGCTCGTAGATCTTCGTCGACGCCGGTGAGACGATGAACCGGACCCCGGCGTGTACCTTTTGGCCCTTCATCAGAGCCGCACCCTCCCGAAGGTCCTCGATGCGCGCGTTCGTGCAGGATCCGAGGAACACCTGGTCTACTTTCACATGTTCCTTGACCACGTCCGTTAGCGGCCGGACATTATCCGGCGAGTATGGACACGCGACCATCGGGGGCATTTCATCGACGTCGATCTCGACCCTCCGCTCGTAGCGGGCGTCGGCATCGGGGCGCAGCGGATGCATCGGATGCTTGGCGATCTTCGCCAGATACTCGTAGGTATGCGCATCCGGGGCCACCATCCCGCACTTGGCCCCCATTTCGGTGGTCATGTTGCAGAGCGTGAATCGCTCCGGCATGGACAGTCGCTCGATCGTCGGTCCCGAGAACTCGACGGCTTTGTAGGTCGCTCCCGTGGTCTTGATCTCGCCCAGGACGCGTAAGATCAGGTCTTTCGCCGTCACCCCTTTTCCGAACGAGCCGCGAACCTGCACGCTCAAGGTCGGAGGGACTTTTAGCCAGAGGCGTCCCAAGGCCAGTACCGCCGCCATCTCCGTGGGTCCGATGCCCGTCGCGACCGCTCCCATCGCTCCCAGCATGTTGGTGTGCGAGTCGGTTCCCACCGCCAAATCCCCGGGGACCACCCATCCGTTCTCGGCGAGGATTTGGTGGCAGATACCATGATTTCCCACGTCGTAAAAATGCGGAAGGCCGGTTTCGGCGGCGAACTTTCGAAGAATCCGGTGCAGCACCGCGGCTCCTTCGGTCGAGGCGGGCACCCAATGATCGATCGCGATCACGACCCGGTCGGGGTCCCAGACCTTCTCCGCCCCCATGTCGTGGAAGGGTCCGACCGTTTGCGCTCCCTGTTCGTGCATCATCGCGAGGTCCACTTGGCCCTCCACAATCTGGCCCGCGACCACGTGGTCGAGGCCCGATGCCCTGCTGAGCACTTTCTCTGCGAGTGTCATCCCATGGCCATTTCCGTTCTTCATGCGTTCACCGTCTCGGCACCGACCTCTTCCACGATCAGCCAGAAATCCGAATCCGAAAGCCCTGGATGATCAAAGATAGCCCGGTACTCCTCCAAGAATCGTCTCAGATCGTCCTTGGATCTAGCCTCGGAAGTAGACTTGACCCGACGAAGTATCTCGATCAGGACGGGATCCGGTCGCTCAATTCCGCGCTCCTTGAGCTTCTCAATCAAGGCCGCCTTCCCGGTGTGTTTGCCGAGAATCATGCTCCGATGACGTCCCACGACTTGGGGTTGCAATGGCTCGTAAGTGAGCGTGTGCGCCAAGATCCCATGCGTGTGGATTCCTGCCTCATGTGAGAACGAGTTGTATCCCACCAACGCTTTGTTGGGGGCCACGGGGATTCCAGAGATCTCCTCGACCAGTCGCGAGAGCTCGTACATTCGCTCCGTCTTTAACCCCGTGCGAACGCCGTAGAGCGACTCGAGCCCCACCACGACTTCCTCCAAGGAGGCGTTGCCTGACCGCTCCCCGAGACCGTTGACGCACACATGAGGAGCGTTGACGCCTACCTCGAGCGCTGTCAGCGTGTTTGCGACGGCCAGTCCGAAATCGTTGTGACAATGGACCGACCAATCGTCGGGGCGGACTCGACGTCGGAATTCGTCCAGGTACCAACGGAACGTGAGCGGCGTCATGATCCCTACGGTGTCCGAGATCACGAGTCGATCGGACCCGGCCTCCTTGGCCGCCCGGTAAAGACGCTCGACAAAATCGAAGGGGGCTCGCACCGTGTCTTCCGTCACGAAGGCCACGTGAAGGCCGGCTTCTTTGGCCTGCCGGATGGACCGAACCGACGCCTCCTGGACCTGTTCCTGGGTCATCTTCAATTTGTACCGAAGATGCACCTGGCTCGCCGCCACAAAAATGGCGATGTGCGTTGCCCCGCTCTCGATGACCGCGTCGATGTCCGCGGGAACGGTTCGCGCTGCGGCCAAAATCTTGGCCTTCAGTCCTGCGCTCGCCACCAGGCGTACGGCACGTGCTTCTTCTTCGGAAACGACTGGAATGCCGGCGTTGATGACCGAAATGCCGATATCCGAGAGCAATTCCGCGATCTCCAATTTCTCCTCGGGAGCAAAGTGCACGCCCGGCATCTGTTCGCCGTCTCGGAGCGTCTCGTCCCAGAAGGATATCGGGTTAGCAAACTGCCGGTCGGCCGACGTTTCCGAGTGATAATTCTCGACTAACGGTGGCTCCCCCATCAATCTCCAAGAGGGGGAAAATGCGTCATAACCTTTGTCGCGCGCCGCTCGGCGGTACGTTAACGTACGTTCCCGGTGAATCGCTAGGGAGTCGCCGTCGAGCCTGGTGAAACTATGGACGCAGTTCGCGCGCTCCACGGAAGGAAGTACGCTCGTCCTTGCCCATGTGAGGGCTCAACCTCGTCTCCTCTACCGACCCGTTAAATACGAAGGAACAATGAAATTGGGTGAAGTGACCGAAAAGGATCGCTCCGGCACCAAAACATGACGACTCCGGCCGCCCGAACCATGCCCACCGCAGGGGAATCCCCGAAGGCGGCTACTCGACCTCCCAAGGAACTCACCGACTTGTCCGTCATGATCGGCGGACAAGGCGGAGATGGAACGTTGACGGTCTCGGACTTGCTGGGCCGGTACTTCCGGAAACGCGGTCTCTATGTCTACACGTCGCGCAACGTCCTTTCCCGCATTCGGGGCGGTCACGCGGATGCGTCGATTCGGGCGAGTCGTGACCCGATCGCCGCTTCGAAGGCCCTGGTCGACCTGATCCTGGCCTTCGATAATGAAGCGGTGGAAATTGGCAAGGCCGAGCTCACGCAGGACGGACTGATCCTCTATGATTCTTCGGTCTTCCGCTCGGAGCTTCCGAACGCCATTGGCTTTCCATTCGCTACGCTCGTCGGAGGTCAGGTGGGCCAACCGATCTACAAGAACACCGCGGCGTATGGCGCGATCTCCGTAATGATGGGATTCGATCCGGCCGAGACGCGTGCCGTGATTGAAGATCGTTTCAAGCGTCGCGGCGGCGAGGCCCTTGAAAAGAATCTCAAGGCGCTCGAGATCGGGCGGCAAGCCGCTCTCGCGAATCCGGTCGCAATTGATCGATGGCAAGTCGTCGACGGCGAAGCCCGGGACCAGATCCTGACCACGGGGAATCAAGCCGTTGCGCTGGGATTCGTCGTCGGAGGAGGTCGGTTCTTCGCCGGCTATCCGATCACTCCAGCGACGGAGATCATGGAATACCTCGCTCGCTATTTACCGGCGTTTCACGGCGTCGTTCGTCAAGCGGAGGATGAGCTCGCCGCAGTTAACATGGTGATCGGCGCCTCGTACGCCGGCGCGCGGGCCATGACCTCGACCAGCGGTCCCGGCCTCTCGCTGATGACCGAGGGGATCGGTCACGCCGGCACCGCCGAGCTCCCAATCCTGGTCGCGGATTGTCAACGCGTGGGCCCGTCTACGGGCGAACCGACTCGACACGAACAATCGGACCTCGCGCATCTCGCGCATCTGGGACACGGGGAGTACCCGAGGTTCATCCTGGCGCCGGGGACCATCGAGGATTGTTTTTCCATGACCATCGAGGCGCTCAACCTCGCCGACAAGTGGAGGCTCCCCGTGATCCTCCTCCTGGACCAAGCCCTCTGTCAGAATACGATCTCGGCATCGCCCTTCGACCTTTCGGTCGCGAAGATCGACCGAGGAAAGCTCCTGACGGCGGAAGAGGTGGCGAAGCTCGAGGCGTACAAGTACTACCAGTTTACTGAAGATGGCATCTCGGCGCACGTACCCCCCGGGACGCCGGGGGTCTATTCTCAAGTTACGGGGAACGAGCACGATGAGTTCGGCCACGTTTCCGTCAATCCGGTCAATCGCGTCAAGATGATGCGCAAGCGGATGGAAAAAATGACGAAGGCGATCGACGATCTCCCGTCGGCACGCTTGTATGGCGATCCGGCCGGCCGGGTCGGGATCATCGGCTATGGAAGTACTTGGGGTCCGATCCAAGAAGCAATGCAACTGCTCAAGGAGCAAGGAATCGCTGCGCGTCATTTCCAGGCCCGGACGCTCTACCCGGTGCCGACGCGGGAGCTCGAGGCGCTATTCCGGGATGTCGACGTGGCCTACGTCGTGGAACACAATTACCTCGGCCAGTTCGCCCGGTTGATTCGCGAGGCGATGCCGCAAGAACACGCCAAGATCCGATCCATCTTGAAATTCGATGGGTTTTCGTTCCGAGCGCCCGAGATCGTCGCGCAGATCAGGGGAGGGAAGTGACGATGGTCCAGTCGGTGAAACCGATTCCTTCCACGTGGTGCCCGGGTTGTGGCGATTTCGGCGTCCTGGCGGCGGCCAAAAAGGCGATCGTTGAGCTCGGGGTTCCCATCAACGAGGTCGTGCTCGTCGGCGGCATTGGATGTTCAGGGGGCATTCACAACTTCCTCGAGACGAGCGGCATTCACGCCCTGCACGGACGGCTACTCGCGCAGGCTGTAGGAATCAAGCTCGCCAACCCGAAGTTGACGGTCATTGCCGCCGGAGGCGATGGCGACGGCTACGCGATCGGGATGGGCCATTTCATGCACGCGTTCAAGAAGAACGCCTCGATCCTGTACATCGTGATGAACAATGAGACCTATGGTCTCACGAAGGGTCAGGCGTCGCCGACCAGTCAGATCGGTTTCGAAGGGAACGTGGAGCATCCGTTCGATGCGATCTTGACGGCGCTCTCGGTTCCGACCCCCAACTTCATCGCTCGCACGTTCTCCGGCGACCCGAAGACGATGATCCTAGTGCTGGTCGAGGCCTTGAAGTTCAATCAAGCCAACCGGGGGTATGCCTTCGTGGAGGATCTCTCGCCCTGCGTGACGTACAACGACACCTACAAGGAGTGGCGAGAGAAGGTATTGGATGTCTCGAAGCTCCCGGGTTACGACCCCACCGATCGAAAGATCATGTTCAAGCTTTGTCTCGAAACGATGGAGTCCGGGAAGATTCCCATCGGCGTGATGCATCGGCCAAAAGAACCTTCGACGGAGGCGACGTCCCTCGAACTCAAGTTATTGCCCGACCGGTTGGGGCCGGCCATTGCCGACATTGGAATCGATTCGAACCTCGGGGCCTACGAGAAGCTCCTCAAATCGGTCGCCTGAGCGCCGGCGGCCCTCCTCGCGCGGTCGGCGATGGAGGGGAGCGCCTCGATCCTCGGGACTCTGGATTGGTGTCGATGATACCGACAGTCGGAAGGGAGGGTGCACGACCTTTGTCCTGACGGAGATCGTGCGCGTCGCCCGAGAACACGGCTTCGACCTACTGGGCGAGCCCCGACTCGTCCGGCTCAATCCGAACATCCCTTGGAAAACGCGGGGAAACGCCGCCCTCGCGGCCCGATTCGGTCATGGTCGGGGGCGCCGACGACAAATCGGCGCGATCAGCGGATCCCCTGTTTTCGCCTACTCCCGTTCCGGCCCCATCACCGTCAGGGAGGCCCAGGGTCTCCTCGAAGCGGCATGGTCGGAAGTGCAGCGCCACGCGAATCGGGCCGAATCGGGTGCCGACCCCGCGCTGGTAGCGGGATTCCAGGTCCCTCCAGCGTCGCTGTATTGGCAGGCCGTCCGGGAGGTGGTTCCAGTAGCCGACATTCGACACTGGCTTCGCCACTCCGAGACCTGGCACCGATCCGAGCATTCCTCGAAAGGGCTGGTGGGCGCGGCGGCCAGTTTGGCATGGCGGGGGGCTCATCCGACCTGGGAGCTGCTGGCGTATCGTACTTCGAAACGAATCGGAACTCATCGAGAAGTATCGGTCGCGGGTATCCGACGGGCGGCGAAGCGCTGGCCCCACTTGTTCCTTTGCTACGATGATCGCACGCGGCGCTTGCTCGTTACTCCCCACACGAACTGCCCGATCCTCTTCGGGCTCCGGTCGACGGACGCGCGAAGTCCGATCGCCGCCCTGGCGTCGATCCCTTCCGAACCGATCGATCGGTGGCTGTTGTTCCGCACGAATCAAGGAACCGGCGACCACCTGGTGTCCCGGACCATTGCAGACTTCCACCCTTTCACGTCTGCCCGAATTGTCGGACGGGTTACAATGCCCCCCCGGGTCCTTCGGGGAGGGCATGTCAAGATCACGTTGGAAGACCGATCCAAGCAAGCGCTCGATTGTCTCATTTTCGAGCCCACGAAGACCCTCCCTCGACTGGCGCAATTCTTCCGACCCGGCGATCGGGTGCGGATCTGGGGGAGTCGGGGTCAGGACCCGGTTTGCAGAATCGAAGGGATCGAAGTGCTGAGCTGGGCGCCCCGTTGGACGCCGCGACGACCGCCGCGCTGCAGCGTTTGCCACCGATCCACTTCGTCGATCGGGGCCGGGAAAGGGTATCGATGCCTTCGGTGCGGTCGACGCTTCCCTCCGGAGTCCGCCACCCACATTCGATTAGCTCCTCCTCGAGCTTCGGTCGGGATCTACCACCCCACGCCGTCGGCTCGTCGCCATTTGGCCCCTCGAGGGCCGGAGACTCTCTCGTCCTAGCGGTCGCGACCCTCTTATACGCTGCTCGAATTATTACGTTCGGCGAAGGAAATCCGATGGTGGGCCCGCGCGCGCGAACGCTGATCCTGTTCTCAGCGATCATTGCGCTCTTCGTCGTCGTTGGAGGTCTCGTCGGGGAGTTCATTTTTGGCAGTTGGTTGGCCGGATTGTTTGTGGCCATCGCGCTCTCCCTGGCCTTCAACCTGATCTCGTACTTCTTTTGCGATCGGTTCGTCCTTTGGTCGACTCACGCGAAGATCGTCCCGCCACAGGACGTTCCTCGGCTGGCCAAACTTGTCGATGACTTGGCCCCCCAGTTCGGGCTCGTCAACCCTCGGTTGGCCCTGGTACCGACGCAAACTCCCAATGCCTTTGCGACGGGCCGCAACGAGCGGCACGCGATTGTCGCGGCAACGGAAGGCATCCTCCGATTGATGAACGACCGGGAGCTCCGCGGGGTCCTGGCCCACGAGTTGGCGCATATCAAGGACCGCGACATCCTCTTAATGACCTTCGCGGCGACCGTGGCCGGAGCGATCTCCTACGCGGCGCAGATCGTCTTCTTCCAGATGATCTTCGGAGGGGGTGGGGGCAATCGGAACGGGGTCAATCCCCTGGTCTTGCTGCTCGCCGCGGCCACCGCACCGATCGCCGCCATGATGATCCAACTTGCGATCTCCCGCTCCCGAGAACTGCGCGCCGACGAAGTCGGCGCCCGCACGATCGCCGACCCCGGAGCGCTCGCCGACGCCCTCGAGAAGCTCGAGACGGCGAATGTCCGTCGACCCATGCAGTTCGGATCGCCGGCGACGGCCAGTCTATTCATCGTCAACCCCTTCCGAGGCAGCTCCTTTTCGAAGCTCTTCTCCACCCACCCGCCGCTCGAGGAGCGAGTACGTCGCCTTCGAGCGATGCGGCCCGATTACCAATACCGACCCGCGGTCAAGTCAGCCCAGATCGGTCCGAGGGGGGCCAGCCGGTCGTAGACCCTGGCCTGCTGCGACCTTGACGGACCTCACGTGCCCCGCTTGCGGCGCTCCGACCCTCTCCGACGCAACCGAGTGTCCCAGCTGTCACTTGGCCGTTGAACTTTTCGCGCCGGTTCAGGAAGCCGCCGGCGGAACAGATGTCGATCCGAGCTACATTCGCACCATCGGGGAAATCCTGGCCGCCGTCGATCTCGCCCACCCGGCTCCGCCGATCGAGACGCCGCCGATGGCGTTGCTCAGTCGGCCCTCGAGGTTTCCCGCGCCTCCTCCGCCGCGGACTCCGGCCGCTCCGATCCGGACCCCCGAGGCCCTTCGCCCGTTGGTCGAGTTGCCCGCGCTCCCGGCGGCCACGAGCGCCGGCGTCCTCAAGCGTCAGATCGATGAATATTTCCAGGTCGGCCGCCGGGCCGGGCTCGATTTCACCGACTTTAAGGAACGCGCCGGCGCCGCGATGCTCACCGATGATGTCCCGTCGCTCGAAGTCCTCTCCCGCGACCTCTTTGTCCATCTTACCGCCTCGCTCACCGACGAATACGAGGCGGTCCTGACCCGGCGCAACGAACTAGCTCAGCTCATCCCGACTCCGACACCGGACGTCGAACTCGAAGCTTCCCGCACGGCGTTAGGGCGAGGGGATCTGACCGGCGCGCAACGTCGATTGCATCATGTCTCCGAAGAGCTCAATCGATTGGAGCAGGAGTGGGAGGTCGTCCAGATCCTGACGACGGAGGCAGATCTGCTCGCGGAGACGATTCGGGACTTGGGTCAGGATCCGACCCCGGCCCTCGGGCCCCTGATCGCTGGGCGTGCGCTCGTCGCTGAGGGCCGGAGGCCCGAAGCCGAACGGATGCTGGCTCGAGCCAGCATTGCCCTCTGGTCGATTCTGCAGCCCGGGCTCGTCCGCGACCTTCAGCGGCTCAAAGATCGTATCCTGGATCTCCGGGCTGGGGGAAACGATATCGACCCGGCCGTCGAGCAGTTGCGAGCCCTGACGACCGAGCTGCGCAAGCGGAATTTCGTCGGGACGGTCGTGGCCTATCGTCGGTTGAAGGTCCTGGCCGATCATGATCGTTCGAACCTCGAAGGACCGGCGGCTGTGGTCGTAGCTCCCGAGATCCGCGCGCGACCCTACCCCTAAAATACCGCCACCCCGCTTTCCACATCGTGCGGTTCGAGGCGCTCCGCGGATTTCGTGACTATCTCCCGCCGGATGCCGGCGCGCGTTCGCAATTGCGGCAGCGCATGCGCAGCGTGGCCCGTCGTTGCGGGTTCAGCGAACTGGATGGGCCGGCGGTGGAGTCGCTCGAACTTTACAAGGTCAAGAGCGGGGAACAGATCGGCCAAGAGGTCTGGGCCTTTGTGGACAAGGGCGGGCGCGACGTCGCCTTGGCCCCCGAGAGCACCCCGACGCTCGCCCGGGTGTTCGTCGACCGCGCCAAGGCCGAACCGCTCCCGGTCAAGTGGTTCTCGGTATCGAAGCACTGGCGGTACGAAGAACCGCAAGCGGGCCGAACCCGAGAGTTCGTCCAATTTGACCTCGATATTCTCGGCGTGCCCGGGATCGAGGCCGACGTGGAAGTGCTCTCCACCGCCGCACTCATCCTGGATGAGATCGGGGCCCAGGGCCTTTACGCGTTTCGAATCAATGATCGACCCCTCGCCGAGGGGTTGGGAGTCCGGTTCGGAGCGCGGGACATCCCTCGCTATTTCTGGGCGCTCGATCGGTATCGAAAGATTTCTCCGCGCGAGTTCTTCGAGAGCCTCCACGAGGCCGGCGTTTCGGGGCAAAGCGCCGAGCAGCTTCGCGCCACCGTGGATCTCGCCGGAAAAGGACTGACCGCGACGCAAGTCAACGAGTACTTCGATCGCTTACTTGCGATGAAGCTCTCCGACCCGGCGGTGGCCGGCGTGGACCGATTGCGGCGCATCTTTCAGCTCGCCGAGAGAGTCGGTCTGGCCGATCGGCTCGTGTTCGACCCTACGGTGGTGCGGGGCCTGGCGTACTGCACGTCGACCGTTTTTGAGGCGTTTGAGTCTCGAGGCGAATCGAGAGCGCTCTTTGGAGGCGGTCGTTACGACAATCTCATCGAGCTGTTCGGGGGCCCCCCCACCCCGGCCATTGGGCTCGCTATTGGAGACCAGACCTTGGAGTTGTTGCTGCGGGGGCACCAACGCTGGCCCGACGGGGAGCCGGCGCTCGATACGTACGTGGTCTCAGTGACAGAGGAGGAAATTCCGCGAGCGCTCGAAGCCGTTCAGCGTCTACGGCGAGCCGGTATTTCGGCGGACGCGGACCTGATGGCCCGATCGCTCTCGCGCCAGCTTAAGGAGGCCGCGCGCCGCCGGGCCCGTCGTGCGTTGATCCTGGGGCTGAAGGAGACGTCGCCAGGTGCGGTCGTCGAACGGGACCTGACGACGGGGTCGCAGCGTGAGCTGGCGTGGGATGCGGCGCTAACACGGGAGTAATCCCCTCGATCGTTGGGCCGTCCCAGAGCAGAATGCCGGGAGGAGAATCGGCTCCTTCGATGTACCCATACCAGTACACGACGGCTCCTTCTCCGAACAGCTCGGTGTACGGGCCGAGCTGCCGCTTCAGGTTCTTGCGGAGTTCGACATCGTCGCCGAAGTTCGCTTTCGATTCGATCCACTGGAGCTTCTGCCCATAGAAAACGATCGGTTGATCGAGCAACGCGTCCGGCGTCTTGGCGTATTTCCCGCGCAGGTCGACTTCGGTCCGGTACCCGATCCCGTGTTGCTCGAGCCATCGATACAGTCGCTCCTCGCCTTTTCGTCCTCGTTCGCGTTGAAGTTCCATTCCGTGCGGGGAATAGATCATGTCCTCGGCGAGCAACTGTTCGACCTCCGTGCGGATGCGTCGCTCCGGCGCCAACTCGGGGTGGAGAAACGTCTGCCACACCTTCTTCCGAGGGACCTTGAGCTCGGCCAGCATGATCTGGCCCATGAGCACGGGAGGGAATTTCCACTCCCGGGCGATCTCTAAGATCGATCGTCCACGTCGCCACTGACTGGTGAGGTGGCCTACCTGTCGCTTCACGACGTAGAACCGCCGCGTCGCGTCCCGGGTCACTCGATGCGTGTGGATCACGAGGAGCAGCTCCTCATCGAGTCGCTCCGCGTGGGCGAGCCGGTGGACATCCTCGACAGTCGCTAGCTGGTCGTAGAGGCGTCGATAGGTCTCTCGATCCATGTACTCTGATTGATAGGGGAACCTTTGGGAACCGAACCGAACTAATAGGTTTGGCGCGAAGGAAAGACTCGGTGCGGGAGCGCGGGGACGGCTATCTTGGGCTATCCGGTAGGCGCAGCGGGTTTGCTCCTTATTGAGAGGGTGGACCGAGTTCCCTGAGCCTCCTTAATCCGGGCACCTAAAAAAGAGGATATTGGGCAGGCGGCCAGCGGGGACTCAACGGGGCGATCTGGGCCCCGGCCCTCGAAAGGGTGACTTGCTCGGCTCAGCTCGTCACCGGACCTCCCTCTATTCGCTTCTCGGGATTGAAATAGCTGGCCCTCATTACAGACTAGGCGATCGTGATACTCCTGTGAGCTCCTATCCTACCGGATCGCTAGAGCCGCCGAGCCCGGGGAGACCCCTGATCCAGACGATTACCCCGCTGTCAGTCAAGTGTCGATGCGGAACTCACGTCTCTCCCGGCGGGCAAATCATCAGCCTCGCGAGTGTGCCGGGGTCCCTGCGCTCTATATTTCGCGGCGGCGTATTTTGTTCCTCCAAGTGCGTTCGGGCTTTTTGCCTGGAATCTCTCGAGATCGTAGACGCCCTCGATAGCCCGGCCGCGTCGGAGATGGTCACCGATCTCCACGATCTCTATCGCGCCATTGCCCTCATGCTCGCTTCGACGCTCGAGTCCTAGAAGCTCCGAGTTGGCCCGTAGCCGACCAGGTTGGGCGCCCGAACTTCGACGCGCTAGTCCCGCCAATCGATACCGACGGTTCGTAGACTTACTTTCGGGATGGGTGGAAGTCGACGCTTGTGCCGGTTCTGCTCGACCCGCTGCACGATCCGCGCGATCACCTCCGGAGGGATCCCGGTGATCGCCTGGATTTCCGACGGGGTCCTCAATTGCTCGATCCCGAGAAGGATCCGATCGATCTCCGCGTAGGGAACTCCGAGTTCCTCTTCGTCCGTTTGGCCTTCCCAGAGGCCGGCGGTCGGGGCGCGGTCGCGAATAGCTTGCGGCAACTCGAGCCGAGCCGCCAACTCCCGAACCTCCGTTTTGTAGAGGTCACCGATCGGTAGCAGATCCACTCCTCCGTCTCCGTATTTCGTAAAGTAGCCGAGCAGAATCTCGGACTTGTTCCCGCCGCCCGCCACTCGAAATCCGACTTCCCGGGCGACGGCGTACCAGAGGATCATTCGAATTCGCGCTTTGACATTTCCCCACGCCACCCGATCTTCGACCCGGGGAAGGAGCGGCCGGATCGCCTGCTCGACGGAATCGATCGGAATCCGACGGACCTTGATCCCGAGCCGCCGAGCGTAGGTTTCGGTCTCTTCGAGCAAGCCCTCCGAGTAGGCGGCGTCCGGTAACAGTACCCCCTGGACGCGTTGCGGGCCGAGCGCATCGCGAGCCAGTCGGGCGACGAGCGCGGAATCTATCCCTCCGCTCAGGCCTATCACGACGCCGTCCGCATTCGTTCCGCCCGCGTGGTGACGCAAGAACTGGTGGATCGCTTCCTCGGCGTGAAGCGGCAGGTGGGGGATGAGATTCACGCCTCGACTCCGAGTGGTTCGAGCTCCTGCCATCGCTCCCAATGACTTCGGCAACCGCAATCCAGCTCGGTCAGCGCATCGAAACGTTGGGAGAGCGAGGCTTCCTCGATCGCGGCGAGCACTCGGGCGTCGCAAGACCCACAATTATGAGGCCCCCGCGCCAGCCCCCCCGCCGTCGGGAACGAAACCAACCGCGTCGAACCGCGGTAGGCGGCGCCCCGGACGAGGGCCGCCCGCAGGCTCCAGAGCCATGGCGGCCGGTATCGGCCCCGACGATAGAGCCACTCGACCACGGTTCCGTTCTGAATGTGGACTGGATTGATCGAGAGGGAATCGAATCGAGGCGCGGCGAGCTCTATCGATCGGACGACGTCGTCAATCGCCTCCTCCTCGGTCAGATACGGGGGTTTGAGCAGGAGGTAGGCTTTCGCCCGGATCTTCATCGCTCGGATTCGGTCGGCCGCCCTGAAGTATTCCTCCGGAGTCGCTCCCTTGTTCACGAATCGTCGAAGGATCTCGAGCTGCGCCGTCTCCAAGCCTTGCGCGACTTCCAGCTCTCCGGCGAACGCGTCCTTGAGGGGCCTGAGCGTCGCGTCGGTCACAAATTCCGGTAACGTCTCGATCAGAAGACGCCGGGCGCGACCGGAAAATGCTCGCACGAGGCGGAGTCGGGATGCGGAGTCGACTTCGCGCTCGTCCAGAAAGCTCCCGGAGGTGTATACCTTGACATACGGTTCGTCGCGGTATCGGCCGAGAGCCTGGTCGAGCTGAATGGCAAGTTCTTCCCCGGTCGCCGATCGCCCGAGCGTGTCCTTGGCATACCCGCACATCGAACAGCCCTTCAAGTCCGCCCAATAACAGCCTCGGGTCTTGAGGATCAGAACAAACGCCCGGACTCGTTCACCCTCGAGCGCCTCCTCCTCCGTCCAGAGATTCACATATCGGCGCGCCGAATCGTCGCCCCCCGGAGGAGGACGACGTTCGCGGGCCACATGATGGGCCACCGACTCCGACGTCACGTCTCTTCGACCTCTACGTTCACCTGATCGTCATCCTTGATGCGCAACGTCTCGCGCAGATAGACGGGGGCGATGAGCTCCACCACGTCCTCGTAATGGGTCCGATCCGGTAAGATCAGATGACCCGCCCGCCCGTTGAGCTTCGCCGCGAAACAGGTGGCGCCTCCGAACGTTCGACCGCCCGCCTGGAAGCCGTCGATTCGGATGCCCGTCCAATTCCGGATGAGCGACACTTTGCGCAGCGCGTCCGGGGCGACTCGCACGTTCAGCGTCCCGGGGTACGGCTTGTAGCCGAGTCGTTCCGAGAATTGGACGACATATCCAGGTTGGCTTAGGTAATACCGGCCTTCCCCGAGACCGGAAGCAACCTTTCCTACGAACGTCAGCTTCGACGGTCCTTCGAAAATGCGACGATACACGTGATGCTCGCCACGGAGGAGTCCCATAGCCGCGGGCGTCAACGTGAGACGTTGTCGCCGGGCGGCCAACGCTCGCGTCACTAACCCCCTTTTTTCGAGCGCGACGAGATATCGATCCGCCGCTTGCTGACTCACGCCCAATTTTTCTCCGATCTCGCGGGAGGTAAGGACGACGGAGGAGTGATCCGCGCCGGCGAGCGCCAGGAGCTTCAGTACGGCGAGTTCCTCTCCCTTCGATCGAGGCGTCTCGCGACCGGACCGAGGGCGGGGTGCGGGCACGATCAGGCGCCTTTGGCGGTCGACCCGCCCGGCGCGTTGAGGCTGATCACGTTTGACCCCCGGAGAACGACCCGACCCAATCGGCGGGTCAGTTCTTGCGTGGTCTCTTCCGCCTCATCCAAGACGATATTCAGGTGCTCATCGCAGCCCAACAACTTTCCAGAGAGGACCCGAGTGTCCTTCAGCAGCAAGGTCACGCGCTGTTGGACGAGCTTGTCCATCAGTTGGGTGGGAGTTTCAGGCATCGGCCGACCGACCGCCGACCGTTCCTTAACCTTTCCCCGCGGAGTTCCAGCGCTCAGGATATCCGTTCACTATCCTTGGACGGCTCCTTCGGTGACGATGACGACTCCAATCCCAATTTCGAAGGGGCTCGACGAGGTGGTCGTGGATCGTTCGGCCATCTCGTTGGTCGCCGGCGAAACGGGGGGACTCGCGTACCGAGGCTTCGACATCTTCGAACTCGTTCCGGGAATCCCGTACGAATCCATTGTTCACCTGCTCCTTCGCGGGGCCCCGCCCTCGGAGGATCCCTCGTTGGAGATCGTTCAGGCATTGCGCCGTCAGCGCACTCTGCCCACGTCGTTGACCTCCCTCGTCGATGCCGTGGACTCGTCTTCGTCCCCTCTCGACGCGTTGCGGACCATTCTGTCGGGACTCTCGGATGGAACCTTCAGCTACCCACCGACCATCGAGCAGGGTCTGGCGCTGATGGCGCGGCTCCCCACGGCATTCGCTCGATTCGTTCGGCGGACTTCGGGACTCTCTATCGTCGCCCCCCATCCTGACCTCGGTCAGACGGCCAATTACCTGTACATGCTCACTGGGGTGCTCCCCGAGTCGAACCGGCTCCGGGCCCTCGAAAGCTACTTCGTGCTTCTCGCCGACCACGGAATGAATGCATCGACCTTCGCCCTCTGCGTCGTAATCTCCACTCAGTCGGACCTTGTATCGGCGGAGACGGCCGCCCTGGGCGCCCTCAAGGGCCCGGTACATGGCGGAGCACCCGCTCGTGTCATCGACATGCTCGACGAGATCTCCGCGCCCGACCGGGCCCAAGAGTGGATCGCCAATCGGCTTCAACGACGAGAGGTCCTGTACGGTTTCGGGCACCGCGCCTACAAGGTCGAGGATCCTCGGGCAATCTTGCTGAAGCGGATCGCCCGAACCGTGGCGGCACGGGATCGACTCGCCCTCGCGGATACCGTGGAGCGGGAGGCGCTCGCCGCGCTCCGATTGGCGAAGCCGCAGGCCCGACTGTACACGAACGTTGAGTTCTGGGGCGCGGTGGTACTCGAAGCCGTGGGACTTCGCAAGGAGTGGTTTACCCCGACGTTCGCGATCGCGCGGACCGCCGGGTGGGCGGCGCACGCGATCGAACGGGCGGCCGATAACCGGCTGATTCGACCGGAGGTGGAGTACGTCGGTCCTCCCGTCGGCGCCCGATGGCCCCGGCCGAAGGCGTCGCATCCCGCCTAGGGCGACGCTCCTACGACGGGCCCTTCTCTTCGTCCGAGTCCTGGTCGACGACCTTGAAGTCGGCGTCGACGGGTCCGCTCGTCGCGGAAGGCCCCTCCGTTCCCTTCGATTCGGGAGGCGTCTCGGACTCGGGCGCGTTGGCGGAACCCGTAGGTGGTGCCGACTGGTAGAGTTTCTGAGCGATCGCGTGGAGGGACCTCGTGAGGTCATCGGTGGCTGTTTGTAGCGCGCCGAGAGTCGTCTCTTTCGCTTGGAGGGCGGTGCGAAGCCCGCTGATCTTCTCCTTCAGCGTGGCTCGCTCACTTTCCGAGAGCTTTTCTCCGCTATCGGTGATCACCCGCTCGGCCTCGTAGGCGAGGGACTCGGCCTTGTTCTTGGCTTCGATCAGCGCAGCGCGTTCCCGGTCGGCCTCGGCGAATTCTTCGGCCTGCTTGACCATCTTTTCGACCTGGTCTTTGCCGAGTTTGTTCGATGCAGAGATCGTGATCCCTTGCTTGCGGCCGGAGGCGAGGTCCTTCGCCGAGACGTTTAGGATCCCGTTCGCGTCGATGTCGAAGCTCACCTCCACTTGCGGGGTGCCGCGCGGAGCGGGGGGAATTCCGGTCAGAAGGAAACTCCCGAGCGCGACGTTGTCCGTCGCGATCGGTCGCTCGCCCTGGTAGACCTTGATCTCCACGGAATTTTGGTTGTCGGAAGCGGTCGTGAAGATCTGGCTCTTACGGGTCGGAATCGTCGTGTTCCGTTCGATCAAGCGAGTGAACACCCCGCCGAGCGTCTCGACGCCCAACGAGAGTGGGGTGACGTCCAACAGGAGCACGTCTTTGACCTCCCCGGCGAGAACTCCTCCTTGGATCGCCGCGCCCATCGCGACGCATTCCATCGGATCGACGCCGCGCTCGATCGGACGACCGATCGACTGCTCCAGAAATTGCTGAACGGCGGGCATCCGAGTCGGGCCGCCCACGAGGACGATTTTGTCGATCTGCTCCTTCGATAGTTTCGCGTCCTTGATCGATTGCTCCACCGGCGAGCGACAACGATCGATGATCGGGCGGATCAGGCCCTCGACTTTGGCGCGCGAAAGCTGGAGGGCGAGATGTTTCGGACCCTCGGAGGTCGCCGTCAGGAACGGCAGATTGATCTGCGTTTCGAGAGTGGAAGAAAGTTCGATCTTGGCTTTCTCGGCCGCATCGCGTACGCGCTGCATCGCCATCTTGTCCTTTCGAATGTCGATGCTGCTCTCCTTTTGGAATTCGGAAGCGATCCACTCGGTGATCGCGTTGTCCATATCCGTGCCCCCGAGCTGGGTATCCCCACTGGTGGAGAGCACTTCGAACACGCCTTCGCCGAAGTCCATGATCGTGACATCGAGCGTGCCTCCGCCGAGATCGAAGACCAGAATCTTCTGGGTCTTGCCGGCTTTGTCGAGTCCGTAGGCGAGGGACGCGGCGGTCGGCTCGTTGATGATGCGGACGACCTCTAGGCCCGCGATCGCTCCCGCATCCTTGGTGGCTTGGCGTTGGTTATCGTTAAAATATGCCGGAACCGTGATGACCGCTTTCTCGACCTTTTCGCCAAGAAACGACTCGGCATCGCGCTTGATCTTTTGGAGAAGGAAAGCCGAAAGCTGTTGAGGGGTGTACTCTTTCCCATAAATCTTGTACTTGAAGTCCGTCCCCATCTTTCGCTTGAACGCGGTGACCGTACCTTCGGGATTCGACACCGCTTGGCGACGCGCGGGCTCGCCGACAATCAGTTGCCCATCTTTCGTGAACGCGACGTAGGATGGGAAGGCCTTGCCGCCACCGACCGTCGTCCCTTCCGCACTGGGGATGATGACCGGTCGTCCGCCTTCCAAAAACGACGCCGCGGAATTGCTCGTACCCAGGTCGATACCAATGATTTTTGCCATGCTCAATTGCTCCAGCAGCCGATAAACCGGTCGGGCCTCGGCTGCGACCTTTAGCACCAATGGGATGCCAGGACTACTATAAAAGCTTACTAGATTGATGCCCCTCCCTTCACGCGGGGTCCGCCACGGCGAGCGGGATGAGAGATACTCCTGAATGCGGGGAGTCCAAGCACGGAGTACGCGAGAGGCAACGAGCGCAAAGAGCCCGAGGGGATACGTGGCGAGCCCGCGACGGGAAAATCGCGGAAAAGCCACTCGCAGCCGCCCTGATATAGCGGAGCGGTCGTTCGCCGTCCCGTGGCACCTTCAGTTGGCCCGTGGCTTCGGGCGGCGCGTCGGATCCAGCCTCAACTCGAAGAGTGGCGCACTAGTTTCCATCGAGAACCGGAGCTTTCGAACCAGGAGTTCAAAACCCGGGACAGGATCGTCCGCATTTTGAAGGAGCTGGGGATTCCCGCGCGCACCTTTCCCAGTTTTAACGGCGTCTTAGGGCTCCTCGAGCCCAAACGAGCCGGCCCCGTCGTCGCGCTCCGGGCCGATATGGATGCCCTGCCGTTGACCGAGCAAACGGGCCTGCCCTTCGCGTCGATCGCCGAGGGGCGCATGCACGCGTGCGGTCATGACATTCATTTGGCTTCCTTGCTGGGGGCCGCGGCGATCCTCCGTCAATCGCGGCCCGGTCTACTCGGTCCGGTCAAACTGTTGTTCCAGCCGGCCGAAGAAGAGGGTTCTGCGGGGGGCGCAGCACCATTTCTCGCGCGCGGGGTCTTCGATCGCCCCCGGGTCTCTTACGTTGTCGGTCAGCACGTCGAGCCCTCCATCCCCGAAGGGAAGATCGGTTGGCGAGCCGGTCCTCTGATGGCTGCGGCCGATCACTTTCGCCTGACGATTCGCGGAAAGGCGGGACACGCCGGAAGACCGCATCAAGGTCCCGATGCGATCTTGGTGTCCGCCGAGTTGGTGAACGGACTCCAGGCCATCGTCAGCCGCGTGCGCAACCCGGTCGATCCGGTCGTGATCAGTGTCGGGATGATCCACGGAGGCACTCGACACAACATTCTCCCCGCGAGCGTGGAACTGCAGGGAACGGTTCGCACGTTCCAGGCTTCGACGCGAGACCAAATCGAGTCGGCCTTCCGCCGACGGGTGAGTCACCTAGTCAAGAGTCTGGGAGCCACCGTACGAATCGAGTACATCCGAGGTTACCCCGTGACGATTAATGATCCGGGGACGACCGCCGTCGTCGTCGATTCCCTTCGAAACGAATTTGGTCCCCGTTCCATCGTCGAAATTGCGGAGCCGGTCATGGGGGCCGAGGATTTCTCCCGGTACCTGGAGCGAGTGCCGGGAACGTTTCTCCAGCTCGGAGTCGGCAAGGGCGGCCCCCCTGCAAGCCTTCACAGCCCCACGTTTGCGCCGGACCAAAGAGTGGTCGCACTCGGGGCAGCCGCTTTGGCGGCGGCCGCGGTGGGGTTGCAGAGGCATCCGCCGTGAACGTGGAACGCGTCCGCGCCGACTTCCCCGCGCTCCGACGTGTTCGCGGGAGGCCGTCGCCCGTCTATCTCGATTCGGCCTGTATGTCGTTGGTCCCTCGGCCCGTGCTTCGCGCAATGGAAGAGTACTACGCCGACTTTCCCGGTTGCGCGGGTCGAAGCCTCCATCGGTTCGCCGAAGAGGTCACCGCCCGGTTCGCGGCCGCCCGGGAGGGATTTAGTCACCATTTTCATGCGGGCGGTGCGGAACACGTGGTTTTTCAACGCAACGCCACCGAGGCGATCAATCAAGTTGGTCAGGGCCTGCGGTGGCGCCGCGGGGATCGGGTGCTCGTCTCGGACCAGGAGCACAATTCGAACCTCGTGCTGTGGCAGCGGCTGGTGCAGGAACGGGGCATCCGGATTCAAATTCTTCCGCTCTCCGACGACGGCTCGTTCGATATGGAGGCGTTCGAAGCCGCGTTAAGTCGGTCCGTCCGGTTAGTGAGCCTCTTTCATGCATCGAATCTGGACGGACGATCGCTGCCCGTCCAGGAGATCGCAGAGCGCGCGCACGCGCACCGCGCGCGCGTGTTGTTCGATGGGTGTCAGGCGGCTCCGCACGAAGCGATTGATCTCGAGAAGATCGGGGCGGATTTCTATGCGGTCTCCGCGCACAAGATGCTCGGCCCGACGGGCACGGGGGCTCTCTTCGGTCGAGAAGATGCCCTCCGAGATCTCCGCCCGCTGATTCTCGGGGGAGAGACCGTCGAATGGTCCACGCTGCAAAGCCACGAGCTCCGTCCGCCGCCCTATCGATTTGAAGCCGGCCTTCAAAACTACGCCGGGGTGATCGGCGCCCATGCCGGGCTCCGATATCTGGACCGCCTCGGGATGTCCGACGTCCGGTCGCACCTGGTCGACCTCAATCGCCACCTCACGGCTTCGCTGAGGGAGGAGCCTCGAATCCACCCCATCGGCCCGTCCGCACCGGAGGATCGGCCGAGTATCTTCGCCTTCGATGTGGAAGGGATCGATCCCCATGACGTAGCGCTGTTCCTCGACACCGGCTATTCGGTAATGGTGCGATCCGGCATGCACTGCGTCCATTCCTGGTATCAGCGACACCACTTGCCGGGCAACGTCCGAGCGTCGCTGTATCTATACAATAACCAGGCCGATGTGACCACGTTCGTCCAGGCATTGAAGGAACTGACCCAACGCGTGCCCCCATCCGAATCCCCAGGGAGAAGGGCGATCGCCCTTCCGGCAGGGCGCCGACCTCGATCGCGCGTCGCGAAGTGAACGTTAGCGGTACATGGGAGGGGAAGGCGTAGTGGGATGTTCCGTTCGACCCTTCTCAACGGCATGGCGCTGGATCGAGAGGAGTTGCTGTTCGATGCGCTCCGCTTCCGCGTACAGCGGAATCGCGTCCAGCGGCGTGCGCAACAAGATTCGATTGATCGTTTCGATCACTTTGGCCGCGGCGCGCGCATCGGGATAATCCGATTGTGCTTCGGCGAGGAACGTCAGCACGTCGAACCCCCGCCGTCGGCCCTCGTTCAGGAGAACGCCGGCGATCCCCGTGATCACCCCTTCCGTGAACGGAAGCATGTTCGGCTCGATGTACAGCTCGCGTGCGCGCCGGGTACTTGCCACGCCGTAGACTTTGACATCTTTGAGAGAGGGGGCCCGTACGCGCCGGGTTTCCGCCGGCACTTGATCGACGACGAGCCCTTCGGGCGAAACGAGCATCGAGCAGCGCTGTTCCTGCACCCAGTCGATGATCGAGGTGGCCAGCGGGTGAATGATGGCCGGCGCGGGATGGAACTCCGAGACGAACGCGACGATCCGGTCGGCGACTCGGCCGGCGCGGTCGGTCCCGGGTCGACCGGCATAGATTCGCACCGGGTGTTGGGGTTCGCCGTTCCGCACGAGCGAGACGGTAGGAAAGGCCGGAGATTCCACGATGCCGATCTGCTCCATGCCCAACGTATCGATGAGATAGTTGGCGACGATGGAACTCACGAGCCCGACCGAGGGAAAGCCGTCAATGACGATCGCTCCCTCGACGTCGACCCGTTTGATCTCGTAGATCCGGACCTCGTCCGGTTCCATCGGCATGAGCTAGAGCGACCTCTCGACAATTTGTCCGAGTTCGCGACTGATGAGGTCGTAGACGTCCTTCGTCAGGGCATGGCGGACGTTCTCGGGCAACGCCGAAAGGCCCAAGCGCGCGGTGCACGTGCCGACCCGGACTAGCGCGGCGTACTCCATCGCGCGCGCTTCCAAGAGCGCGCGGACGGCATCTTTGAGGTCCTGGGCGAGCTTCGGGTCCTCTTTGAGCGTCTTTTCGATATGGTGACGGATTTCCTCTTTGACGATGTCGCGCGTCGCTTCCTGGACCAGCTCCTCCGGACGAAGCAGGTCCCGGGTGCTTTTCAGAATGACATCGATCGGCTCTCCCGCTGACGAGCGATCGTCCATCGGGCTGAGGAGCGAGTTGGGACGCTTAAGGGTTTGCGTCGTGGAGTGCCCGGTTCCAACGAATTACTGCGATCCCCCCCGTCTCTTCGTGCCGCCGAACGGCGAAGATTTTATGCTCGAACCCGCCTCGGCGGCCGACGTGGGCCGGTAGATTAGCCCGGAAGATCGCTACCTTGGCAAGGTAGAGGCCGCGAGTTCAAAAGGAATGGAGAACCCCGCTCTGTTCCGGAGACTCTCGCCCGGTCCACTCCTCGGCCGGACGTCGACCATCGTTTCGTGTCGAACCCCTCCACCGACATCCATCAGCACCGATTTATACCGCCCATTTTGTCCGGAGCCCCAATGGAGGCGGAGCTCCGGGAGAAGATCGCCGGGGAGGTCGTTCTCTCCCCGCACCCCGGCCGGACGCTGCGGAAGTGGCGCGAGGATTTTGGAATATCCCAGCGGGATCTCGCGAAGGCGCTCGCGACGGTTCCCTCGGTGGTGAGTGACTACGAGTCGGAGCGCCGAGCCAGTCCCGGGGCGACGTTCATTCGTCGGTACGTGCAAGCGCTGCTCGAGGTCGACCTGGCTCACGGTTCTCGCGTCGGCCAGCGGCTGGGCGTGAAAACTCACTCGGATGGTATCCTCGGGATGGGTGAATTCGCGGTCGCCATTCCCCTCAAGACCCTCGCGGACCGACTGGAAGCCCGCGCCGTAAGTCATGTCGACTTACACCGTGACATTCACGGATTCACAATCCTGGATGCCCCGCGCGCCATCCTCTCGATCGACGCGTCTCGCTTCGTCGAGGTGTATGGTTGGACGACTCAGCGGGCACTCATCTTTTCCAATGTGAAATATGGGCGCTCGCCGATGGTCGCGATCCGAGCCCACCCGCTCAAGCCGGCGGCGGTCATCTTTTCGAACCCCGGACGGATCGATCCGCTCGCGATTCGACTCAGTGAGGTCGAGAACATTCCGCTCCTTTCCACCAGCCTCAACGCCCCCGTGGTACTGGAGCGATTGGAAGAACTCTAACCAGGATGGAAGAAGGTGCAGTAATGGAAGCAGGGATCGTGAGCTACGGCGCGTATGTTCCACGTTATCGGATCACTCCGGCAGAGATCGGCCGCGTCTGGGGAGCGGACGGCGCCGGAATGGGCGTGGCGCTCGGCGTGGTCCGTAAGAGCGTGCCCTCACCGGACGAGGACACGATCACGATCAGCACCGAGGCATTGCGCACCGCCCTAGTGCGGGGGGCATCGATCCGCAAACGATCGGTGCCGTCTATGTCGGAAGCGAATCGCATCCATATGCGGTGAAACCGACCGCCTCGGTCGTCGCCCAGGCGGTTGGCGCTACGCCCTACTTGACCGCCGCCGATTTCGAATTCGCGTGCAAAGCCGGTACCGCGGCGATCCAGACGTGCCTGGGCCTCGTGGGGGCCGAGATGATCCGGTACGGGGTGGCGATCGGATCTGATACCTCTCAAGGGGCCCCGGGAGACGCCCTCGAGTACTCCGCGAGCGCCGGGGGAGCGGCGTTCGTGATCGGACGCGAGCGGGTCATCGCTCGGGTTCGGCGCACGCTCAGCTATACTACCGATACCCCCGATTTCTGGCGCCGAGAAGGGCAGCGATACCCCAGCCACGGGGGGCGGTTCACGGGCGAACCGGCGTACTTCCGTCACGTGACGGAGTGCGGCCGCAAGATCATGGAGGTCGAAGGAACGACTCCGAAAGACTACCGACATGTGGTGTTTCACCAACCGAATGGCAAGTTTCCGCAACGCGTGGGTAAGCAACTCGGTTTCACGGACGAGCAAATGCGCTACGGGCTTGTGACTCCCTGGATCGGGAATACGTACTCCGGCGCGGCACTGATCGGTCTCGCGAACGTGCTCGACCATGCCGGACCGGGCGAACGAATCCTCATGATCGGCTACGGAAGCGGGGCGGGCTCGGATGCGTTCGACCTCGAGACGACCGACGAGCTCCTACGCTTCGATCGCTCGTTCGGCCGACCGGTGCAAGAATACCTCGATCACGGCACCGAAATTGCGTACTCGATCTACGCGAAGTTCCGCGGGAAGATTCACTTGGCGGGGAGCTAGAAGATGCGCGACGTGGCGATCCTCGGCGTGGGGATGACGAAGTTCGGAGAACTTTGGGACCGTTCCTTTCGCGAGATCGGGATCGAGGCAGGGTTCCAAGCGCTCGTGGATGCCAAACTCTCGTCGAAGGACCTGGGCGCGCTCTATCTCGGGAATATGGCGAGCGGGTCGTTGATCGATCAGGAACACATCGCGCCCATGATCCTGGATTACTCCGGACTCGGTGGCCATCACTTGGAGGCGGTCCGCGTCGAGGGGGGGGGAGCCTCGGGCGCTCTCGCATTGCATCAGGGCTACTTCGCCGTCGCAAGTGGCGCCCATGATTTCGTGGTCGTCGGCGGCGCCGAAAAATTGACGGATGTTCCGGATACCACCGCGAATTTCATTACCAGCGGGACGGCCGACCACGAGTGGGAGGTCGTCTTCGGCGCCACGCTCCCGGCCCTATGGGCGCTCATGGCCCGTCGTCACATGCATGAGTATGGGACCCAACGCGAAGAGTTCGGCGCGGTCGCGGTACACGATCATCTCATGGGTTCGAAGAACCCGAACGCCCATTATCGAAACAAGATCACGCTGGAGCAGGTGGTCAATGCCGGACCGGTGGCGGAACCCCTGGGAGTCTTCGATTGTGCCCCGCTCTCGGACGGAGCGGCCGCGATCGTCCTCGGGCCGCTCGAGACCGCGCGCAAGTACACCGATACGCCGATCCGAATCGCCGCCAGCCAGGTCGCGTGCGACTCGATGGCGCTCCAGCATCGGCGAGACCTCACGACGTTGGATTCGACCGTGGAAGCGGCGCGCCGAGCGTTCGCGCACGCCCGCCGAGCGCCGGCCGATGTACAGGTCGCCGAAATCGACGACAGCTACTCCATTGCGGCGCTCCTCGCGCTCGAGGATCTCGGGTTCCTCCCCAAAGGAACGGCCGGTCCGGCATTTGCTTCCGGTCGCTTCGATCTCGGGGGGACGCCGACCGTGAACACTTCGGGAGGACTCAAGGCCCAAGGACGCCCCTTCGGAGCGGTGGGCGTGGCTCAGGCCGTAGAGATCGTTCGACAGCTCCGCGGCGAAGCGGTCGACCGTCAGGTCGCGAACGCGACGCTCGGCCTGACCCACAACGTCGGAGGAACCGGCGCGACGAGCGTCGTCCACTTATTGGAGCGCGTGAATTAGGAGGAGGAGATGTCGATCGCACGATTCTGGCGTGAGACGCCTCGACGATACAATCTGGGAGGCTCCAAGTGTTCGGTCTGCTCGACGGTCTATTTTCCGCCTCGTTCGGTGTGCCCCACCTGCTCGCAGCACCGTCAATCCCTGGGCAAGCTGGTCCCCTTCCAACTCTCCGGGGAAGGAGAAGTCGTGACGTACACGATCGTCCATGAACCCGCCGAGGGATTCGAGATGCAGGTCCCCTACGCGCTCGCCCTCGTGAAGACGGTCGAGGGCCCCGTGCTGACCGGCCAAGTCGTGGACACCGATGCCAAGGACGTTCGGATCGGTCTTCGAGTTCGAGCGACGTTCCGCAAGCTCCGAGAGGAAGGAAAGGCCGGCGTCATCCACTACGGATACAAGTTCGCTCCCGCCGAGGAGCCGGTCCACGGCCCTTCCGCCCGGGGACCCGCGGAACCGGTCCCGGCTCCGGCGACGTCCGAGCCCGGTCGAGCACCGGCGTGAGCGATCCCGGGGATTCGGGGGACCCGGCCGCCCGCGAGGCGGAGCGACCTCCGGCGGACGAGGAATTCGCCCGCGCGTATTCAGACGGCTTCGGGGACGGGATTCGATCGGCGCTCAAGGAGGTCCTGCAACACGTCTCGCGGGGCCACACGGCGCAAGAGCTCCGGATCCTGATCGAGAGTCGCCTCGCGCGCGTCGCCGAAGAGGTGGAACTCAAGCACAAGAGCCTCCTGGGGCCGCCACGACGGCCGGCGTGGGGGCCATTGCTGCGTGCCCCCCAGCCGACCCTCCGACCCACGAACTCGTCCTTCGTCTCGGGAATGGATGGGGAAATCGTTCCCTCGAGCAGCTATCTCGTGAAGGAACAGCGACCCGAACGCGCCCTTCGACTCGTCGAGCAAGCGCTGGGCTCGTTCCCTCGCCTTGTCGTCATCTCGCTCCATCCTCCGGCGTTCTCGGGAGCAAAGGCGGGATCGACGACGACGATCAAGCTCGGCGGGATCGCCGGCGGGGAGTCGGCCGAGGGAGGGTCCCCGTCGCCGGGGGAGATCGGCGGTCGACTTCGGGCTCCGACCCAGGCCGACGGGGGCGCGATCGTGTTCCTAGACGCCTTGGAGTTCCTCGTCACCGAGAACGGCCTCGAAATGACGTCGCGATTTGTCAATTGGTTGGTGGGGCAGGTTCAGACGACGCGATCGGCGCTCGTCGTCTCTCTGGACCCATCCGCCCTCGACCTGAAGGATTTGAGTCGGCTCCAGCGCGCGTTTAATATCGTCCTCTGACCGACCAACGCTTCACGGTTCCCTTCATGGAGATCGCATTCTTCACTGAAAGTTACCTGCCCACGCGCGACGGGGTAGCCACCGTCGTCAGTGGTTTGGCTCGAGCCCTCGAGCGGCAAGGGCATTCCGTTCGGGTCTACACCGCGCAGCCGGTCGCCGGCGCCCCTACGCAGCGCACCGTGGAAGACCAGGTACGAATCCTCCGCGTCCGATCCGTACCGGTCCCCAGCTACCCGGAGTACCGTTGGTCGCTGCCCCTCGTGGGCCGATTGGGGAAAGACGACTTCCGGAGCGAGGTCGACATCGTTCATCTACATACGCCAGGGATGATGGGCACCGCCGGTTTTTTCGCCGCTCGCCGATTCCGAAAGCCACTCGTGGGGACGTTTCACACTAACGTATGGGAGATGCGGGAAAGCTTCTCCCAATCGATGTGGGTCCGTCTCTTCTTCCGTACGGCGTGGTTCTACAATCTGGGGCTGTACTGGCGCTGCAACGTGACGACCGCCCCCTCGGAAAGTGCACGCGCCACCCTGGAAGCACACGCACGAAAGCCGTTCCGACATCCGATCGAAGTCATCCCGAACGGGATCGAGATCGACCGGTTCCACCCCGAGATTTTGACCCCCGATTGGCGGACGGAAGTCGGACTTACCCGCGCCCCGCTCATTACGTTCCTCGGGCGGCTGACCCAGGACAAAGGGGTGCACCGGTTCGTCGACGCCCTCGAAACGCTCGCTCCCGATCGAAATTTCGTTAGCGTCATCGGTGGGTCTGGACCCGAGGCAGAAGTCGTGGCTGCTCGCCTGGCGCATTCGGCCCTCCTCCGAGATCGAGTTCGGTTCGTCGGCCCCGTCCCGGAAGATTGGAAGCCCGCCCTGCTCGCCCAGTCCGACCTCTTCGTGCTCCCTTCGACCTCGGATACGTCGTCGATGGCGCTCCTCGAGGCGATGGCCTGTGGGGCCGCTTGTATCGTCTCCGATATTGGCGGCCCGCAAGAGCTCGTCCGCGATGGAACGACCGGACGACTTTTCTCGATCTCAGACCCGCGCTCGCTCACCGAGTCGATCGCCCGCTTGCTCGACGCCCCCGACGATCGACGAAGAATCGGAGAGTCGGCGGTCGCGTACGCGCGCGGCGCAGCGTCCATCGATGCCACGGCCCGTCGCTTTATCTCCCTCTACGAATTACTTCGATCCTCGGGAGCCCCAGATGCCGCTCGTCTCGCTGGATGAACTGCAGGCGTTTGCCCGCAAGGCCGCGCCCGATCGGCATGACGCGTATTCCGAGCGGGCGCTGACGGCGGCGTACGAAGAGTATCTTCCTCGACGCCCCCCGCCCCTCGCGCGGGCGCAGTTGAAGGTCGACGGCACGCACTACGATTCCCTGTTTCGAGTGCTGGAGGATTTCGACGTCCGATTTGAAAACGGCTCGATCGTGCTCGTCGATCCCCCTCGCGTCGGATCGTCCTGGGATTTTCTCATGCCCTTCGAGCGGATCGATCTGGAAGCCGACGGCTCCGCGGAATTGTATCCGATCGACCCGGGCGCTTCTCCCGAACGCGCGATCGCGCGATTCGTTCTCCGAGAACATTACGTTCCTCGGTCCGTCTCCGAGGATGACCGGTCCGCCCCCGAATCGAATGGGGGCCGGTTTCACGCTGAACTCGCTTCCGCGGCGGCTGGGCTCAAATTCGTTCGACGGGCCGGCATCGTGCCGTTCTCGGTGGGGATCCTACTCTACCTTCCCCGAGAGCGGATCCGCTACGTGTTCGACCTGATGGATATGACCCTCCTCCCCGATCCGCGTTGCGGACGCTTCGCCCACGCTCGACATGTGCGGAGGACTTCGCGGGTCTCTTACGGAATGGATTCGTACATCGCCCGAAGTGACCTCCCGCTCGTGAGCGCCCGCGCGCTCGAGGTTCTCGTCGAGAGCCACGGAGTGAGTTCCGTGGAACTGGCGCACGTCTTTGGTGGGTTGCGGGAACTAGTCGACTCCGCGCTCCAAGGGCTCGTCGCGCGCCAGTTGATCTCGTATGATCGACGGACCCAAACGTACCGACCGCGGTTGGAGGCGTTTCTTGCGCCCTCGGATCGAGCGGCTCCTTCCGACCAGACGGCCTCGCCGCTCGCCAATCCGGCGCTGCGAACGAGCGTCATGGAGCTGCTCGCCGCGGCCGACGCCCGGGCCACGTGTCCCCTATGCGGAGATCCGCTGCCCGCCGTCCATACCGGAATTCTTTGCGCCCGATGCGCGAGCGAAGTGGGCGCGACCTAGTCCGGGAGCGAGCGGGCCTGTCGGGAGTCTCCGCCCAAGGCGGGTATCGCCTCCGGCTTTTGAACCCGAGATTGCTGGCTTAGAAGGCCAGTACTTTGTCCAAGCTAAGCTACAGGCCCCGCCGTTTGAACGAGTCGCGACCGCTTAAGGATTCACTCCGAGGCGCCGAGTGCGAGCGCCGGATCGCGCGACGAGATGGGCCAGTCGCAGGGGCTCAGGCCAATGCCCCAACACCGTCGTTCGCGCGACCAGCGCGATCGCCTCGGGTCGGGAACAACCCACCGCGGTCGCGCGCACCGCCCCGTCCCCGATCGGGACCCGAAACAGTCGATGAGCTCGGACGATCCTCCACCGTCGCGTAAAGTCCTTCGGAAAATATTGAGCCAGGGCGGCTCGAATGCGGGGAAAATTTGGTGGCCGGGGCGTCACCGAGACGACGGGAATGCCGAGACGATCGTAGATCTGGTCCAGGTCGATGACGTTGAAGCCCCCGACGGCGATCCCATCGAGCAGGATCGCGCGAAGACCCGCTTGGTGGCCGGACGACTGCACCAGTTGGATGATCTGCTCCGTCGCGTCGGTCCCGTCGACCCTAACTCGGCGACGTACCACGGCCTCGACGTACGAGGGCGTCGAGAGGACGACACCGACCAGCGGGGCGGTTTTCTGATTCCGTCCGAACGCGCCGTCATCGATCCCGATGACCCGGACGTGACGTTTGGTGAGCGCACGCCGTAAGGATATGACCCCCCGGGGAGATTCCTTTTTGGAATGAGCGCGTCGACCGTGACCGTCCGGTGTCTCCGATGTGGCACGGAGATCGTGGCGATCACCGACCCCGCTCCGTCGACCAAGTGGATGGCGTGTCCGCACTGTCAGGCTCCGGTGCCGATCGTCGCGCCGACCGACCCCCCACCGCTCTTCAGCTGGGAGGTATATCCTCACCTATATCCGCCGCTGCCTCCGCCACGGTTTCCGCGGCATTCCGCGCGACGCGCGGCCGGCGTCGGTTTGTTGATTGCGACCGTCCTGCTCGTGGGAGTCGCCGGAGGTCTCCTCTACGAAGGGGCCGAGGCGATGACGCCCGCGCACTTCACGGTCGGAGGTTCGGTCTACGAGTCGACTCTGAACGGCAAAATCGGCGTGCCCGTCACCGTAGTGCTGTATGGAGAGAATGGATTCACGGATCGGACGTCGATTGGCAATGGCGGGGCGTTCTCGTTCACCCGCGTGCCGGAAGGGGGGGTCGCACTGAATGTCAGCGCCCCGGGTTACGCCCCGGTGAACGTCTCCCTGTTCCTGTCGGTCGTTTACGTCGCCGGAGGAAGTGCCGGCGCGATTACGGTGACGTTGTTCCCGGGCACGACCGGAAATGGGACGACCGAAACCATCTCCCCGTTCGCCAACATGGAGAATTTCGTCGCGAGCATCTGGTCGGGGGCATTTCTCCTGCTGATCGCGGCGACCCTAACCGCAATTGGATCGGTGGCCACGTTCCGGACCGACCGGCCGCCCCTCGGGGCCGCCGCGGGATTCGCGACCCTGGCCGCCCCCGTCGGTCTCATCCTCCTTGGTGCGACCATCGCCTTTTCGTGGGTAGGCTGGCTCTGTGCGGCCCTCGCGGCCGTCGGCGCGTTCATCGCGCTCGTCCGAATCGTGCCGATGCTTCAGGCGGGGCACGCCGCAGAGATCGAGTAATCCCGCCGGGCCTACGGGCGACCGCTCGTGGCGTGGGGCACGCGTTTCGAGCGATCCGGAATCGGTCGCCGGGTTCGGTATCCTCCGTCCAAGGAGTGGTAGAATCCGACCTCCTCCTCGCCGCGCTGCCAACATAGAAAAACCACCTCGTTATCCTGAACGGCGTAGAAGTCGACCAGCCCGCTGTCGAGGTCCTTGACTTCGATCGCCTCCGTTTGCAGCGCCCCAATCGCTTCTTCGAGGCGCTTCGTGAGGTTTTCCCACTCCGCGTCGAGCCGGGCCTTTTGCTCGCGATCCGGGTTGTCGGCGCTATCGATCTCCTTTCCCCAGAACGTGGCGAGTCGTTCGATTTCCTCGTGAACCGTCCTCAGGCGGACGACCCACGCGCGCAGCTGCGGCAGGAGCTCGTTGAGAGTTGGGAGCCGTTGATTGGCTTCCGCGACGGTCCATAGATGGGCCGGCTGCGGCATCACCGAGCGAGAGTCGCCGTCGCCTCGAGCCATGGAGCCACCCAACCGGTCGATGCCACCTAGAGTATTTACGAGTTGTATGGTGCGGGGGCCACCACCCCACTCGAAGTTACGTAGGCCGTCGAGGGGATCGATCGACGCTCCAACCGCGTTCCTGAAACGCCCGGACCACTTCGTCGGCGTGTCCCGCATCGCGAACCTCGAGCTCGACCTCGACCGTGACCTCGCCCGGCACCCGATCCGGGGACTCTCGGTCGTGGACAATGTGCCGAACATTGGCCGTCGCTTGCGCAGCAATGCCAAGGAACTCTGCTAATCGACCCGGTGTGTCGGTCAGCGCCGCGCGTAAGCGTAAAAGGCGACCCTCGGCCGCGAGCCCGATCCACAGCAACCGATCAAGCATGAACGGATCGAGATTTCCGCCGCTCACCACCAGCACGACCGGACCATCCGCCATCAGTTCCGGATGCTCCAAGAGAGCGGCCAACGGCGCGGCCCCCGCACCTTCCGCCAACACTTTGGCTTGTTCGAGGAGGAGGAACGCCGCGCGGGCGATGGATCGGTCGTCGACCGCTACGGCCCGGGTGCCGGTCGCTTCAAAGATTCGGAACGGGAGATCCCCGATATGGCGGGTGGCGAGGCCGTCGGCGAACGTCACCGGTCGAGCGCCCACGACCACCCGATGCTTCTCCAGCGAAGCCACCAACGTGCTCGCCCCATTCGGTTGAACGCCCACGATCTCCGTCGAGGGTCGCCGAGCATGCAGGACCGTGGCGATTCCAGCGAGAAGCCCCCCGCCGCCGACTCCGCTCACTACCCGGTGAACGTTCGGGAGATCCTCGAGAATCTCCAGCCCAATCGTTCCCTGCCCGGCGATCACGAATCGGTCGTCGAATGGGTGAATGTAGGTGAGACCTTCTTCCCGCGCAATCCGAAGCGCCTCTTCGTGCGCCTCTTCATAATCCAAACCCTGAAGGATCACGCGAGCCCCTAACGCGCGTGTGGAACCCACTTTGAGCGGAGACGCATTGCGCGCCATCACGATCGTCGCCGGGATCTGACGTGCACGGGCGGCGTAGGCAACGCCCTGCGCATGATTGCCGGCGGAGGCTGCGATGACTCCCCGACGAGCCTCCTCGGCCGTTAGGTGAGCGATTCGATTGGTTGCGCCTCGGAGCTTGAATGCGCCCGTGCGTTGAAGATTTTCAAGTTTGAGGTAGATCGGGGTCTCTGGGAATCCGGGAAACGTCGGCGCCCGAATCAAGGGCGTTCGCGTGACCTTGTCGGCGATCTCGAGGTGCGCCGCCTCCACGTCCTCCAACGTGACGGGAAGCGGCGCATCCTCGGACACCCGCGACGCATCTCAAATCGGCGCCATAACCATTGGGGTCGGACACGATCCCATCGCGTCGCGCCCTCAACTGAATTCAACGCGGATCGAACCGATTCCTCTACGCGCGCGTTCGAAAATTTCGTGTGACTGACGTGGATCGAGACGAATTTGTCCCAGCACTTATATAGGGTACGTTTCTCCCCCAGCCCCACCGGAGGCGGAATCCTTCATCGACCCATGGCTAGGCGACATCGTCCACGCCGAGGATCGCTCGGCTTTTCTCCCCGTTCCCGTTCCGCTCGGCTCGTTCCGACCATTCGGTCTTGGCCTCCTGGACCGAAGCAACCCGCGCTCGAAGGGTTCGCGGGCTACAAGGTCGGGATGACGCACGCATTCATCGTAGATTATCGAAAGCGCTCGACGACGGCTGGCCAGGAAGTCTCGATCCCCGTCACGGTCGTGGAGGTACCGCCTCTTCGGGTCGCAGGGGCCCGCATCTATCGGCGCGATCCGTACGGGACGCATGTCGTGTCCGAAGTCTGGGGTCCGTCGAATACCCCGGAACTCGCGCGGGCAATCCCAACCCATCCGGAATCGAAGGAAGAGCCGCGCGCCCATTTCGCGAACTCGATGGGCGACGAAGTCCGAATGATGGTCTACACGCAACCGAATCTGGTTACGGGAGTTCCTTCGAAAACTCCGGACCTCTTTGAAGTGCGGGTGTCCGGTGAAAAATTCGACGAACGACGGGCCTTCGCGATTCAACATCTCGGAGCCGAGTTTCCATTGGATCAACTGATCAAGGAGGGCGAGTTCCTCGACGTGATCGGCGTGACGAAAGGGAAGGGATTCCAGGGGCACACGAAACGATGGGGTGTGAAACTACAGCCCCGGAAAAACTCGAAGCACCGTCGAATGATCGGCACGTTAGGCCCGCACAACCCCAGCTTCGTCTCCTATCGAATTCCCCAAGCGGGTCAGATGGGATTCCACAAACGAACTCAGTACAACATGCGCGTGCTCAAGATTGTTAAAGATCCCCGCACGGAGCCGATCGCTCCTCTCGGCGGATTCCCGCATTACGGTGAGGTTCGGGCATCGTGCGTCGTGCTGCACGGATCGCTACCGGGCCCGGCAAAGCGGCTGCTACGCTTCCGGCTCCCGATCCGGAGTCAAGTCGTGTCCGTCGAGAAGGTCGACCTGCGCTACTTCAGCACGCGGTCGAAGCAAGGAGCATGAGCGACGCGCCGCGACCGGGGACCGCCCCCGATTCTACCGAGCCGCATGCGACCCATCACCGAGTCCAGCTGCTAACCTTACAAGGCAAGTCGCAGCAGACCGTCACGCTCCCGCTGGCGTTCTCGGAACCGATTCGATCCGATTTGATCCGCCGCGCCGTGGTCGCTGCTCATTCGCATCGACGCCAACCGTATGGAACTTCGCCGACCGCGGGACTGCGTCACTCCACCGAGTGGTCCGGCAAAGGGAAGGGCGTATCGCGCTCTCCGCGGCTCATGGACTCGATGCGGGGCGCCCAAGCGCCGAATACGGTCGGGGGCCGGCCCGCTCATCCGCCGCGCGTCGAGCGAATCTGGGCCAAAAAGATCAACGAACACGAGCGACGTTTGGCGTTCTCGGCCGCGCTCGCCGCGACGCGCGAACTCAAGCTCGCGCGGGCCCGAGGGCACCTGGTTCCCGAAGGACTACCTCTCCCAGTGGTCTTGGAAGATCCCATGGAAGGCATTCTTTCCGCCGCCGACGCCCGAGCCCTCCTAGAGCGCCTCGACTTGTGGGACGATGTCTCCCGTGCTCAATCGCACACCCACCTTCGCGCCGGCCGAGGGAAGCGCCGCGGTCGCGTCCGACGAACCCCTCGGAGCCTGCTCGTCGTGACGAGCGTGGCGGGAAAGGCGCGGGGCTTTCGCAATCTTCCCGGCGTCGAAGTGGTCTCCGTGGGTCGCCTCGGTACGGAAGACCTCGCGCCGGGGGGCGACCCGGGCCGGCTCACGATCTTTTCGCATGCGGCCGTCGAAACGCTCCGCCACCGACTCGAAGGGGGCCCCGAATGACCCCTCAACTTCAGCACCGCATCTTGTTGCACGCCTACGTCACAGAGAAGTCCATGGACGAGATGGAACGTCAGAACAAGCTCGAATTTGCCGTCGATCGACGCGCGTCGCGCGCCGAAATCCGTCGGGCGATCGAGGAGACGTATCATTGCAAAGTGGCGAAGGTCAATGTCAAGATCGTTCGAACGGGAAAAATCGCGACCGTGAAGTTCTCGAAGGAGTACTCCGCGGAAGATATCGGGACGCGAGCGGGAGTCTTCTAATGGGAAAGCGGATCATCTCTCGTCGTCGCGGTGCGGGGACCGGCCGCTATCGATCGCCCAGTCATCGCCATCACGGCGCGATCTACCACCCCTCCGCCTCGATCGTCGGAGAGGCAAAAGTCCGGAGCATCGCGATGGCCCCGGGTCGGACCGCTCCCGTGGCGGAGGTCGAGACTTCGACCGGCGAACGCGTCATACTGCTCGCGAGCGCGGGTCTTGGTACCGGTGACTCGGTCTCCCTCAATGCCGGTCGTTTGGATCGCGGGAGCATCCTGCCCCTGCGAGACATCCCCGATGGAACTCTCGTATCGAATCTCGAAGTCAATCCGTTCGATGGCGGGCGCCTCGTGCGCGCTGCCGGAACGAGTGCCCTGGTCGTCTCGCACGCGGGGCGAGAGGTCACCATCCAACTCCCCTCCGGGAACTTCAAGTCATTCCTGGCCACCTGTCGCGCCCAAGTAGGCACGGTGGCCGGGGGGGACGGGGGGAACGCCCCATTATCAAAGCCGGGAAGAAGTTCTGGGCGACTCGATCGATCGCGCGTCCTCCATTCAAAGTCCGGGGAGTCGCGATGAATCCGGTCAACCATCCGCACGGGGGCGGCGCGCATCAGCACGTGGGACGTCCCAGCACGGTCTCCTCCGGAACTTGGCCGGGTGCGAAGGTGGGTCGCTTTTCGCGATCCCAACGCCGAAAGCGAACGAAGAAGGTGCGGGCATAATCATGGCGAAGGCTCGAAAGGGAAAGAAGATCGAGGCCCGTCGCAAACGGGAGTATACCCTTCGGGGCATCACGCTCCCCAAGTTACAGGCCCTCGAGCTTCCCGAATTGGCCAAGCTCCTTCCCGCGCGCGCGCGCCGCACACTTCGTCGAGGGTTCAATGCCGATCAGCAGCGATTCCTGGAGGTGCTTCGTACCGCGCCTCCCGGTAAGGTGGTCCGGACGCATTGCCGCGACGTGCTCGTGCTCCCAGCCCATGTCGGCCGGCGCGTGGCGATCCATAATGGGAAGGAGTTCCGGGAGATCGAAGTCCGACCGGAAATGATCGGTCACTATTTCGGAGAATTCGCCCTCACCCGTCGTTTCGAGAAGCACTCGGGTCCGGGCGTCGGCGCCACCCGATCGTCGAAGTTCATGCCACTGAAGTAGAGGAGGGAGACCGAGATGCGGGGATATACCTATCAGGCGGAAACGGGCGTCTCGGTTGCCCGAGCCCGCGGGTGGGACATGCCGATATCCCCAAAGAAGACGTATGAAGTGCTCAACGCCATCCGGGGCCTTCCTCTCGATCGGGCTCGAACCATGCTCGAGGACGTCGTCGCGCTGCGCAAAGCGATTCCCTTCCGTCGGTTCAATCAGGAGACGGCCCACAAACGGGGGATCGGCCCCGGTCGGTATCCGAAGAAAGTCGCCAAAACGGTTCTACAGATCCTCCAAAATGCGGAATCAAACGCCGAGTATGAGGGACTCGACACGGATCAGTTGGTGATCCGGGTCGCGTCCTGCGCGCGCGGAAGGATTCGGAAAGCCTCGATGCCGCGCGCCCAAGGGCGCGCAACCGCTTGGAACGAACAGACCACGAACATCGAGATCATTCTTGGCGAACGGAAGGAGAACGCGTGAGCGCCGAGCGAAAAGTCATTCAAGAAGCCACGCGGCGCGTCCTGCTCAAGGATTACCTTGTCCAGGAGAGCGCGCGAGCCGGGTTCGGGGGACTCGACATCCAGCGCACGCCCATGGGCACGCGCGTGACGCTCATTTGTGAACGACCCGGAATCCTGATCGGGCGACGGGGAGAATTGATCAAGCAGTTGACCCAGGACATTCAGAGCCGGTTCGCGCTCGATAATCCCCAAATCGAAGTCCAGGAAGAGCGGCAGCCGTCCCTGAACGCCCAACTGATGGCGGAAAAGCTGGCGGCGACGCTCGAGCGCGGATGGCATTTCCGTCGTGCGGGTCACTCGACCGTTCGCCGGATCATGGAAGCCGGCGCGCGAGGCTGTCAGGTCATCTTGTCCGGCAAGCTCACCGGCGAGCGCCACCGCACGGAGCGTTTCAAGGCGGGCACCATCAAGTACTGCGGCGAAGGAGTTCACTTGTTCATCCAGAAGGGATTCTATCAAGCCCGGCTGAAACCCGGGGTCATCGGCGTCAATGTATGGATCATGCGCCCGTCGGCGCGTCTCCCCGATGAGATCCGAGTGAAAGGCGTCGAGGAGCGGCCGAAACCGGTTCCCGCGGTACTTCCCCCTGTCGAAGAAGGCGAGGCGGCGGTCACTCCTCCGCTCGAACCCGTGGGCCCGGAGACGCTCCCATGAGCTTGCTTCGTATGAAAGAACTGCGCGGTCTCTCCGATGAGGAACTTCAACGGCGGATCGCCCAAGTCGAGAACGACCTCCTTCGAGAGCGCGGAGTGGCCGCGATGGGGGGCGCGCCCCCGAGCCCGGGGCGAATGCGAGCCCTGAGGACGAACGTTGCTCGGGCCCTCACCGTCCTTTCCGAACGATCTCATGCCCCCGATCGGGGGGTTGCCGGCGCCCCGCGGCGATCGTAATCGGATTGAGGCATCGATGTCAGAACCCGTGTCGCTCTCCCGCACCGATCGCCTGGCCCTCGCGGGCGAGATCCTCGGAGGGAGCATCGAGATCACCGAGGCGCCGGGGATCTCTCCCCTTCCGCTGGACGGGGTCCTAATCGACGAATCGTTTCACATGCTGAGCGTCCGTCGGATTCCCGACGGTCGAACGGTCCGAATCCCCAAGCAGGGGCTGGTGGGCCGGATCGATGTCGCGGGCCGCGAGTTACCGTTAAGAGGGGAGGTCCTTCGCGTCCGTCCCGAAGACCGCACCAAGAGGCTCTTGGGCAGCGGGCCGAGGAGGTTTCGATGAATCCCCCCCGAACTCCCAAGGCGCGACGCGCGCGCGACATCGGACTCGACGTCCGTGCGCCGAAGGGGAAGTGCGACGATCGACACTGCCCGTTCCATGGGCGGTTGAGCCTGCGAGGCCAGATCCTGGAAGGGACCGTCGTTTCCACATCGATGCAAACCACCGCGGTCGTAGAACGGACCCTCCTGCATTACGTTTCGAAGTTCGAGCGCTATGAGAAGCGTCGTCGACGCTATCTCGCCCACAGCCCGCCCTGCCTCCACGTACCGATCGGTCACCGCGTTCGAATCGCGGAAACTCGGCCGCTCTCCAAGCTCGTCACGTTCTGCATCGTCGAGGATCTCGGAGAAGCCGCCTTGCGCGTCCAAGGAGAAGAGTCGCGGGCGGAGGCCGCGGCCGAGACGGAGGTCACTCCCCCATGAAAGGACTACCCGGCCGACGCGGTCGAGGACTCCCCAAGGGCGCTCGGTTGGATTGCGTGGACAACACCGGCGCCAAGATCGTGGAAATCATCTCCGTTCGGAACTGGCACGGCACCCATCGGCGCTATCCGCGCGCCGGCATCGCCGACCTGATCATCGTCTCCGTGAAGAAGGGAACCCCCGAGATGCGGCGCCAAGTGTTGCATGCGGTCATCGTCCGGTCCCGGTCTCCGATCCGCCGGGCCGATGGGACGCGCGTGCAGTTCGAAGACAATGCGGCCGTGATCACGACCGAAACCGGAGAAATCAAGGGATCGCAGATCAAAGGCCCGGTCGCGAAAGAGGCGGCGGAGCGGTGGCCCCGGATTGCCGCTGCTTCCTCGATTATCTTGTAGGAGGGCGAAGAACGATGCCGACCTCCTCCCGTCAACCGCGACGCCAACGAAAGGCGGTCTACACGGCGGACGGGGCAGAGCGCCGCCGACGCATGACCTTGCCGCTGTCGCGCGACCTACGCGGAAGATTCAAACGCCGTCATGTGCCGGTCCGCAAAGGGGACACGGTCCGAGTCCTTTCGGGCAGCTACGTCGGTCGGGAAGAACGCGTCGCGAAGGTCAGTCGACGCCACTACTCGGTGACGCTCGACAACATCACGGTTAAGACCGGTGATCAGAAACTGAAACCGCTACCGATCCAGCTGAGCCATCTCGTCATAACTCGACTGAATCTCTCCGACCCTTGGCGACGTCGTTCGCTCCGCGTTGCAGATTCCGAGTTGACCGAAGAAGAGATCGCTCCCCCCACGGCACCGGAAACGCCCGAGTCTCCCCCGGCTGGGGAACGGGAGTCGGCCGCTCCCCCGCTCAACGAAGACACGACCCCAGAATCCGTCGAGGAAGTGCCCGAACCCGTCGAGGAGCCGGAGGCAGAAGCTCCTCCTACCCCCAAACCGCGGCGCTCCAAGCCCAAGGCAGAGGAGGAACCATGACCTTCCGTCTGAAACGAGGCGCGGCTCCGCGAAACTGGACCGTTCCTCGGAAGGGAACGAAGTGGATCAAACGCCCGGCGCCGGGCCCGCATTCGCAGGACGAGGCGATCCCCGTGCTCCTCGTGCTCCGAGATGTCAAGAAGTTCGTTCGAAATGCCCGCGAAGCGCGCCTGCTGGTCCGTACGGGGCAGGTGCGGATCGATGGGTCGGTGGTTCACGATCTTTCTTGGGGATTGGGCCTCATGGACACCCTCTCGCTCGCCAAACCGTTGGACGCGCATTTCCGGGTCGTTAAGAATCGCCGGGGCAAACTGATCCTCGTTCCCATTGCGGCGGCGGAAGCTTCGGTGAAAATCGGTCGGGTGCGGTTCAAACATGCGGTTCCGGGCGGAAAAGTGGCGGTGACCCTACATGATGGACGCAACCTGCTCGTCGCTCCCAGCTCCCCCTATCGAGTCGGCGATTCGCTCAAGATCCAGGTTCCCGGCCAAAAGGTCGTGAGCCACCTCCCCCTCGGACCGGGCCAACTCGCGTATGTGGCCGGCGGCTCCCACGTTGGGGAGATCGCTCGAGTGGAGAAAGTGGAGGTTCGGAATTCCTCGCAGCCGAATCTCGTCCATTTCAAGGAAGGTTTTTCGACGATCAAGGAGTACGTCTACATCGTCGGCGACACCGCCCCCCAGGTCACGATCACGGAGGGCTTGGACCGATGACTGCCACCGCCGCCTCTCCGCCCTCCGGAACCAAGCGTCCGACGGGCGCGAACGAGCACCGCGATCTCCGCATCTTGAAAGTCGTCGTCAACGCCGGCGTCGGCCAATCCGGCGATCCCCTCACCAAAGCGACCAAGGTGCTCGAAATGATCACGCACCAGAAACCGGTCGCGACCCACTCCCGCTCCACCAATCGGGACTTCGGCATTCGTGCGGGCCAGATCATCGGCGCGAAGGTGACGATGCGCGGAGACCGCGCCAAGGAGTTCCTCGATCGCGCCTTCGATGCCCGCGACCGTCAGTTCGACCCCGACTCGATCGACAAATGGGGGAACTTCTCCCTCGGAATGGCCGACTACACGGATTTTGCCGGGATGAAGTATGATCCGGAGATCGGCATTCACGGGATGGATATCTCCGTCGAGGTCGGTCGCGGAGGATACCGAGTTCGCGAACGTCGGATCGCTCCCCGAGCGATTCCCAAGAGGCTGCGCTCCAACCGGGAGGAAACCCGACAGTTTCTCGCCGACAATTTTCATCTGACCTTCGTGGAGTGAGCCGAACGATGAAGCCGAAGAAACAATTCGGACGCAAGGTCGGTTGTCTTCGGTGTGATCGCAAGCGGGGAATCGTCCGCCGCTATGGCCTCCACCTGTGCCGCCAGTGCTTTAGGGAAGTCGCGATGGACCTCGGGTTCCGCAAGTATCAGTGACGGAGGACCGAACCGGATGCAGACCGATCTACTCAACGACGCGCTCGTGTCGCTGCGCCATGCGGACCAGCAGGGACGAGCCAACGTCGAGATCGCGCCCACGTCGCGCTTGATCGGCGAGGTGCTGCGGCTCTTCCGGGAACATCGCTACATCGAGGAGTTCACGTTTGTTTCCACGGGGCGTGGAGGCAAGTACGACGTCAAGCTCTCCCGTCGAATCAATTCGTGTGGCGTCATCAAGCCCCGGATGTCGGTTCGACACGGGAACCTCGAGCGCTACGAAGCTCGCTTCCTCCCGGCGCAGGACTTCGGCCTGCTCGTCCTTTCCACTAATCGCGGCGTGATCGATCAACAGAAGGCTCGCGAACTCAAGATTGGAGGCAAGCTGCTCGCGTATGTCTATTAAAGAAGATCTGGAGCGCAGTCGCATTTCCCTCCCGATCCCGAAAGGGGTCGCGTTGGAGATGCGCCCCGGGGCGCTCGTCGTTCGGGGCCCCTTGGGGGCCGTGGAACGCCCGTTTCCTTCCGAGGCGATCGACGTCGCGGTAAACGGTGAAGAGATCACGATCGCGCTGCGCCTTCCCTCGCAACGAAAGCGATCGCAGTCGCTCTTGCGAACCTGGGCGGCGCATCTGAGGAATTTGACCGGCGGGCTGACGCTCGGCGTCGAGGCGAAGATGAAGGTCGTGGCGGCGCACTTCCCGATGAAGGTTCAGGCTAAGGAGGCGGAGCTCGTCATCGAGAATTTCCTCGGAGAGAAGTATCCTCGGACCGCCCCTTTGCGCCCCGGCGTGAGCGCCGTAGTGGATGGAGACTTCGTTCTCTTGAGCGGCTTCGACGTCGAGCAGGTCGGTCAAAGTGCGGCCAATATCGAGCGGGCCACGCACATTCGCGATTACGATCCGCGCGTCTTCCAAGATGGCATCTACATCATCGAAAAGGCGCACCTGAAAGAGGCGAGCTAATGGCCGAACCATCCTCCCCGCCGAGCCCCGTCGAGGAGGTCCCGGAGAAAGCGCCGGTCGCCGATTCCCCCTCGAAAGCGGCCCCCCGACGACGGCGCGCGGCGAAAGCCGTGCCGAAGAAGCCGGCTCCGGCGAGCAAGGACGAGAGCACCGAGAAGCCCGACTCCGAAGCCGTAGAGGAAGAAAAGATCCCCCGGGCACCGAAGCGTCCGACCCTCGATCCGCAACGCCAGCGACTGCTGGGACTCCGCGATCAGCAGGACCGACACCGGCCCCTTTTCGTCCGTCAGGCCGCCCACCGGTACTTTCGCATTGGTCGGTGGGAGTCGTGGCGACGGCCCCGGGGACTCCAATCGAAACAGCGACGACATTATGGATACCGTTCCGAGGTCGTCAGCGTCGGTTATCGGTCTCCTGCGCGGATTCGGGGTCTCACACCCTCCGGTTTCCGGCCCATCCTCGTCCGAACTTCCTCCGACGTCGAGAAGATCGACTCCAAGACCGAGGCGGCCGTGATCGCACGGACGGTCGGGACGCGCCGACGCCTCGCCCTCGAGGAGATCGCCCGGAAATTAGGGATCCATGTCCTGAACCCGCTCGTCAAGACCGAAACGGAGACCTAGTCATGCCGGATCTGGCCAATCAACGACGCCTCGCGGCACTGCTCCTCAAGTGTGGGGAGGGCCGCGTATGGATCGATCCGGCGAGCCAAGAGGAACTGGCCGATGCGGTTACCCGATCGGACGTACGCAGCGCCATCAAGGCCGGCGTCATTCGACGTAAAGCGATCCAGGGCGTGTCCCGTGTGCGGGCGCGACGCCACGCCGCCGAAGTCGCCAAGGGCCGCCACAGCGGCGCCGGATCGCGAAAGGGGACGCCGCAATCGAGAGTCAGTCGCAAGGGTCGCTGGATCCGACGGATCCGCGCCCAGCGGTCGCTGCTGCAGGAGCTCCGCGATGGAAAGAAAATTCCGCCGGCGATCTATCGGGAATTCTATCGCCGCTCGAAGGGCGGAATGTTCCGCAGCCGGGCGCACCTTCTTATCAACCTGCGGCTCGCCGGGCACCTTCCGGAGGAAAAGCGATGAGTAAGGGCCCGCGGTATCGAGTACCGTTCCGTCGCCGACGCGAAGGGTTGACCGATTACCGACACCGCCTCAAGCTGCTCAAGTCCGGACTCCCGCGGGCCGTGGTGCGGCGTTCGAACGGCCGATTCTGGGTCGCGGTGACGCGGTACGATCCCGTGGGCGATCGCGTGATCGCGTCCGCGGATTCGAAAGAATTGCCGCAGCTCGGCTTCCCGGGCACAAGTTTGACTTCCACCCCGGCGGCTTATCTGACCGGATATCTCGCCGGACTTCGAGCGAAGACCGCCGGGACCAGCGAGGCGGTGCTCGACTTGGGACTTCGTCACGCGATCCCCGGCGGACGAGTCCTCGGCGCCCTCAAGGGACTACTGGACGCCGGTCTTGAAATCCCGCATGGAGAAAAAGGGTTCCCAGCCGCCGACCGATTGAACGGCAAGCACCTCGGGAAACCTCTGCCCGAGCCGCTCGATAGCTACCGCCTCAAACTTCCCGCCATCGCTCGCCGGGCCGAGGGGGCCACGTCATGAGCGGGGCGAGTGCGGCCCCCGGAACGGCTGCTCCTTCGTCGATGGGAGGACCCTCCGCTCCGCCCCCCTGGGTGCCGAAGACGGAGCTCGGGAAGAAAGTTCACGGAGGCGAGATCACTACGATGGCCGATGCGCTGCGGAGCGGGCTACCTCTCCGCGAGGCGCAGATCGTCGATCAATTGCTCCCGAATCTGCATGACGAGGTGCTCGACGTGAACATGGTCCAGCGGATGACCGATTCCGGTCGTCGGTTCAAGTTTGCGGTGACGGTCGTCGTGGGCAATGGAGATGGATTCGTGGGCCTCGGCCGAGCGAAGGGAAAGGAGGTGGGTCCCACGATCCGGCGAGCCATCGATCGAGCGAAACTCGAGATCTTGGAGGTGTTCCGGGGATGCGGGAGCTGGGAGTGTGGCTGCGGACGTCCGCACACCGTCCCCTTCCAAGTATCGGGACGTTCCGGATCGGTCGTCGTCACGTTCAAACCGGCCCCGCAAGGAGTGGGACTCGCCGTCGGCGATGTGGCCAAGCCGATCCTCCGGTTCGCGGGCATCACCGATGCCTGGGGATACACCGACGGGCACACCAAGACGACCGTCAACTACGCGCAATCGGCGTATCAGGCGCTGGTCGCTCTCGCGTCCCTCAAGGTGACAAACGAAGATCAACAGCGACTCAAGATCATCCGAGGCGCCATTGGCACTTCGATCTTGCCTCCGAAGGAGGAGACGCCGAGAACGGGGGGTCGCGGCGGGCCGCGTCGGGGTGGCCCGGGTGGCCGGCCCGGCGCGCCCGGGGGCCGGCGAGGCCCCGGGGGGCCACGGAGGTAGCCATGGCGTGGATGGTCATTCGGGTCCGGGGCACGATTCACGCGCGGCACGATATCGTGGATACGCTCAACGTGCTGCATCTTACACGGCCGAATCATGCCACGGTCTTGCCGGAATTTGCGTCGTTCCGAGGAATGTTGTCGAAGGTTCAGGGATACGTCACCTGGGGCGAAGCCGAGCCCGAAACCATCAGCCTCCTGATCCAGCAGCGCGGAGAGACGGCCGCGGGCGAACGATTGGACGCCTCCAATGTCCAAGACTCGTCCCGATCGAAGGACATGAACGAACTTACTCGGCACGTCCTCGAACAGGGACTCGTGACGTTACCCGGAGTCCGGCCGCTATTCCGATTGCGCGCTCCAACCGGGGGTTGGCGCTCGACCAAGAAGCCTTTCGCCTTGGGGGGCGCCCTCGGCTATCGCGGACGCGCGATCAATGATCTCGCTCGGAAGATGATCTAGAGGATCCCATGCCCAGTCGAACTCGAAAGTTCCGCGGTCTTCGCACCCACGGCCGAGGCATCAAGGCCGGCCGTGGCGCGGGCAAGCAAGGGGGCCGAGGAAATGCGGGCTTGCACAAGTACAAGTTCAAATCGATGCTCATCTACGCCCCCGATCATTTTGGACGGCATGGATTCAAACGGCCGTCCCAGATCGTTGCCGCTCCCATGAGTCTGAACGTCGGCGAGCTCGAGACCTTCGTGCCGGCGCTGGAAGCGGCGCAAGCGCTCACTCGAGACGGCGATACGTTCGTCGCCGACTTGACGAAAGCCGGGGTCGATCGGCTCCTGGGCGGCGGAACCCCGCGGCGCCCCTGGAAGGTCTTCGTCGCGCATGCGAGCAAGCACGCCCAGCAGAAGGTCACCATCCTCGCGTCGCCTCCGGGGGACGAACCCGCCGCCGGGGCTGCCTCCTCCCCGTAGACTATATAATCCGCCCGACGGCTCCGCGAGCGGCGAATGGTAGAGGAGGAGATCCCTCGCGACTATCGGTGGGCGATCCCGCTCGCCGTCCTCGGGGCCGTGCTCCTGTCTCTAGATTGGATCTGGGGTCAGCCCACGATCCTCGCCTTCGGCCTGCTGGCGGTCGGCGTGTTTGTCCTGCTCGCGTTGATCTTCCTCGGGCTTTCCTACAGCGGAACGAAATCGAAGCTCTACGGCTTGAAACCCATCACGAGCCGCATGCCGGCGGTGGCCCAACCGAAGGGTCACGTCCACTTCCGGACCAAGATGTTCTGGACGATCGGCGTCCTGCTGATGTACTTCCTGTTAACGAACATCTACCTCTTCGGCGTCGACCAGGCGACGGTCATCGACCTGTTCGCCAGCTACCGTGCGATCCTCGCGGGAGCCCAGGGGACGCTCATGCACCTCGGGATCGGCCCCATTGTGACCGGGTCGATCATCATGCAATTATTCGTCGGCGCGAAAATCATCAATCTCGACCTGACGGACGACGAAGACAAGGGGATGTACCAAGGGTCCCAGAAGGTCGTCGTCGTCGCGATGATCTTCGTCGAAGCGATCCCGCAGGTGTTCGGCTATCTGACGCCATCGGCCTCCATCATCAATTCCCTCGGCGTGGCCTCCCCGGGAAATGGGATGATCCTCGCCGAGACGATCATCATCGCGCAGCTCGTCTTCGGAAGCTACCTCGTCTTCCTGATGGATGAGGTCGTCTCGAAATGGGGCATCGGCAGCGGGATCTCCTTGTTCATCGCGGCGGGTGTCTCCCAACAGATCGTCCAAGGGAGCCTGAACTGGCTGCCTCAGTCCACCGGCCAACCGATCTCGGCGCTGAACCCCCCTTCGGGCACGATCCCCAAAGCGCTCTGGTTCTTTACCCACTATACGGCGAGCCAGATGGCGGGAGGCGGATGGGAGCAGGTGCTGCTGCATGCCCCGAATCCGGTGGTCGCCTTAGCCGGTACGGCGGCGATCTTTTTCCTCGTCGCCTGGACCGAATCCACACGGATCGAACTGCCGTTATCTCACGCCGAGGCCCGCGGGGCTCGCGGTCGGTATCCGTTGCGTCTGATCTACGCGTCGAACATTCCGGTCATCTTGATGTCGGCGCTCCTGGCGAACGTCTCGATGTTCTCGATCCTGCTCTGGTCCAACCCGACGCTGATGCATTTCCCGCTCATCGGGCATCAGTGGTGGATCGGCTCGTATCCCGCTTCGGCGACGGCGGCGCAGTCGATGGGCATCTCGCAAACGACTCCCCTGAGTGGCGGAGCCTACTACCTCTCGACGGTGAACGGGCTCGAGTCGTGGCTCCTGCCGATGTTGAACTACCAACTTTATGGCAATTTCCTCGTCAATCATCAGTGGTGGCAGGCCCTGATCCACGTCGGGGTGTACTTTTCCGTCATGGTCTTCGGCTCGATCATGTTCGCCAAGTTCTGGATCCAGACCACGAATATGGGTCCCGAGGCGGTGGCGCGACAGATCGAGGCCTCCGGGATGCAGATCCCGGGATTCCGTAGAGAACCTCGAGTGTTACGTCGCGTCCTCGAACGCTACATTCCCGTCATTACGGTCATTTCCGGAGCGGCGGTCGGCGCCCTCGCCGCGGGGGCGGACCTGATCGGTACGGTCGGCAACGCCAGCGGAACGGGCGTGCTCCTGACCGTAGGCATCATCATAAATCTCTACGAGGCGATGGGCCGCGAGCAGCTCATGGAAATGAATCCGCTCTTACGCCGATTCCTTGGAGGGGAGAGTTAGGCTCATGCCCCCCACGGATCCCGAACCCCTGAAGACCGCTGCCGCGGACGACGAAGAGGTCGAGGAAGACCTACCTCTTCCCTCCGCCGAAGAGGAAGAGGCGGAAGAGACTCCTCGAGATCGGGCGGCGACCGAGGTCGAGGAAGGGAAGCGCCCGGCGCGGCCGCCTCCTCCGGCATTCAAATTCTCCACCTTCCTGCTGGTCTTTCTCTTCATTTTTGGAATCTACATGCTCTTCGACACCGCGGCCCGCAATCAGTTCGCGACCTTGCTGGGCGTCAGTTCGGCGCAGAATGGTCCCCTCTACTGGCTCATCGGCTTCTCGAGCCAGTATCTCTTGTTGACGATGGCCCTCGCGGGCGCGCTGGAGATGCTCGTCACCGCTCTCGCGTACAACTACACGACGGACTGGGTGAAGGCCGCGAAGGTCCAGGCCTGGAGTTCGGCGTTCCGCAAGGTGCAGATGGCCGCACTTCGGTCCGGAAAGAAGGACCGCGTCGAAGCGCTGAAGCCGCATCAGGCCCGCCTCACGAAACTTTCCGGGGAAGTGTCGATCGCGCAGCTCAAAGGGATGGCAATCACCTGGTTCCTCCTGATCCTGATCTACACGTGGATCGGGTTGGTCATCGCGGCGGCGGCGGTGGGCGGCATCGGTCCGTACGTGTACATCGGAACCGCCGCGATTGATCTGCAGTCCAAAGTGTTCGGCTATTTCCCGCTCTGGTTCTTCCTCTTTAGCATCTATACCGTTCCGTCGTCGATCGTCTTCCGTCGCCTCTTGAAGCACTACTGGCTCCGTCGATATGCGCAAAGCCACCCGGCCCCCGCAACCTCCCCCGCGGAGGTAGCGAGGGGAGCGGCGTGATCGATCGGGTCGTGTGCGTCGGGGGGCCCCCCGGCAGTGGGAAGTCCACCGCCGCCCGTCGCGTCGCCGAGCATTTGAAGATCGAGTATCACTCCGCCGGAGAACTCTTTCGCGCCGAAGCCGCGCGCCATCAGATGGATCTCCTCGCGTTTTCGAAATATGCCGAGTCCCATGACGAAATCGACCGCGGGGTCGATCGGCAGATGCTGGAGTGGGCGCAGCCCGGCCGAATACTGGACGCTCGTCTTCCCGGCCCCCTGTGCCAGCAACGATCCGTTCCGGCGCATCGCTTCATCGTCACGGCCTCGCCCGACATCCGCGCCGCTCGCCTCGCTCAGCGCGACGGCGTTACCTTTGATCGAGCCCGACTCGATATGCGAGCCCGAGAGGACAGCGAGCGGATCCGCTATCGGAGGCTCTATCAGATCGACCTCGAGAAGGAGTCCGGGGACCTCGTGCTCGACTCCTCCCATCGTACTCCCGATCAGGTGGTTTCCGAGCTCCTCGCGTATCTGATTCGACCCCCGCACAACTCAGCCCCATGAGCGAGGCCTCGCCGTCTCCGCCGTTCCCTACGCCGGTGCTCGAGCGAATCGCCGCCGGCGCCTTCCTCCTGATCGACAAGCCGAGAGGCCCTAGTTCGCATCAGGTAACGGCCTGGGTTCGCGATCTCTTGCGGGTCGATCGGGCCGGTCACGCGGGAACGCTCGATCCGAACGTCTCCGGGCTCCTCTGGGTGGGGGTCGGCCCGTCGTTGAAACTGATCCCCCTGGTCCTCGAATTTCCGAAGCGCTACATCGGAGTGGTGGCACTTCACGGCTCCGTCGCTCCGCGGGACCTGGAGCGCGTGATCGCCGAATTCACGGGACCGATCTTCCAGACCCCTCCGGTTCGATCCGCCGTCAAGCGAGAGCGCCGGATCCGCACGATTCATCGACTGGCGGTCTTGGAACGGGGCGGAACCCGGTTATTGCTCGACGTCACCGCCGACTCCGGGACCTATATTCGTTCCCTCGCGGTCGATCTCGGAGAAGCGCTCGGCGTGGGAGGGAACTTGGAAGAGTTGCGTCGGATTCAAACCGGACCTTTCCGAGAAGAGGCCTCCGTCCCCTTGACGGCGCTCGCCGACGCGACCTCGGAGGCCGACCGGGATCACCCCGAACTGTTGCTGGCCCTCCTCCACCCGATGGAGGAGGTTTGGAAAGAGTTTCCGTCGATCGTGCTCCGCGACGCGGCCGCGAGTGCCGTGGCGCATGGCGCGGACCTGGCGAGCGGCGGGATCTCGTCTCTGCCGAAACCCTTTGCCAAAGGGTCGAGTGTCGTCTTAGTGACGAGGACCGGGGCGTTGGTCGCGCTCGGAACCGCACTGGTCGATTCCTCGGAAACCATGGGGATTCGCCATGGGTGGGTCGTGGATTCGACTCGGGTCTTCGCCGACCCGGCCCGCTTTCCTGCGCAGTGGGGGCGGAAAAAGTCGCCCCGCGAATCCGCTTCAGCCCCCGACGTTCCACCGGTCGAGCGCACACCTTAATTCCCGTTCTCTTTCGGGAGACAAATGTCGCCCACCGCCTCGGGATCGTCTCCGGTCGGAGATCGGATCTTCGGGGGGCTGGGGCGAGCGATCGTTCGTCACCCCTGGTATCCGATCATTTTCTGGATCGTCCTGTTCGTCCTCGCAATCCCCTTTCTATCGCTGATCGGGTCGGTGACGACGAGCTCGACGACCGATCTACCCTCCAGTGCCCCCAGCGCGCAAGCGCAAGCGGAGGTCAATCAGCAATTTCCGAACGGGAGCGGGGGATCGAGCAGTCTGCTCGTGATCTCGGGACCCAACGTAACGAGCGCCTCCGCCCAGGGAGCCTTAGAGACGATCACCACCCGACTGGCGTCCGATCGGTCGCTTACCGAGGTCGCCTCCATTTCGAGCATCTATACCGCCGCCGCGGGCTACCTCGCGGGCCAAGCCTCTCTCACGAGCCGGATCCTCAGCGCGGCGCTGAACGGCTCGCCGACCACTCCGCCGCTGCTCACCGACGTGAATCAGTCGGCGGTGGCTCTGTGGGGCCCCCCCGCGACCTTCGTGGACGATTGGCGCGCCCTGGTCATCGCGTCCCCCGCGGACCCTCAACTTTCGAATCTTCCGGCCTACAACCAGACGAGAGCCCTCTACGCCAACCAATCGATTCCTCTCGAGTTCTTAGCCGCGTTTTTTCTGGGCTACAACTCCTCAACCCCGGGGTTCAATTCGACTGTCGCGTGTTGGACTTTGGCGGCGGTAGTCGACTGCGCCTCGTCCGTGGCCCGGTCGACGGAGGCGCCCCTGATCTCACTCCTCGCCCCCCTGCCCGCGGATCAGTTGGTCCCGACGGCCGTCCTCTCCACGCTCGGAATCTCGAATTTTACCGAGTTCCCGAGCGTCCAGTCAACCGCGGCGGGAGTGCTGAATCGCTCCGCCGGTACCGCGACAGCGTTCTTGCTCGACGTCTGGAATGAATTTGGATCCAGGCCCCCCTCCGATTCGGCGGTCGCGGCGTGGGCGAACGCGACGGTCAGCGCGAATCGACTCTGGCAGTTACCGATCCCTCTTCCGTTTGCGATCTCGGCGCAGTTCGTTAACGCCGACCGGACCGCCAGCCTGATCGTCGTCTCTTACGGGGTGAGCGACAGCTACACGAACGCCTCGGGAGGAAATCCAGTGTACGCCGATGTCGACCGGATCAATCAGGTGGTTCCGGGAATCCTCTCCGCTTCCGACCCCACGCATTCCTTGTCGTTCTCCCAAACCGGGGGCCCGGCCCTCGGTGAGAACGAGAACCAGGTTCTCTCCGCCAGCCTCGCGATCGTGCTCCCGATCACGGTATCGGTCTTGATCCTCATCACGATGCTTTACTTCCGGTCGCCGATCGCCCCGCTGTTCACCTTCGCGGGGATCGCCATCGCTCTCGTACTCGGTCTCGGCGGGACCGTCCTCATCGGGACGCTCGTCACGCACGTCGACTCGACGGCGTTGACGCTGGTCGAGACCTTCGTACTCGGCGTGGGCACCGACTACTCGGTCTTCATTGTGGCCCGGTACCGCGAAGAACTCATCAACGGCCGAGCTCCGAAGGAAGCGGTCGTGACCTCGCTGACCTGGGCGGGTCAAAGTGTCGCGACGAGCGGCTCCACCGCGATCATCGCGACGCTCGCCCTCGCCTTTTCCGGTGTCGCGCTGCTGAGCCAGTGGGGGTCGGTCCTCTCCCTGGCGATCTTCCTCACGGTCGCCCTGTCGTTGACCCTCGTTCCCGCCATCCTGACGCTCGTGGGCCCGCGGATCTTTTGGCCGAGCACGCGCGTTCGGTTCGAGCGTCACGCGGAACGGGCGCGCGAGCGCATCGCGAGGGAACAGACCTACTTTTACCGAGTGGGACGGCTAACTCAGCGACGACCCAAAGCCACCGTCGGGGTCATCCTCCTGGTCTCGATCCCCCTCGTTCTCGTGGCCCTTCAGGTGCCCCTCTCCTACGATTTCTATCAGCAGCTTCCCGCGGGCCAGCCCGCCATCGACGGGCTCAATCTCCTCAATCAACACTTCGGCGGGGGGTTTGCGTTCCCTTCGTTCGCCTTGGTGACGATGGCCGCACCGATCTTTCCCACGGCGAATACAACCAACGCTTCGGAATTCGCGACGCTGGCGACGGTCACGAATCTGGCCTCGTCGACCCCAGGAATCGCGGCGGTTCAGTCGTTGGTGGGTCCTTACGGCGCTCCCCTCTCCCTTTGGATAAATTTCTCGGCGCTTCCTTCGCTGGCGCAGACGAACTTACGCGCGATCGCCCAATCCTACCTCGGTCTGGATGGGCGTACTGTTCTTCTTTCGATCGTCCCCACGGCGACGGGGCTCTCGAATCAAGCGATCGCGTCGGTCGATGCCATTCAATCCCACTTGAATTCCTATGCGGGTGCCCATCCGGGGATCCAAAGTCTCTCGTTCGGCGGATCGGCGCCGACGACCCGCGACCTGGCGGCCCAGACGTTCACGGCCACCGAACGAATGGTCCTGCTGGTGTCGATCGGGCTGATCCTGGTACTGCTCGTCGTGTTGCGATCCTGGATCATCCCGCTGATGGCGGTCGCGACCATCGGGCTCTCGCTGATCTGGGCCTGGGCGCTCACCTACCTCGTCTTTGGGGGGCTGTTCGGCCTTCCGCTGTTCTTCTATGTGCCGACGGTCCTGTTCATTCTCATCCTGGGTCTCGGGACGGATTACAATATCTTCCTCCTCACGCGGGTGCGGGAGGAGCGACTCCGGGGCCGCTCGTCGACGGAGGCAACGGTCGAGGCCGTGGGGCGCACGGGCGGTATCATTACCGCCGCCGCGATCATCCTCGCCAGCGCGTTCGCGATCCTTCTCTTCGGGAGCTTCACGCTGTTACGGGCGATCGGCTTCTCGGTCGCGATCGCGATCCTGCTCGATGCCATGGTGATTCGAACTTTCCTCGTTCCTTCTTCGCTCCATCTGCTCAAAGATCGCGCCTGGCGCTTCTGGGGCGGCGGAAAAGTTCCGACTTCCGCCCCCTCGGCGGGTTCGACGCCGGAGCGAGCGGTGAAGCCGGCCGCGGACGAAACTTCCGCTTAGTGCGTCAAGAAACGGGCGCGCGCTTTCGCGACATGCGGTTCAGGTGCCCCCGTGTCCACGATGTCCACCACCTTCCCCGCTCCATCGATCAAGAACGTCACGCGTCGGGCCGAACCCCGGGGTCCGAGCACCCCGTACTTCGTCGATACCGCTTTGGTCGTGTCCGCGACGAGGGGGAACGGTAGACCGTACTTTTGGGCAAAAGCCTGTTGGGCCGGGCAATCGTCCACACTGACCCCGACGATGCGCACCTTTTGCGCCTGGAACTCCGAGTAGACATCGCGGAATCCCTTCGATTCGATCGTACAGCCGGGCGTGTCCGCCTTCGGATAGAAGTACAGCACGACTGGCGCGCCTCGGAGCGACGATAGGGTCAACGGCGTTCCGTCTTGGGTCGGGGCCTTGAAATCTGGGGCGGCGTCTCCGACTTCGACCATACGAACTTTGGAGGTCGGGCCGGTATTTATTGGGGCGGGCCGGGGATCCGAGCGGACCCGATGCGTTTGGAGCGGCTCCACCCGGCGCCCCCCCGAGCCCAGTCGTCAATCGCTAAGCTCATGGGGGCCGGACGTCCGGGTCCCGCGATGGCACGCCCACCTCGCGAACCGAACTGGAACCGGTGGCTCCATAGCTGGGACCGGCAGCAGGAGAGTTTCAACCCCGACCGGGAGCGCCGATTTTCCGCCATGCTCGATGTACTGGCCGCTCGGAAACGGACTCGTCTCGAAGTTCTCGACTTGGGTTGCGGGCCTGGCTCGCTGACGCTCCGAGCGCTCCGCCGATTCCCCCAAGCCCGATCCGTCGCGGTGGACTTCGATCCGGTGATCTTGCGGATCGCGCAGGGCGCCGTCGGGTCGATGGACGGTCGGGTGACGTGGGTGGACGCCGACCTGCGTCGAAGGGGCTGGGAAGCCCAACTCCCGCGCCATCGCTTTGATGCGGCAGTCAGTAGCACGGCCTTGCATTGGCTCACGGCCAGCGATCTCGCCCGGCTGTATCGATCCGTCTATCGACTGATTCGCCCCGGCGGACTTTTTGTCAACGGCGATCACTTTCCTTGGCCTCGGAAGGAACGCCGACTTCGCCAGCTGACCGAGGCGATCCGGCACGGGCGGACCCTATCGATTCCGAAGCGAAGGCACGATGAATGGTCGCGGTGGTGGCGTCTCCTCGAACGGGAAAAGTACCTTCGACCGCTCTTCCGGGAACGCGCGATCCGGTTCGCGGTTCATCCGCACACCGAGGGCCCCGGCTTCGAAGTCCATCTGACCGCGCTACGCCGCGCGGGATTCCAGGACGTGACGACGGTCTGGCAAGACCTCGAGAATCGAGTTCTCGTCGGACTACGGTAAGCCGGCGAGTCGCTCGGGTGTCCCAAAACGGGAGCGCGTGATCTCTACCCGCTCATTGTGACGAGCGTTTCCGTGCCTTTGATTCCCGAGATCTTTCGGATCTTATGAACGACGATGTCGAGCGCCGTGTTGATATGGTCCGCCTGGATCTTGACGATTACGTCGAACGGTCCGGTGACGGCCTGCACTTCGGTGACGTTCGGCGTGGACTGCAAACGGCGCATGACTTCCTCTAGACGACCCACGTCCGTCTCGACCAAGAGATACAGCGTCTCCATTCCGCCCGCTCGTCCCGTCGTTCGCCTACGGGCGAGTCCCACTTGAAGGTAACGAACGCCGGAGTCGACTCTCGGAAAAGCTTCCGAGAGATCCTACGATATATCGACCGATCTCCCCCGAAACGTCGGCGGAAACCGCCCCCGAAGGCTGATACCCCCCCGCGCCATCTTGTCCCTGGTCACGACATGAAAGGCGGAGAGATGACCGTCGGGATCGTCCTGACCGGGGTGGGCGCCCTGCTCTTCTTCCTCGCCTCCTTGGAACCGTGCCTTCCCGGGGCTCCGTGCTTAGGATTCACGACGGGCAACCTCCTGGGCGTCGCGGGAGTCGTACTGTTCATCGCCGGGGTCCCGACCGCCGTCTTGGGATGGCTACGGGATTGGCCGCCGGCCATCCCGCTGTCGGAAGGTACGACCAATAAGGCGGAGGGATGAGAGCCCGTCATGTTTCCCCGCTACGATCCGGAGGAGACTGGGTACGCTCCTACGGTCTTCGGACAACGGTAGGAAGCTGTGAACGTATCCACCCGCTCGCGCCGAGTTGGACGCGGCCGTTTTCGGCGAACCGCTCTGGATGACCCCAAGCGTTAAAGTCGCCTCGGCTCCCAACCGACTCGAATGCCGCTGCGGTTTCGGGATTCACTCTCGGGCGCGACCCGGACGTTGGTTCCCCGCCCGCGGCGCCCGCTCACACTGTACGTCTGCGGCCCGACGGTCTATGACGTCACGCACGTCGGTCACGCCCGAACGTACCTCTACTTCGATCTCGTCCGCCGCTACCTGCGCGAAGAACGAACCCCCGTACGGCACATCCTCAACATCACGGACTTTGAGGACAAGATCGATGTACGCGCGCAGTCCTTGAACCTCAGCTGGCGGACGCTCGCGCGACGCGAAGAGCGGCAATTTCTCCGGGATCTGTCGGCCCTGGGCGTCCTTCCGCCGACGGCGACGCCGCGCGCGAGCACGTTCGTCCCGGAAATGATCCGGATCGGTCGGCGGCTGGCTCGAGTGGGTCGCGTCGAGCGTGTGGGCGACGAATGGACGTTCGTCCCGACACGGTCTTCGTCGGCACGCAACTTCCCGATCGGCCGCGAACTCTCCCTCCACGCGGTCCCCGAGCCTGGAGTGCCCCCCCCGGGGGAGGGCGAGGAAGCGGGGCGGTTTCTCCTCTGGAAACAACAACGGCGGCCGCATCCCTCGTGGCCGAGTCCCTGGGGAGCGGGGGTTCCCGGCTGGCATATGGAGTGCTACGCGATGGCCGAACACTACCTCGGCATCCCGGTCGACCTCCACGGCGGAGGGCTGGATCTGGTCTATCCCCACCATTACGACGAAAACGAGATCGCCTTCGCGCTCGGCGGGCAGCCGTTCTCCCGGATCTTCCTCCACTTAGGACTCGTGCGGCAAAACGAATCGAAGATGTCGAAGTCGACCGGCAATCTGGTGCCCCTCCGAGGAGCGATTGCGGAGATGGGGGCCTCGGCGTTGCGTTGGTACCTGTTGCAAGTCCCGCACCAACAGGGTCTCGACTGGAACGCCGCCGATGTCGTCCGCGCGCGACAGGAATACTCCACGGTCTCCCTGCGCTGCCGCTCCTCGATCGCCGCCGGCGCGGGTGGCTCGCTCCAGCTCTCCGAACTCCAGCGCGTCGTGCGCGACGTGCGGCACGCCTTCGAAAACGGGTTCGAGGTGCACCGCGCGATCGATCGGTTGAAGGAATGGAATACCACCATCGAGCGCGCCGGGTTCGCGCGATTCGGCCGAGGAGAACTTCGACGCGCCCGCGGGCTCTACGAGCTCCTGGAGCGGCTGACCGGGATTTCCCTGATCACGCCGGTCGGCGGTCGACGATCACGCTGAGCCCATTGCCGCCGCCCATGCACAGGGTCGCGAGGCCGAGTTGCGAATCGGTTCGCACGAGCTCGTGGACGAGCGTCACCACGATCCGCGCCCCGCTGGCGCCGATCGGATGGCCGAGCGCCACGGCTCCCCCATGGACGTTGAACTGTCGATCGGTGAACCCAAAGGTTCGCTGGACGACGACGGACGCCGAGGCGAACGCCTCGTTGTGTTCCACCCGGTCAAAGTCGGCCGGCGTGAAGCCGGTCTTCTCCAGATGCCGGCGGACCGTGGGGATCGGTGATTCCATCACGTCGCGAGGATCCACCCCGCTGACGCACCCACTGTGGACCCAGGCCATCGGGGATAGCCCGTGGCGTTGAACGAACGCGGAGCTCGCGAGCACGAGGGCGGACGCTCCATCGGAGAGCTGGGACGAGTTTCCGGCCGTCTGAACCCCGTCGGGACGAAAGACGGGCTTCAATCGAGCCAACGACTCGAGCGTCGTATCCGCGCGGGGGCCTTCGTCGCGATCGAGTCCGGCTCCGCGTGGTCTCAGCGAAGGAGGGACCGCGACGGTCTCCGCGGCCCAGGTTCCATCCTCGCGCGCTGCCGCCGCGCGCAGGTGGCTTCGCACCGCGAAAGTATCCACTTCCGTCCGGGTCAAGTGAAACTTTTCCGCAATTCGGTCACCGGTGAGTCCCATATGCTCGTGCTCTCCGTAAGCGTCCAGCAACGAGTCCTTCAACATCGCATCCTCGAGCGTGCGATTCCCAAACCGAGTACCCCATCGCACTTCGGAGGACACCAGGTAGGGAGCGGAGGACATGCTTTCCATTCCCCCCACGAGCACGACCTCGGAATCGCCGTCCCGGATCGCCGTGTTCCCGAGAAGGAGCGCCTTCATTCCCGAACCGCAGACCATGTTCACCGTCGCCGCTCCAATCGGGTCAGGGATCCCCGCCCCCCGGAGCACCTGACGCGCCGGATTCTGTCCCGCGCCGGCTTGGATCGTCTGCCCAAAGAGTACGTCCTCCACTTGCGCCGGCTTCAATCGAGCGCGCGCGATGGCTGCCTGAGCGACCAGGATTCCAAGCGCCGTCGCCGGAGTCGCGCGCAACGCTCCTCCGTGTTTGCCGATCGGGGTCCGAACGGCGGACAAGATCGCGACGGTATGATGCGGAGTTCGGTTCACGGTCATCTGAACCGGCCGGCGATAAGAAGCTAGCGGAATTCCAACGGATCGTCGGACTCAGTCTTCTTCGACCCGCGGGGCGAGCAAGAAGAACCCCGAACCACGATTATCGGCGATCGTGAACTCGATCTTGAGCGGATATTCGTTACCGACGTGGAGCGCCACTTCCTCCGCGGACGTGATCGACTTCATCATCGCCGAGAAGAAATCGAGCGGGTACATGCTCTTGACCGGCTCCTTCGCTTCGAGCTTGGTCAGGGAGTCTTTGGGAAGGTGCATGTCGACGCGATCGGTCTCTCCTTCGCTATGCATCGAGAACCCGTCGGCGTCGACGGTCAGCGTCACGTGGTCCGAGATGCTTTCACTCCCCCGAATTCCCTGGCGGAGTTCTTCCATCTTCACGACCGCGGAGGCCGGGGGAGTGACGTTCGGGACTTTGGGATCGGTGATTCCGGCGGGATCTACGACCGACATATGTCGGGTGACCTTGCCGACCTTGATCACGAGTCGATTCTTTCCGCCATCGTACTGTAGGTCGAGGACGTCGGTGGGTTTTGAAAGTCGCAGCACTTCCTTGAGTTTCTCCACATCGAGCCCGATCTCGGTCGATTCCCCGGTGAACTCCTCGAACGCGCTCTTTTGAAGCTTGAGGACCAGCATCGCGACATGCGAAGGATCGACTGCTTTGACCTCGATTCCGTCCTTCGACACACTCAGCTTGACCTCGGAAACCAGCGTCGAAACGACCTCCGTGAGCTCTCGGAGGACCTCCATCTTGATGCGCGCTTTAAACATTGGAAACTCTCGGAGCGCGCCTACATCGGCCCCCTCTAAATAGATTATCTACGTCACCGATTTGTTCCGTATCACACGGTCCCTGCCGTTCGTACGAATGACCGAGTTATCTTATCTCAGGACGACCGCCGACGCCTATGTACGGACCTTTGACGCGCAGATCGTCGCCCTTCCACCGGGGGCGGTCGGTACTGAACCGGACCTACTTCTATCCGACCGGGGGCGGCCAACTCCACGACGAAGGAGTGCTCCACGGAGCCGGAGTTGGGGACGTCGCCGTGCTTCAAGTGACCAAATCCGGCCCCGCGGTGCTCCATCGGATCGGTCGGAGCTCCACCGGCGCTTCGCGGTTCGAGATCGGTGAGACCCTCCGAGGAACGATCGATTGGGAGCGTCGCTATCGCCACATGCGGCTGCATACGGCGCAGCACCTCCTGAGCGCGCTCCTTTTCGAACGCGCCGACGTGCGGACCCGACGGGCAAACCTCGCTGGAGTGCACGCGACCCTCGACCTCGAAGCCCCGATCCCCGACGGCGACCTGTGGACGCGGCTAGCGACGGAGATGAATGACCACCAGCGCCGAGGACGGGCGGTGCGAGTCACGTATCTTCCCCGAGCCGAGTTCGACGCCCACCCTTCCGCTCGTTCGGGTCTCGTTCCTCTTCCCCCTCAGGTCGATCCTGTCCGAGTCATCGGAATCGAAGGGATCGACACCTGCCCGTGCGGGGGCACCCATCTGCAGAATACCGTCGAGATTGGCCGCGTTCAACTTACGACCCCCACCCCCCAGAGCTCCGGCTCGAATCGGGTCGTGCTCACGCTGGACGCTTCGACCCCCATTCCTTCCGCGTGACGCCGTAGACGTGGATGTTGTGCCACTTGCCGTGGTGGAAGAGCGATGCGAGGAGCGTTCCCTCCCGTCGAAATCCGAGTCGTTCAAGCAATCGATACGAGGGAACGTTCTCGATATCACAGGTCGCGCCAATCCGCTCGACGGTCTGTGTCTCGAAAAGATGGTCGATCAGGAGGCCCACCGCTTCGCTTCCGTATCCTTTCCCGCGCGCCGCCTGATCCCCGAGCACGTACCAGACGTCGAGATACTCCAACACCGGATGGGCGCGATACCACCCGACGAACCCGATCGGCTTCCCCGTCGATTTTTCTTCCACGATATATTTCGGCGCGAGGGAGGTGGGGTCTTCCGCCGCCTCCGTCATCGCCGCAACGAACGAGTCATATGTGTCGACCGAAAAGCGATCATACGGGGCGACCCGCTCTGGATCGTTGTACCAACTGAAGAGCAGGTCGTACTCGGCGGGGAGCCCACGTCGGAGCCGGACGCTCGGGCCTTCGCGCGTCGGACCCACCGCACCCGTTACTTCTTCGAATGGGTCGGCACGGGAGGCAGCTCTTCCTCTTCCGGGGGAGGGGGCGCAGGCAAGGTTCCGCCGTTATTCCCGCCGTTGGCATGGGCGAGGTCGAGGGCCTTCCGGTGGCCCCCCGGGGTGAGCGAGTAGACGAGCTTCGGCTCGCTGTAACCCACAACGTACTGGACCCGACGGTAGATCATTCGAGTCATCTCCAGCGAGCGCAGCGCCGTCTTGACCTCGGCCTGATTATCGTCGGCGAATTTCCGGAAGATCCCGAACTCGGTGGTCCACTGGTCCGCCTCGAAGCGGACCTGCGCCCCGCGGTGCTCCAGCAAATGGAGCAGCAGGGAGTGTTCTAATCGCTCGGTCGATTCCCGCGACATCGGTAGGTACTGTGAGGTGACTAGGAGATCGTCGTGACTTCGTAGTTCACGTCCAATCCCTTCATTCGGGCATGCATATCGGCGACGAGGTGGAGCACTTCGTCGATGGTCGCCTTGTCCTTCCACTTGTAGACGAAGTCGTGCATTCCCATCGACTCTTCGAAGCCGAGGTCGTGCATGACCTTCAACACTTGGAGTGGATTGGCGCCTTCTGAGTGAAACGTCATCCGGACATACGTTCGCATACGAGTCCCACCACGCCGGTCGGTGTTCCGGATTTAGGCGACTGTCCGCTTATATATGCTTCTCTCAGTCCTTCGGCCTCCCCGAGATGACTGAGGTACAGCGGGACGGTCCGGTCGTGGTCACGGGGGGGGCAGGGGCCATCGGTTCCGTCCTGGTTCAATCGCTGCTCCAGCGGGGTCACACGGTCCATGTCGTCGATAATCTCTCCTCAGGACGTGCCGATCACCTGCCCTCCCACCCAGCGCTGCGGGTCACGGTAGCCGACCTACGAGAGCCGGATTCCTATGCGTGGGTCTTCCAAGGGGCTTCCGCCGTGTGGCACATTGCGGCGAATCCTGATATCCGGCTCGGCACGAAAGAGCCGCAACTCGATCTTCACCTCGGCACGCTCGCCACGTTTCATGTGCTGGAGGCTGCCCGTCGCCACGACGTGAGCCAGGTTTTCTTTTCTTCCTCGAGCGTCGTTTACGGAGCCCCGACCGTATTCCCCACGCCGGAAAACTATGGGCCCCTCCTCCCGCAATCCCAGTACGGGGCGGCCAAGCTCGCCTCCGAAGGCCTGATCAGCGCGTTCGCGCACTCGTACGGGATCCGAGGATACATTTTCCGATTCGCGAATATCATTGGGCCGAATATTTCTCACGGCGTGTTGGTCGATTTCTTTCATAAATTGAATCTCGACGCCCGGCGGCTGGAAGTACTGGGTGATGGGCGCCAAGCGAAGAGCTACCTACGCACCGAGGATTGCGTGTCCGGAATGTTGACGGTGGCGGATAAAGCCCATGACGTGGTGAACGTATTCAATCTGGGCACCCGCGATCGCATCAGCGTCCGCGAGATCGCGGAAAAGGTCGTCAAGGTCTGGGGAGGATCCGCGCGCATCGAATACGGGGGGGGAGATCGCGGCTGGGTCGGCGATATTCCGCAGCAGCTTCTGGCGATCGACCGCATTTCGGCGCTGGGGTGGTCCCCCCGTTATTCGTCCGCGGAAGCGGTGGACCTGACGATCCGGGAACTTTCGGCTCGGTGGAATCGCCCCTGAAGGAGATCGAACGGATGGCCGCCGACCGCCCATCGGGCTCGGTGACGGTGATCGTGACCGTCCTCAAGGATCCACGAGTCGCCCGGACGATCGAAAGTCTCCTAACCCAGACCCGACCGGCACAGACGATTTTGATCGACGACGGGGGATTGACCGATGAGGTTCGACGCATCGCGGCATCGTATGCCGCGAAAGACCCTCGCGTCCTCTACCTCGACGCGCCCGGAACGATTCCCGAGAGCCGGAATCGAGCGCTGTCGGGTACCACGACCGAGTTCATCGCTTTCCTGGACGCAGACGAGATCGCCCCCTCGACTTGGCTCGAGCATCTTCTCGCCCCTTTTACCGATCCTCGGGTCGGATTCACCGGGGGACCTACTCCCGCCCTTCCCGAGACGCTCCGATCGGCGGGTGCACGCTACTACGACGGGTACCTCCGTCGGTTCTACGACCGCGTCGCGCGCGAGCAGCCCCATGCGTTGCCGATGGGCAATTCCGCCTGGCGAAAGAGCGTGTTCGACCAGGTCGGCCCCCTCGACACGACCCTCTATCCTCGCGCGGCGAGCGAAGACCAGGACGTCGCCGTTCGGGCCCAAACGGCGGGATGGAAGGGCGTATACGTCCCCGAAGCCGCCGTGGGGCACGACTTTTCCGACCTGACCACGCTCTCATTCCTTCGGAAGCAAGCTCGCTACGCCGAGGGGGGTTACGTCGTGTGGCGGAGGCGGGGCACCACTTACGAGGCGAGGGCGGGAATTGTCGCACCGTATATCGTACCGCCGGGTCTCGCGGTCTTGGGAGTGATTCTCTGGATCTTCCCGGTCACTCGATTTGGGGGTACGATCCTCCTGTTCGCAGCGCTGATCGGGTTTCTGGCGCTGCTGATTGGACTCTCCGTGCAGGGGATCCTCGAGGATGCGCGATATCCCGGTTTCAAATATCGAGTTCTCGAGATTCCGCGTCGGTGGGCGACACTTTACGGTGCCCTCCGCGGCTTCCGGGCCTACGGGTGGGGCGGCCGTCGAGTGCCTCGAGCCGCCGTCGCAGACCACGCTCCCGGAAAACGTTAAGCGGCTCCCCGGCTCGGCGGCGCCATGTCCCCGCACGCGACTGAGGAGAAATCAGCGGTCAAGGCGGGCGACCTCGTGCGGCTCGAATACGAACTCTGGGCGGAGGGCGGTGCGGGTTCCGAATTGATCGACACGACCAAGGAGGAGGTTGCGCAGCAGGCGAATGTACCCAAGTCCGAGGGCCAAAAGTTCGGCCCCCATCCGCATCTCATCGGCGGAGAGTACTTTCCTTCCGGGGTCGAATCCGCGCTGGAGGGGGCCCAAACCGGCGAGGAATTCGAAAAGGAGTTCGCCCCGGCGGACGCCTTCGGGGAGCGGGACCCGAAGCTCATCGAGCTGTTCTCGATGCACGAGATCTCGCGCCTCCCCGAGATGCGGCGGGACGATGCGCACCTCGATATCGGAACAGTCCTCAATATCCGGGGTCGTCGGGGTCGCGTGATCAGCCTGACGGCCGCCCGCGTGCGCGTCGACTTCAATCCTCCCTTTTCCGGTCGTAAGATCCGCGGGAAATTCCGCGTCGTGGACCGGATCGTCGATCCGGCCGAGCAGGTGAAGGCTTTGGTCGAGCTGACCTACGGGCGTTCCAACGAGTTCCATGTTGAGATCCATGAAAAGACGGTAACGCTCAAAGTTCCCGATCGATCCAAATTCGATTTCAATTGGGTCGCGGCGAAACCTCGGGTGATCGACCGCGTCCGGACGCAGCTCCATCCGCAAACGATCCGCTTGGTCGAGGAATACGCGACGCCGGCCCCCGAAAAGAAGGAACCGGCGGCAAAGGGCGCGAAGGAACCTTCGGTGCCGGCGATCGAGTCGACGGCGAAAGAGGGCGGAACCGATGTCTCGGACACGCCCGCGCAGGAACCGACGCCTCCTCCCGAGGGCGGAAAGGGCACACCCCATGCGCATAGCGCGAAAAGCTCCGCCGCCGCCAAAACGAAGGGTAGCTGAGCCCCACCCGGCCGCAGAAAAGGCGAGCCGCTAGTTCCGTCGGTTCAATCGGTGGATCCAGCCGCTGGCAGCGCTCGGGCGACGAGCGCTGCAATGATGCCCCCAACGATCGGCGCCACCCAGAAGAGCCAATCCTGTTGGATCGCCCACTGACCTTGGGGCCAGTAGGCGGAAAGGACGGCCGGGGCGAAGCTGCGTGCGGGGTTGATCGAGGCGCCGTCCACGGGGATCGCCACGAGGTTGGTCATCAAAAGCGTCAAGCCGATTCCGATCGGCGCGAGATTCTTCGAAAAGTTCGAGGAACGGGTCGCAAAGAGGATCACCAGCACGAGAAAGAAGGTGAACGTCACTTCGAGCAAGAACACGGCTCCCCAGGAGAAGAGATACGGCGAGCCATTTCCGGAGTATCCTTGAGAGGCGAGGGCGCCAGCTTGAGCGGACTGAAAGACAGGCGAATACCCGTAAGCGATCCCGGCAATCAGGCCCATGGCGACAATGCCACCGGCGACCTGGGCGAGAATGTACGGGACCACGTCCTTCGAAGCGGTCCGACCCGAAATCCACATCCCGATCGTGACCGCCGGATTCAGGTGCGCACCGGAAATATCGCCGAAGGCATAGACCATTCCGATCACACCGGCGCCCAACGAGAGGCTGATCAGAAGGGTTCGCGCAGAGGTAAGGGCGCCGCCACTCAATCGACCGGAAAAGATCGCCGCGCCCCCCACCGCCAGGAGCAATCCAAAAGTTCCGAGGAATTCGGCCAGGTAGCGCTGCCCGGACGACCACGCCATGTTTGGCGGAGGAGGCCGGACGAGTGTTAAATCTTGTGCCCGATGCTCGGCTCGAGGCGCCCCGTCGTCGGAGTAGCTCTCGGTCCGTACGAGGGCAAGACGGAGTCGTACCGCCGATTTCAGGGAGTTTGTATCTGGGAACTTAAACGGGGAGGGCGTGCCGAACTCGATGAATTCGACGCACACCGCCTCCGTTGAAGAGGGATCGAGCTATGCCGGCTGGCTGGCCGGCACGCTGGCCATCCTGGCCATCCTCGGCGTCGGCGCCTTCCTTTGGTTCACGCACCACCCATACTAGGAGGATGGCCTTCCGGAACAGCGGGCCGGTCGGCGATACAAGTAGACCTTCGTTTCGGGGTCGTAGATCTCCGCCTCCCATCCCGGGACCTCATGGTAGTGGCTCACCACGCGAGCGCCCGGCAAAAGCTGTTGTTCCAGAATCGGCTTCAGGCGCTCCATCGCCCCGGGCCAGAGGAAGACGGCGACGACCGTCGCCTCCGAAAAGGGCAAGTCAAAGAGATTTCCCCACTGGAAGGCGATCCGCTCCTTCTCGGGCCCAGCGGCGCGTCGGAGTAGGAGGATCAGGAAGCGGAGTGGATCGATCTCGACCCCCACGACCTGAGCTCGGTACACGCGCGCCGCTCGGAAGACGATCGCGCCGGTCCCGGCTCCGAGGTCATAAAGTCGATCACGCGGCCCGAGTTCCGCGAGACGGAGCATGGAATCGACGACGCGCCGAGGAGTGGGCTGATAGCCGGCCCCGAACAGGAAGCTAAAATACAGAAAATAAGCGACGAGCGCGACTCCGACGAGCCCGAGGATGTACAGCTCCGTGGCAAGATCCATAATCGACGCTAGGACCGCCTACGAACCCGTTGCGCGTAGAGCCGATCGGCGGCCGCATGCGGATCGATCTTCCGGGAGACCACGCGTTCGAGAAGTCCGCTGAGATCGGGATTCCGGAGGAACTCCTCCGTCAGATCTTGACCCACGCGATCGCGAATGATCCCGACGATCTCCTCGGCGATCCGCCGTCGCGCCCCGTCCAATCGTCGCCCGGTTGCGTCCAGAAATTCTTCGTGCGCATTAATGGCCGTCCACAGCTCGACGATTCCTCGAGCGTCTCGCGTCGAGGTAAGGACGATGGGTGGCGCCCATCCATCCCGCGCCGCGCCTAGGCCCACCAGTTCCGCGAGATCTTTGGCGGCTAGCTCAGCGCCGGGGAGATCCGCTTTGTTCACGCAGAATACATCCGCGATCTCGAACAATCCGGCTTTCAGTGTCTGCACCTCATCCCCCAGATGGGGAACGAGCACAACCACGCTGGTGGTCGCGACCTGCCGAATTTCGACATCGACCTGCCCGCTCCCGACCGTCTCGATCAGGACGACGTCGAACCCGAATGCGTCGAGAAGATGCAGCACCTCTCGCGTCGCGGCCGAGATCCCCCCCGAATGCCCCCGACTCGACATCGAGCGAAAGTAGATTCCATGGTCGCCGGGGGATCGGTCGATTCGGATCCGATCTCCGAGGACCGAACCGCCAGAAAACGGGCTCGAGGGGTCCACGGCGATGACGGCGACGGTCCGTCGTTGGCCCCGGAGATGTCGAATCAGGGCGTTGATCACGGAGGACTTTCCCACCCCAAGCGGCCCGGTCAGACCGATCACATGGGCGCGTCCGGTGTACGGATAGATCGCTCGTACGATGGGCACGGACGACGGCTCGCGATTTTCGACCGACGTGATGGCTCGAGCAAGTGCTCGGCGGTCGTGGGCGAGGATCGCCGTCGCGACCGACGGAACCCGTGCCCGAGCGCTCATGACCGCTTTCGGGCGATGCCGCGCGCCGTACTCACGATCTCTTCAAGCGAGGTCCCGGGCCCGAAGACGGCTTTGATCCCGAGCTTCTTGAGGCGACGGGCATCCTCGTCGGGAATAATGCCCCCCCCAAAGATCGGGATGTCCGAGGCGCGATGCGATTGCAACAACTTGACGACCTGCGGGAAGAGGGCCATGTGCGCACCGGAGAGAATGGACAATCCGATCAGGTCGACGTCCTCCTCGATCGCCGCCTCGACGATTTCTTCGGGGGTCTGGCGGAGCCCGGCGTAGATCACTTCCATGCCCGCATCGCGAAGGGCTCGAGCCACCACTTTGGCCCCTCGATCGTGCCCATCCAACCCCGGTTTCGCGATGAGGACCCGGATCGGGGTAGTGCGTGAACGGGCCGGCATCCTCTATCCCCCCTCGACACACCAAAGGTGCGCCCAAAAAGCTTTGCGTGAATTGGGTCGCCTCACTGACGTCACGGATTCTCGGGACCGAGGTCGGTCGTTGAGTTCCGGAGTGGAATTTACCGGGCGGGCGGCGCGAAACGTCCTTCGAGACCTCGACACGGAATCCGGCCTCCGCTCATGCCGCCGAGCGCTCCCTCGTCGGCGACGATTCGGCACTATAGCGTGACCAAGAGGTCGAAGAATAGATTCCCGGCGATCAGCGCGGCGCCAACGCCCGCGGCGAGAATCACCAGGAACGGAATCTGGGGGGTCACCCACAGACGGCTAACTCCCTGGGCTTTGAGCTCCGTCGCCGTTCGTTCCCGGAATGCCTGGTCTTCCGCCGAAGTCGCGGCCTCTGCGGCGTCCGGCACGCCTCCAAAGGTAGGGTCCCGAAGCCACACCCACCGATGCGGGAGATCCTCGACCCCGATGGTATACCCAAGGAACCCCTTTGGAAAATGGAACTCGTGACGCCGAACATTGAGGAGCGCGATCGTGATCGGGACCGCGAGCGTGAGCAGCGCGCCATTCATCAGCACCGTGACGGAGAAGGGGTAGAGACTCAACACCGGGGCGACCGAGGCCGGTACGGCGAAGAGCGTGATCGTCGAGATGGGGAGCATGATACCGGCGATCATTAGCGCCTTCGCGTCGGCGCCGCCGTAGAGCACTCCGCCCTCGAAGAGGCCGCGTGCGAGTAAAACGCTCGCCAACACCGCGAGGAGTGACCAGGGTACTCGAGTCGGACCGATTCCGTACCACGCGATCGCGACGCCGACGAGGGCGATCACTCCGAGATACATCGCCATCTCGACCAACCCTGGAAGTGATTCCGATCGTCGTTCGAGACCGACGTCCCAAGGAAACATGTGCTGCAATACGAAGAGCCCCACGACGATCCAGAGCACGACCGGCAAAGTACCCGCAGCGAGTACGGCGGGTAAACCGAGGACGAGGGCTGCGACGCCCATGAGTTGCCAGAGGTGGTCGTCCACTTCCCGGAACTTGAGATCCGCAACCGCCGCATAGCCGAATCCGGTGATGAGCACCGTTACCTGAGCACCGAAAATCCATGTAGCGAGCTCGGTCAATGTTCACCCAGACCGTCGAGAGACTTCGACGGTGGGGCCGACTCTTAAGAGCACGGTTCGAGGTTTCGGGAAGCCTAGCTCCCTGTTATGAAGGCCTGCTCGCCTGTTATCTGGAGGAGCAGCCCAGATCGTGTCCGCCGACGAAGAGCCAGCGAGTCCGAATAGCTCCGGGCGTTCGAATAGCTCGGAAGCGTCGAATTCGGAACCGCACCGTACGGGATCCGAAAGCGATCAGACACCGACCTCTTCGCCCGCGCGGGACGAGGGCGCGGGACTGTCCTCGAAGCGGAGCCGTCCATACCTGCTCCCGGTAGTCGCCGTCCTCGCCGTGGCGGCCGTTCTGATCGCCTTGATGTTCGGAGGTGTCATCCCCGGTTTTCTAGGGCCTGCGAAATCATCGAGTTCGACGCCCAGCTCCCTCGACTACACTCAGGCCGCGAGCGTGGCGAAGTCGACCTCGGATAACTCCGGGGGTAGCTGGTCGGTCTTCTCCGGGGCCGCCGTGGGGCTAGCCTCGACGGTCACGATCCCGGGGGCATTGTTTACCGACCTGTCGGCCAATTTGACCACGTATGGCTGCGATGTGAGTTGGGCAGGGAATGTCGTGACCGATGGGCTCGCGATTCCCGCGACGCCGTCCACCGCCGCTCAGGGGAATGCGAATTTCTGGTTCTTCGTACTCACCGCGACCAGTGGAGCCCTTCAGGTCGTCACGGTGTCGAACGGTACCGGCGCGATCCTCGTCACCCTCACGGGCCTCGTGTGTGCGCTCCTCGGGGAAGAACTTCACGCGGCGGGCGCCAACTCACTGGATTCTCCTCAAGCGATTGCGGTCGCGAACGCGCATGGAGGAGCAACGTTCCTCGCCAGTCACCCCCAAGCAGCCCGAACGTGGGCCTTAACTGGCACCGCCTCCGCGTTGAATCTCACTCAGAGCGACTGGAATGTCGTGTATACGATGTGCCCTACCTCAGGGGACGAACCGGCGGCCCCGGAGCCCTCCTTCAACGCGACCCTGAGCGCGACTTCGGGCGCCGTGCTGAGCAGCCAGACGACTAACGTCACCTGCGGAAGCTTCTCGTTGACAAATCTCACGCTCGGGCATCTCGGCAGCTCGGTTCACCACGTTCACCCCCTGGGGACGATGAGCGGTTTCAGTCTCTCGTGGCCGGGAAGCGGGCTCCCCACAGGGTTAGGGGTTGCCGGAAAGCAGTAACCCCTTGCCGCATTGAAATCCGGTCGCGCAGCCCCTGCAACCGCCGTTGACGGCACTTCTCGGAGAAATTCGAGTGACAAGCTATTTAAACGACCTCCAACTGGCGCGCACGCTTTCCTCGAGGGAAAATGGTCGAATTCAAGCTCGTGATTTCCGATGCGGCGAAGTCGTTCGCCAAGAGCGTCGGCGATCCGCAATCGGCCGGATTCCTCGGTAAGCGAATCGGCGAAACCGTGGGTGGGGAACTCATCGGAGTTTCGGGATACACCTTCAAGATCACGGGCGGGACCGATAAGAGCGGATTCCCGCTTCGTCCGGACCTACCTGGAGCGCGACAGACGCGGGTGTTCGTGGGCGAGGGTTTCGGCTTCCATGCCCCTCGCGAGGGAATGCGCAAGCGGCGAACGTTCCGGGGGAACACCGTGAGTGAGGAGACCGTCCAGATCAACCTCGTCGTCGAGCAGAAGGGATCGAAACCGCTCTCGGAGCTGCTCGGCGCCTCATGAAGGTCCCTCGACAACCGGAAGTCAACATCGGACTCGTCGGGCACGTCGATCACGGCAAGACGACCTTGACCCAAGCCCTGACCGGTGAATGGACGGACCGACACTCCGAAGAGCTCCGACGCGGAATCTCGATCAAACTCGGATACGCCGATTCGGCGTTCTATCGATGCCCCGGCGAGCCCCCGGCGGGCTTCACCACCGACCCGAAATGCCCCGAAGGAGGCAAAGGGAAGTTCCTGCGGGCCGTTTCGTTTGTCGACGCCCCGGGCCATGAGACGCTGATGGCGACCATGCTCTCCGGCGCCGCCATCATGGACGGAGCGCTGCTCCTGATCGCCGCGAACGAACCGTGTCCCCAACCCCAGACGCGTGAACATCTCTATGCCCTCGACATCATCGGCGTTCGAAAAGTGGTCGTCGTTCAGAATAAGATCGACCTGCTCTCGTCGGAGCAAGCCATCCAGAATTACGAGGAGATCCAAACGTTTCTCAAGGGGTCTCCGATCCATGGAGCCCCGATCGTACCGGTCTCGGCGAACCACCGGGTGAACATCGACGCGTTGATCGAGGCGATCGAGCAGACCATCCCGACGCCGCCCCGCGATGCTTCCAAGCCGCCCCTCATGTACGTCGCCCGATCGTTCGACGTCAACCGGCCAGGAACCCGCCCGAAGGAGCTTCGCGGAGGCGTTCTCGGGGGCTCCTTGGTCCAGGGCCGCTTGAAAATCGGCGAAGAGATCGAGATCCGACCCGGCTTTCCCGGATTGCCCGATGGCAAAAGCGACGCGTTGACCACCAAGGTCACGGCGCTGATCTCGGGAGGTCAAGAATGGGACGAACTGAATCCGGGCGGACTAGCCGCGATCGGGACGAGCCTCGATCCGGCCCTGACCAAAGGCGATGGACTGACCGGCCGACTCGTGGGCACGGCGGGCACGCTTCCCCCGGTGAGTCAACGCATTCGACTCAAGATCACCCTCCTCGATCGTGTACTCGGTGCGCAACGCGAAATGAAGGTCGAAAAGATCCGGACGAGCGAGATCATTTCCCTGACCGTGGGAACGACGATCGCCCCCGGGAAGGTCACGAGCGCGCGCGGAGACGAGATCGAACTGCACCTCGGACGGGCCGTGACCGTGTTTCCCGGAAGTCGCGTCGCGGTGTCGCGTAAGCTCACGGCGTGGCGATTGATTGGCTACGGTATTGTGGAGGATTCGGCCCGATGAGACCCGACCTCATGGAAATCCTCTGCTGCCCGATGTGCAAGGGCGACCTGAAGCTCGTCGCGCAGCGTACCGAAAAGAAAGAGATCGTGCAAGGCACCCTCACGTGCGAAAAGTGTCGAACGGTCTATCCAATTGAAGACGGGATTCCGGACCTCTTGCCTCCGGACGAACGAGACTGAAAATTCCCTCCGCTCTGGGCGGCGGGTCGAGCGGTGACGGGGGGCCGAAGAGTCTCTCGACGCTTCGAGGATTTTTTTCCTGAGTCGTTAGGGAATGCTGGTCGAGCTAGGGGGCGATGAGAATGGCCCGAGCCGGTGCTCCGTCTCCTCCGACGATCTTCAGCGGCAGGCAGCGCAGCTCATACGGACCCGCCGCCACCTCCGCGAGGCGAAGGCCTTCCACGATCAGGACGGACTTTGACAACAGTCGATGGTGGACGGGAAACGTTCCGGTCGAATCCTTCTCGATCGACAACGAATCGATTCCAACGAGCTTCACCTGATGGTCGAGGCACCAATCCGCACCCTCCGCGCTGAGCGCGACGTAGTCGGAAAAGAACGAGTCGCCCGCCTTCCACCGACGGGAATTTGAACTCTTCAACAACAGGCGACGGGTTCCCTCGGGTACTCGACCGAGCTCCGGCGGACCTATCGAACGACTCGTTTCGGCGACCTCCAGAACGAAGCAGGGCCCGTTCAGTTCGGCCAAACTCAATTCGTCTGCGGACGCGCCTCCAGGGACGAAATGGAGCGGAGGGTCGACGTGCGTGCCCGCGTGAGATCCGAACTGGAGAGTCGAAATGTTGTAGGGATCTCCCCGCGCAATCGCGTGCAGGCGGTCGGACCGAAACGCCGGGTCCCCTGGGAAGCAGGGCATCTTCTCGGTTAGCGGCGTAGAGATATCGTAGATCTGCACCGGTAACCGACTCTCCCCTGAATCCTGGACGCCCCCGGTCGCCCCCAGGCGTTAATAGATTCTCCCCCTCGGGAAATTGTGATTCCGTTCTACCTGCCGGCGTTCGTGGTCGCCTTCCTGATTACCCTGTTGGAGATGACGGAAGTCGTCGCGGTCGTCTTTGCACTCAGCGCGGACCAGAAATCGGTTCGGCCCGGGGCCTTCGGCGCAGTATCGGGAACGGCCGTAGTAGCACTGGTCGCGTTCGGATCGAGCGCGGTGATCCTCGCCTTGCCGCGCGGTTATCTGTTATGGGCTTCGGCCGTCGTCCTTGCCGCCTTTGGCATCTTCTTGTTTCGCAGTACTCTGCGGACCTATCGACGCGCGGCGGAGGCGCGAAAAGGCGGAGCCGCGGCCATCGTACCGCAACGACGAGTCGTTCTCTTCGCGGGAGGCTTTTCCGTAGGGGTCGTCGAGGCGATCGAAACGGTGATCGTCCTTCTGGCCCTCGTGGCGGCCGGCTACGCGTGGATGGCCCTGATTGGGGCGATCGCTGGGGGGGCGGTGCTGGTGGTGGCCGCGCTCCTGGTACACGAACAAATCCGTAAGATCAAAGTTCCTTGGCTCAAACTCGGAGCGACGTCCGTGCTCTTCTCGTTCGCAATCTTTTGGGCGGGGGAGGCGGCGGGCGTGACCTGGCCCGGCGCCGACCTGATTCTCGTTCCGCTCGTGGTCCTCGTGGCCTTGGCCGTGCGCTCCGCCATCGGGATCCGTTTGCGCGCTCCGCTACCGGTCGATACGAAGGGTTAAGGGTCCTCGGGGGGCACCGCACCCGAATGCCGCGTCGACCCTCGCCCCACGATGAGGACGACGAGGAGTTGGATCCGGAATCGGAGTCCGAGGACGAGGAGGAAGAAGAACCTCCACGTCGACGGGGCTCGCACCAAGCACTGAGGCGAAGGCCCGCCCCCCGCCCCTGGCAAGCGGGATCGTCGGACGAAGAGGAGGAGGAGGAAGAGCCCCACGCCCGTTGGTCGACCTTTCACGCGGACGGACAGCGCTCGGTTTTTTTTCGCGCTCGCGACTCCCTCTATTTCGAGCCGCTCGTTGCCCTCGCCATCATCGTCGTGGTGCTCGTCGGACTCTTCGCGTATACGCAGAACTGGCCGCCCATGTACGTGGTCGAGTCGAACAGCATGCAACACGGTTCGGTCGACATCGTCGGCTTGATCAACACGGGCGACCTCGTGTTGGCCCAGAAAGTCTCGACGAGCCAGATCACGACGTATGTACAAGGCACGACGAACGGCTACTCGACGTACGGCGAGTACGGAGACGTGTTATTGTACTATCCGAACGGCGTTACCTCGGCCACTCCCATCATTCATCGAGCGATCCTGTTCCTCGAATGGAACGTGCTGGAGAATGCCTACGACATCCCCCAGCTCGCAAATCTCCCCTGCGGTAACGTTCCGAATCACGTCTACAGCGTCTCGACCCCTTCCGGATGCGGCACCACCGATCTCACCGGAACGCTGACGCTCTACAACATCGGCTGGCAGTCAGTGGTCGTGTCCATTCCTCTCGATCCGAGCATCATCGGGGCCCACTCGGGCTTCCTCACGATGGGGGACAACAACTTCATTCCCTGCCCGTCCAGTTGCACGGGTGAAGCCGACCAAAGTCCGAGCTTCGGACTTAGCTCCCTCGTCGAACCCGGATGGATCATCGGTGTTGCCCGAGGCATGATTCCATGGTTCGGCTCGATCAAGCTACTGCTCACCGGAAATGCGAATCTCGTGCCCCCGCAATCTTGGGAGTTCCTCGGAATCACGATAGCCGGGGTCATCTTGCTCGCCTTCGGAATCCACTACGCGCTGCGCGCCGAAGGTATCGAGGATGAACGCCGCAAAGCCGAGGAGGAGGAAGAGCGACGCGCCACTGAGATCCCGGAAGACGGTGGCGGGGGCGGTCTTTGGCACCGTTTGCGAAGTTGGCGATCGGCGGATGCCGAGGACGAGGCGGACGGAGGATCGGCCGAGGCGAAAAAATCCGGGGCATTCCACCGACCGGTCCCCTCGAAAAAACTCGCCAAGATGGGGCGTCCTCGACCCGTCGTCCGTCGAGGGAAGAAACCCACGCCGCCCAAGATGTCGCGTCCCAAACCGCGCTCCGACGACGAGGAAACGTAGTCGGCGGCCGCGAGGCCGGGGAAGCACCGGAGCGAGGCCCCCGTTGACTTGAAGGTCAATCGTCCTCTTCATTTTAGGGCCGAGGCGGCGCAACCTTTTTGCCGCTACCCTCGTCCCGTCTGGTTAGGGAACGAAGTGTACGTTATCGGAGGCACGGCCTCGATGGCTCTCGCCGAACGAGTTTCCCGGGAGCTCGGCAACGCGCCGTTCGGTATCCCGTATGCCAAGCGCTTTCCGGACGGCGAGCTCTACCTTCGGATTGGCGGACAGTTGGACGGCGAAGACGTGGTCCTCGTCCAATCTACGCGCACTGATCAGGATTTTCTCGAACTGTTGCTGCTGGAAGATGCGATCCGAGAAGGCGGCGCCCGCCGGTTGTTCGTGGTCGTGCCGTATTTCGGGTATGGCCGGCAAGACCGCCAGTTCTTCACGGGAGAACCCGTCAGTGCACGCGCAATGGCGCGACATGTCGAATTGAATGCCGACGCGGTCGTCACCGTAGACCTACATTCGGCGCAGACACTGCACAACTTTACCAAACCCGCCTTTGAAGCGAGTGGGATTCCGGCGATCGCGCGGCTGCTCCGAGAACGCCCGGTCGACCTGCTGGTCTCCCCGGATAAGGGAGGGATCGAGCGAGTGAAGCGCATGGCACAGATCTTGGAAAAGCCCTGGTTCGCCCTCGAGAAGAAACGGATCGATAGTGAACACGTCGAGCTTAACCTTCCGTCGTCGCTCCCGGAGGCGGTCGAAGGAAAGCACCTCGTCATCGTGGACGATGTGATCTCCACGGGAGGGACGATCGTCGAGGCCGCGAAGCTCCTGCAAAAGCATCACGCTGGCGCGGTCACGGCGTCGTGTACGCACGGGCTGTTCCTGCGGGACGCCTTTGAACGGATCAAGGCCGTGACGGACGAGGTCTATTCGACGGATACGCTCGGGAATCCTGCGGAGAAGGCCTCGGTAGCTCCCGATATCGCCCAGATCCTTCAACGCGACTGCGCTCCATCGTAAAGGACCCCCGGCCGTGATCGCCCCCCCGGATGAGCCGCAGCCGACCTCGCTGGCGCCTCCCGAGGAGCTCTTGGAGCTAACCCACGGCGTCCAGCGGGAGCTCAAGGCGCGGGGCGAGTCGCTCTCGACCGAGTGGGTCGAGCAATCGGCGAGGGACCTCAAGGACGGCTCGCTCTCCGGCTGGTATTTCCCTCAAGGTCCCGGAGAGGCGCTCGGATTCTACTCCCTTCGACCCGATCGCGCCTTCGGCCACGTCCATGTCGTCGGACGAGATTTTGCCCTAGACCATGCAGAGCGGCTGGTGCGTCAACTGTGTGAATCCTTGCCGCCATCCGTCCGTACGATCGACATCGGATTCACCGGATTGCTGTCCGAGGAAGAATTCGCGCTTTGGCAGCGACTCCGCGTCGTGCCCGGATCCGCCTCGATCCAGCGGTGCGCCATGGAACGCCCCATTCTGAGTCGCGACGCCGCCGAGACGCCCCGAGTCCCTCTCGGGTGCAAAGTGATTGCTCCCCGGGCGATTGAACTCGATGCACTGGCGGATCTCGACTGGAACGCCTTCCGAGGGTCGGCGGACGAAACATTGCTCGGTTCCGACCGGGGAGAGTATCGGCGGGTTCTGTCCGAAATCCTCGCCGGAAGACTGGGTCGGTTCTTGGAGGAAGCCTCGACCGGCCTGGTCGACGATGAGGGCCGTCTGATCGCGGCGCTGCTGACCGGAGAGGAGTCTACTCGCCGAGGCATTTTTCTCGACCTGATGGTCGATCCGCCCCGCCGTCGTTTGGGGGTGGCGACTTTCCTCGTGCTTTGGGGCTGTCGAGCCCTCTGGGCTCTCGGTTATGCGTCGGTACGGTTGTGGGTCACCCGGTCGAATATTCCGGCGATGAAGCTCTACGCAAAGCTCGGATTTCAAACGACCTCGACGGCGCTCATCTACCGCTGGTCGCATGAGGACGACGTGTCGGTCTCCCGTACGCCTTAGCGATCGCTTGGGGGTTCGAGAGCTCTCGTCTCCATCCCCTTATCTTCGAACCGCGTTCGAGCTCCGCATGCGCGAGGAGGTCGGACACCCGCTCATCATCGGGAGCGGGATCGCCGGACTCTTCGTCGCGCTACGTTGCGGTGAAGCCGGGCTGAGACCGACAGTCGTTACGAAAGCCCGCCTGGACGAATCTAACACACGCTACGCCCAGGGTGGCATCGCCGCGGCGATCGGGGAGGACGACTCGGTGAATCTACATTACCTCGATACGGTGCGCGCCGGCGACGGTCTCGCCGACCCCGCCGCAGTACGCATCCTCACCGAGGAAGCCCCGGCGCGGATTGCAGACCTGGTTCGATTTGGCGTTCCATTCGACACCGTGAACGGTCGAATCGCTCTGGGGCGAGAAGGGGCCCACTCCCGCTCTCGGGTGCTTCATGCCGGAGGCGACGCGACGGGTCTCTCGATCGAAGAGACGTTACGACATCGGGCGGTTGATGCAGGGATCGAACTCAAGGAACGTACCGTGTTACGCGGATTGCAGTCCCTCTCCGAGGCTCGACTGGACGCGTGGCTTTCCGCGCCCGACGGACGGCGCCTCGAGCGCATTTCGGGACGTCCCATTGTCCTCGCAACCGGCGGCGGGGGAAGTCTGTTCCAATTTAGTTCAAATCCGTCGGTCGCCACGGGCGACGGGGTCGCGATTGCCTTCCGCGCGGGGGCGCTGCTAACCGACATGGAATTCGTCCAATTCCATCCGACCGCTTTTTTTCGGGAAGGAGCCCCGCGATTTCTCATCACAGAAGCGCTTCGGGGCGAGGGCGCGCTCCTTCGGACCGCCACGGGGGACCGATTCATGCCGCGATATCATCGGGACGCCGAGCTCGCCCCGCGCGACATCGTCAGTCGGGCGATCCGGGCCGAACTTGTTCGGTCGGGAGCCCCCTGCGTGTATTTGGACGCGACCAAGATTCGCCCGGATCGGCTCTTCACGCGGTTTCCCACGATTACTCGGTTCTTAGCCGGCTATGGACTCGATCCTTCCGTCGATCAAATCCCGGTGACTCCCGTGGCGCACTACATGATCGGGGGCATCGCGTCCGACCTGGAGGGCCATACGAACTTGCCCGGACTGTATGCCGTCGGCGAGGTCGCTTCGACCAGAGTCCACGGAGCGAATCGACTCGCCAGCAATTCACTGCTCGAGGGCCTCGTATTTGGAGAGCATGTGGTTCAGCGGCTGCGCCGGCCCGCACCCGGCTCGCCTCCTCGGCCGGGGCGCACGCTTTCGATCGATTGGCCAGCCGGCAATGGCCGGGAGAACGATCCCGAGAGGAACGAAGAAATTCGACGGATTCTCTGGGAAGAGGTGGGCATTGTACGAACGCGTATCGGCTTGGATCAAGCGGTCCGCCGACTCTTCACCATTGGGCATCGATTCGAATCACGGGATCGATCGACGGCTGCGGGTACCGTGGCCAATGCGTCGTTGACCGGATATCTCATGGCGCGCGCTGCCCAGGCGCGCACGGAAAGTCGTGGATCGCATTTTCGCACCGACTATCCCCGCCCGCGAGCCTCCTGGAGGATCCATCTCGGCCTTCGCCGGTCGACCCCCTAGTCGCCTCCGTCAGTCCCGACAACCGTTATGGCCGCCAAAGCGTGCCGCATCTGTGGACCTCCGTCTTTCCGAGGACGATCGGTCGACTCGGGAGGCAGCTCGGGCCTTTGCCCGCAAGGAGATCGCCCCCATTGCCGAGCGCATGGACCGAGAGGACTACTTCCCACGCGAGGCGTTCCGACGGTTGGGCGAGCAGGGATTTCTCGGCGTCACGATTCCGACCCAGTACGGCGGCCTTGGCGGGACCTATCTCTCTCAAACATTGATCTTGGAGGAGATCGCTCGGATTAGCCCGGCCCTCGCACTTTCGGTCGGCGCGCACTCGAATCTCTTCGGCGACAATCTGGCGCGGAACGGGACGGCCGAGCAGTGCCGAAAGTTCCTCCCCGCGATCTGTTCGGGGGAGGCGATCGGTGCGTTGGCGCTCACGGAACCCGAAGCCGGCTCCGATGCGGTCGGATTAAAAACCCGGGCCGAGCAGCGAGGTTCTCGCTTCGTTCTGAACGGCTCGAAACAGTTCATCACCAATGGCCCCGTCGCGGACTCGCTCCTCGTGTATGCGAAGACGGCCCCGGATCGGGGGCCCCACGGAATCACCGCCTTTATCGTATCCCGGAACTCGCCCGGATTTTCCGTCTCCCGAAGTTTGGACAAGATGGGAATGCGAGGTTCACCCACGGGGGAACTGGTCTTTCGGGATTGTGAAATTGAGGAGGATCGAGTGATCGGCCACCTTAACGAGGGCGTGGCCGTGATGATGGGAGGCCTGAATGTCGAACGAGCCATCCTTACCGCGATCCCCATTGGGATCATCGTCGAGTGTCTGGAACTTTCGCTGAAATACGCCCGCGAACGCGAGCAATTCGGCCAAAAGATCGGTCGATTCGAATTGATTCAGGAGAAAATCGCGAATATGTACATGGCACTCCATGCCTCGCGCGGGCTCCTTTACGCCGCCCTGGAAGAGGTCGGGAGCGACGTTCGCAACTCGACCGCGGGCGCCGCCGCCCTCACCTTCGCCTCAGAGGCATCCACCCGGGTGGCGCTCGAAGCGGTCCAGATCTACGGAGGGTATGGCTACATGCGGGACTACCCCCTGGAACGACTGGCCAGGGACGCGAAGTTGCTGGAGATCGGAGCCGGGACCAGTGAGATCCGGCGGATTCTGATCGCGCGGGCGCTGCTCGGACCGGGTTTCGGAGACTGAGAAAGGGCCGTGGGCCTCCAGGTACGATACTCCGGGCGCCCCGAGCGTGTGCGGTTTATTGCTCGCCCGAACCGGTATCTCGCTTGGGTCCAACGACCGGCTCGGCGAGCGCGAACGCTCGTCCATCTACCGAACCCTGGGCGCATGGAGGAGCTCCTGATTCCGAAAATCTCGTGGGGAACCATCGTCCCCGTAGCCGGGGCGGGGCGCAAGACTCGTTTCGATCTCATCGCGGTGCGCCACGGTCGAACGTGGGTTTCGGTAGATTCCCGACTCGCCAACCGCCTGGTCGCTCTCGTTCTCGCGCGCGACGCGCTCCCCGTGCTGCGCGGGTCCCGCCGGTGGAATCCGGAATTCCGAGTCGGGAAGCACCGGTTCGATTTTGGACGTTCGCGACCCGACGGCCAATTGGAGGGTTTACTGGAAGTCAAGAGTTCGAATCTCCGGGTGGGAACGACTGCCCTCTTTCCGGACGCGCCGACTCGCCGTGGGGAACGGCACCTGCGCGAGCTGGCGCGTCAGTCTCAGATCGGGGTGGATGCAAGCGTCCTCTTTCTGATCCAACGTCCGGATGTGCGCCGGTTTGCGCCGAACCGTGCGTTAGACCCCAAATTCGCGGAAGCGTTCGATGCCGCTCATGCCTCGGGAGTCCGGTTCCTCGCGCGGACGAGCCGAGTTTTCCCGGGTGGGCTCGAGTGGGGTCGGTCCGTTCCCGTTTTCGACGGCCTCGCCGGGGAACGTCTTTTGTAGCCGACCGCACATTCTCGCTCCGATGGCTGGACGCTCGAATCCTGCAAACGCCGCTCCGGGCAATCTCCGGGTCGAAGTTCTCAAGGAACTCCAGTCGATGATCGACGATCGGGATACCCGCGATCGGATCGACCGAGGCGCCCTCGCCGAAACGAAGGGGAGGGAACATTGGGTCCTCCACCTGCTCCTCCGAGCGCAGGAGCTCAACCAGTCCCACGTCGACATGCTGATCGGTAGCGCGTACTCGAACCTCACGGCCCGACTACAAACCCTCGAGGATCGAATTCTCCGTATCGAAGACCTCGCTCAAAACCTGGACGCGGACACTAAGTCGCGATTTCAAAATCTCGACAAGGAGGTGGGCACGCGTCTCGAAAAGGGCTTCGCCCAGGGATTCGAGTCCGCGGGTCGGTCCCTGACCACCGACTTAGGCACGAACCTCGATACCAAGTGGAAGCCGATTGGGGATTCGATTGAGAATTTCTCGCAGTCGTCCCGTCAGCTCACCAAGGACTTGGCCGACACGTATCGGGTGGCGACACAAACGCGACTACTGCTCAACGAAAATGCGCGACGCATCACCGATCTAGGTCGAGATATTGTCGCCTTGGAAGAGAGTCTGAAACTGGTGATCGCTCGGACGATCGAAGAGACTCTGTCCCCGCTCGAACAACGGGTAGCCGCGCTGGAAACGCATTCAGACAGGACCTCCACTCCCGCGGAACCGGACGAGACGGAGGTGGACGGGGGCTCGAAGGACTCCGATCCAGCCTCGGACGGCTAGTGCGCCGAGCGGCTTGGATGACTCGCCTCTCCCCAAAACACCCTCGATACGCGAGTCTCGTGACTCGCCGTCGTTTGGCCGATGCATTCCACGAGGGCCTGGTCGTGCCGGAGGGCCTGATCGCCTACGGGCGCGGGGAAGCATTCGATTATCTCTTGGGGGAACGGACCATACCGACGGCGCGGAAGGCGGAGCGAATCGCGGCCCGATGGATCCAGGTGGCACGAGCGCCCGTGATCAGCGTGAACGGGAACGTCGCCGCTCTCGCGGCCGATCGTATCGCTTCCGTCGTCCGCGCCGATCCTCGGCTCGCGGTGGAAGTGAATCTGTTTCACCGATCGGAATCGCGAGCGCGATTGGTTGCGGACGCTCTGCGCGCCGCAGGGGTCCGGGAAGTTTTCGGGGTCCGCCCGGACTCGCGGATTCCCGGACTTCCCTCGGACCGAGCGCAGGTCGATTCCCGGGGAATCGGTCGAGCCGACGTCTGCGTGGTTCCGCTGGAGGATGGGGACCGCACTCAGGCGCTACGGGCCTTGGGGAAGCGCGTGATCTCCATCGACCTCAATCCGCTCTCCCGAACCAGCCGATCGGCCGACCTCCCGATCATTGACGAACTGACGCGTGCCTTGGATCACATTACCTCCGATCTCCGACAGCCCCGCCATTCCTCGAAGATCGCTCGCTTCGAGAAAGTCGACCCACCCTCCCTCTTGCGAGCCGCGGTACAAACGATCGATCGGCGACTCAAGCGGGCGGGGGCGGTTCGGCGGCGGCAATCTTGATCGGCACGACGAGTTTAGCCGCGGCCGACTCGAGAAACCGCTGATCCGAAACGTCGAATGCCTTTACCGCCGTTCCGTCGACATCGATCTCGCCGAGCACCCGGCCTTCCGAACGGATTGGAACCACGATCTCTGCACGGGTTTCGAGAAAGCAAGCGAGATATTCGGGAGCCGCCCGAACGTCGTCGACCACCACGCTTCGGTTCTCGCGAGCGGCCTGGCCGCAGATCCCGCGGTCGAGGGGGATCCGAGTATGCTCCGTCGGTTGGGGGCCATCCCAGCCGTCGAGGACGAGCGTGTCGCCGTCGAGACGGTAGATGCCGACCCATCGAAAATGGGAGAACTCGTGTGTCAGGAAACGACAAACTTCCTGCAAGGCATTGCGCCCCGCGAGACGCAGATTGATCGCGTCGATCTGGAGTAAGGCGGGCTTTACCTGACGCGGAGGAATCGTCATGGAAACGTGTCCTGTCCCCGCCCATAGGGGAGGGAAGCGCCGAGGGGGAGAATTTCACCCGAGGCGGTCCGACCGTCCCCGGAATTTGAACTCCCGAGGCGAATTTCGCCACGAGCTTTCCAGACTCGCGCCGTACCGGACTGAGCCACCTCGGCACGCCCACCGACATGGACCGGGTACGCCCGATAAGCTTACCGCTTCGCGCGCGGCGGCTCGGTAGACCGAACCCTCACACCCACGGTCATCGGGGCTCTCCCCCTTGCGTGGGGCTGGATCACTCTGCGAGATCCCGAGACCCGAAACCGATCAGTAACTCACGTTACGAAGCTCGGCCATGAAGGCGAAACCCAAGGTTTCGCAGGCGAGAATCACAACGCCCGACACGAGAAAGACCGAGGCGACGAGCGTCGCCTCGGCGAACGAACGGCGTTTATTAGACCTGCTTTAGCCCCGACTCCATTGTCTAAGAATATGGAAGACTCCGCCGACTTCCTATGCTTTCGTGCTCGTGGCAAGGCAAGCCGTCTCGAGCGCCGCGCCGTCGGGCCCTTGAGGCCAGAGCGTAGATACGAGCCGGCGCGGGGTCATTTCGTCGCGGGTCGAGTTCCGGCCCCGCCTTCGACCCGAAGAGCCGCGAGCAGGGCGGTCCCGTCCGGAGCGCCGAGACCGGTGCAGGCGTCCCACCCGGGGCGGGCGGAGTATCCCCCATTGTTCCCAGAAACAATATCCCGGAACGCGGCGCGGATCTGGGGCTCATAGAAGAGGGGATTCGCGAAGCCGAGCGGAGCGCCGATCGCTTGATTGATTCGAGCGACCAGGCCTGCCCAAAGGGGGGCCACGGCACTGGTGCCCCCGATCACGGTGGTGCTTCCGTCCACCAGCACCTGATACCCCGAGGCCGGATCGGCATCGCCGGCAACATCGGGTACTCCGCGTCCCACGAATCCGTTCGGCGCGGCGGGAACGTTGTTGCCGGACTGGTAGGACGGCAACGCGAAAAGTTCGCTCACGCCGCCTCCGGTCGCTCCTTCACCCTTGGAAAGCTCATTCCACACCACCTCAGAAGGCCCGCGCGCGCCGGCGGAGATGGTCAGTCGCGTCCCCCCGCAACCAATGGCATACGGGCTAGCGGCGGGAAAATCGACAGTTGGAGTTCCGGAGACGTCGCCATCATCCGCTCCTTGATCCCCCGCGGCGACAAGAATCGTTATCCCCATCGTGGCGGCTTCTTCGCAGGCGGCGTTCAAGGCGTCCCGGGCCTGTTGCGTCCACGTTCCTTCTGCACTCCCCCAACTGATCGATACAACCGACGGACGCAACGCGGAATCGTGGATCGCGCTCATGACTCCGTTGAAGAAGCCTTGGTCGGTGTTCGGCGCAAAGTAAACGGCAATCTGTGCGCCGGGTGCAATCAATCCAGAGATCTCGATATCGAGCTCGACCTCGCCGTCCGGTCCGTCGGGGTCGCCCGTCGGAGCGTTCACTCCCCCGTCGACCGAGACCGCCGTTACCTGAGGCGACGTCACATCGAGCGACTGAAAGTACGAGGAAAGATCCTCGGGACGGAATCCTCCGCCCAGTTCCACGAGTCCGATGCATTGACCCGTTCCATTCGCTCCAGCCGGAAAGTTGTACGCCTGGGCGACTTGGAGGGGGGTGTAGGATAGGTCGCCGGCCTGGGGTGCGTTCCGGCGTCGAAAATGAGTTCTCGCCTGGGGCCGATTATCGAGGCCGAACACGCCGAGGACAATGCCCTTTAGATCGCTCGAAAGTCGGATCGTTCCTACGCGACCCCGGTAGGTTCCGTTCGCATATCCGTAGCGGGCGAGTTTCACTCCAAAGGCGAGTTCTAAACGCTCGACCGAGCCCCCCAATCGCACCGTACGCCGCGACGGCGCTTCCTCGATCACTTCGAGTCGGTGTCGCGCGGCAAAGGCCCGGACGGCTTCGAGATCGGATTCCCTGGCGCCGTGACGACTTGCATACTCGGCTCGGGAGAGTATTCGTCGCTCTCCGAAAATCGTGGTCGCCGCCGAAAATGCGGATTGGAAGTCAGAGGGAGAAGAACCTCGGCGGAGCAAAAGCGTCACGACGACCTCTTCCTGAGGCAAGGCCGGGCCAAGCGATCGGGCACCCGGCAACGGGGCTCGACGGCTGGAAGTCAGTTCGACCAATTCGTCCGAGTGGCTCACCATGGTGGTCTCCTCCAGTAGGCGTAATGACGGCAGGAAAAGAAGCGATGCGATGGCACTTAACCCCCACGCGCGGTTGACGCCGGCGGACGTCCGGACCTGGGTCCGGCTCGGGAGCACGCTCGTTCGAGCGGGATCGATCAATCCCGAACCGGGATCCATCCACAGCGCTGGCAACCGAGCCGACGTTCCCCCGCGGCAATCTCTTCGCCACAGACGGGGCAGGGGGCGGCGTCCGGTCCGAGCAGGGTGAGACAATCGAAGCACGACCCTCCCCGCCGGTCATTGGGCAGAACCACCAGCTCTCTGCCGCAGTACGCACATGCTTGGAACCTTTCTTCCGCCGTAGAAAACGCCCGGGCGTCGGCACTCAAAAGCATGTGAGCCGCGCGAGGAGTGACCCTCTACATAAGACCTCGCGAACCGAAAAGAGCGATGTGAATATCGGCCCGCTCCGATCACTCTCGGCAGCCTCCTGGCGGCCCTCCAAAGAGCGCCGATTCAGGGTTCTCGCCAGCGCGCTTTGACGCTCGCCAATACCAGGAGCGCGACCGTAAAGCCGCTCAGGATACCCCAGTCCCGGAGCCCTTCGGTCCACGGCGGAAATCCGAGCCCGACCGATCCGTGGATGATGAACGCCGCGTAGGTGGTGGGCGAGAGATAGGCATACGGCTGCAACCAGGTCGGCAACGCCGAGATCGGATAGTACACAGGGGGCAACACGCTCAACGCGAGAGAAATGAGGGGGGAGAAGACGAAGGTTTCTCGGACGTCCTCGAAGTAGGTGGCGAGGGTGAATCCGAGTGCCGAAGCAAAGGCCCAGACCAAGATGAGCACTCCCGCGAGCGCGAGGGCTCCCGGAATCGTCATCCAACCGTAGTATCCCCAAATGACGAGGAAGACGACCAACCCGGGAAGCGAATAGACGAGCTCGGAGAGCGCCATTCCTGCGACGTAGACGGGCGCCTCCACGGGCGAAGCCACGACCAGGTCCTGGAGTTTCAGATCCTGGCGGTAATGAGTCAAGTCGGTCTGTAGCGAAGTTCCGACGGAAAGCATCAGGAGCACCATGCCTCCGCCGACCCCATAGGCTAGGTACGTGCCGTGTGAGGCAATGGCGATGAAGAACAGGAACGAGAGGGGGGAAGCGAGAATATTCACGAGGTAAAGCGGTTGGCTCCGGATGGGAACGACCCCGTTCGTATACGCCAACGTGAGGAGCGATTGGAGGCGACGGGGCTCGGTCATGCCACCGACTCCAGGGGCGCCTCTTCGTCAATGGACCGTCCCACCACCGACAGGAAAATGTCCTCGAGACTGACGGGAGCCATGGCGACGTGGGCGCCGCGTTCGAGCGCCTTTCGCGCGAGCTCTCGCGCGTCGGTCTCGCGAGCAAACACGAGGTAGCCTTTCTCGACCTCCGCCACCTTTCCGTATGGAGCCAACTCTTCGCGCTCCAACGTTCGGTCGAGCGTCAGTCGAATCGGGAGACGGACGCGTGCCCGCAGCTCGTCCGGGGTTCCCTCCAGCTTGAGTTCGCCCGCCTCCAAAAGCGCCAGCCGCGCCGAAAGGGCCTCGGCTTCATCCAAATAATGGGTGGTCAGGAGTACGGTGCGCTTGTCTCGACTGGCCCTGCGGATCGCTCCCCAGACTTCCCGGCGTGCGAGAGGGTCCAACCCTGTCGTCGGTTCGTCCAAGAACAAGATCTCGGCGTCCGAAGCCAAGACCATCGCGACCATCGCTCGCCGTCGCATCCCGCCCGACAAACGACTGACGAGTACCTTCGCGTAGGTTTCGAGTGACAGCTCTTCCAGCACGTCCTTCGTTCGACGATTAGCCTCGACACGATCCATCCCGCGGAGTCGGAGATAGAGGAAGATCAGCTCCCGCACCGTCAAGAAATACAACGGACGCGCCTCTTGGGGGATCGCGGCGATCCGGCGACGTATCAGGGTTGCCTGGTGCCGGACATCGAGATCCAGGACGTCGATTCGGCCCGACGTCGGCATGAGTTGCGTCGCCGCGATCCGGACGAACGTAGTCTTTCCGGCCCCGTTGCGTCCGATCAGTCCGTAGATTCCCCCCACGGGGATCCGAAGGGTGAGATTCTGGAGCGCGAACGAGCCGCCAAAGGCTTTGGGATACTTTTTGGAGAGCGCTTCCGCGACGACCGCGAATTCCATGGAAGGGCGCCCACTCCCACGTTTCCTAAAACGACACTGGCCGCCCGGGCGCCTGCGCTTCAGCTCAGGATCTCGGAAAGCCGACCCTCGCGCTCGGCGCGTCGGATCTCTCGCGCGATCCGACGACCGGTCGAGAGCCCCGGTTCGATCAGGTCCGAATAGGGGCTTCCGGAAATGAACAGATTTGTCCCGGCAACGATGCGGGTCGAGATCTCAAACACCTTGAACTCCAGCTCCTCCGTCATGATGCCCTCGACGCAAAACGGTCCCACCATGCCCCCAAACAATTCGATCGAGCGCTCGATGATGCGAGCGCCGACCTCGAACACCTGTGGCAGGAGCGATTCTCGGAGGATCACCGGAACGTTTCCGGTAACGACAAAGGTCGGACGGAGCCCGGCTTTGAGGAGTTCCTCCTGCGCGCCGAGCTTGTAGAGTTCGTCAATGTTCGCTTCATCCCGTCGGTCCATGCCCAGGAGTTCGAGCGACCCGTGACCCACGCGATAGCCTCGATCAGAAAGCGGGGAATAGAAGAAGTGGACATAGTACCGCGTTCCGAGGACATACTCCTGGATCACGTGCGGCCCGGTCGGGGTGAAATCTTCGAGCGCCTCTCGATTCTTGGCGAGAAAGAAGCCTTTGCCGCCTTTCGCCCCGTAATACTTCACGATCACCGGACCGTCGACCTCGGAAGGGTCGTCGTAGCGCTTCGGCATGCGCACGCCGGCACTTTCGAGCCACACGCGCTCCTTCTTTCGGTCAGACTCCCATTCGATCACGGCGCGATTGCCGAAAACGGGCACATCGAGTTCCTGGAATGCTTCGGGACCGAGGTACTCGACAAACGATCCGTGGGGGATCAGGATGGCGCCCGCATCTCGAAGTTCGGGCGAACGCCGGACGAGTTCTGGCATCTTTCCGACGGATAGAAAGCGATCGGGCCGCGCGAGCGGAAAAGCATCGTAAAATTTCGGGGGACGACCTACGCAAATCCCGATCGACGCAAATCCTTCCGCGCGGGCCCCATGAAAGATCTGGAGCGACGAGTGGGAACAGACGGTCGTGATCGCGGCCGCTTTGTTCTCCACCGAGGCGAGTCGTGCCGGCGAAGCGAGGGCAATCCCCATAGGCGAGCATGCCGGGTGTCTAAAAAAGCCTTTGCGCGAGCCCTCCGACCGGGGGCCGCGGCTAGGACGCGTTCGGGCCCTCTTCGAGTTCCCAATACCATTTCACCCGGCGGGACCCGGTCTCCGCGATCCGCCGCCGAAGCTCGGGGTCGATCGACGGGTCCCGGATCAGACGTCGCACGGCTTCCGGGGTGGGTGGATTCGCCCGTTCGGTAAGCCCCCCTCGCTCCAAGAGGGGGATCAATCGGTCCGGCGCGTAATGCCAAAGTTCCTCCTTTTTGCGCAGCGCCGTGCCCACGGATCCGGGGACCCGATGGACTCCCAAGCGCTCCGCCGAACGATGAAGTTCCTCGGCCGCGGTTCGTAGCTCGGATTCGAGCGCCTGTTCCTTATCCCTCAGCGCCCGGAAGCGGTCGACGAGCTCGCTCAGCTGGGCTCGTTCTTCCGCCGGGACATCTCGGAATTCCGGACAGAGAGGCTTGAACTCGCATCGGGCGCACTGACGACCGGGGGTGGGTTCGAAGGCTTGCGAGCGGATTCCGTCGCTGACGGTTCCCACGCGATCGTACAACGTTTCGAGCGCGGGTCGACCCCGAGGCGACACCCGAAGGGGTTTCAACGAGCGTAAGTGATAGAGCGTCAGTCCCTCGACCGGGTCCGGGTAGTTGCGTTCCACCAGCACCTGATAGATCGATAGTTGGTCCGAATCGCGGGCATCTTCCTCGGTAAGTTCGCGCGACGTCTTGTAATCCAAAATCTCCAACCCGCCTCCTTTCCCGCGGTCGATCCGGTCGATATACCCGTGCAGGGGGATGCCATCCCAGGTCGTCTCGAGATGAGGCTCGACGGCGATCGGTCGAGGGCGTTCCTCCTCGAGCGCCGCTCGATACTTCAATAACAGATCTGCGCCGAGGACCTTGTATCTCGCCTCTTCCTCGGGAGACGTATAGCCCTCCCGGACCCACGACGCCTCGTAGAGAGCCAACAGTTCTGGGACCGTGGGGAGTTCACCATTAGATTCCCCATCCGTCGCTGGCGGACGGAACGCATCGAGCGTCTTCTGAGTGCGACCGGGTAACACACGCCGGGAAGCGGGTTCCACGAGGGGAAGCAGCATCGCCTCGAGGACGCTATGGACGCTTCGGCCGAACGAAAAGTACCCCGGGGGGTCTCCGAGAGCCGGTCCACGTAGAGGAATTTCCACCGTTGGGGGCATTCCTGGTAGGTCCTAACGGAGGAGTAGCTGAGGGGCGATCCTAAGGTCACTTTCGCAGCACCCCTAGAGGAGTTCATCTCCTTTGGGGGAGGCGGAGGGTCGGTCGCCCCCAAGAGCGAGCGGGCTAGTGTCCCGCGACCATCGCGGGAGCGTCCTCTTCCGCAGCCTCGCCGACGGGGTTCGAGCCCGCACTCATGCCGGTGGGAAGCGTTCCCCGTGCCTGCGGGTTGGTCAGATTCTTGGGCAGCCCAAGCAGGTCGAGAAGCTCCTTGTAGTGATTCCGGATCGTCACGGGCGTCACATTGGCCACCGCCGCGATTCGATCCTGGCTCCGCGGCTCGCCCATGAGGTTCGATGCGATGTAGATGATGGTCGCAAGAATCCCATTGGGAAGCACCCCACTCGTGGAGTAGACCTGCTCGACCTGCTCCAAGAGCGCGAGGACCTTGTGGCGGACCTCCTTCGATAGGTTGAGATCCTGCGTGAACCGGACGAGATAGTCCCGGGGTTCGACCGGCTTCAACCCGAGTTTGAGCTCTCGAGCGAGCAAGGTGTAGGCCCGACCGACTTCGATCTTGGTGGCCTTCGAGTGAGCGATGATCTCCTTCATCGTTCGGGGCACGTGACACTGGCGACACGCCGCATAGACGCTAGCCGCCACGAGCGCTACGATCTTCTTTCCCCGCGTGGCTTTGTGTTCGAGCGCCCGGCGATAAATGTAGGTCGCGGATTCTTTGACTTCTCGAGAGAGTCCGAGGACGCCGGCCAGCCGATTCAATTCGCCAAGCGCGACGACTAAATTGCGCTGATGCGTGCGCGCGGCGCGAAGGCGATGGTTCAGCTTCCGAAGGTGGTAGAACTTAAGGGAGGTATTTCGCGAAAGGCTATTCCCCTGAAAATCACGAGTCGGGACTCCAATCTCGCTGAACAGCCCCTTGTCGGGCATCAACGGCGAGATCACCGGACCCCAGCCGCGGGCTTCTCGACCGGTGTCTTCTTTGCTGGCCCGCTGTCCGCGATCCGATACGAGGGCGCTCGCATCGACGACGAGTCCACAGTCCGCACACACAATCTCCCCCCGCATCTCGTCGCGAGTCAGATGGGAGGATCCACAGTTCGGGCACGTTTCGGCGACGGCCGGACCGAGGTCCGACGGGTCCGAATCGGCGGAGCCCGTGGGTTTGGGGACGACGGTCGATCGATTTGACCTGTTTGAGGACGAGGAATTTGTCTTCATAGGAACACTCCTCGAACGTGCCAGAGGTATATATAGCTTCATCCAGCGGCTGTAGCTACTGTTTGTACAAATGCTACACCATGAGTATGTGTAACATGGCTTTGAAACCGAATCGCCGTCTTGAAACGAGATCGCCAGAGTTGAAACGAGATCGCCCTTCAGATGCCCATCCCGTTTCAAAGCCGTGTAACATGGCTTTGAAACTAAACCGACTCGTCGTGGAGAGTTTTCTTTCAGGTGGTCGGGTTTTGGTTCACGCACTCCGGAGAGAGGTCGGATTCCGTGGGGATGTGCGCGATGTCCTCACGTCGAGCTCAGCAGACTTACCGCTGTTTCGCAGAGATTTCCTCGACCGCTCGTTCGAGCTTGTCGAGGCAGTTGTTCCAACCGGGGAGCAGCTGAACGTGGATGTGTGGTGCGCCCCGCAGGAGTTCCTCCAGCTTCTCGTGGACGACGGAGATGTGAGTCTGCCCTTCGGGCGCTGGCAGTAGCCGGACGGTGACGAGAGTGTCGAAGTATTCCCCCTCCTCGGGCTCTGTCCCGACAAACGCCCAACGGTAGACGAGCTCCTGCGGGGGGTCGATCTTGAGGAACCGTCCCTCGAACTTTCCTGTGCTCACTCCGTTCCTCGAGTGCCAGACCTCGAGCCGGCCGCCGACTCGGGCGTCGACACAGACCCGGTCGACCGTGAGATCGTCGGGCGTTATCCACTGTCGAATCAAGTCCGGCTCAAGAAAGGCACGGAAGACGCGATCGGGCGAAGCGTGAATGGTCCGCTCCACCCGAAGCACGGCCGTTGGACCGTCAGACGAGCTCATCGCCTTCCACGCCCCCGGGGACGGCTCTCTTCGGAAAGGAGCTTGTCCATCCGGTTCAGGCCCTGCTCCCAGAAGCGCTCGTAGTATGAAAGCCAAACCGCGGCCTCCCGAAGCGGACGGCCCTGGATTGAGTACATGTGCTGCCGTCCTGACTTGCGCAGGTTGACAACTCCCGAGTCCAAAAGCACCCGCAGCTGCTTTGACACTGACGGCTGGGACATACGGGACAGTTCGGCGAGCTCGTTTACCGAGCGTTCGCCGTGACGAAGGGCATCGAGGAGTCGTCTACGCGACGGCTCTGCTAGGAGTTGGAAAACGTCGTTCACAGAGAGGACATGCCTAAAGGGATATATGTCCGTTTATGCATGTGTTCGAGGGTCCGGGACGTCGTACCACTAAGGCGAGTCTCCACAAACTGGGGTGGCAGGAAGATGCGAAGAATCACTGCAAACGTGTACATGACTCTGGACGGACGTGGCGAATTCCCGAAGTACCCGGGTTCGGACCGGCAGACCAAGACCGCGAACGCCCTGTTCCGGCACATGTGGATCGCACGATATGGCGACGTCACCACCGTGGTCATGGGTCGACGGTCGTTCCTCGGCCATCGGCGTGTCTGGTCCTCGAAAGCTCGCAAGCCCAGCGATCCGAAGTTCCTGCACGACTACTCGCACTACCTGGACAACGTCGATAAGGTGTGTCTCTCGCGTCGACTCAAGTCGCCGGGGTGGGAGAATTCCCGTATCATGAAGGGTGAGCTTTCAAAGATCGTGGCGGAACTGCGGCGGGAAGAGGGCGGGAACATCATGATCGAAGGCGGCCCCCGTCTGGTCCAGGAGGTCCTCCGTCGCCGGCTCGCCGACGATTACTGGTTCTTCGTCATGCCGGTAGTCTACGGGAAAGGCCCTCGATATTGGGGGTCAATGACCGAGCAAAACACCCTCAAGCTCCTCGAAGTCAAGCCCGGTGAGGACGGGGAGATCATGCTGCACTACGCGGCCGTCCGGTAGTCAGGTGTTGCGTGTACTGAGGCGATGTCAAGGATTCTGCGTAGGACAGCGTAGGAGTGAGAAGTTGATCGATCACGTGAACGCATACGCTCTGACCGTTCGGGACGTGAAACGTTGCGCCGAGTTCTATCGGGACAAGCTTGGCTTGAAACTTCAAGAGATGTCGGACGACTTCGCCTATCTTACCTTTGACAAGAAAGGCGCTGGGGTGGCTCTCGTCTCCGCCCAGGGCTTGGCTCAAGAGATTCCGAAGAATCGAGTCCGGCCCGATGAGAGCCTAACGCAGCGAAACTACTTTGCGGTCTTCCTTGAGAACGCCGATCAAGCGTACGAGGACCTTCGCGCGAAAGGGGTCCGATTCGTACAGTCGCCGGCGACCCGGCCAAACGGTCAACGATTCGCTTTCTTTGAGGATCCCGAAGGCAACCTGTGGGAAATCTCCCACTTTCCGAAGGAGTAGGTGGAAATGCCAACGGAGACAAAGGCCCGTGCGGTCGACGAGGTCGCGCTTGCTCGCGCATGGCTCGACTGGCTGGCCGATACCCGCCGAGGGTACGTTGAGGCGCTCCTCGGGCTGAGCGAATTGGACCGGAGGAAGGACCGAGGTGCTTCCTTCCCCTCGCTTGAGGACATCTTCCTTCACATTCTCGATAACAATGTTTGGTGGCTGGAAAGCATTCCTCAGGACCGACAGAAGACCAACCAAGGAGTGGAGGGTCCGCTCTCCCACGAGGAAATCGAACGCGCAGCAGAGCGCGTGGCGAACATCGATAGAGATCTCGCCGCCTCTCTCAGCCCAGTCCGCTTGACAGAAGGCTACGTGGTTCACGGTGTCGAGGGAAACGGGAAGCCCTTCGAGATGCGGGTCAACCTACGGACAATCATCTGGCACCTCGTCGAAGAGGAACTTCAGCACCGGGGGGAGATGAACGCGCTCTTCTGGCAATCAGACGTGGATGCTCCCACCCGGGCGTGGTTCAGCAGCCCCCTCGCCGAATAGGATTCCAGACCGGCGTAACCGGTGTCAGCATTCTCGACGCACGCCCGCGGTCCGACCGAAGGGGATCGAGTCCGCTCGAAGAAGGACCTCGCTCGGGCCGGCGAGGTTTTGATCGGCGAATTCGAGCCGGCCGAGCCCCGATTCCGCGTCGGTGAAAAATCCATCCAGGGAGAGGAGACTCTCGATGATCCGTCGCCGCACCACGAAATCGCAAAGGGTCGCTCGCAATAGTCCAGAAATTAACTGAATCGATATCCCGGGCCCGTTTGGAACCGGATCGTTGACTCGAAGAGGCACGGCCACCGATTTCGGGAGCTCATTACCAGGCCCGGCTGCTCGGCGCAGCAACTCATTGGTTCGCCGCCTGGGAATCCTCCGGTCGAAAGTCGTCGAGCGTGGCCACCGCTGGGTCAGCGGGATAGCTGACTCGCCCATCACGAACGACGGCAAACGGGGTGAGTCGATGAGCGACGGCGGAAGTGGGTCCCATCAAGTGACGTACGTCGACCCCGTGGAGCAGCAGGGCATCAGCGATCAGCGATCGATGACAGCGCCACGGGACCGCTTCGGCGCACATGATCGCTGTCGAGGCGGACTGCGAGCGCTCGATCAACTTTGTCAACGCTCGTCCGAACTCCTCCGTTCCCATGTAGTCCGCATAGCCGCGAAAACTGAGGTTGCGCCACCCCAAATTTCTCGACTCCTTCCGCGGCTTCCGCAATCCCCCGAGCTCCGGAGCCGTTTCGTAGGCGATGCCGAACGGTCCTACCGAAGGAGCCAGGAGCTCCTCGTTGAACTGAGGGTTGTGCCGGGACCGACGAACGGTTCGAACGTCGATCAACCGCTGAATCGAGAACGCGGCGAGGATCTCCACGAACTCGGAGATCGGGCGGGTGGAATGCCCGATCGTGGACAGTGGAATCGGAGACTGACCCGCTCTTACCACGCACCTCACCCTGCGATGGATGGTGCCAAATCCTGGGACCTCGTTTATTTCGACCAGACCGAGATGTAAAACGACCGAATCACGCCGACGTCACGGAAAACAGGCATCCCTTCGTGGCATGCTTCGTCGGATCGGGTTTCGACACATCCCAGTGCGATCCCAGCCGAGTTTCGAAAACGGACCGGATCATCTTGGGACAAAGTACGCGGCCGACCTCCGGAAATTCGGGGGTGCACGCGAAGCACCCCGTGACACGGAGGGTCAGGGGCATCTGTTTGACGATCTCCAGACGACCGATGGTGTGCGTACGATCGTACGCCGCGAGGGATTGTGCCAGGGAATCGGCCGTAGCGCCCTCGACCTCTTCCGCGATCTGACGGCCGAGCTGATCCGCGAGGACCTCGATGACCGTGGGCAGGTTGAGGCGCAGTTCGCCCACGCCGCTGGCTCGCATCCCGAGCGCGGCGATCTCGCGAACTCGCTGGAAGGCTTCTGACTCGTCGCCCGCCGTGACGGCCAGTACCGCTCGATCCGGATCTTCGAGCTCGACCAATCGGGCTTCGGCGCGGACCGCCGAAGCCCAAAGTCGCCTGTGATAGTCTTTCGCCAAACCGACGAATCCCGCAGCAGTGGACCAGAGCGCGATCCGTTCTTCATCGGCACGGCCGAGACCGTCCTCCCCGGAAACGAAGACCATCACGCCGCTTCGATCGACCACGAGGGCGCGGTTCGTCACCGGAATGATCGCGTGGCGGAGGTCGGAGAACGATTGAAAATGCTTCGCCTCGTTGAGATTGGCGCGCGTGATCTCCCCGACGATCCGCACCTTGACCCCCCGAGCGTGAGCCGCCCGGAGCGCCCGGTCCAGTCCGTTATCGATCTGATTGGCAAACGAGAAGCCTTGGGCCGTCCAAAGAATCTCCTTTCGGGACGCTCCGATCCGCTTTCGGAGAAACCGGTTCGCGGTTTCCCGGCCCTCGAGAACCGTGAACTTCCGCGGGTCGTCCTTCTCCAGCCCCCCCAGATTCTCGCGCCAGTCTGTGAGAATCTTGTCTTTGTCCTTCTCGAGTCGCTCGAGTTTCTCGCTGTGACGTCGAATCCAGCGTTCCACCAACGCTTCCAGCGGAAGCGCCCCGAATCGCATCGGCCGCCCGCTGATCGCGTGCAGCAGCCCCATCGATTGCAGCTGCTTGACCACCCGATACGCCTCGACCCGATCGACCGCCGCCACCCGGGCCAATTCCGAGGCGGTTTGAGGACCCTCCCGACAGGCCACCAGGTAGATGCGGGCAGCCTTTTCCGGAACACCGTGCTCGGCGAGGAGCTCCAGCAATCCGGTTCCCGAACGACCCACGAACGCGACGACCGGACATTGGGTTAAAAGAGTGCCGGGAGCCCGGCGTGGCCGACAATCGCCGGACGCCGGCGATCGAAAGGAGGGGACGCGACCCAACGGGGGGATCCGCTGGATTAGAGGGCGGCTTGGAAGTCGTCGATCGCGTACGAATAGGGGAGGTCGGCGGCTTCCGGTTGACGGGCTCGGAGCACTTCGCGCGCGAGCAGCCAATAGACCGTCGCGAGCGCGACACGCCCCTTATTGTTGGCCGGAATGACGAGATCGACGTCGCGCGTCTCGTTGTTCACATCACACAGTCCCACGACGGGAATCCCGATCGATACCGCTTCGCTCAACGCCTGCTGGTCCGTGGCGGGGTCCGTCACGAGGAGGACCTTCGGCTCGAAATACTCCGCGAGGTTCGGGTTCGTCAGGCACCCGGGGACGAATCGCTCGGAGAAGGAGACCGCACCGGTGACCTTCGCGAAGACGCGAACCGGCTTCTGACCATACTGTCGCTGGGAAACGGCCAGGATTTTCTCTGCAGGAAACCGGGAAAGGAATTTCGCCGCGAGTCGAATCCGTCGGTCGGTCTCCCGGATATCCAGCACGTGTAAGCCATCGAAGCGAACCTTGTAGACGAAGCGGCGCATGCTCGCCGATTTTTGCTGGGTTCCAATGTGGACCCCGCTCGTGAGATACGTGTCCTCCGGGATGAGGAGCTCGCCGGGCCGGGTATCCTGCCCTTCACTTTGGCCCACGATGGGCGTTTCTTCCTCTAACACTTCATCGGGGGGGGTCATGGGATTCGCTCTCGGTGGCGGCGGCGAGACGTAGGAGTTCATTTAGCTTTGCCACCCGTTCCCCGCCCATCACCCCACACTTGAGCCCAACGGAGCCAAAACCCACGGCGAGTTGGGCCAACCATCCCTCCGGGACCTCCCCCGACCGGTGCGAAGTCACGGTGGCGAGGCCTTCGCGACGGGACAGATCGACGGTGGCCAGGGTGTCGGTGAGGGTGCCGACTTGGTTCACCTTGATGAGCACGGCATTCGAGGACGGGGGATGGATCCCTCGCTCGAGACGGGCGGCCGAGGTAGTATAGAGGTCGTCGCCCACAATCAATGTCTTCGATCCCATGGACGCCGTCAGCTCCGCGAACGAATCGAACGCTTCTTGGTCAAATGGATCCTCGACATAGCGCAGCTCGAAGCGCTCGATGAGTCGCGTGACGAATCCGAGCTGCCCCGAAGGATCGACGGTCTGGTCCTGATACCGGTACCGCCCCTGGTGGTAGAACTCGCTCGCGGCCAAGTCGAGCCCCGGATGGACGGGGAGGTGAAGCTCGTCACGGACCTTCGCACACGAATCGGCCAACAACTCTACCGCTTCGAGATTGCCGAGCGGAGCCACCCATCCCCCTTCGTCGCCTCGACCGAGCGCGATCTTCGGAAACCGTTGGTGGAGCGCCTCGCCGATCGTCTGATGAACCTCGATCGCGGCCCGAATCGCGTCGAGGGGACGGGAAGCGCTCGAGTAGGCAATGAACTCCTGGATATCGGGCCCCCCGATCGCATGTTGCCCTCCATTGAGGCAGTTCCCCACGATCGCCGGAAAGACGGTTCCGTCGATTCCCGGACGATGGACGACCTGCCAGAGTTCCCGATGCGATTCCTGGGCCGCGGCGAGGGCGGAGGCCACCGAGATCGCCGTGGCGGTATTTCCCCCGATCCGAGAAAAGTTCGGGGTCCCGTCGACCTCGTGAAGGATCGCATCGATCGCGGGTTGGTCACGGATCTCCTGGCCGACCAGCTTCGGACCGACGCGGGCCCGAAACGTCGTGAGCGCCTCCGCGACGCCTCCCGTCGGGAACGCCTGGACCTCGTGCGCGCCGGTGCTCTTGCCGCTCGGCGCCCCCGCGGAAGCCTCGGCCCCGGATTCCGTGCGGACGGTGGCTTCCACCGTGGGCTTCCCCCGGCTATCGAAAATGAGTCGCAACGAAACGGTCGCAATCCGCGTCACGGAGTCTCCACGAACTCGACCAGAACTCCGTGAAACGCGGAAGGATGGGCAAATCCAATCCGATGGCCCCGAGCTCCAGGACGTCCGATGGTGTCAATCATGCGGAGCCCTTTTTGGGCCAGCCCGGCGAGCGTCGCGTCGACGTCGGGCGTCTGGAAGGCCACGTGGTGCATTCCTTCCCCCCGCTGACGTATGAATCTCCCCACCGGGGAATCGGAATCGGTGGGTTCTAGGAATTCGAGTTGGGTCCCTGCGACGGCCACGAAGACCACGCGGACCTTTTGCGAAGGGACCTCGAGGACTGCGGGCGTGGTAGGACCCAAGACGGGGGACCACCGATCCAGCGCGGAGCGGAGATTCTGTACGGCGATGCCGAGGTGGTCTATCTTCGCCATAGACTTACCGCTCAGAAGGCGCGAGAAGCCGGATACTCCCCAAACAGCGTGCGCCATATCCCGGCGATCTCGCCGAGGGTCGCACCGGCTCGCACCGCCTCGAGCACTGATGGCATGACGTTCTCCCCCCGCCGCGTGGAGGCTTCCAGGATTGCGAGGACCCTTTCCACTTCCTTACCATCGCGCGCGTGTTTCCATTTCGCGAGCCGCAATCGTTGTTTCCGCTCCCGTTCCTCCACGACGGATCGGCGGTGACCCCCTTTGGACTTTGAGGACGCAAAGAGGGAGAAACCCGCATGACCTTCCCGGAACTCATTGACCCCGACCACGATCTCCGATCGAACTTCTCGCGCACGGGCGATCCGATACGCCTCACGCGCGATCTCTCCCTGGAAAAATCCCTTCTCGACCGCGACCAACGCGCCGCCCATGGCGTCGATCTGAGTCAGATACGCCCGGGCACCGGTTTCGATCGAATCGGTCAGGTACTCGATCTCGTAGGCCCCCCCTAACGGATCGACCGTGTTCGGGATCCCCGACTCTTCGGCCAGGATCTGTTGCGTGCGCAACGCGAGGCGGGCGGAAGCTTCGGTGGGAAGTCCCAGCGCTTCATCCAACGCATTCGTGTGCAGCGATTGGGTACCGCCCAGCGTGGCGGCGAGCGCCTCGAGAGTCGTGCGGACCACATTCAATTCCGGTTGTTGGGCCGTGAGCGACGAACCAGCGGTCTGGGTATGAAATCGCATCTGCATCGAGCGCGCGGCACGAGCGCCGAACGTCTCTTTGACGAGCGCACCCCAGAGCCGCCGGGCCGCCCGGAACTTCGCAATCTCTTCGAGGAAGTTACGGTCGGACGAGAAGAAGAACGAGAGGCGCGGAAGGAACTCGTCCAGATCAAGCCCGCGGACCCGCACCGCCGCAACGTAGGCCATTGCATTGGCGATCGTGAAGGCGACTTCCTGAGTCGCCGTGGCTCCAGCCTCGCGCATGTGGTATCCGGAGACCGAGATGTAGTTCCATTGGGGCATTTCTCGGGTCGCAAATTCGATCAGGTCCACCGTCAGGCGCAACGACGCTTCGGGAGGGTAGATGTAGGTCCCCCGGGCGATGTACTCCTTGAGGATATCATTCTGAACCGTTCCTCCGAGACGGGCCCTTGCGACGCCTTGCTCTTCGGCGGTCGCTACGAGGAGGGCGGTCAGGATCGGCGCGGTGGCATTGATCGTCATCGACACCGTCGCCTTGTCGAGCGGGATGCTCTCGAACAGGGTCCGCATGTCTCCGAGGGTAGCGATCGCGACCCCGACTCGGCCCACTTCTCCGCGAGCCCGAGGATGATCCGAATCGTAACCGATCTGGGTCGGAAGGTCGAAGGCGACGGACAGCCCTGTCTGACCCCCCTCGAGCAGATACCGAAACCGGACATTAGTCTCTTCCGCGCTGCCGAACCCCGAGTACTGACGAAACGTCCACAGTCTTCCCCGGTACATCGTCGGCTGAATCCCTCGCGTGTACGGCAGTTGACCGGGATAGCCTATCCGCTCGAGGAATCGTTCGTCGGGATCCTCGGGTCGGTCGATGAGGAGGGGAACGGTTCCGCCGTCCACTTTGGCGCCGATCGCGCGTCGCGCCGCGGCTTCCCAGGATGCTCGTCCCAATCGGGGCGACTGTCGCGTTCGACGCGCCATCGGTCGAGAACCGGGGTCGTCTATTAATCGGTTGTCCGTCGACGCACGAGCGGCCAGATCACGCTCAGGTCGAGTTCGGCCCACGCCACTGGAACGGGCACGTGAATCTCCGCGAGTACTCGAGGATGGATCTCCCCCACCTCGGCGACCACGTCTCCCGCGACCCGAACTCTCGCGGCTCGTCCGGGAATCGTACCGGGAAGCTCGACGGGCTCGCGAACGGATGACACGTCGATCGAGCGAAGCCAGTAGTCGACCAAGGCGGCGGCGTCGGCGAACCCAGCCGTTTCACTTGCCAAGAAGGCGCCCAAGTGGTACTGAGTGCGGGCCCCTGTTTCCGCTTCAACGTCCCGCCGGATGACCGGACCGACCTCTCCGAACCGCTGTGGATAACCGTTCCGAAGATTGCCGGCCAGCACTTCGGTCAAAGAGATCTGGAGAGCATCGCGCAAGCGCCCCAGGTTTTCGGATACGGGATTCGTTAACGCGATGGCCTCTGTCCGTCCGAGGAGCAAGACCGTCGATTCGGCTACGAGCACGGTCGTATGGAGCGGCGAGTAACCCAGACCGAGCAACTCGGCCGCGAAGCGTCGACGGAATCGGGTCTCCTCCCGGCGTCGTCCTCGGGTGGAGCTTGGGGGAAGTACGCCTTCTTCCGGACGCACTCCTCGTGCGATTACGACCTCCTCCACGAGGTCAATCTCCGCCAGAATGTCGGGTCGCCACGGAGGGACGGCGACCCGCCAACCATCCCCTTGCGGGTGACCGGTCAGCCGGGACTGGCCAAGGTAATGTTCCACTTCAGGAGCTGAGAATCGTGCACCAGCCGCCCTCTCCACGCCCACTCGAGAGAGGTGGAGCGAACGTGGAGTGACGATCGCTCGTCCCTCGTCCGTCTGTGCGATCGTCTTCACGGGGACAGGAGTGACCGCCCAACCTTGAGCGGCGAAGACGAGCAAGAGCATCCCCAGACTCTCGGTCACGCGGCGCTCCCGCGTCCCCGTCGACTCGAGCAACAACGCGCGATCCCCGACCTGCGCCTGCCCGCCCGTCCGTGAATTGAGGATGGGGGGCACACTGAGGATCGTTCCTTGCGCATCGCGGAGCGTCAAGCAACGATCTCCGACCCGCCCGAGCGAACCGTATCGACGGGCCATCGGATGCGACTCGAAAAACCTCGATGCGGAGACCTCCTCCCCGCCGTCGAGCGGGACAAATTGAACCGCGTCCACCCGTTCGAGCGAATATCGGATCGGAGACTCTAGGCGGTCGATAGGATAGACCCCCAAGCTAGCCGCCCGCCGATCGACTCCGACGGTCGCGTGCAGGAGTTCCTGGAATCGGATCGCTTCCCCCAAAGTGCCGGCATCGAGACCCTCGTCCCTGGGCGCGGTCACCACGACCCCTCCAATCGCGGGCCTCACGGACGCGACGGACGGGTCGACGTCGATCGCCAATACTCGCCCCGTCGCCGTTTCCGGGATCGGCGGGCAACCGAGCGCAGCGTCCGTCATGCCTTGCAAGAACAGTCCGAGTCCTCCCTCGGAGAGAAGATCGAGCCGATCCGGGGTCACATCGATCGTGAGCGCGTCCCCGGCGCGTCCGCTGAGTTCGGCTTTGGACTGATAGAGGATCGCCTCCAGGTGCGACTCCGAAAGCGGAGCCGGGAGCAAAGATTGCACGCGTTCGAGCGACAGTACGCTTTGCGGCATGCTTAACGTCGCTCCCCCCGGAGGACGGCGAGGTCGTCTTCGTAAAGCTCGCGAATGTCGTTGACGCCGAGCGCCACGGTCGCGAGTCGCGTGATGCCGATTCCCCAGGCCGCTACCGGCACTTCGACTCCCAACGGGCGGCGCACTTCGGGGCGAAGCAGGCCGCCCGGGAATATTTCGATCCATCCGAGTCGGGGGTGGCGGACGTACCCTTCGATCGACGGTTCGGTGAAGGGAAAATAACTCGGTCGGATCTTCAGCTCCCGAATCCCGATCGCCTCAGCGAGCGAGCGGAAGATCCCGACCAGTTCGCGTAACGTGCTGCCGTCTTCTCCGATGACGCCCTCACACTGATCGAATTCGATGTGATGGGTCGCATCGAGGTCCTCCCGCCGGAAATTTCGGTCGAGGGCGAACATCCGAAACGGTGGCTTCGGGTGACGCGCGAGATATCGCGCGGAGACTGCGGTCGTCTGAGATCGGAGGACGGGCCGTGCCGCGATGGCGAGGTCGTACGGCGACCCCCACCCGGGGGTGATGGGCTTCGAATCACCGGGAAGCGCCCGGCCCTCGTGAACGGTGGCTACTCGATCGAGCAGGTCGGCCGGTGGTAAATGCCCTTGGACACCGTCGACTGAAAAGGCATCATGGATCGACCGAGCCGGGTGGTCTTGCGGCATGAATAAGGCGTCCGAATTCCAGAACTCGGTCTCCAAGAGCGGGCCTTCCGACTCCTCGAATCCCAGACCCAGGAGGATCTCCTCGAACTCCTCCAACCAGGCCTGATACGGGTGCGGTCGAGCCCCGAGAAGGTACGGGACGTCCGCGCGCACATCGTAGGGACGGAAGACCGATGTTCTCCAGGCTCCACCGACCAAGAGAGATCCGGTAAGTGCGCCGACCAGCATCTCTTCGGATTCGGCCATCGGTAAGCGTTTTCCTTCATCCGAAGGAGCCCACCGACGCATCGTATGCCGCTCGACCTCGACCAGCCCGCGGCGCAGTAGGGTCTGAAAGATCGCTGGATCTACCTCGTCTTCCTCATTGGCGATCTGCTTGAGGACGACCTCCTCCGCCCAGAGGTCGTCTGAGACGGGAGCCGATTTTCGCACTCGGAACGGCACTCCCTCCTCGAGCAGATTCCGTCGGCGTAAGAGTCCGATTGCCGCCGATCGTTCTTCCTCTGTGAACCCTTCGCCGGCCAACTCCTCCGCCGTGAGAGCTCCGTGATGGCCGACGATCGCGCGAAGAAATCTTCGCTCCGGCAATCCACGGGCGAGTGCATCGGTTCCGCGCTTCGTCAATCGAAGAGATTCGTCGGATTCTTCCTCGACGATGGCGAGATGTTTCGATTTGAGTCGCTGCAGAGTCCCGCGAACGGTGTCGATCGGGAGCGCCACGCGCGCCGTGATCTCGGCCTCGTCCAGTGGCGTCGTCGATTCCGCGCGGAGGATCTGGAGGACCGCTCGCTCCGGCCCCGAAAGGACGATCGGGGCGCCCCCCTCGGGGGCTTCCCCCGTCTCGTCGGGCACGAGGCAGTGCAAGAGGGCACGCGATTAAGGGTTTTCCAAGGAGGGATCCTGAGAGAACTCGGGTTCTCGCCCCTAGGTCGTCGGAGGAGATTCGTTTCCCTGCGCCGAGGGGGGGGCCAGCGAAACCGATTCAGCGACGTTGAGAGGCGGCGGCGGCATGCTCGGTGGCTCAGCGTAATACAAACCGGCGGGTGGCACCGGCGGAGTGGCGACTGGGGAAGCTCGCCTTCCGATTCGACCCAGCGCGAAGCCGGCAAGAATCGCGAGCACCATGATCACCGAAAACACGACATAGCTCGCGCTCCCGCCGAAGGAGATCAGCGTCACGCCTACTCGGGTCGAATTCAGTCCAAAGTAGCCGTTCGCGCTGAGCGTCGCGGTCGCGATGGCATGCAGCCCGAGGTAACAGGCCGGAACCGCAAGCAGCGTCGTGGCTTGGCCATTGGACGCGGTGGTCACGGTGGACGACTCAAAACTCCCCCCGCACGGACCGTTGATGTCGCCCGACAGGGAAAGGGTGACGGGGACGTTCGGAATCGGCGCCTGGTCGGAAGCGTTGACCACCGTGATGGTGAGGGAGAGCGAACTCCCCGGGGCGACCGAACCCGCGCCCGCCGAGAGCGCCAAGTCCACGTAGGTTCCCGTGAGGTCTTCGTACAGCAGCAGCCCTCTTGGAGTTCCCCACCCGGTCACCGGATCCCATCCGGCCGTAGCGGCGTAAAGACAGTTAGACCCGCTCGTCACGTCGACTAGGCCTTGTGCAGCCGTTCCGGCGGCTTCGGCAGCTCCGATCGTGTACAGCCGCGGCGTAATGAACCCAAAAGGCGAACCGCGAAGAGCATCGAACTCGGCGATGAGGCCCGCCCACAACGGGGTGGCAAAGCTCGTCCCGTATCCGGAAAGCGGCTGACCACCGAAATACAGGAAGTCATTCGACGCGGGCCCGGCCACATCGGGAATGCCTCGACCGCCGCCCGCAGAGATCGGCGCCTTGGCACTCCCCACGAGTTGCCAGGACGGGGCCGAGTAGTCGGGAGAATAGCCCCCTCCGGAGAGATTCCACGCCGGCTCGCTCGCAAGTCCGGTCGGCTGTCCGATGACATTGTAGTTCAACGTCGGAGACGTTCCACCGACGGCGATCACGTACTGCGAGGCGGCCGGATACTCGGGCGCCGCGGTCCCGGCGCACCCTTTGTCGCTGCTTCCCCCGTTGTCCCCGGAGGCCGCGAGCAGGGTAATCCCTTTCTGACCCGCCTCGGCAAAGTCGGTTTCGAAGGCTGCCTGCAACGAGGCGTCACCGGCGTCCATGAGTCCAAACGACATGGAAAGGACCTCGACATTCGGGACGTCTTGGATCGCCGTCGCAAGCGCGTCCTCCATACTGACGTCCGTCGGGGAGTAACTGTCGCTCTTCGGTCCATCCGGCGCGTAAACGGCATCCAGCGTCGCCCCCGGAGCCTGAGAACCGGACCACTCGAGGTCGAGGGTCATTTCCTCCGGTGCCCCGCTCGGATCGCTTACCGCACTCGCAGCCGGGGCCGGGGCACCATCCACGGGAAAGTATTGGATTTTTACCTGGGGAAACGTCGAAGGGTAGTAGGTCGAATAGAACGTGGAAAGATCGCTAGGGGAATAGCCGTCTCCCCAAAGGAGGAGGACGATCCCCTCGCCGGTCGCAAAGTGCGGGTTACCGGAGTAGTTGTAAAGCTCGTCGAATCCGTAGATCTCGTGGGGAGTGTTCGGGTAGATGAAACTCCCCGTGTTGAAGGGGGTCGCGGCGAAGTCGACCTTTCCGGAGGAGGGAAGGGGCGCCGTTCCCAACGGCAGTGTGAAGCTCGAAAATCCGTCCGACAGCCCAGAGACCGACGCGACCTCATTTTCCAGTCCGAGCGGCAATGAAGGGGCGGGGTCGGGGAATTCGACGAGTCGAGTCCCGACTTGACCTTCGAACAGGTCCGTAGAGAAGGCGGCGGCGACTCGGGCCGCGGGTCCGACGACCGTGAGATGCAATTGGTCGGGCCAAGTGTGGGTGATCCTCAGTCCGAATCCCTCGAAGTACTGCTCCGCCGCCTGGTATTGAGCATCCGTTAAGCCGTAGACGGCTCGGATCTCGGAATCGGTCATGGGAGCGGGAGTTCCCACGGGCGAGTCAAAGAAAGAGGGACTTCGGGGGAGGAAGGTGATCCCGACGGTCGCGACGCCTGCGAGGGGTTCGATATTCGCCGCCACAGAGATTTCCGAGAGATTGAATCCCGCGCGTTCAGAAAAGGGAGTGAGAAGCGCCTCTGGGATACCCACGCCTGCGCGCGGAAAGGATGAGGCGGCCGCGGGGGTCGCCCCCGATCGCGCGGACGCCGCGGCCATTCCGCCGGAGAGGAGCAGGACCGCGACCAGGGAGATCGCGAGAAGAGGGCGAAAAAGGAAGCGTCCGCTGCCGACCATTCCGACGTATAGGCGCCGCCGCGTTTCAAATACCTAATGGTGACGAAATGGGGCTCCTTTCCGCGCAGAAGTCGGCGGGATTGACGGCCTTGCTAAGTCGAGTCGACCGCGCGCACCTTCCGTGGCGCGCGAAGCCGCGCTATACCCGGATGGGGGCGGTGTAGCCGGCGGGAAGCTTGTACGTCTCCGGCCCCCCGAAGGGGTCGGGTCGCGGTTGACTCGTCTCTCCGCGCTTAGCGGCCAAGTAGCTGTCGATCGCTTCCGCCGCGGCCGTCGCGGTTCCCATCGCATACACGACGGAGCGGCCCCCCGCGGCGAAGATCCCCGGGACGCCCGTTTCGAAACCTTTCCCCCTACCTTCGGGCCACCCTTGGGAAGTGATCTTGAGGTCCAAGCGCGAATCGAATCCCTCGAGATCGGCCTTCTGGCCGACGGCAACGATGACCGTGTCGCACGGGATCGTTTCCTCCGAGCCCGCGACCGGCGCCGGCATCCGACGGCCCCCCGCGTCCGGCGGACCGAGTTCGCAGGATTGCACCACCAACCCCTCGACATGCCCGGATCCGACGATCTTGACGGGCGCTTTCTGGAATACGAATCGGATTCCCTCGTGCTCCGCCTCATGCAGTTCCGCCGGATCCGCCGGCATCTCCGCCCGGCTCCGGCGATAGACGAGCGTCACGGAACCTCCACCGGAAAGGCGCAGCGCGCTCCGGACGGCATCCATGGCGACATCCCCGCCGCCGATTACGACGATCTGCTTTCCGAGAGGACGAGGCTGACCGTTGTTGATTTCCTTCAGCATGTCCAGCGCCGGCACCACCCCCGGAAGTCCCTCTCCCGGTACCCCCAGGTTCCGACCGAGGGAAGTGCCAATGGAAACGAACACCGCCTGATAGCCGTCCGTCAGGAGGTTCTCGACCGGGACGGCTCGACCCACCTTTGAATCGCGCACCCAGGTCACATCGAGATTCTTGAACCGGGCCCGGTCCTCCTCGACGTCGGCATCGGTCATTCGGTAGGCGGGGATTGTCTGCATCAGTCCCCCCAAGTGCTGCTCCTGTTCGAAAACCGTAACGGAATAGCCTCGAACGCCCAATTCCCAGGCTGCCATCATACCCGCCGGCCCGCCCCCCACGACCGCTACGCGTTGCTGCTTCGGCTTCGACGGGACGTACGCGATATCCTTCGGGCCGAAATCCAACGCCGCGCGTTTCAGGTGCCGGATCGCAATGGGCACTCCCTTCTTCTTCACGACGCAGGAGTCTTCACAGTAATGATAGCAGACTTTACAGAGACACGTGGCGAGCGGATTCTCCCGGATCGTGACCCGAGCGGCCCCGTCGAAATCCTCGACCGCGATCAGTCGAATGTATTCGCGCGCATCCTGCGAAATCGGACACGCCTCGATGCACCACGGACGGCGGCACTGAATGCACCGCTTGGCCTCGAGAACGGCTTCCTCTTTCGAATAGGCATGGAGCACTTCTCGAAAGTCGTGTGTACGCTCCGCGACGGGCTCTTCGCCGATCGTGACTCGAACCGGATTTAGTCGTGGAGGTGGCGCCTTCGGAGCCGCAGCAACCTCGGTGGCCATGGGAATCGATACTGTAAACTTTCCGCGCATGATAAGAACGTTGCTCCCGCGTCACACGTTCTCACACGGCGAGGCGGGGAATGGCTCGGTGGGCCGAGCCGCCAAGGATAAAGAGGGGGAACCGCTCGAAGAAATATCGAAGGCGACCGATCCTTCGGAGTTCTAGTATGGTGCTCGACTCGCTGGGAAAATCGCTCCGCGGCGTGTTGCAAAAGATTGCACGCGGCAGTACGGTGGACGAGGCACTGCTCACGGAAGTCGCGCGCGACATTCAGCGCGCACTCCTTCAGGCCGACGTTAACGTTCAGCTGACCCTGGACCTCACCCAACGCGTCAAGAAGCGTGCGCTAGAGGAAAAACCCCCCGCGGGAGCGAGTCTGCGCGACTTTCTCATCCGGATCATCTACGAGGAGATCCGGGGGATCCTCGGCAAGGACCGACCTTTTGAGCTCAAACCGAAGCGGATCTTGCTCGCCGGGCTCTTTGGTCAGGGGAAAACGACGACCGCCGCCAAACTGGCGCGCTACTTCCAAAAGAAAGGAGTTCGAGTCGGCCTCGTCGCGGCAGATGTCCATCGCCCCGCCGCCATCGATCAGCTCGAACAGCTATCCAAGAAGGTGGGTTGCGAGTTCTACGCCGATCGAAACGAGACGCGGGCGGAAACGATCGTCACCGAGGCGATCGCCCGATTCCCTCCGCACTTGGCCATTATCGTTGACACCGCCGGCCGCTCGGGCATCGATCCCGATTTGATTCAGGAGCTGACGCGCGTCCGGACGGCTCTACAACCGGAGGAGATCTTGCTGGTCCTCGACGCCGCCATGGGACAGGCCGCAGGGCGGAGCTCGAAAGCGTTCCACGACGCCGTCGGCCTCACCGGAGTTATTCTGACGAAGCTCGACGGATCGGCCAAAGGCGGGGGAGCGCTCTCCGCCGTCGCCGTGAGCGGAGCTCCGATCTTGTTCATTGGAACCGGCGAGCACTTGGACGAGCTCGAACGATTTGATCCGACAAGATTCGTCTCGCGACTGCTTGGGATGGGCGATATCCAGACGTTGCTCGAGCGTTTCGAGGAGCTGGCCAACAAGGCCGAAGCCGAGAAGGCCGCCGAGCATCTGATGTCCGGCAAATTCACGCTCCGCGATATGCGCGCCCAAATCCAATCGATCGGTCAGATGGGACCGTTCTCGAAACTCATGTCCATGCTGCCGACCATGGGCGCAGGAAAAGTGAGCGATCAACAACTCAAGGACAGTCAGGGGCGACTCAACCGATATCGGACGATTCTGGATTCGATGAGTTCCGAAGAGCTGGATAATCCTCACCTGTTGAAGGGGGATCGAATCCACCGGATCGCGCGAGGAAGTGGACAGAAGTCCCAAGAAGTTCGCGGTCTGATCAAGTACTATGAAACGACTCGCAAGGCCGCCCATGGCATCGTCTCGAATCGTCGCCTCCGACGTCAGTTGGAACGACAGTTCGCCGGTGGCGAACCCCCGGCGTGACCGGTGCGCGGGTAATCATGAGTGGGACCCCGATCTATGAATCGGTCGTTGGGCTGGCCCTCGTTTTTTTTCTCCCGGGATTCTTCGCGACCAAAGCCCTCTTCCCGGAGTGGCGGGTTCGCGGCCCGGAAGCGCTCCGCCGGCTCGTCGAGATTCTCACGTTGAGTTTGGTGTTGAGCGTCACCCTCACGATCGTCCTAGGGTACGGGCTCTTGCTCTTGGGGCCGAATGGTTTTCAGGCGAGCTGGTCCGACCCCGTTCTCGAGACCGTTCTGGTCGCGGTGGCAGGGGTCGCCCTCGTGGCCGGGCTCCTTCGACGGGCCTACTCTCCGGAAGCGCCTACAGTCGGAGCCGACAGTCGCGATCTCGGCGAAGAAGGCGCTTGGGAGCTTCTGCGCGAGTTGGAGGCGCTCAATCGAGAAGAACGGCGGCTCCGCCACCGAATGCGAGTGGAGAAATCCGACCAAGGAACGAATGCCCAGCTTTCGGACGAGATGGAAGCGGTGCATCAACGCATTGCGGCCCTCCAAAAGGATCGGGAGTCGGAATATGCCCAGTAATTCCGGCGATAAGTCCGGCTACAAGATGGTACTCATCCTGCGCGGAGAGCTTCGATTGACCGCCGGGAAGTCCGCGGTTCAAGCGGCTCACGCCGCCGTTCTTCTGGTGGGAATGGCCCGGTCGAAGGATCCCGAGACGCTCCGACGTTGGGAGGCCGAGGGCCAGAAGAAGATCGCGTTAGTCGTACCTACGCTTACGGAAATGGAGGAATTACAGCGTAAGGCCAAAGCTCGACGGCTCCTGACGGTGTGGGTGGAGGATGCGGGTTTCACGGAAGTTCCTCCAGGAACCCGAACCTGCCTCGGGATCGGTCCGGGACGCGCCGAGGAGCTGGACCCCATTACCGGGGAGCTTTCCCTTCTCTAGGTAGAATACCCATAGGCGCTGGATTCGTCCCCGGGCGGACCGGGGGGCCATTCGCAGCCGGCCTTGATACCTTCGAATGCATAAATACCGGGACGCGAATCCTCCCAGCACCGTTGACGGGGCGCTGAGACCATGCGGATGTGGATTTACATCATCCGGCGTGTCCTGTTGGTCATCCCAGTTGTCATTGGAGTCATGTCCATTACCTTCGCTCTAACCTCGCAGCTTTCGATCACCGATCGGATCGTTTCGGCCTACGGGGAGAACCCCCACTTGGGACTGGCTCCCTACATTCCCTGCTCGCAAGTAGGAATCAATCAGCCGGGACTGTGCAAGAACCCCTTTTACTGGAACTCCGTCCATAAATTAGGCTTAGATCAGCCCGTTCCGGTCCAATGGGCGGTCTACATGTTCAACAGTTTAACTTTCAATTGGGGTGCGGTCGATAACAAGAGCATCGCCGTCCAAAGCATTCCCGTGGCCCAAGGACAAAAGGTCACCACGGTCCTCGGCTGGCTCCTTCCCTATACGATCGAACTGGCGTTCATCTCGCTCGCCATCATCATCGCGATCTCGGTGCCCTTGGGCAATCTCTCGGCGGTCTATCGAAACCGCCCGATCGATCAGGCGTCCCGAGTGATCTCATTCTCGGGCTTCGCCCTGTCGACCTTCTTGTTAGGTAGTCTGGCGTTGATGGGGATCGTCTTATTGCTCGGTCCGTTGCACGGTTGGACCTCTTACAGTTGCACGGGACAATCGACTTTCTCCGATTTCTATGGCTCTTGGCCGAACCGACTCTGCTTTTCGGGGCAACAGTTCCCTGGATGGCTCAAAGATGGGATCATAAGTTCGCCCACCGGCTTTCCCACCGTCGACGCGGTGATCCATGGCCAGTACTGGCTAGCGTTGAACACGCTCGAGCGCATTATCATCCCCGCCCTGATCATCGCATTCGGAACCATCGCGGTTCTGCTTCGATTCGTTCGGAACAGCATGCTCGAAGTCATGAACTTGGACTTCGTTCGAACAGCCCGCGCGAAGGGCGTGTCCGAGTCCACGGTTATCAAGCGCCACGCGGGCCGAAACTCCCTCAACGTGACCATCACCGTCTTGGGCCTGACCTTTGCAGGATTCGTCGGGGGATTCCCCGTGATCGAGTCCGTCTTTAACCTCAACGGCGTGGGCCGGATCCTCGCGTACTCGGTCGAGCAGCCCTACGACTATGGACTGATTTTCGGGGCCACCCTCCTCTTCACCTTCCTGGTCGTCGCGGCGAACATCATCGTCGACGTGCTCTATGCCTATCTCGACCCTCGGGTCCGGTTGGGGTAATCGATGGCAACGGATTCACTCCCCAGTCCGATTCCCCCCGTGACCGCTGAACCGGAAAGCGCGCCTCCGCCGGTGGTGCGCGCCCGTCGTCCGAACCCTCGGATCGCCCAGATGAAGCGTACGTGGTACTTCCTTCGACGCAACACGCTTTCCATGGTCGGTTTGGCCGTCATCCTCCTGTTCGTGGGCGTTGCCCTCTACGCGTCGACGCAGGGCAACATCCCATACACCGGATTGACCACGTATTCGGCCTCGGAGGGAGTCACCTGCGCCGCTGCGCAATCCGAGAACTGCGTGTGCACGTACTTCCAGGGAACGGTGCCTCCCGGCCCGAACTGCTACGAGACCCCCCAGAACTATCCGGCGATCATTGCTCCGACTTTTGATCCCACTCATTTCAGCGGGGGCCCCTTGCCCCTCGGATCGCTGACGACCGCGGATCCGGGTACTCCGATCTTCTACAATGTCTATGACGGCCTCTTGCGGGGTGCCGACTGGACGTTGACCATCTCGATCACCATCGTGGCGATTGGCGCGTTCGTGGGGTTGTTGGTCGGCTCGATCTCGGGCTTCTTTGGCGGAACGGTCGATGAAGCGATCATGCGGGTGGTCGACATCTTCCTCTCCATTCCCCAGTTCTTGTTCGTGATCGTCACGGTCGCCGCGTTAGATGGCCTTCCGTTCTTCTCTTCGTTTGACGCCCGGATCGGCCTGCTGATCATGGCCTTCGTGATCACGTGGTGGCCGTTCTACGCGCGTATCGTTCGGAGCCAAGTTCTGGTGGTACGCGAACAGAAATACGTCGAAGCCGCCCGTGCGAGCGGGGCCTCCAAGGGCCGGATCATCGCCCGACACATCGTGCCGAACAGTGTGTACCCCGTGTTCGTCCAGATGTCGCTCGATGTGGGAGGCATCCCGCTGCTTCTCGGGGCGCTGATCTACCTGAACTTCCCGATCTTCCCGACCATCTACTTCCCCGAGTGGGGCTCGATGTCGGCACTTTCGGTGAATGCGCTCCAAACATTCCTCGATTCGTGCCAATTGAGTACATGCGTCATTCCATGGTGGCAGTTCACGTTCCCCGGCCTCGCGATCTTCCTGTTCGCGATCAGTGTCAATTTCTTCTCAGACGGACTGCGGGATGCCCTCGACCCCCGGTTGCGGAGGTAGGGATTCGGGATGGCCCTCGCATCCAACCCCCCGACCTCAGAACTGACCTCGGTCCGCGAGCGACCCTCCGCCTCGACGGACACACCGCTCTCCTCACTCTCGGTTCCAATCGACTCGACGTCGTCGGGCACGCGCGTCGTCTTGGATGTTCGGGATCTGCGTACCTACTTCTACACCTACGACGGCGTCGTCAAAGCCCTCGATGGAGTCTCTTTCAAAATTCGCCAGGGAGAGACCCTTGGATTGGTGGGCGAAACGGGGTGCGGGAAGAGCGTCACGGCGTTCTCGATCACTCGGCTGATCCCGGACCCTCCCGGACGGATCATGAGCGGCAAGGTGCTCTTCCGCGGGGCCAACCTGTTGTGGGGGCTCGATCGAGAGGCCCGGTACAAACCCGTGGCCAAGACGAATCGAGTCAAAGTCTCGCGATCGTTCCGACGGATTAAGGCCGCGGGTGAACGAATGTCGGCGGTTCGGGGCCGCGGCATTTCGATGATCTTCCAAGAGCCTACGCAAGCGATGAATCCGATTTTTTCCATCTCGGATCAGATCGCGGAGGCCTTGCTCCTCCATCGGGGGAAGGAGATCTTCGACGGGCTACTGAACGCGACCCCAGACGCTCCGGGCGTGAAGGTAGCGCTGCAGAATCTGATCGATGTCGCTCGGCAAGGCATCATCCCCGATACGCGGGCGGCCGCCGAGGAGGTGGGTCGGGCGGCGAACCTTCCGTCGTTGGCGACCCAGTCGTTCTACATCGTCCGTGCGGCAGGTCCCGCCGTCGCCGATTGTCTTCCGGACCTCGAACGGGCGCTCGAGCGCGCCCGGCTCAACGGTCTACAACGGGCCTACATCCGTCAGCAACAGCACTTGACCGAGCTGAAGACCGAACTCGATCAGGCGTACATGACCGAGATGCGCGCCGGCAAGCTCGCCCGAGGCGCGCGTCGATCGATCGCGCGACGCCGCACTTCGACCCGTCTACGAGGAATCTACCTCGGAATCTGGGGAATCCGCACCCTCGCCCGTCGCCCGGTGAAGGAGGAGACCCTTTGGCAGACCGTCCGGCTGCTCGAAGGAGTCCAGATCGCGAATCCCGTCCAGGTCGCCCGGGGGTATCCGCATGAGCTCTCGGGCGGAATGCTGCAACGCGTGATGATCGCGATGGCGCTTTCTGCCGAGCCCGATATTCTCATCGCCGACGAACCGACCACCGCGTTGGACGTCACGATCCAGGCGCAAATCCTCGAGCTGATGCGGGAGCTCAAGGAACGCGTGGGCACGGCGATCGTGTTGATCACCCACGACCTCGCCGTGGTGGCGGAGGTCGCCGATCGCGTGTGCGTCATGTATGCGGGCCAGATCGTGGAATCCGCGCCGGTACGCGACCTCTTCCGACATCCGCTCCATCCGTACGCCCAGGGACTGTTGGCCTCGATCCCCCGGATGGACCAGCCGGACCGCAAGCTCGAATCGATCCCGGGGTCGGTTCCGAACCTGATCACCCCACCGTCCGGTTGCCGATTCCACCCGCGTTGCCCCTACGCGATGCCCATCTGCAAGGAGGAGCGACCTCCTCTCACTCTCGAGGGAGATCGGCACACCGTCGCCTGCTATTTATACAAGGGACCCGTCGCGGTGGAATAGGTCACTCCCGTAGGGCCACTGCATGAACGGCGACGGTACACCGGTCGTCATCTCAGCCCGCAACGTCCGCAAGTACTTCCCGATCCGCGGGGGACTTTTCTCGACGCACATCGGCGATGTCCGCGCCGTCGATGGGGTGAGTTTCGATGTCTTCGAGTCCGAGACCGTGGGACTCGTCGGAGAGTCGGGATGCGGCAAGACGACCGTCGGCCGACTGCTCCTGCGGTTGATCGAACCTACGTCGGGACACACGTTCTATCGGCCCCCCGATGCGACGTATCAGCGGCTCAACGAACTCTACGATACGTTGAGTCCCTACGCCGATGCCGAGAACGGGAGCGCCCTCCCCGACAGCGCGACGAGGTCCCTCACCGAGCTCGACGAGATCGCCGACCAGTACTCGCTCTACCGAATGTCGAACCGCAAGATGCAGGAGCTGCGGGGGAAGCTCCAGATCGTCTTCCAGGATCCTTTTAGCTCGCTATCGCCCCGCATGCTGGTCCGCGATGTGGTCGCCGAACCGCTCGAGATCCATCGCGTCGGCCGACGGAAAGAACGGTACCAGCGGGTCGCCCAGTTGCTGCAGGAAGTCGGGCTGAATCCCGAACACTTGTGGCGATTCCCTCACGAGTTCTCGGGGGGCCAGCGCCAGCGGATCGGCATCGCCCGCGCGCTCGCGTTGCGGCCCGAGTTCATCGTCTTGGACGAACCCACGAGCGCCCTCGATGTCTCCGTCCAGGCCCAGATCCTGAATATCCTGAAGAAGCTGCAGTCCGACCAGCGGCTTTCGTATCTGTTCATCTCCCACCACTTGTCCGTCGTGCGCGCCATGGCCCACCGGGTCGTGGTCATGTATCTCGGCAAGGTCGTGGAGCAGGCCGACACCGACGAGCTGTTCTCGCGGCCGATGCACCCGTACACGCAGGCGCTTCTTTCGGCCATCCCGATCCCGGATCCCGAGCTCAAGCGCGAGCGGATCATCCTCACGGGCGACGTGCCGAGTCCGGCCGCCCCTCCCTCGGGATGCCGCTTCCACACCCGCTGTCCGGCGGTGATGCCGGTCTGTTCGAAGATCGATCCCCCGCTCCTCCAGATCCGGCCCCGCCACTGGGTCGCCTGCCATTTGTATCCCGCCCCGGGGACTCCGGCTTCCTCTACGTCTGCCGCCATGAGCGGCGAGTCGGCTCGAACGACCGAAGCGGCGGCGAGCCCTCCCTTTGCGGCCTGAAGTACCGCGAACTCGGACCATGGCGTCGAACGCATCGAGGAAGCCGCCCGCCGCATCGATACCGACGACCCGGCCGAAGAAAGGTTTCTCCGTCTTCGACACCGAATCTCAAGAGAAACAGGCGGCGCTGCACGAGCCCGGCCCGTCCTGGCACGAGTGGTTCTTTTACAGCGCCGCGAAGATGTGGGTGGGAATCGGATTGCTCATCATCGATAGCTGGATCGCCGTGATCTTCACGGAGCTCGGCAACTATGTGGCGCTGGGCGTGGCGCTCGCGGCGGCGATCTACGCCGAATTCCTCCTCTACCGATTCCTCTGGTACCGACCCGACCCGCATACTCCGGCGGCCCGCGGACCGTTCCGGCCGACCTGGTTCCGCCCGGTTCCGTATGGACGCTGGACCCCCGAGGCGGATCGCCAACGGATGGGACTTCCCGTCGCTTCGCCGGATGCCGGCCCGGACCCTCGAGAGTTCCTGTAACGAGTGTCCGAGTACCACCCCTCGGTTGGGCGCGCACCCTCCTTCTCCGCTGGAGCTAAGGTAGGGCGGTCCCCGGAACGAAAGAAAACGGGCGCTAGGACCTAGACCGCCGATAGCTTCCGTAGGCTCCCGGGACCCCTGAGAAGGCTCGGAAAGGCCGGCGGCAGGGAAGGGGGGGGGGGGGAGGAAGGGGCTCTTCGGGAGAATGCTACGGCGGGCCTCGCCCCCTGCTCGCTCGACCCAATTCGCAGTCGAGACGCGACCCAAAGTACGGCATGGGCCTAGACGCCTACGCAGATACGGCTCTCTCGCCCTACCTTTCCGAGTCGAAGCATCCATCGCCTTCGATTCCCGGGCGCGATGCGTCGACCCGGCGGGCACGAGTCGGCGTCCGACCCGCCTACGGTCCAATCAGGGGTCTTAGCCTAACCCAAAGAATAAAAAAAAAAGGAAAGGGGGAAAGGGTTCTTCACTCGGTCTCCACGGCCCTTTCGGACCGTGGAGGGTGCTCATGCCTCCTAGTAGACCCCGTTGCCTCCGATCTCCCAGAAGACGCCGTCACCCGCAATGGTGACGTTATTGCTGTACGCCAGGGTGGTCGGGTTGATCCACTCCGCGTAGGTCGTCACGAGGTTCTCCTGACCCTGGTAGATGTAGAGCCCCATCTGAGCCGCGATGTGCTCGACGAGGTTGTAGATCAGGTTCCGTTCCACCAGGTTCGCGTCCGTCGCCGCGACATCCAGCATGAAGTAGGTCATCACCTGGTACGCCGCGTACTGACAGCCGTTCGGCAGGTAGCCCGAGTCGTTCGAGGGCCCTCCGCCCGCCCAGTAGATCAGGTTCGTCCACGTTCCCTGGTAGTGCCCGCACCAGCTCTCGTTGTACGTCGAGGGGGTCGCGTAGTCTCCCGCAAGCGCTTCCTGCACCGCGTCCGAGTAGGTGTAGGTCGCATCCGGGTAGTACAACGGGGCCGCGTAGTCGGTCGGGTCGGGGTAGTCGGGAGCCCACGCCAGGATGTAGAGCGGCATCGGGTTCCCGTTCGGACCCGACGCAATGCTGTATCCGACTTCAGCCGAGAACGTCAGATCCACGGTATCCGGTTGGAACCGTCCTCCCGAGAGCGACACGATGGAGTTCGTCCAGTCGACGATCGTGTCGTCGATGTTGGTCGCTCCTTTCTGTCCCACAATTGGGAAGATACACGGCGAGCCCGTCGTGCACGCGGTCAACTCCGGGTCGTACCACGCAGACCCACTCGTAGTGATCTGGGTCCACCACCAAGCGGCGCTGCCCACCGCGGAACCGGTGGGGTTGCTATCCGGCCAAGTGATGTTCTGCGGGTAGTAGTTGGCCATGTACTCCGGGATCGCTCCTCCATAGTTGAAGAAGAACTGGACCCCGTCCACGGTGTTGATGGTGTTCTCGATCGTCGTGTACGGATACGCGTTGGTCAGGAAGTTTCGTAGACCTACGTTCGCAAAGAAGTCCGACGGCACATTCACCGTCACTCCGAGGTCGGTCTGAGCTGCCGCCTTGTCGAACTCGAAGTTGAACGGGAAAAAGCCGATGATCAGCGTCGGGATGGTTTGGATCCCGATCTTCCCCTGGTTGACGAGGTTGAGGAAGTTGCCGATGTCGGGCGTCTGTAGGCCGGCGAAATCCGCGTAGCCCGCGATGTACTGCTCGTAGCCGACTTGGTCGCTCGGCTCCCAGAACGCGTTGACCGTTCCGGCGTAGTGACCGGGGGACGGCTCGCATCCGGCTTGGCCCGCACAGGCGGGGGCGCCGTAGGCCGGGTTCACCTTCAAGGTGTAGCCGACCGCGGGGTTCGCGCTGTTCGGAACCAGGTAGTACGGCCCAGATCCCACGGTGTTCCACTGAACACCCGGGTTGACTCCGGGCGAGTTCTCCGCAGCTTCCTCGAACGAGTCCCACTCCGTCGGGTTCGCAAAGGCGTTCGCCAGATACGTCTGGAACGACGCATCGGAGGTGCTCTTCGCGCCACCGGGCAACAGGCACGGCGAGTCCGCTCCACCCGTTGGAGTGAAGCCAGGCACGCCCGCTCCTTGCGCGGTGAACCAGCCACACGGCTCGATCGCCGATCCGAGCGCGTCCGTAATCAACTCGAGGAAATACGGCCAGGACGTGCCGCCTCCTGTCGCGTTGAACGTGACGCATCCACTGCCACTCGCGATCGCAGCCGCCGGACAGGCGGCTCCGCCGAGAACGGCCGAGGTGTCGTTCACAAACATCGAGCTCAGGATAGGTCCCGGGGTGTTGTTGAACGCCCCATGGATCCCGCCATCCCAGTGACCATTTCCTGCCGGAACCAACGATTGGGTGATGATCCAGCCGTTGTTCGAGCCGAAGCCCGGCAACAGCGAGAAGCCCATCGTGCGCGCTTCCGAGAATACCACATCCGACGGATACACCGGGCGACTCGCGCCGGTCGTCGGGTCATAGAAGTGGGAGGTGGGGTTGATGACGAACGTGTAGTAGTTCCCACTCTGCAGGGTGTTCCCGCCATACAACGCCGCGCACTGGGGGCTGCCCGGTACGCAGGTCGCGGCCTGGGGTTGGTAGTCACCAAAGCCGGGTCCCGTCGCGCTGCCGTTGTAGTTGATCAGCGTCTGATAGACGTTGATGATCACTTCGAACCCTACCGTCTCGTAGTCGACCGAGGGGTCAAGGCTCGAGGCCCCTCCCGGCGCCACTTCATATTGGTCAATGGTGCCCGGATGGGGACTGGTCGCGTGCGAAACGACGCATCGAGCGCAGCCCGGTGCGAGTCCGGTGGGCGTCACGACCACGGTCCAGATGTAGACGGCCGACAATCCCGTGGTCGGTCCGCTGATCGGCACCGTGAAGCTGATCGTGTTGACGGAGAGCGTGCTGCCCGTGTTGCTGAACGCGAAGCTCGCGGAGGCACTGGTCGCGTTTCCAACGAGTCCCGACTCGGTTCCCGTGGCAGACGCGAGCGAGGGAGTGCCAGGCACATACGCCGGGTTCAGCGGCGCGCCCGTGATCGAGGCGGAGACCGTGACTTTTCCGGATCCCGCGAGCCAGCCATACTGATAGCCGGTACTCGAGCTCCCGTTCGTCAACGTCGCCGAGATCGTCGGGTAGTAGCCGAGGTTGATGTTCCCGATCGAAGGCGTGACTTCGATGGGGTAGAGTTGACCCGGTCCATCATGCGTGGTCGAGCCGACGGCCGTTGACGCACTCACAACGAACGTACCGAGGTCCGTATACGAGTGGGTCTGGGTCGGGTTCGCACCTGTCGAGGTCGTTCCGTCTCCCCAGTTCACCGAGTAGCTGTTGACTTTCTCTGATCCGGTGACACCTACGGTCGCAGGAATATTCTGTCCTTGGGAAATTTTCAAAAGACTCTGGCCAAATCCGGCGGAATACGGCACGAACAACGTCACGTCATGTGTCGGCGAGATCGAGACACATTGCGGCGCCGTCGGCGGAGAACAAGCGGTTTTGGTCGCCGTCCCCGAGCTACTGGTCGCATTCAGCCCCACATAGCCCAGACCTCCGACGACCACGATCACAATGATCATGATCACGGCGGCCGTTGGCGTGGACAATCCTCTGCGGCTCGCCCAGCGCGGTGCGCTGGACGGCTCACCATCTTCGGTCGACATTTTGTATCCAGTCCCCCAGTTGGGAAACTGGCCGGGGGACTCCGAAGGTCGTATATATACTCTTACGAAGTTGGACGCCCGTATTTGTAGAACTCACCGGCACGGCCGTGTAGGTCGCCGACCGGAACATCGCGGATGGTTCTCGAAGCCTGCATATATATCGCGACTAGCTCGGCCGCATGTGAGCACTTCCGGTCGCCGCTGGCGACTCGCCCCTTCGTTACTGAGCGCGGACTTTTCCGCGCTCGGAGATGCGATCGAGGTCGCCGAAGCGGGAGGAGCGGACGCCTTCCACCTCGATGTCATGGATGGCCACTTCGTGCCGAACATCTCTTTCGGGCCGGCGCTCGTGCACGCCGTTCGACAGCGTACCCGACTTCCGCTCGATATCCACTTGATGGTCGAGGAGCCGCTCCGTTTCCTCGAGGCGTTCCAACGGGCGGGCGGGGACACGCTCGTATTCCATATCGAGGCGAAGGCGGATCCCCTGGAGGTCATCAACGCCGTTCACAACCTGGGCGTCGGTGTGGGGATCGCGGCGAGACCCGATACGCCGTTCGCGAGCATCGATCGCTTCGTCGATCAAGTCGATCAGGTCCTGATCATGAGCGTCCACCCCGGATTCTCCGGGCAACAGTTCATCCCCGCGGTGCTTCCGAAGGTCCAGGCAGCTCGTCATCGGCTCGCGGAGGTCGGTTCGGCCGCCGATATCTCGATCGACGGCGGGATCACCCCCACGACCGCGGTCGATGCCGCACGGGCCGGAGCCACCTTCTTCGTGTGTGGAAACTCGGTCTTCGGAGAAGGGAGCGTCTCGGACCACCTGACAGCGCTCCGTCGCGCAGTGGAACTCGGAGCGCACGATGCTGTTCCGTGAGCTCGCGGCCTTTTATGAACGCCTCAACGCGACGCGAAAACGACTCGAGATGCGCTCGATCCTTGCGGAGCTGATCCGTCCCCTCGGCACGGACGACCTTCCGGTCGTGATCTATCTCTCTCAAGGCATGTTGCGCCCCGAGTTCGAAGGGATTCAACTCGGCGTGGCCGGCTCGTTAGCAACCAAGGCGGTGGCCCTCGCTACTGCGGAGTCCGAAGGCCATGTCGCCCGAGAGACCAAAGCGAGCGGCGACCTCGGAACCACGGCCGAAGCGTTGCTCTCCCACCAGAAATCGCTGACCTTCCCGGAGCCCCTGGACCTTCACGAGGTCTACAAAGGACTTCGGCAGATCGCTTCTGCCTCGGGTGAAGGCTCGCAAGACGTCAAGGTCCAAACACTCGCCGAACTGCTCCGCCGGGCGACCCCTTTGGAAGGGAAGTACCTCGTTCGACTCGTTCTGGGAACGCTACGAGTCGGCGTGCGGGAGATGACGATCCTCGACGCACTCGCCGACGCGTACACCGGCGGTACGAAAGCGGCGCGGAGCGCGATCGAAGGGGCGTACAACCTCTCGAGTGATCTCGGGCTGGTGGCCCAGCGGCTCGCCGCCGACGGTCTGGAAGGGCTGAAATCGGTCCGTCTCCAAGTGGGGCGTCCCATCCGACCGATGCTCGCCGAGCGGGAGCCGGACCTCAGCGCGGTACTCGAGCGCATGGAAGGTCGGGCGGCGTTTGAGTTCAAATACGACGGCCTTCGAGTCCAGGCGCATCTCGCGGAGGACGGCTCCGTTCGACTCTTCTCTCGAAGATTGGACGAGATCAGCATTCAGTTTCCGGATCTGATCCGGGAACTCCCCCGCGCGATCGGCCACACGCCCGTCATCGTGGAAGGCGAGTGTGTTCCGATCGACCCCGATACGGAGGAGTTGCGCCCGTTCCAAGAGGTCTCGCGCCGACGCGGGCGAAAGTACGACCTCGACCGGATTCAGGATGAGATCCCCGTCTGTCTGTTTCTTTTTGATGTCCTGCTCGATCGGACGGAGGAGACCCTTCATCTTCCGTTCCTCGACCGGCGGCGGCGATTGACCGAACTCGTGCGGCCGACGGAGCGGATCCGATTGGCCGAGCAAGCGATCGTCTCGAATGTCGAGGAGGCGACCGAGTTCTTCGAACGCGCGGTCGCTGCGGGGGGGGAAGGGATCATGGCGAAGTCGGTCGCCCCCGGATCGGCCTATCGAGCCGGCGCCCGAGGATTCTGGTGGATCAAGTACAAGCGCGAGTACACCCACGGGTTAGCCGACTCGATCGATGGAGTGATCGTGGGAGGATTTTCGGGTCGAGGTCGTCGCGCGGGGCGGTATGGGGCGTTTCTGCTCGCGGCCTATAACCCCGAGCGGGACCGGTTTGAATCGTTCTGCAAGGTCGGGAGTGGTTTCGATGATGCGCAATTGGCCGCCTTTCCGAAGATGCTCGAGCCCTACGAGCTCGACTCGCGGCCGGCGGCCGTGGAGACCGGCCTAGAACCCGATCGTTGGTTCCAACCGAAGGTCGTCCTCGAAGTCCGCGGAGCCGAACTCACGCTCAGTCCCATCCATCGGGCGGCCATCGGCGCCATTCGCCCGGAAGCCGGACTCGCGCTACGATTCCCTCGCTTTACCGGACGCGTTCGAGAGGACAAGGGCCCAACGGACGCGACCACGAGTCAAGAACTCGTCGAACTTTATCAATCGCAAGTTCGCCAAGTGGCTTCGGAAAGCAAAGAAATCGAAGAAACCTAGCCCGCCTTCGCGCGTTCAGAGCGCGGACTCGTTCGCCGGTGCTCCTCGGACCAAAGGCATAAGAGGGGGGTCCACGGTCGGCGCCCTTAGGTTGCGGGCCATGCTCGTCGAGATGACTGAATATCTGGGCCGTCAGATCTACACGCCGGATGGACGTTTGCTGGGCGAAGTCGACAACATCGTCGTCGATGTCGACAGTTCCAAAGTCGACGGATTGTACATCGAGGAATCCAGCCCCTTACTCGTCGACGAGGGCCGGCCTATCAACATCCCGTATCGCTGGGTCAATGCGGTCTCGGACGTGATCCTTCTGAAGTACTTCCCCAAGAGAGTATCCCTGAAGAAGGCGCCAGCGCGAGCGGCGAAGAGCGAAGAGCCCGTCGCACCGGCGGCTCGCTGAAGTACGCGGGGATAGCCAAGCCCGGAAACGGCGCAGGACTTAAACGGCGAAGAACCGACGGTGGGTTATCGCTTTAGAGATCCTGTCGCGTAGGCGTTCGCCGGTTCAAATCCGGCTCCCCGCTCGAGCCTTCGAGTCGGGACACCGGGATCCGATCAGTATCGAATAGGAGGTCCGTGAAGTGCGCCGGAGCCAACTCGTACGAGCTTTAGCGAGCATACCTCCGTTCCCCGACCCTCGTCCCGAGTGGGAACAAGTGGCGACTCCGGCCGAGCGGGCCGCCGACCTGCTCGAGGAGGCCGTCGCCCGAGACGATCTCGTCGGTCGTAGCGTGCTCGACCTCGGGAGCGGCACCGGAACGCTCGCCATCGGCGCCGCGCTGCTCGGAGCCCGCGTCGTTCGAGGAGTCGAGATCGATCCGGCCGCGACCCGAGTCGCGCGAGCCGCGGCCAAGCGCTTGGGTGTGTCGGTGACGTTCACGTCCGGCCCCCTCCTTCCTACGATCGAACCGGCGGATACTGTCGTGATGAACCCGCCGTTCGGAGCCCAACACCGGCACGCGGACCGCCCCTTCTGGGAGGCGGCGGAGGGGTCGGCGAAGCATGCGATCTATGCGTTTGCCCTCGCCGAGTCAAGAAACTTTATAGCGGCTCGCGCGGTCGCGCAGCAAATACACGTCGAGCTCTCACGACCAGTCCGTTGGGACCTGCCTCGGACGTTCCCGCATCACCGGAAACGCCGAGTCCCACTCTCGGTCGATCTGTGGGTGCTGCGGCGGGAAACGAAATCATGAGCGAGGAAACCTTACCACGCCTAGTCGTGCCCGGCGATTACATCGGGGCCGCCGAAGAATACGTTCCCGGACGCGGTACCTACGAGGACCGGGGACGGATCTTTGCCGCCGTGCTCGGGACGGCGCGGGTCAATCCGGCCGACCGGATCGTGCGCGTCGACGCGCTCAATGCCATTCCCCACCTCGAAGAGGACGATACCGTCTACGCGCGCGTGGACGAGGTGAAGAGCGCCATGGTCATCGTGACGGTGACATCCTCCGCGACGAGCCGCCGTGCGATCCCAGGGGCCCCGGAGGGGACGATCCATATCTCGAAGGCCAAGGAGGGCTACACCGAGACCCTGCAGGGGGAGTTTGCCCCCGGCGACATCGTCTTGGCGCGGGTGCTTCAAGCGCATCCGGCGATCAAGCTCACGACCGCAGCCCCGTCGCTCGGCGTCTTGGCCGCGCGGTGCGGGGTCTGTCACGCCCTGATGGTTCCCGGCGCCAAGGAACTGAGTTGCCCGCGATGCGGCAATCGAGAGCATCGTAAGCTCGCCAAGGGATGGTCGCTCCAACTCCCGGCGTCCGATGGCGGCGCCGGGAACTGAGGAAGCTCGGCTCGCGTCGCTCGTTCGAGCGCACGACCGATGGCGCGGTCGCGAGGTGTTCAATCTCCTCGCCAGTGAGAATGCGGTCTCCCCCACGGCCCGCCGGTACCTCGCGAGTGACCTCGCCGGTCGATACACGCTCCCGATGGATCAGGAGTATGGCGGGGAACGGGTCGACAACAGCTACGCGGGCACTCGCTACACGGACCAAATCGAACAGCTCGCCAACGCATCCGCCTCGCGCCTGTTCCACGGTCGCTTCGCGACCACCCGACCGATGTCGGGACATCTCGCCGCCTTATCGGCCCTCGTCCCCCTGCTTCCGCCCAAATCCAAGTTCCTCGCCATCGCTCCGAGTCAAGGAGGGTACGACGGGTACGCTCCCGGGTACGTGCCGGCGCTCTACGGGTACACGGTGCGTCCCCTTCCGGCGAATGGCCTGGGCTTCCAGGTCGATGCGACCGAAGCCGTGGAAGAGATCCGTCGGGAACGACCGGATGCGGTGATCCTCGGCCAAAGCCAGTTCCTCTTTCCGTACCCGCTCCGCGAGATCGCTGAAGCCGCGCACGCGCAGAACGCGCTCGTCTTCTACGATGGATCTCACGTGATGGGCTTGATCGCCGGTGGGGAGTTTCAAGACCCGTTGAGGGAGGGCGCCGACGTCCTCTACGGCAGCACGCACAAGTCGTTTCCTGGGCCGCAGGGCGGTATCGTCGTGACGGACCGAGAAGACCTCTTCCAGCAGCTCGACCCCGCGCTCGTGTGGCGGATCTTCGATAACGCGCATTGGAATCGGATCGCGGGGGTCGCGCAGACGCTCCTCGAGCTCGAGCGGGTCGGGGGGGAATATGCTCGGACCGTGGTGGCCAACGCGCAGGGATTGGGCGGAGCCTTGGACGCACTTCAATTTCCGATCGTCGCTCGGTCAATCGGATTCACGCGCTCCCACCAGCTGCATGTCGATCTTGGACGTCTGCGGTCGGAGCACGGGATCGGTCCCGGTACGTTGGCCCGTCGACTCGAGCGAAATCGCCTGCTGATCGACCTGGTCGGGCGGATCGGGACTGCGGAAGTCTCGCGATGGGGACTCACGCCTTCCGAAATGCCTCGGCTCGCTTCCCTCCTGGTTCGCGCGGCATTGGGGCAAGAGCGGGTGGGTGCGGAAGTCCGAGATTGGCGTCGGACGTATCGCAAGCTCAGGTTCGCTTGAATACCGGTCGAGGCGGGGGACCCTCTGGTCGACCAAGCGTATCCCGGCGGTGGACGAAGACTTGAACGCCGCAAATTTCAAAGAAAAGGGAAGGAAGGGGTTGGAACAGAGGCGCTGCGAGCGCCCTACTGCATTCCGTGCTCCGATTTACCGTGGGCCGCCAACTCCTCTGGAGTGGCGAACGATTTACCACACACGCTGCACGTATTCGCGGTCTTCGTGTCCGTCCACGGCTGAGCCGGGGCTGGTTTGGTCGAGCCCCAGACCATACGTCCCAGTACCATCGCCACGATCAGGCCCACGATCAGCCCGACGACGAGCAGTAGGGTTCCCGCCACTGCCGGAGCCAGCCCGCCGAAGAACGTCTGGTTGTGCCATTGCGTAGAGTTCGAGTAGACGGTGTTAGTCTTCGCAAACGCTGCGATGGTCGAATTCACGGTCAAGGTCGTACCGTACGCGGTAATCAGCGTGACCGCGGCCGGATAGGAGCCCGACGTCACGACGAAGCTCGCGGGTAGGGCGACCCCGGACGAATTGACGACCGTCGCCGTGAAGATCGTGACATTCGTCTGCGTAGGACTGAAGACCGACACGCTGATCCCCGTTACGTATTGCCCGGTATACCTGGCAGAGAACGAGAAGTTCACCGAGGTCGTCGTTCCCACCGAGGAGGCCTGGACCCCCAGGGATACCGTAACCGGCACCGTGATGAAGAACACGGTTCCAATCTCCTTGAACGTCGTGACATTGGGACCAATCGTGACCTGCCCATAGGTAACGATCGAATAGGAGGTCGGCGCGATCGACGTACAGTTGTTCGTCGCGCAGCCAATGGTGGTGGAGTTAACCGAGAACGCAAACGTGCTGCTGTTGGTCGAGGTCGCTCCGAACGACGAGTTCAGGTTGAAGGTGCCCAGAACGGTCCCGTTGAAGTTCGCCACGGTCGCCCAGAGGGCTGCGTTCGTGGAGTTGTAGGTGACCGCGCCCGTCGTGTTGAAATACCCGCTCACCGCGAGAGGGAGTGTAACGTAACCGGCCACGTTGGGTACGTAATTGACGCATACGAGGAGTCCCGACGGATGGCAGGTCGCCGTCGTGACCGCCGCATGAGCGGCGGGGCCAGCCAGGCCTTGTCCGGAGGATTCCTGTGCAGCCGTCAAGGCTCCGTGCTGTGCGAACTGCCCGGAGGCGGCCGATACTCCCACCGCCAAAAAGACGGCTAGAAGTCCGATCGCCAAGCTCACCAGAGTCGTTCTCGTCGTAGGGTGCATGGTCATGGGGATGACTTTCAATACTTAAACCTCGCTCAGACTTCCTTAGTTGCCCGTGCACCTCCGGCTCCCTCCGGTTTGGATGTAGATTCGACGCCGCGCTCCCGCCGGGGGAACGATTAGCGACCGATGCCCTCTTCTAACGCCATCCGATTTCCCGCCGTGAAACGTAAGGTTGCGCTGACGGGAACTCCCGGGACCGGTAAGTCGACGGTCGCTCGACTGATCGGCGATCGTTGGCGAACTTTGGAAGTGACGGAGCTCGCCCGTCGTACGGGCGTTCGCTCGGATCGGAGGGGTTGTCTCACGGTCGACCTTCCCCAGCTGCGGCGGCGGTCGAGGCACCAGCCCGATTTCCAGGAGGCGGAGGTGCTCGTCGGGCATCTCGCCCACTTTCTGCCCTTACGAGACGCCATCGTCCTGCGGTGCCACCCCCTCGAACTCGGGCGCCGACTCGGGCGGGCGCGTCGGGGGACCGCCGAGGATCGTGCCGCGAATGTCGTCGTCGAGGCGACCGACCTGATCTTATTGGAAGCAATCCGATTACGCCGACGAATTTGGGAGATCGATACCTCCCACCGATCCCCCGTCTCGGTCGCGGAGGAGGTCGATCGCCGGCTCCGCGCGCGGGGGCCGGCGGCGTTCGGGAAAATCGACTGGCTCGGTGATCGAACCGTGACCGAGTCTCTTTAGCCCCCACCCTCTTAGCGCCCGCCGATGGTCCTCGAAGGGTATCGGGCCCGCGTGGCGCCCTACCTCAAGCGGATTTCCACGCCGTTCCTCGGCTGGCGACCAGATCGGATCAGCGTCCTCGCCCTCTCGCTGAGTCTGACCGCGGCGGCCCTGGCCGCATTGGTCCGGTGGACGACACCCTTGCTTTTCTTTCCGGTAGCCCTGCTCATTTTCACCGGAGGCGTTTTCGACGTCATCGACGGCGAGGTCGCTCGCCGAACGAATCGCACGACCGTTCGAGGGGACTTTCTCGATCACGTCTTCGATCGATACGCCGACGTGGCGATCGTCCTCGGAATCGCGGTCTCGGGTTACGCGAACCCGATCTTGGCCCTCTTAGCGCTCGTGAGCCTCCTACTCACCAGCTACATGGGGACCCAGGCCCAAGCGGTCGGGGTCGGGAGGATCTACGCGGGTCTGCTATCGCGCGCCGACCGATTGATTGTCTTGAGCCTCGCGACCTTTCTCGAGTTCGACTTGTCCCTGCCCTGGCCCTGGGCCCCGTCGATGCCTTGGGCCCATTTTCACTGGGGGTCGATCGAGTTCACAATTATTGATCTGGCGTTTCTCTACTTCGTCGTCGCGGGGAATTGGACGGCTGTTGCCCGAGCTCGATCGGCGTATCGGACCCTGACTCCCCCTCCCTAGGGGGAGTCCGAGCGGTCTCGATCCGAGACCGAACCGCCTTTGAGCCGGTAGTATTGGAGCGGATGGCGGAGAAAAGGCTCGAAACACAAGGAATCTCGCCCCCGATCCGTCGGAAGGGTCGCGCCGGGATCCCCTTCGCGAAAACAGAGCCCGTGGCTCCGAAGGGTCTCGCACTCGGGGGGCTCGTATCCCCGTCCACCATCGCGCTGGGTGATGTGCTCGACTTGGTATCGGGTCACCGACTCCTCGAAATCGGGAGCGCCCCGATAAGCATCCACGATCGTCTCGAAGTCAGCTCCGACCCGATGCAAGAATGCGGCAAGCGCGAATCGGCCGGAATGCGACAGATTCTCGCCGGCTTCGAGCATCCGCCGCATTTTCCGGATACACGGCGGAAACTTTTCCGGTTGGAGATGGAGGGGGCCCCCCGACCCCCGGGCGACGGGAGCCGGCACGCGAAGAGCCACTTCGGCGAGAAGGTCGGACTCTCGCCCTCGGATCGCTTCGACCACCTCCGCTCCGAGGGGGGTCGATTCGGCTAATCGGCGCCGGATTCCCTCCTGCAAGAGCCGGGCGGCCCGTTCTCGGGTCACTTCCACCCGTCCGTGGGCCAGCGATTGACGGACCAGTCGGAACTCCCCTTCTCGAATCGCCGTAGCCAGCTGAAGGTAGTCGATCAGGGACAAGGTCACTCGGCCCCTCGCTTCCTCGAAGGAGAATCCGAGCCGTCGGGCGACCTCATTCAGCTCGGCCACCGGCGCGGAGTCGAGGCGACTCGAGCTCCGCTTCGATTCGGCGACCGCCCAACGTCGGAGCGCGGCGGCGGCGGGAGCAGCAGCAAGCACCATTCGGGCATAGAGGAAGGAGAGGAACCGTTCTTCCGGCGTAGCGTGCGAGAGTTCCGCCACGGCCACTGAGCCTCGAGGATCGTCGGCGGCCGCCAAGATCCGCGCGCGCGCGATCCCCCGCGCTCGTTCGAAGGCCGGATCGGTGAGGAGCTCGCGGACCGACACGGACGACTCTCCGACCAAGCGCTCAGCGCCGGGAAGGAACGGATACTCCGCGAAGAGGGTCCGTTCGTCTACAACAGTCGAGGTACGATGAATTGCCATAGGATCAAGAGCAGTACGACCAACGAAGAGGCGACCGCGGCCCGTCCGCCGAATCGATCGAGCTGATCGGCCGACCAGTGACGTTTGATCCGACTTGCGATCGACGCGGCAAAGTCTCGGAAGAGGAGTCCTCCGTCCAGCGGGATCAGGGGAAGGGCGTTCGAGATACCCAGCAGGAGGTCCATCCACGCGAGCCAATAGAGGATGTTCGCTCCGATCCAGAACGTCCCGGGGTCGGTCCCGGCCAAGGGACCGGTCAAGTGATAGAAGCTCGTCGTAGAACCCGCCACCGGCTCTAACGTCGCCAGCGGAAGCACCAGCCATTCGGTCAATCCGACCACGGGTCCCGAGGAGCTCGTCCAAGGGGCGACGAGGCTCTGCTGCATCTGCGCTGGGGTGAGGAACGTCAAGGAGATTCCGAGAAATCCCTTCTTGGCGTCGCCTTTGCTGCCCGTGTATGATTCGAGGGAAGTGAGCGTGATGTTCGTCGTGACTAAGTGGTGGGAGCTGGCCGAATAGTAGGTGAGGGAGATATTCTCCCCGGGGACGCTCTGGCTGAGATAGTTCAGCAGGTCGTTGTTGGTCGTGATCGTGGTTCCATTGATCGCGGTGATGATATCGCCCGCTTGGAGACTCGCGTTCTGCGCAGGAGTGTTGGGCAGAACGGCGCCGATGCCAACTCCCGTATGATTGGCCTGGACGGACGTGGCCACCACGGCCGAAAGTGCGAGGAAGAAGACGAACGCCAGCGCAAGATTCGCGAGGACTCCCGCCGCGGCCACTCGATCCCGAGTGCGCCGCGAGGCCTGGATCATCTCCTGGTCGTCCTGCTCGACAAAGGCGCCGACCGGAACGACGAGCCAGAGGATCCCGAGGCTCTTGACCCCGATCTTCTGCGAGCGAGCGATGACCCCGTGCATCAGCTCGTGGAGGACGATTCCGACGACCAACGCCACGATCCCGTAGCCGATCGGGATGATCGGATTGATGCCGGGAAGCCCCAACGCCTCCTGAGGAGTCGGCGCCTGCGCGGCGGTCAGCCGAAACGAAAGAGCGGCATCGAGCACGAGTAGCACGACAATAATCAGCATCGACGTGGCGGCGAGAAAAATGCCAATGTCTCCCACGACCGTCCAGAATCGGCGAAAGCGGCCCACTCGATCCAGGAACGCTCGACCCCGCTTCGTCTTGATCATCAAGGCCGGCCCGAACAGCGAGATCGTCTTCTCCGGCCCGATCACGCCGCGCTGGTAGAGGGCCGCGACGATCGCAATGTAGGCGGCGATGACCAGGGCGACGATCCCCCAACCTTCCGTTGTGCTCAGGACCACCGTGGTTCGGCTCCGAGCCGCCGGAGCCGGGTCGGGGTTATGAGCTCTTTCGGAGAACGGAAACAGATCGCGGTGATCTCGGGGCAAGAAGCCTAATGTGGACCTCTTCCCCGTTAGTAGAACCGATTGGGAATGCACCGGGATCGCTCCGCAAGCCCCATGCGCACCGGAACGCCCGAATTCGGGGCCGTGGGAATCGCGATCTTGCTCCTCGTGATCCTTGTCCCCTTGGGATCCGTTTCCGGGCTCCCCTCCAACGCCTCCTCCGCGGCACGACCCACCGCCGCAATCCCCAACGTTCCACCGGCACCGGACACGATTGTCGCGCCGGCATTCGTTCCGTCGGCAACGCAGACCCCGGTCGGCGCCCTGTCCCCGAATGCGTCCCTTCAGGTCGCCGTCGCTATCGCGTCGCAGGATCCCGCCGGATTCTCGGCGCTCACCGACCTAATGTACACGCCGGGGTCCCCCGAATATCACCACTTTCTGTCCGCGACCTCGGTGGCCAATCGGTTCGGCGCTCTCGCGACCGAATACTCAACCGTCGTAGCCTATTTCGAATCCTTTGGACTTCACGTTACCACTAGCCCCGATCGGATGCTTCTGTTCCTTACCGGACCGAGCGCCGCGTTCTCGAAGGCATTCGACACCACCTTCGAAGTGTATGCACAGGGGGAGCAGACGTTCTACACTCACCCGATCCCAGCGTCCCTTCCTTCTCGTCTCGACACGGCCGGAGTCTTTGGACTATCGAATGAAACGGACTTTCGACCCATGTCCGACGATCTCCAAGGGCCTTTCTCGCCGGTAACACCGACGGCCGCCTGCTCCGGTTCCGGCTCGCTCCTCATCCCCTGTCAATTACAGAATGCGTACAATTCGACGCCCCTGCTCGCCGCCGGATCGACCGGGAGAGGGATCACGATCGGAGTCGTCGATAACTACGATAGCGAAGAGCCCCAGCCTCAGCTTGCCCTCGATCTCGCGGATTTCGATTCGGCGTTCGGGTTGACCGCGCCTCCATTGAACTTCCTCTACCCGGTCCCGACGTCGCTGAATCTCAATGCCACCCCTTCTTCCCTCTGGGGAGTCGAGGAGGCGCTCGACCTCCAATGGTCCCACGCGATGGCCCCCGGCGCCACGATCGACATGACCTTCGCTCCCAATCCGAGCATCGGGTTGTACGAGGCGGTCGACTTTCTGGTCGCCCACCAATCCGTCAATGTCCTCACGATGAGCTGGGGAGAACCCGACGTGGGCGTCTTCAATGCCTATGACACCGCGTGCTCGAGCGCCTGCAATGCGAGCACCGACGGGTCGTACGGGATCCTGAGTCCCGTGCTGGCCGCAGCCGCGGCGGAGGGGATTACCGTCTTCGCCGCGAGCGGGGACTGCGGCTCCGCGGACGGCACCAGCGGCGTTTCCACGAACTATCCCGCCTCCGACCCCTTTGTCACGGGGGTGGGAGGTACCGTACTCCAGGTGAGTGACTCCGGAGCCTACGAAGCGGAAACCGCTTGGGAGGGGAATTCCACGGGCGCCGTTTCCCCCGGATGCACCAATCAGGGAGGGTCTGGCGGGGGCTATGCCCCCTTCCCCGCCCCCTGGTGGCAAGAAGGGCCGGGGGTCGTGCGCTCGATTCCTTATCGGGGAGTGCCGGATGTCTCGGCCGACGCGGCGACTCCGGTAGAGGTATACTATCACAGCGTCTCGATCAGCGTCGGTGGCACGAGTCTTTCCTCGCCTCTCTGGGCCGGGTTCGCCGCTCTTGGCGTCCAGTATGCTGGGGAGAATCTGGGATCCTTGAGCCCGCAACTGTACTCGATCCTCCGTTCCCCGACTTATGACCGTATTTTTCACGACGTCACCGCGGGGAGCAACGGCGCGTATTCGGCGGGAGTGGGATGGGACCCGGTTACGGGCATCGGTACTCCGAACGTGGGGCAGCTAGTTCCACTGCTGGGGAGCTACTCACCGCCGGTAAATCGGTTCCTGGTCGGTTTGACCGGAACACCTCGATATGCGCCCGCTCCCGCCACGGTGGTCTTTCAGGTTCAGACGTCAGGAGGTGTGGCTCCGTACCCGCTGATCGACGTGTCCTTTGGAGATGGAGATGGTGGGATCGCTTCGGGGGGTTCCGTTGCCCACACCTATGGTACTCCCGGAGTATACCCGGCAGAAGCCGTGGCCTTTGACGCGACCGGAAATCTATCGTTCTCGATTCCGCTCGTCCTCGTGATTGGGGGAGGAGGGGCGCTCAACGTCTCGCTAATCCCCTCGACGCATACACCGGCGACGAACGCGTCGGTCACTTGGACGGTTACCGCTCGGGGCGGCGCCCCTCCCTATTCCTACGCCTACTGGTTCGGCGACGGCACGTTTCTCAATTGGAGTGACCAAGCGTCCGTGATCCACACGTACTCCTCCGCCGAAGGAGCGTGTGCCATCGCCGCGGTCAAGGATTCGGGCACCCCTCCCAACGGCAGTGGATCCGGACGAGTCGCTATCGAGGTCGGGGGTGCGTCCACGCCGGACTGCTTTGACAACGTTTCTCCGCTGAACGCCACCGTAACCCCCGAAATATCTTCGGTAGATGCCCCTGGCGATCTGCAGTTTGAGGTCCATGCCACCGGCGGTGCGCCGCCGTACTCTCTACAGTACGCATCCACCGATCCCTACGTTTCTGCGTGTGAATGTGGGATCTTTCGTGCGGCGGGAACCTATCCCGTCGAAGCGTTCGTCAACGATAGTTTGGGCGATGGAACTACCGCTTGGACGAACGTGACCATTTACCCTCCGATCACTGCGACATTCACGGTCTCGACCCAAAGCGGTCCTGCTCCGCTCTCCACGACGTTTTCCGTAAACGCAGTGGGAGGCCACGCCTTGAACCCGGCCTCCACCATCTGGCGGTTCGGTGACAATTCGACGGGAAGCGGCGCTTCAGTCGACCACACGTATGAGTTCCCGGGACGGTATCTCGCCATTGCCCAGCTGTCCGATGGGACCGAGGGGAACGCGAGCGAGGCCTTCTTAATCGACGTGCTTCCAAGTTCGAATGCGGGTACGTCCGGCGTCGTCGCGACCATTGCTCCGGCCGTGTACACTTCGGCGGGGGCTCCCGTGTATTTTAACGCGTCCGCCGAGCACCCGATGGGACCGGTCTCCTTCCTCTGGAATTTGGGAGCGAACGACTCCGCCTACGGCGCGAACGTTACTCAAACTTACTCGGACACGGGCTGTCTCGGGAATGGAACCTGTCCGCTCGCGGTGACCCTTTCGTACCGTGGTGCGAACGGGACCTGGGAACCTATTACGATGACTCTTTCCCATCCGATTGCGAATCGATGGAGCGCGCTCACGCTCTCGGAACAGCTCTCCGATCCGACCGGTGTGGTACCTTGGCGCATCCACGCGACCGCCAGCACATCGGGGATTGCCGACGCGTCGGTGTCGTGGCAATTTGGGACCGGCGCCCAGGAGATCGGATCCTCTGTGTCGTTCGTCTACGCTTCGGCGGGCGAGTTCACGCTCGCCGATCTCGCGACCGACCGCTTCGGAGACGAGCTGGTCCGGACCCACGCGGTGACCGTCACGCCGGCGGAGCCGCCGATCGAGGTGCATCTACTTGCCGACCCGCTCGAAGGAAGTCTCCCGCTAGCGGTTCGCTTTGCGGCCAATGCGACCGGGGGGAACGGTGGACCCTACACGTACGCCTGGAATTTCGCGGATGGAAGCCGCGGAAACGGGTCGTCGGTCGACCACACCTTCACGACACCTGGAACGTTCCCCGTCGAGCTCAACGTGACGGATTCCGTGGGTACTACGAATGACTCTACCGTGAATGTCCTCGTGACTTTTGCGCCCGCCGCCAACGCCGGGGAACTCGGCGGACTAATCCCGGCGACCCTAGCGATCGCGGTCGCCTTCGCGATCCCCTGGGCCATGCGACGAAAGGATCCCCCGTCGACGCCGGACCCCCCGGCTACCCCTTGACCACGCCGAGAGGAACGAGTCGCGCGACCCGTCGCGTGAGTCCGGCTCCTTCCGCGACGCGAACGACCTCCTCCACATCCTTGTAGGCTCCCGGCGCTTCCTCCGTGACCCCCTCCTTCGTCGACGAACGGACAATGATCCCTTGTCCGGCCAGTCGACGCGTCACCTCGTCGAATCGGAACGCCCGGATCGCCGCGTGGCGGGATAAGCGGCGCCCCGCCCCATGGCACGAGGAGCCGAACGATCGATCCAACGAGGAGGGCAGCCCGGCCAGAACGTAGCTGGCCGTTCCCATATCGCCCGGGATCAACACCGGCTGACCGAACGATCGGTACGCCGCGGGAATCTCTTCTCGGCCCGCCGGGAACGCGCGCGTGGCGCCCTTGCGGTGGACGATCACTCGCTTGGGTTGGCCGGCGACCTGATGCACCTCTTCCTTCGCGATGTTGTGGGCGATATCATAGACGACCGACAGGCCCATCGACTCCGCCGGCTGCTGGAACACGTGGGCGAACGCTCGACGAACTCCTTCCGTGATCGCCTGGCGATTCGCCCACGCAAAGTTCGCCCCGGCGGCCATCGCATGCAAGTAGCGCTGCCCTTCCTCCGACGCGATCGGTGCGCAGGACAATTGCCGGTCCACCAGCGTCACCCCCTCTTGAGATAGCCGCCGATCCATCGTCTGAATGTACTCCGTCGCGATCTGATGGCCCAATCCCCGCGACCCTGTATGGAGCATCACGACCACCCCCCCCGGAGAGAGACCTAACGCCGCGGCAAACTCCGGGAAGAAGATCGTGTCGACGGCTTGAACTTCCAGAAAGTGATTCCCGGAGCCCAGCGTTCCGAGCTGTCGATTCCCCCGCTTTCGCGCGTTCTCCGAAACTTGGGCCGGATCGGCCGAACGCATCCGGCCTTCCTCTTCTTGAAACGTGAGATCGTCGACCCGGCCCCGTCCTTGGTCGACGAGCCATTTCGCTCCCCCCGCGAGCACCTCGTCCATCTCGGCGGGGGAGAGCGAGATCCCCCCTTCGACCCCACGCCGGCCGGGACCTCCCGATAGAGTGCGTCGATGAGCGTACGAAGGTGGGGCCGGACCTCGTCGACCGTCAGCGACGTGCGCAGCAATCGGACGCCGCAGTTGATGTCGTACCCAATCCCGCCCGGGGACACGACGCCTTCGGTCAGATCGAACGCGGCGACTCCGCCGACCGGAAATCCGTATCCAAAGTGAATATCGGGCATGGCCAGCGCATACGACTGGATCCCGGGCAGCGTCGCGACGTTGGCGAGTTGCTGGAGCGATGGGTCGTCCTGCACCTGGCTGAGCAACGCGCGGTTAGAATACAGGCGACCCGGAACGCGCATCCCGGAAAGCTCGGACACGGGGATATCCCACGTGAATTCATCGACAGGAATCAGCGTCGGGATTCTTGTCACAGGCGCGAGCATCCTAGCGATGTATTAGGCCTAAACGTCCCGTTCGAACGACCCGTCGAGCGCCGCAAATCGATCGGGGGTTTCCAGGGGCTCGCCGGTGGCGGAAGCCCCTAAGTAACTCAGCTCACTTCCCATCTACGCACTCGGGGGGTGCTGGAGAGGGATGCTGGTTCGCAACGTGGCGATGATCGCCTCGCTGGGGCTCCTCGTCGTGGGAATCACGCTCCAATTTCTCTATCCGGCGCTCGCAACGTACATATTCTGGCTGTTCCTAGCTTGGATTGTTTTGAGCTTCTTCATCTTTCGACTTCCCGTCATGTCCCGCTCCATTGGGCGCGGGCCGACTTCCTCCCCTCCGAATGCGCTTTCTCCGCGGTCCGCTACCGGCCCATCAGCGCCGCTGCCCTCGTCCGCCTCTTCTCCTTCCTCCCCGGCCGCTCCGCCGATCGGCTTTTGCATCTACTGCGCGAACGCAATCGAACCGGGAACCACTATATGCCCGTCCTGTGGACACGCCTTGAGCAACTTCTGATGCGCGCGGCGGAGGCGGGGGGAGCGGAACAGTGACCACGATCGCTCGCATCCCGTTCGCCGCCATGCTCGCGATCATCGTCGCGTTGGTACTCGCGATCGATGTCTTTGGAGCGCTGGCCCATTGGGGGGATCGAACGCTCTTCCTTCTGGTGATCCCCGCCGGACTCGCCGCCTGGTTCTTGATCGAGTATCGTCGACTCCCCTTTGCCGTTCCGGAGGCGACGACCAGGGCCTCCACGCCGGCCGAATCGATGCTGACCTCAGGACGAGAGAGCCCCTCGCCAGCCCCTCCTCGCGATCCGGCGGTCATCCCTCCTGGAGTCGTCGCCGAGAAAGGCCCGGCGGGTGACTTCGAGGACCCAGTAGAAGAAGCCGATCGGATTGAGACCGAAACCCGACGGGAGCGCTCCTCCGATACGGCTCCCGCGGACTCTCCCGGGCATGAGCCCCCAGTCTCCTAATCGGGAACGACCCAGAGCATCGGTTCTCGGGCGCGCGCGCTGGCGCCCATGGCGACGCGGAGTTGTCGAACCGTCCCCGTCGTAGGAGCTACGATCTCATTCCGCATCTTCATGGCCTCGAGCACGAGCAATGCTTGCCCGGCGGTCACGTGATCCCCCTCCTGGACTCGCAGCTCGACGATCTTGCCCGGCATGGGGGGCACGACCGGCGTCCCCGAGCCGGCCCGGGTGGGAGCCTCGGTGACGGGAGTGACATTCTTCGATGGAGGAGCGGGGGCCAACGGGATCCCGACTCCGATCGGTTTCGATCGCGCTTCGATCCGTTCGATCTGAAGATTCCAACGCTCTCCGTTCACCTCCAGCGGACCTGGGGGAGTCGGAGCGGCGACCGGCCATCCCTCGACCACCACGCGCTCTCCGCCGATCTCGAGCTCGACCCGTTCGCCGGCCGTCCCGACCACGTTCACCGGGTAACGGTGCCCGCGAACGACGACTTCCGACAGGTCCGCGGAAATCTCCACGGATTCCCGGTCAGTTCCGCGTAGGACGACGATTCGCATCGACCCACCTCCGTTGGCTGTGACGCTGGGAAAGGCCCTCCAGCATCCAGGGACTCCTCGCGCGCGACGTGCCTCCCGAGGCGCTCGCGGGCGAGCGCGCGGGGACCGGAAGCCGTAGGGCGGCCACGATCCCCACGGCGGCGGCGGTGAGCACGTCGTCCGTCAGCCCCTCGGCGACCGTCGCGCGGTACGCTTGGTAGACCTGGGGAAAGAGCGCATACGACAGCGCCTCCCCCGAGTCCGCCGCGGGAACGAAGGAGCGGACCTGCGCGAGGGCACGGGCGAACTCCGGCTCCAGCAGATCGGCGGGGCGTCCCGTGATGGCCGGGGCGTCGGCCAGCACCTTCTTCGCGAGGTCGTGGTCGATCGGAGCGGGCGGCGCCCCGTACAGACCCCGAACGTAGTCTCGAACTTCCTGAGTGATCTGTTGATACCGATGCCCGGTCAAGACATTGACCACGGCCTGGATCCCCACGATCTGACTGGTCGGGGTCACGAGGGGCGGATACCCGAGGTCGGCCCTCACCCGAGGGATCTCGGCGAGGACTTCCCCCAGCCGCTCACTGGATTCCTGTTCCTTGAGCTGAGAGAGCAGGTTCGAGAACATCCCCCCCGGCACTTGATGCAGCAGAATTCCGGGGTCGGTCATCAGCGACTGGAGATTCAGGAGCGGTCGGTAGTGATCCATGACGGACCGGAAATAGGTCGCGAGGTCGGCGAGCGCCTCCAGGTCCAGATGGGGGTCGTTCGGAGTCCCCCGCATCGCTCCCACGAGCGCTTCGGTCGGTGGCTGGGAGGCTCCCCCCGCAAACGGCGAAAGGGCGGAATCCACCGCCGTCGCTCCCGCGTCGGCGACCGCGAGGCAGGTCATCGAGGACATCCCACTCGCCGAGTGGGTATGGACGACCACCGGAAGCTGGACGTCTCGGACGAGCGCTTCGACCAGTTCGGCGCCCTCTCGAGGCGGCATGAACCCTCCCATGTCTTTGATACACAGCTCGTCCGCTCCCAGGTCGGCGAGTCGTCGGCCGAGCGCGACGAAGGTCTCGAGCGTGTGCACGGGGCTCTGCGTGTAGCAGATCGTCGCTTGAGCGACCGCCCCCGAGCGTTTCACGGCCGCGAGGGCGGTCTCCATGTTGCGCGCGTCGTTCAACGCGTCGAACACCCGAAAGATATCGATCCCCTCGCGAGCGGCGTGAGCGACGAACTCGTGCACCAGATCGTCGGCGTAGTGCCGGTACCCGACGAGGTTCTGCCCGCGGAGCAGCATCTGCAACGGCGTGCGGGGCATCGCTCGCTTGAGGGCGCGCAGTCGCTCCCACGGATCTTCCCGTAAGTAACGGAGACACACGTCGTAGGTCGCCCCGCCCCAAACTTCGAGCGACCGGTAGCCGATGGAGTCGAGGCGCTCGGCGGCGGGGAGCATGTCGCGCGTACGCATCCGCGTCGCGATCAGCGACTGGTGGCCGTCCCGCAGGACCGTTTCCGTGATGCCGACCATGAAGCCTGCCCCCTCTGCCGGGCTACAGGGGAATGTTCCCGTGCTTTCGGGGGGGCCGGTCTTCTCGTTTCGTCGAGAAGATCGCCAGGCCCGCGACCAGGCGGGCCCGAGTCTCCGCCGGATCGATCACGTCGTCGATGTATCCGCGCTCGGCGGCGAGATACGGGTTGAGGAACTCGGCTTGGTACTCCGCGACCAGGGACTTCCGAAGCGCGTCTTTCGCCGATCCCTCGGCCCGGTCGAGTTCGCGTCGGTAGAGAATATTGACCGCCCCTTCCGCCCCCATGACGGCGATCTCGGCGGTCGGCCAGGCCAAGTTCAGGTCACCGCCGAGGTGCTTCGAGCACATCACGTCATAGGCCCCGCCATACGCCTTCCGTAAAATGACGGTCAGCATCGGGACCGTCGCCTCCGCATAGGCGTAGAGCAGCTTCGCACCGTGTCGGATGATCCCGCCGTACTCTTGCGCCGTTCCCGGCAGGAAGCCGGGGACGTCGACGAACGTCAGTAAGGGGAGGTTGAATGCGTCGCAGAACCGAACGAATCGGGCGCCTTTCGTGGACGCCGCGATATCGAGCGTGCCCGCCAACTGTTGCGGATTGTTGGCCACCACTCCGACGCTCCGACCCTCCAAGCGGGCGAATCCGACGACGAGGTTCGGAGCCCAACCGGGTTGGATCTCGAGAAACGACTCCACGTCGAGGATCCGATCGAGCACGGCGTGCACGTCGTAGGGATCGTTGGCGTTCGCCGGAACGACCTGGAGGAGCTCGTGTGCGGCGGAGGCGGGTGGTCCGTTCGGCGCCGCCGCCGGCGCCTCTTCGAGATTGTTGAGCGGGAGATAGCTCAACAGGTGGCGAGCCAGGTCGATCGCGTCGGCGTCTGTTCGAGCCGTCAGATGGGAGACGCCGCTCAACGTTCCATGCGTCTCGGCACCTCCTAACTGCTCGGCGGTCACCTCTTCGCCGGTGACCGCTCGAATGACGTCGGGCCCGGTGATGAACATTTGACCGGTTCCCTGCGCCATGATCACGAAATCGGTAATCGCGGGCGAATAGACAGCGCCTCCGGCACACGGACCCAGAATCAGGGAGATTTGCGGAACCACTCCGGAAAGGTTAACGTTCCGGAAGAACACTTCCCCGTATCCGCCCAGCGAGACCACGCCCTCCTGGATGCGCGCGCCGCCGGAATCATCCAAGCCCACGATCGGGACGCCCGCTTTGCGCGCGGTATCCATGATCTTCACGATCTTCTGGGCGTGCGCCTCCCCGAGGGCTCCGCCGAAGACGGTGGCATCTTGCGCGAAGCCGCAGATCGGTCGACCCTCGACCTCGCCCCATCCCGTCACGACCCCATCGCCGGGGATCTTTCGATCCTCCAGTCCGAATTTCACCACGCGGTGGGTAACGAACGGATCGATCTCGGTGAAGGTCCCCGGATCAAAGAATCGCTCGAGTCGTTCCCGAGCGGTGAGCTTGCCGGCGGCTTTGTGGCGCTGGACGCGATCCGGCCCGCCGCCTTCGCGCGCTTTTCTCTTGAGGAGCGTCCATCGCTCGAACGGTTCGGTCATTCGGGTTCCTCGACCACAACTTCACCCGCTCTTATGGCGACCTCTCCGCGGTCGGTCTCGATCCACAGCTCTCCTTCTTCGCCTAGCGCTCGGATCGTCCCCCGAATCGTTCCGTCTACGATCACTTTTCTTCCCACTCCGTACAGCGCGGACCGGCACGCCCCTTGGATGCGAAGGCCCCCTCCCGGCTGGCGGAGCTCATCCACCGCGACGGTGGCGCTGAGCACCGCGAGCTCTTCGACTTCTCCGAGAGGAGGTTCGGGGGAAACGAGCTCCGATAGACTCACCACGTGGCGGCGCAACCCGGCTGGAAAAGAGGTCGTGGGCGCCGACACATTGACTCCGATGCCCACGACGAGCGCGTTGCCCAGCGCCGGGGACGGGACGAGGTCGACCAGGATGCCCGCCAGCTTACGGGGAGGCCGCGGGGGCGAGAGAACGAGGAGGTCGTTCGGCCACTTGAGGGAGGTGGCGATTCCCCAACGGTCGGCGAACGTTCGACCGAGTTGGACTCCGATCCCGAGGGGAATCAATCCCGACGGTTCCGCCGGACCCCGAAGGACGAGGGAAAGATACAACCCTCCCTTCGGCGAGCTCCACGAATGATCGGATCGGCCCTTCCCTCGGGTTTGACGACGCGCGACGACGCGCGTGCCGTCAACCGCTCCCGCCCGAGCCAACCGAATGGCGACTTCCTGGGTCGACGTCGTGGTTTCGAGAAAGTGACGCGTCTCCAATCGGGGGATCTCCTAGCCCGGGACAGGTGGGAGTTCTTTAACGATTTGTTCGGCTCCGCCGAGCGGATCTTCCGGAGCCTAACTCCTCCGGCCGGTGACCGTGACGTAGGTCGACGGGAATTAAGAGAGCCCGAAGGCCGGCGATCGAGGGCACGCGGTTCCGTCTCGACGAGGCCGGAAGGGTCAAGCCGACCTCGCGCTAGCCGCGACCATGACCTGCAGTATGGCCCTGCTCACGGGAATCGCTCCCGAACTCGAGGCGCGCCTTCAGCAGCAACTCACCGGCTTTACCGGGGTGATCGTGAAATCGTATCTACCGCAAGTCTGGGTTTTCCAGACCGAACAGGATACCGCCACCCTGACGGTGGCCAAGGACGGGCGGGTGACGGTGGCATCCGGCGCCGCGACGCACCCGGACGTGACGATCGCGACCTCCCACGACCGACTATCCGTGGCGCTGCGGACCCGCGATCGGTCCCAGGTGCCTCCCGGTCCATTGACCGTCACCCCCCACACGTCCAAAGGGCGGACGGCGTTCGACTTCACTCGCTCCCGACTCGGACTCTAAGAGCCCGCCGACCGAGCTCCGTCGAGGTCTCGGAGCCGCTCGACCATTTTGACGACCGCCCGCACCGCGTTCGCGGCGTTCTCGATGCGATCCTGCGCCTGGAGTCGAGTTTCGCCCGGCCCCGAAATGCCGAGCCCGAGCGGTTTATCGAACTCGACCGAGAGATCCGTCAACTTGCGCGCCGCCTGGTTCATGACCACTTCATCGTGTTGCGTCTCTCCCTCGATGACGGCGCCGAGGGCCACCACGGCGTCGATCTCCGATCGCCCGAAGAGCGCCTTCACGGCGAGGGGCATATCGTAGACGCCGGGCGTCTTGACGATCGGCCCCAGGGTGGCGCCGAGAAACGCGATCTCTTCGCGCGCGCGTTCGACCATGAGAAAGGTCACGTCGTAATTGTATTCGCTAGCCACGAGCGCGATCTGGATTCCACGTCCTTCCTTCGTTTTCTTCGCCATGATTCTTCTCCGATTACTGGTTTCTCTACGGGGGGAACGGTTCACTGCGTCCGCCGCGCCGATCCGGCGTCCGCGAATCCTTGCCTGAGTCCCTGGCCGGCATGGTGCGCCAGCTCCTGCGGTCGAAACAGGAGATGATAGGCGTTGAGCGCGTGCTCGCGGGCCCGCGCTTTGGCGAGCTGCGCGAGCGCGCGGTCGTCCGCGGCCTCGTCCTCGAAGACGAAACACTCGACGATCGGTTTCGCTTCCAAGACGCCCGCGAAGATCAATCCGGTCGACGCTTCGTGGGCGCAGGTGCGATCGTACTCGGCTTTCCCGGGCATTCCGAGCACGAGACAAAGATCGACGCCCTCCTCTTGGAAGAGCTGGCGCGCAGCGACCGGGAGGTCCTTGATCCCGGGAACGGTCCGACGGTACACTTTGAAGCCGGTCCCCGCCCCCTGCAAGGTGCGGACGGCGACCTTCGCCATATCCACGCGAGCGAACGTCGTATCCGCCACGCCGATCTTCTTCACGCGCTCGCCTCTTTCGCCGATCGCGCGCGTTCGAGGATGCGGTCGACGATCTTACGGGTCGCGAGCTCGTCATGCGGAAGCGGCCCGATGCGGACCACTTTCGCCGGAACGCCTCGGCGGGCACATTCGTGCTCGACCTCGGACTCGTTCCACACCTGATTGTACCCCAGCGCAATGATATCCGGTTGGAGGTCGATCACGGTCTGATAGATGTCGGTCGTCGATCCGAGCACAGCGCGGTCGACCGGCTTCAACGCCTCGACCATCTCCCGTCGCACATGTTCCGGAACGTACGGCTCTCGCTTCAGTCGGCGGGCCGTCTGATCCCGGGCGACCACGACGACGAGTTCGTCCCCCAGCTTCCTCGCTTCCACGAGGAAGTACACGTGCCCCGGATGCAGGAGGTCGAAGACCCCCGTGGCCATCACGCGGACCATGACTTCCATCCCTCGAGGATGGTCCGGCCCTCTAAGAACAGCCAGCCGTGGGCCTCGGCGTAGCGCCGGGCCGCCTCCGGAGAACGGGCGCCGCCCGAGTCTCCGAGCATCTCACAGACCGTCATCGACTCGGAGAGTCCGGCCATCCGGGCGACGGAGATGGCGAGCTCCGTATGACCTTTCCTCTCGGCCAGGAGCGACGGCGCGGCGTAGAGCAAGGGAACGTGGCCGGGAGAGGTGAAGGTGGAGGAAAATCGGTGCGCGAGCAAGGGATCGTCGAGCGTGGGCGCGTCCCGAGCGATCGCTCCTAAGGCTCGGATCGTTTGGGCCCGGTCGTTGTCGGGAACCCCGGTAAAGTTCTCCCGGTGGTTGACCGAGATTCCGAAGGCGCTTCGCTGGTCGTACCGCGGCCGGTATTGGGCGAGCGCGGCGGCGACCGGATACGCGGCGGCGCCGAGCTTCAGCAGATCAGTGAGGAACGGGAGTCCGATCCGACGTCGGAGCTCCTCGGACAGGGCGGTGCAAATGAGGCCGCCGGCATCCGTTCGGGCGAGTCGGATCAGTTCGGGGGTCGCATGCTCGGAAAGAAAGACCATGTCGGTCTCCCCCTCCCGGTCGGGAGCGTCGAAGATCAGGAGGGGCTCTCCGTGTTGCAACGAATCGGTCGCTCGAAGAAGCCATGCGGGGAGCCTTCGCGAGTGCAGCGGGGCGAGCATCGCCGAATTCACCGGCGCCGAGGTAATAAGCAAAGCGTAACTACTCAATAATGGGTTGATGGACCCGATCGGTCGGGGAGAGCGCTCGAGCGTCGTCAGCACGATTCGGCACGACCAGCTCTGTGGGAGCGCCAGGTAGGCGCCCTTAGGAGGTGATCCATCTGCAGGTTCCCCTACAGATACCTTGTTACGACTTAGTCCCCCTTGCTGAACCGAAGTTCGAGCGACCCAAATGAGTCACCCTCACTCCGACCCAACTCGGATGACTTGACGGGCGGTGTGTGCAAAGAGCAGGGGCACATTCACCGCGGGATGTTGACCCGCGATTACTACGGAATCCATTTTCACGAGGGCGAGTTACAGCCCTCGATCCAGACTACGATTGGGTTTCAGGATTGCCTCCCCCTTTCGGGGTCGGATCCCATTGTCCCAACCTTTGTAGCGCGCGTGTTGCCCGGAAGATTCGGGGCATACGGACCTACCGTAGACCTCTCCTTCCTCTGTCTTAGCGGCAGCGATCCCCTCAGTGTGCTCTCACAACCACTCGTGAGATTGCGACTGAAGGCGAGGGTCTCGTTCGTTATCTGACTTAACAGAACGCCTTACGGTACGAACTGACGACGGCCATGCACCACCTCTCGGAGAATCGGGCAAGGTCTTCAGCCTGGCTTTCATCCCTCCGTCGCCTCCGGTGAGTTTTCCGGCGTTGAATCCAATTGAACCGCACGCTCCTCCCGTTGCGGTGCTCTCCCGCCAATTCCTTTAAGTTTCAGTCTTGCGACCGTACTCCCCAAGCGGCAGACTTAACACCTTCGCTCCGGCACTGGGAGCCCACGCAGGACCCCCAACACCAAGTCTGCAGCGTTTACACCCTAGACTACCGGGGTATCTAATCCCGTTTGCGCCCTAGGGCTTCGTCCCTCACTGTCGGATTCGTTCTAGGTGAACGCCTTCGCCACTGGTGGTCCCCCCCGGATTACAGGATTTTACCCCTACCCCGGGAGTACCTTCACCCTCTCCCGATCCCAAGCCGAGCAGTGTCTCCGGAATTCGGACGGTTGAGCCGCCCGATTTACCCGGAGATTCGCCCGGCCAGCTACGGACGCTTTAGGCTCAATAATAATGAGCACCACTCGGGCCGCGGGTATTACCGCGGCGGCTGGCACCCGTCTTACCCGGCCCTTACTTCTCGAGCTTTTTAGGCTCGAGAACAGCCTACACTTAGTGTAGGCACTTGGAGTTCCCCCATCGTGGTTTCCCACATTGTGGAGGTTTCGCGCCTGCTGCGTCCCGTAGGACCTGGATTCGTGTCTCAGAATCCATCTCCGGGCGACTTCTCCCAAAGCCCGTACCCGTCTTCGGCTAGGGGGTCCGTGAAACCCCCTACTACCTGATAGGCCGCAGACCCATCCTCGAGCCTCGCAGGATTTCGACCTGGGAGCCTTCCATCATCTCAGGTCTATCGGGTATTATTCCCAGTTTCCCGGGGTTATCCCCGTCTCGAGGGCAGATTGTCCGCGTGTTACTGAGCAGTGCGCCGAGGGCTTACCCCTCTCGACTCGCATGGCTTAAGCGAACTCCAATAGCGGTGCCCGCCGGCAGGATCAACCGGATTTGTTGCACGTGAATGACGCGCGGGAATACTTGTGGTCGTGACCGATCCTCGCTGACTGGCGGAACTATGCTCTTTCGTTTATCGACTGAACTAATTGCGTACGCTTCTAGCTCTCTCCCCTGTCGGTCCCGAGAGGTCTCTCCCCGTCTCCGGGAAGGGTTTCTCGGGGCTCCACGCCCCATCGGGCCATCTGTGACGTCGCCCTGGAAGAGCTCGGTTCATGGATCCCCGGCTCGCCGTGGTGGCGTCGCCTCCCCGGTTCTCCTAGGAGTTCCGGCGCGGCTTCGGTTGGAAGTCGGGGACGGTATTTAACGGGCTCGATGACCCACTTCTTTCCGGGCTTCCGCGTCGAGGATTGTGGAGCGTGACTGGGCGAATCTCGGCCGCTTACGACCCTTGCTCGATCTTGCGGATGAGGAGGGGGACCTCGAGCAACGACGTGATTTCCGGCGGATCTTCGCCGAAGCCGGTGCCATCCCGATGCAGCCAAACGGAGTGGAGCCCGGCCGCTTGCGCCGCTTTCGCATCGGTGTAGGCGAGGTCGCCGACGTAGAACGATTCGGGCGCCCGAACGTTCGCGCGGCGGAGCGCGCGATGGAAGATCTCTGGTGCCGGCTTCTCCACGCCCTCCGTTCCCGACGAGACCACGACCGAGAAGAAACGGAGGATCCCGACGGATTCCATCAGCGCTCGGATGCCCGCTTCGCTCCGGGAATTCGAGATCACTCCGAGCGTGCGACCTTGGCCGTGCAACACGTTGAGGCACCGACGCGCGTCGGAAAAGAGACGTCCCGATCGCGGCCGATCTCCGAGATCCGAGAGGAACCGCTCGGCCGTGTGGGTCGTCACGGTTCGCTCGGAGGCGGAGGAGAGGATCTGGCGCCAGAGCTCGACGTGCGGCATGGGGTCCGGACGATCGTTGGCCCGGTACGACCCTTGTACCGCGTGCACGAGGGCATCCGAATCGAGATCGACCATGACCCCGCGGGCGACGTCGAGCCACAGGGCGTAGTCTCGCACATCGATGAGCGTATCTCCGAGGTCGAAGAACACGGCTCGGATCGAGGGGGAGGACGGAGCCACTCTCCCCGGAGGCCGACCGGGATTTTACGGTGCCTATCGCCCCTTCCGAAGGGGGATCGCGAGAACGTTAGGCTACGCTGACGGAAACGATGTCCGAGTGGCGCATCAAGACCGCCCGAGCGATCTTGAGGTTCTTGCCCGCCTTTCCAATGGCCCGGGCCTTCCACGCCGGATCGACCGTGACGGTCGCGTGCCGGCCCTTCCCTTTCGGAGCCAAGTCGACTTTTTGGGGATTGAAGGCGTAAAAGATGTTCCGCGCCAGGCTCTCGGGATCGTCCGAATATTCGATGACCTGGATCTCCTTGTGCAACAAGCCTTTCAATCGGTCGACGAGGACTCCGCCTGGACCGACCGCTTTATGGATCTCGCCGGGGAAGACCAGGAAGACTAGCTTATCCTCGGCCTCTAGGCAATCCTTGACGCGCGCGCCGGTCCGCTCCTCGAAGAGCCGGATGTAACCGAGCGATTCGGTGTCGAAGGCGATCTCGGTCATGGGAAGAAAACGTTCTGCGGCCGACTCGGAGGCGAACTCAGCCCGTTTCGAGCGTCAGGATCGCCGAAGAGCCCGGATCGAGGATCGCCATCGCGCTGATCGGGAACGGTTTGCCGCACGCGGCGCCGAGCTCGACCGCAGTCCCCGCGTAGTGATAGATCGGGATCCGGTCGAAGCGCGACTCCTTCGTGAGTTTCATCTCGGGGCAACTGTTCGAGACGATCAGCAACTTCGCCTTTTTCTTCTGGGCCGTCGCGAGCGTCTCGGTGACCCCAATCTTGACTTTCCCTGTCTCGAGCGCGACCTTGAGCGCGTGCGCGAGATCCATCGTTACGCCTCCTCCACCGCGGCGGGCGCGGGCGGCTGGACCGGGGGCGGGGTAACGACCGGCGGAGGGATCGGACGGGCTTGGGACGGAGTCGGTCGATACACCAGATTCACGGCGCCGGTACCGAGGGTGATCGGCTGGCCGACGATGATGTTCTCGGCCACGCCTTTGAGCTCATCCACTTCGCCGGTGATCGCCGCTCGCAAGAGGTGCGCGGCGGTGATCTCGAACGCCGCTCGAGCGAGGACCGAGGTCTTCTTCCCGGAGATCCCGTGCCGCCCGATGGCTCGAATATCTCCCTCATTGGTCATCACGTCCGAGACGAGCATCAGGTGCCGGATGTCGACCCCGAGCCCCTGCTCGGAGAGCGTGCGCGAGGCTTCCTGGATGAGGGCGGCGCGCGCGGCCTCGACGCCGAACACCCGATAGATCTCGAACACGGAGTTCGTCGTGGTACGGCTCGCGTCGACCCCCGGGATCTCGAGCACGCCTTCGAGGTTCGACCCTTCGGTGTAGATCACGTATTCCTCCTTCTCCTTGCGGATCAAGGCACGCTTGATCCCCGTGACGCCCTTGATCCGGATCGCCTTGGTTTGCTCGCTCGCCGTGAGCAGTTTCTTGAACGGCATCTCTTCGACGACCTCGTCCTTCTTGCCGCGCGGAGCGACGGCGGCGCCCTCCTTGAGTAAGATCTCGAAACTCCGCGTCTCGCCCGACCCACTCCCATTGCGGAGTTCGAACTGACGCAGGTCGAGGTTCTCCTTGAGCGCGTTCTCGAGGTCGGCCCGCTTGACGCCTCGCGCCTGCATGAGCGCCGATTGGGGGGAGACGAGCACTTTGAGCTCCTCGACGACAGTGCCGATCGCCGCGACGTCCGGGACCGTAGTGACTTCGATCTGCAAGGCGATCGTCTGGACCGCCTCTCGGTCGTTGCGCGTCTTGCGCTCGACGAGGACGGTCATCATCGGGGTGGACGGGACCCGCCGCGCGTCGACGAGTTCGATGAGCCGGGGCAAGCCCAGCGTCACGTTCATCTCGGCGACTCCCGCATAGTGAAACGTTCGTAGCGTCATCTGCGTGCCGGGCTCGCCGATCGATTGCGCCGCGACGATGCCGACCGATTCGTGGGCGTCTACCTCGGCCCGCTGGAATCGGCTCGCGACCTCGCGGACCACCTTGACGATCTCGGGCGAGGAGATCTTGATGTTGTGCAGCTTCTCGTGCAGTTCCTCCAAGAGCAACGGAGGAAACTCGACCCCTTCTTTCGCGGCGATCTCCTCGATCCGGCTCTTGAGCGTTTCGCGCGGGGCGCCTTTCTTTTCGTCGACCATCGTTATTCGCCCCCGAAATCCGGACCTTCCTCGCCGGTCGCGAGGTCTTCGGCCTCCTCGTCCTCGGTCTCCTCTTCCAACTGGGCTTCGGCGAGCAGGTCCATCTCCTCCTCGCCGACGGGCGGACCACCCGCCTGGAGGGGCTCGCCTTTCGAATCGACCGCCGGTCGAACGCGTCGTCCCAGCACCGTCGCAAGGATCTCGTCGAGCGGGACCGGCTGACCTTGGAACGACCGCGACGGATCGATCCCGTCCTCGCCGTACTGATATTCGATGATCGTGCCGGCCGTGTTCCGGACGGTTCCATCCTCGGCGACCTTGAGGTCTTCAAGCGCGTTGATCAACCGGCGTTGCATGTATCCCGACCGACTCGTACGGACCGCGGTATCGACCAGACCTTCGCGCCCTCCCATCGAGTGGAAGAAGTACTCGGTCGGCGAGAGGCCGCGCTTGTAGCTGGAGGAGACAAATCCTCGCGCATCGGCGCCCAGGTCCCCGCGCTCGTAGTGCGGCAGGGTTCGACTGAAATAGCCGCGGAGGAGCCGCTCGCCGCGGACGGATTGCTGACCGACCGCCCCCGCCATCTGCGTGAGATTCAACATCGAGCCGCGCGCGCCGGACTTTGCCAGAATCACGGCCGGGTTCTCGAGACCGAGATACCGTCCCGCGATGTCGCCCGCCGCGTCGCGCGCTTTTCCGAGATCGCGCCGCACCTGGACTTCCAAGGTTTCCTCGAGCGAGCGTCCGGGCATCTGTTCGAGCTTTCCCGTCCGATACAGTTCGACCAACTCGGTGACCTGGATGCGAGCGTCGCCGAGCGCCTTATCGATCTCTTTGCGCGCGACCTCCGGCACGTCCTCGTCATCGATCCCGGTCGACAGTCCCTTCAACCCGATCGCCGTGATCGCGAGACGACTCGCCTCATCCAGGAACTGGCGCGCCCGGGCCATACCGTTGTTCCGCGCGATCGCGTCGAGGATCTGGCCCTTTTCGTAGGCGATCGCTTTCTTGTCGATCGTGCCGGCTTTGAGGATCCCCGCCTCGATGACGACGAACGCATCGTGCTTGCAGCTCATCGGGGGACAGTCGCATCGATTCCAGATGTTGGATCGGAATTCGATCGTGAGGTCCTTCGGCAGGGTGAGCGAGAACAGTTGCTTCCCCGTCCAAAAGGAGTGACCGTCCTTGTCCTTCCCCGCCGGCGGAGGGATGGTGTAGTTCAACTTATCGAGGAGGTAGGTGACCTCGGCTTCCGTGAACGTCGGGTTCTGATAGGTGAGGAGAAACGCGCCGGTGATGTGATCGTGCAGCATCCCGATGATCGGGCCGCCGTACCGGGGCGACAGGATCTGCTCCTCGACCTTCATGATGATCTTGGCTTCGGCGCGGGCTTCCTGGCTCTGGAGCACGTGCAGATTCATCTCGTCGCCGTCGAAATCCGCATTGTACGGCGGACAATCGCACAGATTGAATCGGAACGTTTTGTTCGGCAGGATCCGTACGAAGTGCGCCATCATGCTCATTCGGTGGAGCGAGGGTTGCCGGTTGAACAACACGACATCCCCATCGATCAGCTGACGCTCAACGATACAACCCGGTTGAACGAGTTCGGCACAGGCCTCCGCGTTCTTGTCCATGACTTTGATCCGCTGGCCGTCCTCGCGGATCAGGTAATTGACCCCGCACTGGTAGATCCCCGCGGCGGCTAGTGGCGGCGTCGGTCCTCGCCGCACGAGGCCTTTGGCGACCTCTTGGTTGTGCGGAGTCACTTCCAGCGGGACGGTCAACGCCCGCGCCACTTCGTTCGGGATCCCGACTTCGTTGATCGAGAGCATCGGGTCGGGCGAAATGACCGTGCGCGCGGAAAAATTGACCCGCTTTCCCGAGAGATTCGACCGGAAGCGGCCGTCCTTCCCTTTGAGCCGTTGGGCGAGCGTCTTGAGCGGTCGCCCCGACCGATGCCGGGCGGGAGGGATACCACTCGTCTGGTTGTCGAAGTAGGTCGTGACGTGGTACTGGAGAAGTTCCCATAGGTCTTCGACGACGAGCTGGGGTGCCCCCATATCCCGGTTCTCTCGCAATCGCTGGTTGATCCGCAGTACGTCCACGAGCTTGTGGGTGAGGTCGTCCTCACTCCGCTCGCCCGAATCGAGCGTAATGGACGGCCGGACCTGGACGGGGGGCACCGGAAGCACCGTGAGCACCATCCACTCGGGCCGCCCAAACTTCGGGTTCAATCCCAATGCCCGGACATCATCGTCGGGAACCCGTTCCAGCCGCGCCCGGACCTCTTTCGGGGTGATCTTGTGACCGTTCTCGCGGAATGTGGTGGGTTTGTCGAGGATGATCCGTTGTTGGACCTCGTGGCAGTGCGGACAAACGCGCTCTTCTTTGGGCTCGCGCGTCCGAGGCGCCGGCGTCGCGTCCTCCGAGTCCGCGGTCGCCTCGCCCCGAGTCGAGGGCGCGTCCGGGAGTAGCCGGCCGCATGCTCGACAGGTGCTTTGCAGCAGTCGCTTGATTTCCTTCGCGTAGCCGACGTGCACCACGGGCATGGCGAGCTCGATGATCCCAAAGTGGCCGGGGCATTCGTTGACCCGCCCACCGCACGTGCGGCAACGTAGATTCGGTTCGATGACCCCCAGATGGAGGTCCATCAGGCCCATCTCGATCGGATAGCCGTCGTCGTCGTAGGTGTCCGCCGTGATGATCTTCACGCCGCTCATCCGGCGGATCTCGTCCGGCGAGAGGAACGCGAACTGGAGACTCTTGATCTTTTTCGACAGTCCTTGAGCCATGAGTCCCTCCTACCGCATCTCCTCGAGTTGGAGGCGCATGATCACGCCCAAGCTGATCAGCTCCTCGAGCAAGAGCTTGAACGAGTAGCTCATTTCGACGGGGTAGATCGACGAGGTGTTCCCGCAGCTCGGACACCGCAACGAGCCCGCCCGAGTGTCCGGGATCGCAATGTGGCCGCACTCCGAGTTACCGCAAACGTACTGGATCGTACCGTCCGACTCGTCCAGCAGGCGGTCCTTGATGACCATCGCAACGCCGTGGCCGATGAGACAGTCCCGCTCCATTTCTCCAAACCGGAGTCCGCCCTGGCGCGACCGACCTTCCGTCGGTTGCCGGGTGAGGATCTGCACCGGCCCGCGGGAACGCATGTGCATTTTCCCGGCGACCATGTGGTGGAGCTTCTGGTAGTAGATCACGCCGATGAACACCTCGGCCTCTAGGCGGCGGCCGGTGCGTCCGTCGTAGAGCGTTTCGCGCCCCGAGGGGTGGAAGCCCAAGGCTTTGAGCCCTTCCCGAAGCGCTTCTTCCCGCTCGCCGGAGAAGGCGGTTCCATCGATCATGCGGCCCTCGAGCGCGCCGACCTTCCCTCCGAGCATCTCGAGCACGTGCGCGACCGTCATCCGGGAGGGGATCGCATGCGGGTTGATCAGCAGGTCCGGCGAGATTCCCTGGCGCGTGAAGGGCATGTCTTCTTGGGGAACGATCAATCCGATGACGCCCTTCTGACCGTGTCGGGAAGCGAACTTGTCTCCGAGTTCAGGTACGCGCTGATTGCGGACTTTGACCTTGACGAGCTTCGAGATGTTTTCGCCTTCGGTGAGGATCACGTTATCGACCCATCCGGACTCTCCGAATCGAACGGTCACCGACGTCTCGCGGCGCTTCTGGGGCGTCAAGAGGTCGGTCTTCTCTTCGAGGAATCGCGGCGGACTCGTCTTGCCGATGAGCACGTCGCCTTCGGTCACTTCGAGCTCGGGGAAGATGAGCCCATCCTCGCCGAGATTGCGGTAAGCGGTATCGACCCGCGCGCCGGCGACATCCGGGCGCGGGATCTCGAACCGGTCTTCTTGACCCCCCGGATATTTGCGCTCCTCGCCCCGGTAGGTTCGGAAGAACGACGAACGACCGAGCCCGCGGTCGATCGCTGCCTTCGAGAACACGAGCGCATCTTGCATGTTGTAGCCCTCGTAGGAGAGGACGGCCACGACGAAATTCTGGCCCGCAGGTCGCTCGGTGAAATGCACGTAGCGCATCGTTTGCGTCCGGAGCAACGGCGCCTGGGGATAATGCAGCAAATGACCGCGCGTATCCGGGCGCCGGCGGTAGTTGACGGACTCGACCCCCAAGGCCTGCTTGGCCATCCCCGATCCCATCGTGTTTCGCGGCGTCGAGTTGTGCTCCGGATAGGGAATGAGCCCCGTGCAGACGCCCAACATCAGATTCGGATCGATCTCCAAATGCGTGTGGCGTTCGTTGAGCAAGTTCTCGGAAGTGAATTCCGCCTGGCAGCGCCCGCATTGGACGGTCGCCTGGTCGCCGCGCTCGCCGACCGAGACCCACCGGACGTCGCCGCGCGAGAGGGCGCGCTCGCATTTCGGACACCGCTCGGGGGAGTGGTACCCATCGACCGCGATCAGTGAATCCTCTTCCTCCTCCGCGTCGATCCATTCCACCTTGCCTTGCCGAATCAGGTCCGTGAAGGCGAGCGTCCCCCGTCCGAGTTCGTCGAGGTCCGAGCGAGTGACCTTGGGGACTCCCCCTTTCACGACGATCAGAGGGCGGCGGAGCCGACCCGGATCGCAATGCACGATGACCTCGTTCATCTCTTCGTCATAGCGAACGTTGATCTCGTAGGTCTTGTCCTGCAACGTCGGCGAGAGGGTTCCGGCCCGGCGGCGATCGCGGATCTCTTTGACGAGCTCGATCGGATTCGAGTGCAATCCGATCAAGTTCCCGTTGACGTAGACCCGGGCCGCGCGCTTTCCTTTGGAGGCCGAGGAATCCTGGAGGATTTCGGGACCGATCTCCCGCGTGTTGAGGTCGCGGAGAATGAGGGTGACCTCCTCTTCATCGGCCCCTTCCGAAACATCGACGCAGAGCGCGTAATTCTTGACCAGTCCGCAGTTCTGTCCCTCGGGCGTCTCGTTCGGACAGAGCCTTCCCCACTGGGTCGGATGCAGGTCACGAGCCTCGAAGTGGGGCTGGCTCCGGGTAAGAGGGCTGGTGACTCGACGCAGGTGCGAGATCGCGGACATGTGGCTCGTCCGGTCCAGCACCTGGCTAACCCCGGCCCGACCGCCCACCCAATTCCCGGTCGCGAGGGCGTGCACGAGTCGCTGGGTGAGGAGATCCGGACGGATCGCGCTCGCAATTCGGAGATCCTTCTTCCGCGCGAACGACCGCTCGAGCTGATACTTGAGATCCTTGAGCAACAGCGAGAAGGCGACTCGGAACAGGTCTTCCATGAGGTCGCCCGCGAGCTTGAGCCGCTTGTTGGCGTAGTGATCCTTATCGTCCTCGCCTCGGACCTTCAGGTGGAGCTCCAGGACCGTGCGGGCCATCCGAGCGAGGTAGAGCGCTTTCTTCAGTCGGTCGATCTTTACATCGCCGAGGTGCGGCAAGAGGGAGCGGTCGAGGATCCCGTCGACCTTGCGCTGTCGGTACTCTTTCGCCTGCCCGGTGGCGAATTTCTTTTCAAGGTACAGGAGCGCATCTTCGGTCGTGAGGATTCCTTCCGGCGGATACAGCTTCTTCGACACGCATTCTTCGAGATTCACGTTCAAGAGATGCTTCATCGTCTGGACGAAGGGTTCGTCCAGGGGGAGGAGTTCCCCGAGGACGGCCTGAAAGATCTCCTCATCATTCTTCATTCCCAGGGCCTTCATGAGAATGGCCAACGGAATCTGTCCCGAGGCGGTCGGTACCGACACTTGGAGAATGCCGTCCTTCTTCTTTTCGACGACCGTCAGCGACCGGTACCCTCCCCGCTGGCTGAACACCTTCGCGCTTTCGATCGGCGTGCCGTATCGCTCGTTGTATTCGGCGAAGATCCGATTCGGGGCGAGGTCCTCGAGACTGATGATGACTCGCTCCGTCCCGCCGATGATGCAGTAGCCCCCGGGGTCGAGCGGGTCCTCTCCGTATTCCACGAGCTTCGCCCGATACTCTTCGGCGGACAACCCGTAGTCGGAGTATTTTTCGATCGTGCCCTTTTGGAGGTTGCACGGCCGGCTCTTGACCATAATGGGGAGATCCCCGATGTGGACGGTTTCGGGCGCGCGTTCCACCCCGTTCTCGACGACGGTGACGTTGAGGTAGATCGGCGCTTGATAGGTGAGATTCCTCAGCCGCGCCTCCATCGGAGTCAGCGTCGGCTTCGATCCGACGGGCTCCTTGACGAACGGTTGGCCCACCAGGATGGTCGGCTCCGCCGATGGACTCACGAGACCGGTCCGAGGGTCTCGCCGGCGGCCGACGCGCACATAGATCGAGCTCTTGGTCTTCTGGACGTCCAATCGGATGATTCCGCGCTCGCTGGAGTCTTCACTCACTCGAGCTTCGTCCACGATCCGCTGCATCCGGGAGTTGGGATTGTCGGAGGTCGGCAGGAAATCGTTGAAGCTGGCGAGGTGATGGTTGACGATCGACCGCTCTCGGAAGAAGGCGTCTACGATTTCGCGCATGGAAATGGATCACTCCCCCGCCGACGGGATGAGCACACGATACGCGATCGCTTCCCCGGCAGTCTGGGAAGGTCGACGGATCCGAACGAGTCGGCCGACGAGCACCTCGCGCGATTCCCGGGCCGCGACGAACTTTGCATCGGTCTTGAGTCCGGGGTCGGAGAGCAGGATCTTGGGAAGGCGTTCGATGGAGGTCCCGAGCGTTTGGAGCATGGCGGTAGTCTCGGCCTCCGACAAGAGCTCATGCGGAGGCACGAGGTGATGCGCCACAAACGGGCGCGCCGGCACCGCGCTCGCGCCCGCGCCGCTCGCGCCCTTCGCGGGGCGTTTCTTGGGACGAACTCGACTGGGGCTCATAGCTGAACTTCGGGAAGGTCCCGGGCCCGGGGGGATGTCCGGAGAAACTCCGACGCGTCCGGGGAGTTTCCCGATCGAACCCCCGACCACCTGGTTAAAAGCCAGATGCTCTTTCTAGGGTCTACGGAGACACCGTCCGACCAACCTAGCTGAGCTACGGGCCCGTGGCCGTTCCGGTTCGTCCGGACCCGAGCGCCGTATTTCAGGTTTCGCCTCGCCGGGCTCACTGAATACTCTCCAAATTCGAAATGATCGACCAGATCGCCGTTCGACCGTGCGTGGGAACATTCGGATCGTTGGCGAGGTCGTCGAGGACATTGACCGCACTAGCGATGCGCACATCCAGCGCGACGCGGAGCTTCGCGAGTTCATCTTTCGCCCCTTGCGCTCCTCGACGGACGTTCCGGGGAACGGAGCTATCGTCTGCGAGCTGCGCGAGCGATTCAACGATGCGGCCCACGGCGACCTTCCGCTCTTCGGTTTCGAGCATCGCCACCGGAGGTTCCTCGGCGGCGGTACTTCCATTGGAAGCGGGCGCGGGGCTCATGTTCGATGAGCCTCCCCGCCCTCTTTGTACGCCGTGACTACGAGCAGCGTCTTCGTCTCTCGGATTCCGCGGACCGTGGGCAACCGGTGGAGCACGAACTCCTTGAGTTCCTCGTAATGCGGAAAGCGGACCTTGAGAAAGATATCGGTGTCTCCGGTCACGAGGAAAACGTCCTCGACTTCCGTGAACTTGCTGACTTCGGAGGCCACCGTGTCGGCTTCGGAGGTCTCTACCTTGAGCGCGATCAGCGCAACGACCGATTCGTCGCCCCATACTTTCGTGAACGCACTCTCGACTGCCCGGCTGACCGGTGCCTTTGCTGCGTCTGGTTTCTCCATGTTTCCCTCTTCGAACGTACTAGTACCCTTTTCCTCGATGTCTGCGAATGCCCCGAGCCCGTCCCATCTAGCTGGCCGGAGCCGATTCAAACTCCTCTTGAAGGTCGTTGATCACCTGATCGATCACGGCCCCCGCTGATGGCCCCCGGTACTCCCGGACACCACCGGCTTCGCTCGACACCCGCGCCACAAGCTCGGCGCTGCCTCGGAGAAACTCGACACTACAGATGAGCTCTTCCATGAGACGAATCGCGGCCCCCCCTGCGCGCAGCCGGCCGAAAAAGGTCGTGTATATAGGCTTTGGCTTCACTCGCGCGCGCGTTCGAGCCGGAAGGAAAATTCGATACCCCTTTCTCGGTCGGAAGGGGGCCTGCCGGCGTCGCATTCGCCGTTCGAATCGTCGACCCCTATCGCTTCCGCGTAGAGTTATCTGGCAGTTTCCTTGTGCGGACCTCGGGAGACATTGTCCAAGCCTGTCAATCGTCCAATGCGAGTGGAAGTTCGCGTAGAACTGAAGCCGGGAATCCTGGACGCGGAAGCGGAAAGCATTCAGAAATCTCTCATGCTCCTCGGAATCCCCGCCGTGGCCCGCGTCGCGACGGCGCGAGTCTACGACCTAGAATTTACGGGGGTCTCCGAGTCCGAGGCACTCCGGCTCGCAGAGCAGGCCGTCGATCGACTTCTCGCCAATCCCGTGATTCACCGGGTCACCGTGCATTCCTCGAAGGAATGAGCCGATGAATCGGGTCGGTCGCGCGCGGGATCTTCCGTGGTCTCCCGAGGCACGGGTCATCCCGGTACGAAGGGTTTCGGCGAAAGCGTTGGTTCGAATCTCGGCGTCCGGGAGTTGGGGATTCGACCGGGGGGAGTTAGCGCGGATCCAGAGATATTTTCGCTCGGTAGGCCGCGACCCGACCGATGTGGAACTTTCTGGAATCGCTCAGAGCTGGAGCGAACATTGTAGCTACAAGAGTTCGCGACCGTTCTTGCGGCGTGCCTTTGGGGCCCTTCACCCTCGCACTCGAGTCCTCGGGACGGGGGATGCGGGCGTCCTGCGATTCGAGAATGGATTCGCTTACGCGCTCCGAATCGAGTCGCACAACCATCCATCTGCGGTTGAGCCGTACGGGGGTGCGGCGACGGGTATTGGCGGCATCCTCCGAGACATCCTCGCGGTCGGGGCGAAACCCATCGCCCTCGCCGACCCGCTCTTCTTTGGACCCCTCGAGTCGGAGCTCGACCGTATCCCGAAGGGCGTGAAGAGCCCTCATTACCTGATCTCCGGGGTCGTTGCCGGTATCCGGGATTACGGTAATCGGGTCGGAGTGCCCACGGTCTCTGGCGGCATCTACTTCGACCCTTCCTATATCGTAAATCCTCTCGTGAACGTCGGATGCGTCGGTTTCTTGCCTCGGAGTCGGCTCCGACCCAACCGAGCGCAGAAAGTCGGAAATCGGCTCGTTCTGGTCGGGGGCCACACGGGCCGGGATGGGATCGGCGGCGTGGCCTTCGCATCGCGGGAACTCAACGACCGGAGCGAGGCCGAGTCCCGCGGCGCGGTACAGCTCGGAAATCCGATCATGAAAGAACCGTTGATCCACGCCTGCGTCGAGGCCTTCGATCGCGGATTGGTCCAGTCGCTCAAAGACCTCGGAGGCGGAGGACTCGCGGCGGCGTCCGGCGAATTGGTTCACTCTGGTGGCTTTGGTTCCTGGATCGAGTTGGACCGGGTCCCGCTGCGGGAACCAGACCTCGCCCCTTGGGAGGTCTGGATCTCAGAGTCTCAGGAACGGATGATCCTCGAAGTTTCGCCTTCCGACGCGCACGAGCTGATGGGGATCTTCCAACGCCATGACGTGCCCGCGAGCGTAATCGGCGAGGTGGCTCGGGGACCTCGCGAGGAGGTCTACTGGCACGGCCAGTACGTGGCGCGCCTCGATCTCAACTTCCGGGTGGACCCTCCCCCCGCACGCCGAAAGATCGCTCGACGACCCAGGCTGCGCCGATCGTCGGCTCCCATCGAGCAAGCGTCGTTGAGCGACCTGTTCGAACGAATGGTCCTTTCTCCGGACTCTGTTTCGCGCGAGTCCGTCGTGCGGGTCTATGATCACGAAGTTCAGGGTCGGACCGTCATCAAATCTCTCCACGGCCGCGTAACCTCTCCCTCTCATGGCGACGCCGCGGTGCTCCAGCCCCGTCCCGAGAGTTGGAGGGGCCTCGCGATCGCGACCGCCGCACAGCCTTGGGCTTGCCGAGAGGACCCGCGCCGGGGCGCCGTTTGGGTCGTGGAGGAGGCGGCTCGAAACTTGTATTCCGTCGGCGCCCAACCGGACGCCTTCACCAATTGTCTGAACTTTGGCAATCCCGAAGATCCCAAAGTGCTCGGAGATTTTTCTGCGGTGGTGCAGGGACTCGCAGAAGGCGCCCGAGGTCTCGGCTTCGCGGTTCCGTCGGGCAATGTCAGTTTTTACAACGGCGGGCTCGGCGCCGAGATTCCGCCCACTCCCGTCCTCCTCGCCACGGGAATCGTGCCGGATGTTCGCCAGGCCATTACCTCCGATTTCAAGGAAGAAGAGAACCCGATCTATCTCCTGGGACGGTCCGCCCGGGCGGCGGGTGGCTCGCTCTGGGCTCGACAATCCGGAATTCGGGGCCTGGACCTTCCGCCAACGCGCCCGACGGAACTTCGCCGGTTGGGCGAGAAGTTGGTGCGGGCCGGCCGGAGCGGATTGGTCCGCGCCGTCCACGACGTTTCCGACGGAGGGCTCGCCGTCACCCTCGCGGAGATGGCGTTTGGAGGGGAAGTAGGATTCTCCGTCGACCTCGCCGCTACCGGCCTCTCCACGCCCCAGGAGGCATTGGTGGTCGAGGGAGCGTCTCGGTTTGTCGTCGAGGTCGCGCGAGGGGAGGAGACACGTTTCGAGGGTCGCTTCAGGGGACTTCCGTGGAGTCGGCTCGGACAGGTCACCCGTTCCCGCGTCGGATCGTTCCGGTGGAATGAGGAGCCCCGAGCGTCCGTCGAGCTGGGTTCACTCTACGAACGCTGGAGAGCCGGGCTCGGGATTCCTTAGGAGCGCACGTGGCCACCTCCGCCCTCGTCTCCGGGGGAAAGGATTCGATCTACTCCGCGTACCTGGCGGAAACACAGGGCTGGGTGGTCGACGAGCTCGTGACCGTGGTCCCCTCCGATCCGGATTCGATGATGTTCCATACCCCCAACATAGCGTGGGTAGCGTTGCAGGCCGAGACGTGGGGAAAGAAACACCGGTCGTTTCCCGTCCGCGGACGGGGCGAAGAGCAGGAGACCGAAGCGCTGCAGCGAGCCCTATCGACCTCGGATGGGGCGGTCGTCGCGGGGGCCATCCAGTCGTCCTATCAATGGAGTCGCCTGCATCGGATCTGCTACGAACTCGGCCGGCGCCTCTTTACGCCGCTTTGGGGCAAAGAACCGTCCACCGTCGTCCGCGAAGAGATCGCCGCCGGCATGGACATCCGACTCGTTCACCTGGCAGCCGAACCATTGGATGCGGACTTGATTGGCCGGCGACTCGATGTCCCGTTGTTGGAGGAACTGATACGACGAAGTCGGGACGTTCGGCGGCTGAACGTGGCGGGAGAAGGAGGAGAGTTCGAGACGCTCGTCGTGGATGCGCCGTTCTTCCAACGACGACTGGTGATCGACGAGCAGGAGATCGTGAGACAGACGGACACGACCCAACTGATCGTTCGAAAAGCGCACTTGGCGCCGAAGGGGGCCCTGGGTGATCGCCCCGGACGGTGAATCTTATCCGTTCGTGCGACCCCCTGGAGCCTGCTGTGGTGCCCACTCCGGACCTCTCAGGGGTAGAACAAGCTCGTCAGGCCCTCGGGGACCGCCGGGCGCGTCCGAATCTGAAATGGCTTCGCGCCCTCTTGCCCGAAATATCGGCGGCTCGACTCGCTCACACCCTAGACGAGACGCGCCGGCTCCTCGAGATCGAGCGGTCGATCCGCGCCTCGCACCTTGAGGGGGGACGATCGTTCTACGCGCAGTTCCGCGCACCGTTCGAACTATACGCCCTGACCCGGCTGCTGAAGCCCGATCATATCGTAGAGACCGGCGTATCGTCCGGGGTGTCCTCGGCGCATTTCCTTGCGGCAATCCGTCGCAACGGTCACGGGACGCTCCACTCGATCGATCTGCCCATCGCACAACGATCGGAGGTACTGGCTCCGACGGAATCCGGGGTTAGCGTTCCTCCGGGACGCTCGTCCGGTTGGGCCATCCCCGAGGTCCTCCGCCGCGAATGGGATCTGCGAGTGGGTCCCAGTCAAACGCGATTGCCCGAGTTGATCCGTGAAATCCCTTCGGTCGGGATCTTCCTCCACGATAGCCACCACACTCCGAACCATCTCACGTTCGAGCTGACGACCGTGGAGCCCAAATTGACTCCCGGGGCGATCGTGCTCGCGGATAATACGATCTGGACCGGCAAGTCGTTCGATCGATTCGCCCGACGTCGAGGCGTTCCCCTCCACCGTCGGGGGCGAACCGACTTGGTCGGCCTCCGGATCGCACCGGCATAGCCGTCGGCGACCTTATCGTGGCTCGGGTTTTCGTACGCTGATGGCCACGAGCCGCACCGAGGGGCCCCGCTCGGCGCCGATCCGCTCCCGATCGTCGGAGATCGACGCCGTGCGGGCCTCGGAAGAACGTTGGAGCGCCGAGGTGCTAACTCCGGCGCTCGCAAAGTCGTCGGAGCGGAGGGATCGATTTGTCACGCTCGGGGGGATCCCCGTCGATCGCCTGTACTCCCCTCGGTCTTCCGCGGGCGATGCCGACCGGATCGGATTTCCCGGGCAGTACCCCTTCACCCGCGGCATCCATCCCACGATGTATCGGGGTCGGCTTTGGTCGATGCGGATGTTCTCCGGTTTTGGAACTCCTGAGGACACGAACCGACGGTTTCGCTATCTATTGCAGCACGGCGAGTCCGGACTTTCGATCGCGTTCGATGATCCGACGCTCTACGGCCTCGACGCGGACGACCGGGAATCTCTCGGGGAGGTCGGCAAGTGCGGCGTCAACGTGTCGTCCTTGGAAGACATGGGCCGACTGCTGAATCGGATCCCCTTGGGCCAGGTGACGACGAGCATGACGATCAACGGCCCGGCGAACGTCGTCTGGGGCATGTTCATTCTCACCGCCGAGGGGATGAAGATCCCCCGGGCGCAGCTCGGCGGCACCACCCAGAACGACATTCTGAAGGAATACATTGCGCAGAAGGAGTTTCTCTATCCACCCCGTCCGGCGCTTCGCCTCGTGACCGACACGATCGAGTTTGCGGTCCGGGAGATGCCGAATTGGAATCCGATCTCCATATCGGGGTATCATATCCGCGAAGCGGGGTCGACGGCGGTCCAAGAACTGGCGTTCACCCTGGCCGACGGGATGACCTACGTGGAGGAGGCGATCCGACGTGGACTGGCCGTCGATGCGTTCGCCCCGCGACTATCATTCTTTTTCAATTCGCACAACGACTTCTTCGAAGAGATCGCCAAGTTCCGAGCCGCGCGTCGGATCTGGGCCGTGACCATGCGGGACAAGTTCGGCGCGAAGAAAGAGCGATCCCAGTGGCTGCGATTCCACACGCAAACGGCCGGATGTTCCTGTACGGCTCAGCAGCCGGAGCTCAACATCGTCCGTACCACGGTCCAGGCGCTGGCGGGTGTGTTGGGCGGGACGCAATCGCTGCACACCAATTCCTACGACGAAGCGCTCCAACTTCCGACGGAAGACGCGGTGCGGATCGCCTTACGAACGCAACAAATCCTCGCCCATGAAAGCGGCGTCGCGGAGGCGGTCGATCCGTTCGCCGGGAGCTACTATGTCGAGTGGCTCACCGACCGGATGGTCGAGGACGCGCAACGATATTTCGATCGGATCGACGAACTCGGCGGGGTAGTTCCCGCCATCGAGAAGGGCTTCTTTCAACGAGAGATACAGGAGGCGTCGTTCCGCTACCAACGGGCTGTCGAATCGGGAGCCGAGAAAGTCGTGGGAGTCAATGCCTACACGGTCGACGAACCCGTGCGGGTCCCCCGCCTCAAGATTTCCGAGCAGGCGAGAACGGCCCAATCGCGTCGCTTACGGAATCTCCGACAGCAACGAGACGCGCGTCGCCACGCCACGGCGATCGACCGACTGAAGAAAGTGGCCGCCACGGACGCCGAGAACACGATGCCGGCGATCCTCGATGCGTTACGAGCCAAAGCCACGCTCGGCGAGCTCGTCCGCGCATTCCAGGAGGTCTACGGTACGTATCGCGAACGATCGATGTACTGAACTCTGTGCCGCCGCCGAAATCTCGCTCGACGCGGGCTCCAAGAGGACCCCCCGAATCCCCCTCGGCCGTCGAGATGTATCGGGGGGAACTCGACCGCCTCTTCCGAATGCGCCGGTTCGGAATGCACCCAGGCCTCGACGTGATCCAGGCCGTTCTCGGTGCGCTCGGTCATCCTGAACAATCGTTTCCGGCGATCCATGTGGCAGGGAGTAAGGGAAAAGGGTCGGTCGCCGCGATGGCAGCCGCGATCCTCTCCGCCCACGGGCTGCGGACCGGACTATTCACGTCCCCGCATCTGCAGAGCTATCGGGAGCGGATCCAGATCGACCGGACACCGATTTCGCGCCAGGACGTCGTAAGCGGTTTGGGCCGGATCCGAAAGATCGCAGAATCCCTGCTCGAACGCGGCGCGGTGAACCAGGCCCCGACGTTCTTCGAAACGACGACCGCCTTGGCGTTCGATTACTTTGCTCGAGCGAGAGTAGATGTCGCCGTCGTCGAAGTCGGAATGGGCGGGCGACTGGACGCGACCAACACGATCCGAGCCCCGGTGGGCGTCATCACGACGATCGAATATGAACACACCGAATTTCTGGGAAATACCCTGACCTCGATCGCCCGCGAAAAAGCCGGGATCCTGCATCCGGGAATGAAGGGAGTGATCGGCGAGTCGAAACCGGAACCGCTCGCCGAAATCGAGCGATGCGCCCGGGAGCGGGGGATTCCCACCCTTCACTGGGGACGGGAGCTTGTCATCGAAGACCGCGTGTTGTCGGAGCGGGGCCAAGGATTCTCGATCGTTACGCCGACGCAGCGATTCGATAAGGTCGAACTGTCGTTGTTCGGACTCTTCCAGCCCGCCAACGCGGCGGTCGCCGTCGCGGCCACGGAACGCTTCCTCCTCGCGATCGAACGCCCCCTCGATCCTCGGAGGGTGGTCGAAGGGCTGGCCGAGACCCGATGGCGGGGCCGTCTCGAACGGCTGGCCCGACGACCGGATCTCTTCGTGGATGTTGCCCACACCCCAGAGAGCGCTCGGGCGGTCGCCCAAAGTCTCGCCGAGATCTACCCGTTTCTGGAGCAGGCCGAGAATGCGATTCTCTTCGGCTGCCTCGCCGACAAGCGGGTGGAACCGATCTTGGACGCGCTGGCCCCCCTCGCCCAGACGATCGTGTTGTCGCCGGTCCGATCCGATCGCTCCACGCGGCCGGAAGACCTTCGACGGTCCGCCCTCGGGCGATTCCCCGTCATCGTCCAAGCTCCGAGCTCCAAGGACGGCCTCGCCCTCGCGCGCGCGGCGACCGACCGAGAAGGGTTTACCCTCGTCGTGGGGAGTGACTACCTGATCGGGGAAATCTTGAACGAACTCGAGGGCCGCTGCGACGGTGAGCCGGATCTTTCCGATCCAACGAATCCAATCTCGACCGAGCGGCCTACGCCGGCCCGGGTCTTCCGATGAGCGTCCGCCCCGTTCCCGCGTTCGATTGGGAAGGCGTGCTCGATCGGCTTTCGGCGTTCTATCATTCAGGCGATTGGCGCGTCCCCTATCTCCGCGACCACGCCGAGTCTCCGTTCCAGGTTCTCATCGGGACGATCCTTTCGCAACGCACCCGGGACGCGAACACCGATTATGCCTCTCGACAGCTGTTCACCCGATTCCCGGACGCGAAATCCCTGGCGAAGGCTCGACTCGCTCAGATCGAACCCCTGATCCGACGTACCGGATTCTATCACGTTAAAGCGCGAGTCATTCGGGCCTGTTCACAGGAGCTACTACGTCGCTTCGATGGCGACGTTCCTCGACAGCTCGACGACTTACGGACGCTTCCGGGCGTCGGACCAAAGACGGCGAACTGCGTCCTTGTCTTCGGATATGGGATCCCTGCGGTTCCCGTCGACACCCATGTGCACCGAATCGCTAACCGACTCGGCGTTCTCCGAACGACTCGGCCCGAGGAAACCGAGGCCCGACTGCGCGAGACCCTCGACCGCCGGTATTGGATCCCGCTCAATCCCCTGTTAGTCCAACATGGGCAGAACCTGTGTCGACCCCGTCAACCGCTGTGCCCCAAATGCCCGATTGTCGACCTCTGCGCCACCGGTATCGCGCTCCAGAACGGCCGAGACCCACCGCGACCCGAGGACCGGCGGCCCTCCACCCGAGCTTCACCGACTCGACCGGCCCGAGGGGCTCGCAAAGTCCATTCCCGCCCTCGCAAACGGTAAGGGCGTCGGGGAAGAGCCCCGAAGGAGCTCCCTTCGACCGAAGGCCTATAGTGTTCGCCTGTCTCGACGGTTGCCGAGATGGATGCCGCGGAGTACGACCTCGCATTCTTCCACCAAGAAGGCTTCCACCGGAAGACCTGTCTGAGCTGTGGCCACGCGTTCTGGACGCTCGGCGATTTCGACCGATGTCAAGAGGACCCGTGCACCCCGTACGGGTTTTTCGGGCACTCCCCCGTGGCGAGAGCGTATCGACCGTCCGAGATGCGGGAGACCTTTCTCACGTTTTTCGAACGACGAGGGCACCAGCGTCTTCGCCGCTATCCCGTCGTGGCCCGATGGCGCAACGACGTGTTCTTCACGCAGGCGAGCATCTACGACTTTCAACCGTGGGTGACGAGCGGCGCCATTCCCCCACCGGCGAACCCACTGACCATCTCCCAGCCGTGCGCGCGATTCAACGACCTGGGGGAAGTGGGCCGGAGCGGCCGACATTTCACGCTCTTCGAAATGATGGCGCACCACGCGTTCAATCGCCCGGATCACGAAGTGTACTTCAAGGAACGCTGCACCGCGCTGTGTCACGAGCTGGTGACCCAAGAACTCGGGGTCGACCCGGGTCTACTGACGTACAAGGAGGAGGAGTGGGAAGGGGGAGGAAATCTCGGCCCTTCCCTCAGCGTGGGAATCAGCGGACTTGAAATCGCGACCCTCGTCTTCATGGAGTACGCCCGGGACGGCGCAGGAATGAAGCCAATGCCGCTCACGGTCGTGGACACCGGATACGGATTGGAACGATTCACCTGGCTTTCCCAAGGCACTCGAACGGCGTATGAGGCGGTGTTCGGAGAATCGTATGAAGAACTTCGACGTACTTTCCCCGCCCCCGAGAGCGCCATCCTGGTCGATCACGCTCGGAGCGTGAACTTTCTGATCACGGATGGCGTGGTGCCCTCGAACAGTCAGGAAGGCTACTTCGCCCGACTCGTCTTGCGCCGAATGCTTCGCGTGCTCGCGAAGACGCCGGAATCCCCCGAGCTCATCGCGGTGCTCGATCGAGTCGGTCGCGAGATCGCGCGGGATTACCCGGAAGTCGGGGAGCACCGGGAAGACCTGCATCGGGTCGTGCAGGCGGAGGAGGCCCGGTACGCTGAGGCGATCGCACGCGCCCGAGGTCACATCCGTCGGGCGGAAGAACGCGCGCAGCAGTCGGGCCGACGGATCTCGGAGGGGGATCTGATTGAATGGTACGACTCGTTGGGAGTTCCACCGGACGTCGCCGTGGAGGAGCTGCGGCACCCCCCGCCGGTTCCGGAGGACTTCTATGCGCGCGTCGCCGCCCTTCACGCGACCGAACCACCGGTCAACGAATACTCGGAAACGAATTCGGCGGTGCCCGAGCTCCCCTCGACGGTTCCCGCCACGGTGGCGCAATACTTCCTCGACCCGTACACGCTGTCGTTCGCCGCCCACGTGGTCTGGTCGGAGGGGCCGTTGGTCGTCCTCGACCGAACGAATTTTTACCCGACCGGGGGAGGCCAGATCACCGACACCGGGACCCTGGGCGAGATTCCCGTCGTCGAAGTGATTCGACGCGGACCCTGGATCTATCATCGTCTCGATCGTTCGTCTCCGCGGCCGGTGGGGGAGCGCATCCATGGCCGGATCGATCAGCCTCGGAGAACGCAGCTGATGCAGCATCATACTGCGACGCACCTACTGAATGGCGCGTTGCGGGAGCTTCTGGGACCGCATGTGTGGCAGGCCGGTGCTTACAAGAGCGTCGAGAGCGCCCGCATCGACATCACGCATTTCCAAGCCCTAACCCCCACGGAGCTGCGACACGTCGAACACCGGGTCAACGAGATCGTCCGAGAAAATCGAGCCGTCAAGAGCTATTTTGAGACGCGTTCCGAGGCCGAACGACGATTTGGCTTCACCCTCTATCAGGGCGGGGCCGTTCCGGGTAAGGAGCTGCGGATCGTCGAGATCGAACAATTCGATGTCGAGGCCTGCGGCGGGACCCACTGCACCCATACCAGCGAGGTCGGGGCGATCTCGATCCTCTCCACCGACCGGATCCAAGATGGGATCGTTCGAATCGTCTTTGCCGCAGGGGAACGCGCCCTAACGCTTCGCGAAGAGCATGAATCGATCTTGCGGGATGCCGCCAAGAAACTCGGCGTCTCCGTCGAGCAGCTCCCGGGAAGCATCGATCGTCTGCTAGCCCAAACCGAGGAATCGCGACGCGTTCGTCGGGGAGAGCTGAAAGAGGACCTGACGCAGTTGGCCCGTCAGCTTGAGTCCGACGCGCAGGCCGTCCTCCAAGTCGGGTCGAATCAGATCGTGGGAGCCCTCGTCGATCTCGACCGGTCGGGATTGATGGAGCTCTCCCGAATCCTCACGCACGGGCCGGGCCGGATCGCCATCCTCGCGGCGGATCGGGAGTCGAGGGGGACCCTGTTCATTGGATCGTCCTCGGACAAAGTTTCTGCCGATACGATCTTGGAACGCGTGAAGGCGACTTTCGGGGGAAAGGGGGGCGGAAACCGTTCGGCGGCGACCGCGGTCGGCGAGCCCGGAGCGGCCCTGCAGGCGGCGCTTACCGAGGCCCGAGAAGCCGCGCGACTCGCCCTGTTGGCGGGCTCCGATTGAACCCAAAAAAACAACTCCACTTCCGGCGAAAGCTTTACCATCCCTTCGAAGCCATGATAACAGCGGGACTCGAAATGCGACAGCACTCAGAGGACTCCGCAGTCGGCCGGAGCCGCAGCGCATGACAGAGAACAATGGACACTCGGTGGGAGGAACTCCTCTCGAGGTAATCGAATTCCTGAGTGGGAAGGGCGGTCGCTCGCTGATCGTGAAAGGGGGGGCGGGAACGGGGAAGACCACGTTCGGCCTGGAACTCCTCGAGCGGATTGGCAAGCCGAGTGAATCGTACTATCTGTCGACCCGAGTCGGCGACGAGGCGCTCTATCGACAATTCCCGTGGCTCAAGTCCTCCGAGATGCGATCACGGGTCCTCGACGCCGGCAAGTTGTTCCTCGATGCGATCAATGCCGGCCCGAAACGAGAGGGATCCGAGCTCCCGGAGACCGAGCAGAAGAAGATCCGCGCCGCGCGTGAGGTCATGCGATCTTTCGGGGAGGAACATGGACCTCCGACCCGAGTCGACCGCACGCATTTGCAAGCGCTCCTGAAACGGAACCCGATGCCGGAGGTGGAAAATGTCTACAATCGGATCGAGCGGGCGCTCCCGGCCAAGTCGTTGCTCGTCATCGACTCGCTCGAAGGGGTGACCCACAAGTACGGTCTGGAAATGGAAGAGTTCGTGATGGCCCTCCAGAAGGACCTGGTGGAAGGGTCCAGCACGAACGTCGTCATGATCCTCGAGAAACCGGAAGCCGGCGGGATCGAATATCTAGTGGACGGGCTCATTTCCATTCAACGCGAAGAGCTCGACGAGCGCCGAGTCCGGCACCTGCGACTCGAAAAATTGCGGGCCACGGCGATCGGACGCCCGCGGTATGCGGTCACCCTGAACGGAGGCCGGTTCGAGGCGCTGGGCATTCAAGATCGAAATCACACGCCCACCGCCCAGGGGATGTGGAAACCGAGCGCCGATTCGGAGCGGTTCTACTCCACGGGAATCCCGGATTTCGACCAACTGCTCGGCGGCGGGTTCCGTCGGGGGAGCTTCAACGCTTTTGAGGTCGACGTCAACGTGGGCATTGACGATTACTACATGCTCTTCACGCCGACATATCTGAATTTCCTAGCTCAAGGGCGCGGTGCGATCGCCGTGCTGGCGGCGGGGGAGTCCCCGGAGAAACTCCGCGAGACGCTGACCCGGCATACACCGCCCAACGTATTCGATACGAGAGTCCGTATCTGCGATTACGCCGCGAACGAGACCGAAGAGAGCTACATCGTCCCGATGGCCCGTTTCGGTCGGGACGATGCCCTACGCGCCATGGTCACCGCCACCAAGGCCGCCCGAGGGCCGGAGCAAAAGCCGTTCATCGAGTACACCTCCTTCGACACGCTCGAGAGCCTGATGGGCGATCAAGTGGCGATCCGGATGTACTTCAACGGCGTCCAGCAGACGAAGCTCGTCGGGAACCTGGGGATCGGATTGCTCAAGCCGGGGCTGTTGGTGTCGAGCGAGATCCTGAACATGATGGATACCTACTTCCGAATCATCAACATCGACAACGCACCCTGCATCTACGGGATCCGGCCTCGAACGACCATTCACGCGATCTCGCCGGACCCCGAGAAGGGAGCTCCGTACGCGAAGCTGACGCCGATCGTGTGATGGGTCGGCCGCTCAGAACCCGACGTAGGGCGCGCCCGGAAAGACGGTCACGATCAGCCACACGAACAGTCCGGGCACCAGGATCATCGTGAGGTCGTCGTCCCACCACGATCGTTTGGGCCACTCGACCGCGACGGCGAGGAGCGCCACGACGGCCGCGAACCCCCCCGACGCCGTCCAGCTCCATCCTCCCAGGAGTCGAAACGTGGAGACCCCGATGATCAGATACGCGATCCCCGGAACGATCGGATAGTAACGCCGCGCCGCCGCTCGCTGACGTAGCTCCCCGATGAGGGGATCCACGAAGGCGGCTCCAAGAATGACCGCCACGGCGATCGGCTCGGGGAAGAAGAACAGGGCTGCGGCGAGCGCCACCGAATAGAAGGCGTAGCTCCCGATCCGATTCGCCTCGAAGGAGCGAATGGTCGGAAGCTCCAGTCCCATCGCGTGGCGCATCGATTCGACCGCGACGATCAAGGCGAGCAGGAGCAGGAGGACGACCCATTTGGGGAACCAGATGAAGAAATTCTCGGGGACGAGGTAGTAGAACACCGCCAGCGCCCCCAATAGGTGGAGGATTCGCCGCCAAGCTCGTTCGCCGAGCTCTTCGTCTCCCCCGAGTCGGGCGCCGAGCCATCGACGGAAGCGCCCGCCCCGATGCAATCGGAGTGCCATCTGGAAGCGGGGAGCCGAAAGGCGGTAAGGAACTTTCGTCGGCGAACGGGGCGGGACGTGGGAACCTCTTTAGGGTCCGGCACTTCGGGAGGCTCGATGAAGGTCGTCGTCCTGGTCGGGAGCAAATCTGACCTCGATGTGGCGGAAAAGGTGCGGGTCCGGCTCACCGAGTTTCACATTCCTTGTGAGGTCCACGTGGCCTCCGCCCACCGAAACCCCGAAAAGGTCGATCGCCTGGTCGCGGATCCCGACGCGGAAGTGTTCATCGCGATGGCCGGGCTCTCCGCCGCGCTCCCCGGAGTCGTGGCCGCCCGGACGCTCAAACCGGTGATCGGCGTCCCGCTCCACCGGGGCCTGGGCCTCGATAGCCTGCTGTCGGTGGTGCAGATGCCACCCGGAATCCCGGTCGCCGCCGTCGGACTCGATGCAGCGGAAAACGCCGCCCTGCTGGCGACCTCAATGTTGGCACTTCGGTACCCCGAGCTCAACGAAGTGTTGACCCGATATCGCGAAAAGTGGCGCGAGGAACCGGTTCCGGCGCGGAATCCCCCGTGAAGAGTCCGAGCGATTTCAGTACCGCGGCGATCGATCGGCTTCGCGCCGAGGTGCCGGGCCGGGCGATCGTGGCGGCGAGCGGCGGGATCGATAGCACCGCCGCGGCCGTTCTTGCGCAGCAAGCGCTGGGGGACCGGGCCCGCGCCGTGTTCGTCGATACCGGCCTGTTGCGCCGAGGCGAGGTGGAGCGGGTCGAGGGCTTCTTTCGAGCGACGGGATTGCAGTTCGAAGTGGTCCCTCGAGCGGATCGGTTCCTCTCGGCCTTAGAGAACGTCGCGGACCCCGAGGAAAAACGCCGGCGGATCGGGGCGACCTTCATACGGGTCTTCGAGACCGAGGCCGAACGATTCGGGACGGATCAGCTCGTCCAAGGAACGATCGCCCCTGATTGGATCGAAAGCGGGGGCGCGCTCCGCGACATCATCAAGACGCACCACAACGTCGGCGGCATCCCGAAAGACAGCCACCTTCGCCTCGTAGAACCGTTACGCGATCTCTACAAGGACGAGGTTCGCGAGCTGGCTCGGTACCTGCACATTCCGGACCCGGACCGCCAGCCGTTCCCGGGCCCCGGGCTCGCGGTTCGGGTCAATGGCATGGTGACCCCCGAACGCGTCGAACGATGTCGGACGGCCAACGCGGTGGTCGAGGAAGAAGTGGACCGGGCCGTCTCCGCGGGACTGATGCCCCGCCCGTGGCAATATTTCGCGGTCTTGCTCCCAACCCGCACCGTCGGGGTGACCGGGGATAATCGAGTCTTCGGAGAGGCGGTGAGCGTGCGGATCGTGGAATCGATCGACGCGATGACCGCGGTGGCGATGGACGTGCCGCGGCTCGTCCTAAAACGAATCGCCGAACGGATCACCCGCGAGCTCGCCGGACAGGTCGTGCGAGTCCTCTACGACGTCAGCGACAAGCCCCCGGCGACCATCGAGTGGGAATAGACGCGGCCGCGGCGAAGACCCTATCTACTTACGGGGTCGGTAGCAAGACAGGAACACCCCCGTGACCGCTCCGTTAGTCAAGGCGTCCGGCGAGCGGACGATTCGGATCCCCGAAGAGGTCGCGCGCGATCTGGAGAAGCGGATTCGCGAGAGCGGATTCGAGAGCGTGGACGCGTTCGTGACCTTCGTCCTCGCGCGTCTGCTCGAACATCCGGTCGGGGAAACGCCCTTTTCGGAGGAAGAGGAACGCAATATCAAGGACCGCCTGCGGTCGCTCGGCTATATCGATTGAACGAGCTCCCGTTAGCCCTAAGCCCCGGTTCGGGGTACGTCTTCCGATGATGCGATGCCCGTTCTGCGACGCCCCTGAGACGGACCGCATCGACCTGGAGGGGCGACGGTTTCTCGTCTTCCAATGCCTGTTCACGCCGGAGGTCGAGCCGACGTTGACCGAGGAGGAGATCGCCGAGCGCCTCCGCAACGGATTTGGGCCGGAAGGAACGAATTATTTTCGCGGCATGTGCGATCGACTGCACGTCTACGTGACGAAGGGCGACGGCGCGCGCGTACTCACCGCGCCGAGCGAGCCCTCGCGAGCCCCGCCCTCGGACTAGGCGTCGCCATATCGGCCCACGAAGCGTAGGCCGACGAAGACGAGGATCCAGGTGTACTGGGCGGCCGAGACGTTGACGAAACTCACTCCGACGGACGCGAGGAAGACGATCGGGGTGATTGTTCCACGGATGGACGTGTACCGGATCAGCGACGCCGAAAGTTTGGGACTCACCAGTCGACGCTTGTACGTGGCGTAGTTCCAGATGCCATTCATCGTCAGACCTGTCGCGGCCTGTGTCGCGGCGAAGAGGATCACCGCCACCTGGGTGGACTGGTAGTTGGAGTAGACTTCGAGGATAAACGGCATGACTGCGATCTCGAGCAGGAGCATCAGATTGAGCCCCATCAGCACCGAGTCGTACCGCTCGATGTACCGGAACGTCCGATGGTGACCCACCCACCAGATGGCGATCATGACGAAGGCGAACACGTAGGCGAGGAATTCGCCGTAGTCCTGGTGTAAGGCCGCGCCGAGCGCCCCCGACGTTTGCTCGGAGTTCAGGCCGTGCGTATTGATCGACGGAACGGTGAGCGTCAGCACGAGGAGCGTTAAGGCGAAGGCAAACACTCCATCGCTCAGGGCAATGATGCGGCCCAGATCCTCGCCCGGCACCTCGCGATGCCGAAACGATCCGGGAGGAGTCGCACCGGTCGGGTCCCTATGCTCGTCGGCGTCCAATCACGCGGGGAATCCCAGGCCGACCTATAGAAGTGCGGGTCCGGGCACTCGATCCGCCGCGGAGGAGCTACGCGGGGGCCGGGGATCGGATCTTCGCAAGCGCCGAATCCGTCGACACCAGGTGTCGGGGAAGTCCGAGCTCCTCCGGAGTCGCCCCGAGTGCGAGGCCGACGAGTTGGGGCAAATGGAAGATCGGCATGTCGAGGGGTTGTCTCACTTCCCGAGCGGCCTTGTTCTGATACGCATCCAAGGAGATGTGGCAGAGGGGGCACGGTGTGGCCATTGCATCCGCGCCGTGATCGCGGGCGTCGACGATCTGTCGCCCCGCGATCCGGCTCGCCGTGGATTCGCGTACGAATTGAATCGGGAAGCCGCAACACATCACGCGGCCCCGGTAATACACCGGATCGGCGCCGATCGCGGTGAGGAGGTCCTCGAACGAGTGCGGGTCCTCCGCACTCTCCCATTTGAGCTCGGACGCAGGGCGCAGGAGGTGGCAACCGTAGAAAGCTCCCACCTTGAGGCCGGCGAGCGGGCGCTTCACGTGCTCCCGGATCGTGGAGACGCCAATGTCCTCGACAAGGATCTGGAGCAAGTGTTTGACGTGAACCGTACCGCGGTACGCGGTGCCGATTTGCTGAAGGGCGTCATTGACCTTCGTTCGAATCGCCGGTTCCTCGAGGCGACGATTCGCCAAGGTGAGCATCCCCTGACAGGTGGAACAGACCGTCATGAGGTCGAGTCCCGCCTTCTCCGCGATCGCGAGATTACGGGCGTTGAGCGCGAGGTTCAATGTCGAGTTGGCTTCGTCGATGAATCCCGAGCCGCAGCACGAGAAATTCGGAAAATCGACGAGCTCGATCCCCAATGCCCGGGCTACCCATCGGGTGGCCATGTCCAGCTCTTTGCCCGATGCTTGCGCCACGCAACCCGGGTAATAGGCGATCTTCATTCTCCACCCCCGTCCGAATCCTCGAGCATTTCGTACAGCTTGTCCACTTCGTCCTGCCCTTCGATCCGACGCGGCTTGTGGAGTATCTCGGGCTTCTTGCGGTATACCCGAAGCCCTTGAGGGATCTGTCCCAGCAGCTCGATCGGGTTGTATGTCTGTCGGACCAGCTTGAATTCGTTCAAAACTCCGCGCTCCCGGATATTCTCCTTGAACCCAACCGCGTGTTTGGAGCCGTGTTCGGTGGCGCCTTGCAAGGCGATCGCCATCTCCTTGAGATCCCGGATCCGCTCGGACGGACGCACGTCCTTCGGACAGGCTTCGGTGCACAGGTGGCAGCGGAGACACAGCCACAGCCCGCTCGTCTGGATCCGCAGGAGCCGTTCCTCGTGCCCGCCATCCCGAGGGTCGACGACGAATCGATACAGTTTCGCGAGCGCCATCGGGCCGGGAAATTCGGAATCGGCCTCCACCGCCGGGCACGCCGAATAGCAGGCGGCACACGCGATGCAACGAGGCGTCTCCTTGAATCGTTCGACCTGGGCGGGAGTCATAGGATTCGCCACCCCCTCCGGCATCGGTTTCGCGGGATCGGGAATCAAGTGGGGTTGGATCCGTTGATAGTTCTTCCAAAAGGAGGCGGACTCTACCACGAGATCGCGCAGGACGGGCTGGTTGCCCATCGGATCGATCACCACCCGGCCGTGGGCGGCGATCTCGGGCCCGATCTGCGTCTGACACGCAAGGCGGCTCTTGGAGTTGATGAGCATCGCGCACGATCCACAGATCGCGCTCCGACACGAGTACCGGAGCGTCAACGTCGGGTCGATCTCGGAGCGGATGCGGAGCAGCGCCGTGAGCACCGGGGTGTGCGGGGCCAGGTCGAGGGTGTAGCGCTCGTACCGGGGTTTCGCGTCGCGTTCGGGGTCGAACCGGAAGACATCGAAGGCCGCAGAGATCGGAGGAGCTCCCATCAGTAAACCCGCTCCTTGGGATCCCAGCGAGTATAGGCCACAGGGGCGTACGAGAGTTGCGGGCCGGAAGATGAGCGGGCGGCGAGAGTATGTTTCATCCAGTTCCGATCGTCCCGTTTCGGATAATCGATGCGGGCGTGCGCTCCTCGGCTCTCCGTGCGGGCCAGGGCGCCCATCGTGATCACCTCCGCCAACTCGAGCATATGCCCCGTCTCCAGCGCATCGGTCAAGTTGAGGTTGTAGACCTTCGATTGGTCGATCACGCGGACGTTCGCGAAGCGCCGTTGGAGGCCCCGGATCTGGGTCAGCGCTTGCCCGAGCTCGCTCGGCTGACGGTAGATCCCGACCAGTTGGTCCATCGTCCCTTGGAGTTCCGTTCGCAAGTGCTGCGGCTCCTCGCCGTCCTTTCGGTCGCTCATCGAGCGCAGGAGCTGCGTCTCCGATTCGACGTCCGTTTCGTGCAAGACGGGCAGGAGGGCGGTGGCGGCGTGCTCGGCCGCTGCGATTCCGGCCTGTTTCCCGAAGACGAGGGTTTCCAAGAGCGAATTGCCCCCGAGGCGATTGGCGCCGTGGATAGAAACGCACGCGGCTTCCCCGGCGGAAAAAGTCCGGCGACGTTGGTCGCGCCACGGATGTCCGTGCCGATACCGCCCATCATGTAGTGTTGCGCCGGCATCACGGGGATCGGTTCGACCACCGGATCGACTCCCGCGAAGAGCCGGCAGTAATCGCAGATCTCCTGGAGCCGACTCTCGATTCGTTCGCGACCGAGGTGCATGAGTTCTAGGTGCACGTAGCCTCCGGGAAACCCGCGGCCCTCGTTCACTTCGGTAATGATCGCCCGAGATACCACGTCTCTCGACGCCAGGTCCATCACATGCGGGGCGTACTTTTCCATGAAGCGCTCTCCGCGAACGTTCTTCAGAATCCCGCCTTCTCCCCGCGCTCCTTCCGTGATGAGGATTCCTGACTCGAGCAGCGCCGTGGGATGGAATTGGACGAACTCCATGTCCTTGAGGAGCGCTCCAGCTTGATACGCCGCCGAAATCCCGTCGCCAGTGCAACTGTGGGCATTCGTCGTCCGTCCGTATACCCGGCCCGCCGGGCCCGTTGCGATCACGACACTCTTGGCCGCGATCTCTTCGAAGCCGCCACGGCGCCGGTCGAAAGCGACGATTCCCTGCACGCGCCCATCACGGACCACGAGATTCGTCAGGTCCCACTCCTCGTAGAGGCGAAATTCGGCGGTTTCGAGATGCTCCCAAAGCGCCTGCAGTAATGCGAGCCCCGTTCGATCCGCGGCGTAGATCGTGCGCGGGAACCCGGCCCCCCCAAAGGGGCGCCGCGCCAACGAGCCGTCCTCGGAGCGACTGAAGATGGTGCCAAAATGTTCCATCTCGACGACGGTCGGCCCCGCTTCTCGACAGAAGAACTCGATCGCGTCTTGGTCTCCCAGATAGTCGGAGCCTTTGACCGTGTCGTAGATGTGCGTATCGACGGAGTCTTCCTTTCCCACCGCCGCGTTGATTCCTCCCTGGGCCGCCCCGGAATGGGACCGCAAGGGATGCATCTTCGATACGAGGGCGACATCGCAACCCGCTTGAACTGCCGCCAGGGCCGCGCGCTGACCGGCGAGTCCTGCGCCGACGACGACGACGTCGTGCCGCTGCATGAGATCTCGATTCGCCCGAAATCGATTCAGACCTTAACCTCCACGGACCGAATCCGCAGAACCTCCTCCCATCGTCCCGTCGGCTCGGATCGGCGATCGCCTTTCGCGTCGCGCGCCTTTGTCGCGAATCCGGGCCCGCGTTTCTCTGGAAAGCGGGCGCGCTAGTGAAGCCGACGTAATATCTCGAGGAGCGCTTATATAGGGGGCTCGGGTCCCCGCGCCGTCTTCCAACTTTAGGTGAGGCGATGATGCAAAAAACCGTCACCCCCGCGGACGAAGAGCGGCTGCTGAAAGGCACGACGACCATCGGCATCGTCTGCAAAGACGGAGTTGTGCTGGGAACGGAACGCCGGGCCACGGCGGGAACCATGATCGCCAACAAGCAGACCCAAAAGGTGTTCCGAATCGACAACAACTTGGGGATCACGATCGCCGGATACGTGGGGGACGCGCAGGTCCTGGCGCGCTATCTGCGCGCCGAAGTGTCGCTCTATCGACTTCGACGGAACGCACCGCTCTCGGTCGAAGGCGCCGCAACGCTCCTCGCCAACATCCTCAATGGGAGTCGAATGTTCCCTTATCTCGCTTGGATGATCGTCGGGGGGACCGACGCCAAGGGCGGTCATGTGTTTTCGGTGGACCCGGGAGGAGGATCGATCGAGGATCGGTACGTCTCCGTCGGGAGCGGGTCGACCTTCGCTTACGGGGTATTGGAAGAGGCCTACTCGCGCGATATCTCCGTCTCGGATGGAGTCGACCTCGCGATTCGGGGCCTGACGGTCGCGATGAAGCGAGACTCGGCCAGCGGAGACGGCTACCTGATCAACACGATTACGGCCAAAGAGTACAAGGAGTTCTCCGAGGACGAAATTAATAAACGCTTGAAGGCCCTTAAGATTCCCTTGCCACCCGTGCTACCGTAGTATCCTACCGACTCCGGGCGAACCCTTTCCGCGCGCCAACCGTTTCTGATTGAAGGATGAGTTTCGACTCGCTCATAGAGCAAACCAAAGAGGCACTGCGCGAGGTGCTTCCCGAAGGTATCGAAGTCACCGACATCGAGCTGGAAGGCCCGCACATCGTTCTTTACACTAAACAGCTCGATTCGTTCCTCTCCGGCGGGGACCTGCTGCGTCAGGTCGCCCAACGACTGCGTCGGCGAGTCCTGGTGCGCAGCGATCCCGCCACCCTCACTGATCCGAAGGAAGCCGAAGCATCGATTCGCGAGCTGATCCCCGCCGAAGCCGAGATCACGCAACTCTACTTCGAACCCGAAACCGGAGAGGTCACGATCGAAGCCTCCAATCCGGGCGCCGCGATCGGTCGTGGAGGTTCGGTGCTGAACGACCTCAAGCGGCAAATCGGTTGGGTCCCGACCGTCGTACGAACCCCCCCGATCCCCTCGAAGACCGTTGAAGAAGTTCGCATTCACCTGCGGAATGAATTCGACACCCGGCGGTCGTTCCTCAAGAAGGTGGGCATTCGAATCGCCCGGGACCGGCTTCCCGAGAAGATCTGGGCCCGGAACACCGCGCTGGGGGGATACCGAGAGGTCGGCCGTAGCGCGCACCTGCTGACGACGCAGAATTCGAAGGTACTGATCGACTGCGGGATCGATCCGGGATCCGACCGCACGCCGTACTTCAACGCCCCGGAACTGCTACCCTTGGACTCCCTGGACGCGGTCGTGGTGACCCATGCGCACCTCGACCACTGCGGATTGATCCCGGTCCTGCTGAAGTACGGGTACCACGGACCCATCTATTGCACGGCGCCGACTCGAGACCTGATGACGTTGATGTTGCTCGATGCGATCCGAGTCGTGAATCAGGAGGCGCGTAAAGGGCTGTACGATTCTTCGCACGTTCGAGAAATGGTGACGCGCACGATTCCCTTGCGCTGGGGCGAAACGACGGACATCGCCCCCGATATTCGACTCACGATGCACAACGCGGGCCACATTCTGGGTTCCTCCATCTGCCACTTTCACCTCGGCGATGGGGACCACAATCTCGCCTACAGCGGCGACATCAAATTCGAGCGCAGCTGGTTGTTCAATCCCGCCACGAATCGCTTTCCGCGACTGGAAACCCTCGTGCTCGAGTCGACGTACGGAGGCTACCGCGACATTCAACCGAGCCGCCAGCAGGCCACCGAGGATTTCTCCCATCTTGCAACCACGGTCTTGGAACGGGGCGGGAAACTGATCGTCCCCGTCTTCGCGGTCGGCCGGTCGCAGGAGGTCATGCTCGTCCTCGAGGAGAAAATGCGCGAAGGAAAGATCCCGCGAGTTCCCGTCTACTTGGACGGGATGATCTTCGAGGCGACGGCGATCCACACGGCGTATCCCGAGTTCCTCAACAGCCAGCTTCGAACGCAGATCTTCCAACAGGGAGACAATCCATTCCTCTCCGACATCTTCCGCCGCGTCGATTCCGGCCAGATGCGCAACAATATCCTCGATACCAAGGAATCGTGCATCATCCTCGCGACGTCGGGCATGATGAGCGGTGGGCCGGTCATGGAGTACTTCCGAGCCTGGGCGCATGACGAGAAGAACGGGATCCTGTTTGTCGGATATCAGGCCGAAGGAACGTTCGGCCGCCGGCTGCAACGAGGGCTTACGGAGGCGAGTTTCATGGACGGATCGCGGCAGCAGAACGTGGCCGTCCGATTGGAGGTCGCGACCATCGAAGGATTTTCCGGACACTCGGACCGCGTCCAGCTCATGAACTACGTCGCCACGCTCGATCCCCGCCCGCAACGCATCCTCCTGAACCATGGGGAAGAGTCGAAAGCGGTCGACCTGTCGACCAGCCTCCACAAGCGATTCAATTTGGAAAGCCGCGCCCCGTACAACCTCGAGGCGATTCGACTCCTATAGGGACCCGACGAATCACCGGGCCGCGGAGCTCTTGGACAAACCCATTTATACGTCGCAACGGGTGATTGCGCTGTCCGGTGTGGACCGGGCGATCCAAATGTCCTCCGCACGGCGACGATTCCTAGTTATCGGCTTGGACGGTGGCACGTTCGACCTCCTCGACCCGCTGATGCAAGCGGGCGAACTGCCGTTCCTTCGGTCGCTTACGGAACGGGGGGTCCGAGCACCGCTCGAATCCGTCTACCCGCCCAAGACCATTCCCGCGTGGTATTCGTTCGCGACGGGCCAGGACCCCGGCGGCCTGGGCATCTTTGGCTTCACGCAGCCGGACGGAGTTCCGGGGAAGAGCAAGCTCGTCCAGACCTTCCGACCGCATGAGGCGGTCTGGGACTTCCTCTCGCGGAAGGGGATTCGAGTCGGCGTGCTCAACTTCCCGCTGCACAGCGGGTACCCGCTCAATGGATTCGTGATTCCCGGCATGCTGAATGAGAATCCGGCAACGTATCCCGCCAATTTGAAAGGAGATCTCGAAGAAGAGCTCGGGGCCCCGTATCCGAACGAGCTCCCGCCCTACCGAACGTTTGAGCGGGGCGCGTGGATGGAGCTCGCTACCCGGGATGTCGCGCACCGAGGTCGCGCAGCGGCGATCCTTGCCGAGCGCGAGCGCCCGGAATTCCTGTTCGTACTTTTCCGAGAGACCGACCGCGTCGAGCATCAGCACTGGGGCGAGCTCTCTCGGCCCGTGGCGGAGATTCCCCGTGATCTGCTGCAGTTTTGGCGGACGGTCGATGCGGCGTGCCATGCCATCGATTCCTCCTTCCGCGCCGGCGGCTCTCCCGTGGTCACGCTGGTCGTCTCGGACCACGGTCACGGTCGGGCGGAGTCCGATTTCTTCACGAATCGTTGGCTCGCCGACAACGGCTTCCTCGTGTTCCGGAACCGGCAGGAAAGCATGCGTCGACAGTCGCTCTCGCGACTCGCATTCCTCGTCCAGCGATTCCCGCAGGTCGAGAAAGCCCTCGAGCCGATCGCGGATCTCTTGCGGGGAGGCCCCGTGCGAGAGAAACTTGGGTCGTATCTGACCGGGGCGTCGAGCTTCGAAGCCGTCGCCGAGCGTATCGACTGGGAGCGAACCGTAGCGTACTCGGTACCCCGTCCCCGAGGGGATCTACCTCAACCTCCGCAATCCGTCCCTCACCCCGGAACGGGTCGGTGAGGTCGTGAAGGAGATCCGAGCCCGTCTCGAAGCGTACCCGGAAGCGCACATCGAAGTCTTGGACCCGACCCGCATCTATCAGGGGACGAATCTCGCCCACGCTCCGGCGCTCTTCGTCAAGATCGATGGACTCCGTACCGATCCGCGGATGGATTTCAGCTACCCGCAACCGCTTTTGCGGGAACGCCCTGCGTTCTTCTATGGAACGGGCACGCATCGAATGCTGGGAATCATGATCGCCGCTGGAGATGGGGTGCTTCCCCAACGTCTGTCGGAGCCTCTCTCGTTGTTGGATGTCGCTCCGACGGTGTTGGAAGGAATGGGCGTTCCGATCCCGAAGGGAATGTCGGGCCGGTCCTTCGCCCGCCGGATCGGCAGCGCCACCTGAGGCGACGACCGGATGGCCCGGTGGACCATCGATCTGCTCACCTCGGGTCCGCCCACCGAGGAGCTCTTCGACCCCGCATTTGAGGCATGGGAACTCCTCCGGACCCTTGGCGAGCGCGGGCACCAGGTCCGGGGGCTGTACCCGGATCCGCTCACGGGAAACGCTCCGCCGGCCCCCAACGGCGTGACGGCCGTTCCAGTCCCCTCCCACCCTTCCGATCGAGGCGATCTGGTCGCTTATCTTCGCAACGCGCGCGAGCTTCGCTCACCGGACGCCGATGTAGTTCTGCGACTCCCTCTCGGCCCGGGTGGATCGGTCGCTGCCCCCAGGGGCCGCGCGCGTGCCCCCAAGATCGCCTCCTTCGTTCGCGCGCTCGCAATCGACTCCGCCGCCCCTCGAGCGGAGAGTGGAACGGGTTTCTTCGGGCGCTTCGGCCAATGGCGAGATCGACGTGCGCTCCGTCGGCGCGAGGGAGAAGCGATCCGAGAATCGGACCTCCTGATCGTCCCGCAGTCCCAAGTGGGCGAGCGAATCGCGACGGTGTACGGGGTCGCGCGCCCGAAGCTCGCGTTCTTACTCGACCCAGTGGCTGCTCCCAAGCTCAACGACCCTCGCGGAGTGACTCGGCAACGTCTGCGCATTCCGCTCGACGTTGAACTCGTCGCCTACGCGCCCGGTCCCGGGGCGAACGGGGCGGCGGATCTGGAGCTCGCGCTCGAGGCGTTCCGCCGCATCCGCGTCTTCTTCCCCGGCGCCCGCTTCGCGGGGGTGGGAGTGCCCGTCCATACGGACCCGGGGGTCCTCATTCTCCCCGAGCGGGACCGCGCTTCCGTCGATACCGCGTTCTTGGCGGCCGATGTGGTGTTGCTTCCCCGGGCCCCGCTTCCCGAGGACCCGATACCGCTCTACGCCCTGCGCCATGGCAAAGCGACGATCTTGGGCGATGCGATGTCGATCGGCGCGTCCAACAAAACGAAGGTGGCTCGAATCGTTCGCTCCCTGGACCCGGGCGATGTCGCCTCCGACCTGGCGGAACTGCTGGCGGATCCTTCCCTGCGCCGAGCGCTCGCCGACGCGGGCCAAAAGTTTGTCGCTCCTCGAACGTATCCGCGAACGGCGGAGCGACTCGAGGAGTTGCTGAGCCCAATCGTCGGTCGTTAACTCAACCGGAAAATTCGTCCAGGCTCCACGACTTCGCCCGACGCCCGCCGTGCTGATCCCGGGCCCAACTGCGAAGATACGTCCACCCCACTTTGGCGGGCAGGACGCCGGCTTCCATCGCGTCCAACAAGTTTCGAAATTCGGCTCGCTGGGGTCCGTACGGATCCTCCTCGCCGGGGCCGATCGTTGGAGAAGCGGCTCGCAGAACCTCGATCGCCCCGTCCTGTACCAACCAGATCCCCACTCGCGACGTACGCTCGTTCCGTCGGTGCTGGAGGAGGCGACGGCCGAGCGTCGCTCGGGGGACCACGACGGCCGTCCAATTTCCCCAACCCCGCCGGGCCACTGCCTGGGTGAGGACCGCCTTCCAATCGGCGAGCTTCAGCTCGATCAACCCAACTTCGTCCCCTCGGCGCGCGACGACATCGAAGTAATCCGATCCATCTGGGTCGACCCAGACACGGTACCCCTGGGGCGTCAGGAAACGTTCCACGGGCCCGACGAGGTCGGACTCCCGCGGTCGTCGTGGTGATCCGGGCTCTGGCCTGGTAACCGACGGCGAGGCGCTCACGCGCCGCTCCGCAGAAACCAGCGGTCGAGCCGCGAGCGCGAGATCTGGACTCGGATCGGTCGTCCGTGGGGACAGGCGTAGTTCGCTTCCGGGAGCGCGTCGAGCGCGGCAAGGATCCGTTCCATCTGCCGACGCTCCAATGGATCGCCGGCCCGGACCGCCGCGTGGCATGCGATCGACGCCGCGCGTCGCTCCAGCACTCCGTTCGGAACGGACAGTCGCCCGCCGGTCGATAGTTCCTCGAGGAGCGCGAGGACGGATTCGGGAGCGGCCCGATGCCCGAGATGCACGGGGACCGATCGGACCCGGTAGACCTCGGCCCCAAATCGGTCGATCTCGTACCCGGCCTCCTCTACGGCCGTACCGAATTGATCGAGCAGCTGCGATTGCCGCGCGGTCAGGTGTAAGGTCATGGGGCTGAGGAGCTCCTGGCGCGCCAGCCGGCCGTCGCGACGGAGCGATTCATAGACAACCCGCTCGCTGGCGGCGTGCTGATCGATCAGCACGAGTCCGCGATCATCTTCGGCGATCCAGTAGAGCCGAAAGAGAACTCCCTGCAGCGCCCACGCCGATGGGATTGCGGCCCCGGAAGTCACGGATGGCGGCTCGCCGTCGATCAATCGGGTCTGACCGAGGCGCCCCAGGCTCGACCGAACGGACGCCGCGGGTTGCTCATCAAAGGAGGAGGGCCAGGGGACGCCGTGCGGGCGGGGCAACGGCGCGGATTCGCTCGGAGATTCAGCGAGCTGCGACACGAGGGATGTGCCTTGGAGCGCGAGTCGGACTGCGCGACGCACCGCTTCGGCGATCTCTCGTTCTCGGACGATCCGGATCTCGCGTTTGGTGGGGTGGACGTTGACGTCTAATCGATCCAGATCCATATCGAGGTGAACCACCCCGATCGGAAAGCGAGTCCGAGGGATGTAGTCGCGAAAAGCGACCTTGATCGCTTGCGCAAGCGCCCGGTTTTGAATCGATCGTCCGTTGATCGACACGAAGAGGTTCGAACTATTCGGGCCGGCGAGCGCCGGCCGACCGAGGACGGCCGAGAGGTGGCCGTTCGAGGGAAGCGCTCCGTTCACCGGAAACGATTGGGCCGGAAAATCCACTCCGAGGACTCGAGCGGCGGCGTCTGCGAGAGAAGTGGTCGAGGGGAAGCGAGCGACCTCTCGACCCTCCGCTTCGACCGAGACCCCGACGTCGGGTCGAGCGAGATACATCCGTTCCACAACCGTCAGAATCTCAATCTGCTCGGCCGCAGGGGCATGGAGAAACTTCCGCCGCGCCGGGGTATTGAAGAACAGGTCGCGCACCCGGACCGTGGTACCGAACGGATGGCCCTCGACCAGGGCTTCACCGGGTTCCCCTCCATGCACCGAAAGCCCGTGCGCTCGGTCGGTGAGTGGAGGTCGGGAAACCAGTTCGAGATGGGCGACCGAGGCGATCGCGGCCAAGGCTTCGCCGCGGAAGCCCAATGTGGCGATCCGGTGGATCGGTCCCGCCGGATCCAGCTTGCTCGTCGCGTGACGCTCGAGGGCCAACGCGAGCTCGCCCGGCGGTATCCCCACTCCGTCGTCCGTTACTTCGATGCGGTCCAGCCCTCCATTAGACAGGCGAACCCACACGGAACGGGCGCCGGCATCGATCGCATTCTCGATGAGCTCCTTGACGACCGACGCGGGACGCTCTACGACCTCGCCGGCCGCGATGAGGGCGATGAGTTCGGGAGCCAGGCGGCGTACCGGAGGCCGAATAGGAACCGATTCGGTCATGGGATTTTTGGGTTAGGCTCGATCCGTGTTTTTTGCTTGAGCTCGTGCAGCCGCTGCAACGCTTCAAGCGGCGTCAATCGGTCGATATCGAGTTCTTGAAGTTCCTGCTCGACGGTCGAACGCGTGGGAGCGCTCGAGTCCGAGAGCAAGATTCCTTGCGTGTACCGAGTCGGGCGACGCAGTTTTCGCTTGGAGTCTCCGATCGAGACCCCCCCTTCTTCCAATCGACGCAGGAGGGAGCTCGCGTCTCGGAGCACGGACTCGGGAACGCCGGCGAGGCGGGCTACATGGACGCCGTAACTCCGATCCGTGCTGCCCGGAATCACCTGATGGAGAAAGACGATACCTCCCTCCCGCTCCTCGACGGCCAGATGCGCGTTCTTGGCCCCTGGGAGGTCTTCGATCAATTGGGTCAGCGGATGGTAGTGCGTCGCGAGTACGGAGCGGCACTGGACCGTGTCGTGGAGGTAATGAATCGTAGCCCAGGCGAGGGCCAGGCCATCGAACGTGCTCGTGCCTCGACCCACTTCGTCGAGGAGGATCAGCGATCGATCATCCGCGGCTCGAAGGATCTCGGCCACCTCGGTCATTTCGACCATGAAGCTCGATTTTCCTCGGCCGATCTCGTCCGTGAATCCCATCCGGGTGAAGAGGGACGAGACCACTCCAATGCGCGCGAATTTGGCCGGTACGTAAGAACCCGCCTGGGCGAGAACGACGATGAGCCCGATCTGTCGCATGTACGTGGACTTTCCCGACATGTTAGGCCCGGTCAACACCAGGAGCCGGTTCCCGGACGCATCCATCTCCACATCGTTCGGAACGAACCGTCCACTGGACTGCCGGTCGAGGATCGGATGTCGTCCATCGCGGATCACCAGCTCAGGAGCGGCGACGATCGTGGGCCGGACCAGACGCCCCTCTTGAGCGAGGAGGGCGAAGGCCGCGAGGGCGTCCAGGATTCCGATTGCTCGAGCCACGCGGTGGATCCGCGGAAGTTCCTGCTCCACGTCGCAAAGAAAGCGCTCCCATAGTTCGGCTTCGGAGTCGCGAGCTTTTTCCCGAGCGGACAAGATCCGGCGCTCGAGCTCGGCCAACGCATCGGAAGTGTATCGTTCCCCGCCGGCGAGCGTCTGCTTCCGGCGGAAGTTCGAGGGAACCTTCTCGAGGTTCGGTCGGGAGATGTCGAAGTAGTAACCGAAGACCTGATTGTAGCCCACCTTGAGGGTTCGGATCCCGGAACGGACCTGTTCCGTGCGCTCGAGCGCCTCGAGCTCGGACAACGCCGCGCGTTCTTCTGCGACCAAGGCATCGAGTTCCGCCGCGTGGCCGGGACGGAACAATCCGTGCTCTTCCTCGCTGATCGGTAGGGAATCCGGCATCACGGTGATTAAGCGATCGAGTAACGCCGGGGGCGGATCGATCTCTCCGGAAAGTCGATCGAGCCACGGCGTTGACGTGCCGACCGCCAGGAGCTCCGCAACATGACGAGCAGTGCGAAGACTGTCCCGTAACGTACCGAGTTCGGGCGGGCGGATCCGGCGTCCGGCGAGGCGGGCGCCAATCCGAGAGACGTCAGCGATCGAACTCAGGGCGGAACGGAGCACGAGAAGATCCGCCCCTCGATCGACCAGCGCTCCGACGGCGTCCAGGCGTTCGTCAATTCGATCTACCTCGGCGAGCGGATTCTTGAGCCAGAATCGGATCGTGCGACGGCCCGCGGCCGTGACAGTAGAATCCCAGACATCCAGCAGTGTCGATCCCTTGGGGTCGTCCGGGTTCATGGGACGACTGATCTCGAGATGACGAAGCGTCTTGGCGTCCAAGTGCGTTCGTCGCCCGAGGGTGCTCAAGTCAACGGGTTCGAGATACGGCAACAGTCGCGGCTGAGTCGACCGCACATACGCGGCCAGCCGAGCTCCGATCTCGGCGATCGGGGGCGGAAGCGAGCGAATCGACGCGAGCGACTCGGGCAGCGCTTCCAGCGGAAGCGGCAACGGTGCGGCCTCGATCCGCGCCTGCGGGAACTCCTTCGAAAGAGCTCGCGGGAGATGCTTTGAGTCGTGGCCTTCGGGAGCATTCGCGAAGAGAATCTCGCGCGGCTGGAACGGCGCGAGGGCCGTTACCAGTCCAGAAATCCCCGGACTCGCCGCCAGGCCGTGGAACCATTCACCGGTGGAGACATCGACGAGCGCGAAGGCGCCCGGCCGACTCGAAGCCAGGCCCACACAGGCCAGAAAATTGTAGTCGGGACTCCCGAGGATCCGATCCTCGACCACCGTTCCCGGAGTTACGACGCGAGTCACCTCGCGGCGCACGAGCCCTTTGGCGAACCGCGCGTCCTCGACCTGGTCGCAGAGGGCCACCTTGTACCCTTTCTGTACCAGTCGTCCGAGATAGGAATCCACTGCGTGGTGCGGAACGCCGGCCATCGGGGTCCGCTGCCCGAGCGCGTCCGCCGACCGAGCCGTGAGCACGACCTCGAGCTCGCGGGAGAGGAGCTTCGCATCCTCGCCAAACGTTTCGTAGAAGTCGCCCACCCGGAAAAGCACTAAGTGTCCCGGATATCGGGCCTTGACCGCTTCGTACTGCTCGAGCAGCGGCGTCAGTCCTCCGGAAGTACCCATCGGTTACGTCGCGAGCGACGCTCCCGATATAATCCCGCCTACACGGCTTCGCTGCGGGAGACGCTGAGGGGGAGATTTGAACTCCCGTGGCGAAACCGCCACCAGCTTTCAAGGCTGGCGCCTTGCCGGGCTAGGCTACCTCAGCTTCTCGCGTCGAACACGCACCGACGCAGAATAAACCCTCGGGCTTGGCGCCGTGACGCGGCTGGGGGAATGCAGGTGCCGGGAGTTCCGCCCGGGCGACCCGGGTCGCCCGAGGATTCGAACCCGGGTGGTCAGCTTGGAGGGCTGACATCCTACCACTAGATTACACCTGCATCGGTCGGCGGGACTGCCGCGCCGACCGACTTCCGTGCCTAATGCTTTGCCCTTGCTCTGGAGGTGTGAGACGCCGAGAGCTCGAGCAGCGCGACCCGCTCCAGCACCAGCCCTTCCCAGGAGGACTCGGATACCGCGGAACGGTCCGCGTCGTCGATGCCGAGGCGGGTCAGGAGAGCGGCGGTCGTCGATCGGGGGTACGCTTCGGGATCCGCCTCCAATCCGAAGGTGTGTAGGGTCTCCTCTAGATGTCGCGGCTGTTCTACCACCACGACGAACTGTTCGGTAGCGTCCGAAATCCCCACCTTGGCTAGCGCTCGGGGAAGCTGATCATCGCCGGCAACAAACAGCGCGAACTCGGCGCTTCGATCGCGCAGCCGCTCCTCCCCGCGCGCCCGGGCGCGACCCAAATGAGCCCAGGCCGAGAGGAGATGCCGCTCCCCCGCGATCGCCGCGGCATCAAAGAGGGCGACGAGTGCGGGGTCGGAAGCCGTGAGACGTCGGAGCTGTTGGACCAGTTCCGAGGTGGAGGGTTTGCCGGAAACGGCCCGACGGGCACCGAGGGCCGCCAGGGTTCGCGATTCCGTTGGAGGAAGCGGCGGGGTCATCGTCCTAGGCACCCCCTCGTCACTCCTTTAGAAACCGGATGAACTCCGCCCGAGTCCGGGGCTGGAGTACGTAATTTTCCCGCTTCTCCCGCCCGATCGTAGACGTGGGAGTCGAGCCGTAGTCGTGGCCCGGCAAGACGACCAGGGAATCATCCAACTTCAACACCCGCCCGAGCAAGCTATCGAACATCGCCGACGGATCGCCTCCGGGCAGATCCGTCCGGCCGCATTCTCCCACGAAAAGCGTGTCGCCCGTCGCGAGTTGTCCTTCGAAGAGATAGAGGACGCTGTCGGCCGTGTGGCCAGGGGTATGCAGGACTTGGAACCGAATCCGTCCCGATTCGATCACATCGCCGTCTTTGACCGAAATGTCTTGCTGCAACGGCGCCGATTCATGCGCCACGATCTTCCCCGAAGTTCGCTCGCGGAGCTCCGCGTTCCCGGCGACATGATCCCGATGGCTGTGCGTATTCATGATGTAGCGAATTTTCACCCGGCGTTCATCGATCGCCCGAAGCACCGGATCGATCCCAAAAGAGGGATCGATGACGACGCCTTCTCCCCCTTCGCCATCCGCCACCAGATAGGTGAAGTTGAGATACGGTCCGACCTGGTACTGTTCCAGGAGCATTGTCGGACCTAGCGTCGCGCGCTATTTGACGGGAGAGGACCGGGTCATCGCGGCGTGGTCGCCTCCGCCCCCTCTGGGCTCGAACGCAGGCCCGAGACCGCGTCGAGCACCACACGACCCTCGGTTCCTTCGGCGTACCAGAAAGGAACGTGCAATAACGTGAGAGATCCGATCCGCACGTCGTCTGGACCCGGCGAAATCTTACGCGTCTCGATAACGAGCGCTCCCCCGTGTTGTTCGGTATGGTCGACGCTGACCGCGTGGCGTCGGCGGAGCGTCTGCTCGGCGAGCAGACGAGCCTGTGCCTCATTCAGCTGAGGCTGCAATCGCTGGTGAGGTTCGACGACTTCGGGCACCAGCTCGCGGTCCCCCGGCTCCCATACTTCGACCTTCCGCGAAAGCGCATTGACGGCCACGAGATGTTCGCTCGCCGGGCCGGCTCCTCCGTGCGCCGCCGGACTTCGCACACGATAACCGGCGACGTAGAAAGGGACCAGTCGCAAGGTGATCCGAAGCCCTTCGACCCCCGCGAGCTCCTCGGCTTCGGCGCGACTCAATCGGGGCCGGATCGTTCGCAATCCTTCCGGAAACAACGCGGAGGGCGCATCGAGCGGGCTCGTTCCCCCAGCACCTTCTTGGAGCGCCCCGGTAGCTCCCATCCCGGATGGGAGGAGGAGTTCGCCGAGGGCCGGTCCCAGCGTCCCTGGATCGAGGATCTCCATCCCGCGCTCGGCAGCGACAGCCCGGGCCACCGCTCCCGGCTCCTCGGCGTAGACAATCGAGCGATGAACGGCGTCCGTGGGAAAGAGACTCTCGAGATCCGCCGGGGATCGCAAGTTGCGGATCACCAAGACCGCTCGTCGATCGCGCGACCGAACCGCGAGCAATCCGTCCCCCTGGTCGCTCAACCGATACCCGGCGGCCTCGAACAATCGGCGCAGGATGGAGGAGGTCCCCTCGTCGGGCGCCATCGATTTCGCTGAGGCGGACTCCCCATATCTCGCTTCTGCCGGAGCGGGGGAACGTCCGGTCGTCGGAGGCGCAATCCTGATGGTTCCGGGAACCACAGGAGCATGATGGCACGCTACTGGGTGGGTTGCTCGGGCTGGGGCTACGATGATTGGGTCGGTCCCTTCTACCCTCCCGGCACCCCGGCGGGCGGCTACTTAGAACGATACGCGCGCGTCTTTTCGCTGGTCGAAGTGGATTCGAGTTTCTATCGATCCCCTAGTCCCTTCCTCGTACGACGATGGCTCTCGAATACGCCAAAGGATTTTCGATTTACCCTCAAGGTTCCCCAAGAGATCACGCACGAGTCGCCCGGTGCGAAAAGCACCGAGACTCTCCGTCAGTTCCTGGACGTGATACATGCCTTCTCGGCCGCAGAGAAATTAGGCGCAGTCGTGCTCCAATTCCCGGCTTCGTTCCGCCGCGATCGAACTCCCGGCCGCCTACCGGAACTGCTTAACGCGTTTCCCACCGAATATCCGCTGGCGGTTGAGCTCCGCCACTCGTCGTGGTGGACCGACGCCACCCGACGGGAACTTCAAGATCGATCCGCGGCCCTCGTTTGGTCCGTGATCCCCCATACGGAGCCCCCGCCGTGGGTAACCGCTCCGTTCCTGTACGCACGATTCGTCGGCGATCGCGCGTTGACAAAATTCGATCGTATTCAGCGGGACAAACGGGCCGAGATGGAGACCATGCGGCGTCGATTCGAGAATGAAGGCCGATCGGCGCTCACGGTCTATGCTCTCGTCAACAACCACTACATGGGCTTCGGACCCGGGAGTGCGCAAATCCTGCAAGAAGTACTCGGCCTGCCCCCCACGGACCTTTCGAACGCCGCGCGAGACCCCAACCAGCGAACGCTCTCGGATCGCAGCGGAAACGCTGGACGCGTGGGGTCGCTTTGACGCCGTTCCGAGGGCCACCTCCAGGACAAGCTATTTATCGAAACTCTCGGTCCAAGAGGCGTAATCGATGGGGGAGGCAATCACCCTCCGAGTCGCGGAAGCATTCCAACAGGATATTGGTCTCGGGACCGCTCGTCTCGACGTTCAAACCCGTCAACGGCTGAAAGTCGGAGTCGGCGACGTCATCGAAATTCGGGGTCGGAAGACGACGCCGGCCGTCGTCAGCCGGGCGCAAGCCGATGACGAAGGGAAAGGTCTCATTCGCATCGAGGCGGTCGTTCGTCGGAATGCGGGGGTTAGCATCAGCGACCGAGTTCAGGTTCAACGCGTAGACTGTCCGAACGCGGATTCGATCACCATTGCCCCGATCTATGCGGGATCCGCCAAAATGGATCTCGGGCCGGGATTGGAAAGCTTTGTCTCGAAGGCGTTGTCCCGACGCCCGTTTGTCCGGGGCGACGTGTTCGTCATCCCGGGGGTCTTCCTCATGGGCGGCTCGCTGCCGTTTATGGTGGTCTCCACGCAACCGAAAGGAATCGTCCAGGTCGCCCCGACCTCCTTGATCACGATCAAGGAAGAGACGGTTAGCGAGACCGAAGTCGCCGCCCCACGCGTCTCCTACGAGGACATCGGCGGGCTCAAAGAGAAACTCGGCCGAGTGCGAGAAATGATCGAACTTCCGCTCAAACATCCGGAGCTCTTCGATCGGCTGGCGATCTCCCCGCCCAAGGGAGTCTTGCTCTATGGCCCGCCCGGCACCGGAAAGACCCTCATCGCCAAAGCGGTCGCGAACGAAGCCGGTGCCCATTTCATCGGAATCCAAGGTCCCGAAATCATCTCGAAATATTACGGCGAAAGCGAGAAGGAACTTCGCGAGAAGTTCGAGGAAGCCGAAAAGAACGCTCCCTCGGTGATCTTTATCGACGAGCTCGATTCCATCGCCCCCCGTCGGGATGAAGTGGTCGGCGAGGTCGAGCGTCGCGTTGTGGCCCAATTGCTGACGCTCATGGACGGGCTCTCGGGACGAGGAAATGTCATCGTCATCGCGGCGACCAATCGAGAAGAGGCGATCGACCCCGCATTGCGTCGTCCGGGTCGATTCGACCGAGAGATCGAGATCGGGGTCCCGACTCAAGCCGGTCGACTGGAGATCCTTCAAATTCATACTCGCGGGATGCCCATCGAGGGAACGGAGCGCGACCGCGACCGAGTGCTTCGCGACCTCGCCGCGCTCAGTCACGGCTTCGTCGGCGCAGACTTGGCGGCCCTCGGACGCGAAGCGGCAATGCGCGCCCTGCGGCGGTTCTTACCAGAGATCGACTTCGACAAGCCGATTCCCCTGTCGTTGCTCGAACGAATGAAGGTCACTGAGCGCGATTTCAAGGAAGCCCTCAAGCAGATCGAACCGTCGAGTCTCCGCGACGTCGCAATCGAGATCCCCACGACGCGCTGGGAGGAGGTTGGAGGACTTGACCGGGTCCGCCGGATCCTCGAAGAGTCGGTCGAGTTGCCCTTCAAGAATCCGCAGGCTTATCGCCACATGGGAATCGAGCCGCCGCGGGGCATTCTTCTCTACGGTCCCCCGGGGGTCGGGAAAACCTTGCTGGCCAAGGCCGCCGCTACGGAGAGCCAGGCCAACTTCATTTCCGTAAAGGGACCCGAGGTCATGAGCAAGTGGGTCGGGGAGAGCGAAAAAGCAATCCGCATGATTTTCAAGAAAGCGCGTCAAGCGTCTCCCGCCATCATCTTCATCGACGAGGTCGACTCGATCGCCCCGAAGCGAGGGATGCAGACTTCGAGCGGCGTGACCGAGCGGATCGTCAATCAACTGCTGACCTCCATCGATGGCTTGGAGTCCCTCGAGCGGGTTTTGGTCATCGCAGCGACCAATCGCCCCGATATCTTGGATGAAGCGCTCCTTCGCACCGGTCGGTTTGATCGATTGCTGTACGTCGAGCCTCCGAATGCCGCGGGACGCCTCGAGATCCTGAAGGTCCATTCGCGCAAGATGCCTCTGGCCGAGGACGTGAGCTTGACCGAACTCGCGCAGCGGACGGAAGGCTACGTCGGAAGTGACTTAGCCGCCCTTTGTCGCGAGGCGGGCCTGACTGCGATTCGCGAGAACATCAAGGCGACCACGGTGACAATGGCGCACTTCGATGAAGCGCTCAAAGTGACGCACGCCTCCTCGGATCCGGAGTCGCTCAAGTTCTACGAAGATTTCGCGAAGCAGGTCATGCGCGAACGCGTGAGCCGCAAGCGCGAAGAGCCGATTCAGGCGATCTACCGCTAGCGATTCCGCGCTTGGCGCGCGCCCCCAACGTTCCGTGCAAGCAAGCTATAAGTAGAGGGGCAAGGTTCGGCGCCGAGTTCCCCGATAGGGAAACTGCGATAGGGGAGAGGTGGCATCGTTGGGAAATCGGGGGTTGCGGCTTGCATTTTGGCTGCTCCTGGTCGTTTTCCTGACATCGACCTTGATGGGAACCCCGCTGATTCGGGCGGCTGGCCCCAACTACGTCTTGGTAGGCTATGTGACGCAACCGTCCGGAGGTCCCGCCCTCCCGGGAGTCACGGTCGATCTCATGTCTCAAGCCACCCACACGGTCTACACCACGACGACCCTGCCGGGAACCAGTGGGCAGTTCAAATTCACGCTGACGAATACACAAGGAGCGCTCGCGCCCGGCTGGTGGGGCGTTTGGGTCCCACCCCAGGCGAACGACAGCCTCATCGGTTGCACGCCATGCGCCGTCCAACCTCAGAATCCGAACCCGGTGTTCGCCTACCAAAGCGCGCAGTCGCTGACCTCGTCTATCTCCCCGGTCGAGATCACCGGCGTCGGCCTCGCCGCCTACAACGCCGTCTTGACCGGCACGGTGAACTACCTCGGTTCGCCGTATCCGGGGGCCATCGTCCAACTCTTGAATCCAACTTACGATAATTTCGCTCTGTGCAACAATACCACTACGGCCAGTGGTACTTTTTCGCTTCGGGTCCCGATGGGAACCTACGTCTTCGAAGCGATTATCCCCGGCCCCACGGCCTATTATAACTACACGAAGGTGGTTGTCAACAGCGGCTCCAAAGCGCTCGGCACGATCAATGTCAACAATTACATCGTCTCCGGGACGGAGTACCTGAGTTCCAATCCTTCGGCGCGCGTCCCCAATGGCGGAAATGTCACCCTCTATGACCCGTATAACGGGTACATCTACAGCGCCCCGACGTATCCGGGCGGCTACTACGCCATCGGAAGCTACTCGAACTTCTCCTCGGGTGGCAAACAGCCGTTCGACGTGATTCTCAGTCCGACCGACTTCGGAACCGCCTACTACCCCATCTCGGTCGGCCCGGCCGGAGGCTTGGTCCGAAATGTCTACTTGACCCCGATCGCTCCTCCCGCTCGATATCTGACCACGCTCAACTTCTCGCAAATCAACACGACCCGGGGGACCGGGAGCTTGGCGGTCTCGACGCAAGCGACATTGCTCAACGACTCGACGATCCCCATCTTGGCGAATACGAGCGTCGGACAGATCTGGGCCCAACTCGGGCTGGATTTCGACCACTCGACGAATTTTGCCTCCGCCAGTTGGCCGGCCGTGGCGAATTGGATCAACTCCACCGGGCCGTTCTTCCCGGCGGTTCAGGCGGGTACCTCCGTAAATGGAACCCTGTTTGCTCAGCCATCGACCGGCTATACGTTTACGAACTCCACCACCTGCAGCGGAAGTTGCGGGCTCACGAGCGCCGCGACGATCTCCCTCGGTTGGAGCCAGAGCTACCGACTCAACGGAACGATCCCTGCGGGCCGTGACCGGTACTCGATAGGCTTCTCCTTCCGTCACCCGACCAACTCGGAATCGATCAACTACACCGTGGTTCTTCCCGCGGGTTTCTCATTGGCCGCAGGAGCTCAGGTCCCCGCGAACACCAAACTCGTTCCGGACGCGGAAGGAACTTGGACGACATTCACCCTCGTCTCCCAACCGAGTCCCACGGCGGGCGGGACCGCCTCCTTCACGATTGTCAAATACACCAACGTCACCGCGAATGTGAACGTCACCGCCTCGAGCTTCACGTTCTCGACCCACAACGTGCTCAACTCCACGCACGGAAACTATACGGCTATCTTGGGTCCGAACGAAGTGGCCTCCTTCACGGGGCTCAACTCGACGTTCCCCGCCGGCACGAACGGCACCCGGTTCGCGTGGGTATGGGGAGATGGGGGTTCGAACACGACCGGGTCCCCCTCCATCAACCACACCTATGCCGTCAGTCATCCCTACCCCTACAACGGAACACTGACCGTCACGTCCTCCGGCGGGCTCACGAACTCTACGACCTTCTATGTCTGGGTGGCTCAAGGACCGGCGGTCGCTAACATTACGACGAACGCAACGGCGTCGGAAGGAAAGAAAACTTCGTCGGGCACGTACTACTTGATGCTCAACTGGTCGCGTAATCTTCAGCTCAATGCAAGTTTGAGTACCTCGACGATCTCCTCCGGTTCGGGTGCGCCGGCGGACGTGATCTCCGTCGCATCCTGGACGGTCGTCGCCCACAGCTATAACCGGACGGCGAACTACTCCTGGAGCGCCGGCGTGAATCCGTTCTCGAACCTCACTCTACCGCTCTTGGGGGCGGGTCTCTATCTCTCGAACGGAACGATCGGTTCGGTCCGAGTTCCATTCCTCGGGTGGCAATACACCGTCACGCTGACCGTATGGGACGCCGCAGGATTCCAATCGACGACCACGCTCAACTTGCTGGTGCGCGACACGCAACGGCCCATCGCTTCGTTCCAATTATTGAACAGCAACGGGGGCGTCATTACGGGGAGTGGAGTGGTCGAAGGGACGAATCAAACCGCGATGGTCCAGTTCAACGCGCGTAATTCGACCGACCCCAACAACGGAACGGTCGTGCGGTATGTCTGGAATGTCACCAATAATCAATCGGGCTACGCGCGACGGCTTCCGCTGCAAAGCAGCACGCCCTCGTACTTGCCCGCCGCGACTCCGTACCCCCGGCTGTGGCTCGCGCCCTCCGTCCGGCCCTACAACGTCAACTTGACGATCACCGATCGCGCGGGAAACGTCGCCTACACGACCGGCACGGTCACGGTTTCGGTGAATTCGGTGACGCGTCCGATCATGAAAGCCTCGAATCTCACCGGCCCCGGCACGCTGACGGCGGGGTCCTCCTACACCTACTGGGTCAACGTCACGACCGGCGGGGGCACTCAGGCGGTCGCCCAGAATGTCACGGTGAACTGGTACACCCTCGCGCCGAACGGCGGGGGGAGCCCGAGCTATATCGTCAGCAATCATTCGGTCCAATTCTACAACTACACCTCGCCCGGCGTTCCGAACTCCGCTCCCTTCGCGACCGGTACGACCACTCTCACCTACAATCAAACGATCCGAGCGCTGATCCACTGGACCCCCTCGACGTCCGGGAACTTCGTCCTGTATGCGAACGTCACCGCGTCGAACGAATTTGCAGGCAGCTATCCTTCGGGACCGCAGATCACCCAGAAGTCGATCACCGTGAACCCGAACCCGCTGACCCTGGCGCTGGAGTATGGGGCGATCGCGGCGGTCGCCATCGTCGTGATCGTGCTCCTGATCATCTTCTATCGCCGACGGGTTTCGCGCGGCACGACCAAGCCCTCGAGCTCTCGCTCGGGCCTCATCCGGGGCAAGCGCCCCGCCGATGAGGACGACGAAGACGAGAATTGACTTCTCGATCGGGGCTCGTTCGGTTCTACGGACTCAGGCCCGCGTACGGGGCCGGCGAACGGTCCGGTGGGGACTCAGCCGTAGGGGCCGACCTCATCGAGCAGGTCCACGTGCGTGAGCAGCATGCGACGGCAGCAGTAGCGTTCGAGGCCCAGCGCGCTCAGGACTTGCCCGGCCGGCTCGCCGCGACTCGTCCGTTCGCGGAACTGGTCCCAGTGCTGTCCGATCACCGCCCCGCAGGTAAAGCAGCGGACCGGCACCATCATCGTCATGTTGCGATCGTTCCTCCCGAGCGTCTCACCGATATGACTTCTGTCGCCGCTTGCGGGCGCCGCGGCCCCCGGGACGCTTCGGCAGTTTGCGACGCGGGTCGTTCACCAAGAGCGAACGATCGTAGTGCTTGAACATCTCATTCAGACTCGCGTCCTTCAGCCAGAGGAGCAGTCCGCGAGCGACCGCGGTCCGAGCCGCCGACGCCTGACCCATGATCCCACCGCCGGTCACGGTCACCGCGATGTCGATGCCTTTCCACCGGTCGCCGACCATCAGCAGCGGTTCTTGAATCTTGAGCCGGACGAGATCCGGTTCGAGGATCTCCAACGGACGGCGATTGATGCGCACCTGGCCGTTCCCTTTGGTGAACGTCGCACGGGCAATGGCTGTCTTCCGCTTACCGGTGGCGAGGATGACGTGAGGGGTTTTCATACGCGAGCCCCCAGTAGTCGCGTGATTTCTTCGAGCGTAACGGGTGGGCGGAGCGCGGGTCGCACTTTCGCACCCTCGAGCGTCTCCTTCGGCGTCATCTGATACGCGGCCGGAGTGCCGATAAAGACCTCGAGCCGGTCGAAGGCCTCCTTGCCGCGAGTCTTCAAGTGCGGAACCATGCCGCGCACCGTTCTCCGAAAGATTCGGTCGGGGTAGCGCGGGTAGTGGGGTCCCATGCGCTTCGACCCCCGGGCGCGATTCGCGGTATACGTGGCCAGGACGTTCTCGCGCGACCCCGTGATCACACTCTTTTCGGCGTTGACCACGATAATGGACTCGCCCGCCAGGAGTCGCTGCGCGATCAGACTGGCCGCGCGCCCCAACACGAGGCCCGTCGCGTCGATCACCGACGGGTCTCGCGCCGCCGAGACCTTCGCTGCCGGCTCCGGAACGCTAGCCAACGACACGCACCCCTGAACCGTCCGGTTTCGCGCGCAAGAGCTCGTGAATCGTCAGCGCCGTCCCCCCCGCCGCGTGGATCTTGGCTCGGGCTTGGGCCGAGTAATGGAACGCGGCGACCGTCACCGGTTTCGTGAGCGCGCCCTCCGCGAGGAGCTTACCGGGCACGATCACCGTCTCCTGCGCCTTGACCAGCCGTTCCAGATTTCCGACGTTCACCGGAATCGTTTGGTGGCGCGGCCGGGCGAGCCGTTCCGCGACCGACCTCCAGATCGGGGCCTCGTGGGTCTTCGCCGCCCGTCGAAGTTCCAGGAGTACGTGGCGAAGCTCGGGATTCTCCTTACGGATCGTGCGAAGCATGGCGGGTCGCCCACGACCCGGGTGCCCGATATAAGGATTGCCGGAAACCGAGGCGATTCGACTCGGCCGGTTCCGGTTGGGGCCACGTCGCCCGATTCCACGGCGAATCGTTTCCTCTTCCGAACAACGGTTAAATAAGGTGCCCCGCCATCGTGCGGCGAGGACGACATGCGCAAGTTTCTAACTGAGCTTCGCGGCAAGACGGTCATGACGAACGACGGACAGATTTTGGGCATGATCGAGAACTTCGTGGTCGACACTCAATCCGGCGGGATCGCTCACGTGTTGGTCACCCCGAGCGAGGATGTGGAAGCCCGCCTATTCCAGACCGATGGATCCGGCCGCCTGGTGCTCCCATTCAAGAGCATGCGCGCGGTAAAGGATGTCGTCGTGATGGACATTGGGAAGTAACCCGGCCGACTCGCCGTTCATTTCGGTCGTCGTCACCGTTCGAGACGAAGCGGCGCATCTGCGCCAACTGTTCGACAGCCTGCTGGTCCAAGAAGAGCCGTTCGAAGTGGTCCTAGTCGACGCGCTCTCCCGCGACGCGACGTGGGAGATCGCGCAGAGTTACGTGAATCGGTTCCCCACGCGTTTCAAGATTCTCCAAAAATACGGGTCGCGGGGGATCGGTCGCAACGCCGGCGTCGCGGCGGCGCAGGGAACGTACATCGCGTTCATCGACGGCGACTGTATCGCGGATTCCCAATGGTTGCACGCCCTGCGACGCGGATTCCAACGCGCCCTCGTCGTCGCCGGACGGACCGTTCCTCTCGGACGTTCGCGGTTCGGGCCTCTCGAACGCGTCGAGCTCTACCAGCACGGAAACGACGTGACGTTTCCGAGTTGCAATTTGGGATATCAGCGGGCGCTCTTCGAACAGCTCGGGGGGTTCGATCCTCGATTCATTACGGCGGAGGATATTGATCTCAACCTACGCGCGGTCCGGGCCGGCGCGACCATCGCGTACGTTCCGACGGCGGTGGTCTACCACTACCTCCGCGCGACGATGCTGCGCTTTCTGTTCCAAGCGTTTTGGAACGGCTACGGGCGCAAGCAGCTGACCGAAAAACAAGGATCGTTGTGGGGGAACTACCGCGCGAGTCGGCTCCTCCAGAATCAACGCTCCCCGATCGCGTGGGCCCGAATCACCGCGGCGATGAGCGGCTATCTCGCGCGCGTCGTCACCGGCGTAGGTCGGCGCCTCGGGCCATTGCCGCCGGGTTCCGTGACGCGCGAAAGCGAGCCAGCGACCGGAACGGGCGTCTAATGATCAACGCCCTCCGCGCGAACCGCGGACTTTAGCTGGTCTTCAACAATTCGGCGACCTTACTGGCTTCGGCGAGGATCTTGTTCGCGTCTGCGCTCTGGTCGACGACCGCCACGAGCAAGGCTTTCTTTCCACTTCCGACGATGATCGTTTTCGAGTCGTTTCCTTCGATCACGATCCGCTCGGGCGGTGCGCGATTCAACTCGGTGTTCGCCGTCGCGGCGGCCCCCAGGATCGTGGCGCACATGATCGCAAAGGTCTCGGTGTACACTCCCGCCGGGACATCGGCGTAGAGCACGAGACCGTCGCGGGATACGAGGGCGGTGGCGATCCCCCCGATGCGCGACTTGAGGTCCTTGATCACAGTCCCGACGTTTCCAGCAGCCATCATGATACGCGGGTCCTACAACTCCTCAATTCTGAATCGGCATTCCGCATTCCCGGTGGAGGCACACATCTCTTCCGTACACTTAACGCGCCCCCCCTTAAAACGTTCGTAGAACTCGCGGAGGATCCCCCGGAGCCGGTGGCACGTGGGGATGTCGCTGGGGGACACCTCGATCGACCCTTTGACCACGACCTCGGTATCGGAGAACGTGATCTCTTCGATCCATCCTCGTTCTTTGAGCGCTTGGCCCGCCCGTTCGTAGAAATGGGGTCGGTCCTTGAGAGCCTCCAACGCCATATCCGAGCCGATGACCGAGCCTTCTTTGAAAAAAAGTCCGTGACACGCATGTGACATGACCCCCTCATAGAGCTCTTGGATTCGATGGAGGTCGGATTGATTGAGTTTCACCGAGCGCATGTACGCCGGTGGAACCGTTCCCCCCTCTATTAAGGTGTCGTGACTGTTGAAAAAAAAGGTCGGACCTCCGATACGTCATTCGGGGGCTTCAGGGGTCTCCGCTTCCGATTGCGGGGCAATCGCCAGGGCAGATTCCAAGTCCTGGAGCGTGTGGATCCGACGGCCGCCGACCTTCGGCCAGGCGTCGTTGCGATCGAGTAGGACCGCCGAAACCCCGACCCGGGTCGCGGCGCGCACGTCGCTCCAGAACAAATCACCGACGTACACGGCTTCGGACGCGCTCGCCCGGATCCGATCGAGGGCAGCTCGGATCGCGGCCGGCGCGGGGAGGAACGGCCCGGCGGAGTCGTCGCCGGTCATCACGAGCAGCTCTTCGGGAATCTGGGCACGGTGCAGCCGCCAGCGAGCGGCCTCGCTGGGAAGTTGGGTCGTGATGCCCACCGTCACGCCCGCCCCTTGTAGTCGCTGGATGCAGGATAGGGCATCTTCGTAGCGCTCCATCTCCCCCGTCGGTTTCAGAAAACGGGTGACGACCGCTTCCGTTTCGCCGTCGGGCAGCGAATGACCGGCGATTGCCCAGAGCGTCTCGCGCAGATGTTGGCGGTACGAGGCCAGGTCCGCTGCCGGCTCCGCGCCGACGAGCCCGCGCCACCGGCGGCGATCCCAGCGGTGCAATGATCGCCGAATGGCGGCATGTGCATGTCGCTCCGATAGCGCCGGTCCTCTCGGTCGCCACGCCCATTGCCAGGCGGAAACAGTCTGCGTGGGCACGAGCGTGTCATCGAGGTCGAACAGGAACCCCCGATACTCGGCGTCTCCGATCTGGATCGTCACGGCCGGTGGGGCGCTATCCGCGCCCGGTTTTCTGAAGCTCTAAGAGGTCTTCGGTCGAGACTTTCTCCCCTTTCTTGAGGCGCGCGAGGAAGTCCTCCTCACGCGGGGGTTCGGCATCGGCCCAGGACGATGGGGTTCGCCCTCCGCGGGCCGCCGCCACCATCTTTTCGATATCTCGCACTTCTTCGATGGCGCTGATATGGGCCCGATGGGCCTCGTCGGCGGCCGACTTGACCTCGATCAGTTTGGCTTGGACTTCGTCGGCCTGACGTCGCAGTTCGTCCACGGATTCATACAGGGCTACCATGGATTCATGCTCCCGTTGCGCTTCTTCGGCAAATTGACCGACCGCCGCGTGATGTTTCTCCGCTTCCACTCGGGCCTCGGCGACCCCGGCGAGCGCCCGGTCGATCTCGGGATCTTGGCGCAGCTGATCATCCTGGTCTTTCACCGCGAGTTCGAGGCGCTTCATTTCTTCGATCAGCCGCTTCTCCTGATCGCCCGTGAGGGCAGTCGTCATGTGCCGGAATTCGAGTTCCTTCAACTCCTTCCGCAGTCGCCAGACCGGAACGGCCCCGGGCCGCGGAGCTCGCGCCCGCTTGAGCTCCTGGACTCGGTCGCTCAGCTCCTGTAATTTGCGATTCCACTCCTCGCGCAGCCGCTTCTCTTCCCGAACTTGATCGTTGAGCGTATCTCGATGGCGACGGTGCTCCTGGGCCTCCGCGCTCTTTTGATGCAGTTCGTCGATGATCCGGCCGCGCTCGTCGGCCCGGGTCCGGGCCTCGGCATTGAGCTTGTCGCGTCGAGCGCGGAACTCGTCCGCCCGAACGTTCGATTCGGCGCGCTTTCGCTCGAGTTCATCCGTCGCGTCGGTCAAAGAGCCACCGCCCGTCGATTTCCACGAGGTCGGGATTCGTTCGACAGAGGCAGCCGATATAAAGGCTTCCGACGCGTGGATCGGCCCGTCTTTCGCCGGTGGGCGACTCGCGGAGCGAACGGCGGTGCGGAACCTTCCTCTCGCGCGTCACGCTAATATGCCCAGCCCCCGCTCATCGCTCCCGTGGAAGAAGTCGGCCGTATTTTTGGGGATGTGGGGCTGGGCCAATTCCAGCTCAGCCTAACGCATCCGGTCGAACGGGGAGACTATCTCGCCGTTCAGGACGAGCTCCACCATCGCGAAGTACTGTGTCAACTCGACGATCTTCGGCGGAAGAGCGACCTGAATGTTGAGCGCGCGAGCACGCTGGTCGACGCCGACGCGCCCTCGATTCATCAGAACCTGCTCGGGATTGCTCGGATCATCGGCTACCGAGACGACGGGGGCGTCGTCAAGCTGCCCACCGTTCCGTTCCGGCCCGGGGCGCGCGTCGATCGAGCGGAGGAACCCCTGATCGCCGACGTCCTCGGATTGAAACATCGGGCGAGTACCGGCGCCTATGTGGGAATGTTACGGAGCCATAACCTGCGGATCGAACTCGACATCAACCAGCTCGTCCAGCGTCACGTGAGCGTCCTCGCGAAAACCGGCGGTGGGAAAAGCTACTTGCTCGGCGTGCTGATCGAGGAACTTCTACGTCACAAAGTCACGTGCGTCGTGATCGATCCCCACGGAGAATATGGCTCGCTCCGCGTCCCGGCCGAGAAGAACGGCGTTCACGCGCGCTTCGCCGTAGAGTCGCAAGGATTCGGCAAACAGATCCAGGAATATTCCCCCGATGTCTCCCTCAACCCGAGCGCGAAACCGCTCACCTTTTCCCTACGGCATCTCGATCCGCGGGATCTCCTGGTCTTCATGGGGCTGACGAACGTCAAAACATTCCTCGCGCCCCTCAAGGCGTTGCTCGAGCAGGTGGCCGCCACGAACGCCGAGTTCACGGTCAAAGACCTAGTGCGCGCCGCCGGCATGGGAGAGGGTACGGCCGCCGAGACGCTCCAGGAACGGCTCGAGTATCTCGAGCAGACGAAATTGCTGGGACCGCAGGGGACGAGCCTGAACGAGCTGGTCAAACGCGGAGAGGCGACCCTGATCAATTTACGGGGAGTCGCGCCCGATGTCCAGGAGTTGGTCGTGGCCCGGATCGCCTCCACCCTTTTCGAGAACCGGAAGAAGGGAAAGATCCCCCCGCTGTTCCTCGTCATCGAGGAGGCCCATAACTTCGCCCCGCAACAAGGCTCGGCGACCTGCTCGCGCGTGCTCAAGAACATTGCGAGCGAAGGCCGCAAGTTCGGACTCGGGTTGTGCGTCGTCACGCAACGGGCCGCGCGAATCGACAAGACGGTACTGTCGCAGTGCAACACCCAGCTGATCCTGCAGGTTACGAACCCTCTCGACCTGAAGGCCATCGCCCAATCGATCGAGGGATTGACCGAGGGAATGACGGAGATGATCCAGTCTCTTCCCGTCGGAGTAGCGTTGGTCACCGGGGGCGGGTACCACACCCCGCTTTTCTGCGAGGTGCGGCCGCGGGCGACCAAGCATGGCGGCGAGAGCGTAAAGATCGTTGATAACTAGGTCGGACCTCGTCCGACCTCAGGCTCGCGCCGCATCGAGGAGGTAGCGGGTCACGAGTCGGACCCCAAAGGCGGTCGCCCCGGCGTTCTGATACGCCGGCTGATACTTTCGAGTCTGGGGGGACGTATACGCGGGCCCGGCGATATCCAGATGCGCCCAGGCCGTTTTGCCGATGAACGTCTCGAGGAAGGCCGCGGCGGTCAGCATCCCCCCGACGGGGAGCTCCGTCGAGTTGCGCACGTCGGCGAGTTCGCTCTTCACGAGCTCGCGGTGGTAATCGGTGAGGGGCATGCGCCACACGGGCTCGCCCGTGACCGCCGAGGCGTCGAGCAGTCCCTTGGCCAGTTTATCGTCGTTGGAGACGAGGCCGGCCATCGCGTCGCCCAGGGCCACGACCTGGGCGCCCGTCAAGGTCGCCAGATCGATGACCTCGTCCGGATGATACTTGTCCACGACATAGCCGAGCGCGTCCGAGAGCACGACCCGGCCCTCGGCATCGGTATTGAGCACTTCAATCGTGTGGCTATCATAGGTCCGAAGGACATCGCCGGGACGATAGGCCGTCCCACTGGGTAGGTTTTCGGCGCAGGCCAGCACGCCCACGACGCGCGGCGGCACTTTGAGCGTCGCGGCGGCGCGGAGAATCCCGAGGACAGCGCACGCCCCGGATTTATCGAACTTCATGTGCGCCATGCTCGTTGCGGGTTTAATCGAAATTCCGCCCGAGTCGAACGTGATCCCTTTGCCGACGACCGCGACGGTCTTTCCCGACCGAGCTCCGCCGCCGTACTCCAGGAGGATCAAGCGCGGCGGATGCGAGGATCCGCTGCCGACCGCCAAGATCCCGCCACAATGCAGCTCGGCGAGCTTTTTCTCATCCAGCACGGCCACGCGCAACCCGAACTCCTTGCCCAACGAACGAGCCTCTTCGGCCAAGCGCTCGGGGGTTGCGGTATCGGCGGGCAGATTCGCCACGTCCCGGGTCCACAGGACGGATTCAATGATCCCCATCTCCTGGTCCAATACCCGTTTGAGAGCCGACTCCTCCCGCGAGTGTTCCTCGCCGAGATTGATCGTGACTTCCTCGACACCGCCCTCGGTAGTCGTCTTGTATTTCAGGAACTCGTATCCGCCCAGTGCGGCGCCATCCGCCAGCGCCGCCACCGCCGCTTCACTTGGCACCGTCTCGGCGACGAAGGAGCTCAGACGAAATCCGACGGTACGCACGCCCTTGCCTTTGAGGGCTTTGACGACCTCCGCCGCCGCGCGCCGAACCGTTTCCGCATCCAGCGAGGTGCGGGGACCGAGCCCCACCAAGATGACTCGTCCACGCTTGTCCGGTCGGTGGAAAATCGTGACTTCTTTCCGCTTCCCTTTCAGCTCTCGCTTTTGCCAGGCTTCTTTGAGGAGGCCCTGACTCGCGTCATCTTCCTTGACCAGCGAGCGAGGAAAGGAGTCGTCCTTCTCCGCGCGTTCGCCGACCCCGCTGATCGATGCATCGACCGCCGCCGCGGTCGTAGCCTCGCGACGATCGAGATGAACTTTCATGTCCCCGGCCCGTCGATCAGAGCGACGGTCGGAGCTTCTGGCGGTCGATCCGGACCCCAGTCGGCGTCAGGCAGAGCAAGTTCTTAGCAATCCCGGCGACATCGCCGTTGACGTCCTTGGCGACGTTCTTGAGGTCAATACTCATCCGGCGCACGGCGTTGGAATCGTTGGCGATCGAAGTGTAATCGACGATGACGACGTCGCCCTGATAGGCCAGCTTGGAGACATTGTGGAGATCGTCGAAGCGGAGGATCTCCGCCATGCGAACCGTTCCCCGGGACCCGACGAGCGCATTCGCTTCGTCCTCGAACGCCATCGAGCCGAGGTCGAGAAAACTTCCTTCTTCCAAAGTATCTGCTCCGTGCCGTCGTCGAAGAATTCCACTTTTATTCGCCATCCTCGCCCGCCCCTGATCTCGAACCTTCGAGGGGGACTCGCTTCTTAAGGCTATGGTTCCATCGCCGGACGATCGATCGTCCGGTCGCCCTTGGGTCCGGCATTTCGGGCGATTCGGGCGCAGAACGTCACCCGGTAGACATCCTGTCCATTCTTCCGCCCAAAGAGCGTGGCCGACTCCTTGATGCGGGCCCCCAAGCGCTGGCGAAGCAAGCGGGCGAGCCCGCGGCCGGCGAGCGTATCGACTAGATAGAAGTCCCAACCTTCGGGCAGCGCCTCGCTCCAGCTGATCGCCTTGCGCCAGTCGGATCGGGTTTCCGGCAAGACGCTTTGCCATTGATGTTCGAGTCGATTCCGAAGTTCCACCGATGATTCGTGGGGGCCATCCGTCTCCCCGCGCAGCTGCAGAATCGCGGTGTAGTAATGCCCGGACCGACGGCTGCACTCAGGACAGGTGTGATGCTCGATCTTGACCTGCAGGTCGACGCCCACCTCCCGTTCGAGTCCTCGGAATCGGACTAACGCCGTTCCGTGCAGCTCTCGCAGCATGGGGTTTTGGTTCGTTTCCTCCCATCGAATGCGCCGGATCCCGACCTCGGGATGGATCTGAAGAAGCGGGGTCAGGTCCTCGGCCCCCAGAAGCGTCGATGAACCGGAACGCTCCCAGTGGGACCCCACCTTTCGAGCCCCACACATCGGACAAAGGATGACCTTCGGCCGAAGCGGGGCCCCGATCAAGTGGAGCCGATCGGCCGAGCATTCCGCACACATCCCGTCTTGGAGGGACCGGTCCGTCCGCCCACAGACCACGCAGAATTCGCCTTCCGCCATCGGACTACGCTCCCGAAGCGAAGTCATTCCGGAACGGTGAATATCTCGGCGTGGGGAACTCCGCCCAACACCCCGCATCCGTTCTCATCCACGAATCCCTCTTCTTCCGCCCATTTCAACACCTGGGCACCGAGGAGATTCACGATGGTCGCCCGGCGAAGGGCGAGGACGAACTCCTCTTTCGAGACGATTCGCTCGCCGTAGAACTGTCCGGAGATCTTCGCCGTTCGACCCGCGGCGCCCACCGGTAGATCCTTCCCGAGGAGTTCTGCGTCGCAGGCCGCGACGACGACCTCGGCGCGTACGCGGTGGACCCGCATGACGACGCCCGAAGTGCCCTCCGCCTCCATCGTTCCCCTCCGTCTCCCCCGACCCCCATCCGGGGTTAAGAGCGCTTAGGGGTGGTTCCTAGAATCGAACGCGCTGCCAGCGTCCTGGACGGAGCTCGGCGATCTCTCCTTGGTTTCGGAGCGATTGAAAGAGTCCCTCGGTCCGGGCGGCGGGAATCCCCTTTCGTTCGGCCTCGGTCTTGAGCTCCTCCAGCGTGAACGTCCCGTTCGACTTCGAGAGCTCGGTCATGAGGTCGGTCAGCAGCTCCATCCGCTCGCGTTGGCTATGCGACACCCCCGTGGCCACCACATCGATGTCCAGCTTTCCTTCGAAGGCGGTGACGCGTTTGAGGAAGCTCTCCATGATGTGAATGGCCCGCTGCGCGTCATCCAAGCCCACCACCGGCGACAGACGGGCGCGAGCCGCCGCCTCACTCAATCGCACGAGCGCTTCGAGCTGTCGGGCCGTGATCGGGACGGGGGCATCGGGCTCCTCACCTTGTTTTCGAACCTCGACGTAGTAGTCCTCGAGCGCTTGGAGCGCCTCGTTCGAGAGAACGGGCCGCACGGTCTTGCGCGCATACGCGATGTATTTCTTCAGGAGCGGTGGCGGGAAGGGTAGGCTGGCCGACGCGATTTCCGGCTCGAATTCCGCGTTCAGTTCTCGCGCCTCTCCTTCTCGATGGGAGCGGAGGATTCGACTCGCGAGCGAACGATCGCGCGCCTGGTTCGGCCGATCTTGGATCGAAAAGATCACGTCGAATCGGGACAGCAGGGTCGGAGGAAGGTCCAACTGTTCGGTGATCGACCGATCGCGCGTAAAGCGACCGTACTTGGGATTCGCCGCGGCGAGCACCGGACATCGGGCGTTGAGCGTCGCGGTAATCCCGGCCTTGGCCACGGAAACCGTCTGCTGCTCGAGGACCTCATGCATGGCCGAGCGATCCTCGGGAGTCATCTTATCGAGCTCGTCGACCACCGCGATCCCCCCGTCGGCGAGCACGAGCATTCCCGCCTCCAGCACCCAACGGCCGCCCCCGAAGTCATCTTTGACCGCCGCTGCGGTCAACCCGGCGGCCGTGGCGCCTTTGCCGCTCGTGTAGATTCCCCGCGGAGCCACGTCGGCGATGTAACGGAGCAACTGGCTTTTCGCCACTCCCGGATCTCCGACGAGCAGCACGTGAATGTCGCCGCGGACTCGAATGCCGTCGGGATGACGCTTCTCGACGCCTCCAAAGAGCTGGAGCGCGATCGCTTCCTTCTCCTCATCCATCTCCTTGATCGTCGGGGCGAGCGACAGCACGATCTTGTCGACGACCGTGGGGTCGCCTCGGAACCGGGAGAAAAGGCGCTCCTCCTCCTCGGTGATCTCGATCTCCTCGTATTCGAGCTGCTTGAATTCTAACGAATTCGCGAGGACGAGAAGGTCGAAGGTCGTATTGCGGACGAGACCTCCGCGCGCGACCGAGGCCCGCTGAAAGCTCTTCAGCACGCCATTGACGACGAGCCGATTACCGGGAATCACCTGACCACTCAGGTCTTCGATCAACAAGACCGTCAGTCCCTGAGGGTGCGCCCCTCCTTTGAGACTCTCCGGATTCTCCTGAATCTCGATGCGTTGGGAGTCGATGTAGGTGGACTTTTCGGGGAGCAGTCGGAAGCGGGTACGACCGAGAGGCTTCCCGCATCCTCCCTGCGCCTCGGGGCACTCCAACGGTTCGCGCAACACGAGCGCGATCTCGTCCTGCGGTTCGTGGAATTCGACCCGGCACGCCGCGCAAGAAAAGACGGCGTCCCGGATCTGCGGTCGGACCTCGGTCACTTTCCGGACGATCCCATCGAGACCGACCAGACGGTTCAGGTCGCTTTCTCGGATGGCGCGGATCGACCGATGAACGGTCGTCGGGAGGCCGGTGATCCGCAGCCGGAGACCCTCGGCCTCCGGTCCGACGACGGGGAGCAGCTCGCGCATTCCGCGCTGGCCGGCGGCGAGGACCTCTTCGGGGCGCTCGACGAGCAAGTCGGCGAGCGCGAGGTCGGTTTCTTCGAGGCTGGAGAATGGGATTTCGAGCGTTCGTTCTTCCGGGTACCGGTCCTGCAACTCGAGCAAGCGAGGTCGGAGACCCCGTTCTTCGAAGACGGCGGCCCATCGACCTGAGAGCTCGGGGGGCGCGGGCAAGGTCCGAGTAACAGCGACCATGAATCAACCCTCCCTACGGGTCCAGGCGATAGCGATCGCGAGGGAATAAGCGCGCCTCCCGGATATTCGGAAGCTGCGCGAGCGTCCACACCAATCGGTCCACCCCGAATCCCCAGCCTCCGTGCGGAGGCATACCGAAACGGAACGCCTCCAGATACGAGGCGAATTTTTCCGGTGCAAGACCCGCGCTCCGAAGGTTCTCGAGGAGACGGTCGAGCCGGTGCTCGCGGGGTCCTCCGCTGGCGAGCTCGATTCCTTGAAAATACAGGTCAAAGTATTCGGTCAGGGCCGGATTCGCCTCCTGCCGAGCCGCGTAGAACGTTTTCGACTTGACCGCCGTGGGAAAGTCAGTGAGGAAGTAAAAGGGGGTCCGGTGATCTCGCTGCACGATCTCGCCGATCATCTTTTCGTCCTCCGTTCCGAGCTCCTGCTCGGCTCCGGGGCGACCGAGCCATTCCTCTGCTTGGGAAAAGGGGATGCGCGGAAACGGCGTTTTGACCGCGGGGAACTTCGAGACGAGTGGATTGCCCCGACCGGTCAGCCGTTCGTGTGCAAGGGCGATCACGTCGACCACGATACCTTCGAGGGTCTCGCGCAGTTCTTCCGCGCCCGAGATGAACGCCATCTCCGCATCGAGGCTCGAGAACTCGGTAATGTGCCGGATCGTGTCCGACGGCTCCGCCCGAAACGCCGGAGCGATCTCAAAGACTCGTTCGAAGCCCGCGCTCATGAGCATCTGCTTGTACAGCTGCGGGCTCTGCGCCAGGAACGCGCGTTGATCGAAGTACTCGACGGGAAACAAGGTCGCGCCCCCTTCCGCCCCCTCGCGAAGAAGCTTGGGCGTCTCGACCTCGAGAAATCCGCGCTGAATGAAGGCGCGTCGGAATCCCTCGAGCAGCGCGCTTCGAAGCTCGAAGACGGCGCGCACGGCCGGTTTGCGTAGGTCGAGCACCCGATGATTCAATCGGGTATCGAGTTCGGCCCCCACCTTATCGACGATCCCGAGAGGAAGGGGGACCTCCGAGCGCGAGAGTACGCGGACCGCTTCGGGAAGCAGCTCGACGCCGCGATGGGCCCTTTCGGAGCGCCGAACCGTCCCCTCGACTTCGAGGACGGACTCCCGGGGCAGCTCGGCGAGCGTTTCAAAAATCGTTTCGGAGGTGACCCCGCGCTTGAGCGTGACCTGGGAGGTGCCCGAGCCGTCGCGTACGAGCGCGAAGGCGACTCCCCCGAGCGCGCGATACTCCTCCAGATGACCGCCGATCCGGACGAACGTGCCGTCCAGCTGCGCCAGTTCACGAGAGAGCCGGCGGGGCGGCGACAGCGGCCGGCACCTCCTTGCGCGCGAGCGCGGCGTTCACGAGGGCCAAGTACAGCGGATGCGGCGCTTCGGGTCGCGAGAGGAACTCGGGGTGGTACTGTACCCCCAGGAAGAACGGATGGTCGGAGATCTCCAACACCTCGACCCGCCCATCTACCGCGCGTCCAGAGACCTGGAGGCCGTGTTCGCGGAAGCGGTCGAGATAGTCGGGATTGATCTCGAAGCGGTGTCGATGACGTTCCCAGATCTCCGTGCGACCGTAGATCGAGGCGATTCGAGATCCTGGGGTCAGCTCTACGCGCTGCGCTCCCAGCCGCATCGTGCCCCCCATATCCGCCAGCCCGCGCTGCTGCTCGAGGAGGCAGACGACCGGATCGGGAGTGTGCGGGTCGACTTCGGAAGTGTTAGCATGCGAGAGTCCGAGCACGTTGCGAGCGAATTCGACGGCCGCCATCTGGAATCCATAGCACACTCCCAAGAACGGGATCCCATGGGTTCGGGCCGCTTCGATCGCCAGAACCTTACCCTCCACCCCTCTCGCACCAAATCCACCGGGGACGAGGACGGCGTCGGCACGCTTCAAACGGACGAGTAGGGACGGATTCTTGGGAATGTCCTCCGCGTCGTACCATTGGAGTCGAACGTCGCAGCCCAAACGACCCTGACAATGGTGGAACGCTTCGGTGTGGGAGAGGTAGGCATCTCGGAGTTCCGTGTACTTCCCCACCACCGCGATCTCTACGGCTCCATCCCCCCGACGATACGTGGCCAAGAACTCTTTCCACGCGGTATGATCCGGCGTCCGATCGGGCAATCCCAGGAGACGACACAAGTGCTGGCCGACGCCTTGGGCCTCGAGTACGAGAGGAACCTCGTAGATCACCGGTTGGTCCGGGACCGAAATGACCGCTTCGGGGGGCACGTCACAAAAGAGGGAGATCTTGGCTTTGATATCGGGAGCGAGCGGCGCCGGTCCGCGCGCGACGATCATGGTCGGTCGAATCCCGATCGCCCGGAGCTCCCGGACCGAGTGCTGAGTCGGTTTCGTCTTCGCCTCTCCCACCGGGCCGACTACCGGCACGAGGGTTGTGTGGACGAAGGCCATGTGACCCTCCCCGAGTTCGTAGGAGAGCTCCCGAAGGGCCTCCAGGAAAGGCATGGATTCAATGTCGCCGACCGTCCCGCCGACTTCCACGAGGACGACCTCCGCCCCGGTGGCTTGGGCGACCTCTCGAATCGTTCGCTTGATCTCCCCGGTCACATGGGGAATGATCTGCACCGTGTTGCCGAGGTAATCCCCCCGCCGCTCCTTCTCAATGACCGCACGATAGATCTTGCCCGTCGTCAGGTTGTGCGTTCCTACGAGGCTCTGGCCGAGGAAGCGCTCGTAGTTCCCCAGGTCGAGGTCGGCCTCCGTGCCGTCGTCGAGGACGAAAACCTCACCGTGCTGGTACGGATTCATCGTGCCAGCATCGACATTCAGGTAGGGATCGATCTTGAGGATCGTCACGGGGATCCCCCGCGCTTTCAGCAGGCGACCGAGCGAGGAGGTCGTAATTCCTTTTCCGAGGCCGGAAATCACGCCGCCGCTCACCACGACAACTTTCACAACGAACTCCGCGCTTGGTATCCGGACGTTTGCATAAAGCCTCTGCCCGCTGGATGAAGGGCGGCGGGGCTCGGACCCAGTTTCCCCCCACGCCGGAGCGACTCAGTGGTGGACCCGCCGTCCGGAAGCGTCGCGCTTGAACCGCCCGAAATCGGGCAACCCGACCAGCCGCTCCGCCGGAAAAACCGGGCCATCGATGCAAACGTGCAGCGGTCCGAGGGCGCACGCGTCGCACAATCCGAGGGCGCACTTCATCTGACGTTCGACGGAGCAGTAGACGGGGATCCCTCGCCGACCCGCGGATTCACAGACCTTTTGCATCATGACCTCGGGACCGCAGGTCCAGACGACATCGAATTCCTCCTCGGCAAGGAGCCGATCCGCAACCGGCGTGACGAATCCACGCGATCCTTGAGAGCCATCATCCGTGGACTCCGTCACTCGAGCCCCCATCCTCCGGAACCGGTCCGCGAACAGTAGCTCGGCCGCGGTGGTCGCTCCGATCGCCGCCGTGATCTTCGCCCCTTGCGCGGCCGCACGTTCGGCGGCGGGAGCCAGAACGGCAGAACCAGAGCCGCCTCCGACAACGAGGACCTGGCGGGGAGTGAGGTCGAATCGGTTCCCATAGGGACCCCGGATTCCGACCTTTGCCCCGACGGGAATCGATTGGATCGCCCGACTCGTGGACCCCATGACTTTGACCGTGATCCCCTTCGATGGGCCCGTATACGAGAGCGACATGGGTAATTCATCGTCCCCGGGGATCCACACCATGACGAACTGCCCGGGGTCCGCAGGGGGCGCAAAGGGAAACCGAAGCGTGACGGTGCTCGGGGTCTCCTGAACCCTCTCCGTGATCGGAACAACGGTTCGCACGGGGCCTGCTACCCTCGAGCGATACTCGACATTCGCGGCAGCGAACGCGCTTCGGCGTTGGTCCGATGGGCAATCCCTACGACGTCGTCAAGGCGGTCGATCCCGAGCTCATCCATGAGTTCGTTCAGTCCATTGACCAGTCGGGAGAAAATGCCGATCCCTTCCCATGCGACCACCGTCCCGACTTCGACCGCGCAGGCGCCGGCCATGATGTATTCGAGGGCGTCCTCGGCTCGGACGATCCCTCCTACTCCCACGATGGGGATGTGAAGCTGCTCGAACAGTTGCCAAACCACGGCGAGTCCGACCGGCTTGATCGCCGGCCCGCTCAATCCGCCCAATCCGTGGGAAAGAACCGGGCGTTGAAGATGGACGTCGATCGCCAGCGCCCGCAAGGTGTTGATCGCACTAATGGCGGAGGCGCCTCCGCGTTCCGCCGCTAAGCCGAGGGCGAGGGCATCTGCGGTGTTCGGGGTGATCTTGGCGATCACCGGAATTCGAACGGCCGAGACGACGGCTCGCGTGATCGCTTCGACCTCCGCCGGATCCGACCCAACTTCCGAGCCAACTCCCTCCGCGTGGGGGCAGCTGAGATTGAGCTCGATCGCGACGACGCCTTCGGCGGCGATCTTCGCCGCGAGCGTCGCGAATTCCGGGGGATCGGAGCCAAAGACGGAGCCAATGACGAGAGCGCCGGCGCCCCGCGCCGTCGCGATCTCCTTCGGATACTCCTCGACCCCCGGGTTGGGAAGTCCCATCGCGTTCAGGAACCCCCAGCGTTCCAAGCTATCGATCGTTGGATTGGGATAGCCCATCCGGGGATTGGTCCCGATGGACTTGGTGATCACTCCGCCGGCCCCGGCGTTCCAGGCGCCGAGGAGCGATTCTCCGCTCTCTCCCCAAATCCCGGAAGCGAGGAGGAATGGGTTGCGGAGCGGCACTCCGGCGAGAGTCACCCGAAGGTCGGCCACGAAGCAACGGACGGGTGGTGGCCTTAAATCAGTATTTCCGATGGAAGTCGAACCGTGCATCTCGATAAACTGACCGATGCGGGCCGTCAGGCGCTTGAAGGCGCGTTTCAGCTCGCCGCAGAGCGGCGCCATGCCTCGGTCGAACCCGAACATCTGTTGTACGCCCTGCTCTCGAACCCCCAGAGTCCAACCGTCGCGCTACTCAACCAACTTCATGTCCCCCTCGACCGCCTGAGAGAACGACTGGACTCCGGCTTGCAACGGTACCCGACCGCGGACCATGTCGCGCCCTCCGATCAGTACCTTTCGCGAGGATTATCTCAGGTGATCGACGCGGCCGAAGCCGAGGCCGCGCGACGGAAGGATCGCTACACCACGGTCGACGAACTCCTGATCGGCCTCCTTTCGGCGCCCTCGACCGCTCAGGCGGCCCTCGAAGAAGTCGGAGTACGGAAAGGCGCCGTGGAGGGTGCGCTCAAAGAACTGCGAGGGGGAGAACGTCCCGTCGCGAGCCGTCAGGAGGAGGCCCAATATCGGGCCCTCGAGAAATACGGGCGCGATTTGACCGAACTGGCTCGGTCGCGGAAGATCGACCCCGTCATCGGACGCGACGACGAGATCCGCCGCACGATCCAAATCCTTTCGCGGCGAACGAAGAACAATCCGGTCCTGATCGGGGACCCGGGCGTCGGGAAGACGGCGGTCGTAGAAGGGCTGGCCCAGCGGATCGCGAACGACGACGTTCCGGAGTCGCTTCGGGGTCGACGGCTCATCGCGCTCGACCTCGGGGCACTGCTCGCGGGGGCCAAATTCCGGGGGGAATTCGAGGAACGGATCAAGGCCCTCCTTCAAGAAGTCGAGCGGTCCGAAGGACACGTGATCCTCTTCATCGACGAACTGCATACGTTGGTACACGCCGGGGCGACCGAGGGAGGATCCTTGGATGCGTCCAATCTACTCAAACCCGCTCTGGCCCGCGGCACGCTGCACGCCATCGGCGCGACCACGATCCAAGAGTACCGCCGATACATCGAGAAAGACGCCGCCCTCGAGCGACGATTCCAGCCCGTGCTCGTTCAGGAACCGACGGTGGAAGATACCATTTCGATTCTGCGAGGACTCCGCGAGCGATACGAACTCCACCACGGGGTGAAAATCCACGATTCAGCGCTCGTCGCGGCCGCCACTCTGGCGGCTCGCTACATTCCGGACCGTCACCTGCCCGACAAGGCGATCGACGCAATGGACGAAGCGGCGTCCATGGTCCGGCTAACCCTCGACTCGCGACCTACCGAACTGGACCAGCTCACTCGGCGGATCCGGCAACTGGAGATCGAACGTGCGGCACTGAAGCGTGAACGGGACGCCGCGTCCAAGGATCGGCTTTCCAAGCTCGAGAAAGAGCTGGCCAATCTCAAGGAGCGCGAAGGAACCCTTCAGAAACGCTGGAAACGAGAAAAGGAGCAGGTCGAACGGGTCCGAGCGCTTCGGGCCGACATCGAGCAGGCCCGGGCCGAAGAGGAGCAGGCGGAACGCACCGGTGACTTGGAGGCCGCGGCACGACTTCGATATGGGAAGCTCCCTGAACTGCAGAAAAGTCTCGCGGAGGTGAGCAAGGCCGTGGAAGGCCCCGCCGGCGACACGCTCCTGCGAGAGGAAGTGGACGAGGAAGATGTCGCGCTCGTCGTCTCGAAATGGAGTGGGGTTCCGCTGTCCCGGCTCCTCCAGGGCGAAACCGAGCGACTTTTGACGATGGAAGAGGAGCTCCGACGCCGGGTAGTGGGCCAGGAGGAAGCGGTCCGGACCGTTGCCGCCGCGGTCCGCCGGTCGCGTTCGGGACTCGGGGACCCGAACCGGCCGATCGGATCCTTCCTATTTGTCGGTCCGACCGGCGTCGGGAAGACCGAGCTCGCGAAAGCGCTCGCGCTATTCCTGTTCCACAACGAGAAGGCGCTCGTGCGAATCGACATGAGCGAGTACACGGAAAAACACACCGTAGCGCGGCTGATCGGGGCGCCACCGGGGTATGTGGGGTATGAGGAGGGGGGACAGCTCACCGAAGCCGTTCGCACCCGGCCCTACACCGTGCTGTTGTTCGATGAGATCGAGAAGGCTCATCCGGAGGTCATCAACATTCTCCTCCAACTGATGGACGAAGGGCGCCTGACGGATGGGCAGGGACGGACCGTCGATTTCCGAAACACCGTCGTCATCCTCACGAGTAATCTAGGCAGCGACTTGATCCAGTCGGCCGAAACGGACGCCGAGCGTCGGAAGCTTCTCGAACCGGCGCTTCACGCCCATTTCCGGCCCGAGTTCCTGAATCGGCTCGATGAGATCGTCATCTTCCATGCCTTGACCGAGCCCGAGATTCGGGCGATCGTCGACCTGCAACTCGGCTTAGTCGAGTCCCGGCTGAAAGACCGGCGCATTCGCCTCAAAGCCACCGAGGCGGCCAAGGGGTGGATCGCTCAAGCCGGCTTCGATCCGGTGTACGGCGCCCGCCCGCTGAAGCGCACGATCCAACGGCTCGTCGTGGACCCGCTCACGGTCCGACTCCTCTCGGGGGAGATCAAGGACGGATCCGAAGTCAAGATTGAGGTCAAGGGCGAGGGGGTCCAACTTCAAGTGGGGACCGCCAAGCTGGCCGCCCCCTCCTAGGAGCGGCGGGCGATGTCTTCCTCCGTGACCGTCGCCGTCGTCGGGGGGAAAGACGTTGCGCGAGAGCTCGGAAAGAAGGGTACGACCTCGGATCTGACGCTGTTCAACGCCCTTCGGGAAGGGCACGCCGCTACCATCGTCGAGCCCACGCAATACCCGGAAAAGTTCGCCGCCCTCCTGTTCGCGCTCGCGATGTCCGATCAGATCCTCTTCGCTATTCCTTCGTTGAGCCGGGAGGTCGCCGAGACGGCCGCGACCGTCGATCTCTTTCGAACCCCCGTGACGATCGCCCTCGGAGCGGGGGTGGGGGCCGAAGAGGTTCGACGAGCGTTCAAAGGGACTCGCTTGGTCGAGGCCCCCTTTGTGCCGCTCGAGCCTCCGAAGCTCCGAGAGCTGATCGACTCGTGGTCGGCGGAACCCCGGGACGGCCCGGTCCGTGTCGCCATCGACCATGCGTTCCCGGTAAAGGGAGTCGGCGCGGTCGCCCTGGGGGTCGTCCGACAAGGCTCGCTGCATCCGCATGAAAAACTTCGACTCTATCCGACCGAGAAGCTCGTCGAGATTCGCTCGGTCCAAGTCCACGACTTAGAAGTCACTGAAGCGGCGACCGGGGCGCGCGTCGGCGTCGCGCTCAAAGGAGTCGAGGCGGACGAACTCGAACGCGGGCAACAACTGGCCCCCGACGGGTCGCTCACCGTCGGCACCGAGTTCCCGGGCTCGGAGTTCGTTGTCTGTCGGTACTACCGCGGAGATTTTGGTCCGGGCGCCGGATGGCATCTCCTGACCGGCCTTTCCTTCCTTCCGGTTCAGATCGGCCCTCGGACGGGCGATCGAATCGAGCTCACCGCCGATCGACCCACCGCCTTTGGTTCCCGCGACTTCGGCTTCATTGCCGACCTCTCGGCGACGACCGGTCCGCGAATCGTCGGGCGCGTGACGTTGTGAGGAATCGCGCGGGGTGCTGAATTAGGCGAACATGGTGACGGACTCCTTTCGGAGTTCTTCTTCACCAACCACTTTCTCGATCGCGCGGTCGAAATCTGCCGCGGACACGTAGTCGCGTTCTTCGCGGATCGCCCACATCCCGGCCTCGGTGCAAATGGCCTTGATGTCGGCCCCGGTGGTGCCTTCGCAGCGAGTCGCCAGGGCATCGAAATCGATGGCCTCTTTGATCGCCATGTTCCGCGAGTGGATCTTGAAGATCTCCACGCGTCCCGGGAACGCCGGGACCGGGACCTCGATGATCCGGTCGAACCGTCCGGGACGGAGCAGGGCGTCGTCCAGGATATCCGGCCGGTTGGTTGCGGCAATGATCTTGACATTCGATAACGGTTCGAATCCATCCATTTCGGCGAGCAGCTGCATCAACGTTCGTTGGACTTCCCGGTCCCCGCTGGTCGCGACTTCGAGGCGTTTCGCTCCGATCGAATCGACTTCATCGATGAAGATGATGGTCGGCGACTTTTCGCGCGCCAGCTGGAAGAGCTCGCGGACCAATCGAGCGCCTTCCCCGATATATTTCTGGACCAACTCGCTTCCCACGAGTCGCACGAACGTTGCATGGGTGTGATGCGCGACCGCTTTGGCAATTAGGGTCTTCCCGGTACCGGGGGAACCGATCAGCAGCACGCCTTTCGGGGGTTCGACCCCGATCTTGCGATACAGTTCCGCGCGGAGCAGAGGATATTCCACCGCTTCTCGAATTTCGCGGATCTGGTCGTTCAGTCCCCCGATATCCTGGTAGGTCACGGAGGGCTTGTCGACGATCTCGCTCGCGGTTACGAGAGGGTCCAAGGAGGCGGGCAAGACGCCCATCACTGCGAGGGTCTGTTTGTTCAGGGCCACCCGAGACCCCACGGTGATCTTCTCATGTTCGACGGTCTCGGCCGAGTTGACGACGAAGTCGGGTCCGGTGGAGGACTTTACCACCACCCGCCCATCGGTCAGCACATCCCGAACGCTCCCGACGATCAGTGGCGGGTAGCGGAGGCGGTCCAGCTCGGTTTTCAAACGTTTTACTTCGCGCTGAAGTCGGAGGATCTCGGCCTCCATGTAGTGGCGCTCGCTCTCGACTCGTTTGATCGCTTCGGCCAGTTGAGTGTTCCGGAGCTCGAGAAAATTGACCCGGTCGAAGCTGTCGTGCCCGGCGGGCGTTGCTTCCGGTTCACTCATTGCGATTCAAACCCGGTCGTCATTCCGGCCCCCGCGGGGGACCAGCGATTTGAATAAAGCGTTTCGGCTTATAAGTAGTCGTTTCTGTTGCAGTCGTGGTTCGAGAACGACGCGTCGCCGGAGTGCGGCAGGCGCGCGCGTGGGCCCCGGGACATCTTACGGGCATATTCTCTCCGCGCTCGGAGGCACGCGACCCTCGAGGACGCGGGTCGGTCGGAGCGGGATTGGTCCTGGCCGCCGGCGTCGTCGCCGAGGTTCGTTGGGACCCAAGCGGCCGGTCAAGGCTTCGAGTATCAGCCGGGGAATCCTTGCCACTCCCGATTTCGGAGGAAGTAGCGCGTCGCCTTTCGGCAGGGCACGAGGGTTCCTTGACGGTCCACCTCGAACACGAACTTCCGATCGGCCAAGGATTTGGCATGAGTGCCGCGGGTGCCCTAGCCACGGCGCTAGGGGTTGCCTTCGTTCTTGACTTTCCTCGGGCGCGGGCGATTCAGACGGCGCACTTGGCCGACCTGTTCGGAGGGGGCGGGCTGGGCGGTGTCGCGGCCATTCTCGGCGGCGGCCTCGAAGTACGTCGCGAACCGGGAATACCGCCCTTCGGTCGGGTCCTCCATCACGCGCTTACCAAGCGAGTGGTCGTCGGGGTGGCTGGGGAACCCCTACCCTCCCCCACCCTTCTTCGTTCCAAACGGTTCCTGCAGCGCCTCCGGGCGGCGGCGACTCCCGGACTCGATCACGTCTTGCGCACGCCGCGTTGGAACGTGTTCTTAGACGAATCCGAGCGATTTACGGACCGACTGCGCATTTTTCCCCCTCCCTAGGCCAGCTCTTGCGACGGATTCGTGATTCCGGATCGCCGAGCGCGCAGGCCATGTTCGGCCGTTCGTTTTTCGCCGCTCCAACGAACGACCACGCGCGAAAATCACTCTTCGAGGTCCTGCGACATCGATCGATCTGGTACCGCGAGGTTCCCTTGGCGAGGTCCGGCCCTACCGTTCGGCGCATCGGGGGATCGCGGCCCTTTTCGCAGTAAGCCTTTTACACCGCCGCCGGTCTCGCCGCCGCTCCATGACGAGAAAGCCGGCCCGAATGTACCGGGAGATCGAGGGTCAGGTCTACACTCGGAAGGAGTACATGGGTGGCATCCCGACCTGCCGAGTGACGCAATTTGACACCGGGAATCTGCGGGAACAATTCCCGATCTCGCTTACGCTTGGGTGTGAAGAGGCGGCGCAAGTGCGGGACGTAGCGCTCGAGGCGGCGCGGATCAGCGCCGTACGGGTCCTCGACAAGAACGCCCCCAACGCGTTTCACTTGAAGGTACGCCGATATCCGCATCAGATCTTGCGGGAACACAAGATGGCGATGGGCGCCGGGGCCGACCGTATCTCGGACGGGATGCGAGGGGCCTTCGGAAAGCCAGTCGGTCACGCCGTCCGTGCGCAGATCGGGAGCGACTTGATCACGGTCTATACCACCGAGGCGAACATAGAAACGGCCAAGGAGGCGCTCCGGAAGGCCTCCCATAAATTGCCCATTCGAACGCGTCTTACGATCTTGGATTCGCGGTCAGCGGCGGCGTAGTAGTTTCTCGGACCACTAACACCGGACAATTCGAGTGGTGCAAGACCGCGTCGGATACGCTGCCGAGCAGCAACCGCTTTGCGGTGGACAGTCCCCGGGAACCGAGCACGAGAAGATCCGGACGATGAGCTTCGATGTGGGCGATGATCTCGTCGACGATCACCCCCTCGAGGCAGATTCCCGTGACGCTGGTGACGCCGGCTCCTTCCGCAGCACGAACCGCACGATCGACGATCCCGCGGTACTGCTCGACGTCATTCGGACCCACTTCAGGGGCGGTCCACGGCTCGGTAGTCGTTGGCGCGAATCCGGGAATGAGCGGGGCGACCGCCAAGATTGAAAGCTCGCTATTAAACCGCTGAGCCAAGGCGAGGGAATAGTTCAGCGCCACCTCTGCATGGGGCGACCCGTCGACGCAGACCGTGATCCGTCGGAAGAGGGAGGAATCCATCGATTCCGCGCGAGGGTTCCCTCCCTACTTGGCCGTTTCGTGTCGAGAGGTCGGGCTCCGCCGGAGCGGGGCAAACTATTTGGTGCTACGTCGGCTAAAACAGTCGAGGAATCATCGTGGCCCCTGTGTGTAGCAATTGCGGTGCAAATGACTTCGTTTGGGCGAACGAGCTGAAGACGGGGAGTCTGGGCTCTGGCACGCTCTCGCTCCGCGCACGCGGCGAACTCGCCCTCGGAACTCGAATCTGCCGCTCGTGCGGCCATGCCGATCTGTTCCTCAAAGACCCCTCCGTCCTCAAGGCCCCGCACACCTGGAAGCCCGGGGAATTCGTACCGATTCACCCCCGCCCGAACCCACCCCCGGCCCACGTTCAGCACCCGTCGGCCGCACCAGCTCACCCTGCTCCCGTGGCCCCACCGCCCGCGGCACCGAAGCCGCCGACGAGCCCACTACCGATCGCCGCGGCCCCCCTCGCTCCGCCCCCTCCCCCCCCGCCGCCGACTCCGCCACCGACGGCGTCTCAGGTCGCCGCGTCGATTACGACGCCTCCAGGCGCTCCCCAATCCAACGACGAGGTGAAGCGAACCGCTCGGCGACGCGCATCGAAACCCAGAAACCCCCCTCCGGAGTCTCCCTCGGCGTGAACTACGATTCGGTCGATCCCCGTTCCGAATCCTTCTGGATCTGTTTCTCCCCCCGCCCCCAGACCGCCCCGCATCGCGGAAGCCCCAACGGGCGCTCGAGCCGCGCTCTATCAAGGCTCGATTCCGTTCCTCGTAGGGCGCCCGCTGCCGCCCCCGAGACGGCGAGTCTCCGATCGGTGTCGGCGGAGGTATCTTCACCTCGCGATCGCCGCTACTGGTCGGATTCGGTCGACCGAAGATGCTGAGCGAAGAACTCGTGGGCGCGGCCAAAGCTTTCGAGTTGGTTCTCGCTCCGTACAAAGGCGTGGCCCTCATTCGCGTACCGAAGGAATTCCACGGGTACTTTGCGCCGACGAAGCGCCTCGACGATCTGCTCCGCTTCCTCAAACGGGACTCGAGGATCGTTCTCGCCGTGAGCGACGAGCAGGGGGGTGACGATGCGCTCGACAGAATGGATCGGGGAGATCGCTTCGAGAAATTCTCGGTCGTGTTCAAGACTCCCGTACTCGGCCTCTCTCACTTTCCTTCGCCAAGGCCCGGTCCGCTCAAGGAACGTCACGAAGTTCGATATTCCAAAGAATTCGACCGCAGCTCCCCAGAGCGTTGGATACGAAGTGATCGCAGCGAGGACCATGAACCCGCCGTAACTTCCTCCGAAGATCCCGACCTTCTCCGATTCCATGGTGCCGTCGACCCCCAGCGCCTTCACGAGGTCCCGGAGGTCTCGAACCGAGTCCATCCGTTTGCGTACGTCGTCCAGATGGACGTACGTGCGACCATACCCGGAACTCCCGCGCACGTTCGGTTCGATCAGGCGCCACCCTTCCCCCACGAGGAAGGCATACACCCCTTGGCCAAACTGCGGTCGTGCCTGCGCTTCGGGTCCCCCGTGCACGAGGAGAATCGTTCCTCGGGCCGGCCCATGCGCTGGAAGGTATTGCCAGAAGGGAATCTTGAGTCCGTCCTCAGCAAGATAGGCGTGAAGGGTAGGCTCGACGACGGATCCAGGCATCGGGACCGGGCGTTGCGTGACGGTTCGGAGCGTCCCGGAAGCGAGCTCGCATCGCCAGATCTCGGTGCCGAGCGTGGAAGAGTCGAAGTCGAAAAGGAAACCGCTCCCATCCGGCATCCAGGCAATCGAACTGATCACGCCCGGACCGGGAAGGTCCAAGATCCGGTCTTCATTGGAGCGGGTGTCCAGAACGTGGAGCTCACTACTGCCGTTCCGGTTCACTGCGAGGGCCGTTCGGAGCCCATCGGGATCTCCCTTGATCAGCTCGACGTCGGCCCCAAAATCGCAAATCGTCTCGGAGTCACCCCCGGGGCGATAGCGCATGAGCGAAGCGAACTCTCGGTCGGGGTTCGCGCCCGCCAGCACGTCTTCTTTGACCAGATCGGCCGACCAGACCGTCAGCTCTTCCGAATGGGGGGTCAAGAGTAGCTCCCGTTCTCCTTCCAAGAGTATCAGGTCGGAGTCGAGGTTCGTGTTCGCCCGGTTCAGGAGCACTCGCTGCTCGTGAGCCGCCGAAACGGTGACGAGCGCGTCCTCCTGTCGCACGAGACGGGGCTCGCCTCGGCCCAATGCATCGACCTCGTAAACGTCGAAGAACCGGAGGTCGCGTCGGTTCGACGTAAAGACGAAATGGCTCGCATCGCGCCAGGCCCCGGGTTCGTGGATCCGGCCGAGTTCCTGCGTGAGCGGATGGACAGATCGGGTTGGATCGCTCGCATCCCCGTCACGGACGTAGAGTTGCCAGTGTTCATCGCCCCCGCGATCCACAGAGAGCAGGAGGAGCGAGCCCGCAGGAGCCGCTAGGGCGCGTTCCACCTTTTCGCGAGCGGAGTACAAGCAGGCCGCCGTTCCCCCTTCGACGGGGATCCCCCATACCTGCGGCACTCCCCCTCGACTCGAGATGAAGTAAATCGATCGTCCGTCGGCGGAGATGGCCGGACCATTCGATCGGGGGTATTCGAGCCAAGCGCGAAGTCGGTCGATTGCGGACGATTGGGGAAGCATGTCGGGCTCACGATTCCGGCGACCGAGGAGTCATGGGAGTTTGCCTCCGCTCGGGGCGCTTCCGACCTGGGCGGAGGAACCGGCGTCCGGCATGGAGCTTCGATCCGACTAGCCCTCAAGCTCGGCTAAAACTTCCGGCTTAACAAAGCCATCGAGCGAGAGCGCGGAGTGCATCTCGGTCCAGATAGCGGGGCATGGATTTGAACCATGGATCTACGGGTTATGAGCCCGTCGGGATTTCAGGACGGGCGGGATTCCGACCGTTTTCCTGACTACCCTACCCCGCTGCGGCGCGGCGAAGGAGGTCGGTCTATATGAGGGCTTCAATGAACCGGGGATTGCAACGAGACCGGATCTCAGAATTGATTCGGATAAAGCGGATCAGGCGCTATCCCGGAGCATCGGGACGATGGCGCTCGATCCATCTGATCGCGTAATCGACGAGAGGACGTTGACGCATCAGCCGAGTCGTGGCCAATCCCACTCGACCGATCCGCACGTCGCCCCCCTCTCGTTCGAAAGCGGCGCCTAACTGAGCGAAGTCATTCGAGTTGGTATCCAGATCGCGAATCCGGACCGACTCGATCCGCCCTTCGTGAACGACCCGCCCCCCCCATTCGAGGACGGTCGTACGACCGGGCCATTGCGCCCGGTACTCGGCCAGGTGCAGGGAACTATTCGATCCGTGATCCACTCCCAGCAGCAGCACCCACCCGTCCAGATCGTAGAGACGCGCGAGTGGGGAGTGTTCGCCGCGTCCAAAATCGAGCCGTTGTGAGCTCAGGAGTGCGGCGGCATCGCGCCCTTTCGCGGCGAATGAATCATTCGGATGGCCACTTCGGAGGACTCCGGGTTGGGTACGGAAGAGTTCAGCGATGACCCCAAGCGACCGTGTTGGAGTCCGCTCGGGATTGTAGGGCGGCCATTCGTTCCGAATCGCCGGCCACCACGATTCGGGTACCGGTGGATTCGTCCAGCGCGACGGTTCCGGTGCACTTTCGCTGAACGCCGGCATCATGATGGTCCCCTCGGAACCTACTGACTCGGCCAACGCATCGATGACCGCGATCGCACCTCCGATGGTCCACCCGAGCGCGCTTAGCGAGGAGTGGACTAGCAACGTTGCACCCGGAACCACCCCAACGGCCCGGAGATCGCTTGCTAGCGTCTTGGTCGTATTCGGCGACGAAGTCGTTCGCGTGATGACGTCGCCCTCGGTCACAGGCAGACCGAGAATCTCGTCCCATTTTAGGAGGGCGGGATCATCCGATTTCGGGCGATCAACCGTCGCATCCTTCGTTTGGACGAAGTCCCCGACGTGACCGAAATTCGCCATTTGCTTTCGGTTCGAAGCGGCCACTCGGACCTACGCGCGGAATTCGATCCCGGTGCCGATCCCGGACCTGGCGGCGTCCTTTCGACTCGGCGCCTGAATCCGAGGTCCGTTCAATTCCCCTTCACTCGGCGCAACGGAAACGTTTACCTTCGAAGGGATTCCCGGGTTTGATGGCCGCTTTTCTAAGCTATTCGCCTGGAGATGCCCGTGCGATCGTCGAGTACAACCACGCCGTATTCGATCGGTTCGTTCGCCGCGTGCGACGGCTCCCGGGGAATGCGGCCACTCGACCTCGCGGGATCGGACACGAATCGCTCTTCGACACCCTCGTGCACATCTTGAATGTCCAAGAGGTCTGGCTCGTCTACATAGCCCGCGGACGCGACACCGACGACGAGCTCGAACCCCTTTTCGAGGACGCGAGGCGCCATCCCAAGGACTGGAAGGCGTTCAATAGGTATGCCAAACGAGTATGGCATGGCATCGGGGAAACACTTGAACGAGAGACGTCCAAAACCCTCGGACGACGTTTGAAGGCGTTCTGGATGCCGGGGAGGTATACCGTTCGCGACGCATTATTCCAAGCGACGATCGAGCAAGCGCATCACTTGGGGGAGATCATCGGAGCGCTCTGGCAAGACGACCTCAAGCCTCCGGAGATGACCTGGATCGATACCCGAAGGGAGCTTTCCTCTCGCGGATAGTCATCTTCGTACCCGATTGGGGGCCTGATGCTCCTCGACCCCTGAGCGCCGGGCGATCCGGAGCACGCCCGGTGGATGAGCGGCGGGGCTCCTTCATCGGAGCGCGTACCGGCACTGCCCGCCATCAACAGGGTTCTACAGGGTCCGAGGTCCAACCCTCACGTCTCTCGCGACCACCCCCAAGACAGGGAGCCTTCGCGGGGCTCCGATCTGCAATTCGGCGGAGTGGATTCGCACCACGGCGGGCATCCGACGAGCGAAGCAGCCGCGATGAGCATTAATGTCTGGAGGGATTTTCACCGCTCGTGAAGACCAAAACGCCTTCGTGCGTGCTCTGCCGGGGTCCGAAGGGCGATCCAGATCTCGCACGTGTCCAAGTCTGGGCTGACGAGTACTGGCGGCTCACAATGGCATTGGATGGGGAAATCGCCGGATTTTCCTATCTCGAACCGAAGCGGCATGTGCCGCACATCACGGACCTCGCGGGCGAGGAGGCCCGCACCCTGGGCCCGGTTCTGGCGAGGGTCACCCAAGCGCTGAAGGATGCCACCGCGGCGGAGGTGATCTACGTGTACGTCTTTGGTGGCGGGATCCCCCACCTCCACTTACACCTCGCACCACACAAACACGGGGACGCCCTCAACGATCGCATGATTCGTGGAGAACTCACGGAAGTGCATCTTCCGAACGGAGCGACATCATTCAAAAGCCGGGAGTTCCCTTCGCTGTCCGCGGCGGTCCATACTCGCGTCCGAAACCGGGTTCGGAAGCGCCTACGAAAGCCGGGCGGAGGCGTCTAAATCGAAAGGCGGTATGGGGACCGGCACACGGGGATTGACAAGCTCGCGAGCGGAGAGAGCTTCGATCGGTTTTTCCCGAGCATGAGTTCTTCCAGGTCGGAAGTCGGCGCCTCGTCATAAATTCCTGATCTCCGACGGTCCCCCGGGGATTCGACCTTCGTAAGCCGAGCATGCGACCGACCTCGCGCGCGCGATTCTTCTGGCCGCCCTCCCGGCGATCTCGGCGTGTGGGACGTGGGTAAACGAGGAACGAAGCTCGTGTCTCGATCCCGAGATTGGTACGGCACGCTCGTTGTCTTGGAATAGCCGGGCCAAATCTTGGGGAAAGTCAGCCGCGGGAGGGATTTGAACCCTCGGCCTGCTCCTTACCAAGGAGCCGCTCTACCAGCTGAGCCACCGCGGCATCGCCGTCACCTCGAGCTTCGTCACGTTTTCCGCTTTCTGCCTCGGGACGGACGCTTGGTCCGGGATCCGGCTGATCGCTTCGACCCGCGAGCCCATGGAAAACCTCGGGACTCGATGCGCCAATTTCTCGGCGCAGCTGGAACAAAGGATCGCTTTTCCAAAAATGCCAGCATGCCTTCCTTCTGATCGTAGGTATCGAAGAGTTTGGCCCAGAGGCCGAGTTCGTACCCGAGTCCGTCCGCCAGCCGACGGTCGATCGCTTCGTTAATCGAATACTTCGCCGCGGCCAACGCGATTGGCGCTTTCGACGCCAGCGTCTCGGCCAACTTTCGCGCGGCCGGACCGAGGTCGGCCCGAGAGACGACCATATCGACCCAACCTTCGGTCATCGCCACCGCTGCCGGAACCGTTCGCCGGTAAAAATCCAGCGACGCGCGCGGGCCACGCCGACTCGTCGGACCAATCGCTGCGTACCTCCCCAACCGGGCATCACGCCGAGATTGATTTCCGGCTGACCGAAAACGGCGTCTTCGCTGGCGATGACGAAGTCGCAGGCCAGCGCGATCTCGCATCCTCCGCCGAGGCAAACGCCGTGAACGGCGGCAATGACCGGCATCGGGAGTCGCTCGATTCGATTGGCGACGGATTGCCCGAGGCCGCCGTGTTCGTGGGCCCCTTTCGAATTCATCGACGACATCTCTCGGATATCGGCGCCCGCGGCAAACGCCTTCGGAGCCGAGCTCGCGAGAATGACGACGCGGGCTTCGGGGTCCGCTTCGATCTCATCAAATCGGGCCAAGAGACGCTCCAACACTCGTCGATTGAGCACGTTTACCGGCGCGTGGTTCAGCGTCAGCACGACGATCGTGCCCTGCCGCGCGAAGAGTACGAGCTCCTCCGTGGATTCCGCCGCCATTAGCCGCAGACCCGGCAATCCGTATATAACCGAAACGACGGATTCGCGGACGACAATCCTATGCCGCCGAGTCGTTAGCCCGAGCCGTGCGTGCCTTGGTCACCGGCGCCTCGGGGGGAATTGGGGGAGCCACCGTCCGACGCCTCGCCCTGGAAGGCGCCGAGGTGGCGATTCACTTCCATCGGCATCGTACCGAAGCCGAGCACCTTTTGATGGCCGTAAAGCGCCGGGGCGGGCATGGATTCCTCGTTTCCGGCGATCTGGGCGTTCCTTCCGAAGTGAACGACCTGGTCCGACAGGTCAAGACGCATTGGAACCAGCTCGATGTCGTCGTCCACAACGCGGGAAGCTATCCAAGGGTCAAGTTTCGCGATCTGACTCCGCACGAGCTGCGAGCGGTATTCGAGGTCCACGTCTTCGGACCCGCGAAGCTCACGCAAGGACTGCTTCCGCTGCTCGATGAGTCGGAGGCCGGTCGCATCATCTTTGTGTCGAGCGTGCTGGCCTTTACGGGGTCCCGACACGGAGCCCCGTACGCCGCTGCGAAGGCCGGGATCCTGGGACTCGCCCGATCGCTCGCCCGCGAACTGGCCCCGCGCATCACCGTGAATGTCGTAGCGCCCGGCTCGATCGACACCGCGGTGCTCCAGGACGACACAAAGACGCAGCGGGCCGAACGGAATCGCGCGATCCCGTTGGGTCGAATCGGGGAGCCCGAAGAGGTCGCCGAGGCTATCGCCTTTCTCGCGTCTCCAAGATCCTCCTACATGACGGGCGCCACCGTCCACGTCAACGGCGGACTGCGCATCGACTAAAGGAAACGCATGGAAGCGGTGGCGTCCTGGTTCGGCGCGTACGTCCTCGACGGTTCGCAGGTCGTCGCCGCCTTTCCGGCGCCCGGGAGCCGGCAGAGATACGATCTCGCATCCGTCAGCGAAGGTCGGGGGCGCTTACTCCCGAGGAAGTTGCGCTCCTCCGCGAATTCTCGGAACAGAAACTGATCACGCGCGACCGCCGCCTCGTCGGGCGGGGAGTCCGGTTCGATCCCCGAGCTCGAGGGTTCGTGGATGCGTCCAGCCCCGGAAGCTCCGAGCTCATGCTGCGAGAGCTATTGTTAGAGGATGCGGATGATGCGCTCCGAGCGGCCTGGGATCCTTCGATTCACATCGAGGAGGCCGTTCGGGCTCTCTCGGACCTGGATGAGCTCCTCAATCTCATCGGCGAGCGATTGATCAGCTGGAGCTCCCGCGACGCGCCTGAGATCGAGCGCGACGACCCCGAAGCTGCGCTCGAGGTGGCCGTCAGCTCCGACCGACCCGCAATTCCGGGCGGATTGCCCGAGCCGGAGCCTGAACTCCTGGCCGCCCGTCGCGAACTGGCTGCATTGTTCAAGACGGCGCAAGGAACTCGACAGGCATTGGAGGATGCATTGACCCAAGCCGTCCCGCGACGCACGCCCAATCTGGTCGCGCTCTTGGGTCCCCCGCTCGCGGCTCGATTGCTCGCCAAGGCGGGAGGGCTGGATCGACTCGCCCGGCTCCCGGCCAGTACCGTTCAGGTCCTAGGCGCCGAACGTGCCTTCTTCGAGCACCTGCGGGGAAGAGCCCCTCCGCCTCGGCACGGGCTGCTTTTCCTGCATCCGCAGATCCAGGGAGCGCCGCGGGGTCAGCGCGGCAAGCTGGCCCGCGCGTTGGCGGGCAAAGTAGCCATCGCGGCGCGAATCGACTCCCAGGGAAAGCCTGTGAATACCTCCCTCGCTCAGGCATTCGAGCGAAGGTTGCGCGAAGTTCGCACCGCACCGACGGTCCGACCTCAGGAGCGGACGAAACGAAAGGAATCTAGGACTTCCACTTGACGGAACAACCGAGAACGGAGATCTCCGGCTTCGGGATTGGCTGGCCGGCGATCGCCGCGTCGAGGGCTTCTTCCAAGTATCGATGATGCACCTGAGCCGGATCGTCGACGTTATCGTCGATCCGGCCTTGGAATAGCAGGCGACGGTCCGGACCGAACAACATCGGATGGGGGGTCACCAAGGCGCCGTAGGCATGCGCGGTCTCCTGGCTTTCATCCCGGAGGTAGGGGAACGGATACTGTTTGGCTTGGGCGCGCTGGACCATCCGCTCGAATCGGTCGTCGGGATATTCGGTGTCATCGTTCGAATTGATGAGCACTACCGAGACACCCCGGCTCGAATACTTTCGGCCGATTTCGACCATACGTCCCTCCCAAGCTTGGACATACGGACAGTGGTTACACCAGAAGGAGACCACGAGAAACGGCGAGTTCACGAACTCTTGCAAGCGGTGCGTTTTCCCGTCGATGCCCCGTAAGGCGAATCCAGGAGCCGCGTCGCCGATCTTGAGCTTGAAGTTCGAAAGCTCGGCCATAACGTCTCGGTAAGCCCCGATGCGCGTGGTCGCTTTACCTGTTGCCGTAATCGTACGGCGGTCGCCAGGCTGCCCCCGTGCTTCGCATTCCCAACAGGTGCCGAGGGACTTTTGACCCAGTCTCCGATGGGTGGAGAGTTCCGCTAATCCACTCGTGAGCGATTGTTCCGAAGATAACTCCCCTCAGAGTTGGGTCGAACCAGCCGTGGACCTCGTCACGGCTCTCCAACAGATGGAGTCATGGCTCCGAAACGAGGAGCGCGGCGTCTACGTCGCTCGACTCAACCGACCGTCGCTTTCCGTCGGCGTCGGACATTCTTTGACCGACGCGTTGGTCCGACGAATTGGAAAGCGGGGTATTCCTCTCGTACGGCGGTCGACCGGAGGAACCGCCGTCCTTCACGTTCCCGGGGACCTCGTCTGGGCGATCGTTCTCCCGCGCACCGATCCGAACGTCGGGCGCGATTTCATACACGCCTATGGCCGCCTGGGAGCGGGAGTCACCCAATTCTTGCACTCTCAAGGCGTTGAGGGGAGTTGGAAAGCGCCGCTGGGTATTTCGAACGAGTTGTGCCTCCTGGGAAGCCGGGGAGCGGCTTTTCAGGTCGATTCTCGGGTGCTCGGCGGAGCGGCGCAGCACCTCTCTCAAACGATGTTGCTCCATCACGGAATTCTTCCCGCCCAGGTCGAAACGGAATTGATTCAGGAACTATTCCACCTTCCTCTCGAAACGATCGGGCGGCACTTGGTCGGCCTGCGGGAGCTGGGCATCGATCCGTTCGACCCGACGACGATCCCGGCGCTCGCACAGTCCTTGGTCGAATCGATCCGGACGCCGTGAGTTCGCGGCGCCGACCGTTCCCTTCAGGATGCCGGGACGAATTTTTCCCACAACGGGAGCGCCCGTCGCTCGGCTTCTTCTCGGATCGCCTCCCATGGCTCTCGAGTGAGCTGGCGATTCCGTACAACTGGCTCTCCGTCGACGTACACCGAATCGATCACTTCATCGGACGCCGAATAGACGAGATGCGAGACCACGATATCCGGGCGGGCGGGTAGCATCGATGGGTGATCCAGGCGGGCCAGGAAGAAATCCGCCCGTTTCCCGACCTCCAGCGACCCAAGCTCGGCGGCTCGGTTGAGCAGACGGGCGCCGTCTCGCGTGAGCATGTCGAGCAGTTGCTGCGCGGGGAGCGCGGTCGCATCCCAGCGGTGGTGTTTCTGCAGGAGGCCGGCCAGATGCGCTTCCCGCAGCATCGACAGGGAATTGTTGCTCGCGACGGAATCGGTTCCGATCCCGACAACCACTCCCGCCGACTGAAGTTCTACGACGGGGGCGATGCCCCCGGTTGCGAGCTTGAGGTTCGAACTGGGGCAATGTGCCACGCCCACTTCGCGCCGCGCCAAGATCTCGATCTCCTGTCGGGTCAGCCAGACTCCGTGCGCGGCCACCATTCGAGGCCCGAGGAACCCAATCTCCTCCAACCAGGTCGTGGGCCGACGGCCGGTCTTCGCTTCGTGTTCGTGCACCTCCTTGCGTGTTTCCGCGAGGTGAAAGTGGCAGAGGGTTCGATATTCCTCCGCGAGGGCGCGCGCGCCCAGCCAGGTCTCTTTCGAACAGACGTACACGCCTTGGGGGGCGACGACCGGAGTGACTCGATCATGCCCTCGATACTGCTCGATGAACCGTCGCGCGTTATCGAGCGGTCGACCCTTTTGGGTCGTGAGCTCCGGGTCGAGGACGGCCCACCCCAGAAATCCTCGGATTCCGAGGTGTTCCACCCCGCGCGCCACCGCGTCTTCGGAGTAGTAGAGATCGAGGAACGACGTGGTTCCGCCGAGGAGCATCTCGGCGACGCCGGCAGCGGCCCCCGCTTCGATATCGGGGTCGGTGCGGAGCGCATCCACCGCAAACAACCGATCGAGGAACCCACCAAGATCTCGGTCGTCGGCAATCCCCCTCAAGAGCGACATGGCGACATGCGAATGCATGTTGATCAGTCCCGGCACGACGGCGAACCGGCGCCCGTCGATGATCTCCGCGCCTCCGCGCGGCGCCTTCGGACCGACGTGCACGAGCGCCCCGTTCTCAACCCGGAGGTCGCCTCGGATCACTCGACGCTGCTCGTCCTGGGTGACCAAAAGGGCATCCGCGATTACTAGAGGGGATGGATGTCCCACCTTCATCTCGAGGTCCGGACCGTTCCCGGGCTAAAAGAGATTGGTTGACGGAGCTACGCTCGGGGGTCTCGGTCGGAGAGTTCCGGCAGGTCCTCGAGCCCTTCCGTCGCTCGCGTCTCAGAGCCCCCGAGATCGCGCAATACGCGGAGAACCCAGGCTCGGGAGAAGACGAACACGATGGGAACGACCGCCAGCACGACCAGAATGAGGTCGACCCACAATCCCGGCACCCAGGCCGCGGACGGCATACCGAGGATCGTGGCGGCCGTATTCGGAATCAGTACGACGACGCTGATGAGCGCGATGACAAAGGCGAGGTAGGCGATCCCAAGCATTCGAATGTTCGAGGTGTTCTGTAACGACGCGATCCGATTGGAAATGCGACCCAGCTCATTCGCGGCCTCGGCGATCCGATTCGCGTCCTCCGCATTCCTCAGCAGGACGACGTCCCGGAGCGTCTGCGAGAGTCCGCTCGAAAGATCCAGCAATCGATCTGCTTCGACTTCCAGCGAGGAGAGGACTTCCGAGAGATCTGGAAAACCGCTTCCGAGCGGTCCTTCCAATTCTGCGATCAACGAGAGGACGCGGGCAATCTGTTCCCGAACCGCTGCCGCCGAACGCTGGAGCGTCCCCACGTCGCGGATCGGTGCTGGGTTGCTCATCGCTTGAAGCGCGCTCATACGGGCATCCAAGTCCTCGAGCCGCTCGAGGTAGCTCAGCAGTCCGCGTCCGAGGAGCGCCCCCAGTCTTCGGGTCGGTTCGGGGAGCGGTACTTCTCCCGTCGATCCCCCGGGGGCGATCAACATTCCTGGAGCGTCGTCGACGGAATCTAGGAAAACGATCCCGTGGGGAGTGATCCAGACGCCGTGAAACGAGAGCTTCTCGTGTGCATCAAAGAGGCCGACCGAGAGTAGCGTGCCGGCCGGACCTCGCAAAACCGGATGTCGTGGGACGGAGACTCCTTTGCGGCCCAGGGCACCGAGGGCGTCTGATACCGAGGAGATCTCGGGACGGGCCTCCGCCATGGATCTGACGCCCTAAATATCGAGGTTCGTGACTTCGACGGCGTGCTCTTGGATGTAGGCGCGACGGGGCTCGACCTCTTCGCCCATCAAGATGCGAAACAGCTGGTCGGCGCGGACCGCATCGTCCACCGTGACCCGCAGCAGCTCGCGCGCCCCGGGTTTCATGGTCGTGTCTCGGAGTTGTTCGGCGTTCATCTCGCCGAGTCCCTTGTACCGCTGCATCGTGATCCCCTTGTTCCCCATCTCTTTGAGGAAGTGATCCCGTTCGTCATCGGAGAACGCGTAGTGTACTTTCGACCCCTTCTGAAGTCGATACAGAGGCGCCTGGGCGATGTAGACGAATCCGCCGGCGATCAGCTTCGCCATCTTCCGATAGAAGAGGGTGAGCAGCAGCGTCCGGATGTGCGATCCGTCCACGTCAGCATCCGTCATCAGGATGACTTTGTGATATCGAAGTTTAGTCAGGTCGAGCTCGTCGCCGATTCCCACCCCGATCGCGGTGATCAACGCGCGGATCTCCTCGTTCTGGAGCATCTTATCGAGTCGAGCCTTTTCGACATTCAGAATCTTGCCGCGGAGGGGGAGGATCGCTTGAAATTCCCGATCTCGGCCCTGTTTTGCGGTCCCGCCCGCGGAGTCGCCCTCGACCAGAAAGAGTTCGCATTCGGTCGGATCCCGGGAGTGGCAGTCCGCCAGCTTTCCCGGCAGGCCGCCCCCTTCGAGCAGCCCTTTACGCCGCGTGAGCTCGCGCGCCTTGCGCGCCGCTTCGCGGGCCTGGGCGGCTTGAACCGCCTTCGAAATGAGTCCCTGCCCCACTGCGGGATGCTCCTCGAGAAACTCGGCGAGCTTTTCGTTGACCGCGCTCTCTACCTGCCCCTTTACCTCGGAATTTCCCAGGCGCGCCTTGGTCTGGCCCTCGAATTGGGGCTCCAGCACTTTGACCGATAGGACGCAGGTGAGGCCCTCCCGGACGTCCTCCCCGGTCAGTGACTCCCGATCGCCCTTGAGGAAACCATGCCCCCGCGCATAGTCGTTCAAGGTACGCGTGAGCGCCGCGCGCAATCCGACGACGTGCGTCCCTCCGTCGACGGTGTTGATGTCGTTCACGAAGGCAAGAGTCGTCTCGTTGTAGCCATCGTTGTACTGCAATGCGACCTCGATATCCGTCGAATCGCGTCGGGTGTGGAGATAGATCGGCGGCTTGAAAAGGACGTTCGCGGCGGTGTTCATATCCTCGACGAATTCCACAATGCCTCCCGCATGGTGGAACGAGTCTTTCGTACCGTCGCGCTCGTCTTCGAAGAAAATGGCGACCTGCGGGTTCAGAAACGAGAGCTCCTTCAGTCGGCGAGCGACGGTCTCCTTGTCGAAATTCAGCGTCTCGAAGATCTGGCTATCCGGCTTGAATCGTTGTTCGGTACCAGTACCGTCGGAGGGACCGACGATCTTGAGGGGCGCAACCGGTGCCCCGCGTTCGTATCGCTGAAAATACTCGTGCCCGTTGCGCCGCACGCGTACTTCGAACCATTCCGATAGTGCGTTTACGACGTGGAGGCCGACGCCGTGCAAACCGCCTGATACCTTGTACACCTTGTGATCGAATTTCGATCCCGCATGAAGGATCGTCATCACGATCTCGAGGGCCGGTTTGTTGTAGCGCGGGTGGATTTCCACCGGGATCCCGCGCCCGTTATCGATGATGGTGCACGATCCGTCGGTATGCAAAACCACGTGAATCTCGGTGCACGCCCCCGCGAGGACTTCATCGATCGAGTTGGCGACCACCTCGTTGATCAAGTGGTGGAGTCCGCGAGCATCGGTCGAACCGATATACATCCCGGGTCGCTTACGAACCGCCGAAAGTCCCTCCAGGACCTGGATCGAACCCGCGTTGTATTCCGGGACGACTACGCTTTCTTGAGGCATCAGGAAACCGCTCGAAAATCGAGCGTACATTACGGAGTAAGAGACGCATTATAACGCTTGGCTTTCGGCGGAAAAACGGCCTTCTTTTGGGAGGCAAAAGTGGTCCCGAATGAGGTGCGTCGGAATCGTCCCGGACCCGCGAAAAGGACTAGTTTCCGAGGCGCAAAAGCGAGGATCTTGCGCGGTTCCTAACTCACGGGGAGCGTAACGACATATACCCGGCCCCCGTCTTCCAACCGGGGACGGATGCCGCAGAACGACTCGAAGAACCCGACCCCCGAACCCGGGACAGAATCCGGGGTCACCGAGATCTTGCCTCCCACACCCGTGCCCGTCGCGGCGGAGGAAGCCGCAGAAGATTGGGCCACGCGGTACAAGTATTTGCTCGCCGATTTTGAAAACTTTCGCCGTCGGACGGAGCGGGAAAAAGAGAACGCTTCGCGTCAGACGCGCGCGCGACTCTTGCAGGAGCTTCTTCCGATCTACGAGGCATTCCATTTCGCCAGGGAAGCGGTGGAGCGACTTCCTCCTCACGACTCGCTTCGTCAGGGGTTGGATCTCTTGCACCGAGAGTGGCTCCGCTTTTTGAAACATGAGGGAGTCGAACCCGTCGCCCAACCCGGTGCGCCATTCCAGCGGGAGGTGCACGAGGCTGTCGGAGAAGTTCCCCTGTCGGAGGGATTCTCCGACGGGATCGTCGTGGAGGTCGTCCAGCAAGGGTACCGATTCTATGGGGGACTCCTCCGCCCCGCGAAAGTGATCGTGGCACGGACCACTTCGGCCGCCTCCGGTGCTCCGCAACAGATCGGTCCGAGCCCTGAAGCGGAGCCGACACGAGAGCCCTCATGAACGGGACAGGGTCAATGGAGCGATCCTCGGAGATTTCCGGGTTCTACAAGCTCACCGTCGAAGAACGCCGGCGCGTCGTCCAGCAATGGGCGGGTCTCACCGCGGAAGAAGCCCGAACGTACGATTTCCCGCCAGGGGTGGACGCCGGTATCCTCTCGCGGATGATCGAGAACGTCATCGGAGCGTTCCCGCTGCCGGTCGGCGTCGCTACGCACTTCCGCGTCAACGACAGAGACTACCTCATCCCGATGGCCATCGAGGAACCGAGCGTCGTCGCCGCGGCTTCGAACTCCGCCAAAGTCGCTCGTGCGGCGGGAGGATTCGCGGCGCAAACCACGCCGCCGGTGATGATCGGGCAGATCCAAATCGTCGATTCTCCCGATCCGGCGGCGGCTCGGCTCCGGATCTTGCAAGCCCGCGACCGTTTGCTCGAGGAGGCGAATTCCATGGACCCGATGCTTGTCCGATTTGGCGGCGGGGCTCGGGACCTCGAGGTCCGGGTGATCCCGTCTCCGCGGGGAACCATGGTGGTCGTCCATCTCTTGGTCGATGCCCGTGACGCCGGGGGGATGAACGCCGTGAACACGATGTGCGAGGCATTGGCTCCCCCGATCGCCAAGATCGCGGGAGGGCGAGTGGTCCTACGGATCATTTCGAACCTCGCCATTTACCGACTCGCACGGGCCTCCGCGACGTTCCCTGCGGAGCTCCTGCGGACCGAGACCGCGACCGGAGCCGAAGTCGTCGAAGCGATTCTGGACGCGTACACGCTGGCCGTTGTCGATCCCTTCCGTTGTGCGACGCACAACAAGGGAATCATGAATGGGATCTCCGCCGTGATCATCGCGACCGGCAATGACTTCCGTGCGGTCGAGAGTGGCGCCCACACGTATGCGGCGTTTCAAGCTCGCCGCGGCGCGATCGTCCAACCGCTGACCACGTATGAGAAAGATCGCAATGGCGACCTCGTTGGGACGATCGAGCTCCCGCTGGCAGTCGGACTCATCGGCGGAGCCACGGTGGTCCACCCGACGGCCAAAGCGAACGTGAAGTTGCTCGGCGTAAAAGGAGCACAAGAGCTCGCGCAGATCGTCGCTTCGGTCGGCTTGGCCCAAAACTTCGCAGCGCTCCGTGCCCTCGCGACCGAAGGGATTCAGCGCGGCCACATGGAGTTACACGCGCGAAACTACGCGACGACCGCGGGCGCGCGGCCCGAAGAGGTCGATCGGGTCGTCCAGCGGCTGGTCGCCGAGCATGCGATCCGGATGGACCGGGCGAAGGAGATCGTAGAAGAAATTCGACGCGGCTCGGGCGCCGGATGAACGTCGGCATCCTGGCACTTCAAGGGGACGTTCCCGAGCATCGCGCCGCCGTCGCCTCGATCGTCGGGGCGCCGCACGTCGCCCTCGTTCGCGATGTGCGAGGACTCGAAGGCGTGGAGGCGCTTTTCCTACCGGGCGGAGAGATACCACGATCGTTCGGCTGCTGCAGGAAGCCGAGCTATGGGAACCGCTCGCGGACCGCCTTCGGGACGGACTTCCGATCTTCGCGACGTGTGCCGGTCTGATTCTGCTCGCCCGTGATCTCGAAAAGGCCGCCTCGGGGGGCGATCCGCCGACCCTCGGAGTGTTGGACGTGCTCGTCCGACGGAATGACTACGGACCCCAGTCCGAGTCCTGTGAGGCCGACGTGGAGGTGAAGGGGCTTCGGGGTCCGCCCTTCCCAGGCGTGTTCATCCGATCCCCTCGGATCCTGGCCGTCGGTCCGCAAGCCACCCCGCTCGCCCACCGCGAGGGTGAAGTGGTGGGCGTTCGAGCCGGAACGACCTGGGGACTCGCCTTTCATCCGGAACTCACGGGAGATCGGCGGCTCCACGAGTTGTTTCTGCGCTCCCTTCACGGTCGCCGCTAGGCGAAAAGGATCACCAGGACGACGAGGACCAGTAGGGCGGTCCCGAGAATCGCCAACCCCCATCGTTGGCGGGGGGAGACGTTTTTCCAAGATCCAAAGAGGATGGGCAGGGGTCCGATGAGGAGAACTCCCCCCGTCGTCCCCCGAGGCGCACCGGCCGGTCGCGATCCGGCGGATTGCTCCGGTTCGTCCGCTTCCATCCGGGTGAACGGAATCGAGAGCATCCCGACGATCAGCAGGGCCACGCCGAGGAGGAAAGCACCCGAGTTTCCGGTCAGCACCGGGAAGATCAGGATCAGATAGGCGGTAGCGCCCCCATGCAAAGCAGCCCAAACGATCAGTCCGATCCCTCCGATGAGCAGAAGGGGCGGCACGAAGCGAGCTCCGCGCATCGCGTACGATACGGTGCGAACCCATTTCGGTGTTGTGGCCCGAACGCGCGCTCAATGATACGTGTCGAATCGATACGGCTCGAGGGGAAGCTCTCCGAGGGCCATCAGGAATTCCGGTGGGGTGAGCATCGGCCTCGGATACAATTCGCTGTCGTCCAGTGCGATCCGAGGGCAAGCGGTGTTCACGTACGCATCGAGCGCACGCCCTTCGAGATCGGCGGGGTCGAGACGTCCAAACACCAACAGCTCGGCTTCGCGGCCATGGGTTTGGGCACGTTGTTGAAGGGCCATCGCGGTTGCGTTCCGATACTGGCCCTGAAACGACGAGACCAGGATTCCCCAGCGGTGCGCATCGAAGCAGCGGGCGACCAAGAGTTGTCGCTTTCGGATCAGCGCGGCCCGGTCGAGCGGCGGTTCCAACGTCCGCTGCAAGGGATCGAGCGACCACACGGGCCGGTCGACGGCGAAGGCAAGGCCGAGCGGATGGAATCGACCGGTACCGAGAAAGAGGTAGGCATCGACGCTGCCCTTCAATGACTCAGCGGAAGTGTAGTTGCATCCCAAGGCTTGCGCGGGATAGCTGAGGCGACGGTCTCCAGTGCCCGACACTAGCTGATGTCCCAGCCCCTTCAGGGCAACGTTGAGCGGCAAAACCAGGTCCAGATGCTGCACCGATGCGACGACGCCGAGTCGGGCGGGAAGTCCCGCGGCGTGGATCAGATGGGCGAGCACGGCGGGGTCCCCTCCGTCGTGGCGCATTTCCACGAAATACGTAGTCCGGGGAACCCGAACGTTGGGGATCGGCGCGTGCCCGAGCAGAATCGCGGCATCGCAGCCGGGGGCCTCTTCCGCCGAGGGAAAATCACAGGCGCCGAAGCACGCACGCGCGGCGAGGATGACCGGCACCCCGACCTCCTCCCGGAGCTGAGCGGCGAGCTGATGCGCGTCCCGTAGCAAACCCGCGGGGACCTGGAGTACGATCTTTCGGTGCGCGCCGGCACGAACCGCCCGAAAGAGGGCGGGCCCGATCGTGGGAAACGTCTGCGAATGAGGCCCATCGGCAGGGAGGGGTGGGGAACTCGCGAGCTGGCTCATCAGGTCGGTGGAGGCGGGACTGGACGGAACCGGGGGAAGCATAACGGATCGCTGAGCTAGCTCGACTCGGCGCTAAACGTTTGGGAGTCCGGTTCCCGATCCGGCATCGACGAGATCTCGAAGGCGCCGGACCGCCCCGCGGTTATCGTCGTAGTGCAACCGCCGAAGCGCTTCCTCCATATCGACCCACTCAAACGCTTCGTGTTCCGAGCTCAATTGAGGGGCCTGACGCAGGGCGAGCTCGACCCCGAAGGCATGCAACCGCCAAAGAGTTCCATCGGGTCCGTCAAACGTCACCTGCCAGTCCATCGAGAACATCCGAACCCACTCCTGGATCCCGGTTTCCTCTCGAAGTTCGCGGCGTGCGGCGCTTGGCCAATCCCGATCCGACGACTCGATCTTGCCGCTGACCGGGACCCAAATTCGGCCTCGGTCGGGAGGGCGGCGGAAGAGCAGCAGCGTGAACGGGTCCCGCACGAAGAGGTAAGCTTCGATGCACTCTTGGGCAATGGACGAACCGTCAGCCGCCACCCGGACCTCGGCGGGAGAGGATCCGAAGGATCGCTTCCGCGGGGGCGCCGTCCGTCGCCCGAAGCGCGTCGATCGCTTCTTTTCGCTCCACCTGCCCCTGCGCCATCACGAGCTGTATGTCCTCTTCCGGAGGTCCGGTGGGCGCGGTCGCGTCGCTGGCCAGTTCCCCCGGGGCCGCTCCGACGACGGCCGCGCTCGCCCGGCGGGCCCGAATCTCGGGGGTTCCAACGACTTGGTACGTTTGGATCCCTTGGACGGTGAGAACGGTGACCTCCGGATTTCGGAAGACGTGCTCTTTATCGCGGGTGCGCACGATCACTTCCTCGACATCGTCCACCGGGGTCGTCGTCATGCCCAGTCGACGCATCATCATCTGCATCTGGCGCTCGTTCCGAGGTCCGCCTGGCAGCATCGTCCTCCCCTATCGATCCACGATTACGGTTCGTCGTCTCCGCTGGCTCGGCGCAGTCGGCCCTCAAGTTCGGGGTCAGCATACGCCTCTTCCGTCGACAAGCGCTTCGCGGACCGGCGATCGCCCCGCCGCGTATCGGCCGTGCGACGCGACTGCTCGGAGAGCTCGTCCATCACTTCGGAGATTCCGGCGTAGAAGTTCCAGCCGGTATGCGACGCGTAGAAAATGCCTCCGTCCGTATGCAAGCGTGCCTCCACCGTCGTGTCTCCCGTGCGATGGGTGGCGTGCGGAGCGACATGCAGGCTGAGGAGCTTGGGATGCACATGACGGGCAATGTGGCGCAGTCCGCGAGCGACGAGGCGATCGACCTCACTGAGGATCGACGGGTCCCCCGAGCCTCGCAGTCCGCTGATCTGGACGTAGACATCTTCGATGTTGCTCTCCGGTCCCTTGTTGGCGCCCACCGCCAATTGAAGCAGGTCCACTTGACTGACGATCCCGATCGGCAGATCCTGGTCCACGAGAAAGACGCTCGATACTTTTTCCCGGGTCATCAATCGCGCCGCAGCCCCGGTCGTGGTCCCGCGTACGACGGTCACCGGGGGCGCATGCATGATCATGCCGACGTTCGCGTCAAAGATCGTTCCGGGCTGCGGGGCGTCCCGCTTGCCCGGGACCGCCGGCCGCCAAAGCGCCGAGAGGTCGGCGATCCCGACCGCCCCCACCAGGCGACCTTTCGAGTCGATCACCGGGAGGGGATGCTCTTCGATCAGCCGAACCTGGGCGAGGAGGTTCCCGCACCGCTCGCTCTCGGGAATCAACACGCTCGCCGGACTCGTGACCTCCTCAACGCGGTGGGCCGCCAATTCGGGAATCCCCGGCAACGCACGGATCATGTCCGTCCGGGACACGACCCCAATCAATTCCCCCCGGCGGCCGACGACGGGAGCGGCCCGGATGCCGGCTCCGAGCAGCTGTTCGGCGAGCTCGGCATAGGACGTCTTGGCGTTCACGATCGGAGGGATGATCATGACATGCTCGACCTTCGTGGCGAGCTTCAGATTGACCCGTCGCGCGATCGATTCGAAGGTGATCATTCCGACCAGCTTGCGCTGACGAAGGATGGGAATCTCGTGGAACCCGCGCGACCGCATCAATCCGAGCGCTTGCGAGAGGGCCGCGTCGGGCGGAAGCGTCGCCGGTCGAATCGTCATCAAATCGCCGGCGGTCGGCCACTCGGTCGTCATGAGTCGTCGAGGCGGGAGGCGTGCAGGGCTTTAGGGTTTGGTGGGACGCGCTCTGCGCGACTTAGCGGAGGTCCCGGGCCATTTGGTAACCGTTCTCGCCGTCCGAGTAGTAGCCCCGGAGCAGGTCGGCAACGGAGTATTGATAGCGCGTGTAGAATCGGATCGCAGTGGCGTTGCTGACCCGGACCTCGAGCGTGACTCGGCGCATCCCCCGATCGCGACACCGCTCGAGGAACGTTTGCATCAATCGTGTTCCGACCCCCCGATTTCGCTGACTCCGATCGACGGCGAACATGAGGACCCGGGCCTCGTGTTCCATCTGACTTACGCCGAGCAGAAATCCGATCGGCGCATCGGCGACGTCGACCGCCACGAGAAAGCCTTCGGACCACTGTTCGCTCAGCGATCGATACAGGGACGGGTCGTAGTGCTCGTGAAGGGCATCCGCGACGATATCCGTGATCTGGGGAAGATCTCGATCGGCGTACCCGCGAAGTCGCACAGGCGACGCCGACTCCCCGGTGGTCGAGGCGGATGGATGGGGCGCGGCGGTGTCAGCGATACATCTCACCCGGGCCCACCGACTCCGTCGGTTGGGTGGCCGCGGCGGCCTGCTGCTGCTGCTGCAAGGTTCGCCGAACCTCGGCCTCGATCTGACGGGCTTTTTCGCGGAGCGGCTTCGTATCGAGCAGCATCAAGGGAACGAGGGGATTGATGTTTTCGATCACTTTCGCGGCGGCCCGCGCGTCCGGATAATCCTTGTGCGCTTGCGCGACCAGACACAGCACGGGAATCTGACGGCCGATCGCCGAGAGGAGGAGCCCGCCGGGAAAGCCGGTCACGACTCCGTTGGCCGGATCGAATCGGTATTTTCCGAGGAGGGGGGCCGCCGCTCGATTCGCCATCGCGACGATCCGTGCATCGCCGCGGACTTCCTCCTCAATCGGCTGACCCTCGATCGCCACGATCAGTTGAACCCCCTTCGACTCCGCCCAGTCCAACAACGTGCGACCCAGCTCCCCCAGGAGTCCGGGGGGAGGTTGGATATCGGAAATCGCGACCACGAGTTGTTCGCAGCTCCGATCGACTCCGCATACTAGTTTGCTCGCATAGAATCGTACAGGGGCGCTGACGACCCCCTCCTCCATGATGACCGTGGGAGGAAACTCCTCGCTCGTCATGTAGGCCACGTTCGACATGTCGAGCGTGTGGACTAGGTAGGAGGCTGCGACCGATCCCACGAGGCCATGCGTCGGGAATCCGACGACCATCATCGCCCCCGCGAGCGACTCGTCCCGCGTTTCGACGATCCGGACATCCTTAGCCGCCATGGGGACTACCGATAGGGATACCTGGTGACACACGCCGACCGTTATGCTCCTTTCGAGGGGATGGGCGGACCCCTTTGACGGAGCGCCTCGGTGTATGGGGGGGCGCCCGCGGCAATCCTGAGGAGCTACTCGTTGCGAACAGGCCGAATCGCTGGGACGATCGACTCCGGCCTTCGATATCCCCCGAATCGACCCTGTACCGTGCGCTCGACGGCCCCGAGCGAACGGTTAAGCTTGGAGTTCCCATCGGGGAAATTCACCATTCGACCGCGGTTCAGGTTCAGCCAGCGGCGGGGAGTGCTAACGCGCGATGAAACGTCAGATGGTCGACATGCTGGCCGAATTGATCAAGATCCCGAGCGACCCGTTCTCCGATAAACAGGAGGTGCTCGATTACGTCCAATCGTTCACCGACCAGGCCCATATGCGCAACACGCTCTTCGGAGATTCGCAGGCTCCCGCGTTGCTAGCCGAGTACGGGCAAGGAGGAGTGGTGCTGTCCGGCCATCTGGACACCCCGCCTATCGGCGATTACTGGAGTTTTTCGCAGAGTCAGCTTGCCGGTGGGCGGATGTATGGACGCGGGGCCGCCGACATGAAAGGGACGATTGTCGCGATGCTACAGGCGGCGCAGGACTTGGTCTCTCGCAAGATCCCGGTGGTGCTCGCGCTCACGACCGATGAAGAGACCTCGATGCAAGGGGCCGGAGCGCTGTCCAAGACGCTGCCGATGCGACGCGCGAAAGCGATCGTCGTGGGGGAGCCGACCGGGCTCAAAGTCGCTTATGCCGAGAAGGGCGTGCTCGATCTCGCGATCGAAACGCGGGGAAAGGCGGCCCATGGAGCGATGCCGCATCTCGGCGAGAATGCGATCACGAAGATGATGAGGATCCTGCGGGGGCTCGAGAGCTTCAAGGGTCGGATCGCCCACCCCGAACTCGGTTCCGTGACCATGAACATCGGTACCTTCAACGGAGGGACGAGACTCAACGTCGTGCCGAACAAGTGTACTGCAGAAGTCGACATCCGATTCCCGCCCCCCTATTCGCCCGACCAGTTGTATCACGAGATCGAGGAGCACCTGCGGCGGATCAAGACCCCCTTCACCCTCCGACGAATCGTGAGCATGCCCTCGGTCCAGATCGACCCTCTCCTCGACCACCTGAAGATTCTCAAGGAGATCTCGGGCGCCGAGTCGACCGTGCTCGTCCATGCTTCGGAGGCGGTTCACTATACCCAAGTCAATCCGCGCGTCGTGATCTTCGGCGCTGGCGAAGAGGAGCTGTCGCACCAGGCAAACGAATATGTCAAGGTCGAAGCCGTCGCTCGCGCGACGGAGGTGTACAAGAAGTACGCCCAGCGACTCGTGACTTCGCGCGCCACTTGACCGGAGGATTGTGCGGCTCGCCCAGCTCTCGACCCGGTTTCCCCCCGGCACGGGAGGGGTGGAGCGACACGTCCAGGAGATCTCGCGGCGACTGGTGCTTCGCGGTCATTCGGTCGACGTGTTCACGAGCAACTTGCAGACGGAATTCCCGATCCGGCGCTTCAATCGCACGGTGCCGCGATTCGAGCGAACGGAAGTCGGCGCGATCCATCGCTTGAAGGTCTGGTCGCTCCCGGGAGAACTGCACTATCCGTTCTTCCGCGGATTGGGGCGCGCGCTCGCACGCGCGGGGCCGGAGCTGGTTCATGTGCACACATTTGGAACGAACCAAGTGGCCGTCGCACGAAGGTTCCGGCGTCGGACCGGGACTCCCTTCGTCTTGACCGCCCATTTCCATCCGGATTGGTCCATCGAGGGGGGGTGGCTGCGTCATCAGATCCGGGAGTACTACGACCGGCACCTCGCGGGCCCCATTCTTCATGACGCCGCCCGGATCATCGTTCAGACCGACGCCGAAGAAGGACTCCTCCGAGCGCTGCGTCATGCCCTGCCGCCAGTCGTCAAGATTCCGGCGGGCCACACCCCACTTCCGGCCCCTCCTCCCGGTGCGCGGCCTTTCGCGCAGCGTTTCCAAATCGACGGACCCTTCGTCCTCTACGTCGGCCGTCTCGCCTCCAACAAAGGACTCCTGGGACTCATCGACGCGTTTCGCATCCTGCTTCAGCGGGAGGCGAACGCGACGCTCGTTCTCGTCGGACCGGATGGAGGGATGCGGGCGAATGTCGAACGACGGATTGCCGAACTGGGGCTCACCCGTCGCGTCCGCCTGACCGGCTTCGTTGAAGACGAGGGGCTCCTCGCGTCCGCATTCCGCGAGGCGCGGCTCTTCGTGCTTCCCAGCGACTACGAAGCGTTTGGACTCGTGTTGCTCGAAGCGATGGTCCAGGGAACGCCGGTGATCGCCACTCGCGTGGGCGGGGTCCCGGAGGTCGTCGAGGAAGGGCGGGGCGGGATGTTGGTTCCGCCGAACGACGTAAACGCCCTCGCCGCGGCCCTCGAGGAGCTGTGGACCGACGAGCCCAAGCGACGCCAATTGGTCGACTACGGTCGAATGGTCATCGTGCCCCGATTCTCGTGGGAGGCGATCACCGATCAGTTGGTCGCCCTCTATCGGGAGGTCCTGGATCGATGAGAATCGCTCAGATCACGTTTCGGTACGCGGCGCCGGGCGGCGTCGAGAATGAGGTCGCCGAAATGGCCCGCCGTTTGCCGTTGCTCGGCGACCAGGTCGAAGTCTATGCGGGGGACCTGTACGACGAGGGACAATGGATCCGCCATGCGACGTTTCCTACCTCGATCGATGGAACCCCTGTGCGGTGGTTTCCGGTGCGCAAGCGGCTGATCCCGGGGCTGACCCTCCCGTTGATGATCGGGCTGATGCGGGCCCTCGACGCGGATGCCCCTGAAGTCATTCACGCGCACTCCCATCGTTACGGGCACGTGCTGGAGAGTGCCGCGGTCTCCCACGAACGGAGGATTCCGCTGGTCGTGACGCTCCACTATCATCCCGCGCACGTGGACGCGTCCGGCTGGGTCCGAGGGCTCCACCGGGTCCAGGACCATTTCTTCGGAATGACCGCCTATCGGATCGCCGACGCGGTGATCGTCCAAACGGAGCAGGAGTATCGAATCGTTTCCGAATTCGTCGATCCTCATCGTCTGGTGGTGATCCCCCCGGGGATCAACTACGAATCGTGGACGAGCCCGGAGACCAGCCCCGTTCCGTCACAGATTCCGCCACGCTACCTTCTCTTTGCCGGGCGCGTCGCCCCCAACAAAGGACTCCCGTTCCTGATCGATGCGCTCGGGAAAGTACCCGCCAGCCGAAGAATCCCGCTCGTGATCATGGGCCGCGACTGGGGAGAAGCGCCGACCATCCTCGCTCGGGCGCGCGCAGCAGGGATCGAGCAGCAGGTCATTCTGCTGGGCGAGGTCAAGGACCAGACCCTCTACCGGACGATCATGCGAGGCGCAGCGGCCTTCGTCTTGCCGTCGCAGTGGGAAGCGTTTGGGATCGTCCTCGTCGAGGCGATGGCCTGTTCCGTTCCTGTGATCGCGGCGGCGGTGGGGGGGATGCCCGAAGTGCTTGACGGGGGACGAGCGGGGGTGCTCGTCCCCTATGGAGATGAGGGAGCGCTCGCCGGCGCGATCGAGGAGACGCTCTCGAGTCCGAGCGCCTCCGAGAAACGCATCGAAGCCGGTCGCGAGCAAGCAAAACGATTCACGTGGCAGCATTCGGCGGAACAGCACCACGTCCTTTATCGCCGCTTGGCCGGGGCTGCGTGAGCCGGGCGGGTGAGGTCCTCGAACTCCCGCCCGACGACGAGCAGCTCCTGCCCCTGGTCCCCCGGAGTCAATCGCCCCAGCACACCGAAGAACAACGCGAGGACCCGGGTCATCATCGACGCCGAGCCTCTTGCGCATAGGCGCGCAGGATCTCCAACCCCTTCTTCAGATTGGATCGCGACGCCGCGAAGGAGATTCGCAAGTGATGCGCTCCCAATGCCCCGAAGGCGTCCCCCGGGGTCGTGATCAGGCCCCGCTGCAGGAGGGCACCGGCCACCTCCGGAGCGGTCGAGGGCCAGGTGAATCGTGGAAAGGCATAGAATGCCCCCGCCGGGGGCACGCAGTGAAATCCCGGGGTCCGGTTCAAGGCGGCGACGACGATCTCGCGACGCGCGCGGAATTCTCGCACCATGGCGTGGGTACCGGCCATGTCCGACTCCAGTCCGGCGAGGACCGCATATTGCACCGGCGTGGAGGGACACGCCATCACGTGATAGTGGATCTTGTTGATCTCCACCGCCAGCGCCCGGGACGCGACGATGAACCCGATCCGCCAGCCGGTGGTCGCGAGCGTTTTCGAGAAGGAGTTCACGACGACCGTCCGGTCCCCGCGTCCCCAGAACGAGGTGAACCGCCCCTCATAGACCATCTCTTCGTACACCTCATCGGAAACCACGGTGAGGTCGTGACGCTCCGCAAACGACAGAATCCGTTCGACGATCGACTTGGGAAACACCCCGCCCGTGGGGTTGGAGGGGGAGTTCACCACGATCGCGCGCGTCCGCGGGGAGACCAGCTCCTCCAACTCGTTGAGGTCCGGCAGGAATCCCACCTTCTCGTGGAGCGCATACGGGACCGGTGTTGCGCCCGCGAGTCGCACGTGGGGCCCATACAAGACGAACCCCGGGTCCGGGATGAGCACTTCGTCACCGGGATCGTACAGGGTGAGGGCGGTCGCCATCAAGCCTTCCGAGCCGCTGCCGCTGATGATCACGTTCTCCCGGGTCGTATCGGGGTCACGATCCTGATAGCGCTCCGCGACCTTTTCGCGCAGCTTCGGCAACCCGGCGGAAGGTCCGTAGTGATTCTTCCCACTCCGTACGGCTTCGCACAGGGCATCGATCACGACCTGCGGCGGGTCGAAATCCGGTTCCCCGAGCCCTAGATTGATTGCCGTCGGAGGCGCCGCCTCGAACATCTTCCGGATGCCCGAAATTTCGACCTCCCGGACTCGCTGAGCGACCATTTCGGCGCCGACGGAGCTGCCCCTCTTAATGGTTGTCGGCTCGAACGAGATTCGCTCGAGGGAAACTGCCATCGCGCGAGAGCACAACGACCATTAACCCGGGTCGCTCCCCTCTTCCCCATAGGAATCTCGAATGGCGGTCCGGGCGGTCTTGGGTGCCCAGTTCGGGGACGAGTCCAAGGGCAAAATCGCCGACTTTCTCGCCGCGCAGGCCCGCTACGTCGTCCGATCCGGGGGCGGTCCGAATACGGGGCACACGATCGTGCTCAACGAGGGGAAAGTGGTGCTGCATCAAGTGGCCTGTGGGGTGCTGCGCCCCGGGGTGACGGCCATCAGCGGACCGGGCATGGTGATTCAACCGATGAAACTGGAGGAGGAGATCCAGGAGCTCGAATCCCGCGGGCTCCTGAAGGGCGAACTCGTGATCAGCGAGCGCGCGCACGTGCTCCTGCCCATTCACGAGATGGAAGATGCGTGGGAGGACGATCTCCGCGCTCAGAAGGGACCCCACGCGAAACTGGGAACCACGCGCCGAGGCGTGGGTCCCGCTTCCTCGGATCGCTACGCACGCTTCGGCCTACGGTATTCCGACCTGGTCCGGCCCGGATTGCTCCGAGAACGCTTGGAACTTTTGTACGCTTCCAAACCGTATCTCTCCAATTTACCGGCGATCGATAAACTCGCTCGCACGCTTACTGAAATCGGGGAGCGACTCGCTCCATTTATCCAGCCCACCGAACCGCGCCTCTGGAAGGCGATCGAACGTGGCGAGCCGATCCTTTTGGAAGGCGCCCAGAGCGCCCTCCTCGACATCGACTACGGGACGTATCCGTACGTGACAAGCTCGCATCCCACGGCGGCGGGCGCGCTGATGGGAAGCGGGATTCCTCCGCAAGAGCTGGATGAGGTCATCGGGGTAGCGAAGGCGTACATGACCCGCGTCGGCGAGGGGCCGTTCCCGACCGAAGTCACCGGGAAGATGGCCGCCTATCTGCAACGGGAGGGAGGCGAACGGGGAGCCACGACCGGCCGGGTCCGGCGGGTGGGTTGGCTCGACCTGGTTTTGCTCCGATATGTGGCGCGACTCAACGGGTTCACTTCACTTGCGATCGCCAAAGCGGACGTCCTCGGCGGACTCGACGAAATACCGGTGTGCGTCCGCTACGAGAATGCGGAGGGATCTCAGGTCACGGACTATCCCCCTTCGGTCGCGGAGGACCTCGCCAAGGTAACGCCCATTTACCGACCGTTCCCGGGGTGGCCCCCGTTCACCTCTCGGTTGAAGGAGCGATTACGTCGGGACGGTGCGCCCGCCCTGCCTTCGGCCCTCCGGAGATTTCTCGACTTCATCGCCGAGGAAACTCGGGTTCCCGTCGAGTTCGTGAGCTACGGCCCGCACCGCGACGAAACGATCTGGATGGGTCGGGGGAAGCGGGTGGCCCGAGCGGTCGGACTTTCTCCGTGGAGTCGTTGAGCGAGCGGTGCCCTTCGACCCGTTCCTCTACATCGCTTTCGGAGTCGGATTCCTCGCCGGCAGACTGACGACCTGGCGGAGTCCGCAGGTCGGCGTCGCGACGCTCCTCACCGTAGTCGTCCTGGTCGGTTTGCTCGGGGCCGTCCTCGGCTCGACTCCGGGCCTCAACCTCGCGATCGTTCCGATCGCCCTCGGCTATGCGACCTTGATCTTGGGTCTCACGATCCTGATCGTCCTCCATCTGCCGAAGGCCTCGATCGACCCCTTGGTCGTTCGACCGTCTTCCTCCTCACGGATTCCGACGAGCGTTTGGCTGCTCCTCGCGCTTGTAGTCGGATTCGGCATCGGACGAACGATACCGATTCCCGCCGGCCAAGCTCTCCCGTTCGTACTCTACGTCCTGCTGGCGCTCGTGGCGTTCGACGTGCGGATCGTTCGCTCCGCGTTTCGGCGCGTTTGGATTCCTCTCACCGCGGCGATCAGTGGCGCATTAATAGCGGCGGGAATCTTTGCACTCGCAAGCGGGGTCGGCTGGATTCCATCCCTGACCACGTCGCTCGGGTTTGGGTTCTATTCGCTTGCCGGACCCTTGGTGACGGCGCGCTTCGGGGCCACGCTGGGTCTCCTCGCGTTCTTAACCAACTTCTTCCGCGAAAATCTCACGATGCTCTTCGCCCCCTGGATCGGAAACCGGATTCGATCGGAGGGACTGACGGCGATGGGAGGAGCCACCGCCATGGACACCACTCTGTACTTCATCGTCCGATATGGCGATGCGGAGGCGGGCGGGCTTGCCTTGACCAGTGGTCTTGTGTTGACGGCAGCTGCAACGCTCCTGCTTCCGATTTTGTTAGGGATTCCCGGGGCGTGAGGGTTAAACGACCGAGGGTCCGTGGCCCGCCCGATGGGCTCGTAGTCCAGCGGTTAAGACGTCGCTCTCACACAGCGAAGACCGCCGGTTCGAATCCGGCCGAGCCCATCCGACTACGATTCTGCCTTTTTTTGCGGACCCCCAGTCGCGCCGGGGGTATCTTCCGGCAATCACTAGAACCTCTGCAGACCGAGGGGCCATCCTCAGCCACGGGGCCTCGACCCCGTTGTGGAGCCAAGTCGCCATTTCCATCCCGTCTCATTCCCATACCATCTAGCGGTTGACCTGGCCCATAAGTCGACGGATCCGTTGGCCCCGCTTTTCTCGCCAGTCCTCGAGCTCCCCGATGGCTGGCGTTTCCGACCGAGCGAGCCCCCGGCCGGCTACTTCTTCGGCCAGCTACCTCGGAGTTGGCTGATCGAGAAGTGGTTCCCGTCGGGATCCTTGAAGGTCGCCACGGTTCCCCAGGGATGATCCATGGGCGCTTGCGGGAACTCGACTCCCCTTTCGCTGAGTTCCTTGTGCGTCCTTCGGCAGTCCGCGACTTGGAGCACGATTGGCGGAGTCTTTCCTGGCGCCCAATGCTTCGACCACTCCTGCTGCGCGGGATCGACCGTCGAGCCGATCTCGAAGAGGGGGAGTTCCAAGTCTTGTCCCTTGACCCCCACTGTCACGTACCGGTATCCACCGGGGCCGGTGACATCGGTCTTCTTCTCGAACCCCACCTTCTCTGTATAGAAGGCGAGGGACTTTGCCTGGTTCGTCACGACAAGCGAAATCTGCGAGATCTTTCCTTCCACGGGTGCCCTCCTGCTTCGGCAGCCCTGACGGGCCGCCACGGGTGGGGTAAGATTCAGAACATATAATGCCATCGTTATGGATTGTGCATGGAAAAGTTCGGATCCCTTTCTTTGTTAAATGCAAGACCGTGGGAGTCGAGTCCCTGCCATTAATACGTCCGACGTTATGAGCCTCACTCAGAGCCATGGACGCGTTCGGAGCGCTATCGGATCAAACACGGCGAGAGGTTCTCGACCTGCTAACTCGGCGAGAGAGAACGGCGGGTGAGCTGGGGAGCGCTTTTCCCTCCGTAAGCCAGCCCGGAATGTCCCGCCACCTACGCGTCCTTCGCGAAGCGGGCTTGGTCCGCGTACGTCACGAGAGTCGACACCGAATCTACTCCCTCCGATCGGAAGGTCTTGCACCAGTCGATTCATGGATCTCGAAGTATCGTGGGTTCTGGGAGACCGAGCTGGACTCCCTGGAGGCCCACCTCGACGCCCGGAAGCGATCGCGGGGAGAGAAGCGGTCGTGACTCGGAGCTCTTCGAGGGTGAGAGCTCCGGGGACGGTCGGAGGCCCCGGCCAGTTCCTGGTCGAGCGCGAGAGAGCCACGGTCGCGTTCCGGCGCCTCCTCCATCATCCGATCGAGGATGTGTGGGCGGCCATCACGGACCCGAAGCAGCTCGAGGTCTGGTTCATGGCCCACGTGAGCAGCCGATCGGCCGGCGGGTTGCTGGAGATGCGACACATCAGCGGGGTCTACGCCACTGGAAGAGTGCTGGAATGGAATCCTCCGCGGGTCTACGAATACGAATGGAATATCGATCCCGGACCCGCGCTCCCTCAAGGGGAGAACTCGATCGTCCGCTGGGAGCTGGCGAGTACGAATGAGGGAACGTTGCTGGTCTTGACTCACCGGAAGCTGAGCCGACACACGGCTAGGGTCTTCGCGCGCGGTCTCAAAGTATTCCTCGACCGATTGTCCGCGCACCTGGATGGCACGCCCTTGCCGGAGCCGAGTTGGCTTGCGCAGGCTCCCAGACCGGACCCCTCGAGTCGAAGTGGCTGAGCTATCGACGCCAGCGGGTGCTGCCTCGATCTCAGACTAGACCGCCGCGCACGGGCAAACGATCCGCGGAGTCATAGTATGATCCGGAAGCACCCACGCCACTCCAGCTACAAACGGTCTTGCCGGTTAGCAGTCACTCTAGCGGTCGACGGCCGCAGCCAACGTTATCGACGGAGTTCATCCGCGCAGGTAGGCTTGGTCCTCGGCGTCAATGTCGTCGAGCACTCGACGGAGGATCGGGCGCTGTGGGAAGAAAAATGGGAGGACGGAGATCTTGAGCTCGCCCCGAGACCGAATCCGAGTGCTCCCGGCTTCTTCCGTGTACGTGCTCTGCATCCAGCTCCCCGCCGTGTACGGACCATTGCTGGTAACGATGTCCCAGCGGTAGGTGTCCGGTGGCCGAGACGTTATCTTCCACTGGGAGGAGAGGATCTTGCCGCGCGCGTCGATCATTCGTTCGAACACGACCGAGTTCGAATCCCGGGAGATCGTGCGCGACTGCTGGACCAGGGGGTGAATCTTGGTGATCATCGCATCGTCCAAGTGGTCGTTCAAGAGCTTCCAGACACGTTCGCGCGGAAATGGAAACAATTGGTCGGATTCGTAGGAAACCATACCACCGGCAACGGAGTATCGAGAATTCGATAAAGAGATTTTGGAGACCAGCATTCTGCGGAGGGCGCGCTCTTCTTGGGATTCCGAGGGCCTTTGTCTCGGGTCCGAGCGTACGAGCTGGCCATTCGAAGGGCCTCATCGAAGTGAAAGTCGGGTTCGGTCGACTCCCCCGTCGTTGTGGTTATTAGTTTCAATTCATACGGGCGGCCGCTTCCTCCATGACCGAACCCGTTGTTGTCGGACGTGACGTCTGGAAAGTCTACGGCAGCAAAGACACGGAGATTACGGCGCTGGGCGGGATCGACGTCGACGTTCAACGCGGCGAAATGCTTGCGATCATGGGCCCCTCGGGGTGCGGAAAGACGACCTTCTTGAACTGCTTCTCGGGACTTGATGAAATCAACCGCGGAAGGATCACGCTCGAAGGGGTCGACCTCCATTCAATGAACGACCGCGTGAAGAGCGATTACCGCGCGCGGCGCGTGGGGTTCGTATTCCAGTCGTACAACCTCCTGCCGGTGCTCTCGGCGACCGAGAACGTGGAGATGCCGCTCCTCATCGCGGGGGTCGGAGGACGCGAGGCGCGGGACCGGGCTCGTACGATGTTGACGGAACTCGGCCTGGGGGACCGGCTGGACCGTCGACCTTCGGAGCTTTCGGGGGGGCAGCAGCAGCGGGTCTCCTTGGCACGGGCATTGGTCGGGCAGCCAGCAATCGTGTGGGCCGACGAACCGACCGGCAACCTCGACGAGGGGGATTCCCGCCGCGTGACCGCCCTACTCCGCCAACTCAACGAGACGTATCATCAGACCTTTGTCGTGGTGACGCATGATGCGATGGTCGCCAGCACGTGCGACCGCACCCTGCACATGCGCGACGGACGGTTCGTGACTTAGATTCTATGCCCGCCCTCGACCCCGTCGTCAGCGGCCTCCTCCTTCTCTTGGCGGTGATCGCTGTGGTGGCTCTGATCCTCGCGCTCCGTCATCGCTTGGCATTTCGTGTCGGGATCCGGAACGTATTTCGAGCTCGCGGGCGGACCATCCTCCTCGTACTGGGTCTGCTGGTCGCGACGACCATCGTCTCCGGAAGCCTCGTGGTGGGGGACACCATCAATCAGTTGGAGGTCCACTACACGGTCCTCGCCATCGGCTATAACGACGAGGTCGTCGGCAATCAATCTCCTTCGGGCACCTGGACTCCGTTTCCCTACTCGATCTACTCCGGCGTCGCGGCGGCGACGTCCGGCGATCCCTCGATCGCCGGCATGGCCCCCGAGATCGTGAGTACCGTCTCGCTCTTCGACCGGACGACCGGAATTCCCCAAACGAACCTCTACTTGATCGGAGTCAACGGGAACCAGAGCTCGCAGCTGGGGGATTTCGTTACGGACTCCGGTGCCCGACTCGCGGGGCCGGCTTCGGGAGAGGTGCTGCTCGATGACCTAGCGGCCTCGGAGCTGAACGCTTCGGCCGGCGATTCCGTGTATCTCTATGGGGCGGCAGCGACTCCCATACCTTCCGTTGTACAGGCGGTCGTCCAGGATAACATTCGAGGGGCGTTTCCGACGGGGGGTGTCGGGAACTTCGGTAGCGCGTTCGTGGACCTGCCCACCGCTCAACATCTCGAGAACATGTCCGGCGCCATCAACTTCCTATCGGTCACCAACGTGGGGGACCAGGCCAACCGTCTCGCGCTCGCCCCGCAGGTCAGCACGACCCTGAACGCGACCCTGGCGTCCATACCGACGGCGCGGGGACTCTCCGCCGACCAGCTTCTCGCCAACGCTCTCGCGGGTGCCCAATCCTCTGCGAGCAGTATCTCAACGCTGTTCCTGGTCCTCGGACTCTTCTCCATTGTCGCCGGGGCGATGCTGATCATTGGCATCTTCATCCTCCTCGCCGAAGAGCGCAAGGGCGAAATGGGAGTATTACGAGCCATCGGGCTCAAACGACGCGAACTCGTCTACTCCTATTTTTTCGAGGGACTGGTGTACTCCGCCGGCAGTGCGCTGGCCGGAACCGCGCTGGGCATTGGGGTAGGTTATGGGCTCGCGGTCGCGTTTAGCGTCCTCTTCCCTCAACCCGGCCTCCCCTCCTCGGCGATCCTCGATTCGTTCACGGTCACCGTCCAGACGCCGATCATCGCCTACGTGATCGGCTTCGTACTGACCCTGGTGACGGTCCTGATCGCGAGCTGGCGAGCGAGTCGACTCAATATCGTGCGAGCCATCCGCGATCTCCCCGAGCCCCCCCCGACCGTGCGGGCCTACACCTATCTCGCCTATCTTGGGGCCGCCGCATTCGTGCTGGGAGCACTGCTCTACGCCACCACGTACCAGGGAACGTCGGATGCGTCCTACCCGATACTGGGTGGAACGCTCGCCATCGTGGGCCTCGCGCTAATCGCCTCTAGGTTCGTCCGGAACCGAATCGCATTTTCCATCGCCGGAGCCGCCCTCCTCGTTTGGGCGGGCTACGAGCCACTTCACATGGCTCTGCTCGGATCCGCTCATGGAGGCGGAATCTTCATCGTCTTCACCGAAGGGATCGTCATGGTCGGTGGTGCCCTCCTCCTCTTCGCCTTTAATGCCACGTTCGTCGCGGACGGACTCCTGCGCCTCGCCGGCGGCCGGTCACAGAGCGCCCCCGTCGCTCGAATTGCGCTGTCGTACCCCAGCCGCCGCTCTTCTCGCACGACGGTCAGCCTCGCCATCTTTGCCCTCGTGGTCTTCGTTCTCGTGGCCATCGCAGCAACCGGAGCGACGGTCGACGGGAGCTTAGGCGTCACGCTCCAGCAGCAGTCGGGAGGATACACGTTCGTTTCGTATTCCGCCGTGCCGATCTCTAATCTCCCCGAGCTCATCGCGAACAATTCGACGGTGGCGCCCTTCTTCAACTCCGTGGTGCCTCTCGATTATGGTGGCATCTATGTCAACGTCAGCGGATTCTCTGGTAATCCGTTCTCGGATTCGATCTACTCGGCGCCCCCTGGTGCGCCCCTGTCCTCTAATTTCTACTCGACGAATCGATTCACCTTTACCGCGACCGAAGCGGGAGCGAGCGCCTCGCAGGTTAACACCGAGCTCGCGACGGATCCCGACGTCGCGATCGTCGATCAGGGCTACGCGCCCGTCACCAACAACCTGGGAACGGGCTCCGGTGGCGCCCATCCGAAAGTGATCCCGGGAGGGACGCTGCAGCTCACCAACCCGGCGAACGGACGTCAGGCGACGGTTACCGTGATCGGAATCATGACCCAATCGCTCGTCACGGGGGTGTTCGTGAGCCCACCGACCGCCGCCGCTCTTGGAATCTCGGAAGAGAAGGTTTTCTTCTTATCGCTCTCGCCCGAGGCCTCCGCGACGCGCGCGGCCCAGGTGGCCAAGGCGGCGTTCTTCCCGTATGGACTCGTGATCCTCGACATCGCGGACCTCCTTGCCACTTCGATCGCCTCGACCGAGGGAGTCATAGGCCTCCTCCAGATTTTTGTCGGACTTGGGCTCGCGGTCGGAATCGCGGCGATGGGGATCGTGGCGCTTCGGGCGGTCGTTGAGCGTCGCCGGGAGATCGGCATGATCCGGGCGAATGGATTCACGAGTCGGAAGGTGTTGGCGGCCTTCTTCCTCGAGTACTCTTTCGTCTCCTTGGTCGGGATCGTGATCGGCACCGTCCTAGGACTCCTCATCGTCTGGGATGTGACCCAGGGTTCGGCGGCGGCGTCCGCCGGGGTCACGGTATTCACGGTTCCCTGGCTCAGCCTCGCGATCATCCTGACCCTCGCCTACGGGCTTTCGATGCTCGCGGTCGCGGGCCCGTCCCTCCGAGCGGCCCGGCTACCTCCGGCGGAGGCGGTTCGCCCCACGGAGTAGCGGCGAGGCGCGCTCCCCGATCGGAACCCGCGGGGATGAACTCCTGCTCGGCGTTCCTCGACGATTTCCGCCGGGTAGCGAGCCTCCGATGGATACCGCACTGGTTGGCCTTTAGTAACCGGCCGAGTTCGGTGGTTCGTTCATGTTCGTTCTTTCGAGCGGATATGAGATTGTGATTCCCTTCCTGCTCGTCGCGTTGATCTTCGTCGTTTGGTGGGCGCACCGACTCGCCTATGGGGCGCCGTTTGAACCGATCTTGCTCGGGGTCTTGACTGCGGTGTACGTCGCGTTGTTCGTGTTGCTGGAGACGAATGACTGGCTTGGATTCGCGGGAGACCTCCCGGTGGCCTTGGTGGTGTTCGCGTTAGCGGTTCTCGCCTTCGGCCTGAACGCCCTACGGACCACGCAGGTCCTGGTCGGGACTCACGGAGGGTTGGGCTACCGCGGAAGCCGGCTCGTCGCGATGATTTGGTTCCTGGTGCTGCTGCTGGAGATTTATGCCCAGCTGGCGATCTTGGGGTATCTTCAACTCGGAAGTTTCGTCATCGTCAATGGATTCCCCGGCCTCCCGATCATTTCCGGCGGGACGATCCCCCACTCCTACGCGGTCGTGTTGGCCATCACGGACGGACTGTTTGCGCTCAGCACCGGGGCCACAGTGGGCCAGAATCTGGGAATCTATACGGCGGTGCTCCGATTCCGACTGCGTGAACGGTCCACTCGCTCGACGGACGCCGAATTTCGATCCTCCTGAGCCCGACGAATCCCTTCAGCACGTTCGTCGAACTCAGCGGTCACCCGTTCTAGCATGGGATCCGCCGTCCCCCTCGGCAACCGCTCCCTACTCGGCGAAAGCACACCATCGGAACGATCTGCCCGCCCCCCCAGAGCGATCGATTCCGCCGCGGAGGATCCCACGGACTCCGGTCCGCCCGCCAATTCCATATAGGCGCAGGCCATCCCCTCCCTGGGGATAGGATATGAGCGAATCGAAGCGCACCGATGTAGCGATTCGACTCGCTCGCATCGAAGGGCACCTTCACGCAGTCCATCGGATGATCGATGAGGACCGAGCCTACCCGGAGATCGTCCGTCAGATCTCGGCCGTGCGTTCCTCCCTCGATGCGGTGCTTCAAGTGATCGTCGACGACGTCGTGAAGAACTGCGTCGAATCCACCGGACGCAAAGGATCGACCGAATCCCTCGTGTTGGAACTGCGCGAAATCGTGGAGAGCGCGCTCTAGTTCCCTCACCCGCTTCGGGGCTTCTCAACATGCCCGAGCTTCATCATGGGGAATCGGAGGCGGCGTGGCGACCCTTGCGAGGGCTCAAGCTCGCCCTCGAGCTTTCCATCGTGATCCTCGTAGTGGAAGCGGTCGGCGCCTTCCTTTCGCGCAGCCTATCGCTCACCGTGGACGCGGCGCACAACGTTCCCGATATCTTTGCCTTCGCGGTCTCCTGGACCGCGCTCCAATCCACCGAGGAGGGCGCGACCTCCAAGTACACCTTCGGCGCGCACCGTCTCGAAGTGTTTGCCGCCCTCCTCAACGCCGTCCTGGTTCTGGGCGTGGGAATCGGATTCGGGTATACGGCCTTCTATGCGTTCCTCGTCAACAGCTCCTACCTAGGACCGATCGATCCGATCTGGATTCTCGCCGCCGCGCTTCCGACGCTCGTCCTACGCTACGTGAACTTGAGGGTCCTGCGGGCACTTCCCCGCCGGGCGCGTGACCTCAATCTGGCGAGCGTGATCTTCCACCTGGCGAGCGACCTCCTCATCACAGGCGCGCTCCTGGTTGCGGGGGTACTACTCCTGCTCCGCCCCTCGTTCTTCCGCGCGGACGCCGCCGCCGCGCTCGTGATCGCGGCGATTCTTGTCTACGAATCGATCCCGCTTTTCCGCGGAGGTTGGGAGGTCTTGACCGAGCGGACCCCTCGACACCTCTCGCTGGAGGAGATCGAACGAAGCCTCCGTTCCGCGGAGGGGGTCTCCGAGGTACACGACCTGCACGTGTGGGCCGTGTGCCCGACGCTGGTGTGCATGACCGCGCACCTTCGAGTCCAGGAGATGTCGCTCCGAGATTCAATGGGCCTCGTCGCGAGGCTCCGTGAAAAAATGGACGAGGAGTTCGGGATCCTTCACGCGACCTTTGAAGTCGAGGCCCTCGCCCCGCCCTGAACGTCGTTCTCGATTAGGCGGGAAACCAGGTAAGTGCCTCCGGCTCGATCGAGAGATCGAGGACGGTCGGAAGGGAAGGCTGTATCGGTAGGCGGAGTCGAGTGTGGAGATAGTTGCGAGTCTTCTGCCGATGACAGGACCGACAGAGAGTCTGGAGATTCTCATAATCGAGGGGAGGCCCCCCTCGACCGATCTCGATGATGTGGTCGACTTCCAGTTCTCGAACCCGAAATCGAATCCCACAATTCCGGCATCGGAACCGATCTCGATGGATCACGAAGGTGCGGGCGGCATTCCAGAAATAGCGTCCCTGAAACCTCCAACGGCAGCGTCGGGAGCAATATGGAGTGCGGCGGGAAAGGAGCTCGATCCGACACTCAACGCACTGTCGGGACCGGCGAGCCGCCGACTTCTGCGCCCGTCCTTCGGTGAACCACGCGGACGAACGATGTAGGCGACTCCGACGGGTAGTCGGGGGCTTCGAGGGTTGTTCCATCGATCCTCGGACGAACGAGATGGGAGTCGTCCGTGGGCTACTAAAGCGCCTACCTCGACCGGAAATGCGCCCCCTCGAGGTTGTTTCGTCTGACCGACTCGGTCGGAACCTCGCCGACTCGTCATTGATCGCGGGGATCGATTCTCTCGGATACCAGAGGTGTTCCGTGATAGTTCCGACGAGCGACATTTGGGGTAGGGTGGGCCGGCTCCGTCGTGAATCGAACTGACCGGTCAAGGGGGCGGCGGCGGGGGAGGGTACGGGGGAAGCGCCCCGGCCGACTGGTCCATCACTTGCATGTACATGTCCTCGAGAGCGGAGCCGACGGGTGCGTAGCTCAGCACCGGCGCCACCTCCAGACATGCCTTGAGGATCTGGGCCCGTGTCGCATCCGCCCCGTCAAACGACAGTCGATATCGGTTCGGCGCGATCGGTTCGAGGTGCGAAACGAGCGATCCGAGCCCACTCATGGAGTAGATTGCTACTGGAATGGCAAACTCCACCTCGACTCGATTCACGTGAATGGCTGAGGCGATCCCTTGAACGGTGTCTCGGAGCACAATCCGACCTTGGTTGAGGAAGATGACATCGTCACAAGTGTCAGTCACCTCGCCCAAGAGGTGAGAGCTCATCAGAATCAGATGGTCCTTCTTGAGGCGCAGAATGAAGTTGCGGACTTTGACTCGTTCCGCGGGGTCTAGCCCGCTGGTCGGCTCATCAAGGAGCAGAATCCCCGGATCGGTGATCACGGTACCGGCCAGCACGACGCGTTGTCGCTGGCCCTTCGAGAGGACCCCCATCCGACGTTCCATCGGGGGAAGTTCGAACTCTTCGTGGAGCGTTTGGATCCGCTGGCGAAGATCTGCCCCCCGCAGTCCTCGAAATTCCCCGACCATCTCTAACGCCTCCCGGACACGGAGTTGGGCGTAGGGCTCTGGACTTTCGATCAACGCTCCGACAGGGCGTAGTGCCCGTTTGGGATCCGAACGGACATCGATCCCGTCGATGAGGGCGTGGCCGTCCGAGGGCCGCAAGAGGTGGGCTAGCAACTTGAGCGTCGTCGTCTTCCCGGCCCCATTGGGTCCGAGATAGCCGATCGTCCGCGCCCCCTCGAACCGGAACGAGGCGCTATCCAGCGCGACGAACGGGCCAAAGTGTTTCGACAGTCCTTGCACTTCCAGCGAATGTGATTCGGCCATCAGCGGACCTCCTGGTGATCAAATACTGCGAGCGCGATCAGGAGTCCTCCGGCAAAGTATGCCGAGAGGATGGCGACCCCTTGCGCCAGGGTAGGACTCCCATCAGCCGGCCAGGTGGAGCCCTGTAACAGCAGAGGGACGATGCCGGCTCCATACGTCACGAGGAACCACGGAGTGATCCCAAAGCCGGAGGCGATCCCGCCGATGATGATGACTCCAAAGACGATGATGCAGAACGTCAGCACGATCCCGTAGGTGGGTCGCCGCGCGAGAGTGCTCAGCGTGAACGCGAGTCCCATGAACGCCGCAATCGTCAGGACGGCCGCGCCCAAGGAGGTGAATAGACCGGGCGGAACCACTCCCCATATCGAAAGGGCCAGCACACCGGCACCGACATAAAGGACGAGAATCGCAATGAACGTGACGGCGCTCGCCGCCACGAACCGGCCGAGCAGGAGCACCGAACGGCGGACCGGCAGCACGAGGGTGTAATAGCCGCTCGCCGTGCCGGTATCGATCGAGGTGGCATCACCGCCGAGTAGCGCCGCTCCGATCAGGATGATGAAATAAGCTAAGCCGATGGGCAGTCCCAGGGCCACGGTCACGGGGGTCTGTCGAAGCGTGGCCGTCCCAAAGTACAGGATCGCGGCCACAATCACCGCCAGCACGAAGACGGCGATGATCAGGATCGTCAGGAAGCGATACGACCGGAGATAGAATCGGAGGGCGAACTTCACGGACGTTCGAAACTGCTCCGCATCCGTCGCGGCCGAGCCTAGCGTCAATTCGTATTTCGAAACGCCCTCCGCCGGTTATTAACAGTTGCATCGGGCCGCATCCGACGGGTCGAGTCGTTTAAAACGCGACCGTGTTCCGGGGATAATGGGATTCCCTCTCGGAGACTGGATCGACGATCACGCGGCGTGTCGCTACGACCTTGGCCGAAGCGGCATGCGCGGATCGATCCGATTACCTCGGTTGCCCGTCCGAGGGAATCTCGAGGTCGACCTTCCGGAATTGCGGATGCGGGCCGGTCGATTGAGTGGCGTGACGGCCGATCGTGTCTTTTTGACGCACGGGGCTTCGGAAGGGAATGCTCTCGCATTGCTCTATCTCGCTCGGCGATGGACGACGCGATCCTCCCGAGTACCCAGGTGCTGGGTTCAGCCGCCCGAATATCCTCCGATCTTCGATGTGGCTCGGGCCGTTGGGTTCCGGGTTTCATTTCGTCCCGGGCCCCATGAGGTCCGGGCGCTTTCTCGTCCGAACAATCCCACCGGAACTTCGGCCGATCTCGAACAGGTTCGTGCGTGGCCGGAAACTTCCCCGTCGATCCTCGTCGACGAGACTTTCCGGGAATTTACCGCCGCCCGCTCGCTCCAGAGATCGCGAATCCCCGGCCTTTGGACCGTAGGTACGTTCACGAAAGCCTACGGCGGCGACGCGCTGCGCGTCGGCTTTGTCATTCCTCCTCCGGAGGAAACTGAATCGTTTCGGCGCCTCCATGGAATGTTCCTGGACGAACTTCCGCCGGCGTCTGCTGCGGGAGCGCTGACCCTCCTACGTCATCGGAGGACCATCCTTGCCGAAAGTCAACGGTTGCTCGCTCGGAATCTCCGGATTCTCCAGAACGCGCTCCCGGGCGTCCCTTCGCTGACCGCCCCGGTCTGGTTCGATCGCGGAGAAGGAAAATTGGACGGGGAGCAACTGGCCCGGGCCTGCCTTCGGGCCAGCGTCCTCGTCTGCCCCGGAGGTTTCTTTGGCGAGCCCGGGGGCGTTCGATTGTGTCTCACCCGAAGATCCTTCCGCCGGGACCTGGCCCATTATCTTGCCGTCCGGGAACGATATCTCTGCTGACGCGGACGGCGTCGCACCCTAACGATCTCTCGCAGTCGCTTCCGTGCGGCTCCCGGAGGGTTCCGGAAGGGATCGGGCCAGCCCGCGTCGTAGATAGGCCGCCCGGGGTTGCGGTACCCCGCGCGAGGGAGTTGGAGCACCCACATACTCCTGAAGAAACGTAATTGCGAATTGCGTCGCCCGTTGCCGGCTCGTGTCTTGCGAGAGGAGGAAACCGCGAGCGAGCTCCGTCAGTACCGCCCGTGCCGGTACCACACCCTCGAAGGGGAGGGGACGAAACCCCCGCGCTCGGCGGGCTTTTTCCTCCCGTTCGTCCATTCGGGGTCGGCGACCTCGGTTGGTGGCATAAAGCGTGAGGCTCCAGTCGGTGACGCCGGCCCCGTTCATTTGACCCCACCGCGAAGGCTTTACCCCCGTGATTCCGTGCTCCAGCGAGGTACTCATGGTTCAGAGCACGCCCCCGCCCGTCAGCGAGTCACCGACTGAGACTCGAACCCGAAGCCCGAGCCGAGGCGTCGTGCTCCGCACCCCGATTCCCGGACCCAACGCTCAGCGGGTCATTGCCGCAGATCACCGCTTCCTCATGACCAGCACGAAGACATCCCCCGTCGTCGCGGCTACTGGAAGCGGAGTCTGGATCACCGACGTCGATGGGAATCGACTCCTAGATTTCTCCGCCGGCGTCGCCGTGCTGAACACCGGCCATTGTCACCCCGCGGTCGTGCAGGCCATCCGGGAGCAGGCCGGCAAGTTGACCCATTTCGCCGGGACCGATTTTTACTACGAGAACCAAACCCGACTGGCGCAAAAGATCACTGAGATCACGCCCGGGGAGTTTCCGAAAAAAGTCTTTTTCACGAACAGCGGGACCGAAAGCGCCGAAGCTGCACTCAAAATGGCCCGATGGAATCGACGCCGACCGATCACGATTGGCCTCTTGGGTGCGTTTCACGGCCGTTCGATGGGCTCGCTCACGATGACCGCCTCGAAACCGGTCCAGCGCGGACGGTTTCAGGCCTATAGCGGCGGAGGACACCACATCCCCGCCCCCAACTGCTATCGCTGCCCGTACAAGCTCGAATATCCGAGCTGCGACCTGTACTGCGCCAAGATTCTCAAGGAACTGTACTTTGAAACGTCGATTCCCCCGGACGATGTCGCGGCGTTCATCGCGGAGCCGGTCATGGGCGAGGGAGGTTACATCGTCCCGCCTCCCGGATGGCATAAGGAGATCAAATCGATCCTCGATCCACACGGAATTCTCTTCATCGACGACGAAGTACAATCCGGAATCGGTCGGACGGGGAAGTGGTTCGCGATCGAACATCACGGGATCGTCCCCGACATCGTGACGATGGCGAAAGCGCTCGGCGGCGGCGTGCCGATCGGCGCGATCGCCTTCCGCTCGGAGCTCGACTTTTCGGCGGCGGGCGTCCACTCGAACACCTTCGGGGGAAATCTCGTATCGGTCTCCGCCGCGCTGGCCACTTTGGACGTCATCGAACGCGAGCAACTGCTAGAAAACGCTCGCGTGCAAGGCAACTACCTCCTCCAGCGGCTCCGCGAGTTGCAGCAGAAGTTCGAGGAGATCGGCGACGTGCGGGGGCTGGGATTGATGACCGCGACGGAGATCGTCGAGGATCGCCGCACCAAGTCCCCCGCCATTCGGCTGCGCGATGCCATCATCGAGGAAAGCTATCGCCAAGGATTGATCCTCCTTCCCTGCGGTAAATCGTCGATCCGCTACATTCCCCCGCTCATCGTGCAGCGCGAACACATCGACGAGGGGATCGAGATTCTCGACGCCGCGATCGTTAAGGCCCGCGGCGCGCGATGAAGGTCGGTCGGCTCACCGGACCCGGTCAACTGGCGATCGAAGAACGTCCTCCGCCGTCCATTGGTCCGGGGGAGGTTCTCGTGTCGCTAGCCGGCTGCGGTATTTGCGGTACCGACCTCGAGAAGCTTCGGGGGAACTACGCTTCGGCCGGGGTCTTAGGGCATGAACCGGTGGGCGTCGTTGCCCAGGTAGGCGCCGGGGTGCGGAGCGTCGTGCCGGGCGACCGGGCCTTCGTCCACCACCACGTCCCGTGCTACGCGTGCGAGATCTGTCGACGCGGCGACTTCACGTTCTGCCCCACCTACTCCAAGACGAACCTCGATCCGGGCGGCTTCGCGGAGCAGTTTCGGGTTCCCGAAGAGAATGTTCGTCGGGGCGCGATCCTACCCCTTTCCCCCCGGATCGATTGGGCCACTGGCACGTTGCTCGAACCGGCGGGCTGCGCGCTCACCGCGCTCCGTCGGGTCGGTTTTCAGCCGGGGTGGTCGGTTTTCGTGGTCGGATTGGGACCGGTTGGCCTACTGTATGCGCGACTATCGAAGGCCCTCGGGGCGAGTTGGGTCGGCGGTGCCGAGATGGCCCCTCTGCGTCGATCCGCCGCGGAGCGGGGACGGATCGACCGCACCGTCGATCCGCGGAATCCCCCCGAGGTCATCGAGCTGGTCCGGTCGATCTCGGACGGGCGGGGGGTCGACCTCGCGGTCGTCGCCACCGGCGCTCCGGAGGCGGTGCGCTTAGGGGCCTCCTTAACGCGTCGGGGCGGCACCTTGAATCTGTTCGGATTGCCCGAGGCGGGGAGCCGGTTGGACGTCGATCTTCAAGAACTCTACCTCCGGGGCACCCGGGTGATCCCCTCCTATGCCACGACCGAGCCCGATATTGCGGAGGTTCACGCGATGGTGGTCGCCGGACGTCTCTCCCTCGCCGATCTCGTTTCGCATCGACTTCCGCTGTCGGACCTCCAAGAAGCCTTTCGACTGGCGCAACGACCGACCGAATCGCTCAAGGTGGTCGTAACCGGTCCGGCGATTGGCTAGGCCTCTCCGGCTTCCCCGGTCACCGCTCCTGAGACTCGGTGGCCTGCACGCACCCGCGCTTTGGGACCGAGGAGGGACCCGACCACAACGGCTTCGCGCTCGATCGTCGCGCCCGACATGACGATCGAATTCTCGACGTGCGCTCCGGGCTCGACCGTGACGTCATCCTCCAGCGTCACGTAGGGACCGAAGGAAGCCCCCGAAGCGGTCACGTCGACTCCGTAGGCCACGGGTCCCTGGCCCACCGATCCTTTCGGAAGGACTCCGCGACCTCCTCGACCAGCGTCAAACAGGAGACGTTGAGAGCGTAGGAGCCGCTCGGGGGTGCCGGCATCGTCCCAGAATCCCTGGAATCGGAAACCGAAGACCCGACGCGCCAGCAGGCCGGGCACGGTATCCCTTTCGAAGTTCGTGGGAACTCCCTCGGGCAATCGATCCAACACCTCCCGGGACCAAACCGCGAGGCCGGCGTTGATCCAATGGGACGGTGCGTCCTGGGGATCTGGTTTCTCGACGAACCCCGTGATCCGGTCCTGATCATCGAGCGCGGCGACGCCGTAGGGTCGAGTATCTTCGACTTCGGTCAGCGCCATGGTCCCGATCCCCCCATGCCTTCGGTGCGCCCCGATCAGTGCCGGCACGTCGAGCGATGCGATGACGTCGGAATTCATCAGCAGGAACGGGTCACTGATTCCCTTCTCGGCGTTCTTCATCCCGCCCCCCGTTCCGAGGGGCTCTCGTTCGGGAACCGAACGGATCGGGACTCGGAACGGGTGCGCTCGAACGTAGGCTTCGATCATTTCGGACTTGTATCCGGTTGCGAGGACGATCTCTTCGAGGTCCGGCGGAACGAGGTCGAGCACGTGGTAGAGCATCGATTTGCCGGCGATCGGAATGAGCTGTTTCGGCACGGAGTAGGTGACCGGTCGCAGGCGCGTTCCAAAACCTCCGATCAAGACGATGGCTTTCACGTGGCATGCTCCGAACGCTTTGAGGGTGGGACCGCTTCCCACCCATCGACGGCCTCCCTCATGAATTTACAACACCCGGGTTTCAGCCCCTTGCGCCGTCGCTCGGGCGTATTCCCGTTGCACGAGCCGCTTCAGCAGTGCGGCAGGGCTCCCCCAGATCGAAACCGGTCCAATTTTTCCCGCCCCTTTTCCGATTCCGACCGCGACGATCGACCCTTTCTCCTGATACCGGAAGTTTTCTAACGGCTCGCCCTTGGATTGATGGACGATATTGCGGCCGGCGATGCGGGCCTCGGCGATCGCCGCCTGAGCGGTACCGGGGACGAACACGCCCGTTTGAGGATCTCGGAGCTCGATCACATCGCCGACGCCATAGACTCCCGAGTGCCCGGGGATCTCGAGGGATTCGGTTACGGCTAGTCGCCCGCCCCGGCCGTGAGGAACGGGTAGCTCCTTCACGATCGGGGGGGCTTGGAGTCCCGCACACCAGACGATCAAGTCCGCCACGAGCAGACTTCCGTCCTCCAGGAAGACCTTGCCGGATTCAATCTTCGCCACGTTGACGCCCTCGAATAGCAGCACCCCGGTCCGACGCAACAGCTGACGCGCTCGGGCGACTAACTCGGGACGGAAGCCTGTGAGGAACGGGAGCGCTCCACCGAGGAGCACCACTTCGGGGGAACGGGCGGACGGTACGGTCAATTTCCTCCAATCGGTGGTCGCGATCTCCGCGGCGAGCTCCGTGCCAGTCGATCCGCCCCCGATCACGGCAATCCGGGGCCGTCGTTCGGGAGGGAGCCGGGGAGAACCGCGTTCGACCTCGCGAACTGCTTTCGCCAATCCGAGGGCATTCGGAAGCCGGTAAATCTGGTGTGTGAACTCCTCGGCGCCCGGCACTCCGTAGTAGGCGGCCACGCTCCCGAGGCAGATCGCGAGCGAGCGGTACGACAAGGCAGATCCGGACTCGAAGGTTATCCTTTGGGCGACCAAGTCGATCGCGCGAACCGAATCCGTTCTCCAAGTGACGGAGGTTCGGGCCAACACCTTTTCGATGGGGACGGAGAACGACGAGGTTTCGTCGTCGGTCGCGAGACGACCGACCTCATACAGTTCGGTCCGCAACACGTGGGAAGGGTGACGATCGACCATGACGATCGGCAACCGACCTCTCGATCGCCGGGCCACCTCGTGCGCCACCATTACGCCGGCATAGCCGGCGCCCAGGATCACGACCGGATCCGTGGAACCCGGCGAGGGAGTGGACATCGGTGCCCCGCGACGCTTGGGGGGACTTTAGGCGTTCGGCCCCCTCCCACGGGCCCCCCGGACGGTGAACCTCTGAATGCCCTCTTCGATCCTGTTCAGGGGACGGTAGCTGGATGGGGTCGAGACCGGGAAGACGTTCGTCCGGTCGTGCCCATCGAACGAACGATCAGGGCGAATTTGGGATCTTGTGGGGCAGGGTCGGCGGAGCGGGGCTGGCCGTGGATTGGCGTTGAGGCCCGGCGCGATAGCGCCGGGGGAGTTGAACGAGATACACCCCGAGAGCGACTCCGACCGCGCTGAGGGAGAGGGCGAGCAATACGAGAATCCCAAAGGAGTAGCTGATCCAAGTCAGCAGGACGATCGCGAGTGCGGCGACGATCAGGGGAGTGGCTCCGGGAAACGCTCGCGCGGGCGGCCGATGGACTTGCGGGCCCCTCTGAAGATTTGACAGGAGCTCCGGGTGACGGGCCAGCAGGGCCTGGTTCGAAGCGGAAAGAGACGCCCGATCGTTCGACTCCGTCAGAGGGAGTTGCGCGCCCGAGACGGTGATGGGCCGGAGCAACGGGGACAAGGTTCCGAAAAGGGCGAGCGCGGCGAGCGGAACGACGGCGGGTTGCGGAAACTGGGACAGCGGAAGGTCGCTCGGAACATAGGAACCCTGGGCGAGTTCGATCACTCCGCGGAACTGGGTGACGAGCAGGGTCCGAAGATTCGTGGCGACCGTCGAGGCGTTGATCGAGCTGAGCGAGGAGAACGTACCCACGAGGACGAGCAGCAGTACGAGGTCTACGAGGAGCAGTTGGAACGAAAAGATCTGCCAGCCGATCCCTTCCTCTTCTACGAACATCCACGCGGCCGCGACCAACGGAGAGATGAGGATCGTCCCGACGGAAAGCTCCAGGAGCCCCGAAAGAGTCCCGGAGGATACGGAGATCGCCCCGCTTTGAGCCAGCAGGTAGAAGGCCCCGGGGAGACCGCCGAGGATCACGGAGGGAGCAATCCGATCGAATCGGTAACGGCGCGACAGTGGAAGCACAGCGGCCGCCAAGATGATCCCCGCGCCGACCACCGTCCAACCCCCGATCGCGGCGATCCACGGGGCCACGACGACGAAGCAGTAGCCCACTAACGGGAGCAAACAGGCCGCTTTCAGGAGGCGTCGCTCGATCATCCCGCCCCCCACGTGCGGATGCGCGAGTACACCGTCAGAACGCGGGAAACGGCCCCTCGCCGATCGTAGGGGACGGTCGGGACTCCCTCGGTGCGCAAGTACGCCATCGCTGCTTGGATTCGTTGCGTTTCCGCCTCTTCGGGCAATCGCAACAACGATTGGGCCACCGGACCGACCGGGACGGGGTAGAACGACGGAAGTTGGGGAACGAAGGCGTGGAGGCGATGCCCTCGAGCGAAGAGGCCGGCCGCGCGGGAATGGAAGGTCGAGAAGTTCGTGGAGAGCGCGCTGAAGAGCAAGAGATGGGCGCGCGCGCTCAAGTCGTGCCCCAGCCGTTCGATCGCGCCGGAGAGGTTGAACGATTGCATGGTCGGTCCAATCGAACAGAGCGCATTGGTGAGCAGCGAGCGATGCGTGGCTCCGTGATCGGGAGGAAGGTAGACGACGGGTCGTTGATCGTAGGCGAGGACCCCGATCCGGTCATCCTGCCGCCCCACGAAGGCGACGAGGACGAGGGCCGCTTCCACGGCTCGATCGAGCGCCGTTTGACCCACCATCCCCGCATTCATCGCCCGTCCGACGTCGAATAGGAGAACGAAATCTTGTCGACTCTCTTGTTCGTACTCGCGAATGAAGAGCTTCCCTTGGCCGGATCGCTTCCAGGCGATGGAGCGAATATCGTCGAAGGGAAGATACGGTCGGATCGACCGGAACTCGGTCCCATATCCTCGGTGGCGCAGCGTGCTCGCGCCCATCCACCGGGTGCGGAGCCTTTGACCCACCTGCCCTCCGGTACTTCCCGGCAGCGGCGAGACGACGGTGAATTCTTGCCTCGTGTCGAGCGCCAGCGTCTCGAAGGCTAGGCCGGCGGGGTCGTGAGCCACGACGATCGTCGGTCCCAACGTAAAGGAACCCCGTAACGAGGGGCGGATCAGGTAGTTCAAATCGAGCGATTCGGAAGGAGGCCACCAGGAGAGCACGCGCGGCGAGCCGAGCAGAACCTCACAACTTTCGGGCGTCGAGTCGAAGACCTCGGCCCAAAACCCCTTTCCGGTCGGGTTCGACACGTGGACGGACGTACCCGCCGTGCCGTTAAGCGCGATGCGCGGCGGCGGCCCCTCCCGCGCGCGTTCGAAGTAGAACCGCCGCAGGCGGCGCGTCGTCCATGAAAAAATCCCAATCTCCGCCGCCGCAAAGACGACGAAGGCCCATCCGGCCAAGAGGACGAGCAGATTGACCGTAAGAAATCCGAGGAGCAGCGACCCAAACCCGGCCGCGAGCAATCCCCAGCCTCGCTGACTGATCATCTCGCAACTCCCGTTGACGACCTCGAGCCCGTCCGTGCTGCGCAGCCGGAGATGGGGGCTAGCGTGGGGGCGGGACCCGGGCCACGAGGGCCGAAATCACCTCGCCGAGGAGTTCTTCGCTCTGGACCTGAGTGGACGTAATCTGTTGGGCCATCACCTCGGGGTGAATGACCACCCGATGATTCAGGACCGCAAACGCGAGGGATTTGACATCGTCCGGAATGACATACCCTCGCCCATCGAACAAGACGCTCGCTTTGACTGAACGGAGGAACTGGACTCCCGAGCGCGGGGAGGCGCCGATCAGTAGACGCGGTTCCTTCCGCGTTTCCCGTACGACATTCGTGAGGTACTGAAGCACCTCATCAGCGACAAAGATGGCTTTGGAGCGTTCGGCGAAGGATTGGAGGAGCTCGATGGAGACCAACCCTCGCGTGGGATAGATATCTCCCGCGTCCGAACGCGATCGGAGAATGCGGAATTCCTCATCGACCGTGGGATAGGTCAACAGGATGCGGAAGAGAAATCGATCGAGCTCCGCTTCGGGAAGTGGATACGTACCCTCCTGCTCAACCGGATTCTGCGTCGCAATGACCATGAACGGGTCGGGTAGCGGGTACGCCTTGCCTTCCATGGTCACCTGGCGCTCTTGCATCGCCTCGAGCAAGGCCGACTGCACTTTGGGCGGGGCCCGGTTGATCTCATCGGCGAGCACAATGTTCGCGAAGATCGGTCCGGGTCGGAACTCGAACGTCTGGCTCTTCGGATTGATGATGATCGACCCCATGATATCCGACGGGAGCATATCGGGAGTGAACTGGATCCGTTTGAACGATAGATTGAGGCAGGTCGCGAACGACCGCACGAGGTACGTTTTGGCGAGTCCGGGAACCCCTTCGACGAGGACGTGTCCGTCCGAGCAGAGCGCCACGGTCAGGAGGCGCACGATCGACTCCGATCCGATGACCGCCTGCCCGATCGACTCCTGCAGGCGGCGCAGCACTCGGCGCGGGTCCGAATCCGATCCTCCTACTTCGTCTCCGGGCCCGACTCCGCTTCCCGGGCCGGCAGCCCCCACCACTCCCTCGGTCGTTCCATGGGGTCGCGCGGGAAGCGCGCTCGAAGTGTTGGGTTGAGCGCCCATTTCAGAGGCCCCCCGAGGCGGCGAGAGCGGTGGAGTGGTCCCGACCCAGTTCGGCCAGCAGGGCTTCGGTCTCTTCCACGAGCTTTGGGACCCGACGTCGGAGGCGACCGCTCAACCGCCGGATCTCGCGTTTCGGGATCGGAATCGAGGTCCGTAACGCTTCGAGTCGAAGCGCGGTTCGATACGTTTGGTCGATCTCGTCGTTGAGATGCTTGATCGTCCCGGCTTCGTCAATCTCCTCGTCGCCAAACAGGCGAGCGGTGAACGTGTGCACTTGACTGGCATGGCGTCCCGTCCGGCTGAACACCGCTGAATCCAGTCGGTAGCTCAGATAGGCGAGTCCCATGGACGACCTCTCTTGGTTGAGAGCCGAGTAGACACGCGAGTAGGCATCACCGTCCGGATCGGGACGGCTTCGCACCGGCCGCATCACCGGAGGCTGGTGACGGGGATACCAGAAAATCCATCCGATAACGACCCCGATCAGAATGATCGCTGAAACGAAGTAGGCGCCGGGCGCCGAGAGAAGATTCCCGACGTCCGAGAGGAGAGAAGCGTACGGCACGAGGGCTAGTCCGCCTCCTCTTCCGCTTCCCAGCCGGAGCCATCTCCGGCAGTTCCCGGCGATTGACCCTCGGCCGAGGGATCCTGAGGCGCGAGATGGCCCAGGTAGAGTCCCCACATCGGTCGATACGCGTAGATCGATTGGAGGATCGCGACGGGATCCCCTCGGAGCGGCGTCCCGGGCGGACCGAAGCGGACGGGCTCATACACGGCGTAGAACCGTCGCACGACGTCGCGAAGCTCCCCGGGGACATACGATCCGGTGACCGACAGCGTCATCGTGCCCACTGCCCCCCAACGAGTGACGATCTCCCGGTCGGTCCAACCCGCCGGGATCGAGAGGCCGAAGGCGCGTTCCATATCTCGGACGACCGCCCGAAACGCGAGACTCAGGGCCGTCGGAGTGTCTCCTGTCGCCAACTGATTCTTCAACATGGTGATCGTGGGAATCTCGACGGAGCGAATCGTCTGCACCACCACAGGCTCCGCCTTCTTCCGTTGAAACAACGTCATCGGCCAGCAATCCCTCCGTCTGGTTGAGAAGCACCTGCGGAGCTATAACTCCATTTTTACGCTCCGGCAGCAACTCCCGCGGCTACGGAGAGGGCGGTCGACCCTTCGAGTTCACCGATTGGGGAGCAAGGGCCGAGGCACGATCCGGATCTCGCATCCAGACGAGGTAGGCGAGCGCCGCCAGTAGAATCACGACCGGAACTGCGAGGAAGAACCCGACGGCTGTCGCGCTGTGAGGAAGCAGGATGAGGTTCCACGCTGATTGGCTGCCCCCCGGAGTCGATCCCCCGCCCCCGGGGCTCTGGCCGCGCTCCGGGGTCAGGTACACCTCGACCGCCACGTGCGTCACTCCGAAGGGCACGATGAGTGCCGAAGTATTGGTGAGGTAGCCGGTCGCGGACCCGTACAATTCGAAGCGGGCCGGATAGACGTTCAACGTCAAATTCGCCCAACCGGAGTCGTTCGAGAATGCTTCGGCTATCTCCACGCCCTGGAACTCGAGCACGGCCAAACCTCCGTCAATCGAAAGGTGAGTGCGGTCGTCGACGAGTTGGACGTCCACGGGGGTCAGATTTGCATTGCGAAGCGTTAGGTTGACCGACTCCGGTGAATAGTCTCCTAGTGTGAAATTGGTAGAATTCTGTAGATAGCCGTAGGCGACCGCGGTGACGAGGTACAGATACGATCCAACGGGGAGAACAAACACCGCCGATCCATCGCTGGAAGTGTCTTCGGAATAGGAACCGGTGGGGCCCGAGACATTCACCATTGCGGTAGCGATCGGGAAGCTCCCGAGACTCGAGACATTGACGAACAGCACGATCTGAGTGGGAGGAGGCAGGATTTGCAGCGTCAGATTGGCGTACGCGAGGACTCCCTGCGTAAGATTGACCATGACGGAATCGGATTGATACCCCGTCTTCGAGGCGGTGACAATGCCCGTTCCATCTCCGACGGGAATGGTCGAAAACAGCGTCATCCCGGTTGCGTTGGTCAATTGCCCCGCGGTAACATTCACGTAGGCGATGGCGACGTCGACGGTCGCGTTGTCGATATTGTCGTTTGGCCCTCCCATCACGTGGGCGAGCACCTTCGTGGTCGGGCCCGACCCGTTGGACCCCTCGGAGATGTTGACCCACGCCTCCCCGGTCAGACCCGGTGGAAGAGAAACCATCACGGAGGAGCTCCCGTAAATTCCGGCCGTGGCACTCACGTTGAGGAGTCCCGCTGGCTCGTGGGAAAGCGCGACCACTCCGAGATAATTCGTGACCCCCGCCGCCCCTGGCACCGAGACCGCGACGCCATCGCCGAAAGAAACGAAGGAGGGCGGCGCCACCGCCTCCACGACCACATTCAGCGTGCTCGTGTGGGAAAGCCACCATCCGGAAGTCGGATCGGACGCGAGGTTCCCGCTCCCCCCGATCGCAAACATGGTGTCGTTCATCGGCTCATCCGAAATGGCGGCCGGATCGTCAAATCCATAACCGGGCCCACTCGCGCTCTGCTGAATCCATTCGCCACCGCTGGGGCTAGAAAGGTTGAGTTCCCACGTATCCGGATAGACGGTACCGGACGCGCCAGAGGTTGGATCCAGACCTCCGTGGAGCAGGAATCGGTTCGAACCCAGGTCGTACAGGAAGTCGGGGGCTTCTCGGGGAGACGGTTGCGATCCTGCCACGCTCACGGCGGACCAGGACGCCGCTCCGGGCCGATAGGTGTACAGCGACGAGCTCGGTCGGCCTCCATCGATCGGTCCGCCTCCGAAGAGTACGAAGGACCCCACAGCGAGGTCCCAGGCGAGCGCCGCCCCGCCCACCGCTTCGGGGAGCGTAACGGGCAATCGCGTCCAATTGTAGGTCGTGAGATTGATCTCCCAGACATCCTGGAACGTGATCGGGCCCGACCCCTGGTAGTCCGGATTCCAACCCCCTGCGAGGAGCCCGACATCGAGCGTCGGGTCAATAGCAAACGCCGCGTCCTCGCGGGCCGGGGGAGCGACCGCGTGGGTAACGTTGATCCAGGCAGCCCCCTCGTTCCCCGAGGCGGCTTGAGTGAAATTGAGGGTCCAAGTAGAGGAATCGAGCGTCGGAGTGGACGCGTTGATCAACCCGCCGAACAGGACTCCGGTATCGGTCGTCGTATCCGTCGCGAACGAGAAATTGTCGCGTGGACTGGGTGCGGGATAGGGTACGCCTAATCCATCGGCCCAACATTTCCACGTCCCGGCATTTCGAGCCAGAACGCAGCTCGAGTTTTCGAGCGTCGAACCGAATTCTCCACCGAAGAGGACTCCCGTCGAACCATTCGCGTCGAAGGCGAACCCCGCCCCAAACGTCGCGACGTCGGATCCGTTGGTGACGGATGGATGGGGAACGAGTGGGCTGGAGCTCCAGCCATAGTCTACCGCCGACAGCGGCAGTTCGTCCGGATTCTCTGTCGCCGGGAAGAAATAGTAGGCGAGTCCCGTCGTCGACGAGTAAACTTGGACCGCGAAGCCGCCCTCGCAGAACGCCGCCGAGGCCGTGGGCTGGTGCGTCGCGAAATCGAACGGGACGGAGTACGAAAGAGCCGTGACCTTTCCCGAACCCACGTCGAAAGACGCCAGCCAAAAGCGCTTCGAATCAGAAAGACCCAGCACGGGACCGCTGGGACCCGCGACCACGAACGATGCCGTCGCGGGCAAGGGGAAAGCCACGAGGGTCGACGGAGATTGCAGCGAGATCTCGAAGAGGGTTTTTTGGGAGCCGCTCAACAGGAAATAATCGCCATTCGATGCCACCGCCCCGTTGGGGAAGCGGGTCGGAGAGGTCGAGAGCGAGACGTTGGTAAGCGACGGAACAGGGACGATAGGAATCGCGGAACAGGCTCCGGATAGTGGACCCACCAGGTCGACCGACGAGGAGCCGGCCACGAGAAAGATTCCTTCGGTCCCCCCCAGGATAGTTGGGGGGATCGTGGCGCCAAAAAGGTCGGCCAAGCTGCAGACTTGGGGAACGACCGTGCCCGTGAGCAAGGTCACGTTGTTTCCGATACCGCTGCCATTCTCTTCCGCGATCGCAATGGTTCCTGCCGAAACGGCCCCGGACGTCAGGCTCACACCCGAGCCAAAGGGCTGCCACGCCGCCGGTAGGGCGGGGGCATAGTCCAGGAAACCGCCGGTCGATGGGGTGTACTCCTCAAGAATTGGCGTCCCCCCCCCGGGGAGGTAGCTGCTCCCAAAGATCAAGGCGCTCGAGCCTGCGGATACGGTGCCGTCCAGGTCCCCATCCCAGTTGTATGGGAGCATACGTTGCAGCCCGTCGCTCGCATTCAATGTTTGAAAAATCTGGCTCCCCGTGTAAACGGCGTACTCCTGCACTCCGCTCGTGCTCCCGAGGCCGCTCGGCGGACTGGCCCGGGTGAACCCGGTAGTGATATTGATCGGGATCAGGGAAGTACTCGGGGGAGGCGGGGGCAGTCCCGGGGAGGATCCCGCCCCCGTGAAGCCCGATGGCGAGAGATGGATCAGAGAGGCGATCGGACCGGAAGTTCCCCCGGGAATCATGAGCTGGAGCGCAACGATCAACACCAATATCGAAACAGCCGCTCCGCTACGAAGCGCTGCATTAGGTCCGACGGCTGGACCTCGCCGCGATAGCATTGCTCTCCGCTCGGTACCCGGAAGTACGCTTGGGTCGTCTCATTACCCTTCCGGCGCCTCGAAATCCCACTCCCACTGCATATACCCTAGGCGAGGGAGGGGAGGACCGTGGGCCTCTTTGATTTCAAGTTCAATCCGAACCGAGCGCCGCTCGCCCCCGTCGACGTTTACCCCTTGGCGGGCTTCGAAAGGCGGAGCGCCATCGTGAGCGTCGTGAGCCTCCGCTGGAATCCAATCTCCTCGAGGGCGGCGACCGCGGATCGCGCGGGATCGGGGACCGCCGCCACCACGGACGTGCTGCCCTCTGACCGCATCCAGGCAACTCCTTCGGTGACTAAGTCGAGCAGACGTTCTCGCGGGGCTAGTGGATCCACGGCGGGGAGAAACAAGATCCCCGGAGACGGCGGCGGTCTCCAATAGCCCCTCAGATACGCATGGGTCCCTCCCGGAGGACCAACGGCCCACGCTCGCCGTTTCACCCCCCGCATTTGGGCGATCACCTCGAGATGGGTCAGTGTACCCGGAGTGGGTGGAACGATCGAGGAAAACGGAGTCGGAATTCGAGCACGGCACCATTCGGCCGCCGCCTTCGCTTCGGAACGACCGACCAGTCGACTCTCGCTGGGACGCACGGAATGACTCGCGATTTGGGCGAGGTCGTCCCCCCGCAGCCATTCCGTCGTCTGAATCGATTCATACCCACGGTGCTGATACAGCTCGATCGCCGGACGGTTCTCCCCTTCCACGTCTAACACGGCCCATGCCTTCCCTCGCGCGCGGGCGACCTCCTCCGCCCGATCCATCAGCTGCGAGCCGACCTTGCGCCGACGGTGCGTCGTTCGGACCCCGACGCCCGCGACATATCCGTAGGATTTTCGAAAACCGAGTATGGTCGTCCCCACGCGCTCCGCTCCGTCGGTAGCTACGAAGAAGTCGGCGAGAGGCCGCCCCATGGTTCGCATGAGTCGGAGCAAGAACCAGGTCCCGGGTCGAAAGAGGAACTCCATCGAGTTAGGCCCGGTATCATCCATCGCGAGCAGGTGTTCAAACGGGCCGGTGCTCTGGGAAAGGATCTCGACGAAGGCGGGCCCATCCGACCGCCGCAGCTCCCGAATGCCGATCGTCCCCGGAGCCCGAGCCTCGGTGGCAGAATTGTGGGACTTCTCCGGCGCTATTGAATTCATCGTGGTTCGACAGAAGACTCACGGAGAATTCACTTTGGGTCGAATCCGAGCCTTCGTCAAATGCGGGCGGATGGCATCGGCCCGATTGGTGGGGGGACGTCCAGTGCACACTAGAGCGCCCAACGTGTCGAGATGATTCGCTGAAACGTCGCCGAAAGAGCCGGCCGCTTAGGTCGATCGTCGTGACGATCGTCCATATAACAAGGCAAACGGAAGAGTTTCGAACAACGAGGGCACGGAGAGGTAACGTGATGCCTGCCCGCTCGCGATGAGAGCCGACCGCGAGACCAAGCCGTCCTGCCAAACCGTGGGCGCCTCATCGGGGAGAACGATCCTCGAGCCCTTCCAGATGGCCCCGCTCGGCGGCGCGAGCTCCGAAACGTTTCGACTGCCCAAACCTCTCCCGATCGCTACAAGTACCCATTCTGATCCCGCGACGCGGGCGAACGACAAGACCCCGAAGTTTTGGCCACGTTGCTTCCGCAAAGGGGTGTACGCCCCTTCGGTCAGGAGCTGAAGATGTTCCTTTCGGAAGTGAAGGGAACGCTGAGTGACGTACAGTTTGAGATTCCCGGTCCACCAATAGCGAACGAGACCCCGAATTTTGGACCCAGACCATGGACCCGCGGCCGAGGAGACTCGCTCCAACGATCGTTCAAGCCCGGGGAAGTCCACGAGACGCCGGTTGTCGGGGTCGACGAAATGCAACGCCGATCGTTCAGATCCCTGATACACGTCGGGGATTCCGGGTACGGTTGCCTTCAGCACGGTGGTTGCGAGCGAGTTCCAGAAACCTAAGTAGGCAATCGTTCGGCACCACTGATCGAGTTCGTGTCGCAATTCGCTCGGGCTCTGCGTCGTGAGCAGCCAGGTGGCAAGACGGGACACGGCGGCCTCGTACGCGAGGTTTGGGTGGCGCCAATTCGTCCGTACCTTCGCTTCACGGACGGCCTTGATCGCGTAGGCTCGAAAGCGGTCGGCGAACGTTGCCGCATCCCGCGCGTCGACCGGACGAACACTCAGGAGTGCCTGGAGCAGTAGGTAGGTATCGGCACGACTCACTCGAGGTTCGTCGGGGCCGGAGCGGGTTCGCTCCTCGATCCAACGGAACCAAGTCGGAATGCGCTGGTTCCACTCCTTCGCTCGCTCCGTGAGGGCGGCTAACCGGGCCCGTGCGTCTTCTCCCCATTTCGAATCGTGAGTCGTGGTCGCGGTGAGCGATCGCGGAGCCGCGGACTGCCGAGCGATCATGAACTCGTGGAACTCAGCGACGGAAGTCCCGTAGTGAGCCGGGTCCGCTCCCACCTCGTTCAGCGCAAGATAGGGCACGTATCGGTAGAGGGCCGTGTCCTCGATGCCCTTGGCGGCGACCGCAGGAGCCCACTGCTGCCACGGCCCCTGAATACGAAGTCGCGCTCCGCGCTCGATGGATAACTCCCTTGGGGGTTCGTCGCTTTCGATCCCTCGTCGAATCCGTCGGAGTAGGTGCTTCCGAACGTTCGAATCGTAACGGAATCCACGGCGCTCCGCACGCCGAAGGGCGAGAACATCCGGCGTACGAACGCGGCCGGGGCGGAGATATGTCCGATAAACGGTCAACCCCGCCGTGAATGTATTGAGGGCGGACCCGACCTGACGGACTTCGACCTGTCCGCGGCGAGGGCGGCCGGGGAGTTCACTAAATCGTCGTGCGAGTCGGCGCGTTTCCGATCGAAAGAGTTCCCGCTCAATTTTCCGCTTGGCCCGGAAGCCCACTTCGTCGAAGGTCTGCCGGCTCTGGGTCACCCAACGATAGGTCCCAGCCAGCGACTTCGCTCCTCGAGGGTCGAGGAAGACCCCAGTGAGTCGGCTCATCGCATCATAGCCCGTCGTCCCGTTGACGGGCCACTCGGCGGGAAGCGTCTCTGATGGTGCGAGGATTTTCTCGACCCAGATGGCCTCGGAAACGTGGCCTCGAGGGCCTCCTGCTCGCAGTGCCCGTCGCAACCGTCGGAGGTACGCCGTGGGGTCGACGATTCCGTCGATGTGATCGATCCGCAGCCCGTCCAAGTAACCCTGATGCACCCAGCTCAAGATTCGTGCATGGCTCTGGCGAAAGACCCTAGGATCCTCGACTCGAATTCCAATGAGATGGTTCACGTCGAAGAATCGCCGGTAGTTGACCCGTCCGTCGTCCCAATACGGAACGAGGCGATACACCTGGTCGTTCAGGAGGTCTCGCGCAAACTTGGAGAGGCGTCCACTCGGCCCCGTCCGCCGGAATTCGTCGAGCACCTCCTGAACGACCTTTCGCCGCTCGGGCGGGGCGGACATTCCCGTAAGAATCGATCGACGGAAATCTTGCCCCCGCCTTGGTGGGCTGAAGCTCGACGATTTACTCTCGGAGCCGCCCTGGCATCGAAGGCGTACTCGTTCGACAAATCGATGCGTACCTCGAGCTCCCACGGGGTAGCGCAACCCCTCGACGTCGAAGTAGAGAGCGTGGGAACCAAGATGTAGGGCGACTCGCCCGGTTCGGACCGATTGATCGAGCGGGCGCGAGAGTACCGGAAGGACAACGCGCGACGAGTCTCCGGGGTCCGGAGTCCAATCCACGTCGAACGCTCGCGCGAATTCCGACCGAGGCCCCCGTTGGAGGACATCTCGCCACCAAGGATTCTCGGGTGTCGCGGCGAGGTGGTTGGGGACGATGTCGAGGATCAGGCGCATTCCGCGCCGATGGGCCGCGTGCGCGAGCGCACGGACGCCTTGCTCGCCCCCTCGGGCCGGATCGGCCTGGGTTGGGTCGATGACGTCGTACCCATGAGGGCTCCCGGGCCGGGCGGCGAGGAGGGGGGATAGGTAGAGGGTATCGATCCCCAGCTTCTCCAAGTACGGAAGCGCTCGAACGGCCGACCGCAGATCGAACTCGGAACGAATCTGCAATCGGTACGTCGCGACGCTCGGTCGCACCGCCATCTACCCAACTCGGACTCGGAGGCGGTCGCCCAGCTGCCGAAAATCTGCCCACCACGCGCGGGCGGTTTCGTCCCCTCCCGCCGAGGCCATCTGGAGGGTGCCGAGGGGGCGGTGGAGCAGCTCATAGTACCGGTTTTGCACTCGAGAGAGGTCGACGTCCATGGCCGCGTCGTCCAGCAAGCCCGTGAGATCATTCAAAAGATGGAGCGTCGCCACCTCGTTGGGATGAGCCGCGAGCTTGTCAATCAGCCGCTCCGCCGCCCGTGACCAGGCGAATCCCAACGCGCGGGCATCGGGGGGAAGGCGCATGCGCGCGAGCTCCGCGAGCCAACTGGCCGCCTGGGCCGGCTCCGGCGGGTCTCGCTCCAGCGCGTGCTGCGCTTCGAGGTTCAAGAAGAACTCGGTGACGGCCCGAAGGGATCGGGGAGCCGGAGAATTGGAGTATCCGAGGTAGCGAAGGGCGGGCGCCGTGGCCTCGTAGATCTGGCGGAACGAGTTCTCGACACCGAGGCGCGTTGCCTCCAACATTCGCCCGATGATGCGTCGCTGCTCGTCCCCGAAGAGGTACCGGAGGGAGTACGTCCCGTACCGAAATGCTGATCGACGAGTCGGATGGATTCGGCGATATCGCCTCGCTCAAACGCAGCGACCAGGGCCCCGATACTCGCCGCGTACGCCTCGTTTCCCTGGAACGGACGCACGCCCCCGTAGAGATTGTACCCCCCGATATGGAGCGCGCCGTAGGTAAAGTGCCCTCGCTCGCGCGTTAGCTCCGAGACGACCGAGGCCTGGCCGACGGCGAGCCGCGCCGAACCGACGACGTGCAGCTCCCGTTCGAGCCGCTCGACGGTGTAGCAGAAGAGTCGGGCTCGTTCGTCATATTCTTCGAACAGCGAGCTCAACGCGTAGTGAACGCAAACCCCCTGCAGGTCCACGCGATTGGACGCGACGGATCGTTCATAGATCGCCGCGCCATCTCCATCCGTGGGAACGTTTCCGTGGGCGACGGCGAGCCGACGTTTGAACTCGGTCTCGAAACTTTCCCCGAAGAGACGTTCGGCTAGTTGGACCGCCCGACTTGCGTACCGAAGCACCTGGACGGTTTCGATCCCGCCCAGGTCATCGAAGAACCAACCGCAGCTCGTGTACATTTGCTGGAGATGGCGCTGCAGCTCGAGCAGTTCGAGTACGGTCACGACCTCGGATTCGAGAAGCGGGCGACGCCGGTGTTCGGCGAGAAATCGTTCGACGCGTTCGCGAGTTCGCTCGCCGACGACTTCCACATAATCGTCCCTCGCCTGCCAAGGGTCCGTCAGGAATTCCGCAAGCCGCGCTTCGTACTTCGGGTTCAAGGAGTCGCGCAGCCAATCGAGCGTCCCGCGCAGTGGAGTCCGCCACTCCTGTTGCCAGCCGGGATGGATGAGGGAATTGCAGCCGCAGTTGGACCGCCACCGTTCGACGCCGTGCGCACAGCTCCACGAGGTGTTCTCTTTGATCTCCGCCTCCCACTCAGCGGGGTGACGATTGAGGAACTCGCCGTAATTCGTGAGCTTCGCCGCCCCGTCATGCTCGATTTTCTGGAGGGCAAAGGCAAGCGCCATATCGCCGAGGCGATGATGATGGCCATACGTCTCGCCATCGGTGGCGATGTGGCTCAGTTGACCTTCCTCGGGTGGAAGGTCGGAGGAAAATCCCCCGAGCAGCCGATCGGCGAATGCTCGACCGTCGTGGAGAAGCCCCTCGAATGCGAGGGCATGCGACGTCGGTCCGTCGTAAAAGAATACGGCGATCGAGCGATCCCCCGGAGGAACGCGGACGTCGTAGGCGCGAGTGGTCGGGATCGCTGAGGAATCGGTGGTGATCCACTCGACCGATCCTCGACGGCGGTAGCGGAGCGCCTGATTCGGCGCCAGGATCGTGAATCGGATCCCCTCGTCGACGAGCAGCCCGAGCGTCTCGTTGTCCACCGCCGTTTCCGGGAGCCACATTCCCTCGGGCGCTCGTCCGAAGCGGCGTTGGAAATCTCGAACGCCCCAGCGGATTTGCGTACGCCGATCGCGACTGTTCGCCAACGGAAGGATCTGATGATGGTACGCCTGCGCGAGCGCGCTTCCGTGGCCGGAGAAGCGTTCTTGACTCTCTCGATCTGCGTGGAGTATCGCCGCGTAGACCTCAGGGGCTTGGGTTTCGAGCCACCGAAGCAGGGTCGGTCCAAAGTCGAAACTGATCCGGGAGTAGTTGTTCCGGATCTCGGTAATGAATCCCTCTTTGTCGACCACCCGGGACCACGCGTTGGGTCGGTAACATTCCGCCGTGATCCGTTCGTTCCAATCGTGATACGGCTCCGCCGATTCCTGGGTCTCGACCACTTCGAGCCAGGCGTTCTCCCGCGGAGGCTGGTAGAAGTGCCCATGGACACCGATGTAGTGCAACGAATCACCGGCTCCGGTCAAACACGCCGAAGGAAAACGGGTTCAGTTCGAGCCGTTGCGCGGATCCTGAGTCCACGAGGTCTGGGAGGCGACTCCCCGGTCCTGCCCATCGTCGGTCTGAAGAATCGAGTCGACGTTGCCACGTACCTTCCGGAAAAGGAAGGAGTTGCGACCCGAGAGTCGTCCCGAAGTGATAGATCACGACGACGGCCGGTCGAGCCCCCGGCGCCGGGAAGGTGACGACCACGGAGTTCTCGGGGCCCAAGGAACGAATGTCCTCGGGCCGCCATCGGGCACGCGCTCCCAGCGCCCGGCGCAGCGAGAGCAGGTGGCGATAGAGGTCGAGGAGCTCCCGATGACCGGGTCGTTCCCTACGATCGAAGTCGATGCGGGATCTCTCGAAGGTGGTGAGGGACTGAGGGTCGGGGATTTTCTCGGGGTTGGGGTGCCCGGGAAACCCCGCGCGCCGTCCTTCGCGGACCCGAATCCCGAGCTGGGGGTCGTGATGGCTCGTAAAGTACAGGAACGGGGCCGTTTCTCCGTACTCCTCGCCCATGAAGAGCAGCGGTAGGTAGGGAGAAAGGAGGAGGAACCCGGCGGCGAGCTTGAGCGGTTCGAAAGGGACGAGGGCGCTCAATCGTTCTCCGAACGGCCGATTCCCGATCTGATCATGGTTTTGGACGCAAACGACGAAGTGATCAGGTCCGAGGTCGCCCGCGGACGCGCCGTGCCGTCGACCTCGGTATGCCGAATACTGTCCGGTCAACACGAAAGCGTCCCGCAATGCCGCGGGAATCGACTCCGGCGACACAAAGTCCGCGTAGTACCCATCTCGTTCCCCCGTCACCCGACTGTGGAAGGCGTGGTGGAAGTCGTCGTTCCACAGCGCATCGAATCCAAGCCCGCCGCGAACCCGCGGGAGCACCACCCGTGGATCGTTGAGGGAGCTTTCCGCAATCATGTGCACGAGTCGCCCTTGCTCCGTGCCGATGGCGTGAATCCTATCGGCGAGTTCGGCCAGAAACGGTTGGGCGGTAGGGTCGATGATCGCGTGAATCGCATCGACGCGGAGACCGTCAAGGTGCCCCTCCCGCACGAGATACGCGGCGCTTTCGAGAAAGTATCGGCGGACGTGGTCGCTGCCCGCGCCATCGAAGTTGAGCGCGGCTCCCCAGGGAGTCCGATAGCCCGCGGTGAAATACGGCCCGAACTCCTCCAGGTGGCTTCCCTCCGGTCCGACGTGATTGTACACGACGTCGACGATCAGGGCGAGCTCGCGCGCATGGCAGGCGTCCGAGAGTTGCTGGAGCCCCGCGATTCCCCCGTAGGAATGCTGCACGGCAAACGGGAAGACCCCGTCATAGCCCCAGTTGCGCGTTCCGGGGAAGGCCGCGACCGGGAGCAGTTCGATCGCGGAAATTCCGAGGTCATGTAACGCATCGAGGCGATCCGCGACGCCCGCGAACGTTCCGCTCGACGAGAACGTGCCTACGTGGAGCTCGTAGAACACCAGCTGCTCCCGCGCGATCCCGGCCCATCCGTGGTCCGACCAAACGAACTGCTCGGGGGCAACGATCGCCGAAGGACCCTCCACATCGGCGGGCTGACTTCGGGACGCCGGATCGGCGCGGAGAGGTCCTCCGTCGAGTCGATAGCCGTATCGACTTCCCGGAGGAACGTCGCCGACGTCGACGCCCACATATCCTTCTCCGAGCGGGGTCATCGTTGTGCGACGCTTCGCGTCGCCCAAAAGGTCGAGCTCGACGACCTTAGGGGTTGGTGCCCACACGCGAAATCGAACGGTGCGGTCAGAGGTTCGCGTGGCGCCGAGCGGTTCGGAGAGGTCCAGAGACGTCACCTCCCCGCGCGGAGCAAGAGAGCCCCGAGGGGAGGCAGGTCGAGCACCACGGAATCCGGGAGTCCGTGCAGTGGCGTAGCGGTCGCCTCGGCGACGCCGGTGCTTCCCGCCCCGCTCCCTCCGAACTCGGTCGCATCGCTGTTGGCGGCGATCGTCCAACTGCCCTCGATCGGGACTCCGATCCGAAATGCCGCTCGGGGGACTGGGGTGAAATTCAGGACGGCCAGCAAAGCCTCCGAAGCCCCAGATCCACGTCGGAGCAACGACAGCACGCTCTGTGCCGCGTCCTTCGGCTCGACCCAGGCGAATCCGCTGGGGTCGTAGTCGCGCGCGTACAGTGCGGGGGTCGATCGATAGATTTCGTTCAATCGTCGAACCCACGCTTGCATACCGGCATGGGGCGCTGACTGCAGCAAGTGCCAGTCGAGGCTCCGGTCGTGCTCCCACTCCCGCTCTTGGCCGAACTCGTCTCCCATGAACAGCAGCTTCTTCCCGGGCATCACGAACATGTACGCGTACAGCAATCGAAGATTGGCGCGCCGCTGCCAGAAGTCTCCCGGCATTTTCCCGAGGAGCGATCCCTTCCCGTAGACGACCTCATCGTGGGAAAGGGGGAGAATGAAGTTCTCGTGGTAGGCATACACCATTCGGAATGTTAGTTCATCGTGATGCCAGCGCCGATACGCCGGATCCCGACCAAAATACTCGAGCGTATCATGCATCCAACCCATGTCCCACTTGTAGCCGAACCCGAGTCCCCCCACGGTCGTGGGTCGAGAGACCATCGGCCACGCCGTCGACTCTTCGGCGATCGTCTGCGTGCCGGGAAACTGTCCGTACAGGGATTCGTTCAACCAGCGAAGAAAGTGGATCGCGTCGAGATTCTCGCGACCCCCTTGTTCGTTCGCCAGCCACGCACCCGGCGCCCGGGAGTAGTCCAGGTAGAGCATCGATGCAACCCCATCCACTCGAATTCCGTCGCCGTGGTACCGATCCAGCCAGAACGCCGCGCTGCTGCCGAGGAAGCTGCGGACCTCGTGGCGACCGTAGTTGAAGAGAAACGTGTTCCAATCCGGATGATATCCCCGCCGGGGGTCCGCATGCTCGAAGAGGTGCGTTCCATCGAAGTACGCGAGTCCGTGCTCGTCACGGGGAAAGTGCGACGGAACCCAATCGAAGATCACGCCCACGCCCGCTTGATGGAGCGCGTCGACCAGGCCCATCAGTTCCTGGGGCGTGCCGTAGCGTGCGGTCGGGGCGAACAAACCGATCGGCTCGTAGCCCCAGGATCCGTAGAAGGGATGTTCCATTAGCGGGAGGAACTCGACATGCGTGAAGCCCATCTCCTGCGCATACTCGACCAACTTCGGTGCGGCCTCCCGATAGGTCAGCGATCGATTCTCCTCCTCGGGAACCCGACGCCAGGAACCGAGGTGAACCTCGTAAATCGACACGGGGGCGTCCAGGCGGAACCGATCGCCCCGCTGCGACATCCATCGGGCGTCGTGCCATTCATAGTCCAGATCCCAGACGACCGAAGCCGTTCCCGGAGGTCGCTCGTGGAGAAAACCGAAAGGATCAGCCTTGTCCACTCGGAAGCCCGCATAGCGCGATTCGATGTGGTACTTGTAGAGCGCTCCCCGGTGCGCCGACGAGAGCGTTCCTTGGAAGATTCCCGAACTGCCCTCCTCCCGCAACGAGTCCCGCCGAGGAGTCCACTCGTTGAATTCCCCCACCACGCTCACTCGTTCGGCGTTGGGAGCCCAGACGGCGAAATGCGTCCCCTGCGACTCCGAGCTTCCCGCCGGATGTGCCCCCATGCGCTCGTACAAGCGCAAATGAGTTCCTTCGTTGAACAGATACACGTCCAGATCGGAGAGCGTCGAAGTGGAAGGTCGCGAGGCGGTGTGAGCGCGCGCTCGCGTCGAGCCTACGGTCATGATGCTTCCTTTCCTCGGCGGAGTGAGTCGACCCTGCGAAGAGTTTCCAGGGTTGGAGGATCCTTTTCGAAGTCTCCCCATTCGGTACGCATTCGACGGGCGAAGTTCCGCCGACGGCGGCCGGCGTATCCCGGAACATTCTGCGGAACGGTCGACCCCTCGAGATCTTCCACGTTCACGAGTACGATACGGGCCGGGGAATCGGCGAGCGCGACGAGCGCGTTCCGATACGCTTCCCGGGCCGATGCGCTGGGGGCGAGCCAAGGTCCCTTCTCCTGGTCAGCTGTCGCGTCGCGGGTTCTCTCGCGACGATCTTTCCAGTAGGCCGCAAAGGGAAGCATGTCGTGGGTGTTCATGGACGCGAGCGAGTCTCGAGGGACTCGGCGGAACCGTCCCTCCGGCCCCGGCGCGTCCCACTCCAGTTGCGCCACGAACGATCGGAGTAGTCCGTGGGTGCGGAGTGCGGTGCGGACTTCCGGCGGAACCGTCCCCAGATCTTCCCCGATGAGGGCGGCGTGGGCGCGCGACGCCTCGATCAACAGGATCGCGTAGAATTCTTCGGAGTGGTATCGAACATACGCCCCATCCCGAGCCGAGAAGCCCGCGGGGACCCAGAAGAGACGGTGGAATCCCATAACATGGTCGATCCGGAGGTATCGGCCCATCGCTAAGTGCGCCCGCAAGGCTGCGCGGTACGATCGATAAGCTTGCTCGCGAATCCGTACGGGATGTGGCGGAGGCAGGCCCCATTGCTGCCCATCGGGAGCCCCGGGGTCGGGCGGAGAACCGATCTCGGCCCCCGGGACGTAGGCTTCCGGGTCCTCGAACACATCGAACCCTGCGGGGTGCACGCCGATGGGTAGATCCAGATAGAGCTCGACTCCCAGCCCCTGACCTTCCGCTACGACGCGGCGGAGTTGACGATGAGCGACCCACTGGACGTAGCGGTGATACAGCGCGTGCGTGGGGCTCGATGCTCGTCCGTCGGCGGATTGGTCCCCCGAGCGCGCGTACTCCCCTTCGCGGGACGGCCGTTCTGCCCGAGCGCGAAATCGGGCATATCGGTCGAGCGCCGTCGCTCGAGCGGCAAATCGATGGAACGACGCCCGCCGGCGACTAGGGGACGCCTCGAGATCGCGCGCCATTTGAGTGAACACCCGGCGACGGAGCCGGGCCACGGCTCGGAAATCGATCACGGTCCGGCGCTCGAGTCGCGCGACGTCTTTTCGGAATGAGGGAGAATGAACGAGCGTTCGAACCCGTCGGCTATGGTGAAATTCGGGTTCGACGGTCGGGTCGGCATAGACCTCGTTCCAGAAGCGACGGCTCACCGGACGGTACGGGCTCGGGTCGTAAGGATGGTCGAGAAAGCTCGAGAGCATCGGAAGCGCTCCGACCAGGGACGCGCCGCGATGGCCCGCCCATCGGACGACTCGTCGTAGCGCGGAGAGATCCCCGCAGCCCCAATTACCCGGCGAACGAAGAGCGTATGTGGGGACGAAGATCCCCCACGACCTTTTCGAAACAGAGGGGGGGGCGAGCGCGCTCGGCGCGACGAAAAGAGTGGTCGTGACGTGCCAGCGATCGGCGTTCAGTTCGAGCAAGTGGTATCCGATCGGGAGACGGAACGGGAGGTGCAGCGACCGTCGGGCCCTTCCCCGAGGGCCGCTTCCCGTTCGGACGGACAGGTCCGCCCGACCCTTTCGGCCATCTTCTCGAGTCAACAGGGCGGTCACCGTCGTCCCCTCCCGGTGGTCGTCGGGGAGGTTGAGCACGAGCCGATGTTCGAGGTTCGGGTGCAGGACGCAGACCGGCGGCACGATCGGCGGGGGAGCAGAATCGGCCCGGAGGACTTCCGGCGCATCTTGCGGCCGATCAATCGGAACCCCGAGCAGCCGCAACACGGCACAAAGGGCGGCCCCGGCAACCGAGCGACGGTGGCCGCCGGTGTCGATGTACACCGGTAGAACTCCATGCTGTTCGGCGAGTTGTGCGAGAGCCCGGGGGCGGTGCCGGGTCATGGCGTCGGCCTGGCCGGACCGAGGATGTAATCGATCCCTCGAAGGGGAACCTCGACCCAGTCTGGGCGGTTCTGGAACTCGTACGCGAGTTCGTAAACCACTTTCTCCGCCACGTAGGCTTCGAGCAACAGGTCAAACTCCGCGCGCTCCTTGGGTAGGAACGTGCAGTCCGCCGTTGCGGCACGATATGAACGCAGGTACTCCGCACAGACCCATTGGACCCACAAGCGCGCGGCGGGAGCGAGTTCGGAACGCGCGCCGGCGGCGGCCGGGGACGGAACGACGAGCTGCCGCAGGGCGGCGTTCGCGGCATAATCGAACGACCGGAGCATCCCCGCGACGTCGCGGAGCGGCGAGCGCTTGATCCGACGCTCGCTCACGGGGCGAGAAGGTTCGCCCTCGAAATCAATGATGATGAACTCCTTCCCGGTCCAGAGGACTTGTCCCAGGTGGAAATCCCCATGGATCCGCGTTCGCTTCGCCGACAGTCGCCGGCCGAGCAGGGCGCGAAACCGAGCGTCGACCTCCGCTTCGCGAGGCAGGACGCTATCGGCGAGGGTCGCCACCAGACCGGTGAGCGACGACCGATGCTCGCGCAGGATCTCGAACGCTTGACGGCGATACGACTGCATCGTTTGATAGATCGAGCGGACATAGAGCGGATCGAAGGGTTCGGGCGCGAACGCGGGATCGACTGAATCGCCGGCGAGGGCGCGATGCAGCTCTGCCGTCCGTTGGCCCAAGAGGCGGGCCAATTCGAGATACGGACCGATCAGATCGGCCACCTCCGAGGGCGGCGCCCCCGAACGGATCTCAAAGCGAGTGGCGGCCCCGTCCGGAAGGGGCCGGCCCGCGGGAAAGCGCGCTCGAACGCGGTCGAAGTAGGCCGACAGATTTCGAAGCGTCATATCCCACGCGTCGCCCTCATTGGCGACAAATCGATGGACGGTGACGAGCGTCTCCTCCGATCCATGCTCGGGGATCAGTTCGAGCGTCCCGGCGAGGGCCGCGGTATGCGGAAATCGGTTCCCCGTGGTCAGAAATCGCCCGATCTCGGCCTCGGGGTTGATCCCCGATTCGATCGTGCGGAACAACTTGACGATGTATCGGTCCCCAACCCGCGCCGACGAATTCGATTGTTCGACGCGCACGGGCTCCACCGGCAGAGCCAGGTCCTCGAGGAGCGTCTCCCGGTGAAAGGCGTCGGTGTGGAGGGCGACCAATTCCCCTGCCGACGAATGCTGGCGGGTGCCGTGGGCCATGTGCTCGAGGAGCGCTCGGACGAAGACGGGCTCCTGCGCCGCATCGTAGAGCACGCTCTTTCCCTCCGGGCCCCCGGGGGCAAAGATGGCCAGCACCGAGGCGGGTGCGGTCTTGAGGATCTCTTCGCCGCGAGGCCCGTCGGCGAAACCGAGGGGGAGAAGGTACCGCTGGGGATCGCCCGTCGCAAACTCGACCTCCACGACGACGAGTTGGAACGACGCTTCGCCATGGCCCATCGGGGTCTCCTGACGCCAGTGGACGGCGGTCGGCGTCTGTCCCTTCCCTCGAAACCAGCGCCGTCCCCAGATGAATCCCGGGAGCGCCGCCTGGAGCTTCGCTCGAACGTCATAATGTTCCACCGTCTCCCAGCCCGGTGGCTCGGCGACCTCGAGCGGCTGCCAGCGTGTGGTCGGCGCCAGGCCGTTTCCGGGGGCCGTTCGCTCGAGACGGAACCAGAGAAAGTCGTACGGCCCGAGGGAGAGTCGGTAGGGGGACGCTTCGATCTTCGGGAAGACCGTCAACCCCGCCAATTCGACCGGGACCGCACCCTCATAGGCGCGCAAATCGAGTTCCACGCTTTGCGCGAACCGAGAGAGATTCGCCACAACGAGCACGTTCTGGGTTCCGTCCGTCCGTATGTAGGCGAGCGTCCGCGCGTTCTCGGGCCGCAGAAAAATGATCGAACCGCGACCGAAGACTCGGTTCTGCTTGCGGAGCGCGATCAGTCGTTTCGTGTGCCAGAGCAAGGAACGCGGATTGGCCTGTTGAATCTCGACGTTCACGGCTTCGAAGTGATATTCGGGATCGACGATCACGGGGAGATACAGGCTCTGCGGGTTCGCCCGGGAGAAGCCCGCATTCCGGTCGGAGCTCCACTGCATGGGGCTCCGAACGCCGTTCCGGTCGCCGAGGAAGATGTTGTCCCCCATGCCGATTTCGTCCCCATAGTAGAGGACCGGGGTTCCTGGAAGCGAAAGGAGGAGGCCGTTCATCAGCTCGATCAGCCGCCGGTCGTTGTTGAGCAACGGAGCAAGACGACGGCGGATCCCGAGATTGACTCGCGCTCGGGGATCGGCTGCGTAGACGCGATACATGTAATCGCGCTCCTCGTCCGAGACCATTTCGAGCGTGAGCTCGTCGTGGTTCCGTAGAAAGAGCACCCATTGAGCGTCCGCCGGGATCGCCGGAGTCTGTTCCAAGATGTCGACTATCGGAAAACGGCTCTCGGTTCGGGTCGCCATGAAGAGTCGAGGCATCAGTGGAAAGTGGAACGCGGTGTGGCATTCGTCGCCTCGGCCGGTCCCAAAGTATTGGGCGGCGTCTTCTGGCCACTGGTTCGCCTCGGCGAGCAGCATTCGACCGGTGAATTTCGAGTCGATGTGCGCGCGCAGCTTTTTCAGAAAGGCGTGGGTTTCGGGAAGGTTCTCGCAGGTCGTGCCTTCCCGCTTGAAGAGATAGGGCACGGCGTCGAGCCGGAGTCCATCCACCCCCAGGTTCAGCCAGAAGTCGAGGACGTCAAGGACGGAGCGTTGCACCTCGGGATTGTCGTAGTTTAAGTCCGGTTGATGGAAGTAGAATCGGTGGAAGTAGTACGCGCGCGCGACATCATCCCAGGCCCAATTCGACGTCTCGAAGTCCTTAAAGATCAGGCGTACGCCGGCGAAGCGGTCGGGCGAATCGCTCCAGATGTAGAAGTCCCGTTCCACCGAGCCGGGGGCCGCGCGTCGCGCGCGTTGGAACCAAGGATGTTGGTTCGAGGTGTGGTTGAGGACGAGCTCGGTGATCACCCGGATTCCATGATCGTGGGCGCGTCGTAGAAACCCGCGAAAGTCGCGGAGGGTTCCGAAACTCGGCTGGACATTGCAGTAGTCGGAGATATCGTAGCCGTCATCGCGCATCGGCGACGGGTAGAAGGGGAGCAGCCAGATCGCGGTCACTCCGAGGTCGCGCAGGTAATCGAGCTTCCCGGTGAGCCCGACAAAATCCCCCTGTCCATCGCCGGAACTGTCGGCGTAGGCGCGGACGTGGAGCTCGTACACGAGCGCGTCCTTGTACCACGTCGCCTCATCTTCGCCGGCCACGAATTGGTCGGAGGCGGAGTCGTCGTCGGCGGAGGAACTCTTCACTTTCATGGAGCGGCTCTCTGCGGCTCGAACGCGAGAATGTGGGCCGGGATCTCTTGGGGGCGCAGCTCCACGAAATTACGGCGCCCTTGCCACAGCCATCGACCGCCGGTCAGGAGGTCGTGAACCTCGAACGGTTGGTCGGAACCCAGCCCGATGGAACCCAAGTCGAGATCGGTCCACCCCGCTTGGACGTGCGTCGGGTCGAGGTTCACAAAGATTAGCAACCGGTCCCTCCCATCGGCGGTCGATCGGGAGTAGCCGAGGATCCGGTCGTTATCGACCGATTGGAAGTGAAGAGTTCCGGCCTCGCGGAGGGCTCGATGGTCGTGACGGAGTTGATTCACTCGAGTGACGACGTTGGCGATTGAGCGGGGTGCGTCTCGGTCCCAGACGCGCAGCTGATACTTTTCGGAATCGAGGTACTCCTCCGAACCCGGGTGTAGCGGTCGAGACTCGGTGAGCTCGAATGCCGGCCCATAGATGCCGTAGTTGGGAGAGAGCGTCGCGGCCAGTACGAGTCGGGCCACGAACGCGGGTCGACCTCCTTGTTGCAGATACTCGGTAAGGATATCGGGGGTGTTCGGCCAAAGATGCGGGCGAAAGTACTCTCGCACGACTGGACTGTTGATCTCCTCAACGTAATCCTGGAGCTCCGTCTTGGAATTCCTCCAGGCAAAGTAAGTGTATGAGTGCGTAAAACCGACTTTCGCTAAGTTGTACATGACCTTCGGACGCGTGAACGCTTCCGCGAGGAACATGACTTCAGGATGCTTCGAGCGGACCGTCGCGATCAGCCACTCCCAAAATGGGAATGGCTTGGTGTGGGGATTGTCCACGCGAAAGCGTCGAACTCCCTGATCGATCCAGAAATCAACGACCTCGCGAAGCGCCTCCCACAATTCGGGCCACGCGGCAGACTCGAAATCAAATGGGTAGATGTCGTCGTACTTCTTTGGGGGATTCTCCGCCGGGCGAATGGAGCCATCCGCCCGGTGGCGGAACCAGTTGGGGTGCTCCGATACCCAAGGATGATCGGGCGAACATTGAAAGGCGAGGTCGAGAGCGACATCCAGCCCCTGAGCCCGGGCCGACGCCAACAGGTGTTGGAACTCTTCCAGGGTGCCTAAGTCGGGGTGAATGGCAGTGTGTCCACCGACGGCCGAGCCAATCGCCCACGGGCTGCCGGGATCCGAATCGGTCGCGATGGGGTCGTTGTTCGGCCCGCGACGATGCTCGATGCCGATGGGGTGGATCGGGGAGAGATAGACCACGTCGAACCCAAGGCCCGCGATGTACGGGAGCCATTGTTCGACGTCGGCGAATGTTCCGGATCGGCCCCGAACATTGGCGGTGGAGCGCGGAAACAACTCGTACCAAGCGCTACATCCCGCATCCGCAGGGTCGACCGTCACTCGAAGGTTATGCCGCTCGATCGTGACCCGGGCAGGCTCGGGTTCTACGGAGAGTTCCTCGGGGGATAGCGCAAGCGCCCGCGCCACGGCCGCTGCGGCGTCGCTTTCGACAAGGTGCTCCAGCTCGGTGGCGGCCTGGCGGATCCGCCGAGCCATCGATCCCCGGGCACTTTCCAGCAGGGTCCGAAGAATCGCAACTCCCTCGGACAGATCGGCCGGTTGCCAGGACCGGTTGACGGTTCGCTTTCTCAGCTCCTCGCGCCAAGTACTTAGGGGATCCACCCAAGCACGGACGCCGTACTCGAAGGTGCCCATCTCCGGCAGCGGGAAGCTTGCCTGCCAGCGATCGTTGTTCAGCGGTCGCATCCGCACCCTCGACCAGAAGCGCGTTCCGAGGCGGCGGTACTCGAGGAAGGCGGTGATCGCGTCCGTGCCGTCGACGAAAATGTCCGCCTCTACTCTTACCGAATCCCCGGCCAGTCGACGAATGGGGTATCGTCCTCCGTCGACCGCTGGAGTCACGTTCTCAATCGCGACTCGCCTTCGGCCATCGGGTAGTTTCGTCAGATCCTCGCTCCGATCTCCACAGGCTTCGGCGGGACAAGCTCTGACGGAGATGCGACCGTTCAACGCACGGCCCTTGAAACTTGTTTCGGGTCGACAAGAAACCCAGCCTTTTCACACAAGCGCCAGGTCACATTGTTTGCATGAGCGATCTCGGGTGAGCACCGAGCCCATTCAGCAGTCGCTACAATCCTGGGGCTCTCGGGTTTTCCATGGACCTGGTTTGAGGAGGGCGGGGAAACAACAGCCTTCCCCACTGGAATCGCGGGCGGTTGAGCCGCTCCAAGAGCGGTGGGAGTTCGGCGAGCGTGCGAATCGTAGGAACCTCCGCAACGCGCGCTTGATCGTCGCGGTTAACCCAGACCGGTTGCAAACCGCTCCGCCGCGCGCCCTCTACGTCCGCCGAGAGGGAATTCCCTACATGCATCGCCTCGCCTGGGGCGCAACCGGCCCGTTCTAGCGCGCGAGTGAAAACTTCCCGAGCGGGTTTCTCGGCCCCCACCTCTTGTGAATAGGTGACACTCCCGAAGAAACGGTCGATCCGATGGACCTTTAGCTCCGACAATAACCTGTCATTGTGATTCGATATTACTCCCAATCGATAACCCTGAGCGGTCAGCTTAGTGAGAACGGTCCTAGTTTCCGGATATAGCCGGACGTTGGATGGGTCGTCGAATACCTGCTGCACTGCGGCTCTGATTTCGTCTCTCCGCCTTCGTATTCGCAAGTGGTCCATAACGCAATCATCGTACAGGCGCCAATACTCATCCATCCGTCCCACAAAGGAATAGATTAGGCTGCCCAGTTCCTGATCGACTTGCGAGAGCGCCTCCTCGAATCGAACTTCGACTATCGGTAATCCAAGCCTCTCAAAGGTCGCCGTCCACACTACCGCGGGACGACTCACGGACGGGGGCGTCCATGCCAATGTCCCTCCGAAATCGAAGAAGACTGCTCGAAGACTCATTGACTCGGTGGGAGGCGGGTTGCCGTTTGCCCAAATAGCTTTTTGAACGCAGGTACCGACTTGCCCTGCGATTTGGAAGCTACTTCGGGAAAGCCCAGCCGAGGGAGGGGATCTTCGAAAAGTTCGGTACCTAATCCGGTCCATACCCTTGTCAAGGGGCCGTAGCGCCATTGGGCGGAAGGAGACATCTCATCACAACCCCCTGCTTAGCGAACGGTGCGCGCAGTCCTCCACGATGACTATCGATAAAAAGGAGCCCGTTTCGAACTTTTATCGCGGGCAATTCCAACAGGAGGGACCTTAATCTAACCGAGCGGTTTTCGAGCCGTGGCTTCGGTCCGACGGCTCGCTGCCATCATGTTCACCGACATGGTCGGTTACACCGCCGCGACTCAGATCGATGAAACCAGCACCCTGAAGTTACTCCAGGAAGAGGAGGAACTCGTTCGTCCCCTCTTTGTAGTCCATCACGGACGCGAGATCAAGTCGACGGGCGACGGGTTCCTGGTCGAGTTCGACAGTGCCCTCCGAGCAGTCCAGTGTGCGATTGACATCCATCAACACCTCCAAGAGCGCAACGCGCAGAGAGGGGTCAACCCGATCAAGCTCCGGATCGGTGTCCACCTCGGGGATGTTGAGGAGCGGGGGAGCGATGTTTTCGGCGACGCGGTGAACATCGCCTCCCGTATCCAGCCTCTTGCTTCTCCGGGAGGAGTCTGCATCTCGGGAGAGGTATTCAATCAGATCCGAAACAAGCTCCCGAACCGGTTCGACAAGCTCGAGCCGATGGCCCTGAAGGGCATCCGCTTGCCCATGGATGTTTACCGAGTCGCGTTACCTTGGGAGGCCGCCGAGCCACAGTCGGGGAGCGCCGTTCGGCCTCGCCTCGCGGTCCTTCCCCTCGCCAACATCAGTCCCGACCCGAAGGACGAATACTTCGCAGATGGCCTCACGGAGGAACTGATTGGCGCACTCTCCAAGATCCGAGAGCTCAGAGTTATCGCCCGCACATCGGTGGGCCAGTACAAGTCCACCTCGAAGACCGTCGCTCAGATTGGCGCCGAGCTCGACGTCACTTCCGTCCTGGAAGGGAGCGTGCGGAAGGCAGGCAATCGGTTGCGGATCACTCTGCAACTGATCGACGCAGGTACTCAAGAACACATCTGGGCCAACAACTACGACCGCGAACTCGACGATGTGTTCGCGATTCAGACCGAGATTGCGGAGAGGACCGCGGGAGCTCTCCGGCTCGAACTGCTCGGTCCCGAGCGAGAATCAATCCAGAAGAAGCCCACGTCCAACATCGCCGCCTACAACTTCTACTTGAAAGGAATCCATTCCGCTCGCCAAGCGACGATCGGAGGACCCACTGAATCACTCAAGTTCTTTGAGGCGGCGATACGAGAAGATCCAGGCTTTTCCCTCGCCTACTCCCACCTTGCGAACACCTATCTTGCTCTCGGTGGGAGCACGCTCGCGCCTCGCGACGCTTTCCCCCGGGCCGCGGAGTTGGTCGCCAAAGCGCTTGAGCTCGACCCAAATTCGTCCGACGCGCACACCGCTCGCGGCAACCTCGCCCTCCAGTACGATCGGGACTGGGGAATCTCCGAGACCGAGTTCAAGCAGGCGATCTCGCGGAACCCGAGCAACGCCAACGCTCACTTCTGGTACGCGATGCTACTGGTGGTGGTCAAGAGGTTCGACGAAGCCGCAGAGGAACTCGGCACGGCGATCGAGCTCGACCCCCTATGGGAATGGCCGAGATTCTGGCTGATGCTGACTTATCTCTTCCGCGGAGATTTCGCGGCGGCGATCGCATCGGCTGAAGAGACGCGGGATAGGCACTCCGACGACCTCTGGCCGCACACCTTCCTCGGCATTATTTACGCCCGCGAGGGCCGGACGGAAGAGGCGTGGAAAGAAGTGGAGCTCTCGACTGGCTCCCAGCCGTGGTTGGGTCGATTGCTTAGGGCTGTCCTCTTGGCCTCGCTCGGAAAACCGGAGGAAGCCCGACGATTGTTGGGCGAGTTGGAGGAAGCCTCCAAGACTCGCTACGTCAGCCTGCCGGAGATTGCCCAGCTTTACGCCGTGCTCGGAGAAAAAGAGAGGGCGCTGGAATGGTTGGAGCGAGATTACCAATCTGGAGACCGAACTCTTTGGTTCAGCTATCAAAGCCCGGCCTTCGACTCCCTCCGAAAAGATCCAAGGTTCCGGTCGATGCTCCGACGGATGAACCTTCCGACAGACCGGGAGGGAGCGATGAGGAACGTGGAGTGAGGCGTTGATCGTGCGAACGGGTCGCGCAGCCGGTTCACCGGGATCTTCATCTGACCAACGCGTCACCGACCGTTCTGTAGACTCGATTTACGAGGGTCGAACGCCCTTGATGTCGACGGGACTTCCCGGCACCGGGATACGTTGAGAAACCACCCCTTTCACGACGCGGTGCTCAATCCTTTACCGATCAACGGCACGTAAGCGCGGCTGGGTCGAGCGCGAAGCCTGCGCTCGGTCCGCGGCCAGACATCGAACTGTTCGTCGATGTTGCAACGACATCCCGCATAGAAACGTCAGCCGAGGGAGGGAATCGAACCCCCAGGAAACGGATCTGCAGTCCGTCGCATTAACCATTCTGCCACCTCGGCGCGGTCGGTGGGGAGGTCGACCTACCTTAAAGCCGTCGAGGCGAGCGGAGTTAGATTGGGCGAAGACCGCGTCCGAGGCGTCGCAGCGTGGTTCGGACGAAAAGCCGGGCCCGAGCGAATCCCGCCAACGAATCTCCAACTCCGCTTACCTTGCCTTGGCGGATGGCCTCCACGAGGTCCTCGAGCGACGCGATCGCCGGAGGGAACTCGGTATACGCCCGTCCAAGGTCCCTCAAATCGTGGGCGTCACTCCCCCCCGTCGTCCCCAGTGCTCGACGCGTCGCGATGACCTCGGCGTGCGCGTTCGCGAGGGCGGAATTGTGCCCATTCACGGCCTCGATCGCCGTCACCGCGGCAGTCTCCGCCAGCCGCGGGCCCACTCCATGAGCCAAACGCATCGGGTGGGCTAAGATCGAGATGCCGCCATGAGTTCGGACCCAATCGAGGGTTTCATCCAGGGGATGATAGATCGGCGGAAGCTCGGACACTCCGTAAACGAGGAGGTGACCCTCGACGGTGGAGACCTCGATTCCCGGAAGGAACCAGAGCTTGGGATATTGTCGATTCAGGTCGCGGAGGGCGGCATGGCTGACGATCGTATTGTGATCCGTCAGCCCGAACCCCTGTAGGCCCAGCACGCCGAGCTGATCGGCGATCGCGGGGAGAGACATCACCGAATCCGGAGACGACCGACTGTGAACGTGAAGGTCCAGCCGAAGTTGTCCGTTCATCGGACCCGCACCCCTCGCGTCGGACCCTGCGGCACCAGCACGGGAGCCTCGGGGCCGAACGCTAGCAGTTCCCCGTCGGCGTCCGGGAGTAGCGGGACACGAACCACCCCGCGCGTGCCAATCGGCCACCGCCCCGCTACCGACACGGAACGTTCGCCGATGTCGACGAGCGACCGCTGGGGATCCATCGTCTGCACGACCTCGCCGACGACCAGGGGGTTGAGATCGAACTGCTCGTAGCTGATGGTGGGGGGACCCTCGGGGACTCCGACAACGGACTGCCCATTAGCCACCGTCGGGGGGGGCGCGAGAAGAACGACCCGACCACCGGAATCCGCAGCGAGAAGCATCCCTTGCGAGGTGATGCGTCGGATCGTCCGGGGCGCGAGGTTCGCGAGAATGACGATTCGCTGTCCGATCAGATCTTCCGGAGTGAAGAACGGGCGGACGCCGGCGACGACGGTCCGGGGTCGAGATTCTCCAAGATCCACGGAGAGAATGTAGAGCTTGTCGGCCGAAGGGTGCGGCTCCACCCGGACGATCTGGCCTGCCCGAACGCCGAGGGGGACGGACTCGACGCCGGCTGGGGATTCCCTCGTGCGGTCGGAGGATTTGCGTTCGGGGGTTTCCTTGCGCGGGAACAGAGGACGAATCTCCCCGAGCTCTTGGCCGGGGGGCGGGGGCACCAATACCTGATCCCAATCGCCCGAGGACGGGGGAGCCGGAAACCCGAGCATTCTCCAGAGCTCGGCGGATGAAAAGGGAAGAACAGGGGCTAGCCAGATGGCCACGGCCTTCAGCAACCACAACCCTTCGTACAGCGTCTCTCGGCGCGCCGCCTCCGAGGATTGCCACGGTCGCGCCTCGTGGATTCGTCGGTTCGCCTCTCGAATCTCCTCGAGCACGAGGTCCAGGGCCTCCTTCAGATGGACCGCTTCGTACTCGGCGGTAATCCGATCGTGTTGCGCACGAATGCGAAGACCGACTCCACCGGCTCGCTGGGAATCCCACTCCGCCGGCGGTACCGGTACGCGGCCATGCTCCCGGTCGCGAACCAGGGCCAGAATCCTTTGGGCGAGGTTGCCGTACTGATTCGAAAGTACCTCTTCACTGAGCTGCTCGAGCTCCTTTCGATCAAAGTTCGTGTCGTGGTTCTGCGGAGCTAGGTGCGTCGCATAAAATCGGATCACATCCGGAGCGAATCGTCCCAAGAGAGACGGAATGAAGGCCTCCTCGTCCTCCGTCCGAGACTTGGAGATCTTCTCTCCGCCGATGTTCATCCATTCGTTGGCGGGCACATCATAGGGGAGCTGGAAACCCCCCGCTCCGAGCAGCAGTCCGGGGAGAATGATTGTATGGTGGAAGATGTTGTCCTTTCCCACGAAATAGTACTGCCGGACCCGCTCGCCCGGATCCCAATACCGCTTCCATGCAGCCTCGCGACCGGCGCGGATCGCCCACTCCCGAGACGCCGACAGGTATCCAATCAGCGCCTCGAACCAGACGTAGAATCGCTTGGAGTCGTAGCCTTCGAGGGGGATCGGAACCCCCCAACTCAGATCTCGGGTGATCGGGGTGGGGCGTAGTCCCGTTTCCAGAAAATTGCGGGCCGTTCCGCGAACATTGGCGCGCCAATGTTCCTGACGGGCCACATATTCGGAAAGTTGCGAAGCCAGTTTGTCGAGCTCGAGATAAAAATGTTCGGAAGGTCGGAAAATCGCCGGCGTGCCGTCGAGACTACATTTGGGGTCGCCCAGTTCCCGCGGGGTCACGACGCGGCCGCAATTGGGGCATTCGTCCCCACGCGCATTTGGGAACGCGCAGTGCGGGCAGGTCCCCGTGAGATACCGATCCGGCAGGAAGCGTTGATGCGTCGGGCAAAACGCATTCTCCTCCGTCTTTCGACGAATAAATCCGTGCTCCAAGAGCGCGAGGAAGACTTCTTTGACGGTCCGTTCGTGTACGACGGTATGCGTGTCCGTATAGAGGTCAAAGGAGACCCCCAACTGCTGGAAGGCCGCTCGATTGATCTCATGATACCGGTTCGCGGTGACGTCGGGAGTCGTCCCCTCTTTTCGGCCCGGATGAGCGTGGGAGTGCCGTGCATGTCGGAGCCGGACACCATGAGTACCTCGTCGCCGCGCAGTCGATGGAATCGAGCGAATACATCGCCGGGCAGGTAGGCGCCCGCGAGGTGACCGATGTGGAAGGGGCCGTTGGCATACGGCCACGCGACTCCGACAAAGATGCGGGACATCTATCGCCCTTCGAATTCTTTGACCGGATTGAGTGGCTATAGGCTTTCGCCGAGGTGTTTCATACGCTCTCGGTGCGCCTTTTATCCTTGAAGTCCCCCTCCCCCCGGCGTGCCGTCCGAGGACGCTCCTATGACCCGCTCTTCGGTCCGAGCCGCGGATCAGGAGATTGGGGTCAAGCATTCGGTTCTAGGCCACGGGTACGTCGTGTTGGTCGACTACATGGGTGAGGATGCTTCTATCGTTCAGGCGGCTCGAGTCTCGTATGGTGCCGGCACGAAAACTGTTCGGGATGACCGAAGCCTGATCCGTTATCTCCTCCGCCACCGCCATACGACCCCTTTCGAGATGGTGGAATTCAAGTTTCTCGTCCGGCTACCAATCTTTGTCGCTCGACAGTGGGTTCGCCACCGTACGGCGTGCCTCGCCGAGGGCACTCAGGTTTACTTCGACCTTCCAAGCGGAGTTCGGAGAAAGGGAAACCAGTTGTATCCTCTCAGAGTGGAGGAAATCTGGCGAAAGTTCCAACCCACGCGGAATCGAGATGTCAACAAACAACGCAACCCACACTTTCGCCGAGACAGGGTGCGAGCCATGTTGCTTCGACAGCTGGACGAGGAGACGCGTGCAGTTCGTCACACGCACATCATTGGTGTGACCCAAAACGGTCCGAAGCCGGTGTTCAGGGTCACGCTGGACGATGGTAAACAGATCGATTGCACTTCTGATCACCGCTTCCTCTTCGAGGAAGGCTGGCACACGCTGGCGGACCGAACCGGCTTACGCGAAGAGAAGGGCCGGGCAGTTTGGGATAAGGGAGTCTATCGGCTGACCGTGAATGGCGAGCAAATCGTCCGGCCGGCTCTCTATCAAGACCGAGAGTGGCTCGAGCGAGAATATCTCCTAGACCGGCGGCCAATCCGCGATCTTGCGGAGGCGTGCGGTGTGGGGCCCGGGACCGTTAGGTCGTGGATTCGACGGTTCGATCTTCCCTTATCACCAATCGCAAAAGCGTTTGAACCTGGTAATCACTACGCATCACTCCGGCCTAGCAGTCGGGGTATTCCTCGTCCTCGGGCCGTGCCGGGAACGGGTCAGGAAGCCTACACTTCTAAATCGTGGCTCACCGCGAAATGGGTTAGCGAGGGTCTTTCCGCGAGCCAGATTGCACGAGAATGCGGCGCCAGCATGAACACGGTGCGGAAGTGGCTTCTGGTACACGGCCTTACGAATCATCCGGCCCATCCTCTTCACCCCGCCCTGGGGCAAGGTCGTGTTCCGTGGAATCGCGGAAAGACCTACAGGTTCGGACCTCATCCACTTGATCCCACTCACCTGGCCATTTTGCGGGCGGCCCGCGCCGGACCTGCTTCGAACTTCTGGAAGGGTGGGGTGTCCACTGACCGGGAAGGCATTGGTCGATGGACTACACAGATCGCATCCACAATCCACGAACGGAATCATTGGACCTGCCAACTCTGCTATCATCGCAAGTCCAATCTGCACGCTCACCACATAATCCCGGTCTGGGCAGATCTTTCGAGGGCTCGGGATCCGCTAAATCTCACCACGCTCTGCGACGCCTGTCACCGGGAGGTACACAAGAACGAGCGGGACTATGTCGAGCGGCTCGGGGGTTCCCCTGTCGAGGGAACTTGGATCAAGAAAGTTCGAGTTGGATGGAACCGACTGTGCGTGGCCCGTCTCTCCAGAATCGTGAGGATCGAATTTCTGGGTAAGAGGATGACCTACGACCTGGAAGTGGAGGGACCGTTCCACAATTTCGTCGCTAATGGAATCGTCACCCACAACTCGGTGAACGAGTATTCGGCGCGGTATTCTATCGTGCCTGACGAGTACGAAGTCCCCCGGCCCAAGAAATACGTCATCAGTCGACTCGAAACCGGCAGGGAAGAGGCGATCCGCTTCCGTCGGAGTTAGTCGAACGATTCCGATCGGACCTCGACCGGATTTCAAAGGAGGCGTATGCGGCCTACACGGAAGCCTTGGAGGCCGGCGTCGCTCGTGAGACGGCTCGCCTCCTATTGCCGGTTTCGTTCTACACGCAATGGTATTGGAAGATCGACCTCTGGAATCTCTTCCATTTCCTATCTCTTCGTCTGGATCCTCATGCTCAAGAAGAAATCCGCCTCTATGCGGCGGAACTTGCGGCCCTGGTCCGACTCGTTTGCCCTGTCGCCTATGAGGCGTTCGAGGAGTTTGCTTTGCAAGGCTTGAACTTGAGTCGCCGGGAACAACGAGCGGTCCGAGCTTTACTCGAAGGCGCCACACCCGAGTCGGCCTGTGCTACCGCCGGTCTCCCGCTGCAGCGGGAAGATGGGCGACCGATGACGACCGGGGAAGGCGTGGAGTTCTTGGAGAAGCTCGAGCGACTACGCCACTCGGAACTCTGATCAGGCCCCGGGAAATTATCAATCCCTGCGGTCTTCGCCGCGTATGACCTCCGCCAGTACTCCTGGAATCTTCATCGATAACAGGGCGGTCGCTTCGCGCGGACGAGACTTTTTCGAGGTCCACGATCCCTCCGACGGATCCCTTGTCGGCCGTGTTGTGAAAGGCACGTCGGATGACGCCAAAGCGGCGATCGAATCCTCGGCCAGTGCGCAACCGAAATGGGAGGCGATCGGCGCCGACGCGCGCGGTCGGATCCTGATGAAGGCCGGCGACCGTCTGAAGGCTCGGGCCGAAGAGCTCGCCCGTTTGATCACGCGGGAAATGGGAAAGGTCCTCTTTGAGAGTCGGTCCGAAGCCCAAGGGGCGATCGACAACTTTGATTATTACGCGAACTTCGCCCGCACCCTCACGGGAGACGAAGTCTCGGGACTCCCGACGGGAGAAACGATGCGCCTCATCTGGGTCCCCCGCGGGGTAGTGGTCGGGATCACTCCATGGAACTTTCCCGCCGCGACGGTGACCCGGAAGATCGCCCCGGCGCTGCTCGGAGGCAACACGATGGTTCTCAAACCGTCGAGTGCGACCCCCTTCAGCTCGCTCCTGATCGCCGAAGCGCTCAAGGAGGCTGGACTTCCCCCGGGGGTCCTCAACGTGGTCTGCGGCCCCGGTGCCGAGCTTGGCCGTGCACTAATCCAGCACCCCCAGTGCTCGACCGTGACGCTCACGGGTTCCACGGCGAGTGGCATCGAAGTGCTCAAACTCGCCGCACCCGGGGTTGTGAAGTGCTTGCTCGAGCTGGGCGGCAAAGCGCCCGTCATCGTCTGGCACGACGCGGACCTTGCTTGGGCCGCTCGAGCGACAACGTGGGCTCGGTTCTGGAACGCGGGTCAAGCATGTATCGCGGCCGAGCGATGCTACGTCCAGCAAAAGATCGCCCCCGAGTTCTCTCGAGAGCTCGCGAAGCTGGCCGGGAAGCTTCGGGTGGGCCCAGGGCTCTCTAAAGGAGTCGATATGGGGCCGCTCTACGCGACGTCGGCACGCGATCAGGTCGCCCACGACGTGACCGAGGCGCTGGACGACGGCGCCACGGTCATTACCGGCGGGGACCGCCCGAAGGATCCCAAACTAGCAAAGGGCGCGTTCTATCTTCCGACCATCCTTTCCGACGTTGACGAGCAGAATCCGATTGCCCGCGAGGAGGTTTTTGGCCCCGTACTTCCCCTCCTGACCTTCGATGATTTTGATGAAGCGATCCAGAGAGCCAACCGGTCAAGGTACGGTCTCTCGAGTTATGTCTTCACGCGAAATCTCTCGCTCGCCGAGAAAGCGATCCGCGAGATCCGCTTCGGAGAGACCTACGTGAATCGGGTGGGACCTGAGACTCCTCAGGGCTACCACACTGGCTTTCGCCAGAGCGGGCTCGGAGGCGAGGGCTCTCGCTGGGGCGTTCAGGACTACCTCCAGATGAAGACCGTCTACATCGATTGGAAAGAACCCCACGAAGCGAATTACTTTCTACCGTACCGGGATTGAGGCGCGACTCCGGCGAGGGCGACGTGCAGGTCCATGACGTTCGTGCCGGTAGGCCCGGTGCGGACCAATTGACCTAATCGACGGAACGCGTCGTACGCCGCGTGGCGTTCGAGGACCACCCCCAAGTCTAAATGTCGCCGATGGGCCCGTTCCAGCGTCCTTCCATCGACCCAGGCGCCCGCTGCATCGGTCGAGCCGTCAATCCCATCGGTGCCGAGCGACATCAACACAACCCGAGGAATCCCGGCTAAGCTCCGGGCGCCGCTCAAGGCAAACTCCTGGTTCCTTCCCCCGCGTCCCGGATGTGGGGGGAGGGTCACCGTAGTCTCGCCTCCCGATAAGAAACAAAATGGCCGACGTACCGGTCCGCGACCGTTAGCCAGTTGGCCGAGGATGCCCGCATGAAGTCGGCCGATGTCGCGCGTTTCCCCTACGACGTCGCTCGAGAGAATCCAGGACGCGTATCCCCGCCGACGAGCCTCGACGGCCGCCGCGGCCAACGCGGTTCGATTCGTCGCGGCCAGAACGAAAGGAGAACGCACGAGTCGAGGATTACTCGGCTTTGGGGTCTCCATCGATGCGTGGTGAAGTCCGGCGCGCAAAACTCGGAGCACCGAGGAAGGCAAGCGTCGTTCGAGACGGAATTGCTGCACCGTGGTCCAGGCATCGCGAAAAGTAGTCGGGTCGGGAACCGTGGGACCGGAGCCGATGTCCCAAGGCGTGTCGCCGACGACATCCGAGATCGCGACGGTTGCCCACTGACGGGCACGCGTCGCCTGGGCCAATCGGCCGCCCTTCAGGCGGGATAGGTGGCGTCGCAGCACATTGAGTCCCTGGATCGGGGCTCCCGAGGTGAGCAAAACTTGCGTCGTGTGTCGGAGATCGGTCAACGAGATTGGGGCGACCGGCACTTCGGCGATCGCCGAAGCTCCTCCGGAGAGAAGGAACAGGACGAAATCCCGGGGCTCGGTTCGAGCCACGTAATCGAGCAGTGCTTTTCCGGCGCGGAGGCTCCCTCGACCGGGAACCGGATGTTCGCCCGAGTACTTCGAGACGGCAGCGCGAGGCAACGGATTGCCCTTTCGAGTAACGGCGATCCCTTGGGTCGATTTCGCCCCGAAGATCGCCGAAGCCGCATCCGTCATTGCGGCCGCGGCCTTTCCGATCGCGACCAAATGGACGGCGGCGCCTGACTCCAACGTCACATGGATGTTTCTGATCGTGACCGAACGTCCCTTCCGCCGAACCGTGATTCGAACGGCGCGCGCCGGGTCGACCGCCGCGATTCCGGCGCGTGCAATCGCAACGGCGTCAGAAACGAGGGGCATCTCCGCCTTCGAGCGTGAATCCCGGGCGAGGAGGGAAGTCCGGTAATCGGACCGGGAATCGTCCGGGCCAGACGGGCCGTAGAGCTTCCCGGGCGGAGTTGGAATCGGGTCCTTCCGCGATCAAGTCCGCTAGTCGACGCGACGCGCCGCCGGCCCGCATGACCCCGAATCCGTTGAATCCCGCGATGACGAAGAGATCCGGGGCGCCCGGAACGGGCCCGATGAGCGGGTGACGGTCGTAGGTCGACGAGCAGACTCCCGCCCAGGAGGAGATCAGCTCGCTATCGGCCCAACCGGGAAACCGAGCCGTCAAGCTCTCCGCGAGATGAGTGACGAATCCCTCGTCTCCGCCGGACTGAAACCTCTCCGGATTGGCCTCGGTCTTTTCGGTCCCGTCTCCGCCGAGAATCCGATCGGGGCCCTCGGGACGAACATACACGTCGAGGTCGATGTCGTGACCGGAAGGGAACGGATCGGCTGGCAGGGCTGGGGGTCGGAGGAGCGCTGCCTGGGTCCGATACGGGGTCAGCGGGATCGGATGACGGAGGTCGATGAGCAAACGTTTGCTCCACGCGCCCGCCGCGATCACCAGCCGGTCGGCACGAAACTCGCGATCCGCCGTACGGAGCCCGTACCCACCCTCCGGATGAGCTCGAACTGATTCCATGGGCTGCCCGAAATCGAAGGTAGCGCCGGCCTGGCGCGCGCCTTCGGCATAGATCGTCGCGATCGCGCTCGGAGTTACACACGCGTCATGTCGGCTGCGGATCGCCGCCCGAACGTCCTCGAACCTCCCTTGAGGGAGCCACCGGGCGAGCTCGGCGGGATTCGCCTCTTCCACGTCGACCCCCCAGGCCTTGAGACGCTCGAGCGCCTCCCAAACCACCGGCTCGGCGACCGGATCGTTGGTCCAGCGAACAAAGCCATTCTGAAGATACGCCGTGGGGTCCCAGCGATTGGCCAGATCGGCGTATTCGCGATGTGATTCCCGCGTTACCAGCACATCCCAGTGGTCCCACAGTTGCTCGGTCACAATACCAGCGGCTCGGCCGGTCGCACCGGCGGCCGGCGTGCGAGGATCATAGACCAGCACCGGTCCTGCGTTCCGACGCATGAGATGATAGGCAAGCGCCGTCCCGCAGATTCCGGCTCCCAGGACCAGAACGGCGAATCGCGTCGCACCCACGGCCCGGCGGGAACGGGAACGCAGATTAATACTGCGGCTTCGCGCGCGTGTACGCGTTGCGGAGCGCCTGCGTGTCGACGTGCGTGTAGATTTGGGTCGTCGCGACCGAGGCATGCCCGAGCAATTTCTGAATGTAGCGAATATCGCAGCCTCGACTCAGCAAGGCCGTGGCCAGGGTGTGGCGCAGCATGTGCGGGGTCACGCGCCGGGGAATCGCGGCGTCCTGCGCCGCCCGTCGGATCAACCGCTCCACCGTCACTGGCCCGACCGGGAAGAGTCGCGGAGTCGATTCCCCGGCCAACGTGCGTTCGGTGAGGTATCGGTCGATCGCCGCCCGGGTCCGGTCTTCGAGAACGACTTCCCGGTCCTTGTCGCCCTTTCCCGAGCGGACGTGAAGGACGTTGCGTTCAAATTCGAGGTCTTCGAGCTGCAGATGACACAATTCGCCCACCCGCAGCCCGCAGAAGGCGAGCACGTGAACGATCGCGGAATCGCGGGGAGATGCCCGGACCGCCTCGAACAGGCGATGCATTTCCTCCTCCGTCAGGTAGTGCGGGAGGCGTTCGGGCCGCCGGGGCGGTTCTAACCGATCAGCGGTCGTAAGTCCGACGGATCGGAAGAAGCACGCTAGGCCCCGAACGGTCGTGTAGACCGAGTTCTTCGAGTAATGGCGCTGGAGGACGAGATACTCTCGGAAGGATTCCAGGTCGGCGAGCGTCACATCTTCGGGAGACTTTTGGGCGTAGGAGAGAAACGTCCGCGCGATGTGTCCGTACTGTTTCACCGTACACGGGCTTCGCTCCAAGGCCTGAAGCGAGCGTTGGAAACGGTCGACCAAGGCCGGCACGGAGAACGTAGGCCCCGACGGCTCTGCATCGGATCCATTGGGGAGAGCCTCCGCACGCCTCCGAGGGGTGCTGCGAGGATGGGGGACGGGATCTGCCGCCATGCATCCGTCTCTTCCTCGGGCTGAGCTAGTTAATCGTTGTCCCCGAGTGGAAGCTTCTACGACGCTCGTCGCTCAAATACGCGGGAACCGTGAGTCCGACGTGCGTTGCTCTCAGTGCGACGACGAGGCGATCCTCGATCAGCCGTACGCGAATCGACACCTGTGCGACCCTCACTTTCGAGAGTCCGTCCGTGAACGCGTACGCCGAGAATTACACCGCCAGCTCCCTCGATTCCGCGGCGGAACGATCGCCGTGGCGCTTTCCGGAGGCAAAGACTCAGCGGTTGCGTTGGCTTTGACTCAAAGGTACTTCCTGCGACGCCCGACCATTCGACTGTTGGCGATCACCGTGGACGAGGGGATCGCAGGATACCGGCCCGCCACGATCGACGCCGCTCGTCGGCTCACGCGTTCGTTAGGCGTGGAACACATGGTCGTCCGCGCCGAGGAAGAACTCGGTGTGACGACGGATTCGACCGCCTTGCGCCTGGTGGCCACCATTCCCTGTTCCTATTGCGGGGTCTGGCGTCGCCAGCTGCTCAATCGAACCGCTCGGACCGTAGGGGCGGACGCGCTGGTGTTGGGTTTCAATCTGGATGACCTCGCCCAAACGATCCTGATGAATGTTGCGCGGGCGGAACTTCCCCGCCTCGCGCGCATGGCCCCGCATCGACACAAGCAACCGGGATTGGTCCCCCGCTTAGCTCCGCTCGCACCGATCCCGGAACGCGAAGTCTATCTTTTTGCTCGTCTCGAAGGGTTCCCGTTCGATCACGGAGAGTGTCCCCACGCGCGAGGGGCCGCGCGCAACGTTTTCCGCGAGGTCGTCTGGCAACTCGAAGATGCGATCCCCGGAACCCGGCATTCTCTGCTGCGCACCCAGGAGCAACTCGCCGAACTGTTGACCGGCACCGACCCCGAAACGTCCTCCCCGGGGCGTTGTGGAGCGTGTGGAGAGCCCACGGCCGCCCGGCTCTGTCGCGCGTGTGAGTATCTCCGGGTCGCTCAGCGTCCGGTTGCTTCCGAGGTCGGGGAATGAGCGGAGATGCCGCTTCCTTGGCCGAGGGGAGCGATCCGCGACGGTCGGTCTTAAAACGCGTATTCGTCGCCGGGGCAGGGATCATGGGAAGCGGCATCGCGGCCCAATGCGCGCTCGCGGGGTTCCCCGTGACCTTAGAGGATGTGGACGAGGAAAGATCCCAACTGGGGCGTCGGAACGCCCAACGGGCGCTCGAGAAAGCGGTGACCCGATCCAAAGTGAGCCCCTCGGACAAGGACGCGGCCCTGGGCCGCATCGATTCGGCGATCGGGCTCCGGCGTGCCGAAGGCGCCGCGATCGTTATCGAAGCCGCCCCGGAAGTCATCGAGATCAAGCGTCAGCTCTTCCAGGAGCTGGAGCAGATCGTCTCGTCCACCACGCTGCTCGCCTCGAACACGTCGTCCCTACCCATCACCTCGATCGCATCCTCTCTCAAGGACCCCGGCCGGGTCGTGGGGATCCACTTTTTCAACCCGGTGCTGCAGATGCAGCTGGTCGAGATCATTCCGGGCCACCGGACTCGGCCGGAGACGGTGGCCGCGGCACGGGAGTTCGCCCAGCGGCTGGGGAAGACGGTCGTTCTGTCGAAGGATACTCCCGGCTTCGTGACGACCCGCGCCCTTGCGGTGCTCGTTAACGAGGCGGCGTGGATGCTGTACGAGGGTATCGCGACCAAAGAGGACATCGACACTGCGTATCGCCTCGGCTTCCATCACCCCATGGGGCCGTTCGAACTGGTCGATCTGGTCGGTCTCGATACGGCGCTCTCCATCTTGGATGTGCTCTGGGACGGGTACCGGGACTCGAAATATCGGGCGTGCCCTCTCCTGCGCACGATGGTGCAGGCGGGAAAATTGGGACGCAAGACCGGGGAGGGATTCTATTCCTATCCCGCGGAGCCGAAGGTACCGGCATGAGCGGCGTCGAAGATTTTCTCATCCTGGTCCTGGTGGCTTTGATCCCGGCCCTGATCTACTTGATCTGGGTCCGGCAGACCGAGCGTTACAATCGCCAAGCGTGGGGAGGTCTCCTCGGGTCGTTCGTCTTCGGTGCGGTCGTAGCGACGATCGTCGCCGCGATTCTCGAACTCGTGATCGTCGAAGTGGGCACCTCGGTCTCGCAACACTATCCCGGCCCGGAATTTCTGTTCCTCAACGGAAATTCGACCGCCGGCGTCTTCTTTCTCGTCCTGGTCGTGGCCCCGTTCATCGAAGAGGGACTGAAAGCGAGCGGAGTCGTGCGGGCGAGCTCCTCGCTCAATGTCGTCGCCGACGGCCTGGTGTTCGGCGCTTCGGTGGGGCTCGGTTTCGGGTTCTTTGAGACGTTCCTGTACGGGGTGAGCGCCTACGCGGTGGGTGGCCTGACGGCGGGGGTGACCCTGATCGTCATTCGCAGCCTCTCGAGCGTTCTCCTGCACGGGAGCTCCACGGCGATGTTCGGCTACGGCTATGCCAAGAACAAGGTCGGAGGCCAATCCGGGGCGACCGGCGCCTACTATCTGCTCGCGGTCCTGATGCATGCCAGTTTCAACGCGCTCGCTTCGCTCGGGGCGATCCTCGCCGCCTTCGGCGTTTCGAGCGTCTTCGCGGATTATGGCGATTTGATCGGCCTGCTCCTCGCCTTCGTTTTCGCGTGGACCGCGATCGAATACGCGCGCGGGATCATTCAACAGAGCGACTTTCCAGGGGCGATGGGCCTGTCCAGCCGGTACCGCCCTCCGCCCGTGAAGCCGAAGACCCCCTCTCGGCCCTCGTCCTAGGGGCGAGGACTAGGTGGTCCGAGGTGCGGTGGGGGTCCGCGAGGATTCCTTGGTCCGTTTCCATTCCGTATCCCCGATCGATCGATAGATCGCTTCCGCATCGGATTCGGTGCTTCCTTCGCCGCGTTGGCCGACATCCCGAATCCGAGATTTCTTGAGCAGCCAGTAATGGATCCGCCACGTCTTCCCCCGAGAGACGGTCGCATCCTCCTCTTCGCTCGTCAACAACCCTTCTTCCTCGAGCCGATAGAATCGGTCCCGGTCCTCGCTCGAGAGCTTGTTGTCGAGGACGGCGTCATCGAGTCCGAAGTAACCGAGCACCATCTGGGCCGTTTGACGCGCCTCGGCCGGCTCGATTTTTCCGTGGACCACCAGCGTGCGCTCGATCGCCCTCGTCAGTTCCTCTTCTGTGATCGACGCCATAGGTCCGATTCTCAGAATCCGTCGGAGAGTAAGAAGTTTCCAGTGGAGGTGCATCGGCCGGCCGCGACGAACTCATCTGTCCAAGACGGCCTCCCCGGGGTCCAATGACCGATTTGATCGAAACATCCACCCCTACCTTCGACCTCACTCCCGAGGTTTGCGCCTCTGCCCAACGGGCGCTTGGCCGGGGACTCTGCCCCGAATGTTTTGGCCGTCTCTTCGGACGCTGGGGGCACGGCCTTTCGAACCCCGAACGTGCCACTCGTTTATCGGGCGCGTTGGGGTCGCCGATCCCCTCCGAGGACGGAACATGTTCCCTCTGCGGAGACCTATTCCGCCGTTGGGGAACCTGGGTGAACCGATCGCGGACGGCGGTGGAGGGTTTCGAATGGCATCGGTTCACCTGCGGGTCTCGGTGGGAACCTGAGATTCTCGCCCGGGAGGAGGCTCTTTGGCAGGAGGTGGGCACCGCGTGGGGCGAGAGCGCTCGGGGAGCGTTCAACCGGGAGCTCGGCAAGCGGTTGGAGGCCGCTACGGGCGCCGTCGGGGGAACGCAACGAGCCGACGTGGTCTTCCTGGCGGACCTGGCGGTCGGCCGGGTCGAGGTCACGGTCCTGTCGCTCTATCTCCGAGGTCGCTACCGGAAGTTCGATCGAACCCTGCCCCAGACCAAGTGGCCGTGCCGCCACTGTGACGGGAGGGGTTGTGATATTTGTTCGATGACGGGGAAGACGTATCCAACGAGCGTCGAAGAACTCGTAGCAGAACCCGCTCTTGCGGCCAGTCAGGCGGTGGGCAGCCGTTTTCACGGGATGGGAAGGGAAGACATCGATGCGAGGATGCTGGGACGCGGGCGGCCGTTCGTATTGGAGCTGCTTCGGCCTCGGGTCCGAACGATCGATCTAGGACGCGTTGTCGAGGAAATTCGCAGGCTCCACGGCGATCAGGTGGAGGTCGACGGGCTCGTCGTGACGGATCCGCAGGACGTCGTTCGGATCAAGGAAGCCTCCCCCGAGAAGAGCTATCGAGTGGGCGTGATCGGCGACGCCCCCGTGGAAAAGGTTAATGAGGCCTTGGAGTTCGTGCACGGCCGAGCGATCGCCCAGCGAACGCCGACGCGGGTCGCCCACCGACGCTCCGACCGGATTCGAACCCGGCGGATCGTGGCCGGGAGCGTCGTGAAGGTCGGCGAAGGGCGATTCACGCTCGATCTCAGGACCGAAGCAGGTACGTACGTCAAGGAGTGGGTCGAAGGAGATGGGGGCCGAACGAATCCGAGCCTATCCCAGCTCCTGGGAGCTCCGCTGAAAGTGGAGTATCTCGACGTATTGGAGATCCACGACTCGGAGGTACCATAGATGGTCAAGAGCTCGAAGGGATTCCGCTCCCGCACCCGGGGCACGTTCACCAAGGCGGTCCGAGACCGGGGACTTCCTCCGGTTCAGCCGGTTTATGCAAACGTTCGAGGTCGGCGACCAAGTGGTCGTCCGTCTCGAGGCCTCCGACCCCCACGGGATGCCGCACCCTCGATATCAGGGTCGAACGTGTACGGTCGTCGCGCGGGTCGGTCGCGCGTATCGGATTCAGTTCCTTGATGGCGGGAAACCCAAAGAACTGATCGCCAATCCGATCCATCTGGCGCCGGCGGCTCATACGGAGGCGGCGCATGCCTGATCCGGTTCCCCTCGCGACGGTCCGGCAGCTGCTGACCGAGGAGTCCGCTCGGAGAACGCTCCCTCGGGAGGCGATGCTTGCCGAACAACATACCGAGGGTTTCGTCCGTCTGTCGGTTGAACAGACCCAGAAACTGATCGACGAGCTCCGGACGCTACCGTTCGTCGACGCGGCGATCGCCGTCAAGCTGGCCGACGTCCTCCCGCAGTACCCCGAAGAAGTCCGTCTCCTGTTCTCCAAGGAGCGGGTCGTCCTCGACGAGGCGCAAATCCAGCGCCTGTTGGAGATCGTGGCCCAGCACAAATGAACGGGGGGATAGCCTTTGGAAAGTTACGCGTACGTCCTGGACTATCTGCCCAACGGCCGTCAGACCGAGCGCGGATTTCATCGAGAACCCCTAGCGCTTGGGGTCGGTGAATCCGAGCTCAAGTTACTCGAGCTCGTTCCCCGCTCTGGGGCCAAACTCACGGTCGGCGCTCGGATCCCGCTCCTTCCGATGGCCAACGTACCCCCGCCGATCGACCACGTGCGTCGCCGCGTCGGCTACGAGGAGTTGACGACCACGGCTCGAGGCGAGCTGTCCGTGGCGCTCGAGAAGATCGTCCGCTCGAACAGCGCGAAGTATCTCCGCTTCTTCAACGAGTCGCCGGCGGTCTCACGTCGGTTCCATCTCCTGGAACTCCTCCCCGGCATCGGAAAGAAGACCATGCAATCGATCGTGGAGGAGCGGAAGCGAGCGCCGTTCCAAAGCTTCGAAGAGATCGAACAGCGTCTTCACGTGAAGAACCCCGAGCGACTGATTGTTGGCCGGATCGAGCAGGAATTGAGCGGTGTCGAGGACAAGTACCGGCTCTTTGTCGCGCCCTAAAGCGCGGCGAAAGAACCCCGAGCTACCGGCGGGGCGAGCCGAAGTCGAGCGGACGCTCGAGGCGTTGCGCCTGGTGCCCTCCAAGCGTCTCGGACAATCGTTCCTTTCGGATCCGTTCGTGGCGGACGCCGAAGCCGCCCTCCTTACTCCCCAATCCGGCGCCGGTCGTGGAGGTCGGGGGAGGCTTGGGCATTTTAACGGAGGCACTACTGCGACGCGGCCTCGCGCCTATCACCGTCATCGAGCGGGATGCCCGTCTCGCAACGTTTTTGCGGGGAAAGTTCGGGAATCGTGTCACGATCGTCGAAGGGGATGCTCGGACGACGGAGCTTCCGCCCGACGCCGTGGTCGTGGGAAACCTTCCGTTCAGTATCGCCACGCCGCTCCTCGTGCGGCTCATCTACGCTCGTGTTCCGCAGGTCGTCGCGCTCATCCAGCGAGAAGTTGCGGAGAGACTAGCCGCCGGCCCCGGTTCCCGTGTTTACGGACGCCTTTCGATCCTGGCCCAGGCGTTCGGATCCGTCGAGCTCTTCCAGGTCGTACCCGCGGACTCCTTTACCCCGACACCCGCCGTGGACGGTAGAATCGTTGCGTTGACCGCACGCATCGGCCCCCTTCCCGTAGAATCCGTCGAGCGGCTCGAATCGGTCGTTCGAACCTTGTTTTCCGCACGTCGCAAGCAACTTGGGAATCTCCTACCGAAGGTCGCCCGCCTTCCCGCCGATCCCGATTCGGTCGCGCGCCAAGTCGGGTGGCCCGCGGGTTGGGCTCGGCTCCGTCCGGAGAATCTTCCCCCCGAGGCGTTCTTCCGACTCGCGAATCTCTTGGTCGAATCTTCATCCCGTTAGGTTCGACCAGCTACCTGAGGCTCGAAGACTCCGTTACGTTGGAGACCCCTGCGGCAGGCGAAGCCACTTCGACCGGGGACGACGTTCTAGCTGCCACTCCAGCGGGCGAGAAGGTGTAGTTCTTCAGGAAGATGGCGAGAATTCCACAAGCTAACGAGAGGATGGCCCCGACGCCGAAGAGCCATTGAAACGCTGTGGAGGTTGGTAGAATGACCAACACTGGTCCGTTGGGACCCATGATCCCGGTCGCATAGGCGCCGGTGAAGCTTGCCAGGATGGTGGCCACCAAGACTGGCCCGATGCTGGCGCCGAGATCTTGGAACATTTCCGCCATTCCGGTTTGAATTCCGGTTTCCCCCATTCGAGAGGATAGTACGACCATATTCAGGATCGCGATGAGCATCATCACCAGTCCCACGAACGTCGGGACGGGGGTGATGAAGAGCTCAGTGTAGGTATGATCGAACGTCAAAATGAGGAGAAATCCCGCCGTCGCCAAGGCGGATCCCAACATCATAACCGGCCTCGGCCCGAATCGGGCAATCCCTCGGCCCACAATCGGGGCGGCCACCAGCATCGACATGGTGGTGGGAAGGCTGAGCACTCCGAACTCGAACACGGTTCGGCCCAGTCCGACGATCGGTGTTTCGACGAGGATTGTCAGGCCGACGAAGCCGAGAAAGAGACTCGTCCCGACGAGCAACGCCGCGAAGTAGCTGATGCCGAGATTCCTCTGAAGAAATCGTTCGAGGTGAATGATCGGGTCGGCCGCGGTCCGTTCTCGCAAGTAAAAGAGAGTCGCGAAAACGACTGATAGGACGAACAACTCCGGAACGCCAAACGATAACGCGCCAAACCGGACCGCAGCCCACTGGCCCCAACCCCACGCGGGTCCCTGGGACAGCGCCACTAAGAAAGAGGCGAGCGCCGCACCGAGCAACGTCGCACCGGGAACATCGAGTCGAACTTTGAGCCGGTGGCGGGACTCCGGGAGGGTCAAGTACGTCAGCGCGAGAATGACGGCCGCGAACGGAATGACGACGTGGTAAGCATCCTGCCAGCCGTAGGTTTGGATCACCCATGCGCCCCCAAAGAGGCCTAGGGCGGCTCCAATCGCGAACATCGCGGCAATGAGTCCCTGGGCCTGCGCGACGTTCGACGGAGGCAGCTCTTCGCCGATCATGGCGAAGGCGAGCGGAAACATCGCGAGACCGACCCCCTGAAGGCCACGGACACCGATGAGGAGGTAGACCGCGTTGAATCGGCTCAGACCGAAGTCCGATGCGATTTGAGGCGTGAACCCTGTGACCGATACCGCAAGGGCATAGATGCCGAGTACCACCACGAGCATCCGTTTTTTTCCGTAGATGTCTCCTAGTTTCGCGAACAGCGGAGTCGTCGAAACGCCCACGAGGAGGTATGCCGAGACGACCCATGCGATCGTCGTGTAGGGCACGCCGCCGAAAAACGCGACGAGCGTCGGCAGCGCCGGCACCAACATCGTCTCAACATAATTGACCATCAAGGCCGCGGACGCCAAGAGCAAAAGGATCCTCGTCGCGCGACGAGCGTCGGACTCGACCGTAGAATCTGGAGATGCAACGGTCGCGACGCCCTCCCCCATGCTGGTCCCCGAAGTCTGCGAGACCAAGGAAGGGTCAATCCCCCCGCATTTTCGATTTTGCCATCGGAGACCAGGGCATTACCCACATTTTCAAATTCGTCCTCCAATCAAAGTCGAGTTCTTAACCCGACCGGGATTGCCACATCGAAAACATCATTGATCGGTAGGGTAGAATCCCTCGTGGCCCCGTAGCGATGTATTCCTCGAATGGAGTCTGGGGTACCGGTTCGAACCACAAACTGTCATGAGATCTATCAAAATCCCAACGCCCCTCGGGCCAGAGAATTCCGGAGGAAGAGCGCAACCTAGCCGAATTGGGGAGAATCCCTCCACTACCTCCCAAGCAGGTCGCGATCTCCATGGACGCACCCAGGGACCAAAAGTCACCGCCAACAGCAAAGTGGAAAGAACTCGACGCGCTCGGCGAGTCACTCGAAGAGCCCTTTTGACGAGCACCGACCGACGCGAAGTGGACGCTGGAATCGCTCCACCGAAGGAATACTTGCGCCGTTGTGCGTGGGCCGAGAGCGACCCGATTCTCCGTCCGTACCATGACGGAGAGTGGGGAGTCCCGGAACATGACGGCCGCCGGCTTTGGGAGAAGCTGATGCTCGACGGATTCCAGGCGGGCCTCTCTTGGACGATCATCCTTCGAAAGCGCGAGGCCTTTCGGAGAGCGTTTCGGAACTTCGATCCCCAACGGGTGGCACGCTTTCGAGAAGCAGATGTGTTGCGCCTGCTCAAGGACCCAGCGATCGTTCGGTCCCGCGCCAAGATCGAAGCGACGATCGGCGGAGCTCGAGCCTACCTGGCCATGGAGAACGCCGGCGAGGACTTCTCGACGTTCGTTTGGGACCGCGTCGGCGGAAAGCCGATTCAGCACCTTGGCCCTATCCAGCCTAAGACGCCCCTATCGGAGGAGATTTCCACGCTCTTGAAAAAGCGGGGATTCAAATTCGTCGGACCCGTCATCGTGTATGCTTGGATGCAAGCAATTGGGTTGGTGAATGATCACTCGGTGAACTGCTTTCGACGCGACGTGGTTCGGACATTGGGTGGCGCCTAAGCGCGGATTGAGGGGGCCCGGCAAACGAGCTGCGCCAGAAGTCCGCCACCACGAATGATTTGTCCGATCGAACCGAATAAAATCACACACACCCCAATAAAATCACAGGGGGGGCTGGAAAGCGAATAGAATCCCAAAGCCCAATTTTGAGGTAGTATTATATAGAAGTGCTCGTCTCCCAGCATTGGTGGACACCATGATGCAAGGGACTCCGATCCTCATCTTGAAAGAAGGGACTGAGCGGGCACGCGACAAGAGCGCGACGCAGAGCAATATTGCCGCGGCGCGAGCGATCGCCGACGCGGTCCGCACGACGCTCGGACCCCGTGGGATGGACAAGATGCTCGTGGATTCTATGGGCGACATCACCATCACGAACGATGGCGTCACGATCCTGAAGGAAGTCGACGTCGAGCACCCCGCCGGGAAGATGTTGGTCGAGGTCGCCAAGACTCAAGACCAGCAGTGCGGCGATGGGACCACCACGGCCGTCGTGCTCGCGGGCGAACTACTGAAGCGCGCCGAATACCTACTGGAACAGAATATCCACCCCACCGTCATCACCCGCGGATTCCAAATCGGAGCTGCGGAAGGACGACGCCTACTCGATTCCGAAATCGGAACCACGGTAAACCCGAAAGATGAGCAGATCCTCATCGACGTCGCGACGACCGCGATGGGATCCAAGGGCGTCTATGGCTCTCGAGACAAACTCGCGAAAATCGCCGTCGAAGCGGTCCAGAAGATCGCCGAGACTCGGGGCGGGAAGGTCCTGGCCGATGTCGACCAGATCAAAGTCGAAAAGCGACATGGCGGCACGATTGCCGATACGTCCCTGATCGAGGGCATCATCCTCGACAAAGAACGCGGACACCCCCGGATGCCTTCGGAAGTGAAGGACGCCAAGATCGCGCTCCTCAACTCCGCGCTGGAGATCAAGAAGACCGAGATCGAGAGCAAAATCAACATCAAGAATCCCAATCAGATCCAGAGCTTCCTCGACGAGGAAGACAAGACGTTCCGACGCATGGTGGACGCGATCAAAGCGTCCGGCGCGAACGTCGTAGTGGCCCAGAAGGGCATCGACGATGTGGTGCTCCACTACCTCGCTAAGGCGGGGATCTACGCTGTGAAACAGGTCAAGGAAAGCGATCTTCAGAAACTGGCGCGCGCGACCGGTGGGAAGATCGTCAACGGCATCAAGGAGCTCAGCAGCAGCGACCTCGGTTCGGCTAGCTTGGTCGAGGAACGCAAGGTGGGCGAAGACGACATGACCTTTGTCACGGGATGCAAGAATCCCCGCTCCGTCTCGATCCTGATTCGCGGAGGGAGCGAACACGTGACGCAAGAAGTTGAACGATCCCTCAATGATGCTCTCAAAGTCGTTTCGAGCGTCCTCGAGGATGGCGTGGTCTGCCCCGGAGGGGGAGCGACGGAAATCGATCTCGCCGTGAAGCTTCGAAAGTTCGCGCCCACCGTTGGTGGCCGGGAACAACTCGCCGTAGAGGCCTTCGCTCAATCCTTGGAATGCATTCCCTGGGCCCTCGCCGAGAATGGGGGATTCGATTCGATCAACACCCTGATCGAACTGCGGGGAGCCCACGAAGGGCCGAACGCCAACCGCAACGTCGGGGTCAATCTCGCCGATGGCAAAGCCGCGGACATGTGGAAGCTCCATGTGGTCGAACCATCTCGCGTGAAGCGCCAAGCGTTGTCCAGTGCCGTCGAGGTCGCGAACATGGTCCTCCGAATCGATGACATCATCGCGTCGAAGAAGTCGAGCCCCACCCCGCCGGGTGGCGGTCACGACCACTGAAGCGACCGATCGCCCAACCCCTTCCTCTCGCTCGCCCAACCCGGACCGTGTTCGACTTTGCGCAGCTCGTTGCGAAGCCTTCTTAACGAGGAGCGAGTAGGCGGCGACTACCATGCGCACCAAGCAGGTCGAAGGCGTCTTGCGACTCGACGTCGTCGCTCTGGATCCACGGCCGGCCGTGTATCTCGCGTACGACGGTTTGGGAGGACTTTCTCAACGGCCGCTGCTTCGCGACTTGATCGAAGAGCTCCAGCGAAAGGGGCCGGAGGCCCTGCGATCGTTTCTCGACGCGCTTCGGCGCCATCACTCAGGTCAAGTTCACGTCTATTTCGCCGATTATGTGAGCTACGGAATCGGCGGAGGGGACGCCACCGCCGAGTTCTTCTTCGGTACGTTCCTGTTACTCCACGAACCGGCGCAGATCGCCGGCACCGAGCCGGGGCACCCGGAAGAGCTCGTGCTGATGCGTCCGATTGGAACCGAGCGACTGTCACTCGAAGGACTGGCGAGCTAAGCTCGCTCGACGACACGCTTTTTCCCTCGAGTGTCTCCCAGATCGGGGGAGGGGCATGCCCGTCGGAGAGGAATCGCATCTTGTCGCGGAGCGGCGCCAGAAGGTGGCCCGACTCCGACGCGAGGGCCGCGAACCGTATCCGTGGACCTTTCCCGATAGAGTCCCGATCTCCGACGCGCTCGCTCGTTGTGCTGTCCTTTCGCCAGGAGCCCAGGAGGAAGGAGCGGTCCTCCGGGTCGCGGGCCGGCTGAAGGCCGTTCGCTCGCACGGGAAGAGCTCGTTTCTGGACCTCGAGGATCTGTCAGGGCCCCTGCAGTTGTTCCTTCGAGTGAACGAACTTGGAGAAGAGACCTACACTCGCTGGCTATCGGATATCGATCCGGGGGACCTCTTGGGGGCCGAAGGGGCTCCGATGGTCACGCGGCGGGGCGAACCTTCGTTACTCGTGCGCCAGCTGTTCCTGCTGAGCAAGGCGCTAACCCCCCCGCCGGAGAAGTTTCACGGGCTTCAGGACCCCGAGGAACGGCTCCGACATCGCCATGTCGATCTTCTATCCTCGGCGGAAACTCGAGGGCGATTTCGATTCCGATCGCTTCTGGTGTCCGAACTGCGTCGCTACTTGGACCAACACGGCTTTCTCGAGGTCGAAACCCCTATCTTGGTACAGATTGCGAGTGGCGCCGCCGCGCAACCGTTCGTCACGCGCTCGCACTTTCTCGACGCGGATCTCCAGCTCCGTATTGCCGAGGAACTCCCGCTCAAGCGATTGCTCGTGGGAGGACTCGAACGGGTCTATGAGGTGGGGCGCTGCTTCCGCAATGAGGACGGAGATACGACTCACAGTCCGGAGTTCACGATGTTCGAACTCTATTGGGCGTATGCCGACTACCACGATATGCGCGCGCTCGTGGAGGGGCTCCTTCGTCACTTGGCCAACCAGTTGCGGTCGTGGGCGCCCGACGACCCAAAAATCCATGCCTCGACCGAACGATTTCAGGCGCCATTCGCCACGATCGACTTCGTCGACGAACTCGAGCGGCGCTCCGGTATTCCAGACGTCCTCGAGAAGGATCGAGACCAGCTCCGGGAACTTGCCCGATCGATCGGATCCACCGTGCCCGACGACTCTCCCGCCGGTACGTTTCTCGACAAGCTCTTCGAGCACTACGTGGAGCCGACCATCGATCGACCAACCTTTGTTCTTGATCATCCGCAGTCCACTACTCCTCTGGCGAAACGGCATCGGTCGCGGCCCGGTCGAGTCGAGCGTTTCGAGTTGTTCTGCCAGGGTTTCGAATTGGGCAACGCGTACACCGAGCTCAATGATCCTGAGGAGCAGGAGCGTCGATTTCGCGAGCAGCTCGCGGCGCGTGGGATCGATCACTATGCCTACGACGCAGAGTTCGTGGAGGCGCTACGGTACGGAATGCCCCCGGCGACTGGAGTGGGCTTGGGTGTCGATCGGATCGTAATGGCACTGATGGATCTCCCCTCGATCAAGGACGTGATCCTGTTCCCCCAGCTTCGCCGTCGGGTAGTCTAGCGGACTGCTCGACTCTGGCCGCGCGCGCAGGGCGATTCCCCCTTAATACCTCGAAAAGTCATCGAACGGCCGCGATGAGGCACGGGGTACCGACTCCAGCACGAGACGCGGTCCCGCTGCTCATCGATCGGCTCGTCGTCGCCTACGGCGCCCATCGCGCCGTCGACGAACTGTCATTGACCGTTCGTTCGGGGGAGATCTATGGACTCTTGGGGTCGAACGGGGCCGGGAAATCGAGTACGATCAAGACGGTAGTGGGGCTGGTCACTCCAGCCGCCGGTCGTCTCCGCGTGTTTGGATTTGACCCGGTCTCGGAAGGACTAAGCGCAAAGCGATTGATCGGTTACGTGCCCGAGACCGCACTCCTCTTCGATTCGCTGACGCCACGCGAGTTTCTCGAATTCGTGGCCAGCGTTCGCCGGTTAGACGCTCAGGCAGCGACCGAGCGCGCCGCCACGTACGCCACCGCCTTCCAGCTCGAACCGGACTTCGAACGACCGATCTCCACGCTCTCGAACGGGACGAAGCAGAAGGTGTTGCTCATCGCGGCGTTCCTGCACCAGCCGCCGCTGCTCGTCCTTGACGAACCACTCAACAATCTCGATCCCCGCTCCGTCCGCATCATGAAGGAACTCCTTCGAACGTATGTCCAAAATGGACGTCACGGAGTGTTGTTCTCGACCCACACGATGGAGGTCGCTCAGCAGTTGTGCGACCGGGTCGGAATCCTCGATTCCGGAGTTTTGCGAGGCGAAGGAACGCTGGCCACGCTCCAGGAAAAGGTCGCCTCCGGCGACGCCACGTTGGAAGAGATCTTTCTTCGATTGACCCACGAGGAGGAAGGGGTGCGCGAAGCCGTCCGAGCGATCCAGGAGGCCGGTCGTTGAGCTGGCGCGAGGCGTGGCGCCTTTCGACGATCGGGTTTACGGAACTCTCCGTCCAAGCCATCTACGCGTTTCGGCAGGGGGATCTTCCGCCCCCGTCGGAGGCGCTCACCTTGGTCCCCCGAGCTCGGCGACGCGTGCGTCAGAGCAAGGCCCTGGTCGGTCTGATCATGGGAGTGCTAGCGCTCGGAGCGCTGGCGTTGCTTCGGTTTCCGTTGACGCGGCACCTATCGGTGGCGCTACCCTTTAGCTACTATGTCGGGGGCGTGCTGGGGGCACTGTTCATCATCCAGATCGCGCTGCTATGGTGGACCGGACTGCAGATCCTCCCGACGTATCTGGGTTCCGGGATCGTCGAGCTGCTCGAGACGTTGCCCCTCGATGATACCACCTTGGACCGAGCCACTCTGCTCCTCTTCCTGCGACTCTTCGATGCCCCGGCCCTGGTCTCTTTGACGCTCTTTCCATTGGCCGTGGGACTCGCACTTGGATCGGTCTTCGCCGGATTGGCCGCGCTGTTGGGGATCGCCGTGGCCGTCACGTTCGCGCTCGTACTCGCGCTGCTCACCGGCAGATTTTTCCTACATCGGGTCCAGAATGCCGAAAGCCGTCCCGGCCACACCGCATTGCGTTGGGCCTACCTGGTCCTCTGGGCCATCCCCGCGTTCGCGATGTATGGATTTGTCGCCGCCGCGCCTGGCTTTTTCACCTTTCTTGGAGGCTTGGTCGCGCATGGACCTAACGCCGACCTTCTGCTGCTGGAAGCGACGTATCCGTTTCCGCTGGGATTTCTTCCTGCCCTGGCAGCTCACGTCGGGCTGTCCAGCTGGAGCGGCCTAGAGCTGGGGGTGGCCATTGGGGCCTCCGTCGGCTATGTCGCCGTTTTCGTATTGGCCGCACGATGGCTCGCAAGCGCGCCGCGTCGACTCGCACGCGTGCCTGCGGCGGCGACGCGCGACCGCTCCATCCGGGCGCACCGAATTCGAACGGGGGGCGTCAGCTGGGCCGTCCTGACCAAAGATCTTCGAACCGCCTCTCGAACACCGGGCTACGCCTTCCTGATCCTCCTCCCGCTCCTAGACGCGGTTGCCATCGGTCTCTGGACGTATGTTTCGTCACCCGCGCCGACGGACGCTCTGAATCTCGCTCTGGCGGCGGTGGCCACCGCCGCCTTGCTCGCAACCTTCTTTGGCCCCGCGTTCTTCGCGATCGAAGTGATGGGCTACTCGTACTCCCGCAGCCTGCCGCTCGCAGAGCGGTCGCTGCTGCTCGGAAAGGTTTCCCTTGTGGCGCTCATCTATCTCCTCGCATCGGGGATGGTGCTCGGACTGACGCTTTTGAGGGTGTTTGCGCCGGCCCTTTTCGTGATCTTCTTGCTGGCGGAGCTCCCGGGAATCCTCGCCGCCGCGTTTCTGGAGCTCGGAATCCTCTTCCGACGCGCGCGCCGCGCGGGGCTCCCCATCGTCAACCTATATGCCGGGGCCTGGTGGGTCGCCGCCGTCTCGATCCCAGGACTGATCGTCGCGGGCGCTCCGCTCATCGTGTTTGACTACTTCCGGGCGTTCCCCTTTTCGCAAGCCCTTCCTGCCATGGGAGGTCTGGCCCTCGCAGAACTCGCTGTTTGCGCGTCGTTTGGGCTCGGCCTGGGGAGCGGTGCAAATCGGTGACGGCGACGACGCTGCCCTCTCGCCCCGATTTCGGAGCGATCGAAGCTCGTTGGCAAGCCGAATGGAAGCGGCAGGGCTACGCCCACGGTCCGGACTCTCCTCGTGGTGTCCCCTACTCGATCATCCTTCCCCCTCCGAATGTCACGGGGGTCTTGCACCTAGGTCACATGCTCGGAAACACCGTTCAGGACCTACTGATTCGCTATCACCGGATGCGAGGTCGCCCCACCGCGTGGATCGCGGGATTGGACCATGCAGGTCTATCGACCCAAGTCGAGGTCCGCCGACGACTGGCCAAGCAGGGAGTGGAACTCGAACGACTACCGCGCGAAGAGATCCTCGCGCACATTGAATCCTGGCGGCGCGAGCACGAAGCGCGGATCCGAGCGCAGCTCGAAGCCGGGGGATTTTCCTTGGATTGGAGTCGCTTCCGCTACACCCTCGACGATCGCGCGGTCCGCGCAACGCGCGAGGTTTTCGTGCGCCTGCACCAGGATGGCCTCGTCTACCGAGGCGAGCGGATCGTGAACTGGGACCCCAAGCTCGAGACGGCCGTGTCCGACTTGGAGGTGATCCATTCGGACGAAGAAGGAACTCTCCTCTACATCCGATACCCTTGGGCCGATGGAACCGCGGGCGGGATTGTGGTAGCGACCGTGCGCCCGGAGACGATCTTTGGCGATGTCGCAGTCGCCGTGAACCCGACCGATCGACGATATACCGCTTCGATCGGGAAATCGGTGGTCGTGCCGTTGACCGGCCGGGTCGTGCCGATTGTCGCTGACTCGGCGGTGGATCCTGAATTTGGCAATGGCGCACTCAAGATCACGCCCCGCCACGACCTCGTGGATTACGAGATATTTCGTCGGAACGGTAGATTGCCGCTTCCCCCGAGCATCCTCGATGCGCGGGCGCATCTCGAAGGGGAGTGGGTACCTGCGGAGTTCCGAGGAATGGACCGAGACGAGGCTCGGCCCCGTGTGGCGGAGGCGCTAGCCGCGGCAGGGTTCGTCGAGCGGAGCGAACCGTATCGACATTCGGTGGGCCGATCCGAGCGCTCCGATGCGGTCATCGAGCCTCGACTTTCGACCCAGTGGTTCGTGCGACTGGCCCGGCTGGCAGTTCCGGCGGTCGAAGCCGTCCGCAACGGGTCGATTCAGATCTTTCCGGAACGATGGAATCTCACGTTTTTCCGGTGGATGGAGAATCTCCAGGACTGGTGCATCTCCCGACAAATCGTGTGGGGCCATCCGATCCCCGTGTACTACTGTGATACCTGCCACGCCGAGTTGGCTTCGGTCGAGCCGCCCGCGCGCTGTCCGAAATGCGAGGGCACGTCGCTCACCTCGGACCCCGACGTGCTCGATACGTGGTTCACGAGCTGGTTGTGGCCGTTCCATGCCCTCGGTTGGCCGGAGGCGACCGCGGATCTGGCCCACTACTATCCGAACAGCGTCCTCGTCACCGGCCGGGATATCATGTTCTTCTGGGTTGCTCGCATGATCATGGCCGGTTTCTATTTCACGGGAAAGGCACCGTTCCCGTCGGTGTACTTTACCGGGCTCGTTCGGGACGAGCAAGGTCGACGGATGTCGAAGCACCTCGGCAACTCCCCGGATCCAATCGACGTCATCCGCCAGCACGGGGCGGACCCGCTCCGATTCGCTCTCGTGTTTCCCAATCCTTCGGACCAGGACGGACCGTTTGGCACTACGACGCTCGAGTCGGCCCGAAATTTCTTGACCAAGCTCTGGAACATCTCTCGATTCACCCTCTCCCAACTCTCCGAGGGCGCCGCCGCTCCCGATCATGCTCCACGACTCGAGCCCGCCGCGCGGCTCGAGAATCGATGGATCCTATCCCGCTACGCGACAACGGTCGCCGGGGTCGACGCCGCACTCGCCGAATACGAATTCACCCGAGCGAGCCAGCTGCTGTACCAGTTCGTCTGGCACGATCTCGCGGACCGATATGTCGAGATCGCCAAGGACGCTCTTCGAGGAAAGCGGGGAGAGATCGGGGCTCGCGAGACCCGCGAAGTCCTTCTCTTCGTCGTCGAGCGAACTCTGCGACTTCTCCACCCCTGGACCCCGCACCTCACCGAGGAGCTGTGGCACGCGTTGCCACATTCGGGAGAATCGTTGATGATTGCCGCCTGGCCGGACGCCTCGGAAGTTTCCGCTGATCCGGAAGCCGAGGTTGCGATGGAGGTCCTGGGAGAATCCGTGCGGATCCTACGGAACTTAAGAGCGGAGAATCGGCTCCCCGCCGAAACGCTCGCACCCGCGTGGGTCCGCCCCGCGGGCATGGTGGAATCCCAATTGATCCGGACGGAACAAGACACCATCGTTCGGTTGGCTCGAGTCGCGCGATTGGATTTGCTCGGCGCCGAATCGCCCGCGCCTCCCGGGACGGCCAGCCGAGTCGCCCCTCAGGGCGAGTTCTTCCTCGAACTCCCCGCCGCATCCGAAGAAGAGCGCGGCACCCTCCAACGCGAACAGGAGAAGCTTCTCGAACTTCTCGCAAAGTCCCAGAGTCGGCTGGCCGATCGAGGCTTTCTAGAACGAGCACCTCCCGCCGTCGTGCAGGAAACTCGAGACAAAGTGCGCGAACTCACCGAACGTCTTGGCCGCATTGAGGAGCACCTGAACCGCCCCAAGACCCCCGAAGGGGGACCATGACGACGACCCCTGCGAAAAGAAAGGGCCGTCGGCCCGTCTCGAGGGACTCGAAACCTGTCTCGGCGTCCGGTACTACATCGACCTTCGGAGAAGGCGAGATTCCGCTGGGTCGAACCGGACTCCGCCACCCCGCCTTGGGGCTGGGCCTCTGGGCACTGGGTCGATGGACGCGCGAAGACGAGGCACGGACGAAAGCGACGATTGGACGTGCCATCGAACGCGGGATCCGATGGTTCGACACGGCGGAAGTGTACGGAAGTGGACGATCGGAACGACTATTGGGAGAGTGTCTGCATCGCACGGCGCCTTCCGTTCAATCGTTCCTCGTCACGAAAGTTTCATGGGAGCACCTTCGGCCGGCTCAGCTTCGAGCAGCGTTGATCGGAAGCCTTCAGCGACTCGGTCGAACTTCGGTGGACCTTTACCTAGTCCACGCGCCGGATCCCCACGTACCGATCCGCGAAACGATGGCCGCCCTGGAGGCACTCTGGAAGGAGGGAAAGATCGGCGGAATTGGGGTCAGCAATTTCTCCGCGGAAGAACTCGAGGAGGCGCAGCGTGGCCTCTCCGAGACCTCCATTCTGGTCGACCAGGTCCGTTACAACCTGTTTGACCGCACGGACGGCGATCCGATCCGGGAATACTGTCGCTCCCACGGCATCTTGATCGAAGCCTACACTCCGCTCGCTCGCGGGCTGCTCACCGGCCGTTACCTGGATGGGAAGGCCCCCTCGCCGGAAGTGCGGCGGTGGGCGCACGATCTCTTCGACGCGGACCGGTTCCCGGAAGTGCTGCGCCGCGCTCAGGCCTTGCGCGGTCTCGCGGAGGAGGCAGGCGTGTCGATGACTTCGATCGCGCTTCACTGGCTCCGTTCGAAAGGCGCCGCGCCCTTGTGCGGGGCGAGTCGGCCGGAGCAGGTGGATGCCACGCTCGGGGCCTGGCACCAAGTTCCTTCCGCGAACGTGATCGAACGAGCGGAGGCGATCGCGGCAGGCACGCATGATTGAACTCGTCGCGTTCGACATGGACGGCACTCTGGTCAATGTGGAAAGCTCCTGGGCCGCCGTGCACGCGCATTTCGGCGAATCGAACGCGGAGAATCTTCGGCTGTTTTTAGATAATCAATTGGACGACGTTGCGTTTATCCGGAGCGATATTCGCCTTTGGTGGAAGCACAACGCGGATCTGCGCGTCGACGATCTCGAAGAGATCCTCGCCTCCGTTCCGCTCATGCCGGGGGCGAAGCGCCTTTTCCAGCATCTGCACGCTCGTCGGTGTCTCACGGCGATCGTCAGTGGAGGGATCGACGTTCTGGCGCGACGGATCGGCAAGGAATTGGGCGTCGACTACGTGCTCGCGAACGGATTCGAAGTGGATGCGGACGGCCGCCTCACCGGCGAAGGGATCGTCCGAGTTCCGATCAGGCAGAAGGAGACGGTGCTGGCCCAGGTGCAGCGCCAACTCGGGGTGACTCCGGAAGGGACGGCTTCCATCGGAAATTCCGAGATTGATGTGGGGTTGTTCCGCCGGAGTCGCATCGGGATCGCCTTCCGCCCCGAGGATAAGGAGGTTCGCGCCGCCGCTACCGCCGTGGTCGAGGGGTCGGACATGTCGCCGATCATGGCGCTCCTGAACGAATCGGAGTGACCAGACCGGACCGTTCTGCGGCGGCCTAAAGTCGAGGAGGGAGCCCCCGCTTAGGGCCAATCCTTTTGAATCGCCCCCGGCTCTCTTGGAGCGTTATGGAAGATTATCGCGCTCTACTCGATCGAGCGCGGGCGAGTTTGCCCGTGGTCAAGGTCGCCTCGGAACGATTCCAGATTCCCGAAGCCGACGTGATGACCGACGGGAAGAACACCGTGATTCGCAATTTCCAGGAGATCGCCCAGGTCCTTCGACGCGAGCCCGCGCACGTCATCGGCTATTTGGCGCGCGAACTCGGCTGTCCAGGCGTGCTCGACTTGCCTCGGGGGATCTTGAAATCCAGGGTCTCCAAGGATGCCATCGGTCAACGGCTCCGCGAATACACGGACAAGTACGTGATCTGTTCCGAATGCAAGCGACCCGACACGCACCTGAGCAAGGAAGGTCGCTTAACGCTCCTCATTTGTGAGGCGTGCGGGGCGCAGCGGCCGGTCACCATGCGAAGGATCGTGGCTCCCGAGCGACCGAAAACGCCGGTCGTCGTGGGGGAGGTGTACCGCCTGACGATCGAAGATGTCGGTCGCCGGGGAGACGGAGTCGCCAAGAAGGAGGGGTTCGTTATCTTTGTGACCGGAGCGACGCAGCGCGGCACGACGATCAACGCGAAGATCACTAAAGTCCTCGGCAACAACGCCTATGCGATCGTCCAGCCCTGATCCGGTATGCGTAGCGCCCGACTCCTCGGTCTCCTCGCCCTGTTCCTCGGGGCGCAGATCGTCGCGTTGCTGCTCGCGATCCCGTTCAAGACCGCGGGACTCTCCTCGACGTCCAATCCGTCGAGCCCCACGGCTCCGCTGTTCATCATCGCCCTGATCATCATCGCGCCGCTCTTCATCCTCTGGCTGGTCCGCCGGCGCGGAGGGTTCTCGGCGCTACGGCTGCTCATTCTGCTGGCCATCGCCGGCGCGCTCTACTTCACGCTCTATGAGACGTTCACGCTGATCGGTCCCGTTCCCTTCTATCTCCCGCCGGCATCCTCCGGCATCACCTTCGACCCGGCGCTGCTCTTCGCTAGCCTGGTGGCGGTCGGGCTCCTGTTGGCGCTGCTCATCGAACCCCAGTGGTACGTCGTGGACGCTGCCGGCTTTGTCGCCGCCGGGTCGCTCATCGCGATCCTCGGGATCTCGTTCTCGATCCTCCCTGCCTTCATTCTGTTGATCGCTCTACTGATCTACGACGCCGTGGCCGTCTATGGAACGAAGCACATGGTCTCGCTGGCGGATGTCGTGACGGAGATGAAGCTCCCGATCCTGATGGTCATGCCGTCGTCCGCCGGCTATGATTACACTCGCGCTCCCACGCTCCAGGAGCAACGCGCCCAACCGACGGACGAGCGGGAGGCGATGTTCATGGGACTCGGCGACGTCGTGATCCCGGGCACCCTGATCGTGTCCGCCTTCATTTGGCTCCCAGCCGTTCCGATGTTCCTGGGAATCGGCGGAAACTTTTGGGCCGCCATCGGGGCCCTGATCGGATCGTTGATCGGATTCGGGATACTCATGCGCTTCGTGCTCCGCGGCAATCCTCAAGCCGGTTTGCCCTTGTTGAATGGCGGCGCGCTCGTCGGGTACGCGATCGTCTACATTTTTCTGTTCCGGAGCTACACCCTCGGCCTCACCGGGGGGCTCTAGGCTCCGTTGGGGTGGAACCATTCCATGGCGCGTCGAGTGGAAGATATTCGGATCGACGATGCTCCTTCGCTCGACACGCTCATCCGACGCATGGAGGCGGCGGGGGGTTTCAGCGGAAAAGGGGTCGCGCAAGGAGTCGATCTGCTCGCCCGAATCCTCGCCGATGAGGAGATGACGACCTTCTTGTCGTTCCCGGCCGACATCGTGTCGACGGGGACGCGGGGAGTTCTCGCTACGTTGATCTCCGAGGGCTACGTCGACGCGGTGATCACGACCTGCGGTACCTTGGACCACGATCTTGCCCGCGCGTTTCGTCCGTATTTTCATGGGGATTGGAACTTAGACGACTCGAAGCTTCATCGGCAGCATCGCTACCGCCTCGGAAATCTTGTCATCCCGCAGGCGAACTACGGAACGATCATCGAACGCCGGATGCGGCGACTGCTCCTGCGTCTCTGGCGCCGCGGGGTTCGAAAACTGTCCACGTGCGAATTGACCTGGGCGATCGGCGAGGATTTGACGGGATCCGCTGGCCGGGGCAGCATCGCGAGAGCCGCCTACGAACGCCGGGTACCCCTCATCGTGCCGGGGATCACCGACGGCGCAGTAGGCTCCCAGCTCTGGTTGTTCTGGCAAGACCACCGGGACCTAAGCCTCGATCTCTTTAGCGACGAACAGCGTCTCTCCGACCTCGTTTTCGAGGCGAAGCGATCGGGGGCGGTCATTCTCGGAGGCGGGATCTCGAAACACCATACCATTTGGTGGAATCAGTTTCGAGGGGGGTTGGACGCGGCGTTGTACGTCTCCACCGCCGTCGAATGGGATGGGAGTCTCTCGGGCGCTCGCACCCGCGAGGCCGTCAGTTGGGGTAAAGTGAAACCGACCGCTCGTCACGTTACCGTCGACGGAGAGGTGACCGCGTTGTTCCCGTTGATGGTTGGAGCAGCGCTCGAGCGAATTCGCCGGTAAGGCGTTGAGGAGCCTGAGAGAGCAGGGTTTAAAAAGCCCCGACCGACTCGGGCCGCCCCGTGGTGGGCCCGTAGCTCAGCCCGGTAGAGCAGGCGGCTCTTAACCGCAAGGTCAGGGGTTCGAATCCCCTCGGGCCCGTAACCATTTCCTTATAGAACCCATACCGGCACGGGGTCGGAAGCGAGAGCGGCCGACGCCTCACCCCGCTTCAAAGCGGGTCATACCCTCGTGGCTTGAAACGGCATCGGGGAAGGTCAATTGACGCCCCGGTACGCCGAGATCACTTTCGTCGTCGAACCTGGCAGCGCTCCCCTCCCTCCACCCGTTCCTCGATTCGTCTGCGAGCTTTGCCGCTCCCGGGCCCGCCACAACCTGACCCTGCGAATCTCGTTCTGCCCGGTCCACGGCTTCGCGGCAGAACTGTTGGAGATCCACCTCACAGAGTACGCGCGCACACAGCGGGTTCCGGGGTGAGTCTCGTGCAGAGACCATCGTCTCCGTCAGTGAGGGCTCCCCTCGAGCCCGTCCCGGGCTCTCCTATCCTCTCTAACTCCCCCGAGTTCCGGGACATGAACTACGGTAGTTCCGGTACCGGAACTACCCCTGTTCCGGGCCCGGAACTCCCTCCCCCTCCCACCTCCCAACGCCACCTCTGGCTCTCAGACCGGACCTGGTCCGAGTTCCGACGCATCCAACGGATCGTCTCTCAGCGGGGCCTGGTAGGTTCGTCCGGCAGGGGACGAGGCCGAGGCAGGTCCGGGGGACGGCCTCCGATCGCCGACGCGACGCTCTTGGAGCTGCTGGAGGCCTACCGCTGGCGGCAGCGCGTGTGCGCGCGCGCTGCGGCGCCTCGCAAGGTCGACGAGGCCGCAGTCCGGGCCTTGCGGGTCTTCTACGCCCCGCACCCGTTCGGTTGGCTCGCGCCGTTTCGAGCGGTCGACCGGATGGTCGTCCAGACCTTCCCGAGCTACCGACCCCCTCGACGGCTGCACGTCATCGCCGGATTCTGCGAGAACGGTCTACTCCGCCCAACGTGGAGCGACGGAGAGGAGTGGATCATCGTCGATTCGGCCCCTCCGCCGATTCGGGTTCCTGACTACCACTACCTCCGAGGCAACCTCGGCTGCCGGCCGCTCGACCAGGGGCGACGCCCGCCGGATGAGCGAGACGGTCGAGCTCCGGCTGCTTCAGCCGGCGCGAGCTGGAGAACGTCGTCCTCCTCCTTCAGGGGTACGCCTCCCGCCTCAATGCAGTCGTTGAGGAGTTTACCAAGCCGGAGTGGCGCGTCCGGAACGAACTCGACCGGGTGCGGGCCGAGTTCGGCCCTCGGGTCCAATTCGCTCGGGACCTCGCCGTCGAGCACCGGATCCGACGTGCGAGGGTGGCCCGAAACGAGCGCTTCTGGCGGAACCTCGAGGAGGCACCGTGATCCCCAGCGAGCTCACCCCCGCCATCCTCGAGGGTGACGTCGGGGAGGTTCTCGCCCGACTGCCCGACGAGTCAATCCAATGCGTGGTTACCTCGCCTCCGTACTGGGGCCTCCGGGACTACGGTCTTCCCCCCGTCCTCTGGGGGGGCGACTCGTCTTGCCGGCACAGATGGGCCAAGCTCCCTCCTCGACGAAAACGCTCCCCGGACAACGTCCGGAACCCCGGCTCGCTCCAAGCGGCTCACACAGGGGCCAACATCGAGCTCCGATCGACGGAGGGATGTGTCCGCTGCGGTGGCTGGCTCGGGCAGCTGGGCCTGGAGCCAACCCCCGAGCTCTACGTCGACCACCTCGCTGCGGTTTTCGACCAGGTCCGGCGAGTGCTCCGGAGCGACGGGACGCTGTGGCTCAATCTTGGCGACACCTTCCACACGGACAGCCCGGTGCGCCGATCATCGGCCGATGCGTTCTCCCCCAACTGGGATCCTTCCCAGACCCGCAGCAGGGGTGGGGCGCGGAGAAGCGCCTCACGCCACGGCCAGCTCAAACCGAAGGACTTGGCGGGAATTCCTTGGAGGGTCGCGTTCGAGCTCCAACGGAGGGGTTGGTGGCTCCGTTCCGACTGCGTGTGGGCGAAGCGAAACCCGATACCGGAGTCGGTTCTGGACCGCCCGACCCGCTCCCACGAGTACGTCTTCCTCCTCACGAAATCGAAGCGGTATTTCTACGACGGTGAGGCCGTCCGCGAGCCGGTCTCCGGCGGGGCCCATCCCAGGGGAGGTCGGGTCGCCCGAAAGTTAGCGACCCCGGGGTCGGGCATGCGATCCAACTCGAGCTTCGCCCATGCCGTCGCCACGGACCTCCCGCCCGAGCGCGGTCGGAACCTCCGGTCCGTTTGGTGGATTGCGACCCGGGGATACTCCGGTGCTCACTTCGCCACGTTCCCGGAGGCACTTCCCGACCTCTGCATTCGAGCGGGAACCTCCGAACGCGGCTCCTGCGCTGCGTGCGGTCGACCATGGGCCCGGGAGGTGCGAACGGAAGGCGGGTCGATCGGCCATGATTGGTACCCGGACAAGTCGCTCGCACGCGGTCGGGTGCAGGGGATTGCCGCTCCGGGTCACCTTGACGGGAGCTACCGGAGAATCGACCTCGGTTTCCGTAAGCGGTGCGCTTGCCGAACGGACCGGATTGTCCCGTGTCTCGTCCTCGATCCGTTCGCGGGCAGCGGAACGGTCTTGGCAGCGGCTCGACGGCTTGGGCAGAGGTCGATCGGTATCGACCTGAACCCTGAATACGTCGAGATGGCTCGCCATCGGAGCTCCGCCGTCGCCCCTGCCACGCCCCGTCCTGCGGCGGAGGCACCGGCGTGATCCCGGCTGACCCGACCCCGGCCATCCTCGAGGGCGACGTCCTGGACATGCTGCGCTGCCTTCCGGATGACTCGGTCCATTGCATCGTCACGTCCCCTCCGTACTGGGGACTCCGAGACTATGGGCTCCGACCGGTCAGATGGGGCGGGCACGTGGGTTGTGAGCACGAATGGGAGCTGACCCAGCCGCTGCACCATCGCGAAGCGGACGGCGCAAACGGCGGGGCCGGCCGTGTAAATGCGGCTGGCCTATTCGACGCTTCGCAGGGCGGTTCAACCTGCCGGAAGTGCGAAGGGTGGCTCGGCCAGCTCGGCCTGGAGCCCACCCCCGAGCGATTCGTGGAGCATCTCGCCGGCGTCTTCGACGAAGTCCGTCGGGTCTTGCGGCCTGATGGGACGCTCTGGCTGAACCTCGGTGACACCTACGCTACCCACCCATCCGGGCTCACCGGCGAGAAGCGATGGAAGGCCTCGACTCTCTCCAGCCGGGATCACACGGGGGCCGAACAGGCTGGTCGGATCGACAAGCGGGCGCCAGGCCTCAAGCCGAAGGATCTCGTGGGGATTCCCTGGCGAGTCGCCTTCGAGCTGCAACGCCGGGGCTGGTGGCTCAGGTCCGACTGCGTCTGGGCGAAGCCGAATCCGATGCCGGAGGCGGTTAGGGATCGGCCGACACGGGCCCACGACTCGGTCTTCCTCCTTACGAAGTCGAGCCGCTACTTCTACGACGCCTATGCGGTCCGCGAGCCCCTGCAGGAGAGCACGCTCCAAAGACTCCGGCATCATCTACCGAACCCGACCGACAATCGCACCTCCCGCTCGAAGCATCCCGAAGGGGACTTCCGGCGATTCCCGATGCTTCGAAATACGAGCCCCTCAGGTCGTAATCTCCGGACAGTCTGGTGGATCCCGACCCAGCCCTATCGGGGGGCCCACTTCGCGACATTCCCGGAAAAGCTCCCCGAGCTCTGCATCACGGCGGGAACGTCCGAGCGCGGGGCGTGCGCGGAGTGTGGGACGCCCTGGACGAGAGAGGTCCGGGCGGTTGGAGGTGCCATTGGCCACGCGCAGAAACTCGAGGCACCGCTGGTGTCGGGTCGCGCCCCCGTCGCCGACGCTCCCGGATGGCACGATGGGAGCTACCGGCGGGTTGACCTGGGGTTCCGCAAGCGCTGCTCCTGCGCGACCACCGATACCGTCCCTTGTCTCGTACTCGACCCGTTCGCTGGGAGCGGCACCGTCCTCGCGGTGGCCCGGCGTCTGGGCCGGAGGTCCATCGGCATCGAACTCAATCCCGAGTATGTGACTCTCGCGCGCCGCCGCTCGGACGGAGAGGTTCGTGGTGTTGTCGGGCCGGGGGTGGCCTCAGCATGACTCGGGTCGCCCTCTACGCCCGGGTGTCCACGAAGGAGCAGTCGACGGAGGCTCAGGTTGGTCAGCTCACGGCCTACTGTCAGGCGAGAGGGTGGGCCGAGGTCGCTGTCTTTCGGGATGACGGCATCTCGGGCGTCCGGGACAACCGACCGGAGCTCGATCGACTTCGGGAGCGGCTTGCCTCGGGCGATTTCGACACGATCGTAGTATCGAAGATGGATCGGCTCGGCCGCTCCTTGGGCATGATTCTACGGTTTTGGGATGACGCGGAGGCGGCGGGAGCCCGCGTGATCGTCATCGACCAGGGAATCGACACCTCGACTCCGAGCGGTCGTTTGCAGCGGAACATGCTGGCGGCCCTGGCGGAGTTCGAGCGCGAGCTGATCCTTGAACGAACGCAAGCGGGAATCGCGCGGGCCCGCGCGCTGGGCAAGAAGTTCGGGGCGCCCCGGAAAATTCCCGAGCCCGTTGCGAGGGAGGTACGGGCCCGCAGAGCCCGCGGCGATAGCCTTCGGCAGATCTCCCAATGCATGAACCTCAAGCTGGGGGCAGTGCGGTCGGTTCTGCAGCGTGACCGAAGTCCGCCCCCTGACTCCTTGGCTTCTCACTCGACAGAGCCCGTGGGGGCGTGACCGAAGGGCTGAGTTGAAGCCCGAGTTCCTTCGAGGAGTGGCAGCGCGGCCGGTCGCTTTCCCCGAGCGGGACTATAACGATCTTACGATGACCTCGGTTTCTCGGATAGCGGATAGGCTGGCGGGTCGTCGCCGCTCTGAATTCGACGAAGGCAGTTCACGAGGCGCCCGGACCTCGGGCGTAGGAGTCGGGGCTCGCCCTATCGACTGCCCTGCGGTAGCGCCGACTACAGCGCGGCCCATCTCCACTCCGAGAGGCGGGGGGTTAGGGCGACGAAGAGTGGGATCGACGTCGGAATCGCCTCCCCGGAGCCCGATCGAGAGCAGAGGACGCAAAGCCGCGTTAAGCCGTCGAAGACGACAAACGGACCCTCTCGGGTTCTCGCGGCGATTGCGGGAAGGCCGAGAACATCCTCGGCCCGGAACTTCTTCTTGAGGCTCCGGTAGCCGAAGGCGAAGCCGTCGTTTGGGGTGTCTCGACCGGCGTCCATCGCCCCAACCAACGTTCCGAGCCGTCGGTCAGGCGCGAGCGCGTTGAACGGCGGGAAGTCGAGCGGACGAAGCGATGCAAGGTCTTCTGGCGATATTTCGGCAAGGTGCCACGACGGCTTCAGCGTGAAGAGCCCGCCGAGGATCGGCCAGCGGTACCTACGAATCGCCTCGATCGCGAGGGCCCGGTCTCCTGCGCTCCATTTGGTCGGGTGAGCCGAAAGGATCCGGGTCCTCGCCGTGTCGGATGGTATCCAGGAGGCGGCATCATCCCGGTGCCGGGCACTTGAGAACTCCGACTCGGCAAAGCTCGCGAGGATCTCCTCCTCGGTCGAGGTGCGAAGGACCTTCATCCGGTTCCTCCGAACCCCCGTCCTTCGACGCTTTCTCGACGAAGGAGGAAGAGTTGCTCCTCTACGCCCGTTCGGCTATGGAAGACGCGGATTTGGGCGCCGTCCGAGTCCTTCGTGCGCCCAGGACCGCGAAGTGTGTCTTAGCACTTATCGCCCGGCAGCCCGTGCGTAGCCTCTCCTTAGCCTGCGGGGAACGCCCCCAGGCCTTTCGGCCCGAGGGCGCGGAAAGGGTTAGGCAATCGAGATCGGATCTACGCGGCTGTCGAGGGGGAGGGCTCCTCGGCCGTCGAAGCGGTCGCCGAGGATGACCGCCCCACAGCTCGGAGGTTCGGGAGTCCAAGTCGTCCAACAACGACGTCGTATGCGGCCGCGCGGGTATCCCGGTTGTTCGTGACGACGAGGTTGCCGCTGCGGCCCATCCGGAGGACGCCCTTCTGCTTCCAGACGTCGTTCTTCCGGTCGAAGAAGTCCACTCCGCCCGGGGTCGACTCCCGGAGCTTGCCGAGTCGGCCGGCCCAACGGGTCCAAACGGCCTCCTTCGCCTCTGGAGTCGAGGCGGCGTCGAGTTCGTCGCGGAGATGCTCGCCTACCGCAACGTAGCTGTAGAAGAGCACGGCTTGGTCGACGACCGAGCTTCCCCGAATCTTGTTGCGTTCCGAGACCGAGAGGATCCCGAGTTCTGGACGGACCTTCGCCAACATCCCGAAGTACTGCGAGTAGAACTCTACCTCCGTCTCGAGCTTGTCCATCCCGCCCCGCCGAGCATCCCGAATCGCGTCGTGGAGCGTTCGGAAGGTGACCATCTTCGGCGACGACTTCGAGAGCATGTTCGTAACAGTCTCGACATTCCCAAGAAGAGGCGGTCGGTTGATGAGCTCCCGAACGATCTTCGAAATCGAGTCGGTCTGCGCGAGGTATTGGGCCCGGGTCGCGTCCGCGGTCTTCCCGAGCACGTTGTACTCGTAGAAGAGCTGCATCTCGCCTTGGACTGGCATAGTGTAGATGTTAACGGTGAACGCCTTCGTTCCGACTTGCGGGTTCAAGTGGCTATCCCGAATCGCTGCGAGCGCCTCCTTGATCGCCAGGTGACGGTGGTGGCTGTCGGGAAGGTAGACCCTCGAGTCCGAACTAATCACGAGGGTACGCTCGTTCTCGTCGTGGTGCCAATGAGCCTCCTTCGGCCGAAGGTTCCACGTTAGGGTTCCGCCGAAGAGGGTGTTCCCGTCGAGCGCTTGGACCATCTCGGTCACTCGGTTCCGTTCTACGACGTACCCCTTCGGGGGCTCGTCGGCGAGGCAGTACTCGGGTACCGGGATATTGTTCGCGTCCTTCTGGCCGCGTTGGGCTCGGGCGTCCACATAGACCCGGTGAGTCTCGATATACCCCCCGATCTCTCGGACGTTGAGATCGACGGAGTAGTACTTCGACGCGAAGCTCGCGGGTCCCGGGTTGGGTCCGCGCACGTCATAGAGCATCACTCCCACGCTCCGAATAGGTTCGCCACAGTCGTCGCACGTCGCAGCTCCTCGAATCGGCTTTCCGGCACTATCAGTCATTTTTGACTCCTAGAGCGCCCACAGGCGCCACTAAGAGTAGCCACAAACTGCCTATAAGCACTTTGTAGCAACGTAGCAGACACGTTGTAGGGACGTATTCTACATAGTCATGAGTGCCAACTGAGGCCGATTAAACTCCCCGACCGAACCTCGATATGGAACTCGTAGATCGCGTCGGCGGTCGGTCCTTGCCACGGGTTCGTTTGCGTCGGATTACGACGTCCAGAGGCAACAGACGCAGCACTCGCGTGCGGCCACCCCCCGCGGGTCACTGACCGCGATGTCAGCCCTTCGGTCACGCCCCCGAGGTCGCTGACGGCGGTCTCCTAGCACATTCGGGGGGGGACTTTGCTCCCAACGGCTAGATTTCAGGCCCGGCAGGCTCGTCAGCGCCGCGAACCGTTCGACGGTAGAGTTCGACTGCAAACCGTCCAAGCCAGGTCAGATCTTGCTGTTCCAACTCGACGTCCACATCTGTAACTGGTCCCTAGGTGGAATCATCGACAAACGTCCTCACCTGCTTCCAGAGCCGCTTCACGGAACGTGGGGGAGGGGATATCAGAGCGACTTCCCGGCAGTCGTCTGCGTCAATATGGCTGGGCCACGGGAGTCGCGGGTGAACCTTGAGCAGATACCGCTTGCACTCCCTGCGGGCGACCTCTCCGAAGTCGTCGTAAGGAACCAGCAGAAGGTTCGAGGATAACCTGGCGAGCTTCCCTTTGCCGGACTGGTCCCCCACGATGGCGAATGGAATGTCCAGGGTCTTCAGGGCGCGCGCGCACTTCTCGAGGTTGCTGTCCCCACCCGCGTCCGCAGCGTCGATTCCCAGCTCGGCGAGATCAAACGTGGGATCCAGCTTTCGGAACCACGGCGGGAGCGATCTCGCTTCCTGCTGGCCTTCGAAGAGGACAACCTTCTTCGCGAAGAGCATCGGGATGAGGCCGGGCACCTTGCGAGCGTCCCTAGCAAACTGGTCGAACGCGGGACCCATCTCGGTGGAGAGCGGTTTGATGCGGGTTGATCCGTCAGGGCGATCGACCCGAGTGACCCCCCGGAGGTTCTGTGGATCAACGAACGCTGGAGAGTGTGTCACCACGAACAGCTGAACCCCGGATTTACGGAGTTCTTTGGTCAGGAATTGGGCAAACGCTCGCTGGAGAACAGGATGGAGGTTAGTCGCTGGCTCGTCCAGCACGACGACAGTTCCTTCGTTAGCGAGCGCGGTGAATATCAGGACCAGGGATTCGTAAAGCCCGGCCGAGGCGAATTCGGCCCCGAATTCGTGACCGTCTTCCTTGAACCGGAGCCTTGGATACTGGTAGAAGGAAGGCTCAGCTGCCTCAGTCGGTCGGGCGGGACGCGGGTTGGGCCACTCGGTCGCGGGATTGGACCTTCCTACCTTTGGAGGGTCTTCTTCGGTTTCCAGGACGACCTCGACGTCCACATGTTGGACCGTGAACCGCCGGAGAGCTCCACGGATACGATCGTACCGCGCGCGATCCGAGGAGTCGGGGGAGTCCTTGAGTTTCCACAGAGCGGCAGGCAGTTCGAAGCCACTAACCTCAGGCAATCGCGTCGGGATTTCGTGGAACTTCGCGGACGGTGCGCTGTCCGGCGGGGAGCGGTAATTCGAGAGTCTTACGATCGACGTTTCCAATATGAGTCTCAGCAGACCCCTTAGGCCGATGGTGCCCGGCTTGTATCCGCGAGCCCGAAGGAAGCTCACTAGATTCTTTGCGGATGATGGCTCGCTGCGGAGTTGGTTCTCGTAGTTCGCGATCTCTATCGGGTGAACCTGATGGAATCGGGAGCCGGTCTCCGACGCCCTTAGGGCGTCCAGATACCACTTGAGATTGAAACTCCGCGCGGTTCGGCTTATCGCGGTTCGAGGAATAGATCGCTTCGAAGCGTCGCGAAGAAGCGCCTTCGGAGCCCACCGGCGAAGGCGCTTGAGTGTCTCTTTTCGAAGCTCAACCTGGAAGCCTCCACCATACCGGGGCGCCGAACCGAGGCGTAGCTCATTCTGCTCCGTCAGGTAGAGTGTATCCTTCCCAATTCGAATCTCGATCCAGGCGTCGAGCGGGTGGGCCGGGTTTCCAGTCCCCTTCGCTCGGAAGGTCACCTCCTTCTCAAAGAGAGCCTCGAAAACCGGACGAGTGTAACCCACGAGCTCCTGAGAGAGCTCTCTGGCCGCGCCGAGATCGGGAGACTCGCCGAGTTCGGTCGTTCCATCCGGGGTATTGAGCTGTTCAGACCACCCCGCGATAAGCATCCAGTCGGTAACGGCGTGAACCTCTGTAGGAGACAGGATCACTCGGACTTCCAAGTCTGGCTCTGCGTCCTGAGCGCCCCGGTGGCGAAAGGGCTCGACCTCTGGCGGGGGTTGGGCGAAGGCGTAGTCCAGGAAGTCAATGGCCACGAACAAGCTGGTTTTTCCGGCCCCATTTGGGCCCACCAAAGTGTTCCGATCCGCGCGAGGGTCGAAGACCACACGCTTCTCACCAAAGGTGAGGAAATTCTGTGCCGCAATCCTGGTCAGCCGCACCGATCTACGAAGTCCGGGCCATGAATAGTTCTTCCGCTCGCCCGATCCGGGCTGTTCGGATCTGGTGATAGCAGAGCCAGCAGTTAACCCGGCCCTTGTTGGATTAGTAAGACGAGTCCAACAACGAAGAGGGCTAGCGCGATACCCGCAATGGCTCCGGCAACCTTGGGGTGTCCGAAGCCCGCGGCGAATCCGGCCGCCATCGAAAGGATCCCGTCGGGAACGAAAACCACCGCCGGCCCCACTCTTATGTAGGATAGGTAGAGCGCTACAACACCGAGCCAAAACCCCGCTAAGAACTCCACCGTCTCCGAGATTTTGCCGTTCGACATTCTCAACGGGGTAGTCCGGCGCTCATCTTGACTTGCCTGCTGCTAGCAGGCCGATCTCCTCGGACCGACTCCCGAGGTTGGATGTGGGAAGGTCCGAGTATCTTTCAATGCACGGCTTCGGACAGGACCGCCTCCCCGGGGTTTTGTCCCACCCCGAGGGACATTGCCCCAAGGAACACTTCCGCCCCCCGCTCTGTCCCAAAGCAGCTCGTTGGCCCCAACCGGCAAACCCCGTCGGTCGCCTCTACCCTTTCCCACGGCAGGGTTTTCTCCCGCTGAGGGTGAACCGAGCGTGCCGGGGTCGACTCCCGGGAGTGGG